>NZ_JBIRYJ010000003.1:0-735040 GCF_044389785.1 Streptomyces sp. NPDC019443
AGCAAACGAACCATGACTCGCCATGACGCGGCCTCGGTCGCGATTGGCAGGCGCGCCCTCGGGTACCCGATCCGGCGACGGACGACACCGCCCCCCCAGCACCAGAGCGATGCTGCGGGGCATCGGACCGTCCAGGCCGATCGCGGCACCCGAGGACGTGAGGAAACCCGCCGCCCCGTCACGGACCGTGCACACGAGGCACGCCCCCGGACCGGGATCAGACACAGAACGCGGGAGACCAGCGCACCCAAAACCGTTCGGGATGCGCGCAGTGCCGGGCAGTGGGTCCAAGACTCACTCCTGCTCACTGATTAGGAACGGTGCTGAGTTACAGCGTGTCGTCAGGCTCCGGCCGAACCGAAAGGGGACCGGGGTGTCCACCGAGAGCGTTGACCGGGGTGTCGACCGGGCCACCCAAGGGTTTGGCCGGACGGTGGTTCCTGGCTTGCACGGACCTTGCCGACGTTGGTGAAGTGAGATCCATCAACAGCGCTTCCCCGGACAACTGGAGGACAACCCCTCGCTGCCGGCAACAGCGCCGCCCCAGGCTGCGGTTCGGGCAATGCCTGCGCATTCGTGCGCATCGTCCCGCTGCGGCCACGGTCCAGCCACTCGGGGCCATTTCAGGGGGAGCAAGCAGCGAATGCGAACGAAAGCAGGTACCGCCATGGGGAGAACGGGGAGCGACGTCAAAGTGAGGAGTGCCGGCAGCACCCCTGATACCGACACGGTGCGGCGGGCGGGGAAGACGGCAAGGGCTACATCGAGGACCGCAGCCCGAACGCCAACGTCGACCCGTATGTCGTGACGCGCCTGATCGTCGACACCTGCTGCACCGCACTGGAGAAGGCCGGCCAGGTCTGACCTGCCGGTTCCGAACCCACCAGGGCCGCCCCGGCATCACCACCGGGGCGGCCCCGGGGACGAGCAGCCATGTGCAGCATCACAAGATCAGCGAAAGAGTCCGTTCACGCGTACCCGACTGGGATTTTCGCGAGTACGCGGACAACGAATCAGCCGAGTGTGGCGCTGTCACTCGTTGCCGTCGCGCGGGGTGCGTCCGGTCGGCCCACCGCCGCTGCGGAGGCCGGTTCATCCGGGGTGCACGTGACCTTGTCGCGAGGCGTGTAGTGGGTCTTGAAGTCTTCACGCTTGACTTCCCGGCCGTCCCGCACGAAGACGCGGCCGACAGCGACGTCGAACCCTTCGAGTGGGCTCTGGACTTCACACTTCGGGCCGCTGCCCGTGCGCGCCCCCGGCGGCTTGATGTTGGTGCGCGGCCCCTTGGTCGCACGTATCTCGTCGTACTTCTTCGTGCCGAGGAAGGTGATACTCACCGAGGTGCCGGTGGATTCGGCCTTGATATAGAGGGCGTGACCAGAATCGTTGGTCCAGCGCAGGTCGAGGGTGCCCCACGCGACCGTGGCTTCGCGGCCTTCGGGATAGCGCTCGATGTAGAAGGAGTGGGCGCCGTACTCCACGGGCTTGACGCCCGCGAAGAACATGGCATTGAACATGGTGGTGGCGACTGCAGAGACGCCGCCGCCGGGCGACTTCACGTACTGACCATTGTTGATCATGATGCCGTCGACGAAGCCGTTGCCCTTCGTACGCTCACCGACCGTTCGGTTGAAACTCCATTCCTGTCCGGGGAGAACAAGAGAGCCGTTGATGAGCTCCACCGCGCGCGCGATGTTGGTGCTGCGGTAAGGGGCGGGCGGAAAAGCGACGGTGAATGAGGAGACCTTCTCCTTGATGCCGAGCCGCTGTGCCGATGCACTCGTGAGCTGCGGCTGAACCGCTACGGTGGCGATCTCACCGGTGCGGGCCGCGCCGGAGCCGGTCAGCAGGGGTACCACGGCCTCGCCGAATGCCTTCGCGGTGACCTGCCGCCCCACGGAGCTTTCCTGGGCCACGACCACGCGGTCGTCGCCGTCGAGCCGGAGCACGGCATCCCGCGGGCCCTGGGAGGCGTCCCGCACCGGGCGGGAGACAGCGGGGTCGGCGAGCAAACCCTTGGAGTCGAGGGCCGGCACGAGGCGGTTTTGGCTGTCGGGCTTCATCGCCAGATGCCTGCCGAGCGCGGCGGTGCCAATGGATATGCGTTTCTCGGCGAGGGTGAGCGTTACGGGTCCGGACATCGCGGGCCGGGCGAACTCGTTCATGGCCCGCTCGGTCTCGTGCGGGCCGATCCGCGGCTGCGTCTGCCTCACCGGCATCACGACGGGGGCGGCGTCCGGAGTGCGGAGGTAGCCGTCGCGGATAGTGTCCAGCGCCTTGTCTGTGATCAGGGCGACGCCGGTGACCGGAGCGACGGCCGTCGCTCTGCCCTTCTCGAACGATATCGCCCCATCCCGGACCTGCCGCTTGCTGGCCGCGGCGATGCGGTCGGCTCCCGCCCGGCTCTTCCGCTCGTCCATGCGTATCACCGGCTCGACGTCCCGGCCGCCGGAGGCGAAGAGCCTGCCGATTGCCGTTACCGGATCGGATCCTGCGCTTGCGGCGCGGTCGGCGGTCGCCGCAGTGTCGAGGGACAGCCCGAGCCCGCCGGGATCGGCCTTCTCGATGCGGTCACCGATCTTCAACGCGACCGGCGCCGCGAAGACCGGCCCGAGCCTTCGGTCCAGGACCTGCCGGGCCTCCGCCCGGCCCATTCCGCCGATGTCGACCCCGCGCACCCGTGTGCCCTCTGCGATGTCGTCACCGGCCACCAGCCCGGCGATGTAGAGGCCACCCAACCCGAGCACGACAGCCCCACCTGCGACGGGCAGAACAATCCGCCAGTTGCCCGTTCTACTGCGTGCGAGTCCCATATCTCTCCCTGTAGCGCCCACCGGCCTGGAAACGTGCGTTTGACCAGCCAGAGCAGCCTGAACAAGTGAATTCGCACAGAATAATCCACAAAATGGAGGAAATAGGAAGAATGTAATTTCCGTCACGATGGAGAAGCGCCCCAGGCCGCCTGGGGCGCCTTGGGAATCGCACCCGCCTCCAGTGCCGCAAGGTGCGTGCCCTCGACAACGCGATATCGGGCTTCGGCGAGCCGATGCCGTTGACGGAATCCGCCGCGCATCACGTACACAACCGCTGTCGACACTGGCCGAACCGCCTCAGCAGCGCCGACCAGGTCCCCCGTACAGGACGAGCGAGGGCGAGATCAGACTGTGCTCCCGTCCGACCTCCGGCGCCGGGTGGCGTGCTCGCGTTCTCGCAGCGCCCGCCGGTAGAGGGCTGCTACGGCTGCCGGGCCTCGTACGTCGACCGGTCCGGGGACGAGGACCCGCTCGCGGTGAAGCGGTGGGACTACCGACCCCACCGGTGGATGGAGATCCTGGCCGAGCACGGGTTCGCCGTTTCGACCGCCCGCGTGCTACAGACCCCTGGCAGGACCGCGGAAGGCCGGCACCCGCCTCGTCCGCGCCCACAGGTAGCGCCCGCCCCACCGCCGCCTCGGTCTGTCCACGTCCCCCGTCGCGGACAGACCGGGCTATTCCATGCCGGTGACTGCCATCTCACCCAGCAGCGACCAGTCGTCATGCGGGACCTTCACGTTCACGATCCGGGGTGTCTCGGCCAGGTGGGGTGGCAGAGTCCGCTGCGCGGTCTTGAAGTGCTCGGAGTGCACGTGCGCTGCCCCGGCATCGTCGTCTCGGAAGGCCTCGACCAGCACGTACTCCGTGGGGTCCTCAATGCTCCGCGACCAGTCGAACCACAGGCAGCCCGGCTCACCGCGCGAGCCGGCGGTGAAGTCGGCGGCGATCTCAGGCCACCGGTCGGCGTACTCAGGGCGGACCTTGAACTTGGCCGTGATGAAAATCATCGGATTTCCTCTCGCTGGACTGTCCACACAATGCGCGTGCCACCTGCTTGGTTGAACCTCGGGAGTGGGCACCGGGTTTCCCGCAACGCGTGACAGATTACGTGATGTGATCATCCACCGTTCGAGCTCGACCCGGGGTGAGGTAACCGGTCGCCGGAGTGGCGTCGCCGCCGGTTGTAGTAGGCCGGCCAGCGGGCAAGCCGGGGCGCTGCACGCGGCAACGGCGCTGGCTCCTGGCAGTTCCCTGGAGCCCTCCGGCCAGGTGCTCACCTGGACCCGGCATCTGACGGACCTTCTCCGAAACCGAAGCAGCCGCCCGAGTCGGCGGGGAAGTAACGGAGTCCTACTACTTGGTTCGCAACATGAGGGCGAGGCGCGTGTTGTCGCCGTAGACGCCCGTCTCGTCACCGCGGACGCCGTACCACTGCTGGAATCTGACCACCGCCGATCGGACCTCCTTGTCGTAGCGACCGTCGATGGCACCGCCGTCGTACATGTTCGGGACCTGGAGCAGACGGACCTGCAGCTCGTATACCCCATGGCCGCTGTCGCCCTGGCGCAGCACACCCGTGCCCGGGATCTCGGGGAGGCTGGGTGCGGGGTTGTCGGGCAGCGGCGGCCGGTCCAGTTGCTCGGAGGGCGCGGACGGGACCGCCGGTGCGGGGTTTTCGCCGACCAGCAGCGAAGAGGCGAGGATCAGTCCGCTCACGGCGCCCAGTCCGAAGACTCCGGCGACACGAGTGTCCCGCCGGTCGGTGAAGCGCCGCCATCCTCGGCTTCTGTTCCTCGCGTGCGCGCGGACGGGTGGCGGTGGCGGTGGCGCCTCCGAGGACGGGGCGAGGAGTTGGTCCGAGGGCGGAGCCGGGCGCCCGGGGGTAGCCGGCCGTTCGGTGTACGGACGCGGACCGGTCCGGCCGCGCGCGCCCTCCTGCGGGGGAGGGAAGGTCAGCGGCGGCGCGGCGTACGTCGGGCCTGCGCCACTCGCCATCGGCGGCTCTCCCACCGGCGGTGGCGTTCCCAATGACGGGGGCGGAACAGGCTCCAGATGCGTGGCGCGCAACCACAGCGGCTCCACCACGACATCCTCCGGAGCGTCGACCTGCCGTACGCCACCGGTCCGCAGCGGCTCCACCACATACGGCTCGACGGCATGCGGAGGATCCGGATCCAGGCACGCGGGCCCAGTCCCCACCGGCTGTGTCCGTCGGGATGGGAGCGGAGCCGGGGGCGAGGACAGGGACGGGGTCGGATGAGTGAGGCCTGCGTCCCAGGCCGGTTCGCTGGGCTGTTGCCAGGACGGCGGCGGGGACTCGGGCCAGCCCTGCCGCTCGTCGACCGCGTAGAGGTCGGCGCGTGCGGCGTCCAAGGCGTCCAGCACGGCCTGGAAGGAGTCCCGTATCTCTTGCGCGAGATCAGAACCTGGATTGTGAGCTCGCTGAGGTTCGGTGTCGTTGAATCCCACCGGCAGTCCTCCTCAACCAACGTCCGTGGAATGTCTTGTCGCGGACAGGCCAGCGATGTCTTTCATGGGCGGATACGCATCAGAACGTCGGATGGTGGTCGCAGGGGTGGGTCTGTGACGGAGAGCCGGGCGGCACGGGTCGGGCTTCGCTCTTTCGTTGTGAGGCGATACGCAGCCCGTGCGGCCTTGTCTCAACGTGCCTTCCGGGATGTGGCCCACATCTCGTCGATTCCACGAGGAGTTGACGCCTGCGGCAGCCCGCCGAGCGCCGACTCGGACGCGGATGTGGACACACGGTCGTGGGTCCGCCGGAGCGTGGGACGTCCGCGTGGACCGGTAAGGGCGTGTTGTACATGACGAGTTGATCCTTGGCCTGCCATGGAGAGTGTGCTGTCGCGCGACGGGCGCTACTACGCCGTGCCCATCGGCTGGAGCGCGAAGACCGACCATGTCTACGTCCTCCGGGAAGCCGACGGCATGCGCATCGAATTGACGCCCGGCGTGCAGTAGGCCCGCAGGCTGCGCTCGGGGGCAAATCGCTGCGTCAGCAGGTCGGTTGAGAGAACATGGCTCACAGAGCCAACAGGTTTCTCCCAGGGACGGCGGAGGTCCTCGGCCAGGGGCCGGGCGAGCCGGAGCTGGGCATGGGCAGCGGTCAGAGTCCACTTCGTGGGCACGCGTGAGGAGTTCGCGGTGTACGAGGCAGCTGAGCACCAGCAACGGACGGACGGAAGCTAAAGATCAAGCTCAGTCGTCTGCGCCGCCGGAGCGGCGCCTCCTCAGCCGTGAGCCGAAACCGACAACGGCGGCGGCGCCACCCGCGGCGAGGACTCCCATCGTCAGCACGATCGGATTGCGGGGGTCCACGTCATCGGCCGTGTTGTCGTCGGCGGCGCTGGTCGCATCGTCCTGTGCCGTATCGACGGTCGGTGCTCCTTGCGAAGCGATCGGGGCGCGGGGTGCGGACCCGGGCGAGCTGGGTGCTGACGCACTCGGCGTAGTTGACGTACCTGACGTACCCGACGTCGAACGGCCGGACCCTGCTCCGGGCCGCGTGCCCGTGGTCGTCCCGCCGGTCGTTCCGGAACCGGTCCCGCCGGTCGTCCCGGAGGAGGCCTCGCCGGTCGCCGTCGCCGTTGCCTTCACCGGCTCCGTGATGACGAGCGACTGCAGGACCGTGTTCTGCCCGGACTCCAGTGCACAGGGTGCGTTGATCGTGCCCACGGCGGTCGTGTTGCCGTTTGCGTCCTTCGGGGTGAGGTGCAAAGTGAGGTGGCCGACGGTGACCTTCGCATTGCCGGGTCGGCTGAAGGTGAGGGAGGGCGCGGTGCCCTTGGCGGTGACGTCGAACGAACCGGAGGCCGGGATGGTGGTCCTGGGGATCGTCATGGGCACGGTCAGGGGGATGCTGCCCTGCGGTGCGGTCACGGTGGCGTTCCCGTCCAACGAGCCCTCAATGGTCTTCGCGCCGGCCAGGGCGGCCAACTGCGTGAAGCTCGCACCCACCGTCGCCACTCCGTCCAAGGCGGATTTCGGGCTGGCCTTGCCGACTTTGATCGAATTCGGGATATCCGAGTCGAGCTCCATCGTCACGGGCTGGTTGCCGAGGCCCGAAAATGCGCAGGTGTAGTGCAGCGTGAGCGAAACCGGTTCAGCGGAAGCGGTTTGGGAGCCTGACGCCCCCAGGATTCCGACCGCGGCTGTCACGGTCGCCGCGATTCCAAGGGCGACTCCGGCCCCGTACCTCATTGTGCTGCGTGCCGTGCGGTGCCTGACACCCATCAGCGACCACCTGCCGTCGACTGTTCGTGTTGCTCGTAGACCTCGGCCAGACGATCCCGGAGCCGCGCGTGGCGGAACTGGTAGACCGCGCCGACCTGGCGCAGCACGCCTCGCTGGTAGGCGTCGTCCAGGAAGGCGTTCACCGCCCACGGGAGCCGCCCTGTCAGGGGCAGCCAGACGCGGACCAGGACCACCCACCGGCCCCAAGCGGTCAACGTGCCGACCCCGAGCCCGACCGCGAGCCCGGCCGCGAGCCCGCTCGTGACCCCGAGTGCGAACCCGTTCACGAGCGCGACAACGATCCCGAACCCGAGCCCGAGCGCCAGCCCGACCGCGAGCACTTGGGCGAGCACGGTCGTGCGGTTCGTGTTCAACAGGTCCGACGGGCTGACCGAGGATTTTGTCTCGATGAGAGCCTCAAGCCCAGCCATGAGCGCGAGTATGAGCCCGACCGCCAGTCCGAGCGCGAGCCCGGCCACGAGCCAGTGCCCGAACACCAAGGCGATCACGGTCCAGGGGTAAGCCAGGAGACCCGCATAGACCGCCAATCCGAGCCCGAACACGACCCCGAAGACCAGCCCGCCCGCGAGTCCGCCCCGAATTCTGGGGAGGAAACTCTCCTTCACTCTCTTCGACCCGCCGCGGATCTGTATGTGCATGCGCGACGGTTCAAATGCGCCGCCGACCTTGAGTTTTGACCCGAATCCGTGCATGAGCCCGAAGACCAGCCCGATCCCCAGCGCGTTCAGAAGCACGTTGAAGGATGCCTCTCCGGGCTCGCGCGTGAGCCCGTAGACGAGTCCGAGCATGGTCCCTGACACGAGCCCGCTCGTGACCCCTGAGACGAGCATGCGCGAAGAGAGGCTCATGGCGGTTCCCAGTCGCCACCATTCGATGTCGTGTGTGTCGAGTTTTTTCAGGTGTGTGGCGAGGTAGCCGAGCCAGTGGCGGGCGCGTTCGGCGCGCCAGGGCCGGCGTTTCGCGGCGGGACGGTTGCTGAGAAAGCGGTCGTAGGCGGTGGGGATGAAGTTGTCCAGGAGATGGTCTTCAAGGGCTCCTCGGGTGCTGAACTCCTCGGTTTCCAGCAGCTTCACCGGATCTCGGCCGGATTTGTAGACGGTGTGGGCGAGTGTGACCATCAGGGGGGTGGTCAGCACAGCGGCGAGATTGGCGCAGGCCGGTTTGTCGGGGTGACGGCGCAACGTGTTCAGGACGTACTCCCACCCGGTCGGGGTGGTGGTGTCCGTGCAGTCGCAGGGGGTCGTGTCGGAGGCCGGCGTATTGGTGTCGTGCAGCAGGTAGTTGACGGAGTCGTCGAGGGTGAGGTCGGTCAGTTCGATACCGGCGAAGAGCGCGGTTGTTCCCACGGCGGCTTCGAGTTCGGCGCGGCGACTCGTCATCAGCAGCGGCACGGTGGTGGCCCTGAGGTCCAGCAGCGCGGCCCCGTGCAGGCCGTTGGCGATCTCGTCGAACCCGTCCAGGATCGCCAGCACGCGGTCGGCACCGACCAGCGCGGCGGCCCACGTCGATCCGTCGGGGCCGGCCCCGGCCAGAAAGGGGTGGTCCCGCTCCAGCCGGTCGATCAGCCAGTCCCGCAGTGGAGTGGTGATGGGATTCCACGATCCCAGACTGAAGATCACCGGTACCGGTGCTTCGCCGGTTGGAGTGCGAGCTTCCAGCCGGGCCCTTGCGAAACGCCGGATCAGGATGGTCTTCCCCGAACCCGCCTGGCCCAGCACCATCAGTCTGCCGGGCTTTGTCCCCTCGTAGACAGCCGCGATCTTTTCCAGCGGACCCGTCAGGTCCAGCGGGAGAGTGGCCGCCGCCTTGGCCGAGACGTCGAGGATGCTGTTCCGGCGGCCGGTCAACGTCGGAGGTGCCGGTCGACAGCGCACAGGCAGCGGGGCCGGATCCCATAACCGCTGCTGCTCCTCCTCACGCTTCAGGAAGCCGCTGACCCTGTCCGCGAGCAGATTGGCCTTCCCTGCCAGCGAGTTCTCGGCGGGGCGCGCTGCGGGAAGGATGAGCACGTTGTTCGCGTTGTCGCCGGTGCTCACGATGCCGTAGTTGTCACCGTCCACGTTCACCGACCGGTCGCCGCCCGACTGGTCAGGCTTGTGCTCGGCGGGGTCCGGCTTCTGGAGACCGGGCCTGCCGCTCACTGGTGCAGGGTGTTCTTCGCACCGTCGCCGGTGGAAATGATCCCGGAGTTGTTTCCGGCGAGGGCGACGCTGCGCTCGCCGTCGGCCTGGAGGGCGGGACGCTCCGGCAGCAGCGCCGAGAGCTCATCGGCAAGGCCTGGGGAGTCCCTGAGCGCATCGCGCAGCGCGATCCTCAATTCCGCGCGCCGTAAAGCGAGCATGTCCCGGTCCGCGCCCGCGTCCGCCAGGCTGGTGACGGTGACTCGAACGGGGTCGGCGTCGGCGCCGCGGTTCAGGATCCTGGCGAGCAGCCGCTGCCCCATCCGTACGGTCGCCCCTGCCGTCTCGTCCTGGGCCCTGGTCAGCACACTCACGCCGTAGGCGACGACCGCCGCTTCGGCTGCCGGCACGATCTGGTCGAGCAGCGCATCGATCTCGAGCACAGGCGTTCCCCCTGTCGCGGAAGCGAATTCGGGTTTCATGCTAGCCACGCAGGCACCTTCGGTCAGCGGTTCGGCCACGAAATTGATCCCAGGTCAGGTCCGCCCGTACGGGCCCCGCGACCGGGCCCTGTCCCGTTTCCGCAGCGCCGCTGGCCCCTGCCGCTCCGACCGGCGAGTTCGAGTTCGAGTTCGAGTTCGAGTTCAGAGAGCTGGACGCGCGGGCGACGATCCCGGTAGTGCACGTAACTGGCGAGTTCACGTGGGGACCGAATGTGTTGGTGAGGCCTGAGTTCGCCTTCGACGTCGGTCAACACCACAGAAGTGAGTCCTCCGGCGAGCACACCGAGTACGGCTGGTTCGCCATCGATGCTGCGCTGAACGCCCTGCGGCCGGACTACAACCGGACCGCGCTGCCCACCGGAGCCCCGGCCTGCGCCGGCGCTATCCCCTGCCGCGGCGGCGTTGTCCCTACGCCCCCCGGGCTTTCGCCAGCCGGCCGCGCAGGCGGGACGCGTCCTGGGCAGGCGGTAGGCCGTAGGCGCGCCGGTACTCGCGGTTGAATTGGGTCGCGCTCGCGTACCCGACCGCTTCCGCCACCAGTGCCGCCGTGGTGTTGCCGGCGACCAACTGCCGCCGTGCCTCCTGCAGTCGCAGGTGTTTCTGGAAACGCAGCGGGCTCATACCGGTGGCGGTCTTGAAGTGCCGGTGCAGCGTGGCGGTGCTCATGTGCGCCACCGCCGCGATCATGTCGATGCTGAGCGGCTCGGTGTAGTGCTCGGAGATCCAGGCGGCCGCCGCGCGCACCCGGGCCGCACCGGAGTCAGCCAGCGCGAATTGCCGCAGGAACGGGCCGAACGGACTGCCGAGAAGACGGTAGAGGATCTCGCTTTCGATACGGGCCGCCAGTGGGCGGATATCGTCCGGAGTGTCGAGCAGCCCCACCCACCGGTTGACCGCGTCGAGGAGTTCCGGCGTCATCGGAGCGGCCATCTGCCCGCCGGGACTGGGGAGCGTGCGCGGGTCTGTTCCGTCCAGTTCCAGCAGCAGGTCGGCGAGTGCCCGGCCGTCGAGACGCAACACCACCGAGCGGTACGGCACTCGCTCGAACGTAGCGGTGACCGGCAGCACGAGCGAGTTGAGGAACATCTCACCGCGCCCGGTCACCCAGCTCCGGTCGCCCGCGATGGCGCGTTTGGCGCCGTCGGCGATGAAGCAGATCATCGGCTCGTACAGCAGGTCGAGGGGGGCGACGAGCTCGTCGAGCGCGACCAACGCGAGGCGTGGCACCGCGCTGTCGGACCACAGGCCGTCGCTGTGCCGGGCGATGGCCGACGCGAGCTGGTCCAGCATGAAGCACTCCCTTGCTGAGAGGATTAGGCAACCCTATGCGGTCTCCGCCCCATGACCTCGCGGCGGGCGCACTCCTAGCGTTGAAGGCATGACACAGCACGACAAGAAACTGCCGAAGCGCAAGCTCGGCACGCAGGGCCTTGAGGTCGGGGCGATTGGCCTTGGCACGATGGGCATGACCATGGCGTACGGGGCCGCTGACGAAACCGGCGGCGTCGCCACCATCCGCCGGGCGTACGAACTAGGCGTCACTCTCTTCGACACCGCCGAGCTGTACGGCATGGGCACCGGCAGCAACGAGCAACTGCTCGGCCGCGCCGTGAAGGACTTCCGCGACGACGTCGCGATCGCCACCAAGTTCGGCTTCGACCTGAGCGATCCGCAGAACGTCGGGGTCGCGCTGGACAGTCGGCCGGAGCATATCCGCGAGGTCACCGAGAACAGCCTGCGCCACCTCGGAACCGACCACATCGACGTGCTGTACCAGCACCGCGTCGACCCGGACGTACCGATCGAGGACGTGGCGGGCACGGTCGGCGAGCTGATCGCCGAAGGCAAGGTGCGGTACTTCGGACTCAGCGAGGCGGGTCCCGACATCATCCGCCGCGCTCACGCCGTCCACCCAGTGTCCGTGCTGCAGACCGAGTACTCGGTGTTCGAGCGCGCCGTGGAGACCGTGCTGCCGGTGGTGCGTGAGCTGGGTATCGGATTCGTGCCGTATTCGCCGCTGGGCCGCGGATTCCTCACCGGCACAGTGAAACCCGCCGCCGAGTACCCCACGGACGACATGCGCAGCTGGGACGACCGCTGGCAGCCCGGCAACTACGAGAGGAACCTGGCCGCCATCCGCCGGCTGACCGCGCTCGCGGACACCAAGGGCATCGCGGTCACGCAGCTCGCGCTGGCCTGGCTGCTGAACCAGGGCGACAACGTCGTGCCCATCCCGGGCACCCGCAACCCGCAGCGGGTCGCCGAGAACGCCGCGGCAGCGCACGTCACTCTCACGCCGGAGGACCTCGCCCGCGTCCAGGAGATCCTGCCGCGCGGCGCGGCTGGATCCCGCTACCCCGAAGCAATGATGCCGTCCTGGTGATAGCCAGCCCCCGATGCGGATCCGAGCGACGCCCCGGATGACTGGCGTCGCGGGGATACGAGGTCCACGATCACCGGTACGGAGGCAGCGGCAGACCGGCCATCGCACACGACGGCCGGTCTGGACATCGTTCCCCAGGTGTCTGCGAATCTGTCGGCAGGAGGTCGCGAGGGAACCCACGCGGCTCTCCTGCCGACGACGTTGCGGCGGTGGACCGACACCTCACAGGTAGCGCCCTGGTACCAGGTGTCGCGGTCGGCAGTACTCAGTGGCGCCGGGCCGCGTCAGCGAACACCAGGCGGACTCGGGACGGGCATGGCCGCCGGGTCGGGCAGCGGACCGGCGTTGTCGTGTCCGCTGAACACCGCCGCGGCTTCGGCGCCTCGGCGACATCGAATACGGCGTGTTTGCCCGCGTGTGCCCCTCGCGGTCAGTCCTGGATCACATCACCGGCCGTTGGAGAATGCTCGCGATGGGCACGTTGGCGGACGGACCTGTGCGGTTCAACGCGCTTGCCCGGCGCGTCGAGGGTGTGAGCCAGTAGATGCTCGGTCAGGCGCTGCACGCCCTGGAGCGTGACGGTTACGTACGGCGGGAGGTGCACACCACCGGCAGGCTGCACGTCGAGTTCTCCCTGACAGACATGGGCCGCGAGACCGCCGACAAGCTGATGGAACTCCCGGTCTGCTGCAGAGGCAGTTGCCCACGGTCCTGGCCGCGCAGGATGCCTTCGACGACCAGTCAACCGATTGACCTGGCTTTGCAGGGTGGCGCCGCGTCACCGCTCCCCCGCCGGTCCCAGGAACAGACCGCCGGCGACCTCGGGCCTCTGGCCGGTGATCCAGCGGGCGTGGGGAAGGCGATGGTCAACCCGCCGACCACCGACAGCGCATGAGTGGCAAGTGAACCTGGAAAAGCGGGCCCGCTGAAGGACCGAGAGGAATCGGTTGACCTCAAGTTCGGTTTAGGTCATAGCGTTCTGGGTGCGCCCCGGGCCGTGCCGGCCGACGGGAACCGCGTCGGCCCACCAGATTCCGGAGGCACCCCATGGACATGGAAGTCACCGCGTGGACATCGCTGCACAGTGCGATGAACGCCCAGCAGGACCGGAGACCCTTCTCCCGGGCCACCCTGCGCCGCATCGTCTCCTTCGCCCGGCCACACCGTCGGCAGCTTTACCGCTTCCTGCTGCTCAGTGTGGTCACCGCCCTACTCGCCGTGGCGACACCTGTGCTCGCCGGCCGCGTCGTCGACGCGATCGTCAAAGGCCAGCAGACCGGCACGGTCACCCGGCTCGCGCTGCTGATCGCTGTCATCGCCGTCGCCGAGGCGGGGCTCGGTCTGCTCACCCGCTGGCTGTCGGCCAATCTCGGCGAGGGGCTGATCCTCGATCTCCGCACGGCGGTCTTCGACCACGTCCAGCGGATGCCGGTCGCCTTCTTCACCCGCACCCGCACCGGCGCACTCGTGAGCCGGCTCAACAATGACGTCATCGGGGCCCAACGGGCCTTCAGCAACACCCTCTCCGGCGTCGTCTCCAACCTCGTCACCCTGCTGATGACGCTTGCCGTGATGCTCAGCATCTCCTGGCAGATCACCCTGCTCGCCCTGGTCCTGCTGCCGGTGTTCGTTCTCCCCGCCCGCCGGATGGGCTCCCGCATGGCCAAGATGCAGCGCGAGGCCGCCAACCACAACGCCGCCATGGGCACCCAGATGACCGAGCGGTTCTCCGCCCCGGGCGCGACCCTCGTCAAACTCTTCGGACGCCCCGCCGACGAGTCCGCCGAATTCGCCGCCCGGGCCCGCCGGGTGCGCGACATCGGCATCCGTACGGCTATGGCCCAGTCCGTCTTCATCACCGCCCTCACCCTGGTGTCCGCCCTGGCCCTCGCCCTGGTGTACGGACTCGGCGGCTACTACGCACTGCGCGGCAACCTGGACCCGGGAGCCGTCGTCGCCCTCGCCCTGCTCCTCACCCGCCTCTACGCCCCGCTGACCGCACTGGCCGGCGCCCGCGTCGAGGTGATGAGCGCCCTGGTCAGTTTCGAGCGGGTCTTCGAGATTCTGGACCTGAAACCGCTGATCTCCGAGAAGCCGGACGCCCGCCGGGTGCCGGACGGGCCGGTGTCCGTGGAGTTCGACGGGGTCCGCTTTGGCTACCCCTCCGCCGACAAGGTCTCCCTCGCCTCCCTCGAAGAGGTCGCCACTCTCGACTCCCGCGGCGGCACAGAGGTTCTGCACGGCATCTCCTTCCGCGCCGAACCCGGCCGGATGGTCGCGCTGGTCGGCTCCTCCGGCGCGGGCAAGTCCACGATCGCGCAACTGATGCCGCGGCTGTACGACGCCGACGCCGGTTCCGTACGGCTCAACGGCATAGACGTTCGCGACCTGACCTCGGACTCGATCCGCGAGACGATCGGCATGGTCACCCAGGACGGCCACCTCTTCCACGAATCCGTCCGCGCCAACCTGCTCCTCGCCCGGCCCGACGCCACCGAGGACGACATCTGGGATGCCCTGCGCCGCTCCCGCCTGGAAGGGCTGGTGGTCTCGCTGCCCGACGGCCTGGACACTGTCGTCGGCGAGCGCGGCTACCGGCTCTCGGGCGGCGAGCGGCAGCGGCTGACCATCGCCCGGCTGCTGTTGGCCCGCCAGCGGGTCGTCATTCTCGATGAGGCGACCGCCCACCTCGATTCCACCTCCGAGGCGGCCGTCCAGGAGGCGCTCGGGGAGGCGCTTGCGGGCCGTACCGCCGTGGTGATCGCCCACCGGCTCTCGACCGTACGAGCCGCGGACCTGATCCTGGTCGTCGAGGAGGGCCAGGTCGTCCAACGCGGAACCCACACCGAACTCCTGGCCGCCGGCGGCCGCTACGAGGAGCTGTACCGCACCCAGTTCGAACACCCGGGAGCAGAGGAGGCACACCCTGTCCATTGACCCCAACCCACCGCACCGACAGCGGCCGCCAAGTCCTTGTCGCCGACGGGCAGATCGATGCTCTTCCCCTGTCGCCACTTGAAGCACCAGCAGGCGGGCGGATGACCCGTATCGCAGCCCGGCCCGGTCCGGCCGAGCCCCGGTACAGGCCAACCGGCCGCCACCGCTCCGGGGTCTGAGAGCCTTGGGTATCCGGCGACTGACGAGGAGCAGGCTATGGCTGTTGAAACCGGACCAGGTTGTCTGGACGGCCCCAACGCCCGCTGAACGGTCGTGGTGCTGCCGGCACGGAGGTGCGTGACGCGGCGGCAGCACCGACGTGGATCAGCGGGCAGGGTCGAGAAGGACCTTGCGGACACCGTCGGCACGGCTGTCGAACAGTTCGTACGCCGCGGGGCCCTCGGAGAGGGCGAAGCGGTGGGAGACCACAACCTCCGGCGTGATCCGTCCGGCCTGGGTGAGGGCGATCAGGGCAGGGAGTTCGTAGTGGACCGAGCACAGTCCAATGGCGAACTCCAGTTCCTTGACCTGGGCCAGTCCCATGTGGATGGGAAACGCCTTGTTCTGGCTGACCCCGATGACGCTGACCCGTCCAGCCTGCCGGACGGCTTTGAGGGCGAGCTGGATGGTGGCGTCCGAGCCCACGGCCTCCACCACGGCGTCCGGTCCGCGCCCTGCGGTCATCTCCCGTACGGCCGTCCGTGCGTCCTCGCCCTCGACCGGCTCGACGCCCAGGGTGGCGGCAAAGGCGCGGCGCTCCGCGACCAGGTCCGCGCCCAGCACACGGGCGGCGCCCATGGCGAAGGCGGATTGCGCGGCCATGAGGCCGACCGGCCCGAGGCCGATGACCAGGACCGTTTCGCCGGGCTGGATGCGGGCGCGGCGGCACCCGTACCAGGCCGTAGGGGCGTTGTCCGTCAGGACGACGGCG
Source organism: Streptomyces sp. NPDC019443 (assembly GCF_044389785.1). Classification (NCBI taxonomy): domain Bacteria; kingdom Bacillati; phylum Actinomycetota; class Actinomycetes; order Kitasatosporales; family Streptomycetaceae; genus Streptomyces; species Streptomyces sp. NPDC019443. The sequence goes on from NZ_JBIRYJ010000003.1 coordinate 15,960, forward strand.
GCCTCGTCGGAGATACCTTCGGGCAGGTGCACCAGGTTGACCTCGGCATGGGGCACCGCCAGAGACTGGGCCTGACTGCCCTGGAGTTGCGGGCTCACTCCGTAGCAGAGGTCCGTCGAGGAACGAGCGCGCTCGCACCTGGCGGTGAGCCCGGTCGCGCAGGCTCTGCACAGGGTGCAGCCGGCCGAGGCGGGAACCAGAACCCGGTCGCCGGGTTTGAAGCGGGTGACCTGGTTGCCGGTGTCGACGACCACGCCGACGCACTCGTGTCCGGGGGTGTAACCCAACTCCGGGCTGAACGGGTTGCCGCCGTAAATGTGCAGGTCGCTGCCGCAGATACCGGCCGTGGTGACCTGGACGACCGCGTCGGTGGGGCTGGTGACGGCCGGGTCGGGAACGTCCCCGTAGCGGATGTCACGGCGGCCGTGGAAAGTCAGAGCCTTCACTGGATTCCTCCATCCAGGCTCAGTGCGGCGCCGGTGGCATCGATCCGGTCGAGTTGCCGCTGGAAGTCGGGGTCGGTCTCGAAGTCCAAGGACATGGATGGGGCTCCCACACGCATCAAGGTGCTTGACTTAACATTTAATGCGACCATATCACTTTGCCGTGATGACGCTATCATGGGCATCCGTGACAGCACATGAGACGGCCACGCCGCCCCGGAGCCGGAAGCCCCGTGACACCCGCGGCACACTCATCCGCGCCGCCGAGCAGCTGTTCGCGGCGAAGGGCGTCGACGGTGTCTCGCTCAGCGAGATCAAACGGGCCGCCGGCCAGCGCAACGCGATGGCCCTGCAGTACCACTTCGGTGACCGTGCGGGTCTGCTGCGGGCCGTACTCGACAAACACACCCCTGCGGTGGACGCCCGCCGGGAGGTACTGCTGCAGCAATGCGAGGACAGCGGCACAGTCGATCTTCGCCCCCTTGCCGCCGCCCTGGTGCTGCCAGCTGCCGCGAAGCTCGCCGATCCCGACGGCGGCCGCGAGTTCCTGCAGATCGTGGCCGAACTGCTCAACCGGCCCGAACCCCTGGTAGAGCTCGTCGTGCCGAACGAGGGGTCAAGCATCTACGCCTGGCGGCGCCTGGTGGAGCCTCTGCTGCCTCCCGAGTCGACCACGGTGCTCCACACCCGCTTCACCGCCCTGCGCTTCTGCCACGCCGAACTCGCCGCCCGTGCCGCCGCCCGCCCACGCAGGGACGACCGGCTGTTCACGAGCCGGCTGGTCGACCTGGTCACCGCACTGCTGGCCGCGCCGGTGTCCGAACAGACCGCACGACTACTGCACGAGCGAGACCTGAAGGACCGGACCGATCAGCAGGCCCCAGCTCGCTGACCGGTCCTTTCCCTCCAGCCGACCGTCCGGCGATCAGTTCTCAAGCAGCGAGTTCCAGGAGCACGGCCCGGCCGGCGCACGCGTCGATCGCATCCCCGAGAAGGCCGGCGCCAACAAGCGCCTGATCTATGTCTACTTCGGCGACAAGGAGCACCTGTTCGACGAGGTCGTCGTGCGCGACGTGGAGGCGATGCTCGACACCCTCGCCTACGTCCTTGGGCTCGTCGGCGCTTGGACGATCGCGTCGTCGGCGCTCCACGACGTCGGCGGCCCAGACGGCATGCCCGACCTTCGCCGCCGCAGGCTGCACGAATCAGTGCGGCGGCTGCCGGCGGCCCCGACGCCGTGAGGCCACTCGCCTTCTCTCAGTTGATTCCCACCTGCGGGACGTTGGTCTGTGGACGGGAGCCACATCTCCGGGGCAGTCCGCTCGTAGCCAACTCGCGGGCTGGGCTGGTTTGTCGGGGTGGGTGAACGCGTTCAGCAGCGGGCGAGGAGGTCCCGGATGGCCTTGACGACGACAGCGGGGGCTTCCTCGGCCATGAAGTGGCCGCAGGAGACGGTGGTGTGCTGCAAGTCGGGTGCCCAGGCGTTCCACAGCGCGGCGGCGTCGAAGCCCAAAGCCGCGCCCCAGTCCTGCTGGAGAACGGTCACCGGCATCCGCAGCTGGTTCCCGGCGTCCCGGTCGGCCCGGTCGTGTTCGACGTCGATGCCGGCGGAGGCCCGGTAGTCGGCGACGATGGAGGGGACGGCGGCGCGAGACTCTGCCAGGTAGGTGGCGCGTATCTCGGCCGGGATCGCCTGTGGGTTGTGCGTCCAGATGTCGAGGAAGTGGCCGAAGAAGGCGTCCGCTGTGGCGTGGATCATCTGCTCGGGCAGGCCGGGCGGCTGGGCCATCAGGTAGAGGTGGAAGCCGACGGCCGCGCCGGTGCCCCGCATGACGTCCCACATGTCGAGCGTGGGCAGCACGTCGAGCGAGGCGAGGTGGGTGATGGCTTCGGGGTGGTCGAGGCCGGCGCGGACAGCGACCAGGGCGCCCCGGTCGTGCCCCGCGAGAGCGAAACGCTCGTGGCCCAGCGCATGGGCGAGCGCGACGATATCGGCGGCCATGGTGCGCTTGGAGTAGACGGTCCCGTCTGTGACGGCAGTATCGGCGGGCTTGTCGCTGGCGCCGTAACCTCGCAGATCGGGGCAGATGACCGTGTGGTCGGCCGCGAGGTCGACAGCCACGTGCCGCCACATCAGGTGGGTCTGCGGGAAACCGTGCAGCAGCACGATCGGGCTGCCGGATCCTGCGACGGCGACGTTGAGCGCGACATCGTCGGCGACAGGGACGCGGCGGTAGTCGAAGCCGGGGATGGACGGTGTCATGGTTCGCCCTTTCGGAAGGCGGAAGGTGACGGACACCTCGAGCCTGCCGGGCGCGAATCAGCAGGTAATCAGCAGGTAATCAGCGCGTACGGTGGCGGCAGGATGTCCGGAGAGGTGGGTATGGAGCGGGTCGCATTCGGTGTGCTCGGGCCTGTGGTCGCCGAGAGCAGCGGTGGCACGCTCGCATTGAAGGGGCCGCGGCACCGGGCCGTGCTGGCGCGGCTGATCGTGGCCCGCCGACGTGTCGTCCCTGTCGCCCACCTGGTCGAGGACCTGTGGACAGTTCCCCCGCCGGGCGCCGTGGGCGCCGTACAGACCTTTGTCGCCGCGCTTCGCCGAGCCCTGGAACCGGACCGTCCGCCCCGGGCCCCTGCCCGCCTGCTGGTCACCGAAGGACCGGGGTACGCGCTGCGCCCGGAGCCGGACGCCGTGGATGCCTGGCGCTTCGAGGCAGCCGTCGGCGCCGCCGCGAATCTGCCGGCCACGGATGCGCTGCCGCGGCTGGAGGAAGCACTGGGGCTGTGGCGAGGTCCCGCCTACGCCGAGTTCGCGCAGGAGGACTGGGCACGCAGCGAGCGTTCCCGCCTCGCTGAGCTGCGGCTGCAAGCAGTGGAGCGGCGAGCCGGGACGCAACTGGCCCTCGGCCGGGCCGCCGAGGTGGTGCCCGACCTGGACGTACACCTTGCCGATCATCCCTGGCGCGAGGACGCCTGGCGGCTGCTGGCGCTGGCGCTGTACCGGCAGGGCCGTCAGGGGGATGCTCTTGGCGTGCTGCGCAGGGCCCGGGCGGTCCTGGCCGACCAGCTGGGCGTGGACCCCGGCCCGCAGCTGCGCCGGTTGCAGGCGGACATCCTCAACCAGGAGCCCGGCCTTGATCTTCCGGCTGAGCCGACGGCGACGGCGGGCCGGCTGTGGACGCGGGCGGCGGCAGCCTACGACCGCACGGTCTCCACCGGTGCCCGCGCCCGCCTTGAGACGACGGTGAGCCTGATCCGGAACCTCGCGGTGACCGGGGGCGGTGGCCTGGAGACGGCCCAACAGCACCGCATGGAGGCCATCACGGCGGCGGAGGAGTTCGGCGACCCGGAACTGACCGCCCGAGTGATCGGTGCCTACGACGTCCCCGCGATCTGGACCCGTAGCGACGATCCGGAGCTGGCCCAGCGGATTGTCGCGGCCGCCGAGAGCGCCCTCACCGCCCTGCCGGGTCACTCGCACGAGGCGGCGCGCTGCCGCCTGCTGGCCACGATCGCACTGGAGATGCGCGGCGCCCGGACACAACGCGGCCCCCAAGCCGCCCACGAGGCGGAAGAGATCGCCCGTCGTCTCGACGATCCCGCGCTGCTGGCGTTCACGCTGAACGGGGCGTTCATGCAGTCCTTCATCCGGGCGGGCCTCGCCCCGCGGCGGGATGAGATCGGCGCGGAACTGATCGGGCTGGCAGCCCGGCACGGACTGGTGACCTACGAGGTACTCGGCCACCTCATCCGCCTTCAGGCACGCAGCGCGCTCGGCGACTTCCCGGCGGCGGACGGGCATGCCGCCGCCGCGGACCGCCTGGCCGGGCGCCACGAACTGCCGTTGGCGGGCGTCTTCACCCAGTGGTACGGGGCGCTACGGCTGGCCGCGTCCGGGCGGCTGTCGCAGGCTGAGGCCGCCTACCGCAGTGCCGCCGCACGGCTGAACGGTGCTGGTATGCCCGGCCTGGAGCGCGGCATACTGCCACTCGCGCTGCTGTGCCTGCGACTGGCGCACAAGACGCCGTCCGGGCTGAAGTCGGCCGAGGTCGACCTGCGGGCGGACTGGGGCCCTTTCCGTCCCTGGGCCGAGCCGTTCGCCTTGGTGGCAGCCGGTCGCCATACCGAGGCGCGGGCGGCACTGCGCGCGCTGCCGGAGCCTCCACGGGACTTGCTGTACGAGGCGTGCTGCTGTCTGGAGGCCGCTGTCGCGCTGGAGGTCGGTGACCAGGTCGTGCTGGAGCGGGTCTACACCCGCCTGCTGCCGGCCGCCGACGAGCTCGCAGGTGCGGGCAGCGGCCTGGTCACCCTCGGCCCTGTCGATCACTACCTCGCCGACATCGCCACCGCGCTGTGTGCTCCGGTACGGCCGACCGACGGCGACTGACAGCTGAGTGCTGCGCGGCGGTCCGTGACCCGAGCGACGCCAACGGCTGACACCGCGACACCTTTCGCATCCGACTACCGGCTCACACCAGCTGAGAACACGACACGCCTCTCCAAGCGGGCAGCCCCGCCCCAGTTGCCTACAACAGTTCATCGCGCTGGAAAGGGCGTTCGCCAAGGATCGTTCAGCCGCCTCGCGAGATGGCGGATCAGTGACCCACGTCCGAGTGATCAACCCCAACACCACCCAGGCCATGACGGAGAGCATCGGCCGCGCGAGCGGGCGGCTGCGGCATCGTCGACCGTGGTCACGGCCGTCAGCCCGACCATGGGGCCCGAGTCCATCGGGCCGGCGGCCACGTCATCGCCTGCTTCGGCGATCCCGGGCTCGACGCAGCGCGGGAGTTGGCGGCCGGGCCGGTGATCGGGATCGCCGAGGCAGCGATGCACACCGCTGTGCTCCTCGGACGGAGCTTCAGCATCGTAACCACCCTCTCCCGGACGATCGGACACACCCGGGACCTGGCGAGACGCTACGTCATCGCAGACGCCTGCCAAGCGGTGCACGCCTGCGGCATCCCTGTGCTCGATCTCGATGATCCGGCCTCGGCACGATGAAGATCGTGACCGAGATGTGCATGGAGGCCGTGGCCAGGGGCCGATCGACTCCATCGTGCTCGGCTGCGCGGGCATGGCACCGCTGGGCCCAGCGCTCTCCCGGCAGGTCGGAGCGCAGGTGATCGACGGCGTTGCTGCTGCCGTGAAACTCGTCGAGTCACTGGTGTCCCTGGGCCTGCGGACCAGCAAACAAGGGGAAGTACGCCGCCCCGCACCCCAAGAAGCACTCCGGCCTGCTGAGCGAGTTCACGATCTGAGCCACGCCGAGGTTCACCTGATCCTTGATCCCCTCATCGCGCTGGTCTGGAAGCCCGACAGGGCTCTCGGGCTGCGTAGATAGCGGTGGGTGACCGTTCGAGATGCGCGGGCGTGGGGGCGCTGGTTCGCTGGTGTGGCCCGCTCACCCCGTCACACCAAGGAGTGATCATGAGCGTTGCAGGCGAGTCTGGCGGTCGTGCCCAGCAGATGCGTCAGAAGGCGCAGGAGATGGAGCAGGCCGCAGAGCGTGTCACGGACCCGGAAGAGCGTCAGCGGCTGAAGGAGAAGGCCCGTCGCCTCAAGGAGCAAAGCGAGCAGGAACGCGGCATGGGCGCCGGCGACATAGACCCCATGCTGTAACAGCCCGGCCCCCAATGCACCGGCCGGTGGCTGCCCCCGCGACCCTCCAGGCGCGCGAGAGGCCACCGGCCGGTCATTTGCGTCTGTAGCAAGGGCTGGTCGGGGCAGTTGGTGGACAATGCCTGCAGCAGGTCGCCGACCTGCGGGTTGGGTGGCGCGGGCGACGTCCGGCTGGGCCTCGCCCGCCTTCGTGGCGGCCGACTCCTTGCCCGGGTGCCGGGCGCGACGGAAGAACACGAGGATGGCGATGCCGGATCCAGTTGCCCCCCGAATGCCGTTGGAGTACCAGCTGTCCGGGCGACTTGGGCGGTGCGTTCAGTGACGGAGGCCGGCTCGCGGTGGCAAGGTTCAGGAGCTGTAGCCGCGATGGGCTACGGGGCGCGGCCAAGGTCGTGCCGCGGCATGGGACAAGGGATTTGGACTGATGGCAACAGGCACTGTGAAGTGGTTCAACGCTGACAAGGGCTTCGGCTTCATCCAGCAGGACGACGGCGGCCCGGACGTGTTCGTCCACTTCTCCGCCATCCAGACCACCGGCTTCAAAGAGCTGCAGGAGGGTGACAAGGTCGAATACGACGTCACCCAGGGGCCCAAGGGACCGCAGGCAGAGCAAGTCCACCGCAGGTAGGGCGCCGTTGGCCAGCCGAGCAGCCTCGCCCTGGGCGCGCCGAGAAGCGACGTGAGAGCCTTCGCGTCAACTACCGGCGCCTCTGCCCAAAGAGTCGCAATTCCTCGGCTGGGGTGGGCCGGCATCGGGGGTTCCTCCGGGCTGAGCGGGGGGACGGGCTGCGTTGTCACGCCCGCGACCGCCCGTTTCTCCATCGTTCCAGCCGGACCGCTCTGATTTCGCAGTCGTAAGATTTACGCAGAGGTGCCGAGACGAGGCGCGCGCGGCTATGAGGGCAGTGGGCAGGCACACGGTCAGGGAAGGCCGCTTCCGGCATCGCCGGGCCGAGCTGGTCTACGACGACGTCGGCCAGGGCCCCCTCGCTGTGTACGCGCACGGCGGGTTCGTCAGTCAGTCCGCCGAGGACCGGATGGGCCTGTTCGACTGGGCGCCGGTCCTGGACGCGGGGCAGCGCCTGGTCCGCTATGACGCCCGGGCGCACGGGCGATCCACCGGCGACCCCGTGGACACCGACTACACCTATCCCTCGCTTGCCGACGATCTGCTGGCCCTGCTCGATCACCTGGGCGCCGCCGAGCCCCTCGACGCCATGGGCGCGTCGATGGGATGCGGCACCGTGCTGCACGCCGCCATCCAGGCGCCCGACCGGTTCTCCCGACTGGTCCTGCTCATCCCACCCACGGCTTGGACGACGCGGAAGGCGCATGCGCGGGACAACCGGGAATCCGCCGACACCATCGAACGAGCGGGAGTGGACGCTTGGCTCGCCGCCAGGCGGAAACAGCCTCGCCCCGCAGTCGTAGCCGACGTTCCCGAGTTCCCACCAACGCCCGCCGAGCGCGTACTGCCGTCCGTCCTGCGTGGCCTGGCGCTGTCCGACCTGCCCTCCCCCACGGCAATCGCCGCGCTGCGCCGGCCGAGCTTGATCCTGGCCTGGGTGGATGACCCGGGCCACCCCCTGTCCACCGCGGAAAGGCTGGCCCATTTGCTGCCGCACGCCGACCTGCATGTGTCCCGAACGCGCGCCGACATCCGTACATGGGGGGAACGCATCGCGGAGTACCTGAGCCGGCCCCGGCCCCGGCCGTGATCGGCAGCAGATCAGCACCCATACGGCACTTGGGCGCGATTGAGCAACGCGCTGCTGCTGCCGGTGTACACCCCTCTGTGGCGGGCGGCGGGGGACGTATCGGCCCGACGCCGGACCCCGGTGAACAGCGGGGCCGGCAGCGGCACCTGGTCCGGAGCCGAGTACCCGGCGACTGGCACGGTGGCGGCCGCGTTCGGTGCCTACGGCCGTGAACTCGGCCTCATACCCGAGGTACAAGTTCGCTGGATGACCGGCTGGTGGTGGCTGGTTACGCCATGGCGGCGACCATGGTGCGGGTGTCCGCGATGGTCTCGAAGGCGACCGGCACACCGTGCTCAAAGCGCCACACGTGGGCGAAGCGTGCCGTCATCGCCTTACCTGTCTCACGGCGTCGCCCCTGATAGTTGCCGAGCGCGATCACCACGTCCTCAACGGCAAAGAGCTCAGCCGGAGTAACCGCGAAGTCCTCCCACTCGCTGTCGAACCGGGCGAAAACGTTGGCCAGCACCGCGTGACGGCCGCGGTAGGTTCCGCCGTACGGCAACCCTGCGGTGACGACCCACTCGATCTTGTCGCTCAGCGTGCGGAGGACCGCCTCACCGTTCCCACGGCTCAGATCGGCGTACATCTGGGCCACCACCTCCCAGTTCCTCAACGCCCGGGCATCCTGCGGGCTCATCCTCACACTGGCGGTCATCTGTACTCCCATTCCTCGTTTTCCTGCGCGGCCGGCCGTCGAAGACTTGGGCGACGACAGGCCCGGGTGCAGCCAAATGATCGCCAAGGCTCGCTATGGCGGCATCGGTCGACCGACCTATCAGCGAGACGGGACTCGATGCGCCGCCTCTGGGCGCCGTGCCTGGACACGCCGGAGAAACCAGCGGTGACGGTGCCCGATCGACGATGCTGGCATCACCATGCGGATCTTCCTGGCCGTCGCCGTTCTCGTAGTCGTGAACGCGCTGAACAACCGGCTCGCACCTGAGTTGTACGTCCCCGTCTGCCTCACCGCGGCCGCGGTGCTGATTCTGATTGCTCGCTGGGACGGCATCACTTGGGCCGGCCTCGGACTCGGTAAGGCGACGTTCGGCCGCGGACTGCGGTGGGGGCTGATCCTGGCCGGGGCGGTGCTGGTCAGCTATCTCATGGCGTTGGCCGTTCCGATCACCCGCCCATTGTTCCTGGATGAGCGTGCCGACGACTTGTCCGTGGGGCAGATGCTGTTCCGGGTACTGATCCGCGTGCCGTTCGGCACCGTACTGCTCGAGGAAGTCGCGTTCCGGGGCGTCTTGTGGGCCATGGTCGAGCGGCGATGGGGCGTCAGCTGGGCAACGTCGGTCTCCTCGATCCTTTTCGGCTTCTGGCACGTGCTTCCCTCGCTGGGCATCACCAGAGCCAACAGTGCGGTCGGGGCTGTCTTCGGCCACAGCACGCTCGGCGTCGCGCTGTCTGTTGTCGCGGCCATCGTCGGCACAGCGGCCGCCGGCGTGGTCTTCTGCGAACTGCGTCGCAGATCCGGCAGCCTGCTGACACCCGCGGCGCTGCACTGGGCCCTGAACGGGGAGGGATACGTCCTCGCCTGGGGGGCAGACCGGTGGTGGAGTGCCAGTTGAAGCGCGCGACCCTTACCTTGAGACTCAACAGCAGCGGACGTGCATGGCCTCGGCGGTGTGCCAGTGCATCAGGACGTAGCTGAGCGAGAGTGAGCACTCGTACTCGCCGCGTGTCATGAGAGTGCGTGCTCACTGCAGGCCGCGACAGTTGCTGCGGGTATCCACAATCCGGCGTCTGGACGAATACCAGCCGTGAACCGAGGGCGGAACCGGAAGCGTGTCATCCGGAGGGGGCTGTGATCACTGACGGGTGGATGCTGGGTGCATCAGGGCAGCAGTCGATGCTCCATGGCGAACACTGCCACACCGGCCCGGCTGCGTCGGCCGGTCTTGTCGTAGATGTGAGCCAGGTGGTGCCCCACAGTCCGGTTCGAGATCGACAACCGTTCGCCGATCTGTCGGTTGCTCAGACCTCGGGCCGCCAGGCAGAGCACCTCCACCTCCCGCTCGGTCAGGCCCGCCGGCAGCACTCGGCTGGGCCGCGGCAGACCCGCCGCCGCAATCACGACCGCGCACGCTTCCCGATCGACTCCTCCGGTGTCGGCCTCACGCATCAGCAGATCGGCCGCGGCATCCACGGTGAACGCCTCGCGGTACGCCCGCGGCTCGGTGAGTGCGGCGAAAACGTCTGCCGCGGCCAGGATCCGGGCGGCGAAGGGGAGGCTCCTGGAGGGATCTCCGCGGTGGTAACCACCACCGTCGATCCGCTCGTGATGCGCGGACGCGGTCGGGGCCAGCGCCGCCAGCGCGGGCACCCGCTCCAGGATCCGCTGGGTCCAGTAGGTGTGCATCCGGACCCTTTCCACCTCGACCATCCCCAGCTGACCGGGCCGGTCCCAGATACTGGCCGAAACCCCGACCCGACCAAGGTCGTGCAGGAGTGCGGCACAACGCAAGTCGGTGACCGCGGCCGGATCCAGGTCCGCGAGTGCACCGGCGTCTCCGGCCAGTGTGGCGACATGCTCACTGTGCCCGAGCAGCCACCGGCTCTTCAGATCCACCACCTGGGCGAGCACCGCGCACAGCTGCGGCAGCGAACCGAACGGAACGGTGACGTGCGGCACCGGCTCGAGATCGAGCACCGCGGCGAGCGCATTCGGCTGCCCCAACGGCGCGAATGCGGCCGACGCGCCGGCGACGAAAGCCCGCGCCAGGTCCGGGTCGAGGTGGCCCCCGCAGCGCCGACGGACCTCGGCCACCGCGGCCGGTGCACCGCCCAGGGCATGCGCGAGAACCGCCTGCTCCGCAACCTGCACGATCCGTGCGGCCAGCGACAGTTGCGACCCACGGCGGCCATCGGGGATGCCGCGTCCGTCCCACCGCTCGTACACATCGTCCAGAGCCGCGACTGACTCCGGCAACAGACCCAAGCCGGCGCCAAGCGCGCGGCTGGTCTCGCAACCACTGCGCATCGCCTCCACCCCCATCGTGGGGAAGACGTCGACGAAAGTCTGAGCCAGGCGCGGACCCTCATCGCCGGCCCAGTCGCCGAAGGTACGCAACTGGGCTGCGAACACCGCCTCGTCGCCTTGGTCAAGTCGCTTCAAAGCGGCCTGGAACGCAACATCGTTACGGAAGACCTCGGCCAGTTCCGGCGCGAAAGAGGTGCATCCGACCGAACGCAGCAAGGCCGTCTCAAAGACCACCCGGCGGGTCACCGAGTCCACACCGAGCACGGCATCGGCGAACGTCGTGGCGACCGCGCACATGCGCAGACCCTTCTCGAACGACATCCCCGCGGCGAGATCGGTAGTAAGGGACAGCGCCGCCAGGACCTCAGCCACTCGGATCTTCTGCACCACCGAATCGTAACGAGCGTCAAACCTGAAACGGTCTGGGCACCGGGCGGCACCATGACCAGCATTCAAGAACGGGCACTCAGGTGAGTTCGGTGCCGCGGGTTTCGGGTAGGCCGAGGAGGGCGACGAGGGCGACGGCGTAGCCCATGACGCCGTAGATGAGAGCGCCGCCGACGCCTGCGCTGCCTGCCGCGAAGCCCACTGAGGTCGGGAAGAAGGCTCCGATGGCGCGTCCGACGTTGTAGGTGAAGCTCTGGCCGGTGCCGCGGACCGCGTTGGGGTAGAGCTCGGCCAGGTAGGAGCCGAATCCGGAGAAGATGGCGGAAGCGCAGAAGCCCAGGGGGAAGCCGAGGACCAGCAGGAGGCTGTTGGCGCCCTGGGGGATGTTGATGTAGGCCATCAGCAGGCCTCCGCTGAGAACCGCGAACAAGGCGAAGGACTTCTTGCGTCCCAGGAGGTCGACGACGTAGCCGGCGGTGAGGTAGCCGCAGAAGGCACCGGTGATGAGCACGGACAGGTAGCCCCCAGTACCGACAACGGTCAGGCCACGCTCGGTCTTGAGGTAGGTCGGCAGCCACGTGGCAATGGTGTAGTAGCCGCCCTGCACGCCGGTGGCCAGCACAGTCGCGAAGAAAGTCCTGCGCACCAGGGTGCCCCGGAAGATCGATGACAGCGGGACGCGCGCGTCCTTCTCGGCGAGCCGCTTGGTCACCTCCGGGGCATCCTCGACCTTGCGGCGCACGTAGACCACCAGCAGTGCCGGCAAGGCACCGGTCCAGAACATCACCCTCCAGGCGATGGCGGGGTCAAGATTGTCCATCACCACGGTGCTCACGATGACCGCCAGTCCCCAGCCGACGGCCCAGGAACTCTGGATGAAGGCCAGCGCGCGGCCGCGGTAGCGGCTCCTGGCGTACTCGGCGACCAGGACGGCACCGGCCGCCCACTCACCACCGAATCCAATGCCCTGAAGAGCGCGGCTCACCAGCAGCATTGGAAAGCTCGTGGCGAAGCCGCACAGGACAGTGAACAGGGCGTAGGTGCCCACGGTGATCATGAGGGTCTTGACCCGGCCGACCCGGTCGATCAGCACGCCGGCGAGGATGCCGCCGATCGCGGACATCAGCAAAGTGACCGTGGTCAGCAGCCCTGCCTGTGCCTGGGTGAGGCTGAAGTAGGCCGCGATGGCGACCATGCTCAGCGGCAGCACCTGGAAATCGTAGGAATCAAGAGCGAATCCGCCGAACGCCCCCTTGAAGGCCCGGCGCCCCTGCGGGGTGAACGACCGGTACCAGGAAAACGGACCAGCCACCTCCTCGCCGACTGCCCGAGGGCCGGTTGGAGTAGATGCCACGGTGCACCTCACAACGAAGCCGGGGAAGTGGCGTCGGGGAGTTTCCCGAGCCGCCGGCGCGGACCTTGCCCGTGCATCCCGTGACTCCAGCCTCCACGAGAACCCCAGCGACACGCATCTCTGCGGCCCCGATGTCGCATCAACGTTTTACCGCGGACGGCTCCCGTGATAACCACATCGCCTCCCCGCGCACTCCGGTCCGGATCCTGCGGGCCGGGGCGAGGTACAGGACCGGGGTGCAGCCCGGCTGAGTCGCCGGGGACGCCGGAACGACGACGTACTGGCGCAGGGAGAGGTCGCGGAAGGTGACGGGGCAGCGCGCACCCGGTGCCCGTCGGCCCGCACCGGCTTTGCCCTCAACTCCCCACTCGTACAAGGAAAATGCCTAGTTCACAGCCCTCTGCAACACGTCACGGCGGCGGGCCGGCACGAATCTGACCTGAAGGCCCGGCACCGCCTGGGCGGCCGCGGGCAGCCGGTTCTCGGGTACGACACCTATCACGGGATAGCCGCCGGTGGTGGGGCAGTCAGCAAGGAAGAGGACAGGTTTCCCATCGGGCGGCACCTGGACCGCCCCAACCACCATGCCTTCGCTGGGCATTTCAAGGTGTACAGCCCGCTCGAGAGTGGGCCCGTCCATCCGCAGCGCGATGCGGTTGCTGCTGGGAGAGACACGGAAGCGGGCGGTGGCGAGCGTGTTGACCGCGGTGGTGGTGAACCAGTCGTCCCGCGCGCCGAGCAGTACAGGAAGCACCAGTTCCTGTGGGGGCCCTTGCCACACCACCGTGTCGGCATGGAGCGGTGAGCCGACTATCTCGCCCAGGGGCAGGGTCTCCCCGCCCCTGAGCGGGGCCGGGCCGAGGCCGGAGAGCAGGTCGGTGGAGCGGCTTCCGAGGACGGGAGGTACCGCGACGCCTCCGCTGATGGCGACATAACTGCGCAAGCCGCTGGTGACTGTACCCACCTCGAGCACGGCGCCAGCCGGCAGGTGTACTGCGCCTGCCCACGCCGCCGGCCGACCGTTGACCCGCACCGGTGCCGGCGCCCCGGTCACTGCAACGATCGCGGCCTGAGTGGTGCGCACGGCCACCCCGGTCAGCGTGGTCTCCAGTGTTGCCGCGTCGGCGGGGTTGCCCACCAGTCGGTTCGCCAGTCGGTGTGCCGGCTGGTCGAGTGCCCCGGAGCGCGGCACGCCAAGGCTGGCGTGACCAAACCGGCCCAGATCCTGGATGGTGGTGAGCGCGCCGGCCCGTACGACTTCCACCTTGCCGCCGCTCATGCGATGCGCCTTTCGGCATTCGTTCCTGCTGCAGGTCCGTCAGTGCTCTCCAACCTGGGCTCCTGGGGGACGAACCGCACTCGCATGCCGGGGATCAGCAGCGCTGCGGGCTCGCGCTCCATGTCCCACAGGCGCACGTGGGTCGTTCCGATCAGTTGCCAGCCGCCGGGGGAGGCACGCGGATAGATGCCGGTGTACGGGCCTGCAAGCGCAACGGAGCCGGCGGGTACAGAGGTGCGTGGTGCGGCACGGCGCGGCACGTGGTGTTTCTCGCCGAGCGCGGTCATGTACGCGAATCCTGGGGAGAATCCGCAGAAGGCCACGCGGTGTTCGATGCTGCTGTGGATCCGTACCACGTCCCCTTCGGCGACTCCCCACAGTTCAGCGACCGCGCCGAGATCTGCCCCGTTGTAGTGCACGGGGATTTCCAGGAGGGGTCCGCTGTCGGCCGCCAGCGTGGGCACGGACCACTGGCGCAACTCCGCCTCCAGGGCGTCGACATCGGACACCCCGTACAGGAGAACGGTCTTCTCTCCGGGCACGATTTCGCGTACCGGCGCCAGTGTTCCTGCGCTACGGCGGCTCAGGAACTGAGCGTGCCAGGCCTGGGCCTCTTCAGGCGTGTCCAGGTCAACAAGCAGGGAGTCCTCCCCGACCGGCCTCAGTCTCATGCGAACGCCTCCACCCTGACTCCGGCCTCCTCCAGCGCCGCGCGTGTCTGCTTGGCCAGTTCGACCGCTCCGGGGGTATCCCCGTGCAGGCACAGGGAATGCGCTCGTATGGACACGGTTTCGCCGCCCAGCGCAGTGACGCGGCCGTCCCGCGCGAGGGCGACGGCCCTGCGGGCGACCTGTTGTGGATCGGTGATCACCGCACCGGGGGTGGCCCGGGGGGCAAGCGTCCCTGTCGCCGTGTAGGCACGGTCGACGAATGCCTCGTCGACCGCGGGGAGTCCGACACGCTGAGCCTGCACGTGCATGGCGGAGCCGGGCAGGCACAGCACTGGCAGTGTGGGGTCGGCGAGCCGGGTGCCCGCAGCCACGGCGGATGCCTGTTCCTGGTCGGACACCACGCGGTTGTACAGCGCGCCATGCGGCTTGACGTAGGACACCGTCGCTCCGGCGGCCCGGGCGAACACCTGAAGGGAACCGATCTGGTAGGTGATTTCGTCGGCGAGTTCGTCGCCCGGTACGTCCATGGCCCGGCGGCCGAACCCGGCCAGGTCCCGGTAGGAGACTTGGGCGCCGATCCTCACACCGCGCTCGGCCGCCATGTCACAGACCCGGCGCATGATGCTCGGATCGCCCGCATGAAAGCCGCAGGCGACATTCGCGCTGGTGACGACCGACAACATGGCCTCGTCGTCGGTGAGCACCCACCGTCCGTAGCCTTCTGCGAGGTCTGCATTGAGGTCGATCACGATGTCTGTCATCGCTGCCTGGTCTCCTTGGAACAGTCCGTTCGGCACGAGGTACCACCGCGCCGTCATACGAGGCGGTAGTCGGTGTCTCGGGCGTCGGTGATCAGCATGTATCCGGGTGCGTGAGTTATCGCGAATGGCGGACGCGAGGCCATCAGAGCTGCCTGCGGCGTGACGCCGCACGCCCAGAACACGGGCACATCGCCCGGCTCCGCATCCACCGGGTCACCGAAGTCCGGACACGCAAGGTCCTCGATGCCCAGAGCGCCGGGTTCCCCGACGTGTACTGGGCCTCCATGCACGGAGGGCATCAGCCCGCTCACGCGGGTCGCGGTACCGACGAGGTCGACCGGGATCTGCCGCATGGACACCACCATGTGGCCGTGCAGCCGGCCGGCCGGGCGGCACTCGCGGCTCGTTTGGTACATCGCGACGTTGCGCCCCTGGTCGACGTGGCGCATCGGTACGCCTGCGTCGGTCAACGCGGTCTCGAAGGTGAAACTGCATCCAATGAGGAAGGTGACCAGGTCGTTGCGCCAGGCATCAATGACGTCGGAGGGTTCGTCGACCAGTCGGCCGTTCTCCCAGACGCGGTAGCGGGGAACGTCGGTGCGCAGGTCTGCGCCGCCGGCCAGTGTCGTGGACCAGGACCCCGGGTCGGTGACATCCAGGACGGGACAAGGCTTGGGGTTGCGCTGGCAGAACAGGAGGACGTCATACGCCCAGTCGGCGGGGACTGCGATGAGATTGACTTGGGTGTAAGTGGCACACCACCCTGCGGTGGGAAAGCTCGCCCCGTCCCGGAACACTGCCCGCGCCTCGCCGGGGGGCAGGGCCTGCGGATCGGCGACTGTCGTCATCAGCTTTCCTCTCGTCGCACTGCCCACTGGAATTATTGCCGCGCGCGTGCAGTCGGGCGTTCGGCCGGTGGCCCGTGAACTACGTTCCGCCTCTCCCCCTGCCCTGACCTGTGACGTCTGTGCATCTTGGGGCGCGACTGTTCACGGCCACACCAGCAAATATAGAGGATCGTTGAACGATCCGACAAGGGCTCTGTTGTTTCGTGGGCAGATTTCCGGTTGACTAGACAACACAGGAGGGAAACCGCCCCTGGGAGACCGTCGGGCGCACCGTCGGCCTGTGTGAGAAGGATGGAAGCCATGACAGCCGAGGTCGACCAAGCCGCGCTCGTCAATGACCGCGCCTTGCTCGGGCGCTCCAGCACCGCCGACCGGGTCGCTGACATTTTGCGTACGCGCATCGCCGAGGGCTACCTGCCACCAGGGAGCAAGCTCTCCGAAGACACCATCGGCAACGCCCTGGGGATCTCCCGCAACACTCTCCGAGAGGCGTTTCGCCTGCTCACCCACGAGAGGCTGCTGGTCCACCAGCTCAACCGCGGCGTATTCGTCCGTATGCTCACCGTGCAGGATGTCACCGACATCTACCAGGTACGCAGACTCATCGAGTGCGCAGCGGTACGCAATCTCGGGGTACCGCCCTACGACCTGAGCCCGGCCGAGGCTGCGGTCGCCGAAGGGGAAAAGGCCGCCAAGGAAGGCGCCTGGCGCGAGCTCGGCACCGCCAACATCCACTTCCACCACGCCGTCGTGGCCCTCGCCCACAGCAAACGTCTGGACGAGCTGATGCGCGGCATCCTGGCCGAACTGCGCCTTGTCTTTCACGCCATGGATAATCCGCGCAGCTTCCATGAACCGTATTTGGCGCGCAACCGGGAGATCCTCGCCGCCCTCAAGGCAGCGGACAGGGTCAAGGCCGAGCTGCTACTGGCCGCTTACCTCGACGACGCCGAGAAACAGCTCGTCCAGAGGTACTCCGACCGCATCGCTGAAGGTGGCTCACGCCTGTAGAGCGGGCCTGCCCAGCACGGCCCCGACTGCCTGATCACTCACTGTCGCCACCGGGGTTCCTCTTGTCCGCCGGCGTCGGCCATGGGCCAATGCAGCTGTGCGCTGGCAACATCGAAGGGATAGACGAGGCGGTACCGCCCGTTCTGGATCTGCTCGACGATGCCCCGGGCTCCGATGTTCTGATGGTTGTCGTCGAACTTCACGCCGTCCCACGGCATGATCGTGTCCCGCCCTGGAACATCGATGTTCACCAGTGCTGAGCGGATATCGGCCGGTGTGCGGGACCGGGCATCATTGATCGCCTGTGCGAGGCTCATGACGGCTGTGAACGCACGGGCGGCGTCGTCGTTCATGGGGGCGTGGTAGGTCTGCTTGTAGAGGTCTGCGACAGCCCTGGCCGTGGGGTTGTGCTGGGCCAGGTCGGCCGACCAGGCGAAGCGGCTGCAGACACCCTCTGCGGCGCGCTTGTCCTTCTGGATGAAAGCCGGATCCGCATAGCCCCCTCCGAACGCTATGAGCGCGGGTGGCCGGTAGGCGAGACGGTCGAAGGAAGCTCTCAGCGCCAGAGCCTGGGGTGTGTACAGCAGGGTCAGGACGACATCGGGATCCGATCCGCTCGCCGTTTGGGCGTGGGAGGACAGGTCGGTGGACTGGGCGCTGACCTTGATGTCGGCGACGACTTTGCCGTCGATGTGGGAGGCAAGACGTTTGATCATGGCGGATCCGTCATTGCCGTACTGATCGTCGGTGTGGACGACCGTGATGCGTTTGACGGAAGTTCCCTTGCTCTGGCGTTCTTTGAGCAGGGAGAAGACCACGCGGCCGTAGCTCAGGTCGGAGGGACCGGTGCGGAAGAACCAGTCCAGTCCCCGCTCGGTCAGCGATGACGCCGAGGAACCTCCGTTCACGAAGGGGATCTTCAGTCGCTCGGAGCGTGCGCTGGCGGCCTCGGTGACGGCTGATTCGTATCCCCCGGCCATGGCGACCACATGCTTGGTGCTCACCAGCCGCGCCACTTCGGTGGCGCCACGCGATGGGGGGCCCGCAGTGTCGGCGGCCTGGAGCTTGACCTTGGCGTTGTGCAGGCGGGGAAGACCTGCTCCTGGCCCAAGCGGCAGGGGGATCGAGGGGTGATGGCCGTTGATGATGTCCACAGCCAGTTCGGCGCCCCGCTTGGTCTCGGCGCCCGCTGAGGCGGCGGGACCGGACAGCGGCGCGAGGAAGCCGATGTTCACAGTGGCGTCGGATGGCGGTACGGCCGGCTCGCCTGTGCAGGCGGAGGTGAGGAGGAGGGCGGTGCACAGCAGTAGGCCGGTGCCGGTGGCCGGTCTTGACATCAGGATTGCCCTTCTCCCGTCGGCGGGTTGCCGCGGGTGTCGCTGCTGGTGGGGTTGTGGTTGGGCTGGCTGGCGAGCGAGGCGGGTGACGGCCTTCCACTGGCGTGCAGGCCTTCGGCGAAGCGGCGGTGGTCCAGCCATTCCTGTGGGGAGCCGAAGGCCGGTTCGGCGTCGGTGGTCCGGTGTCCGCCGCGGGCAGGAGCAGCTTCGCCCACGAGTGGCAATGCGGGCACCGCCGGCGAAGCCGTCGCTCCGACCGGACTGGGGTGGGCCGGGGCCTCGCCCGCCGCGGCGGAGTCGGCAAGGACCGACCGGGTGGCATGTCCGTGACCGGGCGTGTGGTAAGGGCCGCGGCCGGCCAGCAGATCCCGGGGAATCCGTACCAGGGCCGTGGTCCCCTGACGCGGGGAGGGAATCAGGTGCACGCCAATGCCGTGTTTGGCCGCGAGGCGGCCGACGACGAACAGGCCCATGCTCTGTCCCGCTCCAGGATCGAGGGACAGGGTTGAGGCCAGGCGGTGGTTCACGGTCGCCAGGTGCTCGGCCGTCATTCCGCTGCCTTGGTCCTCGATGGAGATCACGAGGTCGGTGTGATGGCCGCGAGCCGGCCGGCACGTCACGGTGACGCGCGAGCCGGCGCCGGAGAAGACCGTGGCGTTCTCCATCAACTCGGCGAGCAGGTGCACCAGGTCGGTGACGGCGTCCGCCACGATGGCGACTTCGCCCGCAGGCCGGCAGTCGATGCGGGTGTACTGCTCCACCTCGGCGCTGGCGGCCAGCAGAATCTCCGGCAGGGGCATCGGCTGCTGCCATCTGCGCCCGGTGTCGGAGCCGGCGAGCACCAGGAGGCTTTCGTCCGTGCGCAGCATCTGAGTGGCCAGGTGATCCAGCCGGAAGAGCCGGGCCAGGTGATCGGGGTTGGCCTCGTGTTGCTCCATGTCTCCGATCTCGGTGAGCAGTTTGCTCACCAGGTGCTGATTGCGGCTGGAGAGGTGGATGAACATGCCGTTGATGTGGGCGCGGAGTGCGGCCTGGTCCTTCACCAGAGCGACGGCGGCATTCTGCACGGCGTCGAATGCCTCGGCGACCTCCCCGATCTCGTCATTGGACGCCACAGCGGTCGGTGTGGCCCGATAGTCGCCCAAGTCATCGATGTCGGCCTGCCGCAGCCGTGTGAGCGCCTCGGGCAGGTGCTGGTTGGCGACCTGAAGCGCCGAGATGCGCAGGGTCTTCAGCGGGCGGGTCATGGACCGTACGACGACGGTGACCACCCAGCCGGTCGCCAGAAATACGGCGAGCAAGCCTGCCGCTCCCGACAGCGCTGCGCTCTGCCGGGAAGCGTGCGCCTGGCCGCTGAGGGCGATGAGGCGGTCGAGGATCTGTGACTCCACCTCGCGCATAAGCGTGATTTTGTGGGTGGACACCTTCCTCCATGTCGCCGGGTCGACGTCGACGCCGGGGGCCTGTGCCTGCTCGGCAGCGCGTTCCTGGATGGCTTGAGTGGCACTGACCGATACGCCCTTGACGGTGTCGGCGTACAGGTTCTGCTGTGCCTCGTTGGCCGTGGCCAGGAAGTCGTCGACGGACTCCTGTTGGCGCGCGACCGCGCCCGCGAAGTCCGGGAACTGGCCGACGAGGAAGGTGCCGGTGGTCAGGACGCTGTTGAGGTCGGCTCGCACTCGGCTGGTGTGCTCCACGGCGCGAGAGAGCGCGTTGAGAGCCCGCGCCTGCCTGGCGGCCTTGCTGCCGCCGTTGTGTGCGGCCAGGGCCGGTCCGAGGTCCATGAGCCTGTTGATGGCGGTGGTGTAGTAGGCGAGGATCGAGCTCTGCGTCAAGTTGGCTTCGTCCACGGAAGTACGCAGCGCCGGAAGGCTGCGAAGTTCCTCCGCGGCGGAGCGAAGGGCTACATAGAGCTGGAGATCGTGGGAGGTGTCGATGTCGTCGGCGGCCTGGCGGTACAGGGCGGCGGCGGTGTCGACTTCCGCGCGCTGCCGCCGGGGATTGGCCTCGGCGCCCTTGCGCCGGCCGGCGATGAATCCGGCTGTGACGTCGCGTTCGTCCTGGAGGGCGTGGACCAGGCGGAGGGCCGGTTGCTGAAGACGGGCGAGGGCGGAGAACTGTCCATAGTCGTCTACGTCGTTGATGGTGCGGGAAAGGCTGACGGCCGTCAGGACCCCGGCCAGGAGCCCGGGGATCAGCACGACGGCTGTCAGTTTGTTCCGGACTCGCCAGTTCTTGGGCCGAGTGAGGTGGCGTACCGCTGTGAGGTCGGGCCGGAAACGGTGCCGGGGCCGTGCTCTTGGGGATCGGCGGGCTCTCGCGCGCAAGGGATGCAACCTTTCATGTGATGCTGCCGACCCGCCTGCCGGAGGTGCACGAGGAACATGCGGGTCGTCGGATCAATCGCCGACGGGCCGCCGGTCCGAACGTCGTGACCGCGCCTGTGCTGTCGCGCAGCACGATGCCGGAATGGGGACTCCGGCCATGTCGGTGGTGGCTGGTTGCTCCATCACCCAGCCACCACCGATCAGTTGGTCAGATGTGCGCCCCAGTACAGGCGCTGATTCAGGTGAGCTCGGTTCCGCGCGTCTCGGGCAGTCCCAGAAGCGCGATGAGGGCGAGTCCGTAGCCGATGGCACCGTAGATCAGCGCACCGCCGACACCTGCGGAGGAGAAGCCCACAGCGGTCGGGAAGATCGCCCCGAGCGCGCGTCCGACGTTGTAGGTGAAGCTCTGGCCGGTGCCGCGGACTGCGCTGGGGTAGAGCTCGGCCAGGTAGGAGCCGAATCCGGAGAAGATGGCGGATGCGCTGAAGCCGAGGGGGAATCCGAGGTACAGCAGCAGGGTGTTCGAGCCCGGAGGGATGTTGACGTACGCCACCAGAAGTCCTGCGCTGAGGAACGCGAAGAGCGCGAAAGCCACCTTGCGTCCCAGACGGTCGACGAGGTGACCGGCGGTGACATAGCCGCAGAAGGCGCCGGTGATGAGTACGAAGAGGTAGCCGCCGGTACCGACGACCGTCAGACCGCGCTCGGTCTTGAGGTAGGCGGGCAGCCAGGTGGCGAAGGTGTAGTACCCGCCCATCACGCCGGTGGACAGCAGCGTGGCGAAGAACGTCTTGCGGGCAAGGCCGCCCATGAAGATGGAGGACAGCGGAACGCGCGCATCCTTCTTCGCGAGCCGCTCCGTCACTCCCGGGGCGTCCTCGACGTTGCGCCGCACGTATACCAGCAGCAGCGCCGGCAGGGCTCCCGTCCAGAACAGCACACGCCAGGCGAGGTCCGGGTCGACATTGTTCATGAGCGTGGTGCCCACAATGACCGCCAGCGCCCAGCCGACCGCCCAGGAACTCTGGACCCAGGCGAGGACCCGGCCGCGGTAGCGCGGCTTGGCGTACTCGGCAACCAGGATGGCTCCGGCCGCCCATTCACCGCCGAAGCCGATTCCCTGGAATGTCCGGAAGCCCAGCAGCATCGGATAGCTCGTGGCGAAGCCGCACAGCACGGTGAACAGGGCGTAGGTGGCCACGGTGATCATGAGGGTCTTGACCCGGCCGACTCTGTCGATCAGGACACCGGCGAGGATGCCGCCGATCGCGGACGCCAGCAGGGTGACCGTGGTCAGGAGCCCGGTCTGTGCCGTGGTGAGGCTGAAGTAGGCCGTGATGGCGACCATGGCCATCGGCAGCACGAGGAAGTCGTAGGAGTCGAGGGCGTATCCGCCGAATGCGCCCCTGAAGGCTCGACGACCCTGCGGGGACATAGACCGGAACCAGGCGAAGGGGCCGGTGGTCTCGCCCCCCACTGTTGTCGGAGTGCTGGTCGGAGTGGATGTCACGGTGACCTCACGGGGGAGAAAGAAGGGGAACTGGCGTCAAGACGTTCTTCAGCGCTGCCGTCCGTGCTTCTGGCCTCTTCACGAGATCCCGACTACAGGCACATGCGGCTCGACGTGGGACCAACGTAGAGATCGTTGAACGATCCTTCAAGAGGGACGGAAGTTTTTTCTACAACTCGGCTCCATCTCGGTGAACCCGAGGCACGAAGTCGTTCGCCGCCCGGGAGCCGACAAGCTCGGCATCAATCGGCAGCACGGCCCACACCACATGGCCGTGCGGCAGGCGCCAGGCACCCCAGCTCGAGGACAGGGCCTCGACCAGGTACAGCCCCCGCCCGTCGCAGTGGATGTCGTCGCCCGCCTCACGGGGAGCCGGGACACGACTCCACCCCCGGCCGTAATCACCGACCTCGAGACGAACCGCGTCCCCGGCCGGAGTGTGGATTCGCCGCACGGTGTGCCAGACCGGGTCGTGCTCCGAGCCGTGGCAGATCGCATTGGTGAGGAGCTCGGAGACGATCAGCTCCGCATCATCGACCAGATGCGGCAGGCCCCACGCCTGCAGCCGGTCCCCAATCTGCCGGCGGGCGGACTGAGCGGATGCGGCCGTCGAAGGCAGGACCCAGGTCTCCCAGTCGGCAGTCTCGGCACCGTCAGCAGTGTCGGCGGTATCGGCACCCGGGATGACCGGCTGCGCCTGAATGGAGGTGAAAGGAGGCATTGCGCGCTCACTGGGAATGTGCGCGGACTACGCCGCGCGGCGGTCCGCCTGCGAGAAGGCTCGAAGCGGCTGGATGATGGCTGATGCCGCGGCATCGGCCGGATCACGGGACGGGAAGCCGATCCCGATCGCGAGTCGCGACCTCCGCCTTTCCAGTGCGTAGGATCGTTCTACGATCCTTTTTCTGGATTATCAGTCACTTCCACACCTGTCAACCCCTTCCTCAGCCGGCAACGAAGTTCCGCACTGCACCTCCACGGCTTCCCTGATGGCTGCTGCGCTGCGGGCATGCCAACGACCGGGGAACGGCTCCGCCACCCTCAACTCACTGCTCCACCCCAGCCCACCTGCACCAATTCCACGCAGGAGGGGCAAGCGCGACCAGAATGCCCCACCCCCGATCGGGATCGATGACCGCCCACCCCCGACCTTCAAGGCTCGCCTAGCCCGTTTCGTAATTTTTGCGTAAATAGATCCCTTTTACGGTTTGAGCGGCGCCTCATCCGATCCGTACCACTGGCGTTCGGGAAGTCTGGGGCGATGCGCCGACCAGGAGGGCACCCGCGAGCCGGACACAACCCGCGCACCACCGCATGGGCGTCCATCGGCAGCAGAGAGCTCGCACTCGAGCTCGAACGGATGAGAGGCTCCCAAGCCATTGAAGAATCGTTCAACGATTCTCTACTATGCATCCGGAGCGAGGCATCGTCGACAGGGCCAACCCCCACGTTTTCGCCACTACACGCAAGGACAGGGAGACTCCCGATGGCCGCAGTGGAGAGCGATAACTCCGCCGCAGGGCAGATCAACGCTCTGCTGCGACGGATCAACGAGGCCGTGCACGTCGTGGAGCAGCATGCCAAAGACCGGGTGAGTGCCCGCGAGCGCGTGGAGCAACTGCTCGACGAGAACTCCTTCGTCGAGCTGGACGAGATCGCCGGGCACCGCCTGAGCAACGCGCGGCTGGAGAAGATTCGCCCGTACGGGGACGGCGTGGTCACCGGCTACGGCACGGTCGGCAGCCGGCCGGTGGCCGTCTTCGCCCAGGACTGCTCGGTCTTCGGCGGCGTTCTGGGCGAAGCCGCGGGCCGGAAGATCGTCAAGGTGATGGACTTCGCGCTGAAGACGGGCTGCCCGCTCATCGGCATCAACGACGCCGGCAGGGCCCGCATCCGGGACGGCGGCAGCGCCCTGGGCGTCTACGGCGAGATCTTCCGCCGCCATGTGCACTCCTCCGGGGTGATCCCACAGATCTCGCTCATCATGGGATCGTGCGCAGGCGGTGCGGTGTACTCCCCTGCCCTGACCGACTTCACCGTGATGACCGAACGGACCTCGCACATGGTCACCACCGGGCCGGATCTCATCAAAACCGTCACCGGCCAAGACGTCGACCGTCAGGAGCTCGGTGGCGCCCGCAAGCACACCACCACCACCGGTGTCGCGCATTACATGGCGGGCGACGAGAAGGACGCCATCGAGTACGTCAAGTCACTGCTGTCCTACCTGCCCTCCAACAACCTCGAGGAACCACCGGCCTACCCGGAGCAGGCCGAACTGGAGGTCTGTGCCGAGGACTTGGAGTTGGACACGGTCATCCCGGACTCCCCCAACCAGCCCTACGACATACATCACGTCATCGGGCATGTCCTCGACGACCACGAATTCCTCGAGACACAGCCGCTGTTCGCGCCGAACATCGTCACCGGCTTCGGCCGCGTCGAGGGCCATCCGGTGGGCATCGTGGCCAGCCAGCCGATGCAGTTCGGCGGCTGTCTGGACATCGACGCCTGTGAGAAGTCCGCCCGCTTCGTGCGGACCTGCGACGCCTTCAATGTCCCCGTACTGACCTTCGTGGACGTCCCCGGCTTCCTGCCGGGCACCGACCAGGAGTACAACGGCATCATCCGGCGCGGCGCCAAGCTGATCTACGCCTACGCCGAGGCGACCGTCCCGCTCATCACCGTAATCACCCGCAAGGCATACGGCGGCGCCTACGACGTCATGGGCTCCACTCACCTGGGCGCTGACCTCAACCTGGCCTGGCCCACCGCACAGATCGCGGTGATGGGCGGCCAGAGCGCCGTCGACGTCCTCCATCCCGAAGCGCAGACCGCGGCCGAAGTCCCTGACCCAGTCTCCTTGGAGGAGAAGCGCTCGAAGGTGATGGCCGAGTACGAGGAAGCGCTCCTCAACCCCTACATCGCCGCCGAGCGAGGCGACATCGACGCCGTGATCACGCCGTCCCAGACGCGGCAGCACATCATCCGCGGCCTGCGGGCGCTGCGAACCAAGCGAGAGACGCTGCCCCCGAAGAAGCACGGCAACATCCCGCTCTAGACCAACAGCCAGCGCCGGACGTTGCCGACGCCCCTCCTCTCCCATCCAGGAGCACACCATGCCCCCCATCAAGGTGCTGTACGGGCAGCCCACCCCCGAAGAACTGGCCGCCGTCATCGCTGTGGTCCAAGCCCGCGCCGCCACCGTGGCAGCCGCCCCCGAACCACCCCGCAGACCCCCGGTCTCCGCTTGGACCGATCGCGCCGCCGCCATCGCCCTACGTCGACAGACGCTCCCCCGCCTGATCAATCTCACGACCACAACACCCGCCGAACCGACCCGCTGACTGCGCAGTCTCACACCACCCCGATATCGGCGCCGCGCCACACGCCGCGTGAGCCATCAGCTATGCCCTGGCGTTGCACAGGCTCTCGAATGACAGCAGCACCTTGCCGCCCACCACGGTCATGCCGTCCGGGCTGCCGATCCGGCACTCCCCCGAAGCCGGCCCGTGGATCGACGGTTGCCTGGGCGGCGTCCCGTCCACGGAGAGAATGCAGGTGCGTGCAACCGCGGGCACTGGCAAGCTGCGCCGGTGAACCGTGAACAGATCTCCAGACTCGCCCACGCTGATCACCCGATAAAGTCCCCGCTCGACGACGACTCGGTGCACCAACTGCTGGAACGTGCCATCCCCGGCGGCCACGAGCGCGTGCTCGACCTTGGCTGCGGCGGTGGGGAATGGCTTCTGCGTGCCCTGGCCACGCGCCCGCGCCTGCACGCCGAGGGCGTCGACATCTCCGAGGACTCACTGGCGCACGCCCGTGAGGCCGCGAGCAACCTCGGCGTCCAAGAGCGCCTCGTTCTCCACCGCCAGGAGGCAGCAGACTTCACCTCCTCGGACTCGTTCGACCTGGTACTCAGTGTCGGGGCCACGCATGCGTTCGGCGGCCTGCTTCCCACCCTCGCGGCGGCACGCAAACACCTGGCTCCCGGCGGACGCGTCCTGATCGGTGAGGGATTCTGGGACCGTGATCCCTCCCACGAGGCCGTCGAGATGCTCGGGGACTTCACCGATCTGGCGACCACCATGGACCGCGTAGTCGCCGACGGGTGGACACCCGTCTACGGGCACGTCAGCACGCGCCAAGAGCTGGACAACTACGAGTGGACCCTGTGGGGACGCTGGCCTCATGGGCACTGGATCACCCTGCCGATCCGGACAGCTCCCAGGCGCTCGCGCTGGCCACGACCCGCCGCGCCGAATGGCTGCGCGTCTACCGCGACACCTGGGGCTTCGTCTGCATGGTCCTGCGTCAGACGTCCGACTGACTGTGAGGAGCTCTACGCCCGGCGCGATCGCAATGGCACAATCAGCCGACGCACAGGACAAGCACGCAGACCTGCCCCGGTGACGTAGCTGTCGGTGCAGGGCTCGCCGTCGGCGTGTTCCCCGCGGAGTCGTCGTCGGAGGCGGACGGAGGCTTGGTCGTCTGCGGGGCCGCAGGGTCGGCGTGGGGGCCGGACACTCCGCCGGCCGGGGCCGCCACAGGTGGGGTGTGGGGCTGCGGGCTCGTCGTCGCGGTGGGGTGGGCGGTGACGGTGGTGTTCTTCGGCGGGCGCCTCGTCGGAGTAGTTGCCACGGTGCCCGTGGCGTTCCGCGGTGGGCTGGTGGTCTTGGGCGGTTTGGTACTGGTGCCGTGATCCCGCGAAACTGGGGCGTCCGCCTCCGCTGCCGACGAGCCGGTGGTGTGCGTCCGGGGCGTGGCCGAGGTTTCCGGCGCCGAGGCTGCCTGTGCGGGGTCGGTCGAAGGTCCGTCCGGCAGCCCAGCGACGGTCAGTCCACCGCCGACGAGCGCGACCGCCGACGCGACTGCGGCCCGACGCCGCTTCTTCTTCCAGATCGCCATCTGCCGACGCCGGGCCGCGCGGCCCTGCACCGCGGCAGCCGCGTGCTCGGAGCCGCTGCAGAGCCCGGCGTCCGATGCGTCCGACATCGCATCCTCGGACATGTCGGACACCTCGGTACCGATCGATGCGGCATCGGAGAAACGAGGGCCGCGGTAGGACTGCGAGGCCGGGAACTCCTCCGTGCGCCACGCCTCCCACGTCGTCGCGGTCTTTGCAGCCGCGTCACCGAGGTGAGGGACAGGCGGGGCGATGTCCGGGGCGTATGCGCCGCACCCGGGACAAACCAGGGCCCCATTGAGGGTCCGACGGCACGAGGAGCAGTAGTCCATCCGTGATCTTTCTGTGCTGACTGCGCCGCAGGGACGCCGGCGACCTGTTTCAAGTTCGCGCGCGGGATCGAGCGGACAGCAACGCTAATGGCACCTGTCGAAGGCTGTGCGTAGCTCTTGTGGCGCTTTTGCGAAGGCTGCTTACTGGTGAGGCCATCGAAGGTGCGACCTCAGCCATCTGCGTCAGACCCGCCCGTGCCCGGCTGGAACCTGCGCCTACAACTCCACCAAGGCATCGCTCTCCAGTCCTCGCTGGCACACTGGCGGATGTGGCTGACAACACGTTGTGGGTGGCTGCGCTGACGGCAGGAACTGCCGTGCTGGCCAGCTGGGTTACCAGCCGTGGGAACGCCAACGCCGCACGGCTGCAGGCCGAGGCCGCAACCGAGTCACAGCGGCTCGCCCGTCAGCGTGAAGCCAGGCGAGCCGCCTATGCGGCTGTCATCGACAAGGCCGTCGCCATCGGCGAGTTGTACTGGAAGATCCCCGAGGCTGCTCGCACCGCTGACCCCGACGGGCGGCGCACAGAGCTGCTGCGACTGCGCGAACAGATACGTGACGTGTACGCCTCCCTCCTGCGGTGCGTGCAAGTGGTCGTCCTGGAAGGCCCGGACGACGTCGCCGAAGCAGCCGCCGCCCTGGACAAGGCCACACCGTCCACCGCCCGCCTCATGCGCGCCATGGCCGACGGCGACACCGCCGCCGAAGAGCAGCTCACCGAGGAAACCCGCGCCTACTGGCCCGCGATGACCGAGTTCATCGAACGCGCCAGCAAAGCCGTCCGGGCCATGTGACTCCTCTCAGAATCGCCTCACCACAGGGCTGAAGCCGGTCTGGCCACCACCGACCTGGTGTGCCACCTGACCCGACCGGCGCCACGGGCTGAACAGAAGACCGTGGAACCCGGGACGGAGAAACCTCGAGCCAGGTCGTCGGCCCTGTGTGAAGCTGTGGCTGAGCTCAGCTGTCGGGTCATGCCGACGTGACGCCTTGCTCGTCCTCGGGGACCAGCTGGGCGATCGCGTCGAATTCGTCGTCCGTCAGGCTGACTTCGGCGCTCGCGAGGTTCTCGGCCAGGTGAACGGGGGCCCGTGGTACCCGGAATGGGGAGCATCACCGGTGAACGGTGCAGCAGCC
Organism: Streptomyces sp. NPDC019443; assembly: GCF_044389785.1. Taxonomy (NCBI): domain Bacteria; kingdom Bacillati; phylum Actinomycetota; class Actinomycetes; order Kitasatosporales; family Streptomycetaceae; genus Streptomyces; species Streptomyces sp. NPDC019443. The sequence goes on from NZ_JBIRYJ010000003.1 coordinate 44,631, forward strand.
ATGCCAGAGTGATCTGCCAAACGGTCGCGCCAGCTCGACCCTGCCACCTGATCGCGCGCCCCCTGAGTCGGAGTAGAACCCCTCCCCGGGCCGTACGGCGGTGGTGCCGCGCACCGTACGGCCCGGGGGCTCATGCCGTCAGCTGCGCAGCGGGCCTTCGCAGGTGTAGTCGGCAGTGCCGGCGCGGCGGCTCGTCCAGAGGTCGACCTTGCCGAAGTGGCAGTTCATGTCGGTCAGGTTGGTGGACGCGGGGCGAGCCCGGTCCAGGATGAAGTAGTCGACCGTCTCGGACATGTCCTTGAAGATGCGGTCAGGGCTCGAGGGGTCGGTGAGGTTCGCGGTGATCCGACCGGTGCAGATGAAACGGCGCATCGTCGGATCCGGGGCGGTCGCGCAGGTGGGACTGAGCTGGGTGGCGGTCGCGAAAGAGACGCGGACCGCTTCGGCCGAGGAGTCCCGAAGCCGCTCGTTCGGATTGAACGTGGTGTTCGGCACGAAGAGTTCGTCGACCCGGGCGATCTGTGCGTCAAGGAAGCTGTCGTACGCGCGCTGCAGCGCGGCGTCCCCGCCGAGGCGGTTGCGCCAGGCGTCGAAGGCGGCAGGGTCGTCGGCGCGCAGGTGTCCGTACATCTCGCGGATCAGCGAGGGGCGCTCGGTCCACAGGAACTCGAAGAAGGTGCCGGCGTAGTCGTAGAAGCGGAAGCCGTCGCCGTCGTACGTGGCGTGCAGCAACTGGTTCACGCTCATGCGCGGCCCGCCCCCCGCCGTGTCGTCGATGACGCCCTGCACCAGCGACTTGCGCACGGCGATGCCGTCGTCGCGGGTGGCGCCGTCGAAGAACTCGGCCGTGCCCTCGTCCATCGCGGTCGTGCGGTCCCCCTGGTACCAGGGGCCCTCGCCGAAGTAACCGGGCACCGCCCAGCGGCCGTTGAGGTAGTGCGTGTACTCGTGGCGGAAGAGTTCCTCCAGGGTGAGGGAGGAGTCCTGCGGAACGCGCCGCTGGTAGGTGTAGAAGGTCGCGCCGCGTTCGATGTAGACGCCCCCGTTGTTGGTGTCCATCCCGGTGAGCAGCGGGTGATACGTCTCGTAGTCGGCGCGCGAGGCGTAGAGCACGATGTTCAGCGAGGTGTTGGTGTCACCCGTCAGCGGCGCATCGGTGCCCAGGACGCGGTGGAACTGCGCCTTGACCTGCTTGCTCGCGTAGTAGAGCTGGTCGACGGTGGCCCGGTCCAGCCCGGTGCGGACCTTCATGGCTCCGTTGTCGTAGCGGTAGGTGTACGGGAAGATGCGGCGCTCGATGTCGTCCTTGCACACCCCGTACGGCTTGCATGCCTCGTAGAAGTTGAGCCAGCTCGCCACCTTGGCCCAAGGCTGGCTGCCTTCGCCGAAGTTACGCGTGGTGACCGGCAGCAGCGCGCCGAGGCCGGAGACGGTCTCGGGCTTCACTGCCTCGATCTGGCCGAAGCGGCCGTACTCGCCGAGCGCATCCCGTACCACCCACTCGTTCGCCGTGCCCTTGAGGTGCGTGTAAGCAGCGAACTTCCTGAAGACGTTGCGGTAGGTCGTGTTCCGGGCGACCAGTGCGCGGAAGGAGGTGTCGTTGTTGCCCGGGTAGATCCCCAGGTAGTTGACGGAGAGCCCGGCAAGCGCGGCGCCGCCCCACGCGGGGTCCTTGTACGTGGTGGGGTGGTACTGGTCCAGCATGGCCAGCACCTTCTGGATCAGTCCGAGCTGGGAGTGGCGCAGGCCGGGGCCACTGCCGGCGTAGAGGGCTTCGCGCAGGGAGTCGGCGTTGGTGCGTGTCACGGTGAAGGAACGGGCCGCTGTCCCGAAGGCGTTGATGGCGCGGCGCATGGCCTCGGTGGTGGGTGCGTCGGTGACGTCGATCTCGCTGCGTGAGAAGTCGTGGTAGACCACGGCGTGGAGGTAGGTGAGCATCTCCAGCAGATGGCTGCCGTTCTTCCCGTCATGGGCCGGGGAGAGCGTGGATATCCGGCGGGAGACGGCCTGGACGTGGGCGTCGGACATGACGGGGGCCAGGCGGGCGTCCCAGGTCCAGATGACGTCGCGCAGACAACCGTCAGCAGTGACGGCCGGATCGGCGAGGAAGTCGGCGAACTGCTCCGGGCCCAGTGGGGTGATGCCGTCCAGGGTGCAGGGAACCGCGGGAGCGCCCGCTGCCGTCGTGGCCCTGCCTGCCGTACGGGCGCCGGGGGTACGGCCCTGCGGCAGCCCGCCGGGGGCGGGCGCGGTACGGGCCGTGAACTTGGGTGCTGCGGCGAGGCGTTCCACTTCGTCGTGCGGGTTGTGGCGGTCGACGGGCCCGGCGGGAGCGGCGGCCGGCTTCGGGTGCGCGGGCGCCGCGGAGGCCTGGACGAGTGGTGCGAGGGAGGCCAGCAGCGCTGCGGCCGCTATCACTGCGGTCAGCAGAGGTCTGGGTGCGTATCCGTCTTGCGACACCGATGTCTCCTGAGTGGGGGTTCGGAGGATGAAGTGCGTTGCCACAGACGGAGTTGATGGCATGTCACCATCAGTTCCGCCATGTGATGCGTAACGTAGTAATGTGACATTGCACTGACAACCCTTGTGCACATCCCACTTCGCGGAACCCTGTCCGAAGGGGACGGGCTCCGGTGACCAAACGGGCGCCCGGCGAACTCCTTCTGCCCGCCGCCTCGTTCACCCTGTCCCGCCGCCCCGGTTCACCCCTCGCGCCCGGCTGTTCGCCCGCCGGTTGACGTCCGGCGCGCTGCCGCGAACACCCGACGGATCGAATCCTGAACGAGCGAACTCCTCGACGGCTGACCTCGGGGGCGAGCACACCTCCGTCAGGCGGTCGGCGCTCCCCCCACCAACCGCCGGCGAACTGGGCCGCGCGGACCTGGAGTTCCGCTCACACCCCCCACCTGCACCCTCACCAGCCACGGAAGCAACGTGACATTGTACTCTGGTGAACCGCGGCGGCACGGAAGGAACACCATGGGGCACCTGAAGCAGCACAACCTTGTCACCGCCCGGGAGTCGCTGCGCGACCAGGTGGCTCATGCTCTACGGGCCGCGCTCATCTCCGGCGAACTCCGCCCTGGCGAGGTCTACTCGGCGCCTGGACTCGCCGAGGACTTCGGCGTCTCCGCCACCCCCGTGCGCGAGGCGATGCTCGACCTCGCCCGCGAAGGTCTCGTTGAACCGGTGCGGAACAAGGGATTCAGAGTCACCGAAGTCAATGAGCGCGATCTCGACCAGTACACCGAGATCCGCACCCTGATCGAGGTCCCGATGATCGGCCGGATCACCCGCAGCGCCTCCCCCGAAGACCTGGAGGCACTGCGGCCGGTGGCGGAGGAGATCGTCCGCGCCGCCCGCGAACACGACCTCATCGGCTATCTGGAGGCCGACCGCCAGTTCCATCTCACCCTGCTCGGCCTCACGGGCAACGAGCGTCTCGTCGAGACAGTCGGCGACCTGCGCAAGCGCTCCCGCCTCTACGGACTGACGGCACTGGACGAACGCGACCAGTTGCTGCCGTCCGCCGAGGAGCACTTGGAGCTCCTCGATCTGATGCTGGCCGGTGACGCACAGGCCGCCGAGGCCTGCATGACCCGGCACCTGGGCCATGTCCGCTCCCTGTGGGCGAAGGGCCTCAAGGACGCCGAGATCCCCGCAGCACGCCGCTCCCGGCGGAAGCCTGCCGCCACCGGCTGACATTCGGCCCCCGGCGCCCCCGAAGTCTCACCGGCCGCATCGAGCTCGTGCGAGACGCGCTGCGCCATCCCGCTGTCGGGACAGACCCCCGAACAACGACTCACAGACACCGGCAGCCCGCCGCCTCGCCGAAGGGCCCGGCTCAGCGGCGGAGTCGGCGTGCGAAAGCCACTGTGAAGCCCGCGACGCCCGGGACCGGTCCGGACAGACCGGAGGCCCGGGCGCCGCTGCCGAGACGATTCGCCCAGCCCCGGACGTCGCGCGGCGGACGCCGCGCAAACGGGATCAGTCCTCGACGACGCCCGACTTGGCGATCGTGACCTTCGCCTTGGGGGCACCGCTGCGCGAGCCCAGACCCTCGATCTTCTTCACAAGGTCCATGCCCTCGACGACCTCGCCGAAGACGACGTGCTTGTTGTCCAGCCAGTCGGTGACGATGGTGGTGATGAAGAACTGCGAGCCGTTGGTGTTCGGGCCCGCGTTGGCCATGGAGAGCTGGCCCGGCTTGGTGTGCTTGAGCTGGAAGTTCTCGTCGGCGAACTTCTGGCCGTAGATGCTCTTGCCGCCCGTGCCGTTACCGGCGGTGAAGTCGCCGCCCTGGAGCATGAAGTCCGGGATGACACGGTGGAAGGAAGAGCCCTCGTAGCCATAGCCGTGCACGCCCGTGGCAAGCTCGCGGAAGTTCCTGGCGGTCTTGGGGACCACGTCATCGAACAGCTGGAAGACGATCCGGCCGGCGGGCTCGTCGTTGATGGTGATATCGAAGAACACGTTACTCATGGCCCCATCCTGACACCCGAAGCCACCGGAACGCACACCAGACCCACCCTGACGCGGAGAAACACCCGCTCCACCGCGCGGTCGGAGGCCATGGCCACGCACTTTGCGCCGTTGCACGGGGGCTTCGCCGCGGTGGCGTTGAACGCCATCGCGCAGGACCAGATGCTGGGGCTGAGCCGAGAGCAGAGGCTGCGCCTGGACGAGTCTGCCGTCCCTCTGGACATGGAGACGGCAAAGACTCTCGAGGGCGGTTCATGACCGAGCAGGTCCGGGCACCCTTCTGACGGCAGACGACAGGGGGCACCGTGGACGTGGGCAACGACCAGGAGAACGCCGCGGCGTGGACCGCCTACGGAACGCACCATCTGCAGCGGGGAACCCTCGTCCCGGACCCGGAACGGCTCGACTTTGGATTCCGGGGTACAGGCCCGGGCCTTGAGGTCCTTGGCGACGTCGCGGACCGGAGGGTGCGCCGTTGAACGGATCGACGCCCTTGACGCCCCCGAGCCCACCAACCCCGTCTCCTGCCGACTCTTCCACGCACGGAGCCCGGAGAGCCTGGGAAGCTGCTCTCGTGACGGATGATGAGGTTATCGAGGCTGTCCGGGGTTGTGCCGGGGCTCGCGGCTTGCCGGCACCGGCGACGCTGGAGGCGGTCACGGAGGCGGAGAAGGTCATCGGCTTCCCTCTTCCGCCGCTGCTGCGGCGCCTCTATCTGGAGGTGGCGAACGGAGGCTTCGGCCCGGCCGAGGGCATCCTGGGCGTTCGCGGAGGGGCTTCCCAGGGCGACTGGAGCGACCTCGCAGAGATCTATCAAGGGGGGCCGGATCCTTCCGGTCGGATCCCTGCCGGCCTGGTACCAGTCTACGACTGGGGCTGCACCATTTGGTCCCTGGTGGACTTCCGCGATCCGGCCGGGCCGGTGTGGTGCACCCACGAAGGCGAGCACTGGCGTCAGGGCATCGACTTGGCGGACTGGCTGAGTGCAACTACGGTGGGCGCACTCACCGTTGGCAGCTGTTCGACAGCCAATCTGCACATTTAGAGGAGACAATCGCGCATACATCCGCTGACTTCTCGAGCGATTAGTCAAGTCGGGTGGGGTTATCTCCTCACGGCCGATTACGGAACGCCAGTGAGGCAGGCACGAGGCTGTCGCACAACTCCCGCTCACCGGTGGTCAAGAGCGCGCTCTGGCCATGTGACAAGCTCAGCCCCGGGGCGTGCTGTGGCCAGAGGGGGGTCAGTGCAGGAGATAGAGGGTGAGGGCGCCGCCCGACTCAGCGATGCGGGCGACGCGGGCGTAGCCGCGGACAGTGGCGTACGCACCGGTGCCACCGGTGATGGCGATGTCGAAGTCGCTGGGCGGGGTGCCCATGGGGGTGGTCTTCAGGTGTTGCCATGACACCTGCCCACGGGGAAGGCTGAAGGTTCCCGAGCAGAGGGTGGTTGCTGCTGCCACTCGAGTGCACACTGCCCCCTCGGTGCCATGGCCGACACCGTTGCGGAAGAGGTTCGCGGTGATGATGATCTGATCGCCGATCCCGGGTCCGGATGTACCGTTGTCGACCACCGTGGTTCCCGTGCTCGTCGACGTCAGCCGGATGACCTCTGTGCGCCCTCTGCCCATGACCATGTCCAGGGAGTACGGGTCATGGGATGCAGAGGCAGAACTCGTGAGAGTTGCCAGCGAGACCGCCGTTGCCGCCACCGCACCCCACTTTGAAACGGAAAGCATTCTTCCTCCCCTCATACAAATGGCTTCTTTGGGTGCGCTTCAGAATTGTCATTGTGCGATGTGGCGTCAATTACCAAACGCATCAAAAATGCCTGGTTCATCCATTCGGCCGTCTCTCGCCGCATCGCCAGGACGATGGCTTCGTTCGGCCACTCCTCACCCGGCGGCAGCGGTGCGGTGAGGGGCAGGTCAGGGCTCCCCGGGAACGTGGCCGCCGATGTGTCGGCGACCACGTCGGCTTCGCCGCTACGGCGCCAACTCGTACGCCTCGGAAAGCGCCTGAGCTGGTGGGCGCTGCCGGCCGCGTCCTCGCGGACTCTTCCATCGTCGGGGAGGACTGCGGTATCTGGACGACGGACGGCCCGGCGGTGCTCATGGACTCGGCGAATGCAGGGGCCGATCTGGGGCGCCGAGTCCCCCGGCGGCGGGCCACCCGATCAGGCACCTGTCACCCTGCACACTGGTGGGAGCGTCCGCGCCGTTCACACCGAGGCCGACGAGCACACTGGGTCGGCTTGATCCATCTCCTGCCCACCGGCCCGTGAGGCGGGGTCAGCCCTTGCCGAGCGGGAGATTGTGGAGCCGGGCGATGCCGAGCACGCCGTGATGGACACCGTCTCCGCGTGGAGCTGAGCGCCGGCTCTCAGTCTTCAGGCGAGACGGTTGAAAGCGCCAAGCCGACCTACAGCGTGCCGTTGGATACAGCCTCTCGCAGTTCTGCGGGCAGCTCAGGGTCGTCGCGCCAGGCGGAGGCGATCGAGATCAGAGCGGTCCACGTCGCCTCGGCTGCAGGCGGCCGCTGCCGCTCGGGGCGGGCAGGCCGCCCGCGCAGAGGTGGGAGCCGAGGCAGTCAATGCGGCCTGTCACGTGAGGAGGTGGCAGCTGCGCCGATCTGCTTGCCGACTTCTTCATCGACCCGGTCAACGAAGATCATCGCCACATCGTCCGCCAAGGGACCCTCAGTGTGGCGGATCAATGCCTGGTGCAGTTCTTCCAGGAACTCCGGCGGGGTGGCGCCGGCGCGTATCCCCTCCATGGTCTCCGGCAGGGCGAAAAAGTCGTCGTCGCGATTGCGGGCTTCGATCACGCCGTCGGTGTACAGCAGCAGACGGTCGCCGGGTACGAACGGATAGCTCTCGGGCTTGGCGGGAGGGCCGTTGACGAGGTCTTCCAGGCCGAGAGGCGGCAGTGGCGAGGCGGGCATCAGGGCCTGAATCCTGCCCTGGTGCAGCACCAGCGGAGGCGGATGGCCACGGTTGACCAGTTGCACGACGGGTTCGTCCGGCACCTGGGCCACGAGCGCGGTGGTGAATCCCTCCATCAGGACTTCCTGGGCGTACGAACCCGGGACGGCGAGCTCCCGTCGCAGCGCGGCCGCGCAGTGGTTCATGACCTCCACCAGGTCATCCTCGTAGTGCGCGGCCTCGCGAAACGCGCCCAGCGCCACCGCGACCGCGCGCATGGCAGACAGCCCCTTGCCCCGGACGTCCCCCACGATCATCCGGACGCCGTACCGCGTCTCCACGGCCTCGTACAGGTCGCCGCCGATCTGTGCCCCCGTCCCAGCTGCGAGGCACAGGCTGGCCGCCCGCACCGGGCCCAGCTGCGCGGGTACAGCCCGCAGTACGACCTCCTGGGCCGCCACGGCGATCCGGCGAACCTGGTCGAGCTCGCTCTGTCTGCGAGTCTGCACGGCGCTGCTCATGATGAATCCGGCCATGGACACCAGGGCCAGAGCCAGGAAGTTGGTATAGACCTGAAGGGTGCCCCAGGCCTGGTTGTAGGTGGCGGTGGTCACGCTGATCGCCAAGGCGAGAGCCGCCGCCGCGGTGGTGCCCTTGGGGCCCATCGTCACCGCGGCCAGCGCGGGCATCGCGGTGAGAAGAGGGCCCGTGTAGATGAAGTGTGCAGGCGAGAGCTCGATGACCAGCACGGCCAGCGCGATCGCGAAAGGCACACACTTCACCAGCACGAAGAGGACCCCACTGTGACCGCGCGCTCCTGGTCGAGGAGGTGAGCGGAAGAGCGACCGCATAGGTACAGCGTGCCTCGCTGAGGTTGAGTGCTCCACTCAACGCTCTTGTTTCCCCAGGAACCCGCAGAGCCGTGGCCTACCGACCCCGGCGCTACTGCGCCCCTCAAGCAGCCGGTGAGATCACTGACTCAGCCACTGATCCGCCAACTGAAGCGCCCAGTCACAACATGGCATATTCATGCGAGAGATATCATAGTTTTGCTATGCATAGTCTTTTACCCGAGGAAAATGACCTGATGCCCACTGGAGCCCACCCCAACGCTCCCGCCCCCGAGCGAACATCGCCCTAGCTCGCGACTGCGACGAGTGCCGCGGCTCGGGGAGCATGGTGAACGATGGCCGCCACGAGCTCTGCCCCGTGTGCCAGACCCTGAGCACCTGACCGACGAGGTGTCCCGGTCCGGCGGTGTGCTGCGCCCGGGCCTTGAGGTCCTTGGCGACGTCGCGGACCGGAGGGTGCGGCTGGACGCGAATACGTCGGGCAGCCGCACGTACGTCCCCTTCTCCGGACCTTACAGGCACTGATCGGTGTCGATTTGTGGGCCGTTCGGCGATCCCCGGCTCGGCTCAGCGCTCCGCCGGGCAATTGGCGCAGCTCGGCTGTGCTCCACAGGGGGGAAATTCTGGGGACTCGCCAGCAGGCTCACTCCGCTGGGCTCCCCTCCGCCTACGTTTCCGATGGCAGGTATGTTCCATTCCGACCAGGGAGAGCCGATGGCTGAACGCACTGTGCATCGACGCGGTTATCGAGAAGGCCTCGGCGGTGAGATGATTGCCGAGTTCCTGGGAACGTTCGTCCTGCTTCTGCTGGGCATCGGGTCGGTGGCCGTCGCAGTCGTCGGTCTGCCCGGCTCAGGCCGACAAACCGCCGACTTCGGGGCCGACAACTGGCTCATCATCTCGTGGGGCTGGGGCCTCGCCGTGGTATTCGGCGTATACGTGGCCGGTGGCATCAGCGGCGCCCACCTCAACCCCGCAGTGACCCTCGCCTTCGCGGTTCGAAGGGATTTCCCCTGGCGGAAGGTCCTGCCCTACTGGCTGGCGCAGGTCGTGGGCGCCTTCGTCGCCGCCGCGCTCGTCTACGCGTCCTACAGGTGGGCGATCGACGCGGCCAACGCCAAGGCGGGAGTCCCGCGGGACAAATCTCTCGGCACATATTCGATCTTCGCCACATTCCCCGCCGAATACTTCGGAGGTTCATGGTGGGGACCCCTGCTCGACCAGATCGTGGGGACCGGAATCCTGCTTCTGCTGATCTGTGCACTCATCGACACCCGCAATACGGCTCCGATGTCCAATCTCGGCCCGTTCCTCATCGGCCTGGTGGTCGTCGCGATCGGTTTGACTTTCGGCACCAACGCCGGGTACGCGATCAATCCCGCACGGGACTTCGGCCCCCGATTGTTCACATTCTTCGAAGGCTGGGGATCTATTGCTCTCCCCGGGAGTTTCGAATGGTTCAGCGGCTACTGGTGGATTCCCATTGTCGGTCCACTCATCGGCGGAGTCATCGGTATCGTCGTGTACGACCTGCTCATCACTCCGGTGATCAAGGCCAGGAGCGGGTTGACCGAAGAAGGACCCGCCACCGAAGAGCCCTAGATGTACTGCCCAGCAGGACGCAACACGGAACCGCCGCGAGCGCGTTCCACCGGGGGACGCCACATCAGGCGCGCCGGTCTGCAGCGGCATGATCCAGTTCGTGAGGCCGGCGAAAAGCGTGTAGCGAACATCAGCGCTGAGCTTGTTCCGCTGTGACGGGCACCATTGGTGTGGTGGTCAGGCTGCGAGTGCGGTCTCGTAGTCGGCGGGACCGGAGTAACCAAGGCTGCTGTACAGACGACGCAGTTGTACCGGCTCTCGATGAAGTCGAAGACCGCGGTGCGAGCGCGGCGGCCATGCTGGGCCAGGCGGCGATGCCGAGCAACTCGCGCTTGATGGTGGCGAAGAACGACTCGGCGGGCGCGTTGTCCCGGTACTGTCCGTTTTTGCGGCCAACCGACAGCCGAACTCCGAACTCGTCGGCCGGAGCCGCGAATTGCCGGCTGGTGTACAGGCAGCCGCGATCCGAGTGGAGGATCACCGGATGGGTGGAGCGACTCTGGCGGCAGGCGACCTTAAGGGCATCGGCGACCGGATCGGTTCGCAGGCCGCACCAGCGGGCATCCAGCCTGGTGGGGTCGAGCTGGAAGCTCCGGACAATGTGATCGGGCCGGGAGGCAGCCAGCGATTCGGCGATCGTGGTCAGTGCCGTCGGCTGCGATGCCCGCCCTGCAGTCCGGCGGCATCCGGCGCCTTCCCGCTGGAGCACGGCATGAACACGCGGTGCGCCGTAGATTCCACGCGATCTCATGTGGACGTCGGTGATCTGCTCCGCGAGTTCAGCGTCGCGGAGCAGCCGGGGACCAGGCTTGCCGGTGCGGCGGGCGAGAAGGCGGGCCGGGAGACGCTCAGCAGCTCACACGCCCTTTGACGATATGACCGCCCTGCTTCTCCGCCTCGATGAACGGGTGCACCGTCACCGGGTCTCCTTCACGAAGAAAGCCGTGGCCCGCTTGAGGATGTCGACGTCCTCCCGCAGGCGGCGGTTCTCCCGCCGCAGCGCGGTCAGTTCCTCACGTTCACTGCTGGTCAGCCCGTCGCGCTCGCCCGCGTCGACCTCAGCCTGCTTCACCCAGTCATGCACCGCGGTCTCGGTCAGATCGAAGTCTTTGGCGATCTGACCGACCGAGCGGTCACCGCGACGGCACAGCTCGACGATCTCGGCCTTGAACTCCGGCGTGAACGAGCGGCGAGGGTCCTCCCGGGGCTGAACCCCTGATCTCGGATGTCCGTCAGAGCGGATCAAGCCCACAGCAGCATCACGGTGCCGTGCATCGTGAACGCCTGGCTGAACTGCTCGTTCAACAAAAACTGCATGCCTGGGCAGGCGCGCTGACAGGCATCGGCTGAGCGCACGGGGGCCGACTTGTCCACCGCGCCGGACCCAAGGGCTCACTGCGGGTTTGCATATTTATGCGCAGAATGTCATAGTTTTACTATGCGTAGCCCTCTACCCGAGGAAAATGACCTGATGACCACTGGAGCCCACCCCAACGCTCCTGCCCCCCGAGCGAACATCGCCCTAGCTCGCGACTGCGACGAGTGCCGCGGCTGGGGGAGCGTGGTGAACGACTGCCGCTACGAGCTCTGCCCCGTCTGCCAGACCCCGAGTGCCTGACCGACGAGGTGTCCCGGTACGTCAACGCGTCACCGGGAGCGCCTCGGCGGTCGGGGACGGCGCCCGGCGGCGAGCCCGAGCAGCCGCCGCCGAGCCGGTCCGCGTCCGTACTGTGGCTCGCCACGGCCGGCACCGCACGGGTGGCGCGCCGCTGCACCGACCTGCTGCCGCAGCTGAAGCGGCTTGGCGGGCGCGGAGGTACGCCACTGGGCCCGCGGCCCCAGCGCACGGCTCGACCGCAGCGCCGAACACGCGCTCTTGGCCGCGCTCGCCGCCGTGTCACTGGACGGTCCCCTTGCCACAATGGGGGAATGACAGGGCGCTGGGAGTTCTGGATCGACCGTGGCGGCACCTTCACCGACATCGTGGGCAAACGTCCCGACGGACGGCTCGTGACCCGGAAACTGCTCTCGCACAACCCAGAGCGGTACCGGGACGCGGCCGTCGCCGGGGTCCGGCTGCTGCTCGGCGTCGGCCCGGACGAGCCCGTCCCGGCCGACCAGGTCGACAGTGTGAAGATGGGCACGACAGTCGCCACCAACGCCCTGCTGGAGCGCCGTGGCGAGCCGACCGTCCTTGTCATCACCGAGGGTTTCCGGGACGCCCTGCGCATCGCCTACCAGAACCGGCCCCGGCTCTTCGACCGCCGGATCGTGCTGCCCGAGGCGGTGTACGAGCGCGTCATCGAGGCGCCCGAACGCCTCGACGCGCACGGCGAGACCGTCCGGCCGCTCGATCTGGAAGCTGTCACCGAGCAGTTGAAGCAGGCCCGCGCCGACGGCTTCCTCAGCGCCGCCGTCGTACTGCTGCACGGCTACCGCCACCCCGCCCACGAGAGCCGGATCGCCCAAGCCGCCCGTGACCTCGGCTTCACCCAGGTCAGCAGCTCCCACGAGGTCAGCCCGCTGATCAAACTCGTACCCCGCGGCGACACCACCGTCGTGGATGCTTATCTGTCACCGATCCTGCGGCGGTACGTCGACGAGGTCGCCGCCGAACTGGGCGGCATCCGCCTGATGTTCATGCAGTCCAACGGCGGCCTGCGCGAAGCAGCCAACTTCCGTGGCAAGGACGCCGTGCTGTCAGGGCCGGCCGGCGGCGTCGTCGGCATGGCCCGCACCTCCGAGCAGGCCGGATTCGGCCGAGTCATCGGCTTCGACATGGGCGGCACATCCACCGATGTGTCGCACTACGCCGGCGAGTTCGAGCGCGAGCTCGGCACCCAGGTAGCGGGCGTCCGCATGCGCGCGCCCATGATGAACATCCACACCGTCGCGGCCGGCGGCGGGTCCGTTCTCCACTTCGACGGCCGCCGCTACCGCGTCGGCCCCGACTCCGCGGGCGCCGTCCCTGGTCCCGCCTGCTACCGCCGCGGCGGCCCCCTCACCGTCACCGACGCCAACGTGATGCTCGGCCGCATCCAGCCCGACCACTTCCCCGCCGTCTTCGGTCCCGGCGGCGACCAGCCCCTGGACGCCGACATCGTGCGCGAGCGTTTCGCCGGGCTCGCCGAGGAGGTGCACGAGGAGAGCGGCACCAAGCGCACTCCCGAAGAAGTCGCCGCGGGTTTCCTGGAGATCGCCGTCCTCAACATGGCGAACGCCGTCAAGAAGATCTCCGTACAGCGCGGCCACGACATCACCCGCTATGCCCTCACCTCCTTCGGTGGGGCGGGTGGCCAGCACGCCTGCGCGGTCGCCGACGCCCTGGGCGTCAACACCGTGCTCGTGCCGCCGCTGGCCGGAGTGCTCTCCGCGTACGGCATCGGTCTCGCCGACGCGACCGCCATGCGCGAGCAGTCCGTGGAGGCGGGGCTGGACAAGCGGGCAGTCACGCGCGTACGCACACTCTGCGACGAGCTCGCCGCCCGCACCCGCGCCGAACTGCGCGACGACAACATCCCGGACGACGCGATCAGCACGCACGCGCGCGTGCTGCTCCGTTACGCGGGCACGGACGCAAGCCTGCCCGTGCCGCTGGACACCGTCACGGCCATGAAGGAGGCATTCGAGAGGACCCACCACGCGCGTTACGCGTTCACCATGGACAAGCCAGTGGTCATCGAGGCGGTCTCGGTCGAGGCCGTGGGCACGGCGGGTGAACACGGCGCGTACGTCGTCGACGAGACCAAGAGCGACCGCGAGTTCGCCCCCCGCGCCACGGTGCGGATGTTCGTGGACGGCGAGCGGCGCGAGACGCCCCTGTACCGGCGCCGGGATCTGGGCCCCGGGGACACCGTCGAAGGACCCGCGATCATCGCCGAAGCCGATGCCACCACCGTCGTCGACCCCGGCTGGCGTGCCGTCGTCGACGAGAACGGGCAGTTGCTGCTGACGCGCGTACGCCCACGTCCGGGCAAGACCGCAGTCGGCACCGATGTGGACCCGGTTCTCCTGGAGGTCTTCAACAACCTCTTCATGGCCATCGCCGAGCAGATGGGCGTCCGGCTGGAGAACACCGCCCACTCCGTCAACATCAAGGAACGGCTCGACTTCTCCTGCGCCCTGTTCGACGAACAAGGCAACCTGGTCGCCAACGCTCCGCACATCCCCGTACATCTCGGCTCGATGGGGGAGTCCATCAAGGAGGTGCTGCGCCGCAACAGGGACAGGGGAGGGATGCGGCCGGGCGATGTCTACGCGATCAACGACCCTTACCACGGCGGCACGCATCTGCCCGATGTGACCGTCGTGACGCCCGTGTTCGACGGCGATGAGCTGCGCTTCCTGGTGGCCTCGCGCGGGCACCACGCCGAGATCGGCGGCATCACCCCCGGCTCCATGCCCGCCTTCAGCAGCACCATCGACGAGGAGGGCGTGCAGTTCGACAACTGGCTGCTCGTGCGGGACGGGCAGCTGCGCGAGGCCGAGACGCGGGAACTGCTGACCACCGCCGCATATCCGTCCCGCGCGCCCGACACCAACCTGGCCGACCTGCGCGCCCAGATCGCCGCCAACGAGAAGGGCATCGCCGAACTGCGCCGCATGGTCGACGAGTTCGGGCTCGACGTGGTCCATGCCTATATGCGGCATGTGCGGGACAACGCCGAGGAGTCGGTGCGCCGGATCGTCGCCGGTCTCAGCGACGGCGAGTACCGCTACGAGACCGACAACGGCGCCGTCATCCAGGTGGCCCTGCGCGTGGACCGCGAGGCGCGCAGCGCCGTCATCGACTTCACCGGCACATCGCCGCAGCAGCCGGGGAATTTCAACGCCCCCACGTCCGTCGTAATGGCGGCGGTACTGTACGTGTTCCGCACGCTGGTGAAGGAGGACATCCCCCTCAACAGCGGAAGCCTGGAGCCGCTGGAGGTGCGCGTGCCGGACGGTTCGATGCTCGCCCCCGCCCACCCCGCGGCAACCGTTGCCGGCAATGTGGAGACCTCGCAGGCCGTCACCGGCGCGCTGTACGCCGCGCTCGGCGTCCAGGCCGAGGGCTCGGGCACGATGAACAATCTGACCTTCGGCAATGACCGTGTGCAGTACTACGAGACGGTGGCCAGCGGCTCCGGCGCGGGCGACGGCTTCGACGGCGCCGACGCCGTGCAGACCCATATGACCAACTCGCGCCTCACCGACCCCGAAGTGCTGGAGTGGCGCTACCCGGTGCGCGTAGACGCCTTCGCGGTACGGACGGGCAGCGGCGGCCGGGGACGCTGGAGCGGCGGCCGCGGAGTCGTCCGCAAAATCCGCTTCCTGGAGCCGATGACGGTGGCGCTGCTCACCGGGCACCGACGCGTTCCGCCGTACGGCATGGCGGGCGGCGAGCCGGGAGCGCTCGGCCGCAATCTCGTGGAGCGTGCCGACGGAAGCGTGACGGAGCTGCACGGCGTGGACTCGGTGGACGTCGGCCCCGGGGACGTCCTCGTGATGCACACGCCCGGCGGCGGGGGCTACGGCACGCCCGGGTCGTAGTCGGTGGAGCGGGCGAAGCGAACCGGTACGGAACGCACTGGTGTGCCGGGCACGGTCTGTGCCGCCGCCGCGAGATCCCGTTCGTCGACCACCGCCACCACCGGATAGCCGCCGGTGGTGGGATGGTCGGCGAGAAAGACCACCGGGCAGCCGTCCGGCGGCACCTGGACGGCCTCCAGCACCATGACCTCGCTGGGGAGTTCGCCTCGTAGACCGCGCTCCAGGGACGGCCCTTCGGTACGCAGCCCGATGCGGTTGCTCGCCGAGGAAACCCGCCTTATCTCGTACGCAACCGGGCGATTCCAGAAGCCCTGCGGGGGGGCCGGTCGGGCACGGAGCGGCTCCTCGCGGACTACCTCGACGACTCGCGCGTGCAGCTGGTCGAGACGTACGCGCATCTCGTCGCGGAGGAGGACGCGGACGGAGCGTAGCCGGGCGGTCGCTTCTGCGCCGTTTCGGCCGTTGTCAGGGCGAGGACCTAATCTGTGCAGCGTGACTTCGCCTGCCTCGACGGACTTCGTTCCGCCCCAGCTCAGCGCGGGGCCGCGGCCCGCGCAGGCCCCGGCCGCCGACGAAGGGCTCGCGCGGCGGCTGCGCGCGCTCGCGTGCACCGCACCGCTGCACGACCTCGACACGTGCTGCGCCCGGGCCAGGAGTCAGTGCCGATCTCGACGCGCCAAGCCGCCACGGTGGCTACGCCGGACCGCCGCATACAGCTCTGCCTTCGACATGGTGGGACGAGCACTTTCACCAAGCGCATCAAGTGCTGGACCGGCCAGAACCCTAGTGCTGTCAAAACGCGTGAACATCACCCGAACAAGGGTCGGAGCAGCTCCCGCACCCGTGTACAACCGCGTCCCGACGCGAACGCCGGCTCGACTCCTCTGGCCTGCGCAAGCTGAGTGACGGCTGACCATCGTGGTGCTCTCCGGGAAGTTGCAGCCCTGGGCACGTCCGCCGGGGCCATGTGCCCTGGCTGCGGGGACTGATCGAGCCGGTTTCACGGCTCCTACCTGCGGTTTCCCGCTGACGGGCGCCCCAAAGGTCGACTGACGGCTGCGGTCAGGGTTCGAACCGGAGATGCCGCTCGGCATCGCCCCGTGAGCTCCCCGCGCCGCTCTCTCCCTCCCCCCGACGACGCGGGCGTCGGTCTCCGCCCTGTTCAGTGCGGGGCCACGCCGCCTCGCATGCGGCGGACTCTTGATCGTCATACGATGACGTCTTGGGGGACTCGGGCAAGCGACGGCCGGTCCTGAGCCGGCAGGAAGCGGGCTCCCATGGCTGAGCGTCCTAAAAGACCAGGGCTGGTCGGCGAGCTTTCAGCCGACCTCAGGCACACGGTCAAGACCGAGGGCGCTTTCTCCACCCTCCCGACAACGGCAATCCGAACCTGCCGGTCAGCGACTGGGGCGCCTTCCGTGACCAGGTCATCGGCACCGCGATCCTGCTGCTGATCATGGCGATCACGAACCTGCTGAACACACCTCCGGGCGCCAACCTCGCCCCGTTCATCATCGTTCTGGTAGGCATCGGCATGGCCCGGGGCACCGACGCGGGATACGCAATCAACCCGGCCCGTGACTTCGGTCCCCGGCCGGCCGGCTTCTTCACCGGGTACGGCGGAGCGTGGCGAGATCAGTGCCGAAACTTCTGCTTCTGGGTGCCGATCACCGGTCCGCTGATCGGCGGCCCTGCTCGGAGCGTTCCTCTACACGTTCTTCATCAGCCGGTTCCTGCCGACCGCGGAGCCGGAGCCCTCGGACGCGTCCGGACCCCCGAGGGCTGACCGGCCCTGCGTGAGGCCGCAACCAGTCCATCCCACAAGAGAGGCGGCATTGCCATGGCGGACTTCGTCGGCGCAGTGGACCAGGGAACCACCAGCACCCGTTTCATGATCTTCGACCATGACGGCAACGAAGTGGCGAAGCACCAGCTGGAGCACGCCCAGATACTCCCGCGCTCGGGGTGGGTCGAGCACGACCCGGTGGAGATCTGGGAACGCACCAATTCGGTGATCCAGAATGCCCTCCGGCACGGGAACCTGTCCCCGTCCGACCTGGCGGCGATCGGCATCACCAACCAGCGGGAGACAACCGTCGTCTGGGACCCCCGCAACGGCCGTCCCTACTACAACGCCATCGTTTGGCAGGACACTCGCACCGATTCCATCGCGGCCGCCCTGGAACGTTCGGGCCAGGGCGACGTGATCCGCCGCAAGGCGGGCCTGCCGCCGGCCACCTATTTCTCCGGCGGCAAGATCAAGTGGATCCTGGAGAACGTCGACGGCGTCCGCGAGGCGGCCGAGCAGGGCCATGCCCTCTTCGGCAACACGGACTGCTGGGTGCTGTGGAACCTCACCGGCGGCCCCGAGGGCGGAATCCACGCCACCGACGTGACCAACGCCAGCCGCACCATGCTGATGAACCTGGAAACCCTCGACTGGGACGATGAGTTGCTGGGCTTCTTCGACATCCCCCGGGCGATGTTGCCCACCATCAGCCCGTCCTCCCACCGGGAGGCGTTCGGCGAGACCCGTACCTCCCGGCCGCTGCGCGCCGCCATCCCCATCACCGGGATGCTCGGCGACCAGCAGGCGGCCACGGTCGGGCAGGTCTGCTACGCGCCCGGCGAAGCCAAGAACACCTACGGCACCGGCAACTTCCTGGTGCTCAACACCGGCACCGAACTGGTCCGCTCGCAGAACGGCCTTCTCACCACCGTGGCGTACCAGTTCGGCGACAGCCCGGCGATCTACGCCCTGGAAGGGTCCATCGCGGTCACCGGGTCCGCGGTGCAGTGGCTGCGCGACCAGATGAAGATCATCAAGACCGCCGCCGAGAGCGAGACGCTGGCCGGCACGGTCGAGGACAACGGCGGCATGTATTTCGTTCCCGCCTTCTCGGGCCTGTTCGCCCCGTACTGGCGCTCCGACGCCCGCGGCGCGATCGTCGGCCTCGCCCGGTACAACGACAACGGCCACCTGGCGCGCGCCACCCTGGAAGCCATCTGCTACCAGAGCCGCGACGTGGTGGAGGCAATGGAGCAGGACTCCGGCGTCCATCTGGACGTGCTCAAGGTCGACGGCGGCGTGACGGCCAACGACCTGTGCATGCAGATCCAGGCCAATGTCCTCGGCGTACCGGTCAGCCGCCCGGTCGTCGCCGAGACCACCGCGCTCGGTGCCGCCTACGCGGCCGGTCTGGCCACCGGCTTCTGGGGGGACGCCGAGGAGCTGCGCACCCACTGGCAGGAGTCCAAGCGCTGGGAGCCGCAGTGGTCCGAGGAGCAGCGCGAGGAAGGATACGCGGGCTGGAAGAAGGCGGTGGAGCGCACGCTCGACTGGGCCAAGGTCGATTAGGCCCACGGCCGGTGGCGCCCGTGGGACGCGGACGCCACCGGCCACGTGCGCAGCGCACGACCGCAGCACGATTAGGAGTCCGATAGGAGTCCGATGGTGAATCCGGTGGCTCTGTCGCCCGAGGCACGCGCGGAGGCCCTCGTCAGGTTGGGGGAGGGCGAGCTGGACGTCCTGGTCGTCGGTGGCGGTGTCGTGGGCTCCGGGGCAGCCCTGGATGCCGCCACCCGGGGCCTGCGGGTCGGCCTCGTCGAAGCCCGGGACTGGGCCTCGGGCACTTCCAGCCGCTCCAGCAAGCTGATTCACGGCGGCCTGCGCTACCTCGAGATGCTGGACTTCCGGCTGGTCGCCGAAGCGCTCAAGGAGCGCGGACTGCTACTCCAGCTCTTGGCCCCGCATCTGGTGCGGCCGGTGCCCTTCCTCTACCCGCTTCAACACCGGGTCTGGGAGCGCCCGTATGTCGGCGTCGGCGTGCTGCTCTACGACACCATGGCCGCGGCCTCGGGCACCTCCAGCGGCCTGCCGCGCCACCGCCACCTGCTCAAGCGCCAGGCCCTGCGCGAGGCGCCCGCGCTGCGTTCCGACGCACTGGCCGGCGCGATCCAGTACTGGGACGCCCAGGTCGACGATGCCCGGCACACCATGTTCCTCACCCGTACGGCAGCCGCCTACGGGGCACTGGCCGCCAATCGCACGCGCGTCAGCCGCTTCCTGCGCCAGGGCGAGCGCGTGGTGGGCGCCGTGGTCACGGACCTGGAAACCGGCAAGGAGACCGAGGTGTCCGCCAAGCAGGTCATCAACGCGACCGGCGTGTGGACGGACGACACCCAGACCATGGCCGGCACCCGCGGCCAGTTCCACGTCCGCGCCTCCAAGGGCGTGCATCTGCTGGTCCCGCGTGACCGGATCATCTCCCACACCGGGCTGATCCTGCGCACCGAGAAGAGCGTGCTGTTCGTCATTCCCTGGGGGCGGCACTGGATCATCGGGACGACCGACACCGACTGGAAACTGGACAAGGCCCATCCCGCGCTGAGTTCCAAGGACGTCAGCTACCTGCTGGAACACGTCAACCGCGTTCTGGTCACGCCGCTGGCCGCGGAGGACGTCGAGGGCGTGTACGCCGGTCTGCGCCCGCTCCTGTCCGGAGAGGCCGCGGAGACCAGCAAGCTCTCCCGGGAGCACCTGGTCGCGCATCCGGTCCCCGGACTCGTCGTGGTGGCGGGCGGCAAGTACACGACCTACCGGGTGATGGCCAAGGACGCGGTCGACGAGGCGGCCCGCGGGCTGGACGAGAAGGTGGCCGACTGCGTCACGCAGCGCGTTCCGCTGCTCGGCGCCGACGGCTATCCGGCCCTGTGGAACTCCCGGCACAGACTCGCCGAGCGCTCCGGGCTGCATGTCGCCCGCATCGAGCACCTGCTGAACCGCTACGGCTCCCTGGTGCACGAACTGCTCAACATGGTCACGGCCGACGCCTCGCTCGGCGAGCCGTTGCCGAGCTCCGACGATTATCTGCGCGCCGAGGCCGTGTACGCGGTGACCCATGAGGGAGCCCGCCATCTGGACGATGTGCTCGCCCGGCGTACCCGGATTTCCATCGAGTCCTGGGACCGCGGCGTGGACGCGGCGCGCACCGTCGCCGAACTGATGGCACCTCACCTCGGGTGGGACCGGGCGCAGCAGGACCGCGAAGTCGACCACTACCTGAAGCGGGTGGCGGCCGAACGCGAGGCCCAGCAACAGCCGGACGACCAGACCGCCGACGCGGTACGGCTCGGCGCCCCCGACATCATCCCGGTGCGCTGAGCGGGGGCGAAAGCCAGGAGCGGTCCCGCCAGGACCTGTCCGGCCGCTCGCGAACGGAGCCAACCCGCTTCGGGGCAATCGGCAGCCCTCCGCCGAACGCGCCTCGGGAAAGCCCGCGCTGGTCGCAGGACGCCGCAAAGCATGCTTCTTCCTCCCGCGCCCTCGCCCATGCGCTGTCGCCGGTGCGGTCCGGTGCGGTCCATATTGCCCGTGCACGGATGATCTGCTGCCCCGGATGGGTTGCAGGACCTGTACGGCGCTGTTGGACAGAGAGGGAACAGACGTGGAGACGATGATGAAAGCGGCCGTTGCCGAACGGCCGGGACCGCCCGAGGTGTTGCGGGTGCGGACCATCCCGCGGCCCGAGGCGCGGCCCGGCTGGACGCTGGTGCAGGTCAAGGCGTTCGGGCTCAATCGTTCGGAGCTGATGACCCGGCAGGGCCACTCGCCGAGCGTCCGCTTCCCCCGGGTGCTGGGCATCGAATGTGTCGGCGTGGTCGCCGAGTCGTCCGGCTCCGGGCTGTCGCCCGGGACCACGGTGGCCGCCGTGATGGGCGAGATGGGCCGCGCCTTCGACGGCGGCTATGCCGAGTACGCGCTGCTGCCGGACGAGTTGCTCATGCCGGTGTCCACCACGTTGGACTGGGCCACCTTCGGCGCGCTGCCCGAGACCTACCTCACCGCATACGGTTCGCTGGCCGCCCTGAACATCGTCGGCGGCGGCACACTGCTGGTGCGCGGCGGCACCTCGTCGGTCGGCATGGCCGCGCTGTCGCTGGCCGCCGACCGCGGGCTGGAGACCATTGCCACCACCCGCAGTCCGGCCAAGGCGGAGCTGCTGGCTACCCGCGGCGCCGACCACGTCGTGGTGGACACCGGCGCGATCGCCGACCAGGTACGTGCCATCCGCCCGGGCGGCCCGGACTACGTCCTCGACCTCGTGGGTGCCCCCACCCTCGTGGACTCCCTTCACCTGGCAGCCCGCGGCGGCACAGTGTGCGTCACCGGCATGCTCAGCGGCGTATGGGCTGTCCCCGACTTCGAACCTGTCGCCATGATCCCCTCCGGCACCAGGCTCACCGCCTTCCACAGCCAGGACCTCCAGGGCTCCGCCGGCACCGAAGCCCTCCAGAACATCGTCGACGCGGTGTCCAAGGGCACTTACCACGCCAACCTGGACCGCGTCTTCACGCTGGAGGAGATCGCCGACGCGCACCAGTACATGGAGACCAATCAGGCCACCGGCAAGGTCGTCGTACGTATCCCGTAACGAACAGGCACGGAGCCAAGGCAGCTGACCCAACTCTCGGGTCAGGGCCCTGGCCATGTGGTCGTAGACGGTAGTCGACCCGTCCATTCCTGAGTGCCCCGTAAATGGTTGGCCCGCAGCTTGATTTGGCGGGATGATCCGCGGTGCAAGCCGCGCGCGCCTTTGATCGCGCTCAACTGCCCACAGAGGGAGCTGGGATGACCGTTGCCACGTCCGAGTCGTCCGGGTCCCGGCCCGAAGTCCGCGCGGCAGCCGGGGCAGTGCGCGGAAGCCGGGAGGAGGGCCTGGCGGTCTTCCGCGGCATCCCGTTCGCTGAGCCGCCGGTCGGCGCGCTCCGTTTCGCCGCACCGCGGCCGGTTCGGGGCTGGGACGGCGTGCGGTCGGCCGTGTCGTACGGTCCCCCGCCCCCGCAGGCCGGTGCGTTCGGCATGGACGCGCTGTCGCAGGACGCGGCGGGCGATGACTGGCTGACGGTCAACGTCTGGTCGCCCGAGCCGGACCCGGGTGCGGGACTTCCGGTGATGGTGTGGATCTACGGCGGCGCCTACGTGATCGGCATGTCCGGCCTCCCCGAATACGACGGCGGCCGCCTGGCGCGGGACGGCGGCGTCGTCCTGGTGACGTTCAACTACCGTCTGGGCATCGAGGGCTTCGCGCAGATCGAGGGGGCGCCCGCCAACCGGGGCCTACTCGACCAGGTCGCCGCTTTGGAGTGGGTGCGCGACAACATCCGGGCATTCGGCGGCGACCCGGACCGGGTCACGGTCTTCGGCCAATCGGCGGGCGCCGGATCGGTCGCCGGGCTGCTGGCGATGCCGCGTGCGGCCGGGCTCTTCCGCAGGGCCGTCGCGCAGAGCGTCCCGGGCACGTTCTTCTCAGCGGCGCTCGCCGCCGATATCGCCGCCGCCTGCGCCTCTGAGCTGGGGCTGCGGCCCACGGTGGCTGACTTGTCCACCGTGGCCCCGGCCCGGCTGCCCGCCGCCGGTGATGCGGTCGCCGCCAAGATGGCCCAGTGGGTGGAGCGCTGGGGCCAGGTCGCGCACAGGTCGATCCCGTTCTCGCCCGTCGTCGACGGCGATGTTCTGCCGGTCACTCCCTGGCAGGCCCTGGCCGACGGCGCCGGCCGGGACGTCGAACTCGTCGTCGGCCACACTCGCGACGAGCACCGGCTGTTCTCAGCGCTCGATGGCCTGCTCGGCCAGGTGACGCAGGAGCAGGCGGCGACCGCCCTACGAGTCTTCGCCCCCGGCCCGGACGGCGCACGCCGGTACCGCGACGGCTTCCCGGCCGCAGGGCCGGACGAGCTGTACGAACTGGTCAACTCGGACTGGCTGTTCCGCATGCCGACCATCCACCTCGCCCAGGCGCAGATCGCCGCCGGCGGCCGTGCGCACGTCTACGAGCTGACCTGGCCCGGCCCGGCTATGGGCGGTGCCCTCGGCGCCTGTCACGGCCTCGACGTGCCGCTCGTTTTCGGCAACCTGAGCAGCGGGCAAGCCGCCACGCTGATCGGCGAAAACCCCTCCCCGGAGGCAGAGGCGCTGTCCGCGCACATCCGCGCCGCGTTTACGGCGTTCGCCGCCCACGGCGACCCCGGCTGGCCCCCATTCGACGCCGAGCAACGCCTCGTGCATCTCCTCGACGCCCGACCGGTGGTCACCGCCTACCCGGAGGAGACCTCTCGTCTGCTCTGGCAGGACCACGCCTTTTCAGTGGTGCCGCTGATCGGCCGGTAGCGGCCTGCCCCACACACGACGTGTGCCGGGCCCACGCGGCTGCTCCGGGGGCTGCCTCAGCGGGTGCGCCGTACGCTTCTTACCGGCCGGCGCAACACAGACCTGATCCGCCACCAGATCCGCTGAACGCGGGGGGTCTCGGTGGAGTAGCTCACCCCGAACCATTCGTTGTCCACACTGCGGCCCAACGGGCGGCCCTCGCGGGGATAGCGTTCTTCACGGTCTCCGACCATGCGTCCGCCTGAGGCGTGTTGGTACCGCAGCCCTTCCGCAGCTCATTGTCCGCGCGGGTCGTCGGGCCGCGGGCGTCGACTGGCTCCGACCGCCCGCCCTGCGGCATCTGCTGGTTCGGGGGCGCGCGAGGGCGCCCTGCTCGTCATGGATCGCCATCCGCTCTACGAGTACGTCGTCCACCCCATGGCTCGCCAGTGACGTGACGGCCATCGCGCGCGGCGCTTCGGAGCAGGCCAGGAGCGGGCGCAGGGCTTCGGCGTAGTCGTAGGACGTCCAGTTCGTGACGATCTGCCAGCTCAGCGGTCAGCCGAGAACAGTGCCTCAGCGTTCTCGTGAGGTGAGACGGGCGGCGAGGCGAGCTGCGGTGACCCGTGGCGAGGCGGCGGTAGCAGATCCTGATCGACGCGCTGATGCGCCAGTGCGAGGACGTCGTGCTGCCCGGCCCGGTCGAGGAGTTGCCGGGCCTGCCGACGCGGTGCAGGCCCTGGTCCAGGTGCCGGACCACCGCTCGCGCTCGGGCCGGCGCTACGGCCGGGTGAAGGTCATGTGCGTCACGCCGCTGGGGGTTGTTACGGACTCGACCTGAAAGCGTTTCTCGAGTCCTTCGAGTCCGGCCCACAGGCGCTCGCCACGGCCCAGGACGACCGGGACGACGGCGATGTGCAGGTGATCGATGAGGTCTTCGGCGAGGAACTGGCGGATCGTGGTCGGCCCGCCGCCGATCCTCACATCCAGGCCGCCTGCGGCCTCGCGCGCCTGACGGAGCGCCTCCTGCGGCGTGGCATCGATGAAGTGGAACGTGGTGCCGCCTTCCATCTCCACCGAGGGACGGGGATGGTGGGTCAGCACGAACACTGGGGTATGGAAGGGCGGGTTGGGCCCCCACCAGCCGTTCCACTCATGGTTTCCCCACGGCCCGCGTTGGGGACCGAACTTGTTGCGGCCCATGATCTCCGCCCCGATGCCGGCATCCCAGGTGCGGGCGATAGCCTCGTCGACCCCGGTGCTCCCGTCCGGCTTGCCCTGCATCTGCTGGCAGGTCCTGGTCGGGAAGAACCACTCGTGGAGTCGATGGCCGGCGTGGCCGAACGGAGCATCGAGACTCTGTCCTTCACCCGTGGCGAAGCCGTCGATGGAGACGGAGAAGTTGTGGACCCTCACACGGGACATGGCGTGGCCTCCTACCCTCGATGGACGTGATTGCGAACTGCAATCACCTGCGGGGATGAGCGTAGGCTTGGTGGTGGCAGAATGCAATCACTGGAGGTGGGCATGCGAGACGAACCGCGGTCCGGGTGTGCGATCAACGCGGCAGTGGAGGCACTCGGGGACCAGTGGAGTCTCATCGTCCTGCGCGATGTGATCTTCGGTGGGCGCCGCCACTTCCGCGAGCTGCTCACTCACTCCAAGGAGGGAATCGCGTCGAACATCCTCAGCAGCCGCCTCAAGGCCCTCCTCGCCGGCGGTCTCCTCACGCAGGAGGAGACCGGGCGAGGACGACGCGCGACCTACAGCCTCACCGAGGCGGGCATCCAGACCGTCCCCATCATGGTCGCGCTCGGTTCCTGGGGAATGCGGCACCGCCCCACGACACCCGAACTGACCGTCCGCGCACGACTGCTGGAGGAGGGTGGGCCATCTCTCTGGGAAGACCTAATGGACGAACTCCGCGAGGTGCACCTGGGCACCCCCCGCCCGCGCCCCGACCGCCCGCTGGCCTCAACAGTCCTCCAGGCGGCCTACGAACGCGCCCTCGCGGAGGCGTCCTGATCGCCAAGGGGCGCCTTCCTCTCGAGGCAGACGAAAACCTGGCACACTCGATGGCGACGCCTTGGACCAGGCCGTGGGCCGCTGGCTTGCCGACCGCCGCCCCCACAGAGCAGACGGACTGCACGGTCTGGCCGTGGACGGCAAGAGCCTGCGCGGGGCGGCCAAGGCCAAGGGCCGGAAAATCCACCTGCTCGCCGCCCTGGACCACACTACCGGCCTGGTCCTGGCCCAGCTCGACGTGCAGGAGACGACGAATGAGATCACCTGCTTCCAGCCTCTGCTTCAGGCCGTCGCCGACCTGGCCGATGTGGTGGTCACCAGCGACCCGATGCACACCCAGCGCGAGCACGCTACGTATCTACTGGGCCGCGGCACCCAGTACATCGTGATCGTCAAGGGCAACCAGAAGAAGCTGCGCAAGCAGCTGAAGTCCCTGCCCTGGCAGCAGATCCCGCTCCAAGGGCGCACCCGGGGCAGCGGCCACGGACGCACCGAAATCCGCCGGATCAAGGTGGCCAGCGTGAACAACCTGCTCTTCCCCGGCGCCCGCCAAGCCGTCCAGATCAAGCGCCGCCGCACCGACCGCAAGACCGGTAAGACCACCGTGAAGACCGTCTACGCCGTCACCAGCCTCACCGCCGACCAGGCGACACCCGCACAGCTGGCAGCACTGGTGCGCGAGCACTGGAAGGTGGAGGCCCTGCACCACGTCCGGGACACCACCTTCACCGAGGACGCCTCACAACTGCGGACCGGCAACACGCCCCGAGCGATGGCGACCAGGCGCAACCTGGCCATCGGAGCCCTGCGGCTGACTGGCGTCCGAACATCGCGGCCAGCCTGCGTCGCAACGCCCGCGACGCGCGACGCCCGCTCACCCTCCTGGGGCTTACATGATCACGAAATGGACATCACGCGACTACGCCGAAGCCCTGGGAGCGGGCGCAGTCCCCTTCGGCAACCCGCACGTACCCGGGTCCCGTCTGCGGTTCCTCACGCTCGACGATCTCGAACGAACCGCTGACGGCGCCACCTGCGCGACTCGACAAGTACCCATCTGGATCTCTCCGGGATATGGGTACGGAGCCCCGGACCGGCAGACCGGCTCCGGCCCTGTCACGCGCAGAAGCAGATCAGGTGAGCACTCGGCATCAGACGTCGGGTCCAGGCGGCGACGTCGAGCTGCCGGATCCGAGGCCGGATTTCGCGAGGGGGTGGGTGAGCCGGCGTCGCAGAAGGTCGATCACAATCCTGACCGGGTAGATGCGCGGTGATCTGTGACGGTGATCGCTCTGTGTCCCCAGTGGTGATCGGCGCTGGAAATCTCAGTGGATCTGGTGCCGGACGCACGGTTGCCCGGTGCCGTCTCAGTTGATCTGGGAGGACACGTTCGCGGCTCTCAGTCGATACAGAACTCGTTGCCCTCGATGTCCTGCATCGGGATGCACGACTCGTTGACGCCATCGGCACGCAGCGTTCGCACGTGTACCGCGCCGAGCGGGACCAGTCGTGCGCATTCGGCCTCAAGTGCGGCGAGGCGCTCTTTACCCACGAGTCCGGTGCCGATCCGCACATCAAGATGCAGCCGGTTCTTGGCGGCCTTCCCTTCGGGGACGCGCTGGAAGTACAGTCGCGGGCCCACACCTGAGGGATCACTGCAGGCGAACCATGAGTCCCGCTGCTCAGGTGGCTGCGAGTGCTTGAAATCGTCCCAAGTGGCAAACCCCTCCGGTGGCGGCGGTACGACGTACCCCAACACCTCACACCAGAAACGAGCGAGGCGCTCAGGTTCTGCGCAGTCGAAGGTGACTTGGAACTGCTTGATCGATGCCATCGGTCCACCATATTGGCGCGTGCTGCTCACCGAGATCCCGGGGTTTCATCGCCGTGCGCCTGTTGCGCGCCCCACGTCGCTATTTCCTCCGCGGCTGCTCGTTCCGCCTGGAGTTCGCGGTGGACTCGCTCACACGTCGGGCACCGCCCGACCTTCCGCTGGCTGTAGCCGTCGCTCACCGTGTCAGGGGTGACGTTCGTACCAGCCCAACTGGAAGGAACTGTGCCCGTGTTCAGCCGCAGTCGTTGTTGTTGATCTTCAGTGAGCGGGTCTGGTCGTTGAGGTTGTAGGAGCGCAGGTCATGGATGGAGCCGCCGCTGCGGGTCACACAAACCCACCGTCCGTGGTGATTGCGCTTCTCGTAGACGCGGGCGGTCTTGCCGGAGTTGTTCCTGATGGAGCTGCCGTCGTCGCGGATCTGTGAGGGCAGGTCCTTCACACTTCCGTCAGCCGCCCGACGGACCCAGGGCTGCCCTCCGAAGTTGATGTCCGGGTAAATGCAGACGTAGCCATCGGGGCAGCCCACCGCACGCACGGCGGAGGTTGTCGTACCTGTGCCGGGCTGCATCACCGTGCCGGTGGCCTGAGCCGACGACGGCAGACTCAACGGCACCAGAGCAAGGACTGCGGCTACCGCGGAACGCGTCATGGTTGTCATCACACGGATACAGGTAGCGCGCCCCGCACCGCTCCACACCCCGCAGACCGCGCGCTCACCCTCCCGGGTCGCGAAGTTCACCGCAGAAACGATCACCCTGACCTTCGCCGCGGGCTCTCTGGGACGAACTGCTTCCGTCTCCTATGCCCGGCGGCCTGCCGGAACCGTTCAGGCGGGGAGGAAGAATCCGGTCACGTCGGCGAGGAGGCCGTGCCGGTGTACCGCGCTGCTCACGCCTGTCATGAAGGTCTCGCCGTCCGGGCCGACCTGGGTCCAGCGGGCCAGTGACCGGTCGTGGTGGTCAAGGACCTCGTCGATGCGGAAGCGGTGTCCGGGGAACGCCCCGGGCGAAGCCGTCCATGTATGCGTCCAGTTCGGCCAGGCTGCCGACCTCGGTCCCCGGGTCCCGGTAGGTGACGTCGTCGACAGCGACCGCGCCGAGCGCGGCGAGTCGTATCGCGGGGTCGGCCGACCAGCACGCGGCGTAGTTGTCCCAGAGCTGCTGTTGATCACTCATCGCTGTTCCTCTTTCTTGGCCTGCTTGGCTGTCTTGGCTTGCCTGGCGCCGATCGACGCCAAGGCTCCATCGGTGATGGTGTGCAGTTTGGCGGCGGCAGTACCGGACCGGACGAGCACCAGCAGACCTTGATAGAGGGCCAGGAGCTGGGCGGCCAACATCTCGACATCGACTTCTGCAGGCAGCAACTGCTGGGCGCGGGCGCGCGTCAGCGCGTGGGCGGCGGACTCGATCGTCTGCCCAACTCACCAGCAATATGCGGCGTATCGCTGGTGCATGGCCGCGGTAGCCGCGTTCTCCGGGGCACGCCGCGTGTGGGAACGGAGTCGTTCCCACTGCTTGACCAGCCGTGGTCGGGCCTGGGGCTCGGGGCGCTCGCGACCGAGGCGAGAGGCGTCAACGACGCCGCCCTCTCCCCCGATGGGCGGTACACCGCTTCCGTCCACGGCAGCGGCAACTCCCCCACCACGCTCATTCTCTGGGACACGCGCACCGGTTCGCAGGTGTCCTCCCGTACCGAAGACGGCGTGGTCGACTGGCTCGTCCGCTGGTCGCCGGACGGGCGCCGGATCGCCATCGGGGACTCGGATGGGAACGTGCGCCTGTTTGACGCGGCAGAGCTGAAGCCGCTCCGCACTCTCCGTGGCGGACCACACAGGATCGCGAACGTCGAGTGGTCGCCCTCCGGAGTGCGGATAGCGGCGAGCACCTACGACGGAACCGTTTATATCTGGCGTGCCGGCACCGGGGCACGGGTGGGAATGAGGACGTTGAACGCGGTGGGACGTGCCCACCTTGGCCTGGTCGCCGGACGGTCACCACCTGGCTGTCGGAGGCGGCTTGGGAACCAAAGCTGCGTTGGTTGACGCGGACACCTGGAAGCTGCGCACCGTGCGCAGCTTCCAGGAGCAGACGTCCGTCGACAGGCTCGCGTGGTCACCGGACGGCGGTCGGCTGGCCACCGGCGGCGGAGGGGAAGACGAACCACCCCTGGTGATTCACCGCCTTGGGAAGGGCGGCGGAAGCGTGCCCCTTTCCTCCCCCGACTGGCAGGGATCGGTCGACGATCTTCGCTGGTCACGGGATGGCCGACAACTGGCCACAGCCTCCGGCGGCAGCGTCGGGCGCGCGCTCGTGTGGCACAGGGACGGCGCCCGTCCACACGTTCGTCTACGGCGGGTCCACCTTCGACCCTCGGGTGGCCTGGTCCTCCGATGGCCGATCGCTGGCCCCCGCGGACGAGAAGGCCGTCCGCCTGTGGTCCGTTGCGGACGGAGACGGGCGCACATTGACCGGCGGAGGAGGAGAACACACCCATCGGGTGGACACAGGACGGCGGGCACCTGGTGACATGGTCATCCGATGGCATCCAGACGTGGAACGTGGGTACGCAACGACCCGTCACCGGCTTCCGCATGCCGTTCTGGCAGACGCTACGGACCCGGGCATGGTGACCGACTCTCAGTGGCGGTCTGCCGCGACGTGCCCCTACCGCCGTGCAGCGTGAGCGCGCAGGCGCCGAACCTGTGTGCTGCCCCTGTCAAGGCGATCTCAGCCCCGTTCCTTCAAGCCTTGCAGGTCTGCAGCCACCGCGAGGGTCAGGGCGGCGCTGGGCGCGCAGCGCAGGCGCCCTTCCCCCACCGCTCGGGCGGATGTGGCTGTGGGTGGAGCAGGGCCCGACGACGTACGGGCCGGCGACCGCCTCGGCGACGGCGGGCGGCGTCACGGTCACCGCCACGGCCAAAGTAGCCTCCATCCAGTGGCAGATGGGCGACGGCACCTCGGTCACGTGCACCGCCCCGGCACCAAGTACGACGCGCCCCAGAGCAAGGCCCCGTGGCCCGACTGCGGACACCGCTACAAGGTCCCGTCGACCGGCCAGAAGGGCGGGAAGTCCTCGTGTCAGTAGTGCTCGACGACCGGCGCCCCGTTGTACTTCGAGCCGGAAAGGCCCAGCGTCGCCGCGTACGCCCTCTTGTGGTTGCCGTTCTCGTCGTGCGCCTCGAGCGCGTCCGTCACCGCTTGACGAAGCGCCTCGTCGTCCTTGTTCATGCCGATGCCATAGGGCTCCTCGGTGAACGGGTTGCCGACGACCTTCAGTTTGTCCGGGCGCTGGGCGGCGTAGCCCATGAGGATGGTGTCGTCCGTGGTGACGGCGTCGATCTTCTTGTCGAGCAGTTGCTGGACGCACTCCGTGTCCTTGGTCGTCTCCAAGGTCGTGGTGTTGTACTCGGGCTTCTGGATCTCCCGGAGGGCGGTGGAGCCCTTGACCGCGCAGACTGTCTTGCCCTCCAGGGAGTACGGGCCCCCGATCGTGCCGTCGTTCTTGCGGACCAGAAGGTCGGCGCCGGCCCTGTAGTACGGGCCGGCGAAGCCCACCTTCTTCTTGCGTTCGTCGTTGATCGTGTACGTGCCGACGTACAGGTCGACCTGGCCGCTGGAGATGGCGGCCTCGCGGTTCTTCGTGTCGACCGTCTTGAACTCGATCTTGTCGGGCGTGAACCCGAGATCCGCCGCGACCATCTTGGCGATCTCGATGTCGAAGCCGGAGCGCCTGCCGTCCTTCTCCTCGAAGCCGAGGAACGGCTGGTCGCTATGGGCGCCGATGACGAGCTTGCCGGCCTTACGGGCCTTGCGCAGGGTTGGCGAGTCGATCTTGACGTCCTTGGCGACCGTGTACGTGGGCAGCCGCGGATGGGTTCCGTTCGAGCTGCTGGTGGGCCCGTCGCTGGACGCATTACCGGACTCGCCGCTGCAGGCGGTTGTGGTGAGGGCGACCGCGAGCGCAGCGATCGTCGCGAAGGCGGCGGACTTGGAGGGCTTCATAATGCAGCGTCCTTCATTTCTCAACAGGTTGAGCAGCCTGCGCCCCGATGCCGATCCTGCCGAGCATGGCCCGCGCCGCCGTCCTGTCGATCGGTGCCTGACAGTTAGGCCTGGCCAAGCTCCTTGCCAACGGGCCGTCGTGGAGATCGTCGCCGACGCCGGCTACCAGGGACTGGGCGCAGAGCTGTATGGCTCAGGGGCATGAGTTCGCTTGGGGTTCGATCAGTTGCCAGGCGGCGGCTGTGCATTTCGCCGGCCTTCTGCATGGGCCCGTTGACGACATCCCGGAGGATGCCGTTCTGCCTGTTGGACAGGCCCATATCCTGATAGTCACCGAAGGTGGGATCCCCGGTTCGTTGAACGTGACGAATGGTTCCCTTCCTGTACGGGAGACGGTGCGGCCGCTGCAGGGCCCTGCAACCTCGCAGATCAGACGGCTAATTTCCAGCTTGCGGCAGAGCTCCGCCTATGAGGGCCGGGTGGCTTTCCGCCGAACCCTGTCAGGCTGTCTGACAGGTTCACGCGAGGAATCCTGCTTGGCATGCGGACGTGCTGTCAGAGGGGGATTCCCGCGCGTAGCGGGAAGTTGGAGAGGCGCCCCACGCCCTCGCCGCACTGGGGCAGGGGAGCCTGGATCTCCTGCACTCCAGGTGCGGAAGGTAGCCAGCCCCCACTGCTGATCGACGACCAGTTCCAGGGCGTGATCAGCGAAGGTGGGCAGCAGCCGCCGCATCCGCGCTCTCAGTGCCCGCAGTGTCATGGGAAGGCATAGCGTTCCCAGGAGCAGTCTCAGATGGTGGCAGCAGACGGGAGCCTGCGCTCTGGCGAGCACGTCGAACAGGAGGCGCTGGCTTGCGGTGCCCCTCGCATACGCAGGAGGCGGCGGCGTGGGCGGGCAGCGTCTCAGGTCGGCATGGATGCGCCAGGCCAGCTCAGCGGCCGGGGCTCGCCGATCGATGACATCGAACGCCCCGGCGGCGAATGCGACGACGGCATCAAGTCCCTCGTGCCGCAACACGGCAACGGGGGCGATCAATGACGCGGCCCGGACGAGCCTGGCCATGCCGTCAACCTCTGTCGTGGGCAGATCCAGCAGCATCATCGCTGGTCTTCGTTCCAGCAGAGAGGCACATGCCGACTCACTCCCCCACCGCACAGCTCCGCTGAGGGCGAGGCCGGCACGATCCAACCGCGGGGCCAACGTCGAACCCGAAGGCTCACCCACCGACACCACGATCGGCTGCTTTTCCTGAACCGGAAGATCAGGATAAATCCGCCGTACTGACTGCTTTTGCACGCTTGTTCCTTTGTCGTGCTGCTTTGGGCTCGTCGCCGCTGCGGGAAGCCAGTTGGGTGCGCCTTGGCGGGCCGAGAACAGTGAAGAGCAGGTTTCAAGCAGCTCCCGCAAGAGCCGGGAGGAGAGCGACCAGCGCGCGGCTGGGCAGGCCGGGCCCAGCGAGAGGACATGGTGATCGCGCTGAGGATTCAGGGACGGACGAACTGTAGGCGCACAGCCGGATGGTCGATCCTGGCGGCCGTCAGGATCGGTCGGTGCGTCCGATCAGGAGATGTTGCACGGAGCAGCCTTGTGAGCGTGATCCGCGGCAGCTAGTGCACGGAGCGGTGGTCGGCTCTGCAGCACGCGACCACTGTGCCGACAGATAGCTCCTTGTTCTAGCGCATGTTTTCGAGCAATATTCATTGAGAAAAACGACTGTTCTCGAGGTTTTGATGTTTGATCTACACCGGCTCCGCCTTCTGCGGGAGCTCAAGCACCGCGGCACGCTTGCCGCGGTCGCCTCCGCTCTGTCGTACAGCCCTTCCACCATCTCCCAGCAGCTCGCGCTTTTGGAATCAGAAGCTGGGGTCCCTCTCCTAGAGCCCGTCGGCCGACGCGTGCGTCTGACTCCGCAGGCCGAGATCCTCGTCGCCCACACCGAAGCCCTGCTCGAGCGGCTCGAACAGGCGGAAGCCGACATCGCCACCTCCTTGACCGACCTCGTCGGCACCATGCGCATCGCCTCCTTCCAAACTGCTGCGCTGGCTCTCGTCCCGACGGCGCTGACGCTTCTCCGCAACGCCCATCCGCTCCTGCGCGTCCATGTCACCCAGATGGAGCGGGAAAGCGCTGTACCGGCTTTGCTCGCGCGCGATTTCGACCTGGTCATTGACGTGGAATACCCGGGCGATCCCAGCCCTCGTCCCGCTGAACTCGAGCAAGAGGACCTGTGCGAAGACTCCCTGCACCTGGCTCGACGGGGCAACGCCGACTCGAGTGCGTCGCCTCAAGAGGCGCTGCGCGCGCTGGCTGACCACCCGTGGATCATGGAACCGGAGGGGACGGTCCCCCGCCGCTGGTCGATGACCCTGTGCCGTGATGCGGGATTTGAACCCGATGTGCGCTACGAGTCCACCGACCACTACCTTCACCTGCGGCTCGTTGAGCAGGGGCATGCCGTCGCCCTCCTCCCGGCCCTCGTGTGGCAGGGCTGTCCGCCAGCCGTGGCCTTGCACCCGCTGCCAGCAGGCCAGCAGGCACGCAGACTGTTCACGGCCGTACGCCGCGGCAGCTGCCAGCACCCCGCCATCCAGGCCGTTCGGCAAGCGCTCCGGCAAGCGGTCAGACAGACCTCCTGTGTGGCAGGCGACAGCCCGCCATCCTCATAGGGGTCGCGAACGCGTGGGGATCGACGCGGCGCAGGATCGGCCGACAGGGCTCGAAGTCGGCCCGGTCGGGCAGCAGATATCGCCCCGTACCACATGGTCGAAGGTGCGCTTCGCCTCGGCCAGAGCGGCCTCGATGTTGCGCAGGCACTGCCCGGCCGGGTCCACCACGTCGTCGGAGATCGTCATGGTGGCGTAGTCGAAACCGTTCGTCCCGGACACATGCTCCTCAAACGGGGGCCTCCCCTGGGGACTGGAGGATCACCGCCGTCACAGCATGGCACCGGATTCAGCCACACAACGGGGTCGTGACTGGAAAT
This sequence comes from Streptomyces sp. NPDC019443, assembly GCF_044389785.1. Taxonomy (NCBI): domain Bacteria; kingdom Bacillati; phylum Actinomycetota; class Actinomycetes; order Kitasatosporales; family Streptomycetaceae; genus Streptomyces; species Streptomyces sp. NPDC019443. The sequence goes on from NZ_JBIRYJ010000003.1 coordinate 79,013, forward strand.
AGATTGCACGTGACGGGTACGGGTACGTATCCGTACCCTTGAGGGATGGGAAGGAGCACGACGATGCCCGATGCCAACATCCGTATCCCCGAGGAAGCCAAAGACCGGCTGGCCGCGATCGCGGCCGCCGAGGGTCTGTCGCTGCGCGCGTATCTCGCCCGTCTCGCCGAGACGCTGCTGACTCCGCAAGAACGCGCCGAGCGCGCGGAGAACGCTCTGGCTGCATTGAAGAAGTGGAACGGCTACGCGCCGACCGCTGCCGAGGAACAGGACCTGGACAGCGAGCTGGACCGGCGCCTGGCTCAGGTGACCAGCCGGTGAGCGACGCCATGCACATCGTCCTGGACGACACCGCGATGGCAGCGGCCGACCAGGGCAACGTCCTCGCCTCCCGCCTGATCCACCGCGCCCACGCCGAAGCGGATTGGTTCCTGTATGCCCCGGCGTGCGCATTAGTCGAAGCCGATCGCGCCCGGCCCGGCACCGCCGAGCATCTGGCCTCCCTGCCCGGCATCACTGTCCTCGATCTGGACCTGGCTGCCGCCCTTGCCGTCGCGCGGCAGGAGACCTGGGCCGCGGCGCACAGCCAGTACGCGGCGCAGCCCACACCGGACCGTCCCGACGGCGCGATCATCGCCACCACCGCCCCGCACCGATGGGCAGGGGAGCCGGTCCGCGTACTGGACCTCAACCTCTGAACGCATCCGGAGTCTGCAGTACGGCCGGGAGAGGGGCTTATGGCTAGCAGGCGATGGACCTGCCCTACGAAAATCTGTCCAGAGCCACGTTCAGCACACGTTCCTCACCGGAGAGCGCAAAACTTAGGCGCGAGGATCCCTGGACAAAAAATAGGCTAGAGGCTTAAACCCGAGATTTCCGGTCTCTGAAATGTTTGCCGACCGCCGTTACGAGAGCTTGCCGAACGGCCTGGATGGCGGGGTGGCGGCTGCTGCCGCGGCGCACAGCGGTGACCAGTGTGCGCGTTTTCCGACCGAAGGGCACCGGCCGCAAGGGGATAGTTGGCCGACGGCAAAGCCATACGAGGTCTGGGAGCAGGGCGGCGGCATGTCCTTGTTCCACGAGCCGCAGGTGGAGAAGGAGGTCGGCCGACTCGTAGCGCACGTCGGGTTCGAATCCGGCGCCACGGCACACGGTCATCGCCCAGCGGCGAGCAGCCGTGCCATCGGGTTCCATGACCCATGGGTAAGCGGCCAGCATACGCAGCGCCTCCTGCAGCTTGGTCATGTTTGCGACACCCGGATGGACCAGGTGCATGGAGTCGTCACCGAGGAACTCCCGCTCGAGTTCCGCGAGACGAGGGCTGGGAACGCCCGGGTATTCCACATCGATGACCAGGTCGACATCGTGGGCGAGCACAGCCGAGAGCGCGCCTTCACGCTCCATCTGGGTGACCTGGATGCGAAGACCGGGATGGGCGTCGCGTAGCAGTGTCAGTGCCGTCGGCACGAGAGCCAGAGCAGCAGTTTGAAAAGAGGCGATGCGCAGGGTCCCGGTCAGCTCGCTCAGAGAGCTGGCAATGTCGGCTTCGGCCTGCTCCAACCGCTCCAGCACGGCTTCGGTGTGAGCGACCAGGACCTCAGCCTGCAAGGTCAGACGCACGCCGCGCCCCACGCGCTCAAGGAGGGGGACCCCAGCCTCCGACTCCAGCAGGGAGAGCTGCTGGGAGATCGAAGAGGGGCTGTATGACAAAGCGGAGGCGACCGCAGCGAGCGTGCCCCGATGCTTGAGCTCGCGCAGCAGGCGGAGCCGATGGAGATCGAACACGAAGCCCCGCCCAACGATCGTCGGATTCTCTAATGATTAACACTCAAAAACATCCACTGGAACAATGGCAGGAGCATCGGCACAGTGTCGGTGTGGCTACGGAAACCTACGCGCTTGTCGGGCGACCGGCTCCAGACCCCTCGGCACCTGGAGCCTGATCATGGTCTGCTCGTTACTCGTGTGGACCCACTGCGAGGACTGCCGGGTCACACGAGCCCGCTATCAACTGCCCTGGGCCCCCGACGCCCAAAACCAGCTCCTGATGTACGCCGACAAGGGGGCATACAACACCACGGTGCTGTGCCTGCCGCTGGCCGTGGCGGCCCTGGTCGGCGGCTGTTTCGTGGCCCGCCGCCGGGTGGACACCGTGCCCAGCACCGCGGTAGCCGCGGGCATCGAGTTCGGGGCCTGACGGGTGGCGCAGACCGACGGGGAAGTTGGCTACCCGGGGCGTGCGCCGGCAAAGGCGGCACCTATTCGTGAGCCCCGCCATGCGCCGCTCGCCCATGTGGTGCGCGGAGACCTCATCGAAGGGGTCCATTACGGCTCGGTCGTCGTCCTGTCAGCCGACGGCGGCGTGGAGTTCCAAGTCGGCGACATTGAGGCCGCGTTCTGCCCATGCTCCGCACTCCGGCCCGTCCAGGTCGTGGGCTTGCTGCGCGCCGGGCTGCTTCTGGATGGTGAACTGCTAGCGCTGGCTGCGGCCAGTCACTCAGGCGAGGAGCGCCACCTGGTGGGCGTCCTGCGCCTCTTGGCGGTTGCCGGGCTGATCGAAGCCGACCTGGGCAATACGCCCGACTGGCCGTGCGATCCCGCGGTGCGTGAAGCGTGGGTCCGTGGTGGACACGGCTTGTCCCGGCTCGCGCAGAACGGTTCCGGCATGCATGCAGCGATGCTGATGACGGCTCAGGCCCGGGGCTGGCCGCTCGACACATACCTCGACGCCGGGCATCTGCTGCAACAATCAATCGCCGCTGCGGTGGAGGATCTGACGGGTGAGATGATCGCGCAAGTGACGGTCGACAGGTGTGGAGCACCGCTCTTCTCCGTCTCCTTGCGCGGCCTCACCCGAGCTGTGGCTCGGATCGCCTCTGCGGCGCCGGGCACTATGGAGGCCAGTGTCGCCGACGCCATACGCGAGTATCCGGAAATGGCTTCCGGGAGTTGGCGGGATGTCGCACGGCTGATGCGAGCCGTCCCGGGCCTGCTGGCCAAGGACGGGTTCGAAGGGGTCCAAGTGGCCGCCCTGCCGGATGGCCGCGCTGTCGGGGTGAAAATCGCCGACGGAGCCGACCGTGCCCGGATGCCGGTGGCCGCAGCGGCTCTCGCGCTGTGCGGAGTCGACCGGGGCGTCCTCGCCGAATTCGCCAACAGGCCCTTGCTGAGCGGCCTGACCATGATCGGCAGTCTTAGAGCCTCCGGTTCACTGACCCTCGACCTTCCCGCCGTACCGCCAGCTTCTAAAACATAGGGGCAGACGGCCGGGGCCACGAGAGCACAGCGCAAGGTGCAGGCGTAAACCGCCAACTAGTTTCACCGTTTCGGTTGGTGTGGCGAGGCGACCGCCTCATCATGCGCGACGTGGTCGGCCTCTACCTCGAACCGCCGGATCTGCTGGCTCAGCGAGGGCTGGGCGATGCCCAGGCGGGCAGCGACATGGCCGAAATGGAGTTCCTCACGAGCACGACGAAGGCGCGCAGCTGCGGGAGGGGAAGTTCGGGGCGCTCCATACGCTTAGAGATATCACCCCATGCCTGAAGCTGTATTAGACGTATCTGTGCTGGTCACTTAGCGTGCTGCGCATGACAGAGCGACGTGCGATCCTCAGCGGCTCGACGTCTGAGGAGCAGATTGGTTATGCCCGCGCCGTGGTCGACGGCGACTGGGTCCATGTGTCCGGGACGACCGGTTTCGACTACACCACCATGACGATCTCCGACGACGTGGTGGACCAGGCCGAGCAGTGCCTGCGCAACATCGAGGCCGCGCTGGCCGAGGCGAAGTGCACCTTCGCCGACGTGGTACGGGTGCGGTATCTGCTGCCCGACCGGGCCGACTTCGAGCCCTGCTGGCCGGTCCTGCGTCGCGCCTTCGGCTCGGCCCGGCCGGCCGCCACGATGCTCATGTGCGGCCTCGCCGATCCCCGCATGAGGGTCGAGATCGAGGTGTATGCACGGCGGGCCACCGCGTAACCGCTGGCGCAATCGGATCTGGGGGAACGGGGGCGTCGTTGCCCGAGGATCGCCGAGGTGACCAGCCTCCTCGCGTCCGCAGGTACCCGCCGCTCAGCCCCGCCGCGGTGCGGGGCGGCGGTCGGCGCCGACGGCGGGCCGTCAGTCGCTGTCGCGCTTCTCGATGACCAGGATGCGGGCCTCGGGGACTGGGCGGGCCACGTGCTCGTCACCGGGCTCCACACAGCACACCCGGCCCGGTGTGAGGCGTTCGACTTGTTCGGTGCCCTCGACGCGGTAGTGCATGTCCACCGCTCCGTCGAGTACCACGAACACCTCCGGCCCTTCGTTGACGTGCCACCGGTAGGGCTAGTCCGTCCAGTGCAGCCGCACGGTCGCGTCGTCCAGAGCGGCGAGGTCGAGCGCGCCCCAGGGACGTTCAGCGGTGAAGGAGGAGGAGTCGAGGAAACGCACAGGAGATCTTCTCTCAGTCCAAGGGCCGTACGGCCAGCCAAGGTCTCCCATTGTGCGATGGGAGACCCGTCACCACGATCGGCAAAAATGACTTAGTACGTCGATATCCTGCCATCCGGTCGCAGCCTCCGGCCGGTTTCCCACGGGGGCGCTCGTCGTCGGCGGCCTCGTCGACCAGCTCCAGCAGGTGCTGCCAGCCCGGGAGCAGAGGTGTCCTGCTGCTCGGCGTGGAATCCGACTCGGGCTTGCGGATGAGGCCTGGCCTGGTCGAAGCACGAGCAGATGTCCCTGTAGGACCCACGTCGGCCTGGGGTCGGATCCGACTGCTGGCAAGCAGGTTCTTGACGCCTTGCTCTAGCCGCAACAGTGGAGTTCGTCGGCGACGGCGGACACGCCGACCGCGACAAGGCCACCGTCGGGCGGGAACCGCGCACGTCGTCGCCGCAGGCCCGTTCGACTGAGCTAGCCCTCGGGTTCGTCGTGGATGGTCAATGCTCCGGCGAGGTCTAGGTCGGCGACGGTGCCGTGTGCCCCGGCGCGGGCGAGCAGCACTGCGCCGAGCGCGGTGCTCCAGAACGTCCTGGCCTCCACGTCGAGCGGTCGACGGGCCCTCCAGCCGCGAGCGTCGATGAGCTGGCTCACGAAGCGCTCGGATTGCCGGAATAGCAACTGGAGGTGCCGGTCGACCACAGGGGCGAGTTCGGGCTTGGAGATCCCGGCTGCGAGTGCTCGCGCGACCGATGGGAGCGAGGGCATGGCCAGTACGGCGCGGGCGATGTTGCGCCGAAATGTCGCCGCATCGAGGGCTTGGCGACCGATGCGCTCCATCCGTCGGGCGTCGTGCAGCAAGCCGAGAAAGGCGGCGTGCACGAGCAGCGAGTCCTTGGAGCCGAAGTAGTAGGTGACTTGATTGGGGAAGACGCCCGCCGCGTTCGCGATCTCCGCGACGCTCACCTCAGTGCCGGGCCGCTCCTTGCAGAGCCGTGCAGTTGCCTCAATCAGCCGGCGCCTCGTCGCGCGACCGCGGTCACGCGACCGAGCCGACGTTGATCGAGCTTCGGTTCGCCTCTTCTCCACACCCAAATTGTATGTGATACAACAAGGCTTCGTTTGCTTGTATCACATACAAGAAAGGTTGAAGGGCATGCACCGGACTGAAGTCGTTGTGACCGGACTCGGCGCGATCACACCACTCGGTGGAGACGTGGAGTCCACCTGGAAAGCCCTGCTTGCCGGCGAGTCCGGCATCCGCGGCGGCGTCCTTCGCGGCCACGAGGATGCCGGCCTTCCCGAGACCGTCGCGGGGACGATGGCGATCGACCCCGCCGAGTCGCTGCTGCCGGTGCAGGCCAGGCGGCTCGACCGCTCGCAGCAGGCAGCCCTCACCGCAGCGGCCGAAGCCTGGGCCGATGCCGGTGCCCCGCGGGTGGACCCGGACCGGCTTGCATCAGCGATCGGCACGGGCATCGGGGGCATACGGACGCTGCTGAAGGAAGACGACGTACTGGAGGCGGCCGGGACGCGGCGCGTCTCGCCACGCACGGTACCGATGCTCATGCCCAATGCGGCGGCGGCGCTGATCAGTATCGAATACGGCGCACGGGCCGGGGTCTACACACCCGTCTCGGCGTGCTCTTCCGGTGCCGAGGCGATCGCCCTGGGCGCCAGGCTCATCCGTGCCGGCGAGGCGGACGTGGTCATCGCGGGCGGGACCGAGGCCGCGATCACCCCGATCACCGTCGCCGGCTTCGCCCAGGCACAAGCACTGTCGCGGCACACCGCCGAACCCGCCTCAGCGTCCCGGCCGTTCGCCGCGGATCGCAGCGGATTCGTCCTCAGTGAAGGCGCCGCTGTCATGGTGCTCGAAAGCGCCGAGCACGCCAGCGCCCGAGGCGCGCGCGTCCACGCGGTACTCGCGAGCGCCGGCATCGCCGCCGACGCTTACCACATCACGGCACCCGCTCCCGACGGCTCCGGTCAGATCTCGGCCATGCGGAAGGCCCTCGCGCAAGCCGGCTTGGCTCCCGAGCAGATCAGCCACATCAACGCCCACGCCACCGGAACTCCGGTCGGCGACGTCGCCGAGGCACACGCGATCAGGGAGGTCTTCGGCCGCGCCACCGTGACAGCCCCCAAGGCGGCACTCGGTCATCTCTTTGGCGCGGCTGGTGCGATCGAGGCGCTCATCGCCGTCCTCAGTGTGGAGCACGGCGTCATCCCGCCGACCCGCAACCTCACCGCGGCCGGCGTCGGGCCCGACATCGATCTCGATGTCGTCGCAGAGCGACGAGACGTCCCCCAGGAGGCCGTGCTCAGCAATTCCTTCGGCTTCGGCGGACAGAACGTCTCACTCATCGTCACCGGCGCACGGCACCACACGTCCCGTACAGCCTCGACGACACCATGACCCACGCGAACGCACCCTTGTCCGTGGAGGGGCGCCGCCGGTTGATCGAACGTTGCAAGACTCGTCCGATCGCGCATGTCGCCGCAGAGATGGGGATTTCCCGAGCAACGGCGTCGAAGTGGGTGAACCGGCACCGGCGATACGGCGAACTCGGGTTGGTTGATCGAAGCTCGACGCCGCACCATCAGCCGAGTGCGACACCAGTCGACGTGGCTACACGCATTGAGGAGATGCGGCGTGCTCACAAGTGGTCGGCCACTCGCATCGTCCACGAGCTCGCCGGCGACGGGATTGTGATCTCGCGCTGCACGGTCACCCGCCACCTGGCCGCCCTCGGTCTGAACCGACGGAAGTTCATCGACCCCAACGGCAAGACCAACCGAGAGCTGCGGACGATCACTGCTCGACGGCCCGGCCACATGGTGCACGTCGACGTGAAGAAGGCCGGCCGGATCCCGGACGGCGGTGGCTGGCGTATCCACGGTCGCGGAAGTCAACAGGCAAAGGCAGTCCAGCGCCGCAAGGGCAAGAGCGAGCGCGGCGGCTACGTGTACCTCCATTCCGACACCACCGGCGGCTGGCCGGTCGCCGCGCAGACCGGGTTCCTCAGCATGGTGCACCTGACTGCCTGCGCCGTCGTCTACCTTGCCGTCGGTGTCCTGGCCCGCACTGTCCTGAAGACCCGGCCCTCGGCCGCCGGGGTCGTCACCCGCGTCAGCGGTGCCATGATGATCGCCATCGGCGGGTACCTGCTGGTGGAATGCCTGGTCGGCTGACGCGCCCGTCCCGCTCCATCCGACACGGACCCGAAGGAGAGCACGTACGTGGAAGACCAGACACGGCTGGAACAGGCGAGCCCCGTGGTCCAGAAGCGCATCCGGGACAGCTTCGACCTGCAGGGCCTCATGTCCCACCTCGGCGCGCGCCTCGCGCACATCGGACCCGATCGCGTACACATCGTGCTCCCGGCCCGGCCCGAGGTGACCCAGCAGCACGGCTTCGTCCACGCAGGTGCCACCAGCGCCATCGCCGACAGCGCCGGCGGCTACGCAGCACTCACGCTGTTCGAGGAGGACTCCGAGGTCCTCACCGTCGAGTACAAGATCAACCTCCTCGCGCCCGCCGTCGGCGACCACCTCGAAGCGATCGGCACCGTCCTGAAGCCCGGGGGCACCCTGACCGTGTGTCAGCTGGAGGTGCGCGGCGTCCAGCCCGACGGCGCCCGGAAGCTCGTCGCCAACGGCCAGCAGACCCTGATCCGCGTGCCCCGACGCGCCGAGTGAGTCAGCGGATGCTCGTGATCAGCGAGCTCTGGCTCTCGGCCCGACCCAGCGCGGCCTCGTCAAGACGATCAGGTCATCGGATCCTCGGCAGGGCCTTGTCGGGGTGGGCTGTGTGGACGTACTTGACGGCGATGTGGGGGTGGATACCGAAGAGACGGACGAGGTGTACCGGGTCGGTGGTCTGGGCGGCCTCGTACAGGATGCGGTCGGCCCAGACCTGGCGGGGCAGCAGTCCGACTTGATCGAAGGCTCCCCGCAGGCCGCAGTAGCTCAGCGGTGGGGAGGCCGGGTGCCGGTAGCTGTGGGTGCTGATGAGCAAGTGGGGGTTAGGGCCTGTCCGGCGGATCATGTGACTGTCTGAAGGCTGGGTCGTTGTGCTCGGCATGGGGCGGGGCGATCTGACGAACGCGGAGTGGGTGCGGCTGGAGCCGCATCTGCCTGTTGTCGGGCGGCGTGGAGGGCGCTGGAGCGATCACCGCAAGGTGATCAACGGAATCCTGTTCCGAGTCCGAACCGGCATACCGTGGCGGGACCTTCCCGAGCGTAGTCGAGCATCTCCGGGGCGACCAGGCGCTCGCCTTCGGAGTCCCGGATCGCCAAAGCGCACCGGATCAACCTCATCACCATCCCCGCCCAGGTGTCCGTCAATCCGGCTGTGGCGGCCCGTTGCGCACAGATCGCGCTCAGGATCTCCTCTTCCGGCCAGTTGCGGCCGCTGATCCGCTGGGCGTGGGAACGCCCGATGCGGCGACGGACGGCGAACAGTGTCAGTTGCCCGCACGTCACCGCCGGACACACTCCCGGGTCGTCGACTGGCTGCCGGATCTCGCGTGGTGCAGCCGGAAGCCGTCGTACTTCGGCTCGAACACGCTGCCGCGTGGTTACGTGGCCGCCAGGCGCAGCGTGAGCGCGGCGATGGCGAGGGCGGCGGCATGCAGAAGCTGTAGCGCCCAGTGACATGGCGACATCTCAGGGCGATGCCGCCGACGACACGAGCGCCTCGAGTTTGTCGAGCCCCTGAGTCCAGCCTTCCTCGTGAAGAGCGCGGCGCCGCTCCGTAGCGAAGTCACCCTGAGTGAGCACCAGCTCCGACGACGTAGCGTCGAGTTCGCGAAGCGACAGGGTCACCACCGTCTCCTGGTCCTCAGGGTCTGGATCCTCCCACCGGAACGTGTAGGACAGACGTTCCGGAGGGGCGACCTCGCGGAATTCCCCTGCCAGATAGAACAGCTCACCCTCCGGAGGCTGCATCGCGATCCGGTAGCCACCCCCTGGCCGGAGCTCGCTCTCCACACTCGGGATGGTGAACCCATCAGGGCCCCACCATTTCGACAGTTCCTGCGGTTCGGTCAACGCACGGAATACGACTGAGAGCGGTGCGCCGACGAGGACACGCCGCATATGCAGTCTCAGGCCGCCCTCCTGCGTCATGACGAACCTCCTGAACCAAGGTGTTGTCATACACATGGTAGGAGTGGCGGGCACCTGGGGCCCGCAACGCGCCGACGACCAGCGGCGGAGGCTGCGGCGGGGTCCGCCTGCCGCTGGTCAGCGCGCGGCCGATCTGCCCGAGTCCCCACTGCATGATCCGCCGTATCGGCCTACCGTCGGGACATGAGCGAGATCTTCGTGATGTATGAGCTCGATCAGCGGCCCGGAGCGCGATCCTCCACCGGCATGTCATCGGTTGAGGAGCGGCCCGTCCTCCGCGTGCACGCGGCGAACGCCGCTCCCGGCTCCTCCACCACTCCAGGGCCGCGCACCCTGTGCGGTCAGGACACCTTCGCCATGGAAGCGGCACCCTGGAAGCCCTCGGAGCAACCCGGTTCATCGTGGTACACACCGAAGTACGCGCCGCTCGTCTGTGCCCAGTGCGATGCCGTGATGGAGGTCTGACAGGGCTTCAAATCGGCTGTGCTTCCACTGCTGAGACGGCACGCCTATGCCACCACTTCGCCGGCGTGCCCAGGACCTGAGTGCGCATCACGCAGTGGCCCGCGCCGTTTGGCGCACGTACGCGAGGAGTTCGTGTCCAGCCGTCGTGTCCGAGACGCACGGTCGCTGCCGCCACGCGGAGATCGTCTCCCGTATGGTCTGCGCAGCCGAGTGCACACCGCTCAAGGTCTTCGTCCAGAGCTGCCGTCCCCGCCGTCGGCGGTCGGCCCGGTGAGGTGACAGAGCCCTGGAGTGAGTGGGTCGAGGCCGCGCCATGCGCACGCCAGGGCCCAGCCGGCTGGTTGCCCGCGGGCGGGATCGGGGCCGCTCTTCGCGACGTACACTCCACCCATGGGTTGCACACACGCGATGAGGGAGTGCCTGCGAGGGGCCCCGCGCGCGCTGTGCCCCACTGCGCCCAGGACGACTCGCTGCCGCGCGCTGCACGGCCACGGCTAACCACTTCCTGACGAACCGGGTCCGGATCCTCTTCTCCGCTCCCGCGCAGCCTTCCGGCACCACTCGCGGCCGCCTTCTTCGTGATTTCTGATTTCTGCGGTTCTTCCGGTTTCCCGGGACACCCAGCCACTGCCCCCTCGCCACCCGGCACCCCTGCACCATTCCCGCGGCTGCTCGACGTGCCGTCGCCACTACCGGCGACGGCCGACATCCGGTCTGTCCGCACCCCCGAGAGGACCTCCTGTGAAGTTGAGCGAACTGCTGACCGGGCACGACCACGAGGTCCTTCTGGGCGATCCGGAGACGCGCATCACCGCGGGAACATGCTTCGACGCCCATCGCGTCTCGCCGGGGTCCCTGTTCATCGCGGTGCCCGGTCACCGCGAAGGCGGCCCCGAAGCCGTCGGCCCCGCCCTGGCGCGCGGCGCTGTGGCGGTACTCGTCGACGCATCGGTGTCCGACCTCCCGGCGGCGGTGCAGGCCACGGGAACCGGGGTGTGCGTCGTACGGGTCCCCGACACGCGTACGGCGGCCGCGGTCGTCACCTCCCGCTACTACGGCGAGCCCGGGCGCGAGATGGACATGGTCGCCGTCACCGGCACCAACGGGAAGACGTCGGTGTCGTACATGGTGGAGTCCGTTCTGCGCATCGCCGAACGCGCGCGGGTGGGCGTGATCGGGACGGCCGGCAGCCGGATCGGCGATGAACTGATCCCCATGCCGAGATCTGTGCTGACCACACCGGAGTCACCCGACTTCCAGTACCTGCTGGGACACATGCGCGACCGCGAGGTGAGCACCGTAGTCCTGGAGGCCACGTCGATGGGCCTGCTGACCCACCGGGTGGACCACGCCTTCATCGACGTCGGCATCTTCACCAACCTCACCCAGGACCACCTGGACGACCACGGCACCATGGAGAACTACCGGGATGCCAAGCTGCGCCTGTTCCAGGGGCTGTGCCGACGCGCAGTAGTCAATGCGGACGACCCTGTGGGAGCGGGAATCGGGGCGATGATGCCTGGCGCGGTCACGACCTACTCCATCGACGCCGAGGCCGACTACCGGGCGAGCGACCTGAGCATGGACGCCTTCGGCACGCGCTTCACCCTCCAGCACGCCGGATACAAGTACCCGGCGGCGATCCCCGTACCAGGACGGTTCTCGGTGGCCAACGCGCTGGCCACCGTGGCGGCCTGCCACCTTCTGGGACACGACCTGGCCGGACTGGTCGCCGCGCTCGACCGGATGCCACCGGTCCCTGGACGATTCGAACGATTCCAGACCACCCGCGGCACATCCGTCATCGTGGACTACGCCCACTCCCCCGACTCGCTGGAGAAAGTGCTCACCGCCATCCGGGAATTCGCCACCGGAGAGGTCATTACCGTCTTCGGCTGCGGCGGCGACAGGGACACCACCAAGCGCGCACGAATGGGTGAGATCGCCGGGACCCTCTCCGACCTGGTTGTCCTCACCTCCGACAACCCGCGCTACGAAGACCCCGAGGCGATCCTGGATCAGATCACGCCCGGCCTGCTGGCGACCGGCACCCGGTTCGAGCGGTGCGCGGACCGCCGCCAGGCCATCGACTACGCCCTCTCCAGCGCCGGACCTGACGACATCGTCCTTGTCGCCGGGAAGGGGAGTGAGCCGTATCAGATCGTCGGCGAACAGCTGCTGGCGTTCAGCGACATGGCCACGGTGCGTGAACTCACCGCGCAGTAGCAGCAGTAGTTACGTACCGCATGCCGGCCGCCTCACGACAGCGGCCGACTGGATCATTCGACCGCCGGCTCTTCCGCGGCGACACCCCGGACACCGAGCGCATCGACGCGGCTCGCGTGACCCTGGCGGTACGCCCGCGGGGCGGGCCGGCAGCCGGGAGCACGTCGCGACGCGGTGGACCCGGCTCCCCGGAGCTGCGGCAGTGCGAAAATATTTTCTCTTCTGGACCAGGAAAATCTACCGTGTCAAAGGTAGAAATTACGCCCTCACATGGTTAGAGTTTCTTCCGTAGCCGACGAAGTCAGCGATACGCGACAGAGACGAACTGGCGCGAGCAGTACACGGCACGGCAATGGAGCCCTGGGGTCAGGAAGTGCAAGAAGATCCCAGGTCTGATGGCCGGGCCGGGCGACCCCCGGGGTCGTCGTGCAGCACCGCATGTTCAGAGCAGTTACGACCCGAAGAAACAGAGAGGAGTAGACGCCATCAGGATCGCCCGGGCGAGGATCTCGTTCGCCCGGGTACCGCAGGCCCCGATTGGAAGGTGGTCCCCGGTCACACATCCGCGATCCCCGCACTTCCGGTCTCAAGGACGGACACGCGGAATACGAAAGCCAGCGCACAGCGCCGGCAGATGGTGTTGATACCCCTCGGGGCCCCGGTGTGTACGCATCGGGGCCCCTCGACGCGTTCCAGAAAGAGGTGCAAATGCCCCCAGAGATCCCGCCGCACACCACCGATCGATTCGACGATGACGACTACCCCGCCTACACCATGGGGCGCGCCGCCGAAATGATCGGCGCCACGCCCGGCTTCCTCCGAGCGGTCGGCGAAGCCCGGCTGATCACCCCGCTGCGGTCCGAAGGCGGCCATCGCCGCTACTCCCGCTACCAACTGCGTATCGCCGCTCGCGCGCGCGAACTGGTCGACGCCGGCACGCCGATCGACGCAGCCTGCCGCATCGTCATTCTGGAAGACCAGCTCGAGGAAGCCCTGCGAATCAACGAGGAACTGCGCCGGCCCACGGCAGACTCGGGCGGAGCCGCCGGCTCCTGACTGACGCCTGACTGACGCCTGACTCACGCCTGACTGACACCTGACTGACACCTGACTGACGCCCCGAGCATCGGCGAAGCCTCGCCCCAAGTCACGGGACACCCTGACAGGCCTGGGGTTCGCCGGCCTGGCGAAGAGGTCGCGTTCGCATACCCGACGCCGCGTCGGCAGCGCAGTCCGTTCCGCTCGTATGACTCGGATGAGCTCCGCGCACCCGAATATCTAGTGCCGCAGGCATAGATATTCGAGCGATGCCCCATGAGGGTTTATGGTGCAGCGGGCGGAGTGATATTACTCGCCGCGCCCGTCCGCTTGCGCCGTGCTACCGTAGTTCTCAGTTGCAGTTGTGGTTCCCAGAGACTTCAAGTGCCCGTGCCGGCGTTATTGCCGGAGCGTGCACTTCTGTATTTCCGGATTCTTTTCCGGACGGGGCAATCATCGCGGCGACGCGGAGCTCGCACAGTGCGGGCACCGGGCACTGCCCCGAAGGAGATATGACATGGCTACTGGCACCGTCAAGTGGTTCAACGCGGAAAAGGGTTTCGGCTTCATCGAGCAGGACGGCGGCGGCGCTGACGTCTTCGCCCACTACTCGAACATCGCCGCCCAGGGCTTCCGCGAGCTGCAGGAGGGCCAGAAGGTGAACTTCGACGTCACGCAGGGCCAGAAGGGCCCGCAGGCCGAGAACATCGTTCCCGCCTGAGGCTGACGCGCACGACGTAGCTGGGGCCCGCACCTTGGGGTGCGGGCCCCAGCTCGTTGCATTTCTCCGGGCCGGCCGGGCCGCAGCGACTTCACACACGGCGAGACGCAACAGTTTTCCTCACCGTACGGCGGACGATTCGCTCACGACTCCTGCAGGACACAGGTCCGCCCGTTCCCCATGATTTTGCATCCCAGCCGCTGCGGTGCATGTCAGTCAATTTGACGTGTCCGCCTCCCGCCTTTTGCGTCGGCGGCGGCCGGGCTTCGTCTTAGTTTTCACTTCGGCTCGTTCTTGCAATTCTCTATGCCGCTCACTGCTGCCGAGAATTCCTGGATGCGTGCCGCATCGAGGAAGGTTTTGCATGAACCGCGCAGCTCGCACGAACGACCGCTACTCCCGCACCCGCAAGGGCGGCACCGCAGGCTCCGGCAGAGGCGGCGGCTTCCGTTCGCAGTCGCAGGGGCGCCAGGGCAATCCGGGCCGCTCGGGTACCTCCAGCCGCTCCGGCGGCTACGGACGCCGTCCCGCCGCACTGCAGGGGGAGTTCGCGCTCCCCGTCACCGTTACCCCGGCCCTGTCTGCCGTCGAGGCGTTCGCCGAACTGGATATGCCCGCGCCGCTGCTGGCGGCGCTCCGCACCGAGGGCGTGACCGTGCCGTTCCCGATCCAGGCTGCAACCCTGCCGAACACCCTGGCCGGCCGCGACGTTCTGGGCCGTGGCCGCACCGGCTCGGGCAAGACACTCGCCTTCGGCCTGGCCCTGCTGGCTCGAACCGAGGGCAAACGCGCCGAGCCCCGGCAGCCGCTGGCTCTGGTCCTGGTTCCCACCCGGGAGCTGGCGCAACAGGTCACCGACGCGCTCACCCCGTACGCCCGTTCGCTGAAGCTGCGGCTGGCGACGGTGGTCGGTGGGATGTCGATCGGCCGCCAGGCCGGCGCCCTGCGTGGCGGGGCCGAGGTCGTTGTCGCGACCCCGGGACGGCTCAAGGACCTCATCGAGCGCGGCGACTGCCGCCTGGACCGTGTCGGTATCACCGTCCTGGACGAAGCCGACCAGATGGCCGACATGGGCTTCATGCCCCAAGTCACCGAACTGCTCGACCAGGTACGCCCCGAAGGTCAGCGGATGCTCTTCTCCGCCACCCTGGACCGCAACGTCGACCTACTGGTCCGCCGGTACCTGAACGACCCCGTGGTCCACTCCGTCGACCCCTCGGCAGCCACGGTCACCACGATGGAGCACCACGTACTGCACGTCCAGGGTGCCGACAAGTACGCCACCGCCACCGAGATCGCAGCCCGCGACGGCCGGGTGATCATGTTCCTGGACACCAAGCACGCCGTTGACCAGCTCACCAAGCACCTGCTGCACAGTGGTGTACGTGCCGCCGCGCTGCATGGCGGCAAGTCCCAGCCCCAGCGCACCCGCACCCTCGCCCAGTTCAAGACCGGTCATGTCACGGTGCTGGTAGCCACCAACGTCGCGGCCCGCGGCATCCATGTCGACAACCTCGACCTCGTCGTCAACGTCGACCCGCCCAGCGACCACAAGGACTACCTGCACCGAGGCGGGCGCACCGCCCGCGCCGGCGAGTCCGGCAGCGTCGTCACCCTGGTCCTGCCCAACCAGCGCCGCGACATGGCGCGCCTGATGGCCGCCGCCGGCATCACCCCGCAGACCGCGCAGGTCCGCTCCGGCGAGGCCGAACTGAGCCGCATCACCGGCGCCCAGGCCCCCTCGGGTGTACCCGTCACCATCACCGCACCGGTTGTGGAGCGCCCCAAGCGCAGCGCCTCCTCCACCGGTGGCCGACGCAGCCGCAGCGCCCAGGGCCGCCGCTCCCCCGCTTCGTCCCAAGGGCGGGCAGGCACCTCGCAGCGCCCGACCTCGTACACAAGCGCCGCATGAAGTCGCAGCCCCGGCGGTCGCCGCGGTCCATTGATCCACCGAACACAGAAGGTGTCCATTGACGCTGATCCTCACGCAACCGCGGCAGACGGACCGGATCGGGCTGACCGCCGCCGACGCCATGACCTCACCGGGACCGCAGGTCGGCGATGACATGATCGTCGATGTCGCCCTGTCCGTCCTCATCGGCGCCGGCGTGGGGCACCTGATCGTCCGCGGCGAGGACGACCGCTGCGCCGGCCTGGTCTCCCGGGCCCAGCTCACCGCGTACCGCAGCGGCTCCTGGTACGCCGAGGACACGCGGTTGCGGGACATCGTCCACGACCGGGGGCCGTTCACCCTGTCCGAAACGTCGCTGCACGAAGCGGACTACGCCATGCGGGCCCGAAAGCTCGGTGCCTCGCCTGTGGTCGACGAGGACGGGTACATCCTCGGCGTCCTCACCCTCACACGCTGATCTCCCCGGGCCGGCATTCCGTGTCCGCCCTTCCCTCCAACCCTGTTGAGGCACTATGCGCTGCGTCATCGCCCGCTTCCCCTTCGACCTGGTCAAGAGTGACGTTCAGCAATCGATGACGGGCATCAAGCCTGAACCCGTCACCGGTGACTCCGTGACCATCGGCCGCCGCATCTTCCCCGTCAAGCAGGTGGGCGAAGTGATCACCGGACAGGATCGCCGCGACTTCACCGCCGGCGAAGTGACCAGGGCGCTGACACGCCTCGGTTTCACCTGCCACACCGCCCCCACGGTCGTCCGCGCACCGGCCCTCACCCCGCTCGAGACGGCCTCAGCACAGCTCGGTACAGCAGCACGCATGTGACCGGGACGGGCGACTACTGACCTGGGCGGGCGGCCGGCCGTGCCGCCCGCCCGCACTGTGGTGGACCCGGCAGCGACGTAGCGTTCGCCGTGCCGGGGCCGGGCGTCAGCCGCACCTACGGCCGTTGTTGATGCAGCTCACTGCGTTCCTCATCAGCGACGAGGACATCACGTTGATGAAGTCGCCATGGTCCGTCACCGGCTTGTGCAACTGCTCGGGGAAGCTGTCGACGGCGAACACCGAGCCGGGCGAAATCTTGTACGTGACCCGCTGGACCAGCTGCGGGATGGCCCGGAATCCCTTGGGGCACGAGCCGTTGGCCTGGGCGAAGGCCACATGCGTGCGATGGTTCGCGCTGTCGGTGTTCTGGCCGTCCCAGCAGCTCTGGAACTTGAAGGTACGCACCACATTGCTGCCCCGCGGGCACAGCGGGTACTTGTCCTTCAGCTGTCGGTTCTCGAAGCCGGTGCAGCTCCACGAGGCGTTGGCGTTGGCTGTTCCGTTGGTGAACGCCTTGGCGTCGCCGGTGATGATGCGCAGGAACGTGGGCATCGCCGTGACTTTGCCGACGGGGCTGCCGCGGAAGGTGAGTTGCACTGAAGCGGGCTGGAGAATGCGGCCGACGTTGCCGTCCTGTCCTCCGCCGGGGAGGTTTACGTCACCCTCGTTCTTTCCGTTGCGCAGTCGCAGGACCGGCCAGTAGTGGGTGGAGCGGTCTCCGTTGGTGCATGTCGTCTCGGCGGTGGCAAGGTCGTCATTGCTGGAGAAGGCGTCGGTCTCGAGGTTGCCGACGTAGTCGTGCATGTGGTGGGCGCCGTTGCTGACGCCGGGTGCGACGATCACGTTGTCGGGGTTGAAGTGCTTGTTCTCGTTACGCCCGCAGCGCGACTTGAACGTGCCGCGGGAGGCATTGGGCTGTAGGCGGGGGTTGGCGACATTGGGCCGCACTTTGCGGATGTCCACGAAGTCCGACCTTCGGGGACCGGTCTGCGCCTGACCGCCTGCAGCCGGAGCGGAAGCACCCGGAGCGGAGGCACCCGGAGCAGGTGCGCTCGAAGCGGGGGCGCCGGGAGCCGCAGCGTCGGCCCCGGACGCGGAAGCGGGGGCCACGTCGTCCCGCTTGACCGTGCAGGACGCCAGCGAGTCCAGTCCCTCCGGGCTGGTCGAGACCCGGTCGATCTCGGCCGCGATGCGGTCCAGTGTGCTGCGGCGCTGGGACGACAGCGGATCCAACACCCGCGCGCGCACCCAATTCTGGTCGGCTTTCGCGCCACCCGCGGCGAGTTGCCCATAGGCATCTGCGACCTGGGTATCCAGCTGCGCCAGTTCATTGTCCACAGTGGGCCGCGCCTCCTGCGGCACACTCGACAAACGGACTGCGACGTCGGGGCAGTTGATGGTCATCGGCGCCTGCGCCGCCGCCAGCTGGCGCGCGGATTTCGCGGATTCCCGGCTGGCCGAGGCGTTGTTGTCGGTCATCAGGAGAGCCCCGCCCCCCACGGCCATTGCTGCCACTCCCGCGACTGTCATGCCGATCCATCTGGACCGCTTGTGTCTCTGTCTGTAGCTCACAAGTCCGCCCCTCCTTGGTTGCCTTCGCACACCGGGGACTTCATGCCCTCGGCCGAGTCGGACCGTGCCCTCACCCGCTCGGGCGGAGGCACAGCACAACACCGACACATACGGAGACGAGGCCTGTTCTGCTCAACAAGAACCGAAGGTCTTTGAAAGTCCGTGCGCCGGGCGGGCGCCGAAGGGCCCTGCTGCTGTTCGGGCACCATGGGGCAGGCCTTCAGCGGGGCATCAGCGGGGCATCAGCGGGGCATCAGCGGGAGAGGCTACGCCGCCGGCGTGCAGACGGTCCAGCAAGTCGCCGTGCAGATCGCGCTGTTCGGGGGTGCGGGGCGAAGCCCGGACGCCCACCCCGGCTCCACGAGCCGCCATCATCACGCGACGGGGGCCCGGAACAGCCCACTCAAGTCACGTTCGTAGCAGATCCCTGGGCGGCCGCCCAGCAAGGTCTCGCCGGTGGGTACGAATCCCGTACGGGCCAGCACGGCTCGCGAGCCGGCGTTGTCCACCGTCGTCACGGCCCGCAGCATGGTCAGACCGTACTCCGTAGCAGCCAGGGCGCATGTCTGGTGGACGGCGGTCGTGGCCAGGCCTTGACGGGCCGCTCTCTCGGCGATCCGGTACCCGAGCTCGCCAGAACCGTCCGCCACATCGATCAGGTTGACCCGCCCCAGCACCTCACCGCCGCCGCCCACCAGCACGTGGAAGAAGTGCAGCCCGGCGGCCTGCTCGGCGAGCAGGTCACGGTGCCGTGCCTCGAAATGGCTGAAGTAGTCGTCGCCACGGTCTGGAATCGACGCGGCGAAGTAGGCCCGGTTCTCCTGCTCGAACGCGAGCAGGGCCGGGGCATGGTCGAGGCGAAGGCGCTGGAGTTCAGGCATGGGAGAACGCTACGCATCCTCGCACTCGGGCGAGTGTGGAGGGGGCAGCAAGTCGGCCGGCCCGCTCCGTGGATCGAGATGGGTGTGCCCGGCGGGCAGCCCAGGCCCATGCCGGATATGTCCGGCCGTAGCCGGACCGTGATGCTCAAGTTCTGCTCAGATGTAATGACGCCGAGAGGATCGACTCCTTACTGTCCTCCCTACGCAGCTCGCGCGCGACGTGACAACGATGATCGTCGTCACGCACGAGATGGGCTTTGCACGGTCCGCCGTGAAGCGGGTCGTGCTCGTGGCCGACGGCAAGATCGTCGAAGGGGCCTCGCCGGATGAGTTCCGCAACACCCACGCAGCGACCGGACCAAGGACTTACGTCCAAGATCCTGCACCCTTGACGCGCGACGTCCTGCGGCGACGCCCTTGTCCCCAACCGTTGAGCCTGCCGCAGCTGTTGATACGAAGGATGTTTCACGATGAAGCCCTGCAAGTCCGCCGCACTCGCGACGATCGCCGTGCTTGCGGTCGCCCTCACGGCAACCGCCTGTGACAGCGAGTCCGGCAGTACCGGTGACAATCCCACCGGTAGCTCGGACAGCGGGGAACAGCCGACGCTGCCCACTTACGAGGTCGCCAAGAAAGTCAAGATCGACTCTCCGACCCTGAAGAAGGCCCAGAAGGCGGGCAAGCTCATCATCGGCGCCAAGAACGACCAGCCGTTCCTCGGCTTCGAGGACGCGAGCGGCAAGCGGTCCGGCTTCGACATCGAGATCGCCAAGATGATCGCCGCCGACCTCGGGTTCTCGCCGGACATGATCGAGTTCAAAACGGTCGACACCCGCAACCGCGAGGCCTCCATCTCCAGCGGCGAGGTCGACCTGTACGTCGGCACGTACACGATCAACGACGAGCGCAAGAAGAAAGTGGGCTTCGCCGGCCCGTACTACACGGCGGGCGCCGACCTCCTGGTCCGCAAGAACGACGGGACGATCAGCGGTCCGTATTCCCTTCAGGGCAAGACGGTCTGCTCGGTCAAGGGCTCGACCGCGATCAAGGAGATCAAGAAGCCCGACTACAACACCACGACCGTCGAAACGTCCAAGTACAACGAGTGCGTTCAGAAATTGCTCAACGACGAGGTCGATGCCGTCACCACGGACGATGCCATCCTCATGGGCTACGCAGCCCAGCGCCCGGAGAAACTGAAGGTCGTCGGGAGCCCGTTCACCGAGGAGCCCTACGGCATCGGCATGAACAAGGATGACAAGGCGCTGCGTGACGCGGTTTCGGACGCCATCGAGGCGCACGACAAGAGCGGCGATCACAAGAGGGCATACGACGCGACGCTTGGCCTTTCCGGCTCCAGATACGGCGGGGCGTCGATGGTCGAGCGCTACTGACTGCGCCGACACTGCCCATCGGCGCCTCGCAGGCGCGGCGCCCCTCCGAGGCGCGTCGCGCACGCCCAAGCCGTAGCCCCAGCGCGGCACTGGCCTCTGGACCTCAGCTGGTCGCGCTCCGCGTTCCACTGCGTCGCTGAACCAGCAAACTCCCCAGAGCAGTGCGCTGGTGCAGGACCACCGTCCGGCGCGGGCCGTGGTGATCAGGCCCGCGCCGCGCAGCGCGGCGGTGTGGGCGGAAACAGCGGCATTGCTGACTCGCAGCCGCCGGGCTCGCTGGTGGTGTGCTCCTCCGCGAGCAGGAGCAGTATGTCGACGCGGGTTCGCCCGAGCACCCCGGCCGGCGCGTCGTCCTTGCCGCCCGGACGGGTCGGCAGGAGCGGCAGGCCCGGACCGGCCGGGTAGGTCAGGACCAGGGGGCCATCGGGCAGGTGGGCGATGAGGGGATGCCGGTCCAGTGGAAGGTGGGCAGTAGCACCACGCCGCGACCGCGCAGCTTGATGTCCCTCTCACTGGGCCCCTCGAACTCCCAGACGCCCTCGTGCAGCCGGGTGCCAGGGACGAGTGCGGAGAGTGCGGCGCCGATGCCGTGCTCAGCCACGGCCAGGGCGTGACGCGGACCATCGCCGTTACTGATCATGCAGCTGCCGCAGCCGCATGCATGGTCGTCACGACGACGTGTTCGGGCTGTCCCCCTCCGCAGACGGCAGAAAGGCGTGCAGCCATCTCTCCGTGTGAGCGACATGGGTCGCCGCCGCGCTGGCAGCGGCGACAGGGTCCCGATTGGCGATCGCGGTAGCAATCGCACGGTGTTCCTCATCGCTTGCGCGCTTGATCTCAGCGCTCTCGGGAAGCGTGAACACCTGGTAAGCGCGTGAGCGCGCGCGGAACACGCCGAGCAGGGACTCCAAAGTCGGGTTGCCTCCGATCCGGGCGATCGCCGAGTGGAAGCGGTGGTCGAGCTCGGAGATCTTGGAGGGGTCGTCCTTCGCCTCCATGGCTTCCATCGCCTCGATGTGTCCGAAGATCGTCTTCAGCGTCTCGGGGTTCACACGAGCAGCCGCCTGGGCGGCGACGTGGGATTCCAGAACGCGCCGGAGCTCGTACACCTCGAGCAGCCCGCTCAGCGGCAGGAGATCGACGGTCAACGAGAGGCTGCCGATGATGTCTTCCGGCCGCAGCTGGGAGACGTAGGTGCCCGAGCCGTGACGCGGCTCGACGATGCGCAGCGCCACGAGCATCCGCACCGCCTCGCGGAGGGGCCCCCGGGAAACACCGAGCTCCTCGCACAGCTCGTTCTCGGGCGGAATACGCTCCCCCGCGCCGAGACGACCGGTGGCGATCATGTGCCTGAGGCCGTGAAATGCCTTGTCGACTGCGGACATCGCTTCCTCTCCGGATGGCCCGGCAGCATCGCCCGGCCTCCGAACAGTCTACCGAGTCATCAGACAGTGCATCCGGTTCAACAGGAAGTCATTAGACGACTTTGGTGCCCGGACGACGCCCGGAGGACTTCTCGACCCGATCACGACTACAGACCAGCCGATAGCAGACGCACAGTCAGGCGCCAGGCAGCGAACGACAACACAAGGCATTAGCGCCGATCGTCCTTGTTTTACAAGGTCAAACTCGGCGCTTGGTGGAGGGTAGCCGGTCAACCACAGGTCATCAGGCTGACGCGTCCACACGAACCGGCGCGAGGCTATTGCTCTCGCCAGGGGCCGCGTGTCAGGATGCCGCCCCAAGTCGTCATATCTCTTTTGAGAATCATCTGATGTCACGCGTGATCTGGAAGATCACGGGAGATCGGAGTCACGTGAGCGAGACCGACCTCACCCCAGCACCACGCCCGCTGCTCCTCCCTGACGGGCGGGCCGCCGCGGAAGCCTGGTCGCTGGACCCCGGGCACAAACATCTCAACCACGGATCGTTCGGGGCGGTGCCGGTCGTCGCGCAGGACGAACAGAACCGGCTGCGCAAGGAAATGGAACGGTCCCCGCTGGTGTGGTTCCCGGCGCTCCCCAAGCGGGTCGCGACTGCCAGGGCTGACATCGCCGCGTTCCTGCGCGTCGCCGTGGAGGACCTCGCTCTCGTACCGAATGCGAGTGGCGGCGCGAGCGTCGTCTACGCGAACCTGCCGGCCAGACGCGGCGGCGAGATCATCGTGACGGACCATGGCTACGGAGCCGTCACCATGGGGGCCCAGCGCCTCGCGAGGCGCTGGGGCGGCACCGTTCGCACGGTGAGGGTTCCCCTCGACGCCGACGAGAAGCACGCCTACGAAGCGATCGCCGCCGAACTCGGCGACGCGACGGAACTGATCGTCGTGGACCACATCACCTCGGCCACCGCGCGCCGGATGCCCGTGGAGCGGATCGGCGCGGAGGCGCGGAGGCACGGCATCCCGCTCCTCGTGGACGGGGCGCACGTTCCCGGCCTGATCGACGGTCCTCTCTCCGGTCTGGAGTGCGACTTCTGGATCGGCAACCTTCACAAGTTCGGCTGCGCCCCCCGTGGCACATCGGCTCTGGTCGCCCGCGGCGCGCTGCGCGACGACCTCTATCCGCTGATCGACTCCTGGGGCGCCGCCGATCCGTTCCCCGAGCGCTTCGACACCCAGGGAACGGTGGACGTCACCAGCTATCTCGCGGCGCCGGCCTCTCTCGACTTCATCGAGCGCACCTGGGGCTGGAAGACGGCACGCAGCTATATGCAGGACCTGGCCGACTATGCGGAGCGAATCGTCGGCGACGCCTTCGCCGAACTCACCGGTACAAGCAGCGCAGTTGACGTCGGCATGCCGGTCAACGCCCTGCGGCTGGTGCGCCTGCCCGCAGGCCTGGCCACCAGCCATGCCGCCGCCGACGCGCTGCGCGATCGGGTGGCGCAGGAGTTGGGTGTCGCAGCGGCGTTCACCAGCTTCGACGGCGTCGGCTACATCCGTCTGTCGACGCATGTGTACAACACGGCCGCCGACTTCGAGTACTTCGCCGAGCGCTGCGTCCCGGTGCTCGGCGAGTGGGCCCGCACTGCGGACGCCGCACCGTAGAGACGCGCGAGGCACGTTCCCATCCGACGCTGCTTTGCGGAATCACACCTATGGAGGAGGACAGTTGAGAAGAAGGAAGGCAATAGCCGCCCTCGGCATCGCTGCCGCGATGGTACTGACGGGCTGCTCCACGAGTGCGAGTGACGGGACCGTCACCCTTCAGATGGTGGAGAGCCTGACGAACCCCGCCCGCACAGAGCTCCTGAAGAAACTCATCGCCGATTTCCAGAAGGAGAACCCGAAGATCAAGGTCAATCTGATCTCGCCGCCGACCGACCAGGCAGATCAGAAGATCCAGCAGATGCTCCAGTCCGGCAGCGGCGTCGACACCCTGGAAGTCCGGGACATCACCGCCGGCCCATGGTCGACCAACGGCTGGCTCCACGACATGGGCAAGGACCTTGAGGGGTGGGCCGGCTGGAAGGACATGACCGAGAACGCCACCAAGGCCTCCAAGAACGCCAAGGGAAACACGTACTTCGTCCCGTACGGCTTCTATGGGCTGAGCCTCTTCTACCGTACGGACCTGATCAAGGAAGCCGGATCCAGTAGTCCGCCCACGAACTGGGACGAGCTGCTGGAGCAGGCCACCGCCATCCAGGACAAGGGCAAGCGCAAGTACGGCTATGCGTTCCGGGGCGGAACCAATGCCAACGGAAATGTGACCGCGGCCATCGAGGCGTACGTCGCCGACAAGATCGACCGCGAGAACGGCTACAAGCTCACCGACGGCAGCACGATCTTCTCCGCGCCGGAGGCCCTCGACGCGCTGAACACCTACTTCAAGCTGTTCAAGCAGGCGTCGCCGCCGTCGTCGGTCGCATGGGGATACCCGGAGATGGTCGAGGGCTTCTCGAACGGTTCCACTGCGTTCCTGCTGCAGGACCCCGAAGTGATAGCGACGGTGGGGCAGTCGAAGGCGATCAAGAAGGACCAGTGGACCACCGCTCCCCTGCTCGCCGGTCCAGGCGGCAAGGCCGTTCAGCCGCTGGCGACCGCCGGCTGGGGGATCGCCAAGGGCAGCAAGCACAAGGCGGAGTCCATCAAGCTGATCAAGTTCCTCTCGCAGGGCGAGGCGTCGACCACCTTCAGCAAGGAGAACAGCCTGGTCCCGATCCTCAAGGCGGCGAGCGAGGACGAGTTCTACAAGACCGGTCCGTGGGCCAGCTACGTGACGATGACCGAGAACCCGGACAAGTACATCACCGTCACCCAGCCCCGTGACGCGCCCTGGTGGACCGAGTGGTCCCAGAAGGCCGACGCGGAGATCCAGCGGGTGCTGCTCGGCAAGATGACCCCGAAGCAGCTGCTCGACAGCTGGGACAAGTACTGGACCGAGAAGTGGAAGAGCAAGGGCTGAGGGGAAGGCGGACGTGACCCGATCGACCTACGAGCAGGTGGAGCGCCCCTCCCTCAAGGGGGGCGCTCGGCCCGCACCGACAACGTCCGGTCAGCGTCCGCGCAAGCCGGCCTTCACCGCACGCCGCGGCCTGGTCATCGCCGCGTACATGGCCCCGGCAGTGCTCTTCGTCGCTGTCTTCATCTACTACCCCATGCTCCGGGGCAGTCAGATGGCCTTCCGCCACTGGAACCTCACGGACCTCACCGACACGTCCTGGGTGGGCTTCGAGAACTTCCAGGCGATCTTCACGGATCCGGCATGGAGCACCGTCCTCAGCAATACCGCGCTGTGGGTGTTCGCTTCCATCATTCCCCAGTTCGTGATCGGTTTCGCCATCGCGCTGTGGCTGCGCCGCCGTTTCCGCTTCCGCGGGCTGTACCAGGCGCTGATCTTCTTCCCCTGGGCCATTTCCGGATTCCTCATCGGCATCCTGTTCCGCTGGATGTTCAACAGCGAGTTCGGGGTCGTCAACGACCTTCTGGAGAAGGCGGGACTGATCGACCAGCCGATCGCCTGGCTCGCGGATCCGAAGATGGCGATGATCGCCGTCATCGTCGCCAACATCTGGTACGGCGTCACCTTTTTCTCCATCATGATCCTCGCCGCACTGCAGTCGGTCCCCAACGAGCTGTACGAGGCGGCCGAACTCGACGGGGCTGGCAAGGTCCGCACACTGTTCCAGGTCACCATCCCCTACATCCGGGTGACGCTGGCGCTGACCGTGCTGCTGCGGGTGATCTGGATCTTCAACTTCCCCGACATCATCTTCGGAATGACCGGCGGCGGCCCGAACAACGAGACGCACATCGTGACCACGTGGATGATCACGATCACGCAGCAGGGTGACTACGGGAAGGCGTCCGCGCTCGGTCTCATCGTCGTCGCGGTGCTGCTTGTCTTCTCGGTCTTCTACCTCATGGCCACGCGCGAGAAGAAGGGAGCAATTTCGTGATCAACAAGGAGTCCGTTCCGGGACGCGTCACCAGAGTCACCTTCCTCGCGCTCTGGCTGGTCGTCACGGTCTTCCCGCTGTACTGGATCACCATCACATCGCTGAAGAGCCCGGGCGACATCTTCACGTTCCCGATCGCCTACTGGCCGGAGCACTTCTCGCTGGAGAACTACGCCGGACTGTTCAGCAATGCGCAGTTCGGCGTCTATCTCACCAACAGTCTGATCGTCGCGACGGTCGCAGGCGCGGTGGCAACCGCGATCTCGATGCTGTCGGCTTATGTGCTGGCCCGTTTCGAATTCCGGAGCAAGAGCGCGCTGCTGATGGCGGCTCTGATCACGCAGATGATCCCCACCTTCATCGCGCTGGGCCCGCTGTACCTGATGATGACCGAGCTGAAACTGGTGGACAACCGGCTCGGGCTCATCCTGGTGTACGTCGGGGTCTGCATCCCCTTCTGCACGGTGATGCTCCGTGGATTCTTCGCGAACATCCCGGACGCACTGGAGGAAGCCGCCATGATCGACGGCCTCTCACGGTTCGGGGCCCTCTTCCGGGTGCTCCTCCCGGTGATGAAGCCGGGCATCATCGCCGCGTTCATCTTCAACTTCGTGAACTGTTGGAACGAACTCTTCCTTTCGGTCACGCTCATGAACAGCGACGACAACAAGACGATCCCCACGGCGTTGAACGGCTTCATCTCGAGCTTCAACATCGACTGGGGTTCGATGTCTGCGGCGGCGGTGCTCACGATTCTCCCGACGATGGTGCTCTTCGCCTTCGCCAGCCGCCATATCGTCCAGGGGCTCACCTCGGGTGCGGTCAAGGGGTAGTGGCCGCGGGGCCACAACCTAAGGGCCTGCGCATCGCCCGGTGGTGGTCGCCTGGTGGTGATCCATTCGTGGTGCCACCCTGGATGTACTGCCAACCGCCAAGGGGGTACGAAGATCGGCGGATGATGTCATGCCCGAGTTGCCCGATGTCGAGGGGTTCCGCGAAGTCCTCGCCTCCTGCGCGCAGGGCAAGCAGATCAAGCGGGTCGTGAGCGGTGTTCGTGCGGAGCAGCCGGGTTCGCACCTCAGCCGGGGGCAGCCAGGTCCTGGCGGTGCCCGGTTCGGACCGCCTTCGCGGCGGGCCCGCCGGTACTGGTGGACTCGCGGACGAGGAGGCGGTATCCGGGCCGGGCCCGGAGGGGTTCGGCCCGATGGCCGGCGAGCCGTTCGACGAGGCTCTCCACGGCGAGACGGGCGATGGCCTGCTTGTCGGGGGAGATCGTGGTGAGGGTGACGGCGCCGAACCGGCTTTCCTCGATGTCGTCGAAGCCGACCACGGCGACGTCGTCGGGCACGATGAGGCCCCGCTCGGTGAGCGTACGCATTGCCCCGATGGCGATCAGGTCGTTGTAGGCGAAGACGGCGTCGGGCCGCTCACCGCGGTCCAGCAAAGCAGCCATGGCGGTGGCGCCGTCGACGCGTCCGTAGCCGTCGGTTGCGGCGACCAGGTTTTCGTCGGGCTCCAGTCCGGCGGCGACGAGTTCTTCCCGCCAGCCGCGCAACCGCAGGTGTGCCGGCTGGCGCTCGCGGCCGGTGCGGGAACCGATGAAGGCGATCCGCCGGCGTCCGATGGAGAGGAGATGACGGACTGCCTCACGAGCCGCGGCCACGTTGTCGATGGCGATGTGATCGTAGGGGGCCTCGTACTCCCGCTCCCCCAGCAGCACCAGCGGCGCAGTCTCGTCCCGCCCGGTCAGGTCCTCGGCCTCCAGATGGATCGGACTCAGAATGAGTCCGTCGATGACATGGGAGCGAAATCCCTGGCTGACCAGGACCTCCTGCTCACGCAGTCCGGCCGTGTGGTCCACCAGAACGGTGTAGTCGTACCGGGCGGCCGCGTCGATGACCGCGCCGGCCAACTCGGCGAAGTACGGGTTGCCGAGTTCGGGGACGGCGAGGGCGATGATGCCGGTGCGTCCTTTACGCAGATGGCGCGCGGTGAGGTTGGGGCGGTAACCGAGTTCGTCGATGGCCTGCTGCACCTTTGCGCGCATGTGCGGTGTGACGTGGGGATAGTTGTTCACCACGTTCGACACGGTCTTGACCGAAACGCCCGCCCGCTGCGCGACGTCTTTCAGACTGACGCCCACTGCACTCCTTCGCTGGACCGGACCGGGGCCCCGGAGACATCCGGGTCCGGCATGCTGTGCGCCGGGCACGGCCGACACTGCGGCCGTGCGGCACCCGGCGTTCCTCAGGTGGTTCTGCGGCTCCGTGCCAGGTATCGCTGCGCCACCACGACCACGATCAGGAAGCCGCCGCTGACCACGGACTGGTAGGAGGAATTGAGCGAACCGATCTGGTTGATCAGGTTCTGGATCACCGCGAGCAGCAGCACCCCCCACAGTGTGCCGCTCACCGAACCCGCGCCGCCGATGAGCAGCGTGCCTCCGATGACGACCGCCGAGATGGCGTCAAGTTCCATGCCGACACCGATGATGGTGACGCCGGAGGAGAGCCGCGCCGCGTTGATCGCGCCTGCCAGGCCGGCCAGTAGCCCGCTGAGCAGGTAGACCATCACCTTCGCTCGGGCGACGGGGAGACCCATCAGCGTCGCCGCGTCGGCGCTGCCGCCCACGGCGAACAGTGTCTGGCCGAAGGAGGTGCGTTGCAGGACCAGACCTCCGGCGCCGAAGAGCACTGCCGCGATCAGGATCGGATAGCCGAATCCCCAGATGCTGCCCTGCCCGATGTGGGCGAAGGCCGACTCCTTGGGAACCAGGTACGTGCTGGCGCCCTCGTCGGTGATGGCAAGCAGCAGCCCACGGGCGGCCAGCAGCGAGGCGAGGGTGACGATGAACGGCGCCAGACCGGCGCGTGCGATGAGGAGTCCGTTGAGGGCGCCGATCGCTCCGCACACGGCGAGTGGGACCACCAGGGCGGGGAGGATGCCCCATTGCGAGGCCCAGGCCGCGAGTACGCCGCCGAGCGCGAATACCGAGCCGACGGACAGGTCGATGCCGCCCGTGATGATCACCAGGGTCATGCCCAGTGCCACGATGGCGAGGAAGGATGCCTGGACCGTCACTCCGCGGGCGTTGTCCATGGTGGCGAAGGTCGGATAGACGAACGACGAGACAGCCACCACGAGGACCAGAACGGCGAGTACGCCCTGGCGTTGGACCAGTGAGGCGAAGCGCTCCCTGCCGGTCGGCTGTTCGGCCGCCACGTCCTGCCGGGGCGGGCTGCCGGGCGGAACGGATGCGGCCGGCGGTCGGGAACCGGCCTCGGAGGAACCGAGTGCTGAGAGGAGTTTCATCGGGATCGGCGCTCCCGGGCGACGTAGACGGCGGCGAGAATGATGGCCGCCTGGGCTATCTGGGCGGTGGAGTCGGGCAGATCGTGCTTGACCAGGGTGGCGCGCAGCAGCTGCATGAGCAGGGCGCCGGCGACGGTGCCGAGGACGCGGATGGAACCGCCGCTGAGCGGTGTCCCGCCGACGACCACGGCCGTGATCGCGGACAGCTCCATCAAGTTGCCCAGGGAGGAGGGGTCGCTGGCGGTGAGCCGGGCGGTGGCCAGCACGCCCGCCAGCGCCGCGAGTACGCCGCACAGGACGTACACACCGGTCAGGACCCGTTTGACCGGCAGACCTGCCAGTGCCGCGGCGGGGCGGTTGCCACCGATCGCGACGACCTGTCGGCCGAAAGTGGTGCGGTGTACCAGGAAGGCCACGGCGAGCGCCAGCACACCGGCGATCAGAACGACCAGCGGGATGCCGAGGAAGCTTCCAGTGCCCAGGGCGAGCAGATCGGGGTTGGCGATCTGCTTCAGCCGGCCGTCGGCCACGACCAGGGCGATCCCGCGGCCGCCGACGAACAGCGCGAGGGTGGCGACGATGGGTTGAAGACCGACCAGCGACACCAAGGTGCCGTTCACCGCGCCGACCACGGCGCCGGCCAGGAGAGCGATGAGGAGGGCCGGCACGAGTCCGTAGCCGAGGTAGAGCGGCAGCAGGGCGGCGGCCAGCGCCATGGCCGAACCCACGGACAGGTCCACGCCCTCGGTGCCGATCACCAGGGCCATGCCCAGAGCCACGATGACAACCGGGGCGGCCTGGATCAGCTGGGTGCGGAAATTGTCGACGGTGACGAAGTGTTCTGTGAAGAAGGCGTTGAAGACCAGCAGCGCGGCCACTGCGACGTACACGCCGTACTCCTGGAACCATGCGGGGCCGCGCAGCTGTGACGGGCCGCGCCCCGGCACTACGGTCGCTTGGCTGGTCATCGGAGATCCTCCTTGCCGGCCGAGGCCTTGGCCGGGACGTGCGGGCCTGTGCCGGTGCCGGTGCCGGTGGTGTCGGAGTCCGGGGCGGGATCCGTTCCTTCCGGAGCGGCGGCTGCGGAATGGTCGGCGAGCACTTCCAGCAGTGCGCTCTCGCCGACCTGATCGCCGGTCAGCTCTCCGGCCACGGACCCGCCCCGCAACACCACGATCCGGTCGGAGCCCTCGACCAGTTCCTCGAGGTCGGAGGAGATCAGCAGGACGGCGAGGCCTTCCTGGGCCAGTTCGTCGATCAGCGCCTGCACCTCGGCCTTGGCACCGACGTCGATGCCGCGAGTGGGCTCATCCAGCAGCAGCACCTTGGGCTCCAGGCACAGCCATCGCGCGAGCAGCACCTTCTGCTGGTTGCCGCCGGAGAGTTCACCGACCTTCTGCTCCGGGCTGGAAGCCTTGATCCGCAGCCGCTTCATGAAAACGTCCACGATGCGGTCCTGCTGCTTGCGCGAGACGACGCCGGCCCGGGACAGCCGGGGCATGGCGGCGAGCACGATGTTCTCCCGGACCGACAGGCCCGGCACGATGCCCTCCGCCTTACGGTCCTCGGGCAACAGACTGATCCCGGCCCGGATGGCACTCGCGGAGGTCGTCCGACGCAGCGGCCTGCCGGCAATGCTGATCTCTCCCGCGTCCAGGGGCAGGGCGCCGGCCAGCGCCTTGGCCGTCTCGCTGCGCCCGGATCCCAACAGGCCGCCAAGTCCGAGCACTTCACCCGCATGGAGATCCAGGCTGATGTCGTCCAATTGATGTCTGCGGGTCAGACCGTTGGCCCTGAGGACGGGTCGGCGCGCGACGTCATGTCCCTCGCCGCCGAATGCTGTCACGCCGTGCCGGCGGACCTCCGTGATCTCCCGGCCGAGCATCATGGACACCAGGTGCATGCGGTCCACGCCGGCCAGGTCGCCTGTGTGGACGTGCCGGCCGTCGCGCAGGACGGTGACCCGGTCGCAGACGCGATACAGCTCGTCCATGCGGTGGCTGACGTAGACGACAGCGATGTTCTGCCGCCGCAAATCGCCGATGACCTGGAACAGGGTCTCCACCTCTCGTGGTTCGAGGGATGAGGTGGGCTCGTCCATGACCACCACCTGTGCCTGGACAGACACTGCGCGCGCCAGCGCGACCATCTGTTGCGTCCCGACGCCCAAGGTGTGCAGCGGCCGCCGGGGATCGACGCGGACGCCGAACCGGGCGAGCAGCTCGGCCGTCTCGCTGTGCATGCGCCCGAAATCGATGAGCCCGAAACGGGACTTGGGCTCACGGCCGAGGAAGATGTTGCAGGCCACGCTCATCAGAGGGACAAGGTTCACCTCCTGGTAGATCGTGGAGATGCCCGCCTGCTGCGCCTCGAAGGGGCGAGTGAAGTGCATCTGCCGTCCGGACAGCAGCAGTTCGCCGCCGTCGGGGCGGTGGACGCCGGTGAGTACCTTGATCAAGGTGGACTTGCCCGCCCCGTTCTCGCCGACGAGGGCGTGGGTCTCTCCCGCGCGAACGGTGAACGAGACGTCGTCGAGGGCGACTACGCCGGGGAACCGCTTGCTGACGCCGCGGGCCTCCAGCAGCGCCGGTGCGTTCGGCGGCTGCGCGCCTGCCGCAGCGGACGCTGCCGCTTCGGGGGGTGCCATGAACCTGGCCTCCGGAGATCGTCTGGATGGTTCCCAGGCCGCCACGAGATGAGACGGGGGTCGTGCCGGCCCGCAGCGGCATGGATCAGTACGCTCCGCCGATCGACGACTTGGCGTTGGCCTCGTCATAGGCGCGGTCGGAGATGATGACGTTCTCCGGGATGGACTCGCCGCCGTAGAACTTCTGCGCGGTCGCGAAGGCGAGCGGGCCGAACCTCGGGTTGGACTCGATGACCGCGTTGTACTCGCCGTTGGCCAGGGCCTGGACGGCGTTACGCGTGCCATCGATGGAGACGATCTTGATGTCTTTGCCGGGCTTCTTGCCGGCACCCTTGAGAGCGGTGAGCGCGCCGAGGCCCATTTCGTCGTTCTCGGCGTAGACCGCGGTGATCTCCGGCTTGGACTGAATGAGCTGCTCCATGACCTGCTGGCCCTTGTCGCGTGCGAACTCGCCGGTCTGCTGGGCGACGATCTCCAGGCCGGGCGCCTTGGCCTTGATCTGGTCGACGAACCCCTTGGTGCGGTCGGTGGTGACGTTGTTTCCGGAGGCGCCCAGCAGAATGGCGACCTTGCCCTTGCCGCCCGTGGCCTTGATCATCGCGTCGGCTGCCCGCTTGCCCTGCTCCACGAAGTCCGAACCCAGGAAGGCGAGGTAGTCCTTGCACGCCGTGGCGTTGATCTTCCGGTCGATCGTCAGGACCGGCACATGCTTGTCGGCCGCGGCCTTGAGGGCCGGCTCAAGACCGTCGGAGTTGAGCGGGGCGACGATGAGGAACTGTGCCCCCTGGGCGAGCATGTCCTGGATGTCGCTGATCTGCTTGGACAGTTGCGACTGCGCATTGGTGGTCAGCAGCTTCTTGACCCCGACCTTCGCCGCCTCGTCCTTGATGGACTGCGTCTCGGCGATGCGGAAGGGGTTGGCCTCCTTCTCCGACTGGGAGAAGCCGACGATTGCGTTCTTCAGGTCGACCTTCGGGGCACCGTAGGCGGTCAGGGCGCAGCCCGGGCCGGAACTCGCCTCCGGCGTCTTGGCGGACTGCGCCGCCTGGGACGCGTCGCTGCCCCCGTTGTCGGTCGTCTCCGACTTCGAACAGCCGGTGGCGGCAAGCGTGATGACCGCGACGGAGAGGCCTACGGCGGAGAGCGTGCGGGACCTGCGCGTGGTGGTCATGAAAGGACACTCCTTGGCGGACGGGACGGCGCCGCCGGGCGGCGTACGGTCGCGGGCAGTGCGGGAGTGCAGCCGTGCCGCCCTGGATGACCGGAGCGTGGGCGTACGGTTGCCGAAAGAGGCTGTGAGCTGCGGGAAAGCCGTGTGACTGGCTCAGTTCCGGGCTGTCTCCGACTGGCTTTACAACGTTATATAGGCGCCTTGGCGCCAGCGGCAAGAGGGTTGCATCGACGTTTCCGAAGCACGTCCGAGCCGACCCAGGAGGTGAGCGCGCTCCACGACCAGGAGAAGCCGTAAGCATCCTGCTCAACCGAGGATCCCCGGTGAGCAGCTCACGACCCGCTCACCGTGGGAAGCCCACCACGGCACCCTCACAGGCCGCCGGAGCCTTCCGGCGGCCTGACACTGCGTGGAACTCCCGTCGCGGGGCGCGTAATCAACCCGGCAGGGCGCGACGCGGTGACGCGAAGCGTCCTCGTCCTTCACCAGGCCTCACCGGGAGGTTGGAGAGGGCCCACTATCGAGAATGATCAATTTTGACCGAATTGAGGTTGCATTTTATAGACCTGCGTGCGGAATCGGAGAATATTTATTCGCTTGCAGGGCTGGGCGGGTCCCTGCGCGGATGAGCCGATACGCTCGCTCAACTCCGGGAGCCCTCGGGGGGGAAGGCCATTTATGAGCGTCACCAGAAAGTGCACCGGGTATAGCCGTTCCCTCGAACTGAAAAAGAGCGGACTTTACCCTTTTTACCTCAATTTCAGCGAGCGGGACCAGGGCGTGGCTCGGCTTCCAGACGGCCGCGAGGTCATCATGTGCGGCTCCAACGACTACCTAGGACTGAGCACCGACCCACGGGTATGTGACGCCGCCGCAGAAGCATCGCGCCGATATGGCGCGGGCTGCACGGGTTCTCGGCTCCTGAATGGCAACCTCGAACTCCATGACCACTTGGAGAGGAAGCTCGCCAAGTACTTCGGCAAACCAGCCGCCCTGTTGCTGACCACGGGCTATCAGACCAACCTAGCTGCTGTCACCGGCCTCTGCGGTCCAGGGGATCACATTCTCATCGACAAGCAGGCACACGCTTCCCTCGTCGACGCCGCTCGGCTCAGTCGGGCCAGGGTCCAGTGGTTCGCGCACAACGACACACAGGATCTGAGCCGCAAACTCGATCAACTTCCCAAGCAGGCCGGTCGGATGGTTGTGGTGGACGGCGTCTACAGCATGGAGGGCGACCTTTGTCCGCTGCCTGAATTAGTACGGGTGTGCCGACAGTACGGAGCCACTCTCCTCGTCGACGACGCGCATGGCGTCGGCGTGTTGGCCGAGGGCAGGGGAACGTGCGCCCACTACGGCCTCGTGGAGGAAGTGCCACTCGTCACGCTCACCTTCTCCAAGGCTTTCGGATCAACTGGCGGAGCGATCCTCGGCGATGAGGAGGTAATTGAGTACCTCCGCCACAACGCACGCAGCCTGTTGTTCTCCGCGAGCTTGAGCCCGGCCAACACGGCAGCAGCTCTGGAGTCGCTGCGCATACTTCAGGAGGAGCCGTGGCGCTCCAAAGAAGTGATTTCAAAGGCGGATTTCATGCGAAGGGAACTGGCGTCGCTCGGCTATCCAACGGGCGCCGGCCAAGCACCGATAGTCCCCATCGATACAGTGAACGAAAAACGCACTCTCATCGCGTGGAATCTCCTGATTGAGCAAGGTGTATATGTCAACGCGGTACTCCCTCCCGCCGCGTCGCCCCGCCTGAGAAGCAGCTACATCGCGGTGCACACCGAAGAGCAACTCGCACGAGCCCTCGAGGGCTTCGACGCAGTCCGCGACCAACTACTCCATGACGACTTTGTTCATTGAAATGACACGGTCACTTGCCGCCCAACTTGGACGCTGACTGCCGTGCGTCTGCGGCTGATACATCTGAATGCGTCGCTTGCCTGCGGCCTTGGCGCCGTACATCGCCAGGTCGGCATTGCGCATCAATTCGTCGGGGGTGATACCCGGGGTGGCCACCGCGAGCCCGATCGAAGCCGCGACCACGGCCTCGGTACCGGCGAGGCGGTAGGGCTGCGTCAAGGCGAACAGCAGCCGCTCCGCCACCTCCCGCGTCCGGGACTCACACGCCCCAGCCTCCCCCTCCAGCAGTGCGCCGAACTCATCGCCGCCGAGGCGGGCAACGGTGTCTTCCGCTCGTACCGCTGCCTGCAGCCGCTGCCCGGCCTGGATGAGCAGTTCATCACCTGCCGCATGCCCGGCCGAATCGTTGACTTGCTTGAAGCCGTCCAGGTCGAGGAAGAGCACTGCGGGCGGTGCACTGTCGGCCGACCGCTTGGCCAGGGCGTGCTTGATCCGATCAGCGAACAGAGCACGATTGGGCAGGCCGGTCAGCGCATCATGGAACGCCAAATGCTCCAGCTGTGCCTGCAGCGCGACTCGTTCGCTCACATCCCGGCTGTTGGCGATCAATCCGTCGTGGTGAAGGCTGATCATTGACTCGATGTGGCGCCATTGTCCGTCGGCCGACCGCATCCGGCAGGAAACACGACGGCTCAGACTGTGGCTCCTGAGTTCGTCTTCCTCCCTCAGTTTCCCGATGGTCTGTTTCAGCGGCGGCAAGTCGTCGGGGTGAATGAGCAGCGGCAAGCGGGTGCCAAGAAGATCCTCGGGCCGGTACCCGAAGACCTGTCGCACAGCCGGACTGATGTAGAGCAGGACACAGTCCTCGCCGGCGATAGCAATCACGTCACTCGAACCCTGGACGAGCGTACGGAAGTGATCCTCGCGGGTGGCGACCTCCCTCGTGAGGCAGAGACTGTCAGCGTGCACCACGCCTTGACGCACACTCAGTGCACACAACACGGTGCCTCCGACGACCAGCATGACCACATCGAGGCGGTAACCGGACAAGGTGTGCACCACCACGGCCACCGCACAAACGACTACGGGGAGGAACGCCGCCACCACTGCCGCCACGGGCAACTCCCGCCGGTCCACGCCCAGGACGCTGTCGCCGCCGGGCAGCCACGGCGCTGCGGCGATGAGGAACATACCGGTCATCGAGCATGTTTCGGTGACCGGAATCGTGGTTGAGACGACCGGCTCTGCCGAAAAGACGCGGAGCATGTCGCTTATCGCGAAGACCGCAAGACCGAATGCCGCAACGGTGACGGACGCACGCTGCCCGCGTGGCATGGCGAAGCGCAGGACCAGCAACAGTCCCAGGACGAGGATGTCCGCGACCACTCGGCCGAGATCGGACAGCGTTGCCAGGATGTCACCGCCCAGATCCGCCCGATGCAGGAGGAGTACCCAGCCAAGGGTGAACAACGATCCAGCAATCATCCACCCGTCCAACAGCCGTCGCAGCCAGGTCAGCCGCGTGCCGCCGTCGCCGGCCGCGACTACCAGCCCGGCCACGCCCAGACAGAGCGCGACGGCGATGCCGGCCACGGCAAGCAGTTCGACCGCCGAATAGAGCATCCCGGTGGGCGACCGGAGCAATGCTGTCAACTGGCGCAGCACAAGCTCATGCATGCCGGCCGCACCCGTCGACAGGCCGAGCAACAGCAGGCGCAGCCGCACTCGTCCCGTGGCCGATCGCGCCCGCGCGAGGATGGAGAGGACGGCCACTCCGTGCGCGGCGGGCACCCCGACATCGGCCACCGGCAGCCCCAGCTGGGCGAACCGCCCGCCCACCCCAGCGGCGACCGCGGAGCCGATGCACACGGCCTGACCCACTCCCGCCACGTACAGCCACCTGCTGCGCAGCTCGGCCTGTGGCGACCCTCCCCCGTCAGCGCGCTCAAGCACCATACGCAACACGAACTCCCCGAGATTGTGCCCGGCTCAGAAGCGTCGTCCCTGACCTCCACGATGGAGTAGGGACGGCAGGAAGGTAGAGGATCCTTGCCTCTAATCGGGACGTATGATTCGGAGTTCACCTGAATTAACGACAGATCCAGGCATGGTCGAGGCCGATAAGACTGCTGCGTGGTAAGAGGTCGCGGTAGTTGCGACATCGCCGCCCGGGCCAGACTCACGCCACTCGTCGGACGAGGCCGTACCTCGATCGTCGGACGCCGGCCGCGTGGACACGAGGAGGTCAATGCCGGTGGCGGGGCCCCACCGCGGAAGGGACGGCCGTCATGGCGGAGGAGCGGGACCATGTAACGGCGCGTCCACTCTTGAGGATGTACATGCTCCGCCGTCCTCTCGCTGACGGTTAGTCGGGAGATACGCTACGTGAAGAGCGAGATCGCCGACGGGCATGCTCACCGTGCCGGGAGGAGAACAGGTGGTCACGGACCGGTCGGACACGCAGCGAGCCGAAGGCCGAGAACCGGACGAGGAGCAGCGCGAGCGGGACATACGGATCGTTCCCAGAACCCTTGAGCGAGACGCCGAACTGGTCATTGTCAAGGCGGCGTTGGACGCGGTGAGCGGCCGTTCGACGGCGGGTGCGGTGATCCCCTCCGCACGCCGCGGTGGCTTGCTGGCCTTCACCGGACCGGCCGGGGCAGGCAAGACGACCCTCCTGGAGGAGGTGCGTCGCCTTATGGCCGAGCGGGACTGCACAGGGCTCTTCGCGAAAGGCGGCGAGCAGGAACAGAGTCTGGCCTTCCATGTGGTGCGGCAGTTGCTCCAGCCGCTGCTGGCCTCGTACACCGAGAGCGAGCGCCGGGAGGTGCTGGGCGACTGGTACGGCATCATCGGTCCCTGTGTCGGCTTGAGTCCCGCCGCGGAGCGCGCGGTGCCGGATCCGCAGGGGGTGCGGGACGGTCTGGACTGGGTGGTCACTCATGTCGCGGTACGGCGCGGCCCCTTGGTCCTGGTCGTCGACGACGCACACTGGGCGGATGCGGAGTCCCTGGCCTGGCTGAACTCCTTTGCCGCGCGGGTCGAGGACCTGCCCGTACTCGTGGTCGTCGCCTACCGCCCGGAGGAAATGCCGGATGAGGCCCAGGCGTTCAGCGACATGGTCGAGCGGAACCGGGTGCGTCCGCTGGACCTGGCGCCGCTGACGCCGACCGCGGTCGCCGATCTGTTGCGCGAGACGCTGGGCACCGGGGTCGACGACGACTTCTGTCACGAAGCCTGGCTGGTCACAGGCGGGAACCCCTTTGAGACGGTCGAGTTGGCGGCGAAGGTACGCGACCGTCACCTGGTCCCCAGGCGAGAGAACGCCTGTACGTTGCGGGACCTCGCGGCCGAGACCAAGGGCGGTGGTCTGGTGGACCGGCTGGAGCAGCTGGGCACGATCGCGGTGCGGCTGGCCTGGGCCGTGGCCGTCCTTGGCTCCGAGGCGACCTTCAGCCTTGCTGCGTCGCTGGCAGCGCTGGGACCGGCCGAGGCCGCGGAAGCGGCGGATGTGCTGAGGACCGAGCGCATTCTGACGTACGGCATGAAGCCGGAGTTCGTCCATCCGCTGATCGCGACCGCGGTCTATCGGGCCATCCCGCCCGCGATGCGGGTGGCACTGCACGGCAAGGCCGCCTGGGAGCTCGTCGAGGCGGGCGAGGGTCCGGCCGTGGCGGCTCGACATCTGCTGGAGACACAACCGGAGGGCGACGCCTGGGTGGCGGAGCAACTGCGCGAAGCGGCAAGGGAGTATGTGCACCGCGGTGCTCCCGACGCTGCCCGGCGCTGTCTGAGCCGCGCGCTGCGCGAGCCTCCGCCCGCGAGACTGCGGGCCAACGTGCTGCACGAACTCGGTTCCCCGGCGCTGCTGCACGATCCGACGGTGACGGTGAACCATTTGCGGGCTGCGCTGCAGGAGCCGGCTCTGCCGTCGGAACTGCGGCAGAGCATCGTCATCCGTCTCGGGAGGGCGCTGTCGCATTGCGACCGGCTCACGGAAGCCGCGGAGGTGGCGATGGAGGAATTCCGTATCGCCACGGACTCTCGAGTACGTCTGCGCATGCTCATGGAACATTTCATGCTGTCGGCGTTCACCTCCGACGACCGGCAAGCGCCGGTCCTGTCGCGTCGGCTCAGCCAACTCACACAGCGGCTGTCCGGCCAGAGCCAGACCGAACGCTATCTCTACGGGCTGCGCGCATGGGATGCGATGGTGCGCGGCGAACCGGCGGCGACCGCACTGGAGTTCGCGGAGCGGGCGCTGGGTTCGGGCGGGATGAGGTGGACGGACGAGCAGTGGGGCTTCGAAGCCCCGTCGCTGGTGGCGCTCACCTTCCTGTACTGCGACCGCCCGGACCGGGCCGAGGAGCTGTATTCGCAAGCCATCGCAGAGTACGAACAGCAGGGCTGGCGAGGGGTGCACCTCTCGCTCGCCTACAGCCTGCTCGGCTATATCCGCTTCTGGAAAGGCCGGCTCACCGACGCCGAGGACTTCGTACGCGCCGGACTGCAGCTCGGGGACCGCCTGGGGACCGCGGGCACCCATGCCCAGTGGTACGCGATGGCAAGCCTGATCGAAATCCTGCTGGCCCGCGGGGAGACGGCCGCTGCCCAGGAGCTGGCAGTGGAACGCCGGTTCGGCAAGCCGTTCCCGTCGGCCGTGACGCTTCCCGATGCCGAGACCGTCCACGGCGAACTGCTGTTGGCTCAGGGAATGGACAAGCAGGCTGCCGAAGAGCTGGCCGCGGTGGGCCGCCGCCTCGATCTGCGCGGTATGCGCAATCCGGCCTGGTGCCCGTGGCTGCCCCATCTCGCGCTGGCCACCCGGACAACGGACGCTGGGCGGGCGCTGGACCTGGCACGGGAGGCGCTGCGCCGCGCCGAGCGCTTCGGTACGGCAACGGCGGTGGGGAAAGGGCTGTATGTGCTCGCCCGGGTGACGGACGGGCCCGAGGGGATTGCTCTGCTTCAGCGTGCCGTCACCACGCTGGAGTTGGCGCCGTCGTCGTACGAACTCGCGGGTGCTCTGGTGGAACTCGGCACCGCGCTTCGCCGCGCCGGACTCCTCTCGCAAGCGGCCGAGCCCCTGCACCGTGCTGTGGACCTGGCCGGTCAGTGCGGGGCGGGGAATGTTGCGGCGCGGGCGCGCGACGAGCTGGTCGCGACGGGGCTGCGGCCGCGCCGCTTGGAGATGGTGCGGCACGAGCCGCTTAGCGGAGCACCATCCGCGTAGTCAACGGCGCACGGTAGGCCGTGCGCGCCGTGTCGTGCACCACATGGTGGGAAATGATGCGCCAGGGGCAGCAGCATCGTGGTTTCCCCCGGGGTGGAGAGGTGAAGCATCAAGGGCGAACGAACGGGGAGTACATGTCTCCGCACTGATTTGCTCGCTCTTGCTTCCTCGTCTCGCTCCCTCGGAGGGGGGCCATGCGCGTTGCCGTGGCAGGTGCGGGGGGCCACACCATGATGGCCCTCAATGACGCCGTGCTGGACATGGTGGAGATCCGGCTAGCGGTCGACTCGGTGCTTGCGGATTTTCTGGCGGCGAAGAGCCGTTCGGCTCCTCCCCAACTCACCGAACTCATCGGCACGTTACGCAGATTCCTCTTCGTGGGCGGCAAACGAATACGACCGGTGATGTGCGTGTGCGGCTGGTGCGCCGCACATGGTCGCGGAGACCCGGAACCGGTGCTGCGGGCCGCGGCGTCTTTGGAGTTGTTCCACACCTCCGCCCTCATTCATGACGACGTCATGGACGACAGCGACACGCGCAGAGGGCATCGAAGCGTCCACGCATCCCTGGCCGACCGTCACCGAAGCCGCCAAGGCCCAGGGGACGCCGACCAGTTCGGTGCAAACGCCGCCATCCTGCTCGGCGACCTCGCACTGGCCTGGTCCGACGAGTTGCTCCACTCGGCGGGCCTCGCGCCCGTGCCAATGCGTGCGGCCCTTGGCGTGGTGAACGCCATGCGTACCGAGGTCATGTACGGCCAGTATCTCGACCTGCTCGGCACTGGCAGGCCGACCGGCAATATCGCCTATGCCCTGACTGTGAGCCGCTTCAAGACCGCCAAGTACACCGTGGAGCGACCGCTGCATCTCGGTGGCGCTCTGGCCGGATGCAGCACCGCCGTCATGGAAGCCTGCACCGCCTACGCCCTTCCCATCGGAGAAGCGTTCCAACTCCGGGACGACCTCCTGGGAGGATTCGGCGATCCCGCGGCGACCGGCAAACCCATCACTGACGACTTCCGCCACGGCAAGTGCACCGTGCTGATGGCTCTCGCCGTCGCAAGAGCCACTCCTGCGCAACTCCGCCTTCTGCGTGCTCTGGTGGGCCGCCCCGATCTGACCGAGGAGCAGGCCGACTCCGTGCGTGCCGTTCTGGAAGCCACCGGTGCCCGCATCGCGGTGGAGCGGATGATCGCCCGTCGTTTGCGCCGAGCCATGAATGCCCTCGACCACGCCCCCTTCCCGGAGGCTGCCGTCGAAACCCTGCGCCAACTTGCCCACGCCGCTTCCGTAAGGACGTCATGACCGAGTTTTTCCTGCCCGAGCTGCCTCGGCTGCTGCCGGTGGCCTACCACCCCAAGGCGGCGCAGATCGAGTTCCGGTCGAACGGCTGGGTGCGCCGCCGACTCGGCGACTGCTTCGCGAGTGAGGAAGACCTGCTGTCCTTCCTACGTCAGCGGAACGGACTGTACGGACCACTGACCGTGCCGTACGCCGACGAGCAGCGGGCGCTCGACGTCGCCGACTGGTACCAGTACGTCACCGTCATCGACAGCTTCGTCTCGGACCGTTCGGCGCTGGGAGCCGATGAGGCCGGTGCGCGCGAGGTGTTCGCCGACATCATGGACGACTTCCACGGTGACGGCGGCGGGAGCGAGGACTTTCCCTACGGCTTGGCGGGCAAGGAGCTGTGGCGTCGTATCAGTCCTGGACTCTCTCCTGGTCAGACTCGACGGTTCGCCGGTGCTCTCGAGGCGTTTCTGCGCGGGTGCGTCACCGAGATCCGCTTCAAGCTGACGGGGCGGGTGCCGGACTACGAGACCTGTATGACCGTGCGTCTGAACAGTTTCGGCTGCGACTTCATCCGGCTGATGACCGAATACGCGGCGGGCGTCAACATGACCGGATGCGACCGGCTGCTCGCGGAGGTGCACACGCACTGCATGCGGCAGATGATCATCGTCAACGACCTGCTCTCGTGGCGCAAGGAGCATGCGCAGGACGACAAGATGACGGTGGCCCGCGTGCTGATCGAGCGCGAGGGACTCGGTCTGCAGAGTTGCGTCGACCGGCTTCGTGAGCTGGTCGAGCACCATGAGCGGGCCTATATCGCAGCCCGGGACCAGGTGCTGAACGGTCCATACGCAACGCGGGCGGACATCCGCGCGTATCTGAACGGCCTGGACCATCTGATCGGTGGCAGTGCGGAGTTCGAGTACCTCACGCCTCGCTACTTCGGCGACGGCTACGTCTGGGACGGTTCCACCTCGGGCTGGATCAGTCTCACCGCTCCCGTCACCCGATTCCGAGCACGGCCCAACACCCATGCCCATACCCGTACCCATACCGATAGCGGCAGGCCGCAGACGGCGACACCATCCATGACGAGGAGCTGAAGAGTGGCCCAGACTGCACGCCTGCGGTCGAGCACCCGCCTGTCGGGCACCGGCATGGCTGCGCCGTCGACGAAGGGCGTCGCTCCCGGCCGGCTCCCCGTTCTCGGCCATGCGATCCCTCTGCGGCGCCGTCCGCTGGAGTTCCTGGCTGCCCTGCCCGCCCACGGCGACCTGGTCGAGGTCCGTCTCGGCCCCCAGCGCGCCTACCTGGCCTGCCACCCCGAGCTCGTACGTCAGGTCCTGCTGGACCCGCGTACCTACGACAAGGGCGGCCCGCTGTTCGACAAGGTCCGCCCCCTCGTGGGCAACGGCCTGTTCACCTCGGCCTGGGCGGAGCACCGGTTGCAGCGCCGGCTGGTGCAGCCCGCCTTTCACTCCAGCCGGACGGCGTCGTACGCCGCCGTGATGTGCGAAGAGATCGACGCCGTGCTCGGTTCGTGGCAGGAAGGCCGTGCCATCGACCTCGGCGCCACACTGCATGCGCTGACGGTCCGGGTCACCACGCGAACGTTGTTCTCCACCACGATCGGTGGTCGGGCCGTTGCCGACGTACAGCAGTGTCTGCCCATCATCCTTCGGGGCATCTACCGGCGGATGACCGCGCCGGTCGGTCTCCTGGAGCGACTGCCCACTCCGGAGAACAGGCGCTTCGAGCAAGCACGCGGGAGGCTGCGCGCAGTCATCGACGAGACGGTCCAGGGCTGCCGGCTCTCGGGGGCGGACAACGGGGACCTGCTGTCGATCCTGGTCGGGGCCCAGGACGAGGAAAGCGGTGAGCGCTTCACCGATGACGACATCCGCGACCAGGTCATGACCCTGCTGATCGCCGGCACCGAGACCACCGCGAGCGTCCTGGCGTGGACCTTCCACCTCCTGAGCCGGCACCCCGAGGTCGAGCAGCAGTTGCAGGACGAAGCCGACCGCGTCCTCGACGGCCGGCTGCCTGCCTTCGCCGACCTGCCCGCCCTGGACTACGCCCGACGCGTCGTCACCGAAACCCTTCGCCTCTATCCGCCCGCCTGGCTGCTCAGCCGGATCGTCACCGGCGAGACGGAACTGTGCGGACAGAAGCTGAAGCCGGGTACGGTCGTTCTGTTCAGCCCTTACGTTCTCGGCCGCAACCCCCACTCTTTCTCCGGCCCCGATCGCTTCGACCCCGATCGCTGGCTTCCCGAGCGGGCGTCATCAGTGCCGCGCGGCGCGATGGTGCC
This sequence comes from Streptomyces sp. NPDC019443, assembly GCF_044389785.1. NCBI lineage: Bacteria > Bacillati > Actinomycetota > Actinomycetes > Kitasatosporales > Streptomycetaceae > Streptomyces > Streptomyces sp. NPDC019443. The sequence goes on from NZ_JBIRYJ010000003.1 coordinate 122,829, forward strand.
GTTCGGCGCAGGCAGCCGCAAATGCGTCGGTGACACCTTCGGCCTGGCCGAGGCGAACCTGGCTCTCGCCGCCGTCAGCACACGGTGGCAGCTGCGGCCCGTGCCCGGGACGACGATCCGGCCGAAGCCGGAAGCGGCCCTGGGTACCGGTCCCCTCCGCATGCTCCCGGAGCCGCGCCGCTTCGGGGCAGGCGCGAGGGGTACGAATCCCTGACACCGACCCACCCACCCACCGATCTGTCGATCTGTCGATCTGCCGAGCGGCGACGCTCAGCCAGCGGCCGACTCAGCCGGTCACCGCTCGCCCTCGGGGGAGCGCTCGTCCCCGCCTGCCGCGCGGTCGTGTTCGAAGACCCAGACAGCCACCTGGGCACGGGAGGTGAAGCCGAGTTTGCTCAGTATGTGCTCGATATGGCCCTCCGCCGTGCGCTGGGCGATCACCAGCGTGGCCGCGATCTCCTTGTTGCTCAGCCCCTGCGCGACCAGCTGGGCGATCTCGGTCTCCCGACGGGTCAGCGGGGAGGGCCGCTCGTCCTCTCCACCCGGCTCCACCGCTGCCAGGTGCTCCTCGAGCGCGTAGCTGAGCGCCTCGTCGTAGGAGAGCCGGGAGCCCTTCTTGGCCGCGGCACGGAAGGCCGTCGCGCCGAGGGTGCGGCTCGTGCGGGACTCGCATTCGTCGTGGTACTTGACGAGGTGCCCGTACCCGGACAGCGGCGCGCCGATCGCCTGCCAGACGGTCTGCAGGATGCCCAGGAGCTGGGCGGCGCGCTCGTAGTGCTCCTCCGTGGCGGCGATCCAGGCCAGCACCTCGAGGTTGACGCCGACCCCCAGCGGATCGTCGAGCGAACGGTTGAAGCCCAGGCTCGCCTTTTCGAGCTCGGCGGCGCGACGGGTGTCGCCCTGGCGCCAGACCTCGATTCCGAGCGCCATCATCGTGTAGGCCCGGTGCCAGCCCTCTCCGTAGGCGTCACACACCCTCAGGGACTCCTCGCCGATGGAGATGGCGCGCGGCGAGTCACCGAGGAACGAGTGGAGCAGGGAGAGCCGGATCAGCGACAGCGCGAGTCCCACGGGGTCGTTGGTGGCCTGGTGCCTGGCCACCGCCTCCTCGTAGAGCCCGATCGCGGATTCGGCGTCCCCCCGGTACATGGCGATCATGCCGGAGTACAGCGCGGTGTAGGCGAGTACGGACTCGTCCGCGAGCTGTTTCCCGAGCTTCCCGCTCTCCTCGAGCATGGCCGCCGCCGCGGCGGTCTCGGACTGGATGACGGCCAGCCAGCTGTTGGTCCACAGCGCTCGGGCCCGGACCTGGCTCGGTTCGGTGCAGATGGCGAGGCCCTCGTCCAGCCAGCGCCGTCCCTCGCCGAGGTAGTAACTCGTGATCCAGTGGTAGAGCAGGTCCGATGCCATGGCCAGGCCGGTCTCGGCCTCACCCGGTTCGGCGAAGCTGTACTCCAGGGCTGTGCGCAGGTTGGTGTGCTCCAGGTGGAGCCGGGTGAACCAGGCCACCTGGGACGGACCGAACAGCTCGGCACGCGCTTCGCCCGCCAGCCGCCGGTAGTAGTCGCGGTGGCGCCGTTGCCAAGGTCCCGTCTGCCCGGCTGCGACGAGCTGCTCCCGGCCGTACTGCCGCAGTGTGTCCAGCAGCCGGTAGCGCACCGTCGCATGGGGCTCCTCTCTGAGGAGGACGGACTTGTCGACCAGCCCGGTCACCACGTCGAGGACCTCTTCGCGGCTGATGCCGTCGCCGGAGCACACCTCCTCGGCCGCCTCCAGGTCGAAGCCGCCGGTGAATACCGAGGCGCGAGCCCAGAGCAGCCGCTCCTGGTCGGTGCACAGAACGTAACTCCAGTCGATCAGCGCGCGCAGTGTCTGGTGGCGCGGCAGCACCACCCGCGAACCGGCGGTGAGCAACTGGAACCGGTCGTCCAGCCGCTCCAGCAACTGTTGTACGGAAAGGGCCCGCAGCCGGACGACGGCAAGCTCGATTCCCAGCGGGATGCCGTCCAGCTGCCGGCAGATCCGTTCCACTGCTTCGCGGTTGGCCTCGGTGACGGAGAAGCCGGGCAGGACGGCGCCCGCCCTCTCGATGAACAGCCGTACGGCGTCGCACCGGGTCAGCGACTTGGTGGAGAGCCGGGGGTTCTCGGTGCTCGGCAGGTCCAGCGTCGGCACGGCCAGGGTGTGCTCGTATGTGAGGCCGAGCACCTGCCGACTGGTGGCCAGGATCTTCAGGTCGGCGGTGGATCGAAGCAGGGAATCGGCCAGCACTGCGCACTGCGGCAGCAGGTGCTCGCAGTTGTCCAGGATCACCAGCGTGCGCTTGTCCCGCAGGTGGTCGGTGAGGATGTCCAGTGGCGGCCGGGACGAGTGGTCCCGGATCTCCAGCGCTTCGGCGACGGTCTGGGCGAGCAGCTCGGAATTCTCCAGGCCCGCGAGTTCGACCAGCCACACGCCGTCCGGAAACGCCGACCGGACCTCGGCTGCGACACGTGACGCCAGCCGCGTCTTGCCGACTCCCCCCACACCGGTGAGCGTCACCAGGCGCGATCCGGACAGCCTGCGGCGGACCTCGGCCACCTCGTTCCGACGTCCCACGAAGCTCGTCACCTCGGCAGGCAGCTTGCCCTCTTGCCGACGTGTCGAGACGCTTGGTGCCACGACAGCCATCGATTCCTCGGATCGGTCCCCTGTCCACGGCGTACCTGCCGTTTGTGCCGGGCCGACGCAAACCAGCCTATTCCTCCGCAGCTCCGGCCGTCCCCGCCGGGCGGGGGGCCGAAGAGGAATCCAGTCCGCCTCCCGCAGGGTGCAACCATGGTGTTATGTCCGCCCACGGTGCCAACGGCACTCGTCCCCATCTCCGGCGGGGCACTTCCTTCGGCGACGAGTCCTCGCTGATCGGCCGCCGACGGCAGCTGGCCGAGGCCAAACGGATGCTGCGGCACTCTCGCCTGGTGACCCTCACCGGTGTGGGGGGCGTGGGCAAGACCAAGCTGGCAATGGGAGTTGCCGACGAGACGCGAAGGGCGTTCCCGGACGGCGTATGGCTGGTCGAGCTCGGCGCGCTGGAGGAAGAAGGGCTGCTCCCGCAGACCGTCGCCACCGCGCTCGGGCTGCGGGACCAGTCGGCCAGACACCCGACGGACATGCTCTGCGACCATCTGCGTGACGCGCGGTCCCTGATGATCCTGGACAACTGCGAGCACATCCTGGACGGCTGCGCGGCGCTCACCGACCGGCTGCTGCGTGCGGCTCCCCGGCTGTGCGTGCTGGTCACCAGTCGCCAGCCCCTGGGGGTGGACGGCGAGTCAGTCCTCTCGGTGCCCGCACTGGCCGTGCCGGAACCGCATCGAACGCTCCGCCCCGCGGAGGCCGGCCACTACGCGTCGGTCAGGCTGCTCCAGCGGAGGGCGGCCGAGGCGTCGCCGGATTTCACCCTCGGCGCCGAAAACCTGGAAACGGTCGTCCGGCTCTGCCGGCGCCTGGACGGCATCCCGCTCGCCATCGAACTGGCGGCGGCGCAACTGAGGACGCTCACGCCCCAAGAACTCCTCCGACGGCTGGACGAGCGTCTCGAGCTCTCCCCGGCACAGACCACGGCGGACTTGCCCCGGCACGAGACCTTGCGCTCGTCGATCGACTGGAGCTTCGATCTTTGCTCCCCCGGTGAGCAGCGGTTGTGGGCGCGCCTGTCGGTCTTCGCCGGGAGCTGCGGGCTCGAGGCGGCCGAAGCGGTCTGCTCGGGTGACGGCATACCCGAGGAGCGCATCTTCGACCTGGTGGCGGGGCTGGTCGACAAGTCGGTCCTGATCCGGGAGGAGCAGGGTACCCAGGTGCGCTACCGCCTGCTGGAAACGATCCGGCAGTACGGCGCGGAGCGTCTGGCCGATGCCGGGGAGAAGCCGGCCCTGCAGCGCCGCCACCGGGACTGGTACCTCCAGCTGGTGGACCGCGCGGAGGCGGAGTGGCTGAGCCCGCGCCAGGAGACCTGGCTCGCCCGGCTGCAGAGCGAGCACGCCAACATCCGCACCGCTCTGGAGTTCTGCCTCAGCGAGCCCGGCCAGACACAGGCGGGGCTGAAGATCGCCGCGTCGCTGTGGTTCCACTGGCTGTGCAGCGGACTGATCAGCGAGGGCCGCCACTGGCTCGGCAGGGCACTGGCGCTCGCGCCGCAGGACACGGTGGCCCGCGGCAAGGCGCTGTGGGTGGACGGCTGGCTGTCGGTGCTCCGGGGCGACACGGCCTCTGCGCTGCCGCGGCTGGAGGAGTGCCGGGCTCTCGCTCTCCGGCTTCACGATGCCTCGACCCTGGTCCACGCCACGCAGTACCTGGGCGGACGCGCGCTCTACGAAGGAGACTTCCGCCAGGCGATCGGCCTTCTGGCAGAAGCCGTGGAAGGCCACCGCGCGGCCGGCGACCGCAATGGCTTGATGACCGCTCTGTATCAGCTCACCTTGGCATGCGCCATGTCCGGCGATCCGCGTGCCGCGGATGTCGGGAAGGAGTGCCTGGACCTGTGCAATGAGGCGCACGCGCCCTGGTCCCGCTCCTATGCCCTGTGGGCGCTCGGCCTCCACCTCTGGCGCCAGGGCGAGCCGAGCCGTGCGGCAGAACTCCTCCGCGACGCCCTGAACGCCCGCCGGGTCGTAGGGGACGGGTGGGGAATCGCCCTGTGCATGGAGGCGCTGGCCTGGACGGCCGCCTCAGCCGGCGAGGCGGAACGCGGTGCCCGGCTGCTGGGCGCGGCGGAGGTCGTGTGGCGTTCCATAGGGATCTCGCAGTCCGGGTTCCGGCACCTGGCCGCGGGACACGAGGGGGCCGAGATCAGGCTCCGCACCGATCTCGGCGATCGCCGATATGCCGCGGCAGTCCGGCGCGGAGCGAAGATGGGACTCGACCGGGCGGCGGACTGGGCCTTGTACGGCTCCTCGGCCTCGACTCCGTGGGCTCCTCGGGAGGCGGCGGCCGGCCAGTGACAGGGGCGGGAATGCGGGAATCCGCAGCGGCGCCGCACGCGGAGCGATGACGTCGACACCCTGCGAAGCACGTCGCGGGCCCACTGCGGGTGGTTTCAGGTACCAATCCGGGGATTTATCCCCTCCCCGTCACTTTCTCTGTCGGCACATGATGGTCGCGTCATACGAGATCCACCCCAGCCGGGCGGAGAATCGAAGGTCCGACCACAAATGTGCCAGCACCAGCCATCCTGCCCCACCTCAACCGCGCCCGACCATGACGCCGCCCGCCTCGTGGCCTACCACCCCGAGCAGGGGTGGGGCCTCCTCTGCAACGGTGTGACGGTGTTCGAGGACATGGGTGAGCTCCTGCCCGACGGCAGGTCCGCTCAGACTGTTCAGGCCATGGAGGGCAGGGCGGCATGAAACCGTTCACCGCACCCATGCCCGAGACCGCGGCTATTGCGCCATGGCATGCCGGGCTCGGCGGTATCCCGGCCCAGCCCGCCCGTAGAAGGTCCTGGCTCCTTCCCAGCGACCCGTCCTCGGTGCGTGAAGCACGGCGACTCACCCGTGCCCAGCTGGCTGACTGGGCGCTCGTCGATCAGGTCGACGACGCGGAGCTGCTCGTCAGCGAGCTGGTGACCAACGCCCTGCGCCATGCGTGGGGGCCGATCCGCCTCACCTTCTGCCTGCCCGCCCCGCACGGCGGGCTGCGCTGCGAGATCGAGGACGCGAATCCGGCCGGACCGCTGAGGCGCCATGTCGAGGAGCACGACGAGGAGGGCCGGGGGCTGCACATGCTGAACCGGCTGTCCCGCTGCTGGGGCAGCGACCGGACACACGTCGGGAAGGTGGTGTGGTTCGAGCTGCAAGCCTGCACCGGCCCCGTATAGAGGGCTGCGCCTCACGGCGGAAGGAGGAACTATCGACCGCACAGAGACACGCGAACAACATGACAGCCATCGATATGGCCCAGGGTCCTGGAGACGAGTTCCATCGAGCCTCCCGGCCCTGGGCCTCACTATCGCCGTCCACGCCATGAAACAGCTCCCACGAGCCATCGGGTACGGGATGCTCAGTTCGCCCATGCCAGCGCCTCGGATAGGCTGATGTGTTAGCAACTGCGTCCCAAAAAAGCTGCGCCCAAAGTCGCCGTACCCGAAGCCGCTGCATCGACTGTGCGTCGGCAGCGCTCGCCGGGAAGATCGCCAGGGAGTGGTCGGCAAGCAGAGCCCCCACGCCCCGGGGTGAGGTCATTGCGTGGACACACACGAGTCGACGAGCGATGTGCCGGGTCACCCCCTGTCGGCGATCGGGTACGCGGGTGTGCTCCGCGACCTGCTTCCGATCGCGCTGTGGAGAGTCAATGCGCGGGGGCGCGTCGTGGAGTGGTCGCTCGCCGCCCAGGACCTGCTCGGCTACGTGCCGGAGGAGCTGCTCGGCCGGTACGGGATTTCGATACTGGTCCCAGAGCCCAACCGGGAGTCGGCCGAGCAGCTCGCGCAGAAGGTCATGGCGGGTGAGACGGTTGTCGGAACCCTCCCGCTGCGGCACCGTGACGGGCACCTCGTGCCGATGGAGATGTGGCTCTGCCCGTCTGTGGACCCGCAGGGAAGAGCGGGCCTCCTGGCCATCGCCGTGGAGACCTCCGCGGTGCTGCGAATGCGGGATTCGCTGGCTGCCCTGGAAGGTCTGTTCACCCAGTCCCCCATCGGTCTGGCCACGCTCAGCCCCGATCTGCGCTTTCTTCGGGTCAACGACGCACTGGCGCGGATGAACGGCGTCTCCGCGGCCGAGCACCTCGACAAGCGGCCGACCGAGGTCGCGCCAGGGGTCAACGCCGCGGCGCTGGAGACGGTGATGCGGCAGGTCCTGGACAGCGGTAGAGCGGTGGTCGACGTGCGCCGCACCGGGCGCACCCCGGCCGATCCCGATCACGACCGGACCTGGTCCTGCTCCTATGCCCCGCTGCTCGGCAGCGCCGGCCGGCCGCTGGGAGTGATCGCTTCCCTGATCGACATCACCGAGGGGCAGCAGGCTCAGGCCGAGGCCGAGCAGGCACGGCAACGCTTCGCCCTGCTGGCCGAGGCCGACGCGCGGATAGGGACTACTTTGGACCTACGGCAGACCGCCGAAGAAGTGGTGCAGGTGCTGGTGCCCCAACTGGCCGACTCGGCCGACGTACAACTGCTGGAACAGGTACTCGACCCCGATGAGGCGGCCGCATCCACCCACGGCGTGGTGCGTCGTATGGCGGCCGCCTTCACCGATCCGTTGGCCCCTGCCGAGAAGCTGGCAGCGGGCCTGACCTTCCAGGTTCCGCTCGGGTCGGTGTACGAGCAGGTCATCGCCGATGGGCACCCCATGAACCTCTACCTGTCCGACATCCCGGCGCTGATCAACGATCCGGGCGCCGAGGGACTGCGTACGTACCTCGCTGCCCGTGTGGGCTCCGCCCGACTGGTCCCGCTGGTCGCCCGCGGCAAGGTGCTCGGCGCCGTGGTGGTGACGCGCAGCCGCGGCCGCGAGCCGCTCGACGAGCAGGACTGCGTGCTCATCGACGAGCTGGTCGCCCGAGCCGCGCTGAACATCGACAACGCGCGCATGTACACCAGGCAGCGAAAGGCGGCCCTCACTCTGCAGCGCAGCCTGACGAACAACGCGCTGCCGGAAGTGACCGGCCTGGAACTCACCGGGCGCTACCTCCCCGCCAGCGACCACGAGGTCGGCGGCGACTGGTTCGACGTCATCGCCCTGCCTGACGGCAGGACCGGGCTGGTCATCGGGGACGTCATGGGGCACGGAATCCATGCCGCGGCCGTCATGGGACAGCTGCGCACAGCGGTGCGAACGCTGGCACGCCACGACATCCCCCCGGGGCAGATCCTCCGCTCCCTGGATGCCGCCGTGGCCGACCTGGGGGAGAACGAAATGGCGACGTGCGTCTACGCAGTCCACGACCCGGCTGCCGGCGGCTGCCTGATCGCCAGGGCCGGTCATCCGCCTCCGGCCGTGGCCGACGCCCAGGGGACGATCGCGTTCCTCGACGGGCCCCCGGGTACGCCCTTGGGAGCGGGCGGACAGGACTTCCCGACCGAGCAGGTGCCGCTGCCCCCCGGCAGTCTGCTGGTGCTGTACACCGACGGACTTATCGAGGCTCGCGACAGAGATCTCGACCAGGGCATGCGACAGCTCGCTCAGGCGCTGCGACACCTCGACGACCCGTTGGAGGAGATCTGCGACCGCATCCTCGACCGCTTGCTGCCCTCCGCGGCCCAGGACGATGTGGCGGTGCTCCTCGCCAGAACTCTGCGTCCGCCAGGCCCGGTGAGAAGTCACCCTGAGCGGCACGGCTTGGGCGGTCCCGCTCGGAAGGTGCAAGGGTGGTAGGGATGGACACTCCGGTGACAACGTTCAGCGAAGGCCCGGAAGACCCGTTTGCGGTGCGGCGCGCGGCCTTGGTGGTGCTGGACGACCGCGGGAGGGTCGTCGGCTGGAGCGAGCGGGCCGAGTCGCTGCTCGGGTACCCGCCCGAGGAGGCGCTTGGGCGGCCGGCGGTCGACTTTCTGGTCGACCCGCGCGACCAGGACGTCGTCATGGACGCGGTGACGGCATGCGTACGCGACCGGGGATGGTTCGGGGTCGTGCCCGTCCGGCATCGCGACGGCCATCGGGCGGAGTTGGGGTGCCGGGCCCGGATGACCGTGAGAGGCGACTCCCCCCGCGAATGGGTCCTCGTCTGTGCGCCCGCCGAGGAGGTTGTCCAGTGGGAGACGGACCGGTCGGTCCTGGACGGGCTGTTCCGCCGGTCCCCGATCGGTCTGTCCGTCCGCGCCCCGGACCTGAGCATCCTGCGTGTGAACCGGGCGATCTCCAAGTTCAGTCAGATACCGGCCGAGCAGCATCGCGGGCTCCACACCAGCGACTTCCTGATCCAGCAGGACAGCGACTCCGTGGAGAGGCAGTTGCGGGAGGTACTGGCGACGGGCCGGTCCTCGATCTTCACCGAGCAGCACGCCCGTTTGCGCCGGGATCCCGGCCGTGAACTGGTCGTGTCCGTATCGGCCTTCAGGATGGAGGACCCCTCCGGACGGATCCTCGGGGTGACGCAGACGGTCGAGGACGTGACCGAACGCTATCAGGGCCGCCGTCGGCTGGCCCTGCTCAACGAGGCCAGCACCCGCATCGGCACCACGCTGGACGTGGCGAAGACAGCGCGTGAGCTGGCCGAAGTGGCGGTCCCCGACCTCGCTGACTGTGTCTCCGTGGACCTGCTGGAGCCGGTGACCCGCGGCCAGGAGCCCACCCAGGAGACGCTCGGACCCGTGCGCCGGACAGCGATCCGCAGCATCCTGCGGAACACGGCGGAGGTGATGTATCCGGTGGGCCGCACCATTCAGATACCGCCGGGAACTGTGCAAGCGCGGTGCCTGGCCGAGCGGCGTCCGATCCTCCAAGCGCAGCTGGAAGGCCCTGCCGGGTGGCTCCCCCTGGACCCCGAGCGGGCTGAGCGCGCCCTCGGTCTGGGCGTCCACTCTCTGATGGTGGTGCCGCTGGTCGCGCGGGGGCTCGTGCTCGGCCTGCTCAGTCTGTGGCGGTCGAAGCGGGTCGAGCCATTCGAGGAGGACGACCTCACACTCGCCGAGGAGTTCGCCGCCCGCGCCGCGGTGTGCATCGACAACGCACGCCGCTACACCCAGCAGCACGAGGCCGCCGTCACCCTGCAGCACAGCCTGCTCCCGCACGAGGTGCCCCGGCACCCGGCCGTCGAAGTCGCCCACCGCTACCTGCCGGCCGACGCGACGACCGGCGTCGGCGGTGACTGGTTCGACGTCATTCCCCTCTCCGGGCTCCGCGTCGCCCTCGTCGTCGGCGACGTGGTCGGCCGCGGCATCCACGCGGCGGCCACCATGGGCCGGCTGCGTACCGCCGTACACACCCTGGCCAATCTCGACCTCACTCCTGACGAGGTCCTCTCCCACCTCGATGATCTCGTGGACCGTCTGGCGGCCGAGCAGGAACCGACCGACGAATGTTCCCCTCAAGTCATTGGCGCGACCTGCCTGTACGCGGTCTACGACCCGGTCTCGCGGCACTGCGTCGTGGCCCGCGCCGGCCACCCGCCGCCCGCGGTGGTGACGCCTGCCGGACAGGTACACCTCCTCGAACTGCCTGCAGGCCCGCCGCTGGGCCTGGGCGGGCTGCCGTTCGAGGCCGTCGAGCTGGAACTGGACGAAGGCAGTCTCCTGACCCTCTACACCGACGGCCTCATCCAGGGCCTCAAGCGAGACGTCGACGAGAGTCTGGCCGATCTGTGCGGGGCACTGACCCCGCCGACCCGCTCATTGGAAGAGACATGCCGCGCGGTGGAGGGCGCGTTGCTGCGCGACCGGCCCACCGATGACGTGGCCGATGACGTGGCTCTGCTCATCGCCCGTACCCGCGTTCTGGCAGCGGAGAAGGTGGCCATGTGGGAGCTGCCCGTGGAGGCAACCGCCGCTGCTCAGGCCCGGATGCTCACGGCATCCCAGCTGGCCGAGTGGGGGCTGGAGGAGATGGTCTTCACCACCGAACTGATCGTCAGCGAACTGGTCACCAACGCCTACCGGTACGGCAGCGGGCCGATCGCCCTACGGCTCATCCGTGACGACCACCTCATCTGCGAGGTGTCCGACACCGGCAGCACCTCACCGCACCTCCGCCGGGCCCGCACCACAGACGAGGGCGGCCGCGGACTCTTCCTGGTGGCCCAGCTCACCGAGCGGTGGGGCACCCGGTACACGCGCGACGGCAAGACGATCTGGACCGAACAGCCGCTTCTCAACGGCGCTCCAGCGAGCCTCGGATGAACGCTGCCTGGCCGGCGTGCTGCAGATCGTCGGCCAGGACGCTGATCAGACGGACTCCCAGAGTGACCGGCGGCGACCAGGACTCGTCCACGACGCGGTCCAGCGCCGCGTCGTCGAGCCCGCGCACGAACCGCATGGTCTGCTCGTGGACGGCGTCGTAGTAACCGAGCAGTAGCTCGGCCGACTGGACCTGTACCGCGGCGACCTGTCTGCTGGAGTGGCCGAACCCGGTCGCTCCCTTGGGAAAGGGCAGCCCGAAGCGGGCCGCCCACTCCTGGGAGAACCACACCTGCTCCACTTCACCCGCATCGGCCACGTGATCGTCCTGGATGCGCGACAGATGCCATACGAGCCAGCCGATCGAATTCGCGTCGGCATCCAGCCGGGCGTTGAGGTCATCCGGTGAAAGCCCCTCGACCGCTCCGTGTACTGCCTCCCGGACGCGCTCGAATGCATCTGCCAGCAAGTCTGCGCTGTTCATTCACTGATCCTTGGTTCTGGGCGGTCCCGGCGAGGAGTTGTGTCTCCGAAACCACCATGGGGCCGCCGCCGGCCCCGGCCATACGGTCGACACGCGCACCCCCCCCCGGCCGCTTCAGCCCAGTGCACTGCGGCCCCACGCCGCGGTGAATCCGGGCCGGGCTCACCGCTGTCCACGGGGGACGGCCAGGTCGGTGAGCAGCGCGGCGCCCGGTGCGAGAGCGGACCATGTGCCACGCCAGGTCAGCACGGCGACGGCGGACGTCGGGAACTTCGTCTGTGCGCGCTGCATTGTGCCGCCGAGTGCCTCGTCGGCGAGCAGCAGGATCAGATCCTGGAGGCCGGGGTTGTGTCCGATCAGCAGCAACGTCCCGACATCGGCGGGCACTTCGCGTACGACATCGAGAATGGTCTGGTCGTCCGCCGCGTAGAGGCGGGGCTCGTATCGCACCGGCGGGGCGCTGCCCAGCTCCGTGGCGGCCAACTCCCAGGTCTGGCGGGTACGGCGGGTGGTGGAGCACAGGACGAGGTCGGGCAGGCAATCGGCTTCCGCCAGCCAGCGGCCGGCGGCGGGGGCGTCGCGCAGACCGCGAGGGGCGAGGGGGCGCTCATGGTCGGGAACGCCCTCGGGCCGTGCGGACTTGGCGTGCCGCAGGACGACCAGCCGCCGCAGCGGGCTCATGCCGGCGCTCCCGCGGGGTGCGGGTGGCCGATCTCGCGGGCGAGTTCCAGGCCGAGGACGCGGTCCAGATGGGCGAAGGTCTCGAACTTCGCTCCGGCCGACACGTCCTTGGCCGTCTCCAGATCCCGCAGCAGGTCGAGTACAGCGGGGGTGCCCAGCGTGTCCTCCAGCACGGTACGGACCGGGCCCACGCGGTCGGCGGGCATCGGCTTCGACGGCTGCTCCGCCCAATCGGCTACGGCACGCCGCCATCGAGCCAGCGTGCGGCGGGCCTCGTCGAGGGCTTCGGCACGGAGCGCGACCGGCTCATGATGGGCGTGGGAGAGCAGGAGCAGGCGTACGGCGAGCGGATCCTGCTCCTCAAGTCCCGCCAGGGACACGGAGGTATGCGCCTCTGCCACCTGGAGGGAGGCGCCGCTTCCGCCCTCGTACGCGCGGTCGGTGAGGTGTACGCCGGGTGGGCCGCCGAGCATGTCGGCGATGTGGTCCGGGGTCCCATGGGCGTCGGCCGGCCGGATACCGACAGCGGCGGCCGACGGGACGCTCGGGCCCGTCCGCCCCAGCAGGACCTGTCTGCCGCGCAGCTCGACGACGCGCGCAAGCACATCCGCGACCAGCAGCACGCGCAGACCGGTCAATCCGCCCGGCCCGCCGGGCGGTGGCACGTGGGCGCAGATCCGCAGCGGCCCACGGCCTGCCAGTTCGTCAACGATGTGCAGCACACAACCGAGCCTAGGCGCCCAGGCCCCGACTCCGCACCGCGAACGACCGGTCGGAGTGACTGCGAGCCTGTCGCGGCGGGTCTTCGGTGACCCCAGACCTAGGTCGCCGTGTCCGACCAGCTGTACGGCGGCCCGGCGCGCCCGCTCGCCGCTCCGGCGCCCGCGGCCTCCAGTTCAGCGTCGGCCGCCCTCATCAGCTGCACCGCGAGGTCCCTCATCGCACGGCTCGCCGAGAGTTCGTCGCCGATCGTGGGGATGTCCACGTCCTGAGGGTTGCAGCGGGCGACCCCGTGACCGGTGAGGGTAGCGGTACCGGTGTCCAGTACCGCGCGGGCCTTCGTCGTGCCGTCCTCCTCCGACAGGTGGAGGCGGACGCTCCACTCCAGCGTCCGAGTCATCGCACACCTCCTCGCCGCGTCCGGCCCGAGTGCGCCACCACGACGCGGTCCTGTCTCCAGGATCCCCCACGGCCGACATCGGTGCGATGACCGCGCCGGCCTAAGTCGCCAAGACAGTGCTGCACTTCGGCGTAGTTCACTCCGCAACGGGTTCTCTCTTCCAGCCTGCTGGAGTAAGGTGGGGATCGTAAGTCCAGTTTTCAAACTCACTGAGGACGGTGCGGCGACATGAGCATGACGGCTGCGGGCACAAGGGTCAGCGTCGGTCGTTCGTGGTGGTCGTGGGCCGGCGTACACGGCGGCTATCTGGCGGCACAGGGGTTGGCCGGAATGCGCGGCCTGCTCGGCGAGGCACCCGTCGTACGGACGCTCACCACGCACTTCCTGGCACCGGTCGACGACCATCCTCTCCGGATCGAGGCCGCGGTCGAGCGTGCCGGGCGCGGCACCTCGTTCGCGTCGTTCGTCGCCGACCAGGGTGGCGCCGTGGTGCTACGGGGCTCAGCGGTGTTCGGCACTGCGCACCCCGGCCCCGGCTACGACGGCAGCCAGGCCCCCGCCGTGCCCGGAGCGGACGACTGCGAGGCGCTGGAGCTGCCGGAGCGTCTGGCCGCGTTCGCGCGGCACCTCGAGATACGTCCCGCGACCCCGGCGAGGCCACTCGGCGGAGGCGACCGCGCCGAATTGACGGCCTGGGTGCGCTTCGCCGACGGGCGCGGGCTGGACGCCGAGGCGGTCGTCATCCTGGCGGATGCCCTGCCCCCTGCGCTCTTCGCGCGTTGGACCGCACCGAGGCCCGTTCCCTCGGCCGAACTGACCGTCCACTACGGCGACGCCCTGGACCATGGGCCCGTCGACGGCTGGGCGCTGGTCCGTATCCGCACCGAACACGCGGGAAGCGGCTGGGCGGTCGACGACAGCACGGTATGGACGGCGGACGGCCGACTCCTCGGCTCGGGACGGCAGGCCCGGCGCATCCTGGCCCCGCTGACTTGATCTCCGGTCCCCGTCTGCGCCCTGCAGACGGCGACAGCCCGGCGGAGAAGAAGCCGGTCGCTGCAACCCGCCCTCAACGCAGAGTGCGATGACCTTCGACGGTCAGTGCGGCCTCTGCTTTCGCGAGCGTCGCCGGGTGGCCGAAGAGGCCGGGCAGGCCGCCCGAGTGCAGGAAGACCGTGCGCTGTCCGGGCACGACATCACCCTCCTGGATCGCTGCGATCAGACCGGCCATCGCGCGGCCGGTGTAGATCGGGTCGAGCACGATGCCCTCGGTGCGGGCGGTCAGGGTCAGGGCTGCCATCACCTGCTCGGTCAGTACGCCGTAGCCGTCGCCGACCTGGTCGAGTCGCAGTCTCAGCGTCTTTGGCTCACAGTGCGTGCCGGACAGGCCGCAGACCAGCTCGGACACAGTCCCGGCCGGATCGGTGACGGCTCCGCAATGGACGCCCAGCACTCGCGCGGCGCCCAGCGCGTCGACGAGGCCGGCCATGGTGCCACCGGAGCCGAGGGCGACGACCACAGTCGCCAAGTCCGGGGCCTGGGTGAGAAGTTCGCGCCCGCACTCGGCGTAACCGCGCGCGCCGATGACGCTGGTACCGCCGAAGGGGATCAGCGCCGGGACAGCGCCCCGTCCCCGGAGCTGTTCGGCCACCTGCTCGGCGGTGGAGGCGAGCCCCCCGTGGCCGGCATCACCGGCCCATACGACCGTGGCGCCGAAGAGACCGTCGAGTGCCAGGTTCCCGGAGGCCGACGATCCGGGGCTGCCGGCGAGCACGAGTACGACGTCGAGCCCCAGCCGGGCGCCGGCGGCGGCGGTCAGACGCGCGTGGTTGCTCTGGGGCGCACCCGTGGTCACCAGGACGGTGGCGCCCTCGGCGAGCGCCGCGCCGCAGGTCCACTCCAGCTTGCGCACCTTGTTCCCACCGCCGCCCAGGCCGGTGAGGTCGTCACGCTTGACCCACAAGTCGTCCGTGCCGAGCCCGAGCGCCCGGGCCAGCCGTGGCACGGGCTCGAGCGGGGTCGGCCATGTTCCGAGCGCTGCCCGTTGCGGAGTGTCGCTGTCCCGGGTCATCGTCACCACCCTTGTCCTCGGTGCCTTGGTCGAGGTTCGCGGATCATCATGCCCGTAGGACAGCCGGCCGGCCCGAATGCCGGTGAGGCCACGGGTTCCGATCGCCTGCTGCGGGCGTAGCTGGGCCATATGTACGCAGCGGCAGGGAATCCTAACGAGTTCTTGATGCCTCTCCCCCCGTCGGAGTCGTGCTGACGGGCGGGTGGGCCGACATACGCTCGCGCCGTGCTGAACGTGACCGGGATACTCAAGCGGCTGGTGATCGGCCGGGCCATGCGCAGCGAGCAGCTGGGCGAGACGCTGCTGCCCAAGCGCCTCGCCCTGCCGATCTTCGCGTCCGACCCGCTGTCCTCGGTGGCCTACGCCACCCAGGAGATCCTGCTGGTGCTCACGTTGGGTGGCCTGGCGTATCTGCACTTCACGCCGTGGATCGCGGCCGCGGTCGTGTCGCTGATGACCGTGGTGGTGCTCTCCTACCGGCAAGTCGTGCACGCCTACCCGAGCGGTGGCGGCTCGTACGAGGTCGCCTCGGCGAACCTGGGGCCTTCCGCCGGTCTGGTGGTCGCCGCCTCACTGCTGGTCGACTACGTGATGACCGTGGCCGTCTCGGTCGCCTCCGGCGTGGACAACATCATCTCGGCGGTGCCGGCGCTGGTGGACTACCGGGTGCTGATGGCGCTCGTCTTCGTCGCCCTTCTGGCCGCGATGAACCTGCGCGGCGTACGCGAGTCCGGCAACACGTTCGCCGCCCCGACGTATCTCTTCGTCGGCGGCGTACTGATCATGGTCGGCACGGGCCTGTTCCGCTACCTGGTCGGGGACGCGCCGGTCGCCGAGACCGCCGCGTACGGCATCGAACCGGACCCCGCAGACGCGAACCTGGCGGGACTGGCCCTGGTGATGCTGGTCCTGCGCGCGTTCTCCAGCGGCTGTACGGCCCTGACCGGCGTGGAGGCGATCTCCAACGGCGTACCGGCGTTCCGCAAGCCCAAGTCCCAGAACGCGGCCGCGACCATGGCCGCGATGGGCATCATCGCCATCACCATGTTCGTCGGCGTCACCACGCTCGCGATCGTCGCCAAGGTGCACATTGTCGAAGACCCCTGCCGACTGACCGGCCTGACCGACTGTGGCAGCTACACCCAGCGCACCGTCATCGCCCAGCTCGCCGCCTCCGTCTTCGGCGGCGAGAACAGCTTCGGCTTCTACTTCATCCAGGCCGCAACCGCCCTGGTGCTGATCCTCGCCGCCAACACCGCCTTCAACGGCTTCCCGCTGCTCGCCTCGATCCTCGCGCAACACCGCTACCTGCCGCGCCAACTCCACAACCGCGGCGACCGGCTCGCCTTCTCCAACGGCATCCTGGCCCTCGCCGTCGTGGCCGGACTGCTGCTGTGGGCGTTCAAGGCCAACGTCACCAACCTCATCCACCTCTACATCCTGGGCGTGTTCACCTCCTTCACGCTCTCCCAGACGGGCATGGTCCGGCACTGGAACCGCGAGCTGCGCACCGAGACCGACCGGAGCCTGCGCCGCCGCCACCAGATGGCGCGTGTCGTGAACAGTGTGGGCGCGGTGATCACGGGACTCGTCCTGGTCATCGTGCTGGCCACCAAGTTCACCCAGGGAGCCTGGCTGGCCGTGCTCGCCGCGATCGTGCTGTGGGTGATGATGCGCGGCATCCGCCGTCACTACGACGCCACCGCGGCCGAACTGGCGGTCACCGACCCGCGCAGCGAAATGGTGCCGCCCTCCCGGGTGCTGGCCATCGTGCTGGTCTCCACCATCCACAAACCGACCCTGCGGGCGCTGGCCTACGCCCGCGCCTTCCGGCCGGACCGCCTGGAAGCCCTCACCGTCGCGGTCGACCGCGACGCGGCCACCGCGCTCCAGCGCCAGTGGGAGGACTACGGGATTCAGGTGCCGCTCAAGGTCCTCGACTCCCCCTACCGCGAGATCACCGGCTCCGTCCTGGAGTACGTCCGCTCCATCAGGCGCGACAGCCCGCGGGACGTGGTCGCGGTGTTCATCCCCGAGTACGTCGTCGGCCACTGGTGGGAAAACCTGCTGCACAACCAGTCCGCGCTGTGGCTCAAGAGCCGCCTGCTCTTCACCCCCGGCGTCATGGTCACCAGCGTCCCCTGGCAGCTCACCTCCTCCGCCCGCGCCGACCACCCGGCCGCCCGCGCCCCCGGCTCCGTCCGCCGCGGAGAACCCACCACGACACGCAAGAGCGACGACGTCAGCACGCACCGGTAAGGATTTTCGACTGTGTACATCGCGGCCGGACCCGAGTGGGAGGACCCTGGAGACAGGACCACGCGGCGGTGCCCGGACTGCGGGCACATGTGCGCGAGGAGGTAGGCCATGAAACGGACTCTGGAATGGAAGGTCGGACTGTACCTGTCCGAGGAGGACGGAACGACGAAGGCGCGTGCGGTGCTGGACACCGGCTCCTCGACGCTCACGGGGCAGGGGACCGCACGGTGCAGCGCAGAGGACGCGGACGTCCCCGAGATCGGTGACGAGCTCGCGGCGAGCCGCGCGCTCAAAGACCTCGCGGGTCATTTGATGCGGGTCGCGGACCGCGACATGGAGAGGGTGGGTGCCGGGGCGGAAGCGCCCCTCGGTCCGCCGTACAGCTGGACAGTGGGGGCATAGGCCGGGCTCACACCTGATGCCCCGCGATCGTTGTGCCGTCCTGGCCCGCGGACTGCTCCTGGGGCAGGGTGAGGGTGCACGATTCCCCGGGCGCAACGGACACCGTGCGGTCCGGCAGGGCGATGTCGATCGGTGACCGGTCGGAGTCGGGCACGGTGATCTGCAGCTGTCCCGCGCTCATCCGGAGCCGTACACCCCAGTGCCCCTGGTAGCGGATCGCAAAGCCGTACTCCGACAGCTCCGGCAGCGGCACGGGGTCGAGCCGCAGCGCGCCGCCCCGCGTCTCCAGGCCGGTCAGTCCTCGCTGTACGAGATCGAGGGTGCCGGCCATCGCGCCGAGGTGAATGCCCTCCCCCGTCGTGCCGCCCTGCAGATCGGCGATGTCCCCGGCCAGTGCCTCCTGGCAGAACGCCCAGGCCTCCGCGCGCCGCACCCTCGCCAGAACCCAGCCGTGCACGAGACTGCTGAGCGTCGAGCCGTGGCTGGTGCGGCGCAGATAGTGGTCCACGGTGCGCTGCCAGGCGGTGTCGTCCAGCTCGTACCCGAGCCGGTGGAAGAGGCCCTGGAGTTCGGCCGGTGAGAAGAGGTATCCGAGCATCAGCACGTCGGCCTGCTTGGACGCCTGATAGTTGTTGGCCGTGTCCCCCTCGGCCTCCAGGATCCGGTCGAGGCGCCGGATGTCGCCGTAGCGGGCCCGATAGGCGTCCCAGTCGAGTTCCGTAAGTTCGCCGTAGCCCTCGAACTGGCTGACCACACCGGCGTGGAAGGGCACATGCAGTTTGCGGGAGACCTCCTCCCACGCGTCGAGTTCGCCGTCGACGAGTCCGGTACGTTCGACGAGATCCCTGCGGCGTGGCTCCGGGAGACTGTGCAGTACGTCGAGGGCGCGGGCGAGCACCCAGGCAGCGGTGACGTTGGTGTACGCGTTGTCGTCGAGGCCCGCCTCCTTCGCGCCGGGGTAGGCGTCGTGGTACTCGTCGGGGCCCACGACTCCGCGGATCCGGTAGCGGCCGAGCGTCTTGTCGTACGCCGCCGCGTCCGCCCAGAACCGGGCGATCTGCAGCAGCATTTCGGCGCCCTTGGTGTGCAGGAACTCCATGTCGCCGCTCGCCTCGCAGTACTGCCACACGTTGTACGCGATCGCCGAGCCGACGTGGTGCTGAAGCCGGGAGTGGTCGGGCAGCCAGCGCCCCGAGAGCGGGTTGAGGTGCAGCTGCTGGGTCTCCTCGCGGCCGGTGCTGCCGCTCTGCCAGGGGTACATGGCCCCTGCTCGTCCGGCGTCGCGAGCGGCGAAGCAGGCCCGCTCCAGGCGCCGGTGGCGGTAGCTGAGCAGGGCCCGGGAGACCTCGGGGAAGTGCAGGTTCAGACAGGGCAGGACGAACAGTTCGTCCCAGAAGACATGGCCGCGGTAGGCCTCGCCGTGCAGGCCGCGGGCCGGGACGCCGGCGTCGAGTTCGGCGGTGTGCGGGGAGAGCGTCTGCAAGACGTGGAAGAGGTGAAGCCGCAGGATCGGGCCCTCGCTGTTCGGCACGTCGAGTTCGGCGGCGCGCCACAGCTGGCGCCAGGCCGTGCGGTGCGAGGCCAGCAGGGCGTCGAAGTCCGGGGCGCGGTTCACCCGGTCGACGGCGGCGTGCAGCGGGTCGCTGATCGCCGGGTCCCGGGAGGTGTGCAGGGCGATCGTCTTGTCGACGGTGACGGTCCGGCCCGGGGCGAGGGGCAGGCGCAGGAGCTGGGAGACCCGCAGGTTCTCATGGCGAGTGGTCGCCTCGGCCGAGGCCGGGACGTGGGCCGCATCGGCCACGTGGGCCACGGTGCGGGCCGCCAGGCCGATCCTGATGTCGGAGGTACTGGTGCGGCAGCGCAGCCACATGGTGTCCGCGGCCGACGTCCCGGTGTGGACGTGGGTGAGGTGACGGCCGGCCAGCTGCCGGTAGCGCTCAACTCCGCTGTTGGTGACCGTTCCGTCGAGCGCCGACTCGACCTCGATCTCCCCGGACCAGTCATCGGCGATGAACTCGGTGCGCAGCAAGGCCAGATGGGGGGAGGCCATGTGCACCAGGCGAAGCTGCCTCACCGCGAGGCGCCGGCCGCTCTCGTCCTCGTAGCCCAGGGTGCGCTCAAGCGTGCCGGCGCGCAGGTCCAGCGTCTGCTGGTGGCCCAGGATCTTGTGGGTGTCCGGGGAGAGCCAGTTCCCGGAGTCGGTACGAAATCGCAGCGGCAGCCAGTTGGGGAGGTTGACCATGTCCTCGTTCTCGACCTGTCGTCCCGCCACGTCCGAGATCAGCCGGTTGTAGCAGCCCGCCGCGTACGTACCCGGATAGTGGACCCGGTCGGCCGTGCACTCGGGGGCCGCGCCGCGAGTCGCGAAGTAGCCGTTGCCGAGGGTGCACAGGGACTCGCGCAGCCGCTCCTGTTCCGGGTCGTAGCCTTCGTACTCCCAGGTCCAGTCGCGCATCGTCAGTCCTCCGGGTCAAGAAGTTCCGCGAGGTCACGGACCACGATGTCCGCACCGTGCTTCAGCAGTTCAGCACGGGTCTCGTCGGTACGGGCCCGGTCCACGCCGACGACCAGGCCGAAGCCGCCGCGCAGCCCCGCCTCCACTCCCGCCAGGGCGTCCTCGACGACGGCGGTGCGTGAGGCGGGCATGCCGAGCCGACGGGCCGCCTCCAGGAACAGCGCGGGGTCGGGCTTGCCGGGCAGTTGCAGGCGTCCCGCCTCGCCGCCGTCCACCAGAGCGTCGAAGAGGCTCAGCACTCCCGCGTGTTCGAGGAGTTCACGGGCGTGCCGGGAGGCGGAGGCGGCGGCCAGGGGCACGCCTGCTGAGCGGAGGGTGTGCAGCAGTCGGACCGTGCCGGGGAAGGCATCCACGCCGTGCTCGCGCAGGCGCGCGGTGAACAGCCGCTCCTTGTTCGCGGCAACGGCCTGCACGTCCGCGTCGGTCAGCCGCAGCCCCCGGGACTCCAGGAAGGCCGCGGCCCCGTCGAGGCGCGACCTGCCGTCTACGTACCGCAGATAGTCCTCCACTACGTCGAAGGGGCGTCGCTGGACGGGATCGGCGGGAGGGTGGTCGCGCAGGAAGGCGTCGAAGGCCGTCTTCCAGGCGGCGGCGTGCACCCGCGCGGAGTCGGTGATCACTCCGTCGGTGTCAAGGACCATGGCCGCCGTGCCCCGTAGTGCCCGGGGCAGGCCTGCCGTGCTGTTCTGCGTCGGGTTCACCTCATTTCGTCGATATTTCGTCGATAGGGGGACGGGTTTCAACCGGTCCAGATCCAGTCGGCGATCTCGGGCAGATCGGTGCCGTGTACGCGGATCCAGGCGTGGTGGCGGGTGCGGGCGTCGGCCATGTGCTGGCGTACGGCGGCGGCGCGCACGCCGAGGCCGGGGACGCGGTCGATGACGTCCATGACCAGCCGGAAGCGGTCCAGGTCGTTGCGTACGACCATGTCGAACGGCGTCGTGGTGGTGCCCATTTCCTTGTAGCCACGGACATGGACATTGACGTGGCCCGCGCGGCGGTAGGCGAGCCGGTGGATGAGCCAGGGGTAGCCGTGGTACGCGAAGATCACCGGCTTGTCGCGGGTGAACAGTCCGTCGTATTCGAAGTCGGCCATCCCGTGCGGGTGTTCCTCGCGGGGCATCAGCCGGGTCATGTCGACGACGTTGACGACCCGCACGGCGAGGTGGGGCAGGTGCCGGCGCAGCAGCTGCGCGGCGGCCAGCACCTCCTGGGTGGGGACGTCGCCCGCGCAGGCGAGCACGACGTCCGGCTCGCGCTCGCCGTGCGCCGTTCCGGCCCACTCCCAGACGCCGGCGCCGCGGGCGCAGTGGACGCGGGCCTGGTCCATCGACAGCCAGTCGAAGCACGGCTGTTTGCCGGCGACAATCACATTGACGTAGTCGCGGCTGCGCAGGGCGTGGTCGGCCACGGACAGCAGGGTGTTGGCATCCGGCGGCAGGTAGACGCGTACGACCTCGGGGCTCTTGTTGAGTACGTGATCGACGAAGCCGGGATCCTGGTGCGAGAAGCCGTTGTGGTCCTGCCGCCAGACATGAGAGGTCAGCAGGTAGTTGAGCGAGGCGACGGGGGCCCGCCAGGTCAGTGCCCGGGACGTCTTCAGCCACTTGATGTGCTGGTTGACCATCGAGTCGACGATATGGACGAAGGCCTCGTAGCAGGAGAACAGTCCGTGCCGGCCGGTGAGGAGATAGCCCTCCAGCCAGCCCTGGCAGAGGTGTTCGGAGAGGACCTCCATGACCCGGCCGTGCCGGGAGAGGTGTTCGTCGGTCGCGGTGGTCTGCGCCTGCCAGGCCTTGCCGGTGGCGCCGAAGACGGCGCCCAGCCGGTTGGAGTCGGTCTCGTCGGGCCCGACGAGCCGGAAGTCCCGGCGCCCGGACGTGGCCTCCATGACCTGTTCAAGGAGACTGCCGAGGACCCGGGTGGGCTCGTGCAGGGTCGATCCCGGCTTGTCGACGGGCACGGCGAAGCGGTCAAGATCGGGGATCGGCAGGTCGTGCAGGAGAAGGCCGCCGTTGGCGTGCCGGGTGGCGCCGAGGCGCCGGGCGCCCTCGGGGACGCAGGCGAGGACGTCGGCGGTGGGGCGGCCCAGCGTGTCGAAGAGCTCCTCCGGCCGGTAGGAGCGCAGCCATGCCTCCAACTGCCGCAGGTGCTCCGGGTTTTCCCGTACGCCGGACAGCGGGACCTGGTGCGAGCGCCAGGTGCCTTCGACCGGTACCCCGTCGACCTCGGCCGGTCCGGTCCAGCCCTTGGGCGTACGCAGGACGATGACGGGCCAGTGCGGCCGCTCGGTGACGCCGTCCTCACGCGCGGTGCGCTGCAGGATGGCGATGTGCTCCAGGGCGCCGTCGAGGGCGGCGGCCATGGCACGGTGGACCTGGAGGGGGTCGTCGCCGGTGACGTGGATCGGATCGTGTCCGTATCCCCGCAGCAGGTCGTCGAGTTCGGGCTCGGGGATGCGGGACAGGACCGTCGGGTTGGCGATCTTGTATCCGTTGAGGTGGAGGATGGGCAGCACCGTCCCGTCGTGGACGGGGTCGAGGAACTTGTTGGAGTGCCAGGAGGCGGCGAGCGGTCCTGTCTCAGCCTCGCCGTCGCCGATCACACAGGCGACGAGCAGATCCGGGTTGTCGAGTGCGGCGCCGTACGCGTGCGCCAGTGCGTAGCCGAGTTCACCGCCCTCGTGGATCGAGCCGGGGGTCTCCGGGGCTACATGGCTGGGCACCCCGCCGGGGAAGGAGAACTGCCGGAACAGCGTCTCCATGCCGACGGCGTCCCGGCTGACGTTCGGGTAGATCTCGCTGTAGCTGCCCTCGAGCCAGGAGTTGGCCAGGACCGACGGGCCCCCGTGTCCGGGGCCCCAGATACACAGGGCGTCGAGCCCGCGGGCCTTGATGACGCGGTTGAGATGGGTGTGGACGAGGTTGAGCCCCGGGGACGTGCCCCAGTGGCCGAGCAGCCGCGGTTTGATGTGCACGGGTTCCAGAGGTTCCCTCAGCAGCGGATTGGCCATCAGATAGATCTGCCCGGCGGCCAGATAGTTCGCGGCACGCCAGTGGGCGTCCAGGGTGCGCAGCTCCTCCTCGGTCAGTACGGTGCTGTCCTGGTGCTTGACCTTGGGCATGAGTGACTCCGTTACGTCATCGAGCGTGGGAGGCGGTATGGCCGGCAAGAAGGCGCGGCCCGAAGCGCTGCCGCGTGCGCTGTACGAGCGGGAGCTCCTGCGGCTGCAGACGGAGCTGGTGAAGGTCCAGGAATGGGTGCGCGCGGAAGGCGCGCGACTCGTGGTGGTGTTCGAGGGGCGGGACGCGGCGGGCAAGGGCGGCACCATCAAGCGGGTCGCGGAGCATCTCAACCCCCGGGTCGCACGGATCGTGGCTCTGCCCACGCCCACCGAGCGCGAGCGCACGCAGTGGTACTTCCAGCGTTACATCGCGCACCTGCCCGCCGCGGGCGAAATCGCACTGTTTGACCGAAGTTGGTACAATCGGGCGGGCGTCGAGCATGTGATGGGCTTCTGCACGAAGGAGGAGCACCAGCGGTTCCTCCACCAGTGCCCTATCTTCGAGCGGATGCTCGTCGAGGACGGGGTCCTGCTGCGCAAGTACTGGTTCTCGGTGAGCGACGCCGTACAGGAGCAGCGGTTCAGGCGTCGCCTCGATGACCCCACGCGTCGGTGGAAGCTCTCGTCGATGGACCTGGAGTCCATCACCCGCTGGGAGGCGTACTCCCGGGCCAAGGACGAGATGCTGGTGCACACGGACATCGCGGAGGCGCCGTGGTTCGTCGTGGAGAGTGACAACAAGCGCAGAGCACGCATCAATACGATCGCCCATCTGCTCGCGTCCCTCCCCTACCACGAAGTGCCCCCACCGGCGCTCGAGCTGCCGCCGCGGCCACCGTCCACGGGCTATGTGCGCCCGCCACGTGATCTGCAGACGTACGTCCCCGACCACGCGGCCGGTCTGACCGGCTGAGCCGGCCTTGGCGCTCACGGGCAATCACGCCCGCTGCGGTACGACGGCCACGGGGCAGACGGAGTGGTGCAACATCGTGTGGGCGACCCGGCCGAGCTGGAGCCCGAAGTGCCCGTGCCGCCGCTGGGCGCCGACGATCAGCAGATCGGCCGCTGCCGAGGCTCTCATGAGCACCTTGCGGGCGGGGCCTTCGGCCGTCTCCCGGTGCAGCTCGACGGCAGGGTGGTCCGCCGCGGCTTCGCGCAGCGCCTCTTCGAGGGTCTCCGCGGCCTGGCTCTCGTGGTAGTGGGCCGCGTCTGACGCGAGCAGAGGCTGATCGGCCGTCTCGTGCGCGGGACAGCGCCAGGCCCGGACGGCGTGCAGGGCAGCCCGGCGTGCCTGCGCCTCCTGGAACGCGAAGCGAACGGCGGCCAGGCCCTGTGGGGGTTTGTCGACGCCAAGGACGATCCGCCGGTGCGTAATGCTCTGGGTGGCGTGGCTGCCGCGGATGACGAACACCGGGCAGTCGGCACGCGCGGCGACCGCCAGGCTGACCGAGCCGAGCAGCATCTCGGCGAGTCCACTTCGGCCGCGCGAGCCGGTGACCAGGGCGGAGGCGTTGCGGCCCTCACTCAGCAGGGCGGTCACCGTGTCATCGGGCAGGATGTCCGTCAGGATCTTCAGGTCCGGGTCGCGGAGGCGAGCGCGCTCCGCGGCGGAGCCGACGATGTTCTCGGCCATCACCCGCTCCGAGGGGCGGTCCGGTCCCTCGTCGAATGCGGCCCCTTCGTAGCGCTCCCACAACGACGCGTTCACCAGCCGCAGGGGCACCCCGTGCAGGGCTGCCTCATCGGCCGCCCAGTCCACGGCCCGCAGGCTGGACTCGGATCCGTCCACACCCACGACGAGGGGCAGCTCCATTGTCCCCACCTTCTTCCTTCCCCCCTCAGAATTCGGACTTTTCTGAGAACTCGAAGGCGATGCGGGCATCGGGCGAGACGCTGTCAACGGTAGTCGAAACCTGGTGCGGAGCCGAGGTCGGAACTGGCCAGGCACCAGAAGCGGCTGCCGCGGGCCGGACACCCCAACCGGACCCGCGACCGCTCGCTCCTCACCTCAGCCCGAAGGCGTCCGCGAGCATGTCGAGTTGGGCATTCAGCAGGGTCCGGGCCTGGTCTCCCATGCCGGCGTACTGGCCGGACACCTCCAGACTGGTGGTTCCGTGCAGATGCGACCAGGCCAGCACCGTCCCGGCGAGCGCGGTCCCGGCGCGTGCGTCGTCCGCGGCCAGGCCCGTGTATGCGTGCAGCCAGTCGGCGACCGCCGGGTCCTTGCGCACCCACCCCTCCATCTCGGTGACCACCGGCCGCACCACCTCGGTGGCCTCGCCCTGGGCGAAGACCTTCACGAACGGCCCCATGGCCGCCCTCGCCCGCTGCGCGGTGTCCGGCGGAGCCGCGTAACCGGGCACCGGACTGCCCTGGATCAGCAGGTAGCGGTGCGGCTGCGCCACCGCCCAGTCGAGATAGGCGGCACCGAGCGCGCGCAGAGCGAGCCTCGGGCCGGCCTGTGCGTCAGCGCCGACCCGGCCGACCTCCGCGGCGACATCGTCGTAGGCATCGCGGATCAGGTCGTTGAGCAAGTCGTCGCGGCTGGCGAAATACCTGTAGAGGGCCGGGCCGGACAGCCCCACCTCCTTGGCGATGCGGGTGAGCGCCACCCCCTGCGCGCCGCCCTCGGCCAGCTGACGCAGCGCGATCTCCTTGATCTCGGCGCGGGTCTGCTCGCGGTAGCGGGCCCGCGGGCTCCGTGTCTCAGCGGCCATGGCGTCCTCCAGCACATCGAATCGTCGTCACAGACCGTACCCCCTATTTCGATTGCAATAATAAATCTTGAGAGTTATTGTATATAACTTACGAGAGACAATAACACTCATGCCCAATACAGACATACTGGTCAAGGCCGATGGATCTTGTGGAGAATCCTGGCAGGCTCACAGGGAAGACCAGGGCCCTTCAGCACACCGAAGAGGAGAAGACCCTGGACGGCGACGAACGTCGGCGTGCCATTCTCACGGTCGCGCGACACAACGGATCGGTGGACGTCGCCGCCCTCGCGGTGGAGTTGGCGGTGTCCCTGGAAACCGTGCGCCGCGATCTGCGGATGCTGGAAGACAGCGGCCTGGTCCGGCGTAAGCACGGAGGGGCCTATCCCGTCGAGAGCGCCGGATTCGAGACGACACTCGCCGCCCGCACCACCCGGTACGTACCACAGAAGGCCCGAATCGCCGCGGCAGCCGTCGAGTTGCTCGGGGAGGCGGAGACCGTCTTCATCGACGAGGGTTACACCCCACAGCTGATCGCCGAGGCACTGCCCCAGGACCGTCGGCTGACCGTCGTCACCGCATCGATCACCACCGCCGGCGTGCTGGCCGGGCAGGACAACACGCAGGTACTCCTGCTGGGCGGTCGGGTGCGGGGCAACACGATGGCCACCGTGGATCACTGGGTGACAGACATGCTGGCCGGCCTGGTCATCGATCTGGCGTATGTCGGGGCCAACGGCATCTCCTGTGAGTACGGGCTGACCACCCCCGATCCGGCAGTCGGACATGTCAAGGCACAGGCAATGAAGTCGGCCAGACGCCGGATTTTCTCGGGGATCCACACCAAATTCGGCGCGGTGAGTTTCTGCCGGTTCGCCGAGGTGGCGGAGTTCGAGGCCATCATCACCGATACCTCGCTCACCGCTGCGGAGGCCCAGCGCTATGCGCTGCTGGGTCCCCAGGTCCACCGGGTGTGAGCAGTCCGCTCAGCGAGCGCTGCCCACCGGGCGGGGTGGCAGATCCTGCGGCAGCAGCGTGCGCAAGTCATCCACGCCGGGGGCGCGCAGAGTGCCGAGCCGCCGGGCTCGCCCCTTTACATCACAGGGTCTCGGTGACATCACAGGGTCTCGGTCAACGAATCCGCCAGTCGGCGGCGCGCGGTCCGGGTCGCCGGTACCGCCGCGGCTGCGACAGCACCCAGCACCGCGCCGGCCACGACCGAAGCCAGCAACAGCGCGGGCGGGACATGGGCAATACCGGCACCCATACCGCTGGAGCGGCCCTGCGTGTCCACCAGCCAGCTGCCGGACAGCACCCCCAGCCCTGTGCCGATCCCGGCAGCCAGCAGTGCCGTGAAGCCGGCGGCCGCCACGATCGCCGAGCTGATCTGACGAGGTGTCAGTCCGATCGCCTTGAGCGCGAGCAGATCACGGCCGCGGTCGCGGACGCCGGTGCCGATGACGGTCAGCAGCTCGGTGAGTCCGATCAGGGCCAGCACTCCGACAAGGGCCGCGATCACGCCCCGCGCCGGTTCCAGCCGGTCCGCCGGGTTGGATGTCTCTCGGATCTCCAGGGCGCCTCCGGCCGCCTCGGCGAGAGCGCTGCTCACCGCACGGGGTTCCGCGCCGGGACGCAGGACGAGATGGTAGAAGTCCGGCCGCAGTGCCGGGTCGCGTTCTTCAAGCGTGTCGATCGTCGTCGAGATGACCCGGCCGCCCGATTCCGGTTCGATGCTGCGTCCGACGATGTGCAGGATCTGCGGCCGACCCTCAACCGTCATCCGGACCCAGTCTCCGACCCGTACGTCCAGCAGATCGAGCAGGCCTTGTCCGGCGACCGCCTCGTCAGGGCCGTTGGCGGGGCGCCCCTCGACAACGGTGAAGGGGTAAGCAGCGCGGGCGGTGCCGAGCCCTCGCAGTGTGATGGTGCCGGTCTGTCCCGGCACCAGCGCCGCGACCTCCACGCCCGGATGGACAGCGGCGACGTCCGGGGGCGCGGTCAGCGCGCGTTGGAGATCCTGGCCGGTGAGGCTGCCGGGCTGCTCGGCCCGTACGGTCAGCGCTGCGGGTACTCCCATGTCCGCGGGGCGGCTGCGGAACATGTCCAGAGTGGACCAGGCGACGAGCGCAACCGTGATCATGAGGAGCGGCAGCGCAAGCCGGGCCACGGTGATCAGGGTGCGCGGCCGCCGGGGGAACGCAGCCCGCCACCCGAGTACCAGCGCGGGCGGCACCCGCATGCCGAGCGCCCGGCGGCCCAGCCCGGTCATCGGTGCGGCTGAGGGGAGTGCCGCCCGGGCGACCGGCACCGGCGGGACCCGGCCGGCTCGCCAGGCGGCGAGTGAGGTGGCGGTCGCGATCAGCAGCACCGCGCCGCTGGGGACGCCGATCATCAGGGCGGTGTGCCCGGGCAGGTCCTGCCACACCCCGGCCGCCTCCCCGATCGGGCCGGGTATCCGGGCACCCAGGAGGGCGATCGCCGCAGTGCCCAGGGTGACCCCGAGCAGCGCGAAGGCGAGGTGCTGGACGAGGAAGCCGCGTACCACCTGGCCCGGCGTGAATCCGATCGCCTTGAGAATCGAGATGTCCCTCAGCTGTCCGCGGATACGGGCGCTGATCGCCCCCGATGCGGCGAGCGCGGCGGCCAGCAGGGCACCCAGCCCGAACACGGCGAAGAGCTGCCCGAGCAGCCGCTCGTCGCCCCCGGCCTCGGCGCGCGCCTGCTGCCATTTGGCCACCTGGGCAACACGGTCGGCGCCGAGCAGAGTGACAGCCTGCTGGACGGTGAAGTCGGTGTCGTCCGGATCGTCCAGCCGCAGTCCCACGCTGTGGCTGGCGCTCCGCGGTGCGATGCGGTCGAGCGTGCCGGGCAGCACCCATCCGATACCGGGCTCTCCGCCCGGCCGGTAGCGGGGTTCCGCGGCTTCGGCGACACCGGCCACCCGGAGGGTGCGCGCGGTGCCGTCCGATCCCGCGACGGTCAGGGTGTCGCCCGGCTCCGCCCAGAGCACCCGCGCGAGGGAGCTCTCCAGTACGACGCCCTCTGCCTGCGTATCGAGCCAGTTCCCCTCGGTGACCAGTGGCCGGGCGATCTCCGGCGGGCGGGTGTCCGCCGCGCGAAGGGCCACGCTCGCCCTCACCCCACGGGATTCAAGGGTGGCTTGACCGGTGCGGTACGGCCCCGAGACACCGGCGACCCCGTCCAGTTCGGACAGCTCCGCCATGTCCGCGGCGACCCGGGTGTGGAGCCAGACATGGGCGCCCTGGGACTGGGTGAAGATCCGCTGCCACGGGTTGGCGGCATAGCTGAACAAGGCCACGGCCAGCAGCAGCGAAGCGATGATGCCGGCACTGGCCAGGACGACGAACACCGATTGTCCGCGGTGTGCCCGGAGATCGGCGTGCGCCCAGCGCAGAGTGGCCCGCACGGTCACTCCTTCAGTTCGAGTACGCCGGAGACGCCGCGGCCGGTGGTGCGGTTCCCGGCGCCGAGTGCCGCGTCGTCGGCTATTCGCCCGTCGAAGAAGCTGATGACACGGTCGGCCGCGCTGGCCATCCGTGCGTCATGGGTGACCAGCAGGATCGTCTGGCCGCGCTGATGGAACCGGGAGAGCAGCCGGAGCACTTCACGGGTGCCCTTGCTGTCCAGGCTGCCGGCCGGTTCATCGGCGAGCAGCAGCGCGGGATGGTTCACCAGTGCCCTGGCCAGGGCGACGCGCTGCTGCTCGCCGCCGGAGAGTTCGCCCGGCATGGACCGTTCCCTGCCTTCGAGGCCGAGTTCGGCGAGCAGTTCTGCCCGGCTGTCCCGGGCTGCCTTGGGCGAGGCGCCCGCGAGCAGCGCGGGCAGTTCGACGTTGTCGGCGACCGTCAGGTCGGAGACCAGATTGAAGAACTGGAAGACGATGCCGATGCTCCGGCGGCGCAGCACCGCCCAGCGGGCCTCGCGATACTCGTCCACCCGGCGGCCGTCGAGCCAGAGACGGCCGCTGTCGGGTCGCTGGAGCCCGCCGATGAGGTGGAGCAGCGTGGACTTGCCGGCGCCGGAGGGACCGGTGACAGCAACGAATTCCCCGGGCTGAACGGTCAGATCCACTCCGCGAACGGCGTGAACCGGTGCGCCTTCGCCGTGATGGGTCTTGGTCAGACCCTCGGCGCGCACGATCGGCACATTGTCCCCCTGACCAGGCGCGGCACCTTGACCAGGCGCGGCACCGGGTGCGCCCGGCGCGGCAAGAGCGGTGTCCTCGCTCATTCCAGCTCCTCCTGACAGCGTTCCAGCCAGTCGAGGTCGGCTTGCAGATGCAGCATCGCGCCCTCGATCAGCAGCTGGGAGACCCTGTTGTCCCGGTCCTCGGCCGCGGCCAGCTTCGACAGGTCACGCATGGTGTTCAGGTACTGCCGCCGCTGTTTGTTGATCAGCGTGATCGGGTCGGCAAGACCGGATTCGGGCGCGAGGGCGACCTTCATGAAGAACTCGTCCCTGACCCGCGGCTCGTCCGTGGTCTCTTCGAACCAGGCGAGTACGGCCTCCCGCCCGGCGTCGGTGAGCCGATACGTACGCTTGTTGGGCCTGCCGGACTGCTCGACGTCCTCGCCTGCGATCAGACCGGCCTTTTCCAGCCGCCCAAGAGTGACGTAGATCTGGCCGACATTCGGCTGAGGGTACGCGGCACCCAGGAGCTTCTCAAGGTCCTGCTTGAGCTCGTAACCGTGCGCCGGACCACGGGTGAGAAGTGCCAGGAGCGGCAGCCGCACGCGCTCCCTCCCTCCCGCTCCGTAGTTTCCTGTTGGCTCGGATACAGGGTGTGGTTCGCGCCACCCGCCTTCTCCGCCTGGACGTCTAGTATCGCCCATGCCTAACAGGTATACATAGGCCACATGGGACGGCGGCGCGGCCGGATCGGTGCACTGGGAGGAACCTATGCGGTGGATGCATGCCGCGGGTAGGGGGCTCCTCGTTGTCGCCGTGATCCTCGCGGGTTACGCGGGCTTCGGCGCCCAGTCGGAAACCGCGGCTCCCAAGGGCCGCGGGCCCATGACGCTGGTGACGGCGGGCGATCTCACCGAGTATCTCGGTCCGCTGCTGGACGACTGGAACCGCGGCCACGCGAAGGAACAGGTCACGCTCGTCGAGCTGCCCGACTCCGCGGACGAGACCCGGGCCCAGATGATCAGCGAGCTACGGTCCGGCAGCGACCGGTTCGACGTACTGAACATCGATGTGGCCTGGACCTCCGAGTTCGCGGCTGCAGGATGGATCTCCCCCCTGCAGCCGGAGCAGTTCCCGCTGGACACCTTCCTGGCGCCCGTGGTGGACACAGCCACCTTCGACGGCCGCCTGTACGCCGTCCCCTATGTCACCAACGCCGGGCTGCTGTACTACCGCAAGGACATTCTCGAGCGGGCGGGCGAACGGCCGCCGCGCACTTGGGCGGAGCTGGCCCGGCAGGCCCGGGATCTGGCCCCCGAGTACGGCATGGACGGCTATGCCGGCCAGTTCCTGCCGTACGAGGGACTGACGGTCAACGCCACCGAGGCCGTTCATTCGGCGGGCGGCTCGATCCTGCGGGACGACGGCGCCCGGGTCACGGTGGACTCGGCCGCGGCCCGGGCCGGACTGGAGTTCCTGGCCGACGGAGTACGGGACGGCTGGATCTCCCCCAAGGCCCGCGGCTACAAGGAGGAGGAGTCCCGGCAGGCCTTCCAGGACGGCCGGCTGCTCTTTCTGCGGAACTGGCCCTACGTGTACTCGGTGGCCAACGCGCCGGGTTCGAAGGTGGCCGGCGCATTCGGTGCGGTGCCGCTGCCCGGACCGTCCGGACCGGGCACGAGTGTGCTCGGCGGCTCCAATCTCGCGGTCAGCAGCCACTCCCGGCACCCGGAGTCGGCCGCCGACCTGATCGCCTATCTCACCAGCGAGCGCGTCCAGCGCCAGGTGCTCACCGAGGGCTCGCTGCCACCGGTACGCGCCGCGCTGTACGAGGATCCCGCTCTGATCCGGGCCTACCCGTATCTGCCGACACTGCGGCAGAGCGTGCTGGCGGCCGAGCCGCGCCCCAAGAGCCCTCGGTACGACCAGGTGAGCCTCGCCGTGCAGGCCGTCGTCCAGGACGTCATGGCGCTGCGGCAGACGCCGCAGCAGGCCGTCGCACGGCTGTCCCGCGAGCTGGGATCGATCTCCCGCAAGGGCTGAATCTGCCTGCCGTCTCCCTCAGCTCGCTAATTACTTGTTAAGTAGCAGCCCACTCTGGCATACCCCCAAATATACGGGCATACCTGGACCGTTTCTCGCAGCATCGTTGACACGCTGCCGTCACTCCTACTTAACATGCATGCATAACAGCGCACCCGCTCTGGGGCGCACTCGCATCCTTCAGGAACGGGTCAACGCGAGATGCTCACAGCTCTTCCGGCCGTCCTCGGCCACTCCCCCCGCACGGCCACCTCCTGGTGGCGCGACGCGGTGATCTACCAGGTGTACGTACGCAGCTTCCTCGACAGCACGGGGGACGGCATCGGCGACCTGGCCGGCGTACGTGCCGGGCTGCCGTACCTCAGGAAGCTCGGTGTCGACGGCATCTGGCTCAGCCCGTTCTATCCGTCGCCGCAGCACGACCACGGTTACGACGTCGCCGACTACTGCGACGTCGACCCGGTCTACGGTGACCTGGCCGAGTTCGACCTGCTGATGGCCGACGCCCGCCGGCTCGGACTCAAGCTGCTGCTCGACATCGTCCCCAACCACTGCTCCAGCGAGCACCCGTGGTTCTGCGAAGCGCTCGCCGCCGACCCCGGCAGCGCCGCCCGCGCCCGCTTCCACTTCGCCGACGGCCTGGGCCCGGACGGCGCGGAGCCCCCCAACAACTGGCGCGCGATGTTCGGCGGGCCCGCCTGGAGCCGGATCACGGAATCCGACGGCACCCCGGGACAGTGGTATCTGCACCTGTTCACCCCGGAGCAGCCCGACCTGAACTGGCGCAACCCCGAGATCGGCGACTCCTTCGAGCGCGTACTGCGCTTCTGGCTGGACCGGGGTGTCGACGGCTTCCGCATCGATGTCGCCGCCGGCCTCTTCAAGCACCCCGAGCTGCCCGACTCGGACGACCCCGCCGCCGACGAGCGGTCCAGGGACTCGGTGAACCCGCTGGCCTGGAACCAGCCCGAGGTCCACGAGGTGTGGCGCCGCTGGCGGTCCGTGTGCGAAGAGTACGCGGACCGGGACGGCAACGAGCGGCTGCTCGTCGGCGAGGTCTCCGTACCGACGGCGCGCGAACACGCCGAGTACGTACGGCCCGACGAGCTGCACCAGGCGTTCTTCTTCGACCTGCTGAGCGCCCCGTGGGACGCCGAAGCCTTCCGGACAACCATCACGGAGGCGATACGCGACATCGCCGGGACCGGCTCCACCGTCACCTGGGTGCTCAACAACCACGACCAGGTACGCACGGTCACCCGCTACGCGGGCGAGCCCGGCGTGGAGGCCAGCGGGCTCGGTGCGGCACGCGCCCGCGCCGCCGCCCTGCTGATGCTGGCGCTGCCCGGCGCCGCGTACGTCTACCAGGGCGAGGAGCTCGGCCTCCCGGAAGTCCTCGACCTGCCGGACGAGGTACTCACCGACCCGATCTTCCACCGCACCGGCAGCCGCGCGCGCATCCGGGACGGCTGCCGGGTGCCGCTGCCCTGGTCGGGCCACGCATCACCGTTCGGCTTCAGCCAGGGTGCGGCCGGCGCGCGGCCCTGGCTGCCACAGCCCGAGTGGTTCGCCGAGCACGCCACCGACCGGGCGCTGGCCGACACCCGCTCCTTCTGGCACCTCTACCGCGAAGGACTTCAACTGCGGCGCAGCCTGCCGCAGTTGGGCGAGGGCAGCCTGCGCTGGCTGGAGGCGCCTCCACAGGTCCTGGCCATGACCCGCGATGACGGGCTGATCTGCGCGATCAACTTCGGAACCGAGCCCGTGCCCGCGCCGGTCGCGGGCACTCCACTCCTCTCCAGCGGTCCCTGCCCGGACGGTGTGCTCCCCGGAGCGACCGCCGCGTGGTGGACGGGCGACTGCCCCACCCCCTGAACCACCCACCATTCCCACCCCTCGGAAGGACTGTCACCATGCGACGACCCACGACGACCCGGCGGACCACGGCGGCCGCATCGGCGGTACTCACCCTCGCCCTCGGCGCGACGGCCTGCGGCGGCTCGCCGGGCCCGGCGAGCGGCGGCAAGGAACTCAACGGCCAGACCGTGACCGTGGCCGGAGTCTGGACCGGCAGCGAGCAGAAGAACTTCCGGAAGGTGCTGGACGCCTTCACCAAGGAGACCGGCGCCAAGACGGTCTTCGTGCCGACCGGTGACAACGTCTCCACCTTCGTCGGCAGCAAGATCGAGGGCGGCAACGCCCCGGACGTGGCGATGGTGCCTCAGGTTGGCGTACTCCAGCAGTTCGCCAAGGAGGGCTGGCTCGAACCCCTCTCGCAGAAGACCGAAACGACCGCCGGCGCGAACCTCGCCACGGTGTGGAAGAACTACGGCACCGTCGACAAGACCTACTACGGCCTCTACTTCAAGGCGGCCCACAAGTCGACCGTCTGGTACAGCCCGAGCGCGTTCGAGCAGGCCGGAGTGGCGGAGCCCAAGAGCTACTCGGACATGCTCAAGGCGGGCCGCACGCTCGCCGACTCCGGACTGCCCGCCTTCGCCGTCGCCGGTGAGGACGGCTGGACCCTCACCGACTGGTTCGAGAACATCTACCTCTCCCAGGCGGGACCGGAGAAGTACGACCAGCTGGCAGCCCACACACTGCCCTGGACCGACGCCAGCGTGGTCAAGGCGCTCACCACCCTGGGCGAGGTGTTCAAGGACAAGCAGCTCGTGGCGGGCGGCTCGGCCGGCGCGCTGCGCACCGACTTCCCGGGCTCGATCGAGCAGGTCTTCGGCCCCGAGCCGAAGGCCGGCATGGTCTACGAGGGCGACTTCGTGGGCGGTATGGCCAAGGACGACTTCGGCAAGAAGCTGGGCGAGGACGCCAAGTTCTTCCCGTTCCCCGGCGTCGACAGCGGCAAGGCACCGGTGGTGAGCGGCGGTGACGCGGCCGTGGTGCTCAAGGACGGCAAGAACAAGAAGGCGGCGCAGCGGCTGCTGGAGTTCCTGGCCACCCCCGAAGCGGCTTCGGTGTGGGCCGGTGCGGGAGGCTTCCTCTCCCCCAACAAGGACGTGGACCTCGCCTCGTACGTCGATGACACCACCCGCTCCACGGCCAAGTCACTGGTAGAGGCCGGAGACTCGGTGCGCTTCGACATGTCCGACCAGGCCCCGGCCGCGTTCGGCGGAACCAAGGGCGCGGGCGAGTGGAAGCTCCTCCAGGACTTCCTGCGCGACCCCTCGGACCCGAAGGCCACCGCGGCCAAGCTCGAAGCCGCGGCCGCCAAGGCGTACAAGAGCTGAGGCCGCGCACCATGGCTGCACTCACCACATCCGCCCCCGCCGCGAATCCGCGGCGGCGGGCGCACCGCAGGAGGCGGAACATCGCGGTGGTGTTCGTCCTGCCCGCCCTGCTGCTGCTCGGCGCGCTGGTCGTCTACCCCGTGCTGTTCTCCGCCGGACGAAGCCTCTTCGACGCGAGCGGCGACCGCTTCGTCGGCGGCGAGAACTACGCCGAGATATTCAGTGACCCCGCGACGCTCAAGGCGATCCGCAACAGCACCATCTGGGTTGTCGTGGCGCCGGTTCTGCTCACCGGTCTCGGCCTGGTGCTCGCGGTGCTCACCGAGAAGGTGCGCTGGGCGACCGCCTTCAAGCTGGTGCTCTTCCTGCCCATGGCGGTGTCGTTCCTGGCCGCCGGCATCATCTTCCGTCTCGCGTACGAGGAAGACCCGAACCGGGGTGTGCTCAACGCCGTGGCCGTCGGCGTCCACGACGCGTTCGACGACCGTTCCGCGTACCCCACCGCCAGAGCCCGTCAGGGCCAGGGACTGACCGGGGACCCGGGCGGCTCGTACCGTACGACCGACACGGTCAGCCCCGGAAAGTCCGTCAGCCTGGGCTTTGTCGGAGTGGCACCGGACAAGATGCCGTCCGGCGCCCGGCCCGCACATGCCGCGTCCTCTGCCGCGCCCGCCGCGGACGAGGTAAAGGGCGTGGTCTACCTGGACTTCACTCCCGGCGGAGGCGGCAGGCCGGGCAAGGTCGACCCGGCCGAGAAGGGTCTGCCGGGGATGTCGGTCGAGGCGGTACGGGACGGAAAGGTGGCCGCGAAGGCCACCACCGCCGCGGACGGCTCGTTCAACTTCCCCGGCCTGGAGGCCGGTTCGTACACCGTCCGGCTCCCGGCGGAGAACTTCGCAGCCCCCTACCAGGGCATTTCCTGGCTGGGCCCCGCTCTGGTCACCCCGGCGATCATCGGTGCCTATCTGTGGATCTGGACCGGCTTCTCGATGGTGCTGATCGGGGCAGGACTGGCTGCCATCCCCCGGGACGCCCTGGAGGCAGCCCGGATGGACGGCGCCAATGAGTGGCAGATCTTCCGGAAGATCACGGTGCCGCTGCTCGCTCCGGTGCTGACGGTGGTCTTCGTGACCCTGGTGATCAACGTGATGAAGGTCTTCGACCTCGTCTGGATCATCGCGCCCGGGCCGGTCCAGGAAGAGGCCAATGTGCTTGCGACCCGGATGTGGCTGGTGTCCTTCGGCGGCGGCAACAACCAGGGACTCGGAAGCGCCCTCAGCGTGCTGCTCCTGCTCCTGGTCGTACCCGCCATGATCTTCAACGTCCGGCGCTTCCGAAGGAGCGGAGCATGAGCGGTCGCAGCACCATCGAGCGCAATCCGTCCCAGCCGGTCGCCAAGGCCTCCGTCCACGTCCCCCTCCAGCCGCACCGGCCGCGCCCGCGGCCCTTGGGCGTGCTGACCAAGTGGCTCAGCAACGGTCTGGTCCAGGCCGTCCTGCTCGTCGTCGCACTCGTGTGGATCACCCCGCTGGCCGGGCTGTTCCTCTCCTCGATGCGCTCCGAACAGGACAACGCGGCCGAGGGCTGGTGGACGGCGCTGACCGATCCGGGGCAGCTGTCCCTGGACAACTACACCGCCCTGTTCCAGGACTCCGGCATCACGCAGGCATTCTGGAACACCGTCCTGATCTCTGTGCCCACCACCGCGCTGGTCGTCGGCATCGCGGCGCTGGCCGGATACGCCTTCGCCTGGCTGGAGTTCCCCGGCCGCAACGCGATCTTCCTCGTGGTCGTGGGTCTGCTCGTGGTGCCCGTACAGATCGGGCTGCTGCCCGTGGCCAAACTGTTCGGCGCCGTCGGGCTGTTCGGCACGATCCCGGGCGTGATCCTCTTCCATGTCGCCTATGGGCTGCCCTTCGCGATTTTCCTGCTGCGCAACTACTTCGCCGAGATCCCGCGCGAAATGCTGGAGGCTGCCCGGATGGACGGCGGCGGGGAGTGGCGGATCTTCTCCCGGCTGATCCTGCCACTGGGCCGGCCGGCCCTGGCCAGCCTGGCCATCTTCCAGTTCCTCTGGGTCTGGAACGACATGCTGGTCGCGCTGCTCTTCGCCGACAGCGAGTCCCAGCCGCTCACCGTCGCCCTCCAGTCCGAGATGCGGCAGTTCGGCAGCAACATCGGAGTACTGGCACCGGGTGCCTTCCTCTCCCTGGTGGTGCCGCTGATCGTCTTCTTCGCCTTCCAACGGCACTTCGTCCAGGGGGTGATGGCGGGCTCCGTCAAATAGCCGGCGCACCGTCGTGGCCGAGACCATCAGCCGCGATCCGCACCATCGCCGACGTCAAGCACGTGATCGCCCGGACCGTTGAGCGGTCCGGGCCTTCATTGTGGAGGGTGCGAGCCGCTGCGGGCGCGAGATTCAGCTCCCTCGCCCAGAATGGGAGTGTGGCCCCCCCGAACCGGCAGTCGCCCAGATCCCGCGGCGCATCGCCGCCCGGGCGAATTCACGATCCGAACACGGCCCCATCACCTGGATGACGGCTTGGCGCCGCCCTTTGGCCGGATGCTCCCTGACGGACCATCGGCATGTCCCCGACATTAAGGAAGCGCCAGTGAGACTGCACCGCTCCCCACGACCGGCGGCAGCCGCCGCTCTCGGCGCCGCGCTTGTCGCCCTCCTCGCCCCGGCCCCCGCGCAGGCCGGTCCCTCCGCTCTGCCCACGGTGACCCCCACCGCGGAGACCCCTGCCCTCTACGACGACGAGGCGGGTGGTAACGCCAACGCCGACGACCCCGCGATCTGGCGTAACGCCGCCGATCCGGCCCGCAGTCTGGTCGTCGCCACGGCGAAGGAGGGCGGCCTGCGGGTCTACGACCTCGATGCCAGGCAGGTGCAGTCGATTGCCGCGCCCGCGCCGCCCGGTGCGGGGGACGCGCCGGGCCGGTTCAACAACGTCGACCTCGTCTCCGGACTGCGGACGCCGGCCGGCCGCGCAGACGTCGCGGTGGTGAGCGACCGCGGCAATGACCGGCTGCGCATCTACCGCATCGACCCGTCGCGGCCGGGACGCCCGCTGACCGACGTCACGGATCCGGCGGCCGCGCCCGTGTTCTCCGCGAGTCAGTCCGAGATCAACGAGCAGCGCACCGCTTATGGCCTGGCGACCTGGACGGACAAGAGCACCGGGCGACCGTACGCCCTCGTCAGCCGACGCAACAGCACGGCAGTCGCGCTCCTGGAACTGAAGCCGACGGCGGCAGGCACAGTCGGCTACCGCAAGATCCGCACGCTCGAACTGCCGTCGTCCTTCCGCCTTCCCAATGGCGCGAGTTGGAGCCCGTGTGCCGAGCCCGATGAACTGCCGCAGGTCGAGGGCATGGTCGTGGACCCGGCCAACGGGATGCTCTACGCCGGGCAGGAGGACATCGGCATCTGGCGGATGCGTGCCGACCTCAGCGGCAAGCCCGTACTGGTCGACAAGGTCAGGGAGTACGGCGTCCCCGGCGTCTACGACGAACAGACCGAGGAGTGCAACCTGGGCGCCGATCCCGGGTACGGCGGCAAGCGACTGGCGGCCGATGTCGAGGGCCTGACGCTGTTTCAGGAGCGTGACGGCGACGGCTATCTGATGGCCTCCAGCCAGGGCGATGACACATTCGCGCTGTACGACCGGGAGATCTCCGAGCACAACGAGTACGAGGGCGGCTTCCGGATCGGCGCCGCCTCGGCAACGCTCGACGGCAGCGAGGAGTGCGACGGCGCGGCTGTGCTCAACCAGCCGCTGGGCGCCCGCTATCCGCGCGGCCTTCTGGTTGTCCAGGACGGTCATGAGACGCCCGCGGTGCCAAACGGCGAGGGCGGCCAGAGGGAGGCGACGGGCTTCAAGTTCGTCGATCTAGGCGCGGTGGTCGACGCCGCCGACATGTGACGCACCGGACTGAGGTGATGGCCCGCGGCAGCACGGGAGATGCCGACTGCTGATCGGTTCGGCGTCCCACCCGGCTGCGGGCCGGCACCTCTGCGGGGCGGCCATGGGCGCCGCTCGCCGCTCTACGTGTCGTTGTCCGCGAGGGCGGCGAGGTAGCGCTCGGCGTCCAGAGCGGCGGCGCAGCCCGAGCCTGCGGCGGTGATCGCCTGACGGTAGGTGTGGTCCACGACGTCACCCGCGCCGAAGACGCCAGGGAGGTTCGTACGGGTGGAGGGCGAGGCGACTTTGAGGTAGCCGTCCCCTTCCAACTCCAGCTGGCCCTTGACCAGTTCGGTGCGCGGGTCGTGGCCGATGGCGACGAACAGGCCGGTGGCCGCGAGTTCGGACCTCTCGCCGGTCACGGTGCTGCGCAGGGTGAGGCCGGCCAGCCTGCCGTCCTCCTCGTGGATCTCGGCGACTTCGCTGTCCCAGATGAACGAGATCTTCGGGTCGGCGAAGGCCCGCTCCTGCATGGCCTTGGAGGCACGCAGTGTGTCGCGGCGGTGGACGACGGTGACGGAGCTGGCGAACCGGGAGAGGAAGGTCGCCTCCTCCATCGCTGTGTCGCCGCCGCCGACGACCACGATGTCGTGCTCGCGGAAGAAGAATCCGTCGCAGGTCGCGCAGTACGAGACACCGCGGCCCGAGAGCGCGTCCTCGCCCTCCAGGTTCAGCTTGCGGTGCTGCGAGCCGGTCGCGACGATCACGGTCTTGGCGCGGTGGACTCTGCCTGCGGTGTCCGTGGCGGTCTTGATCTCGCCGGTGAGGTCGAGGGTGACGATGTCGTCGGGGATCAGTTCGGCGCCGAACCGCTCGGCCTGGGCGCGCATGTTGTCCATGAGCTCCGGGCCCATGATGCCGTCGCGGAAGCCGGGGAAGTTCTCCACCTCGGTCGTCTGGGCCAGCGCACCGCCCGCGGTGACCGAGCCCTCGAACACCAGCGGCCCCAGTGAGGCGCGCGCGGCATACAGGGCGGCGGTGTAGCCGGCCGGGCCGGAGCCGACGACGATGACGTTGCGGATCTCGTTCTCGGTGGTCACTTCGCGGTCTCCGGCGCTGCCTCGGCGATCAGGCCCTCGACCAGAGTCCTGATCTCGTCCCGGATGGGCCGCACGGCCTCAACGCCCTGGCCCGCCGGGTCTTCCAGAGCCCAGTCGAGGTACTTCTTGCCGGGGAAGATCGGGCAGGCGTCCCCGCAGCCCATGGTGATGACGTAGTCCGACGCCTGAACCGCCTCGGTCGTCAGCACCTTCGGCCGCTGGCCGGAGATGTCGATGCCGACCTCCTTCATCGCCTCGACCGCGGCCGGGTTTACCTGGTCGGCGGGAAGCGAACCGGCGGAGCGGACCTCGATCCGGTCGCCCGCGAGGTGGCTGAGGAATCCGGCGGCCATCTGCGAGCGCCCGGCGTTGTGGACGCAGACGAAGAGCACGGAGGCGAGCGGGCTGGAGGACATCGGTTCTTCCTTTGCGGAGTATGCGGAGTTGTTCAGCGCGGGTGTACGGACAGAGTGGTTCAGCCGGGCAAGGAGTCGAGCAGCGGCACGGGCCCTTCGCTCAGTCCGGACTGGTATCAGCTCCAGATGATGTGAGAGTATCAGCCCATGATGACGTCAGTCGACACTGACCTGATCCGGGTGCTGGCCGACCCGCTCAGGCTCCGGATCGTGACCCTGCTCGCCCACGAGACGCTGTGCACCACCCACCTGGTCGAGGAGACCGGCGCCCGGCAGACCAACCTCTCCAACCATCTGCGCGTACTGCGCGAGGCCGGAGTGGTGGAGACCGAGCCGTGCGGGCGCTTCACCTACTACAAACTGCGACCCGAGGTCATCGAGACGCTCGCCGGTTCGTTCGGGGATCTCGCCACCACCGCTCGTACGACCGTCGAGACCGACCGAAAGCGAGCCTGTTGATGGCCGCGACCGAACCCGGCACCGCGTCGCAGCCGCAGAGCGGTGAGGATGCCTCGATCGTCGCCAAGCTCTCCACGCTCGACCGGTTCCCTGCGGTGTGGATCCTGATCGCGATGGGACTCGGCCTGATCATCGTCGGCCTCGCCCGCTGCATCGCGATGGTCATCATCTGGAACGACCGGCGTCACCAGCGGGCAGGCCCTGTCGGGCGTCGTCGGCCCGCTGATCGAAGTGCCGGTGCTGATCGCGCTCGTGTACGTATCGCCGGCCTGGCGCAACAAGTTCACCCCCGCAGGCTGATGCCACGGCAAGCGCGGTGAGCACTTCGGCGGCACACTGCTGCCATGGCTGCGGGTCAATCTCTCGATGTACTGGTGGTGGGTGCCGGGCCGACCGGGTTGGCTCTTGCGGCGCAGTTGCATGCGTACGGGGCGCGCTTCCGGATCATCGACCGGAACCTCGATCGGGCCCGGGAGTCACGAGCGCTGGCCATCCAGCCCCGGACCCTGGAGGCCCTCTTCCCGTTCGGCGTGACGGACGAGCTGGTCGCGCGTGGGAACCCGGGCGTGCAGCTGCGGATGCATCTTCCGGGTCGTACCGTGCGCCTGCCGCTGTTCGACATCGGCGTCACCGACACCCCGTACCCCTTCCTGCTCTTCCTGTCCCAGGCCGAGACGGAGAGCGCTCTCGGCGCTCATCTCGCCGCGGCCGGTACGACGGTCGAGCGGGGCACCGAGTTGCTTGATATGGATCCGACGGCCGAGAACGCCTATGCAGCCTGCCGGTTGAGGCATCAGGGCGGGAGCGAGGAGGAGGTGACCGCCCGCTACGTCGTCGGCTGCGACGGTGCGCACAGCACGGTCCGCGAGCAGGCCGGTATCGGCTTCGAGGGCTACGCCTACCCGCAGACGTTCGTGCTCGCGGACCTGGAGGTGGACGGTCTGGAGAAGGGCGCTGCGCACGCGTACATGACCGAGGCCGGGATCCTGCTCTTCTTCCCACTGGTCTCACCGGCGAGCTGGCGGATGGTCGCGATGCGGCCGCCGGGAGACGATGAGACCGAAAGCCCGGTGGAACTCGGGCAGTTGGAGGAGATCGTCGACCGCTACGCCGGCGACCGGCTGCACCTGCGGGACCCCGTATGGATGACCGATTTCAGGCTCTACAACCGCGGCGCCAGGCACTACCGCGCCGGCCGCGTCTTCCTCGCCGGCGACGCCGCCCACATCCACAGCCCCGCCGGTGCCCAGGGCATGAACACGGGTATCCAGGATTCGCTCAATCTCGGCTGGAAGCTCGCCCTTGTCTGCCGTGGCGCCGCTCCGGACGCTCTGTTGGACACGTACGAGAGTGAACGCGCCCCCGTCGGCCGGAACGTGCTGCGCTTCACCGACCGCGCGTTCACCATCGTCACCAGCCGCAATCCACTGCTCAAGCTGGCCCGCGCCCACGTCGCACCCCGCCTCGCACCGGCGGCCCTGCGCCTTCCCTTCCTGCGTGCCGCGGCCTTCCGTACCATCTCGCAGCTGGCCATCCACTACCGGCGCAGCCTCGCCACGACCGAGGGCCCGCATTCGCCCAGGCACGGCCCGCGGGCAGGTGACCGGCTCCCCGACTCTCCCGGCGACCTGCAGCCGATGACGGCCG
Source organism: Streptomyces sp. NPDC019443 (assembly GCF_044389785.1). Lineage (NCBI taxonomy): Bacteria > Bacillati > Actinomycetota > Actinomycetes > Kitasatosporales > Streptomycetaceae > Streptomyces > Streptomyces sp. NPDC019443. The sequence goes on from NZ_JBIRYJ010000003.1 coordinate 165,916, forward strand.
CTCCCGGGTACCACCTGCTCCTGTGCGGGCACCACGAGGTGTGGGACACCGACGGGATCGCGGCCGCCACCGGCGGTCGCGACCACCTGCTCCACGTCCACACGCTTGGTACGAGCGGGCCATGGCGGGGCATCACCCACTGCCTCGTCCGGCCGGACGGCTACATCGGATACCGCGCCGGAGGCACGGACCTGACCGGTCTCCTCAGATACCTCGACCGGTGGCTGCCACGGGCCGATGAGGCGGCGAACAGCGACCGCGTCATCGGATCTCGCCCTCGGCGAAGTCGCGGAAGCCGCGGGCCGGGCGGCCGGTGATGCGTTCGACGGTGTCGGTGACGCGGTCTTCCGCTCCGGCGCGAATGTCGTTGTCTTCGCCATGACTACCTCGGCAACCGCGGCGCCGTCCGCCGGGACTCGACGTACACCTACACCGACGGGGAGGCCGTGCAGGGCGCGGCCGAAAGTTTCGAATAGATGCACGGCCTGGACGAGGTGATCAACGCCCTCATCTCGGCCGGCCTGCGGATCGCGAAGCTGCGCGAAAGTGACGAGCTCCCTGGCCCCGGTGGCCAGGGATGACCCCCACCCCAGCGGATGGTGGCGGCTGCCCGACACCACCCCGCGGATCCCCCTGCTCTACACACTTCTCGCCGGCCACTGAGCGAAAAGGGCGGGGTGGGGCCAACTGTGTCAAAGGCGTCTGCGATGCTGGGCGCCGTGTCGCTCACACCGCTCGCCCCGGAACCGATAACCGCCGACCCGCCCAGCACCACCGAGAACCCGCTGCTCACCCAGTCGTGGCTCGACCTGGCCTTCCTGCACTGGGCCGCCGACCCCGAGGACGTGGCCCCCCTCCTGCCGGCCGGAACCGTCCCCGACACACTGGACGGGGTCACCTATGTAGGCCTCGTAGCCTTCCGTATGCACCGCGTCGGCTGGTTCCGCCTCCCCGGCGTCCCCTATCTGGGAACCTTCCCCGAGACCAACGTCCGCCTCTACTCGGTGGACGCCCACGGAAGGCGCGGCGTCGTCTTCCGCTCGCTCGACGCCTCCCGCCTCATACCCGTAGCGGTGGCACGAACGGCGTTCCGGCTGCCGTACCTGTGGTCCCGGATGACGATCCGCCACAACGACGACACCATCACCTACACCAGCACCAGGCGCTGGCCGGGGCCGCGCGGCGCGCACAGCCGGATCACCGTACGCATCAGGGAAAGCGTCCAGGACCCCACCGACCTCGAGCACTTCCTGACGGCCCGCTGGGGCATGCACAACACCTTCCTCGGACGGCAGATGTACCTGCCGAACACCCACCCACGCTGGCCCCTGCACCGAGCGGAGCTGGTCGAGTGCGAAGAGGACCTCATCACGGCCGCGGGCCTCCCCAAGCCGGTCGGCGACCCGGTGAGCGTGCTGTACTCGCCCGGCGTCCCCGTACGCTTCGGACGCCCGGCCCGCCCGGGTGGCATCCCAACGCCCTGACGGTGTGCCTTGTCCGCGGCCACGCCTGCCTTCAGCAGCGCCCCGTCAGCCATGTCAGCGGCCCGTCAGCACCCGGTCGGCGTTGGCCAGCTGGATGCGGATGTCCTGCTTGACTGCGGCGAGTTCCTGTGACTTCTCCGCCATCGCCCGCCGCTGGTAGGCAGCGTCGACCGAGGACCAGACACCGATGGTTCGCCTCCCGTTTGCAGGCCACGTCCGTGCCGGCCAGGGCGATCTCGGCCCGGCCTGCCGTCGGACCGGTGAACCTCGGGTCCTTGCCGGGCGCGCGGGTGGGGTCGGCGTAGTCATAGCCGTGCCGCCGCATACACAGCGACCACGCGCGGAAGACCTCGACCACGCGAGGATCAGTCTGTGAATCACGGTAACTGCCGATGTTGATCGCGCCGACGAGCTCCCGGTTCCCGATCTTCTGTGGGTCACCCGACAGGGCGGCTGTGGCCTCGCCCTGGCATCCGCCCGGGGGGAGGGTGCGCCCGCGCTCATCCGCACGTGCCGGTGTGCCGTCGTCGTTGAGCCCGGTCAAAGCGAGCATGCCTCGCGGCCCGGGTCGAGGCCCCGGGTTCTTCTTCTTGGCCTGCCTCGGCACCGTGCCGACAGCCGGGTGGTACCCGAGTCGGGCCGCCTCCGCGGCATCCGTGATGCCGTACCGGTGTGCTGTGTTGGCCGGGTTCAGTGTCCCGGTGTCCAGGCCGGCGACGGACGGCGCGGACCAGCGGTGGCCAAAGCGCTGCATGCACGCCGTGGTCAGGGCCGCACGCGCCCGGAACAGTCGCGCGACCTGGCGGTCGGTGAACAGATACGGCTCGATGGGCAGTACCAGCGAACCGACGTCCAGCATGGTCGGCACCCCGTGCACGGGAGGCGGCCCGGATGCCGTGGGCCCCGGCTCGGCCGCCCGCCCCTGCGCGCACCCCGCCGAGGCGGCGAGCAGCGCGAGGGCCGCCCCGAGCCGCCGTGTACTTCGAATCGTTCGCGCCCGCATGTCGTCGAGTCCTCCCCGTGTGCGGCCGTGCGGTGGGCCCGCCCGCAAGGTCTGCGGGCGGGCCCGAGCAGGAATCAGCCGAGGTACCACCAGCTGAGCGAGGCGTTGTTGTTGCGCACGCCGCTGTTCAGCGCCCGGGCGTCGCCGGGGTAGAAGTCGTCGTACCCGTTGCCGCTCGCGTTCTGGTTCTCGTTGTAGTAGATCCGGGCAGCGTGGTTCACGTCGTTGTTCCAGGCGCGGTACACGTTGTTCTTCACCAGCCGGCCGTGTCCCTCACCACCGGCTGCGAAGGTGTGACCCGCGAAGTCATCCACCCAGCCCCAGTACTTGCTCCAGGAACTGTTGCCGGAAGCGCTGTAGTAGAGGTAGATGTTGCCGTCCCAGCTCGCTCGCTGGACCTGGGCAGGTGCGGCTGCGGCTGTCTTCTTGGCGGATGCAGGTGCGGTGGCCAGAGCGGTAGTTCCGGCTACCAGCGCTGCGGCGACGGCAAAGGTCCCGCCGTGCGGCGTGCAGATTTCATGATGCTCCTCCGTTGCCGACGGGGGTGGCTGCGAAAACCGTCGGCGGCCTCCGTCGGCCTACCCCCGTGGTTCTTGGCCTCGAAAGTAGGCAGAGAGCCGGACTGCAAGAAACGACTTTCGGTCCTCACCGAACGACGGCGGATGGCGGAATCAGGGCTATCGCGCCGGGCGTTCAGCGGGAAGAGTGAGACAAATGGGGTAGCAGCTTTTTACGGGGGGCACGTTCGTGCTGCGCATCCACTTCAGCGCAGAGGACCTCGGCCGGATCCACCTGGCACCAGGACCGGATCCCGCCTGGGAAACTCTGCTCAGCCTGCATGTACTCGGTGGCCACGACAGCGATATCGGGGTGCAGAGATGGCGCGCCCGGGTCCGGGCGTCATTGGACCCGGCCGCCCGGCCGCTGCTCCATCTCGCCCCGCCACGCGGGTACTCGCCCGACTTTCTGACGCCGGCCGGCGGGGTCACCGATCCCGAAGCGGGCATCGACACGATCCTGTCCACCTCCCGCTCGCGGCTGCGGACCGACGTGGCGACTCTCGGGCAGGAACGGAAGCTCCCGTCGTGGGCCACCGCGCTCGCCGCGGGCCGGCCTGCCGCCCTGCGGGGGCTCGGCACCGCCCTGCGCCGCTACAACCAGCAGGCTCTGTGCCCGTACTGGGCGGAGATCCGGGCCGCGGTGGACACCGATCGCGCGGCCCGCGCCCGAGCGTTCCTGGCCGGAGGGACGAACCACCTGCTGAGCGGCCTGCACCCGACAGTGCGCTGGGATCCACCCGTGCTGCAGATCGCGTATCCCCAGGACCAGGACCTGTATCTCCAGGGGCGCGGACTGCGGCTGGTGCCGTCCTACTTCTGCAGCGGCACGCCCATCACGTTGCGGGACACCTCCCTGTCGCCGGTCCTGGTCTACCCGGTGAGCCGCCGCATCGGCTCCCCGGGACAGAGCACGGCCGCGACGGGAGCCCACGCACTGGCCCGGCTTCTTGGCCGTACCCGGGCCGCGACCCTCCACATGATCGCGGGATCGGAGAACGCCACCGGCAGCGAGATAGCCCGCCGCCTGGACATCTCGCCCGCGTCGGCCAGCGAACATGCCACTGTGCTGCGCGACGCGGGCCTGATCCAGAGCCTGCGCGTACGCAACACCATCCACCACACCCTCACTCCCCTGGGCCTGGAACTCCTGGAAAGCCAGAGCGGCCCGGCCACCGCTCCTGAGCCCCTGGCTCGTCAGGACGCGGGCTGCCCCTGACGGGCCGTCAGTCCCAGTGCCCATGCGCCCTCTGGGCAGCGGGGCCCGGCAGATCAGGCCGCGGGCGGCGCCGCGGTCATGAGAACCAGCCCGGCCGTCACCGCAGCTCCGGCGACGACCGTGCGTAACGTGCACTTCAACGTGCTTGCTTTTCCACTCGGCTGTGATGTGTTCCTCTTGGACCGATGGGGATCGTCCGAACACGGACGACCGGTCATCGGCCGGCGCTGTCCAAAGCTGTCCGCGCCGCTGTGGCCGCGTCCCGAGCCCGGGTCGCGGCCTCGAGGTCGCCGGCCAGAGTGTGTGCCCTGGCCAGGGTGTCGAGGCCGACGGCCAGCCAGGTTCGGGAGCCGATCTGCCGCCACAGCCTGACGGCGGCTTCAGCTCGTCGGCGGGCCGACACCGGTCGGCCGGCCACGAGTTGCGCCTCCGCGAGCGCGTAGAGCGTCGCCGCCTCGCCCCAGAGGTTGCCGAATTCCCTGTAGCTCCAAAGGCTCCGGGCCAGCAATCGGCGCCCCTCCCCATGCTCGCCCTGTCGCACCAGGACGTCCCCGAGCCAGCAGGTCGCGTGTGTGGCGCCGAGCCGGTCGCCGAGGTCCTCACTGATCGAGGCGGCCTGCCGGAAGCAGTCGGCGGCGGCCGGGTAGGCGCCGAGTGCACGGTGGCTCTGTCCCAGGCATCGCAAGGCCTGAGCCTCGCCTGGCCGGTAGCCCGCGAGTCGGCTCACCTGCAGACAATCCGTGAACCGCTCCATGGCCGCCTCGACACGCCCCTGCTCGAGGTCGATGACGCCAATGCCGTTGGTTGCGTAGACGAGACAGTTGACGTTTCCCGCCGATCGGGCCAGCTCGGCGGCCTGCCCGAAATGACACACGGCTGAGGAGTACTGGCCGAGCAGTCGGTGCACGTAGGCCAGCCCGGCCGTGGCACTGGCCCGGTAAGCCGGGCCCTGCCCCTCGGCGAGCAGGAGGGCCTGCTCGAAGTGCTCCAGCGCCTCCGGATACCGGTCGAGGATGGTGGTGAGTTCGCCGAGGCACCGGTGGAGTTTGGTGGCGCTTCGCTTGTCACCGATGTGCAGCGCTGCCTTGAGTGCCCGGCCCTGGAGCCGCTCCCAGTCGTCGAAGTGGCTTCCGACCTGGAAGAGTGTCGTCAGCGCGGTGGCCAGCCCGGCCGCCGGCGCGACCTGTGTTCTGTCAAGCGCCTGCTCCACTACGTCGATAAGGAACTGACGCTCGTCGTTGAACCATGTCAGCGGGTCGGCGAGCAGCTGGTCGGTGTCCGTCGGGGAGAGCCGCCAGGATGCCAGGTCGGTCTGTGAGATGCCTTGGAAGTCAACGCTGAGGGTGTCTGCGGCGAGGTCGGCGAGGTGCAGGCTCGCGCCAAGCAGCCGGGTGAGCGCGGCCGTGCGATCCTGTCGCGAGACCTCCTGCTCCGCCCGCTCCCGGCCGAGCAGCCCCACCAGGTCGTGCAGTTGGTAGCGGAACCCGGTGGCGCCGACCGACCCGATCTCCACAAGGTGTACCTCGACCAGGTCATCCAATACCTTCTCCGCGTGGGACAGGCCTACGTCCAGGAGCGCGGCCAGGGCCCAGGCGTCGAAGTTCGGTCCAGGCAGCAGGGCGAGCATCTGCAGGGCGTGCCTTGTTGTCGAGGCCATCCCCTGGTAGGTCAGTTCGAGGCTGGCCCGTACGGCAATGTGGCCGACCGCCAACTCGTCGAGCTTGCGCTGCTCGTCGGTGAGCGCGCGGGCCACTTTGGCCAATGGCCAATGCGGTCGTGCGGCCAGTCGTGCCCCGGCGACCCAAACTGCGAGGGGAAGGCCACCGCAAGTTTCCACGATGGACCGGGCCGAGTCGGACTCTGCGGCGGTCCGGTCCGGGCCCAGCATCGTGCGCAGCAGGGCAAGCCCTGCTGCGGAGTCCAGGACCCTCAGGGGGATTCGGCGACCGCCCAGGTCTGCCAACGTGGTTCGACTGGTGACGATGGCGGCGCAGCGTGGGCCGTTGGGCAGGAGGTCGCTCACCTGCAGTGCATCGGCCGCGTTGTCCAGGACGATGAGCATCTGACGCTGGGCCAGCAGGGTGCGGTAGAGATGGATCCGGCTGGTCAGTTCCGGGGGCACCGCACCGCCGCGTACGCCGAGCACGCGCAGGAAGGCGCCCAGGACCATGAACGGCTCGGCCGGCTCGTCACCGAAGCCCCGCAGGTCCACGTAGAGCTGACCGTCCGGGAACCGGGAAGCGAGCAGATGCCCCGTGCGCACGGCAAAGGCTGTCTTGCCGACACCGGCAGGGCCGGTGACCAATAAGGTCACCGGCCCGGGCTTTCCCTGGTCGAGCTGCCGACAGGCTTCGGTCACCTCACCATCCCGGCCGACGAACAGGGGCAGGTCCGGCGGGAGCAGACAAGGGACGAGCTGCCGTCCCTTCGCCCCGTTCCGGTCCTCGTGATCGCCCCCCGTGGTGTCGTTCGGCCGGTCCGGAGCCGCCCCGGGCGGGTCTGCCACTGGTGCGGAACGTTCTCGCAGTGCCAGTGCGCGGCGCGCCTCGACCCATTCCGCCACCGTCGCCAGGTCACCGCCGCACGCCCGGACCAGTGCCACCACCATTTCCTCACTCGGCAGCGAGACCCGGCTGAGCGCGCTCGCAACAGTGCTCACCGGCAGATAGTCGCCGACCCTGCGGGCCTTGCGCTCCAAAGCCCGGTAGGAGAGACCGGACTGGGTTTTCACGCTGCGCAGCAGGGCAACGAACTCAGCGGCTGTCCGGACCGTTCCGGGCCTGGGTAACGGCGTCGTCACAAGGCCCATGCTATCGAGACGCCCCATGTGCGGCGGCTACAGGACAAGCCATCTTTCAGGAAGCCGGTGCCGTCTGCGGCAACTGCTGGTGATCAATCGGCCGACGGGGGACGTCAGTACTCAGTCATCAGCGCTTCGAATTCCGCCGCTTGCGGGTAACCCCGACGAGGCCCGCGCCCGCGAGCACCGTGGCCACTGCGACACCGCCGACAGCCGTGAGGTCCCGGGCCCTGGAGCCCGTCTCGGCCAGGGTCGGCTTCGCGGGCGACTGGGCACCGGCGCCGGTGAGGATGAGACCGGTGACGGCGTCGGGGTGCGAAATCATTGCGACGTGGGAGGAGTTGACCTCCACGGGGTGCGAGCGGGCATGTTTGGCCTCGAACCGCTCCAGGTCGGGGGCGATGGCCTTGCCCACGAACGCAGTGGCATTGGTCCCGAGGACTTCGCCCTTGTCCGGCGTGAACGCGGATATGTAGACGAGCGACTTCACCTCTGGGTTGCCGGCGGCGGCGCTGCCGATCAACGCACCGCCGTGCACCAGCACCACGGTGGGCCTGGAACCGGCACTGCCGTCACCGCCACCATGGCTGGTGGGCGCTGCGTCGGCCGCGGCGGGCCCGGCGGCGGCGAACGCCGTCGCGGTGAGCACCACTGCGATCGCATACCCGTAAGGCGAACGTATCCACGGGCCAGGGACGGACGACATGGCCATGCTGTTCCCATTTCTGGAGGAGAGGCGGCTGGAACTCAGCGTTTCCGAGCGCGGCCGAGATGGCGCGACCCGGGTGGCATGCGAGTGAAAACGGCCGACCATCCGGGTGACGATGACTCGCCCGGCGCTGCCGAGCCGGTGTACAGGGCGCCAAGGCTCTGCGACGACCGCCACGGCACCCTCCCGAGGGGTGGCAAGCCGGCTCAGGCCACCAGCGGCTTCAAGCCCTCAGGGCATCGCCACGACTTCGAGCACGTCGAGGTGGTCTGGCGGAAGAACGGCAACGACTGGACCCGGGGCCGACTGCTGCTGAGCGCCCACGGCGGCCACCGCGTCGTCGCCTGGCGTGACGCGGAGAGCTGGAACAACGACCGCGGGCACGCGGCACGGGGCCTGGAACACCCGCGGATCTTCGTCGGGTACGGCAGCCACTCGATGTACAACAACCAGGGCGGCAGGAAGGACGTCATCTCCGCGTACACCGACGAGTACCGCCATGCCGACTACCCGGTCTGAGCCGACCAGGGCGGCGGGCTCGTGGAGGTCGTGAAGGACGGTCCACTGCACCAGAAGTTCGAGGCGAACGCGGCCGCTTGGGGGAGCGCCGACAGCAACCCCGGCAAGGTGGCGAGGGAATCCTGCTCTCACTGAACCGCCGGCAGTCCACGGTCTACAAGCGCAGCAGCCGTTCCGTCACCTCGCGGTACGCGCGCAGGGCGACCCGCAGCTCCTCCGTGTCCGCCTCCGTCGATCGGTCCTCACTCGCGCTCTGCCAGCCGGCGCGGAGGGAGTGACGCCGTTCGGTGAGGGCGGCCGTGATGCTCTTGGCGGTTTCGTCCAGTAGCGCCGCCGCCTCCTCGACCGCGTGCCGCGGTCCGTCGACAAAGCCGGTGAGGGACTGTTGCAGGCGCAGCGCCAGCTTGTCGCGCTCGTCCGGCGGGATGAGCTGCACCGCCGGGTGCCGGTCCTGCGGCCGCGAGGGCTCGGGGCGCCCGGGCGACTCGGTCCGCTCCGTTTCGTACGCCATCAGGCGCCACTCCCCTTCGGCTTCAGCAGATGTCCGCGCCGACCGAGCCCCACCGCACCGGAACGGTGCACACGGGTGTCCTCGGGACGGGGTGTGACCAGGGCCTCGAACAGCGCGCGGCCGTCGACCATCGCCTCGCGCAGCTCCTCCGTGCTCGCCTGCCCGTGCGCCGCGCGGTGGACCCGGCGGTAGCCGCCGACCAGTTCCGCGTGGTGCACGGACAGGGCGGCGAGCTGCTCCTCGTACCGCGCGGCCTCGGGGAAACCCCGCTCCCCCGCGAGCCGGGCCAGCAGTTGGTCCGCCGCGGCGACCGCCCCGTCCGGGGACTCGACGAAGCGCTCCTGGAGAACGGTCCATTGGGCGACGTACAGCTCACGCGTCTCGTTCGCCAGCGGGCGCTCCTTCAGAGCGCCGTGACGCTTGACGCGCTCGTTCAGTTCGCGTTCCGCGGCCTTTGTGTCGCCGTCGTGGCCGGCGACGGCCCGGTCGTACTCGGGCCCGAACCGCCGCTTGAGCCCTCGTCGGCCACCTCCCTTACCCGGCCCGAGGTAGAGCACCGTGGCGGAGACGATCACGAGCACCGCGACGAGTGCGACGATGATCAGGACTGTGGACATGACTGCCTTCCCGGTTCACGATGGGGCATTTCTCAAAGCGAGTTGCCAGCAATTCGCCGGCCAAACGGACCGCCTCTGGGGCGCAGCGTGAGGTCTTGACGAGAAGCGGTGGTCTGCCTGCCCACCCGGGTGCTGCCCTTCGTTACGCTCCCTGGGGAGTCCCTGGGGGTAACGATGCTGACGACCGAAGCGCACACCGTGCCGTATGTCCTCGCCGAGGGGGCGGCGAGCCGGCTCCTCGATGTGTACCGACCTGCTCGGCACCAGACGCCGGCGTCCTGCGTACTGCTCTGGCACGGTGTCGGGCCCGACGAGCGAGACGTCCTGGCCACATTGGCCCAGGAGACGGCCTCGTACGGCAGGACGGTCTTCGTTCCGGACTGGCGCTCGGACGCTGCCGACGGTGGCCGGTCCCACCTCATCGCGTCGCTTCGCTACGTACGGGACAACGCATCGGTCCACGGGGGGGATCCGGAGCACATCGTCCTTGCGGGCTGGTCGGCCGGAGCGGGCTCCGCGATTGCCGTCGCACTGCGCCCCGACCTGACCGACGGCTGGCGCCCTGCCGCGGTGGTCGGGATCGCCGGTGACTACGACCGGCCCGCCCGCAGCACCGGCTCCGTACCCCTGCACGATCTTGCCGAGACCTCCGCTTCGCCGGTGCCTGTCCGGCTCGTTCACGGGTCGGCCGATTCGATGGTCAGCAGCCACCGCTCCCGCGCGCTCCACACCGCGCTGCAAGCACGGCACTGGCCGGTGCAGCTGGCGGAGCTGGATACGGATCACGCCGGAGTCATCGCGACCGAGTACGACCCTGCGCTCGGCCGCTGCCGGGCCACGACCGACCCGCGTGCTCTCAAGGCGGGGGCGGACGTGGCTCGCGTCATCGCCACCGCTGCCGAGGCTCGCGCCCCGCGCAAGCGGCCGTCATGGTGAGCGGGTCCGTTCGCCCGCGCCGGCGGCCGTGTCCGCGGGACGCGTCGGCTCCGCCGTCCCGCGGCGTCTGCTGATCCGCAGGTAGACCAGCGCCGCTCCTGTCACCACCAAGGGCCAGACCAGGTATCTGCCGCTCATCGCGAGCAGGGCCAGGACCGCGACAAGTGCCGCCAGGGCCGCGGCGCGCCCCTTGCTGCGGCGCGGCAGCAGGCGGACGGCCGCGGCGACCCCGATCGCGTACACCGCCACGAACGAACCATTGGCCAGCAGCACCAGCGGCTCCACACCGGCATCCGCCATGACCACGGCCAGCAGCACCACGAACGCCAGTCCGGAGACGACGCCCAGGCTGCGCCGCGGCGCCTCGCCGACCATGCTGCCGCGGGTCAGCCAGGCCGGCAGCGCACCGTCACGGCCGAGTGCGGCACCGAGCTTCGCCGCGCCGGCGTAGTACGCGTTCATGGTGCCCAGCGTCAGCAGCACCGCGGCCGCGGCGGCCAGCAGCCGGGCGTTGCCGCCGAGACCCTTGGCCATGAGGTCGCCCAGCGGTGCGTCCGTGTCCGCCGCTGCGGAGCCGAGCACGGTGACCACGGCGAACGCAACCGCGAGGTACAGCACGCCCACGACAACGACCGCCGCTCCCGCGGCACGCGGCAGGTCCCGGGTCGGGCGCCGGAACTCCGCCGCCAGGTGCGTGATGGCCTCCCACCCGGCGAAGCTCCACACCAGCAGCACCGACGCCGATCCGATCGCAGTCCAGCCGTGCGGCGCGAACGGCGTGAGGTTGTCCATCCGTGCGTGCGGCAGGGAAAGTCCGACCGCGACGAGCAGCAACAGGACGAGCAGCGCCGCGAGCGCAAGCTGCACCCGCCCCGTCATCCGCAGGCCCACGGCGTTGGAGGCGGTGACGACCGCCATCAGTGCCATGGCAGTCACGGCGGTGGTCGTCCTGCCGCCGCCGAGGGCCGAAGAGACATACGCGCCGCCGAACAACGCCGCGGCGCTCGCGCCCGGCGGCACCGCACAGTAGAAGCACCAGCCGACCACCGCCGCGGTCCGCTCACCGAACGCCAGCCGCGCATAGGTCGACACCCCGCCGGCGTCCGGATAGCGGGCGCCGAGCGCGGCAAAGGTCGCGGCGAGCGGCACGGACAGGATTACCAGTCCGAGCCATGCCAGCAGCGAGGCGGGACCTGCCGCCTCGGCCGCCAGCGCGGGGAAGGTGATCACGCCGGTTCCCAGCACGGCGCCGATATAAAGTGCCGCGCCCTGGGGTGCGCTGAGTCGGCCACGTGCGGGCCGGATGTTCGTATGGCTCATAGGTGCACCCTGGCTGACCTGGCCTGCTGTGGACCATCGGCAGAATTGCCATGATGCGATAAATTTCTGCCATGAGCCGACACATCGTGGCTGTCGCCGTCACGGACGGGAGCCCCGCCTTCGAATTGGCCATCCCGTGCGAGGTCTTCGGCCTCGACCGCAGCGACATCGTGGCGCCCTGGTACGAGCTGCGGATGTGCGCCACGGAGCCCGGCCCTGTGCGCAGCGCGACCGGGATGACGGTCGACGCCCCGTACGGCATGGACGACCTGGTCGAGGCGGACACGGTCATCGTGGCCGCGTGCGCCCGCCCCGTGCAGCTCGCCCCGCCGCAGCCCCTTGTCGACGCGGTGCGCAAGGCGCACGAGATGGGCCGCCGGATCGTCTCGCTGTGCAGCGGCGCGTACGTCCTCGCCCACGCCGGGCTGCTGACGGGCCGGCCGGCGACGACGCACTGGATGAACATCGGCGATTTCGCCCACCGGTTCCCGGACGTCGGCTTCACCCCGTCCGCGCTCTACACCGAGGACGGCAACATCCTGACGTCGGCCGGCAGCGGGGCCGCCATCGACCTGTGCCTGCACCTCGTACGCCGGGACCACGGCTCCGCGGTCGCCAACGAGGTGGCCCGCCGTATGGTCGTGCCACCGCACCGTGAGGGCGGCCAGACTCAGTACGTCACGCCCCTGGTGCGGCCGGAGGAGGACGCCGGTCTCGAGCCGGTGCTGCGGTGGGCCCGTGAGAACCTCCACGAGGCGCTCACCGTCCCGCAACTGGCCCGCGTGGCGCGGCTGAGCGAGCGCACCTTCGCCCGCCGGTTCCGCGACACCCTCGGGACCACTCCGCTGCAATGGCTCCTCGAGCAACGGGTGCGGCTGGCACAGGAATTGCTGGAGACCACCGACGAGCCGGTGGAGCTCGTCGCAGGGCGTACGGGCTTCGGCACGGCGGCCAATCTGCGGCACCACTTCCGGCGGATCACGACGGTGTCCCCGCAGACGTACCGCCATGTCTTCCGCCATCGCGCGGGCCGGAGAGTCGCCGGGCAGGCCTCCCCGTTGCGCTGAGGGCGATCTACGCGCAGGGGCGGGCTACGGGCCGGGCGGGCTATGGGCTCGGCGGCCGCCGGTCGACCGGGCGCAGGATGCCCAGCAGCAACTGCACGAGTTCGTCGACGACCTGATCGAGCGTCGCGTCCACCCAGCCGGCCTTCCAGTCGTGCAGGAGACCGTTCACGCTTCCGATGAAGGCCGCCGCGGCGACGCGATAGTCACGAGGCGCCGCCTCACCTCGCTCGACCGCCGCTGCCGCCTCCGCGCGGATGAGGTCCACCCAGCGGGAGCGCCGGGCCAGGCGCTGCTCCTCCAGGCGCGGACTGACACCGATGATCTCGACGAACGTGATGCGGATACGACGCGGGTCGCCGGTGACATTGGCGGCGTAGGCACGGAAGGTGGCCGTGGCGCGTTCCGCGATCGGCAGACCGTCGGCGCCTGCGAGCGCGGTCAGGGCGGCTTCCTCCGCCCAGTCGTTGACCTGCAGGTGCAGCGCGGCCAGTACGTCTTCGAGGGTGCGGAACTCCTCGTAGAACTGACGGGTCGACAGTCCCGCGGCCTCGCTCAGCGCCGCCACGGTCGTGGCGCGGTAACCGGGACTGTCGCCGAAGAGCTGGAGCCCGGCGTCGAGGAACCGCTGACGCCGGTCGGCCTGCCGCTCCTCGGCGGATCTGCCCGCGTAGCGGCCGGTGGGTTGTCTGATCCTGCCCGCCACTGGCCCTCCCTCCCTCATCGGTCCTGGCATTTTCTCGTGTCGTGAGTCTTGTGGAGTGTCCCGCCTCTGGCTACTTTCCAGTAGCCCCAATCTGAACGCACGCGTTTTCAGATTGGGCCGCTGGCACCGCTCTTCGCACAAGCCGCACCCGACTCCCCCACGGAAGGGACGACGATGTCCTTGCCCACAAGCCGGCGTTCACGGCGGATCGTGTCCGTGCGTGTTCCTCAGCGCCGCGCGTCCCTGCGCCTACTCAGCGCTCTCGCCGCGGCGTTCGCCATGGCGGGCGCGGGTTCCGCGACGGCGGCAGCCCCACGTGACGGCGCCTTGGACCTCAAGGAGGTGATGCTCGTGGGCAACAACTGGGACGGCACCGCCGATGTCATCGCGTCCAAAGGCGACTTCTCCAAGATCGGCCGCATCAACGTCATTCCGGACAAGGACCAACGGCTCGCGGAGATCTACCTGAACCCGGTCAAGCTCATCTACTTCCTCGGCATCCGCAACGGCCCCGGCGAGGGACACGACCAGTTCGTCGACGACATGTACTCCACGCCCGACGGCTCGGCCATGGTCGTCTCCCGCCCGAGCTTCGCCGACGTCGTGTCGATCGACCTCGTCACGGGCCGGATCAACTGGCGCTTCCCCGTGTCGGGTTACCGCTCCGACCATATGGCGGTCTCCCCCGACGGCACACGCGTGGCCGTCTCGGCCTCGACGTCCAACACCGTGCATGTGCTCGACATCCGGACCGGCAGGCAGGTCGGGTCCTTCAGGACCGGGGACAAACCGCACGAGAACGTCTTCACCAACGGCGGCAAGTACCTCTGGAACATGTCGATCGGCGAGGTCAACACCGCGCTGGACGACCCCGCGCTGGACTGGACGAAGGGCGATCGCCGCATCACAGTCGTCGACGCCACGACCTTCAAAGAGGTCAAGGTCATCGACATGCGCGGGCGCCTCGACGCCTTCGGCCGCAAGGACCTGTCCGACGCGATCCGGCCCGTCGCCTTCACACCGGACGAGTCGAAGCTGTACTTCCAGGTCTCCTTCTTCAACGGCTTCGTCGAGTACGACGTCGCCTCCGACCGGATCACCCGGGTGAAGACGCTGCCGAAGAACCCCGCGACCAGCGAGGACCGCACCACCTGGGTCAACGACTCCCGTCACCATGGCATGTCGATGAACCCGGCGGGCGACAAGCTGTGCATCGCCGGGACGATGGACGACTACGCGACGATCGTCGACCGGGCAACGCTCCGGGAGGGGCCGCTGGTGACGGCCTCGAAGCCGTACTGGGCGACCGTGAGCGGCGACGGCACATCCTGCGTCATCTCGGAGAGCGGCGCGGACCGCGTCACCGCGATCGACTTCGCCACCGGGAAGAAGGTCGCGTCCGTGGCGGTGGGCGACCATCCGCAGCGCGTACGCGTCGCCCACGTGGCGGCCGACTGGACCGGCCCCGGCGCGGGCTGATTCCGGGGAGTGGCTGCTCACAACCCCGAGTTGACGTCGTCGAGTCGTTTCTCGAACCAGTGGTGGGCATACGGCTCGTCGTTGAAGGGGGCGACCTCCACGTAGCCGGCGGAACGGTAGAGGTGGATGGCCTCGCCCAGCGTCTTGTTCGTCTCGAGCCGCACAAGGTGGGCGCCCCGTCGGCGGGCGTGCTGTTCCAGCTCTTCGAGGAGCCGTCGACCGACGCCGAGACCTCGGGCCGACGCCGAGACCCACATACGTTTGATCTCGGCGGGACTTGCGCCATGGAGCTTGAGGGCCCCACAGCCGATGGGCTCGTCCCGCAGACGGGCGACCAGGAGCAGGCCCGCGGGTTCGGTGAGTTCTGCGGTCTGAACCGGAATGCTCAGGCTCGGATCGAAGCCGGCCGCAAAGCGGGTGTCGAGTTCTGCGAAGTACGACCGGAGGCAGGTCTGGGCCGCCTCAGTGGCCGGGTCTTCGACGACGATCTCGACCAGGCTCGCGGTCAGCAGCCGCTCCACGACCCCCATCGCCTCCACCAGCCGGGCACGCTGCGCTGTGCTCAGCGGGGCCAGCAGCGATCGGGCCAGGTCGTCGCTGCGCTCGTTCAGCACCGCGTGTTCGGCCCGGCCTCGCTCGGTGAGGCGGATCATCCTGACCCTCCTGTCCGACGGGTCCGACTCCGTCGCCACCAGGCCGTCCCTTTCGAGGGACCGGAGCAGACGGCTGAGGTAACCGGAGTCCAGCCCCAGACGGAAACGCAGAGACCTGACCTCGGCGCCGTCGTTGCCGATCTCCCACAGCACGCGGGACGCACCGAGCGGCCGGTCCCGGGCGAGGTACTTGTCGTAGAGCGCGCCGATCCGCTGGGTCACGGTGCGGTTGAACGACCGAACCTGTTGGGCCGCTGTTTCGCTCATATCTCTGACTCTAGTCAGAGATTCCGTGACTCGCTACGCCGTCGGCGGACACTCTTCCGTCCGTCGCCGCAGCTGACTAATCTGAATTACATGATTACAACCGAGCAGGAACAGGTGCTGCGCGGCTGGTTCGCCGGGCGGGTGCCTGAAGGACTCTTCAGTGAGCTCCTGGACGTGACCGTCGACCGTGAGGAGATCACCGTCGTCGGCCGGATCCCGGAGCCTGACCTCGGCGCCGAGGCGACCGAGGCGGAACGCGACGCGTCCCTGGAGGGACGTATATCGGAGTTCCGGGAACGTACGCGCGAAGAGCGCATCGAGGTGGCGCGCGAGGCCGAGCGGCGGTTCAGGCGCAAGGTCTCGTGGGGTGTGGAGTGCGGTGACAAGCGGGCCATGTACACCACCGTCTCCGCACCGGTGATGACACGCCTGCGCCAGCCCGAGCGCCAGGTGCTCGACACACTGATCGCCGGCGGCGTCGCCCGAAGCCGCAGCGAAGCACTGGCGTGGTGCGTCCGCTTGGTGCAGCGCAATGCGGACACCTGGCTGAGCGACCTGCGTGACTCCCTCCAGCATGTCCAGGAGGTGCGAGCACAGGGACCTGACACCGAGTAGGACACACCCTGGACCAGGCGGGCCCCTGAGCAAGGCCCTGCTTCCAACCTGCCGACCAGGTACGACATCTGACGGTGCTACAGCTGTGCCTCACCGGCGTGAAAACCCTCGTACGACATGACGACCGCTGAAGTAGCGTCGGCGCCCATGACGCCTCCCCGCATTCGCGCTCCTTACGTCGCCGACGAACGCACCTCCACATGGTCGAGGAGACCGCCCGGCACGCGGGTCACGTGGATACCATCCGGGAGCTTCTGGACGGTGAAAAGGGCTACTACTAAGCCCTGTTGGGCCTGAGGGTCATGGCTTCCCGGCGGACGCGACAGCGGCCGCCGGGGGGCGGGGCGACCGCCGTTGTCAGTGCCGCGCGAGATGCTTGACGGTCCGACACCTTCCAAAGGAGGCAACCGAGATGACCGATCCTGAGCTCGCCGCGGCACAGGCGTACGTACGGCTGCTGGAGACCACCCGGGCTGTCCTCGGCGACCCACGACAGGCCCCGCTCGCCCTTCCGCTGCTGACTGTCCCGATCGCCGAGGCCGACGAGGCATTGCGCGCCGTCGGTCTGGCCGGGAACGAGGCCTCCTTCTTCGGTCTGGTCGCCCGGCTTCGGACCGTCCTGCCCGAGGACAGAGGGCAGGACAGCCGGGCGGCTTGATGCGCGGTCCGGGTTCGCATCTGCTCGCCTAGGGCGCTTCCGTACTCTTCCGTGTCTCGTCGGGCGCGACCACGGACTGTGTCAGCGGGATCCGGGAGAGTGCGACGGCGCCCAAGGCGATCAATGCGAGGCCGAGCAGTTGCGGCAGCAGCCACCAACCGGAGCGGACGTGCTCCTCGTAGAGGGTGACGCCGAGGGCCAGACTCACCAGCGCGTCGCCCAGAGTGATGGCGGGCTGGGAGGCGACCAGCGGGCCGGCCTGCATCGCGTTCTCAAGCAGGAAGAGTGCGGCCACGCCGGCCAGCGCGAAGGCGTAGGTCTGCCAGGCGGTGAAGAAGCCGGCGATTCCCTGATCGTCCAGAATGTGCATCGACGCCTTCATCAGTGCCGCGGTCAGCGCGTAGCTGATGGCGGTGGCCGTGCCCAGACAGGCCGCGCGGACCCGGCCCTCGGTGCGCCGCAGCGCCGTGACGGCGAGCACGACGACCGCGCACACGCAGACCGCGAGGGCAGGGCCCCAGCGGTCCAGCGGCACATGCGTGCGGTTACCCGTGGGGGACGCGGCGGCGAGGGCGACACCAAGACCCACCACGACGAAGGCCACCGCCGCCCAGCCGACGCGCGGGAGCCGTCGGCGCAGCAGGAGTGAAGCGACGATCAACGTGAGGGGCAGTTCGAGGACGAACAGGGGCTGTACGACCGTCAGTGGTCCGGTCGCCAGAGCCAGCGCCTGGCAGATGGCCGCGGCGATGACGGCGAGGATTCCGGCAAGCCAGACGGGGCGCCGCAGCAGATCGAGCATCAGGCCCGCGCGCAGGCCGTCGGAACGCGGCACGCTCAGGGCGGCCTTGCGTTGCAGCACGGTGGCGACGCTGTTGCTGAGCCCCGCGCAGAGCGCGAAGAGGACCGGCAGCAGGGTATGCACCGTGGACGGCCTCCAGGGCTCAGCGGTCGCGGGGATTCAGGCCGGACGCGGGCCGGGAGAACAGCTGTCGGGCGTTCTCGTCGAGGGCGGCGAATCCCTCGACCAGTTGGGCCGCCACCCTCCAGTGGCCCTCCCGCTCATCACCTGATCGCCCATCACCTGGTCGCCCGTCACCCGACGCGTCGCCCGGCCGGGGTGCCGGAGCGAACTCCCAGACATGGAACGCCTTGCCGGTGAAGGTGTCACTCACCGGCGATCCGTCGAGGCGATGGCGCAGGAAGAACTCCAGCCGGGTGTGGGCGAGCCAGCGGCCGTCGGGCAGCCGTACCGGCGTGGACATCTGCTCCACGGTGTGGGTTTCGTCGAAGAACTCGGTGCGGGCGCCGAGGAAGTCCCGTAGCCCCTGCTCGCCCTGCCAGATCAGACCGTCCACGAAGCCCGTGCGGAAGTCGTCGGTGAGGATTTCGTCCCGCATCCGCTCCGCGGACACATGAGCCTGCAGCAGAGCGAAGTACCGCTCCATCGTGTCCCAGATGACCGGGGCAGCGCGTTCGGAAGACATGCGACCTCCCACGTCCGCAAAGGTCCGGCACCCTGTGCCGCCGGGGCCGGGCCGTTGTACTCCCTGCCATGGTGGCCCCGGCCCGCCGTACCCCGCGATCCGGACCGCCCGGCGCGGAGGGCCACGGTCCGGGCTGCGGGCCGTCGGTCGCGCGCCGACAATGGACGAGGACGCACGCCCGACAGCTCCGCCACGGCGGGCAACGGCTGAGAGGAATGTGCCCTTGCCGGATACGCGAAAGCCGGAGCGTACGGAGATCGTGCACCGGGCGATCCGGGTCACCGTCGCCGCGTCCGCCGGGTTCTATCCGCTTGTGTACGGGCTGCACCAGCCCCATATGGCGATCTACGCCCTGTTCGGACCGGTGGCGCTCGGAATGCTGTCGCCGATTCCCGGGTCCGGGCGGCAGCGGGCCGCCGTCATGCTGCGGGCGCTGCCGGTCGGCCTGGTTCTGGTCGCCCTGGGGACGGCGCTGGCCGTACGGACCTGGGCGGCGGTTCTCGGGATGCTGGTCGTCGGATTCACGCTCGCCTTCGCGGCGGTGGCGGGTCCCCGCCCAGCCGGGGCGGCACCCGGCCTGCAACTCTTCTACATCCTGGCCTGCTTCCCGCCCTACGCCCCGGACACCCTGGGGGCGCGGCTGGCAGGCCTCACCCTTGGCGTGCTGCTGCTCGCGGCCTGCGAAGTGTTCCTGCTGCCTGCCCCACCGACCGTCTCCTACAGGGAGAGCCTGGCGGATGCCGTCGAGGCCGCGGGCCGGGCCGCCACCGGGGCCGCGGCGTCTTCAGCGGGCACCGCCGCGCCGGACGCCGGTCCTCGAGACAGCTCGACGGGCGGCCCGGTCGACAGCTCGGCCGACCGGCTGCGCGCCATCGGGCACCAGGTGCGCTTCTCCCGTCTGCCGCCCGCCGAGCGGCCCGCCGGGGCCGGGCGCATGGACCGTGCCATGGCGCAGGCCGGTGTCGCGGCCCGCACACTTCTGGACCAGTTGGCACGGCTGAGTGACAACCCGCCGACCGCCGCGACCCGCCGAGGCGCGGACGCGGCCGCCGCTTCGGCCGATCTTCTCAGCCGTATCGCGGCGCTCTGCGCCGCCACTGCGGCAGCCCTGCGCACGGGACGGCCAAACGCGCTGCCCGGGTCCATGGAACAGGCGATACGGGACTTCCAGGCACTGCGCATCCGGCAGGCGACCGGCCGGCCGGAAGCCGTGCCGCCTGTTGCGGAGCTACGCCGCCAGGCCGCGGTCCTGGGCATGGCCGAGTCGGCCAGGATGCTGGAGACCGCCGTAGGCGTCGGGCTCGACGGCCGGCGCACCCGGCCGCTCCCTCCGCGGGAGCTCTTCTGGTACGCCGACACCGGCACCGCCCGCCTGTGGTGGCGGCGCCTCGTCGGCAATATGACGCTGCACTCGGTCCAGTTCCAAAACGCCGCCCGGACCGCGCTGGGCCTGGGCGCTGCCCGGCTGGTGGCCGGTTCCCTGGACCTGTCCCACGGCTTCTGGGTTCTCCTCGCCGTACTGACGCTGGGCCGCACCACCGCGGGGGAAACCTGGGCGGCAGTGCGTTCGGCGCTCGTCGGCACGCTCGCGGGCGCGGTGGCGGCGGGCACGCTGCTGCTCGTGCTGGGGCAGCACACCGACGCCTACGCGGCCTTGCTCGCGCCCGGCATGCTGGCGGCTTTCGCGCTCGGACCGCTTCTCGGGATCGCCTGGGCGCAGGGGCTGTTCACCCTGGTGGTGTCCGCCGCGTTCGCCCAACTCGCCCCCGCCTCCTGGCAGCTCGCCGAGGCCAGAATCGTGGATGTGGTCACGGGCAGCGTGATCGGTCTGCTGTGCGGGCTGCTCGCCTGGCCGGCCGGTGCCCGGCGGGAGGTGCGAAGAACTGTGGCCGGCCTGCTGGACTCCTACGGGCCTCTGATCACCGGCACCGTCGGCGCGCTGCTGGCCAACCCGCCGGGGGCCGCGCCCCTGCCGTCCACGTACCCCACCCTGCACAGACTGCGCCTCGCGGAGACCGCGTACGCGCAGTACCGAAGCGAACCGGGCGAGCACTCGGCCGGGCATGCCGACTGGCACGCCGTGCTCATCACCGCGAACCACATCCTGGTCGGCTCCCGCTGGCTCCCCCGGTTCGATCTGCCCCCGGCCGCCGTCACCCCTGACGCCGCCGCCTGGGCCCGTACGACCGCGGACCGGCTCGCTCTGACCACGGCTCGGCTCGCCGCCCTCTGCGCGGGCAACAGACCGCCGCCAACGCCTTCTCCCCCACCGGCGCCCCACACGCCCGCCGAGGTACCGGGCAGGCCACCGCTGCCCATGCTGATCGACCTCGAACAGTGGCTGAAGGGCCTCACCGCGGAACTCGGCCATATCGAGCGCTCGGTGCCGCCGCTCAGGAGCGGCGCACCCGGAAAGTCCCGCTGGTAGAACGCGGGAGCGTCCGCGAGCAGCGGAGGCGCACCCAGGGGTGCCGCCTTACGCTCATGGTCATGACCATCGACCGGCGCATGCTGCTGAGCGGCATGGGCAGGGCGGCCACGGCAGGCCTGATCGGTGCCGCGCTGGCCGCGGGTGACGCGGGCAGGCGGGCTACCACGGCCCGCCAGGCCCGCCCCACTCACCTGCGGGCCGAGCCCGCCGCCCCGTGGGCCGCGGCTCGGCCGGCCGTCGTACCGCGCACGGTCTGGCAGGCCGCACCGATGCGTCGACGGAAGCCGGATCTCACCGCGAGCGCGGTCAAGGCGGTCTTCATCCATCACACCAACAGCGGTAACGACTACACCCAACGAGAGGTCCCCGATCTGATCCGCTATCTCTCCGGCGACCACACCGAGAACCGGGACTGGGACGATGTGGGCTACAACTTCTTCGTCGACCAGACCGGCACCATCTACGAGGGACGTGCCGGGGGCATCGCCAACCCTGTCGTCGGCGCGCACACCATGGGCTTCAACGTCGGCACCGTAGGCATTGCGGCGATAGGCAGTTTCGGCGAAGGCTCGACCGTGCCGACGCCCATGCTGGAGGCTATCGCCCGACTCTCCGCGTGGAAGCTCGGCCTGTACGGGGTCGATCCACGCGGCAGCACGGTTCTGGTCTCCACCAACGACGCCAGCAAGTATCCGAAGGGAAGCCGGGTCGTGTTCCATACGATCTCCGGGCACCGCGACGGGTATTGGACGCGGTGCCCCGGCGCCGCGCTCTACACGCTCCTCCCCCAGATCCGCGATCGAGCCGCCCGCCTCCAGTCGCGACCCGTCGGCCCGGCATCCACCCCCTGACGCGCAGAGCCGGACACAGAGCCTCCATGTACGAACGGTGGCGATTGACGCATGGCGCCGCGCGTCGCCGCGCCCGTTCAGGGCGCACTGCCGTCGGGCCTCGTCGACTCTGAGCGGCGGAAAGGGTGACGGCCGATCCGGTTACCGGAATGGGAGCCACGGAGCAGACCTCTCCCCATCACCTGACTCATGAGTCAGGTGGCAGTGCGTCAGCAAACGACTGAGGGTTTGCCGCAGTGGGCACGCCGCCGCCGTCAGCCGTTCGGGCCAATCCGCAGCTCGCGCTCCTCCTCGCCGGAGCCGATGTCGCGATGACCCTCGTCAGTCACGTCGAAGTACGTCTGAAGTCCGCGGACAAGGCGCTCGATGTCTTCCGGGCGGCCGTAGACACGCGTGCGGACGACTTCGGGCAGCGGGACGGGAGTGCTCAGAGGGCGACTGGTCCGCACGTCGAAGGACCTGGTCGACACCACCGGGCGCCCATCCGGAGGGGACATGATGGCGCCGGTCCCAGGCAGCGCAGGGGTGAAGATCGCGGCAAGCGTCTCGTACACGACCGAGGCCGCTGTACTCCCGTCCGTGTGCACCCCGGCCGTTCCCGGCCGGCGGCTGCCCACAGATATCTCACCGCTCACTCGATGCCGCATTCCTTCAGCATCAGGGCAGCCGCGTGCATCCGCTCGGGGAGCGCGCCCGATTCAGAGCACCTTCCACCGAACCAGCGCCCCCAGCACCAGGGCCCCGGGAAGCAGCGGCAGCCACACCGTGATGATCCGGAAGCCGAGCACCGTGGCCGTGGCCACGGTGAGCGGCACGCCTGACGCGACGAGCGTCAGGACCAGGGCCGCGTCGACGGAGCCGATACCTCCCGGCGTGGGCACCATCCCTGCCGCGATGCTCGCCGCCAGGTACGCGATGGCGACATGGAGCCAGGGCAGCGGCACCTCGAGAGCCACCGCCACCGACGCCAGAACACAGCCCTGCAGCGCGGGAAACGCCAGCGCGCCGCCCCACAGTGCCAGCACCCGGGAGGGCCGGGTGTGCAGGGCGCGCGCGTCGGTCAGTGCTGTGTGCAGGAAGCCACGGACGGTGCGACGCAGCGGGCGTATGGCGAACAGAGCCAGTGCCAGCACCGCGAGGGCCGCGGCCACCACCAGGAGCAGGACCAGCAGGGTGCGTCCGTCCGGGGTAATTTCGTCCAGTGGGAGGGCTCCGGGGACGGCAGCCAGCAGGGCGAACAGCAGAACGAAGCGGGCGATCGGCTCGACCAGGGAGTACAGGGCGAGCGAGGCCGTACCCCGGGACAGTGGAATGCCGCAGTTACGCAGGAAACGCAGCGTCACCGCATGCGCGCCGAGGCCGGCGGGCAGCACATGGTTGGCGGCGCCCGCGGCGAACTGCGAGGCAAGCAGCCGCCCGGCGGGCAGCCGCTCGAGGATCGCTCCCTGCCGTACGCAGGAAGCCGCCACCCAGCACAATCCCGTCACCGCCACCGCGATCAGCAGCCAGACGGGATCCGCACCGCGCAGCCTCCCCGCCCCCTCGGCGATCACCGACCAGTGCGTCACCACCCAGAGGGTGATCAGCACCAGCGGGATCAGGCACGCGATCTGACGTAGCGGCACCCTCCGCAAGACCGGCGTCCCGGACAAAGCCACAGCCAGCCGTCCTTCCACATTCACAGGCCGCGCGACGGCGAGGCGCCGGGCACGTAAGGACACTGCCCGCCGTGTGCAACGCACCGGTGTCCAGCAGCCGACGAAAGGGCAAGGCGCACATGACTGAAACAGCGCCCGGCCCGGAGGTAGATGTGCGCAGGCTCCCGGCTAAGGTGACCCGCCATGACGAACCTTGATCACGCCGCCGCTCCGGATCCGGCTCCCGCGTCCTTCGCCGTGCACATTCCCGACGCCGAACTGGAGCCGGAGCCACTCGACCCGGCCCAGATCATCTCCGGCGAACCCGTCGTGACCGGGAAGGTGCTGTGGGAGTCCGCCGACGGCAAGCAGCTGCGCGGGATCTGGCAGATCACTCCTGGCGTGGTCACCGACACCGAGGCCAACGAGCTGTTCGTCGTGGTCGGCGGACGCGCCACGATCGACGTCGAGGGCGGTGACACGCTCGACGTCGGGCCCGGGACGGCGTGCGTGCTGCGAGAGGGCGACCGTACGACCTGGACGGTGCACGAGACACTGCGCAAGGCGTACCACATCAGCCTCTGAATCCCGTACGAAATCCCGTACGAAGCTCTCCCGGCCGGTCCGCTGTTCGGTCAGGTGACCGGTCCGGTAAGGCCCTTGGTTTCATGGCGTGTTCCTCCTTCTCCCTCTCACTCCTCGTTGCTCTCACTCCTCGCGGCGGGCCGCGCCCGCCACGGTGATGTTCACGAAGCGCGGCACGCGCCGTCCGCTGGTGCGGAACTCCTCGGCCACCGTCGTACGGACATGGGTCACCCGGTCCTGCGGCAGCAGCACCAGTGCGCTGCGCTCGGGCCGCAGTCCGGGCCACCAGGCGGCCGTCGCACCCGCACGCCGCGCGCTCTCCACAGCGCGCTGGATGTCGGGTGCGCCGGGGTCTTCTGCGCGGGTCACCAGCAGCGTCAGCCGCGCGCCGTGCTCGGCCGGGTCGAAGCGGACGCGGCGCCGGCCGTGACCGCCGAGCAGCAGGGCCCGGCCGGGGCGCGCGAACAGCACGGCCTCGCGCAGCGCTTCGTCGCCGTCGGGCGCTGCGGCCCTCGCAAGGCCGGCCAGCCTGTCGCGCGGCGGGCGCGGCCTTGTACGTCCGACGTGCAGATCGGCGACCGCGAGCGCCACGGCACACTCCAGCGGTTCGGCACTCGAAAGACCGGCCGCGGCGGTCAGCGTGGAGTGGATGTGCAGGTCGATGCCGCCGCGGCAGTATCCGGCGTCGGCCATGGTGCGCAGCAGGGCGTAGGTGCGGGCCGCCCAGTCGGGGTGGGGCGGTGGCGGGCCGGTGAGCGGGAGTTCGCAGCTCTGTGCCGGGTGGGCGAGCGAACTCAGTCGTACGAGACCGTCGTCGCGGGGTGCGGCCGCCGCGGCCACCGGCCAGCCGGCGGCGGCGACGAGGTGCGGCGAGCCGATGTGGAAGGCGTGCGGAGCGCTCCACACCGTGTCCCGGGGCCGGTCGTGTGCCGATTCGAGAGCGTAGGCGACCAGCCGGAAGAGCGGGTCGGCCGTATGACGGCGGGCGATGTCCAGGGTGCTCATTCCGTCACCTCGCCCCAGGTGACGGTGGCGACTTGCGGGCAAGTAGACGGTAGGCGTTGCCGCCATCGGTGGCGCGGGCCACTGCCGCGCGCGCCGAGTCCAGGGCCGCGGCCGCCGCGTAGCACGGCAGCGCCGCGGTCTGTACGGCTGTGCGGAACGCCCGCCGGGCCACGGTTGCGTCGCCCGGTCCCCAGGGGGCGTACGGGTTGAGGGCGATCCGGTTCGCGGTGAGGAGGACGGCGCCGACGAAGTCGCAGGACTGGTGGGCCGGGCCGTGCTCCTCGGCCAGGACCGTGAACCCGCGTTCGGCCAGCGCCTGGCGGAGATTGGCGACCGGGATGAAGTGCTGGTGCTGGGGCTGGAACCAGGGCAGCCAGTGCGCGCCCAGCAGACGGGCGAGCCGGGATTCGGGGTCGGGCAGTTCGATGAGCAGATGCCCGCCGGGAGGCAGCACCTCGCCGGCCGCGTCGAGCTCGGCGAGCGGGTCCCGGGTGTGTTCCAGGTAGTGGTACATGCTGACGGTGTCGTAGCGGTCGACGAGCCCGGCGGCGAGCTCGGGGAACTGACCGCAGTGGGCGGTGCCGATCCAGCCGCGGGCCTCCGCCTCGCGCACCGTGGCAGCCATGTCCAGGCCGTCGAAGCGGGTGTCGGGCCAGATGTCGCGGGCGCTGTCGCAGAAGTGGCCGTGCCCGGTGCCCACGTCGAGCCAGGCGGCGGGCTTGCCGAACGGCTTGAGCATGGCGGCGCGGCCGCGGTACGAGGGGCCCATCGTGCCGAAGACATGAGCGGCGCCGCCGACGCCGAGGCCGTCGTAGAAGTCGCGGTAGTAGAAGTCGAGGCCGGCGAGGGAGAGGCGGGGGTTCTGGAAGGTGTGCCCGCAGCCCCCGCACTGTTCGAGGGTGAAGTGGCCCGGCTTGCCCTGGAACAGGTCCGGCATGTGGGTGCGTACGGTCAGCTCGGTGGAGCCGCACCAGGGGCAGTCGGGGCGGCGGGGCTCGAGGAACCTGTCGGTGCCCTCCTTGAGGTCGGCGGCGTAGCCGGGCCGCAGCGCTTCCAGCTCGGACAGCGTTCCTGCCAAGCCGGGGTCGTCGCCCGTGGCGGTACGCATGGCGGTGCCGGCACAGTGCAGCGGCCGTGCGGCGGTGACGCGCGTCAGGTCTGCCGGGCGCAGCGGGCTGCCCCGGCCGCCGAGGACCAGGGCGGGCTGCAGCCAGTAGAGGGCGAGTGCCGCTGCGCCCCAGCGGCGGTCCGCGGCGGCCGCGCGCACGAGCAGCGCCAGGCCTGCCAGTTGAACGACGGCCACCAGGCGCGGGGGCAGTCCCTGGGCGCGCAGCTCCGCGGCCCTCCCGGCGAGGTCGGGCGCCGGGGCGGTTACTCCGGGGGCGACGGCGATACCGGTCGCGGCGGTGGCGTACTCCTTCAAACGGCCGAGCAGGGTGTGCAGTTCCACGGTGTCGAGGTCCGTCTCCACCTCGGCCCCCGACCGGTCCCGGACGTGGTCGGCCACCAGCAGGGCGTGTCCTGCGCCGCGCACCTTGCCCGTGCGGGCGAAGCGTGAGTCCTTGAGGTCGAGATCACGGAGCAGGCCCAGTGCGTGTTCTGTGTCGAGTTGGCCCGGGACCAGGTCGAGGAGTTGCAGACCGGTTCGTTCCGCGTAGGCGACCGCGGCGGCCAGGGTGGCTTTGTCGACCTCGACGCCGCGGGCGGTGATCAGTTGCCAGCCGTCGGCGGGCACCCTGTCCGCAGGGGCGTCCATGTCCAGCACGGGTACGGCCGCCAGTCGGCGGCGGGCGCGCACCGTGCCTGCGGTGAGCCCGGCCAGGGCGGCGATCGCGGCCCATGGGACGCGAGTACGGGACTGTGTCATAGCAGCTTCTCCAACCTGTCGGCCGCGGCCGCGGCACCGCCGGCCGCGGCGAAGGACGTCTGGATGCGGCGAGCGGCCCGGCGGTGGTGCGGGTCGTCGAGGACAGCGCTCATGGCGGCGTGGATCTCGTCCACGCGAGGACGGCCGAAGCGCACCCGGATGCCTGCCCCGGCCGCCGCGACCTGCTGGGCGACGATGGGCTGGTCGTCACGGACCGGCGCGACGACGAGGGGCAGGCCGTGGGCCAGTGCCTCGCAGACGGTGTTGTGCCCGCCGTGGCAGACCACGGCGTCGAGGTGTGGCAGCAACGGGAGTTGGGGAACGTACTCCCGAAGCAGGACATGATCCTCCCGTACCTCGCCGACCAGGTCGGCGGGTGCGGTCACAATGAGTTGCACATGGTCGGCCAGACGCCCGGCGGCCCGCAGGACCGTGGTGTAGAAGCGGCCGCCCGCCTCGCGGTTGAGCGTGCCGAGCGAGACCAGCACCCGGCGGCGTACGGGATCCAGTCGCCGCCACGGGAAGGGCGAGGCGTCGGCCGGGCGGGAGCCGAGCGCGGGTCCGACGAAGGCGTGGTGATCGGGACCGGCTTCGTCCGCGCCGAGGAGCTCGGGGGTGGAGAAGACCAGAACCAGGCGGTCCGAGAAGCGCGGGTCCCAGCCGGCGGGTGCGCCGCATGCGGCGAGGAATCCGGCGATCCTGTCCGCCACCCACTCCCCCACCTTGGGGAAACCGGCGAAGGGCCTGGTGAACTCGGCCGTTGTCGTCGCGGATGTCACCCACGGCAGTCCGCGCCGCTGGGCGATCACGGCTCCGGCGATGGCCTGTTGGTCGGCGACCAGCACATCGGGGCCGTACGCGTCGACCGCTGCCTCGACTCCGGGCATCATCCCGTGGGCGAGCGGGATGAGCGCCTCCTCCCACAGGAAGCGCAGAGCGGCGACGCCGCGCAGATCGCGCCAGCGGCCGTGCAGCGCGCCGTAGCCTCCAGGTCCGGTGCGGTCGCCGGACGGGAGGAGAGTGGCACGTGCGGGGAGCAGACCGGAGAGCACTTCGGCGGGGCCCGTCCAGGCGACCTGGTGTCCGCGCGCGGTCAGTTCGGCGGCGACGGCGACCGTGGGGTTGACGTGCCCGGCGAGCGGCGGGACGACGAACAGCACCTTCATACCGTCACCACCTCGGGCTGCCGTCGCGCAGCCTCGGCCAGTCGGTCGAGGACTGCCCGGCGCAGCTCGCCGGTGCCGCCCTGGAGCACGTCGTGGCCGAGACCCGGCAGGACGCGGACGGTGCACCGGGGGGCGTAGCGGGCCAATTGCCGGGCCCCGGGGGTGAGTTCGGAATGCTCCCCGCAGACGGCCAGCACGGGACAGCGCACCCGGGCGAAGTCCTCGGCAGTGAACGGCCGCGCCGCCGCGATGTCGTCGATCAGGGTCGTGCGGTTGAGGAGTTCGTCGGCGGTGGCGGTCAGCCGGGCGGCCTTGCGCGCGCCGAGCGAGGCGAGTTCCTGCGGCACCTGGCTGCCTTCGAGACCCAGGGCGGCGACGGAGAGAGTGTCGAGCATGTTCTCGATCCAGGGGCCACTCAGCGGGGGCTCGATCAGGATGAGCCCGGCGACGAGGTCGGGGCGCGCGAGCGCGGTGCGCAGGGCGAGCGTGCCGCCGTAGCTGTTGCCGACGAGATGCACGGGGCGCTCGTCGAGACCCAGAGCGGCGAGCACGGCGGTCAGATCACGTACTGACGTGTCGATGTCGTAGCCGGTGGCCGGGCGCTCGGTGCGGCCGTGGCCGCGCTGGTCGTAGAGGACGACGTCGTGCCCGGCCTGGGCGGCAGGGACGGCGAGGGTGCAGTAGAAGCTGGAGAGGTTGTCGACGACCAGGCCGTGCAGGAAGACGGCGGTCGCGCCCGCGCCGCTGTCCGCGTCGGCGGCGGGCAGCCGGTGGACGTGGAAGCGGAGGGAGTTGGCGAGAATCTGGGCCATGGCCGGGCTCAGCCGGCCGGGGCGTTGGCGACGACGGCGGCCGGAGCGGGTGTGCCGGCGGCGGCCGGAGCGGGTGTGCCGGCGGCGGCCGGAGCGGGTGTGCCGGCGATATGGGACACGAGATCGCCGACCGTCATGGCCAGGATCTCCTCCATGTCCTTCTCGGCCAGGAAGGCGATCAGGTCCACGGCTGACCCGTACCGCTGCTGGAGCATTTCCGCGAGTGCGACGAACTCGATGCTCTCCAGCGCCAGGTCCTCGTTGAACGTCGTCGCCAGGGTCACCTCGTCGGCGAGCAGGAACTCGTCGCCGACTGTCTCGACGAGCATGGCGGTGATCTCGGCGAGTATCTGTTCGGCGGTGGGATCAGATGCCATGGCTGGCCTCCATGGGGTTCGGGGTGGGGGGTTGGGTCCAGGCGACAACATGGGCGGTGGGCCGAGCGTCAGGGCCGGGCAGATCGTGGACCGTGCTGATCCGTACGGTGTGGGTGCGGCCCCGCGGAGAGAGCACGCGGAGCCCGGTGGGGCCCTCGCTGACGGTCCACTGCTTCAGGTGGCCGCCCAGGCCGGTGCCCTCGGCCTTGGCGGCGGCTTCCTTGGCGGACCAGAGTGCGGTCAGTGCCTGGGCCCGGTCGAACCCCTCACGCGCGGCGAGTTGGCCGGCCAGCCGCCGCTCGTCTGCGGTGAGCGCGATACGGCTCAGCGCCGCGGGGTCCTCGGTGACCGCCTCGACGTCGATGCCGACCGCGTGGCTGGGGTGGGCGTACGCCACGGCCAGCCGGTCCTTGTGGGCGAGGGAGAGCCGGAGTCCGGCGGCGAGCGGGCCCTGCGCATTCGGGCGGCCCTCGTCGTCGTTGCCTACCGGGACCTCCACGGGGAAGAGCGGCCCCGCGCCCCCGTCCCACAGCAGTTGGCGTACGGCGTCCTTCGCGGCGATCCGCCCGAGCAGCCAGGCCGTGCGGGCCCGCGGCGGGCGCTGCTCGTACGCCGCCCGCTCGGCGGCCCCCAGATAGCGCCGCATCACCAGCTCCTGCGAGGCGGGGTCGGTCCAGCGGCGCCGGGCCAGGCACCAGCCGCCGGGCTGCGGCTCGCCGATGCCACAGACCTCCGGAGTGAACTTCATCGGCCACACCCGCTCGTCGGCCGCGAAACGCCGGTACGTCCAGCCTTCCAGGCGGGCCCACACGGTGCCGTCGTGGGCTACGAGTTCCACGTCGCCGTGTACGGAGCCCGGCCGTACGGCGCGAATGCGGGCGGTGGCGTGCAGCAGCGCGCCGTCACGTGGGGCGGGCCCGTACAGGCTGATCCGGTCCAGGGACGCGGGGAAGACCAGCCGGTCGGCGGGCAGGCGCAACTGCATCCAGTGGCCGAGGAGTTGCCCGGCGGCGTCCAGCAGCGCGCCCGGCGCGGGCAGGGCGCGCAGCACCCCGCGAATGCCGTCGTCGGCGACAGCGGTCACCTCATGGACGCCGGCGAACTGGGGACCGTGGAACATCCACCGGTCGCGGTAGAGGGCCTCGGCGCTGACGGGAGGCGGTACTTCCCGGGTCAGCGCCGAGAGATCGGGTGCGGGAGGTACGCAGTGGCGGTCGGCGAGGACGACGGTGACGGTCGCGCACCCGCCGATCTCCACGCGGACCTGGCCGCCGGTGGGGGCGGGGATCACGCTGAACTCCGCGTCGACGGGCGGGGCGACGGCCAGCCAGCGCAACGCGCGAACGTCGCGGAAACCGGTCACCACGCCTCCGGGTACCGCGCGGCGGGCGGCGTCCGCGGCGAGCTCCAGCAGCGTGGTCATGGGGACGACGGGGAAGCGGTCCGAGGCATCGGGCCAGCTGTCGGGCTGGAGATAGACGCAGTGGTCGCGGACGTACGGCACGGTCTCGAGGGACAGCCGCCGCCGGGTGCGGTGGGCAGGCGCCGTTTCGTCCGGGGTGTTGGGGGCGGTTCGCGTCGGCGACTGCGGGGCGGGTGCCGCGCGCCAGGCTTCGGCGACGGCGCGCGCCGCGTCTTCCGTCTCCTCCAGTACGGCGTCGAGGGCCGAGAGCAGTACAGGTGGTTGGTCAGTGTCGGCTGTCCGTGCCTTCCCGGACGGGCGAGCCAGGTGGAGCGGGGACACCGCGCCACCCAGACTCACCAGCGGAGAGCCGAGATCGAGCCGCGCGAGACTCGGCTCGGGGGCAGCGGGCGCGGTCACAGCGACGGGCGCGGCCGACTCGGCGGGCGGCGTGCCGTTCGACCCCGGACCGCACCTCACAACGCCCTGCCCCAGCACCGCATTCGCGCGCTTCGTCAGCCGGTCCCAGCGGGGGTTCAGCCCCTCCGTCCACAGCGCCGCCGCCAGCCGGCGCAGTTGGTCCAGCCCGTTGCCGCCCCGGGACGCGCCCGCGGAGACCGCGAGGTGGTCCCGGCCGTGCAGAGTGTCCGACACGAAGCCCGGGAGGCTGCCGGGGCCCATCTGTACGAAGGCCCGCACGCCCTCGGCGTACAACCGTGTCGTCAACTCCCGGAAGCGCACCGGCTCCAGCAGATGGCGCAACACCACGTCCCGTACGTCCTGCTCCTCACCCGGATATGTGGCGGCCGTGGTCGCGGACCAGACGGGCACGTCCGGCGGCCGGAGCGGCAGTCGGGCGAAGGCGGCGCGCACTTGGTCGAGGTAGGGCGCCCACATGGGTGTGTGGAAGCCCGACCGGAAGGGCAGCTCCTGGGTGAGTACGCCCTGGTCGGCCAGCCGGGTCAGCGCTTCGGCCACGGGGCGGGGTTCGCCGCACAGCACCGCCTGGTGGGGGCAGTTGTCGTGGCTCACCGCAACACGGTCAAGGCCGTGCAGAGCGTCGGTGGCCTGCTCCGCCCCACAGCCGAGTGCCGTGTAGACCAGATCGGGGACGTCGAGATCGCCCGGCCGCAGCGAGTCGAGAAAGGTGTCGACGGCGTGCTGCGGGTACATCCCGGCGACCACCATCGCGGTCCACTCGCCCAGGCTGTGCCCCGCCAACAGCCGTGGGCGGATTCCCAGTTCGGGGAGTACGCGGGCGAAGAAGCGGCCGACCGCGATGGCGTCCACCGCCCGTTCCACCAGCGTGCCGCCGCCGGTCAGGGCGGGCCGCGGCAGCCCGAAGCGGTCGGCGACATCATCGACCTGCGGCGTGAAGTCCGGCTCAAGGCCGGGGAAGAGAAGGGCCGGCCGGGCATCGTGCGCGAGCAGGGGGCGCGGTGTGAACCACACGCCGCCGCGTCCGCGCCAGGGCCGTCCCCGGGCAACGACCGCCGCGGCCAGAGCCCGGCGCTTCGGGGTAAGGCCGAGCACGGCGAGACGGCAGGGACCGTCGGAGGTGGGCGACTGCACCGCCTGCTCCGGAACACGCAACTCCTCTACCAAACGGCCCAGTTCGCCGGGAGTACTGGCGGCCAGCAGCGTCACCTCGGGATCGTCGGTCGGCGCGGAGGCGCGCGCTGCCGCTACCGGTCGGCCCGGCCCCAGCAGGTGGCCCGCGGCGAAGGCCCCCGGCGCCTCCTCCAGCACCACATGCGCGTTGATCCCGCCGAAGCCGAAGGCGTTCACGCCCGCGCGTCGCGGCGCGCTCCCGCGGTCCCAGGGCTCCGCCACCGTCACCGGGCGCATACGCGTCCTGGCGAAGCCCTCGTGCGGCTCGTCGAGATGGAGCGTCGGCGGCAGCGTCCCGTCGTGCACCGCGAGTACGGCCTTGATCAGCCCGGCCATCCCGGAAGCCTGCATGGTGTGACCGAGCATCGACTTCACGGAGCCCATCGCGACCGGCTCGGCGCCTGCCGTGCGCGGACCGAAGACGCGGGCCAGGGTGGTGAGTTCGGCCTCGTCACCGACCGGCGTTCCGGTGCCGTGCGCCTCCAGCAGACCGAGCGCGCCGGGCGCTGCCGGGTCCAGGCCGGCCTGCGCCCAGGCCTGGTGCAGGGTGCGTGCCTGGCCGTCCACCAGGGGGCTCATCAGGCTCGCGGCCCGGCCGTCGCCGGCCACGCCGACGCCTCGTACGACGGCGTAGACGCGGTCGCCGTCGCGTTCGGCGTCGGCGAGGCGCTTGAGGAGGACGACGCCCGTGCCTTCGGACAGCAGCGTTCCGTCGGCGCGGCGGTCGAAGGGGCGGATCTGCTGGCTCGGGCTGAGCGCCCGCAGCTGGGTGAAGACGCTCCAGAGTGTGGCGATATGGCAGTGGTGGACGGCTCCGGCGACCATCAGGTCGCAGCTGCCGGACGCCAGCAGGCCGGCCGCCTGCTCGACGGCGAGCAGCGAGGAGGCACAAGCGGCGTCGAGGGTGTAGGCGGGGCCGCGGAAGTCGAGGCGGTTGGCGGCCCTGGCGGCGGTGAAGCTGGGTACGAGGCCGATCGACGCCTCCGGCCGCTCGGGACCCAGCCCCGCCTGGAAGGCTTCGCGGACCTGTTTGATCCGCTCCTCGCCCAGTTCGGGAACGAGTTCGCGCAGCGTCGCGGCCAGCTGGTGGGCGGTGCGCACGCGCTGGTCGAGGCGGGCGGTGGCGACGCCCATGAACCCGCCACGGCCGAGGATGACGCCGATCCGGGAGCGGTCGGCGGGCAGCCGCTCCTCGCCTCCGGCATCGGCCACGGCCTCGGCGATGACCCGCAGGGCGAGCAGTTGGTCGGGCTCCGCACCGGCCACGGCCGCGGGCATGATGCCGAATCGGGTCGGATCGAAGGCGGTGAGGTCGTCGATGAAACCGCCGCGCCGACAGTAGAAGTGATCGCTACGCGCAGGTCCTTCGGTGCCGTTCGCGTCGTAGTAGACCTGCGGGTCCCAGCGGCCGGGTGGTACTTCGCTGATGACGTCCGTGCCCGCGAAGAGGTTACGACGGTACGCGGCCAGGTCGGCGGCCCCGGGGAAGACGGCGCCCATGCCGATGATGGCGGCGTCGGCCGGGCGGGGGCCGCGGTCAGGCATGGGAGCTCTCCCCCGAAGCCTCTTCCGCGAGGAGTACGACCTGGCCGGTGGTGCCGTGCGCCAGCTCGGCGAGGAACGCGGCCGTGCCCGCGGCCGGATCGAGGAGCGGGATGCCGCGGCTCGCGTACATCCGCTCCAGCTCCGGGGTGACCATGCCGCCTGCCTCCGCCGCCCACGGGCCCCAGTCGATGGCGAGGACCCGGCCGGGGAAGCGGCGCGACCAGGCCGGGGTGGCCGCGAGGGTGTCCAGGGCGTCGTTGGCTGCCGCGTAGTCGGCCTGGCCGCGGTTGCCGAGGACGCCTGCGATGCTGCCGAACATGACCAGGAAGGCGGGGCTGGGGCCGTCGCCGTGGTCCGCGGCGGCGTCGGCGAGATGGCGGGCGCCGTCGACCTTGGTGGTGAACACCCGCGCGAAGGACGCCGGGGCCTTGTCGCGCAGCAGCCTGTCCTCGAGGATTCCGGCTCCGTGCACGATGCCGTCGAGGCGGCCCTGGCGCGTACGTACGTCGCGGATGACCGCGCGTACGGCATCTGCGTCGGTGACGTCCGCCGCGTGATAGCGCACGGAAGCGGCAGTGGAGGTGAGGACGGCGAGGGTGGTACGGATCTCGCGTGCGGCGAGGATGCGGGTCGCGGCCGTCTCGATCTCTGCGGGGGTGCGCAGGCCCTGCCGTACGAGGGCCGCACGCAGGGCGACCCTGTCGTGGGCGTGGGCGACTGCCGGGTCCTCGGCGTCGTCGGGGGGCGGGGTGCGGCCGATGAGTTCGATGTGGCAGCCGGTGGCTTCGGCGATGGCGATGGCCGTACGAGCCGTGATGCCACGAGCCCCGCCGGTGAGCAGCACCACCGCGTCGCGGCCGATCGGAAGCGGTGGCGCCGCTTCGCTGACGGGGAGGGGGACGGCGACGGTGCGCAGAGTGTTGCGAGTGCCGTTGGTGTAGCCGATGACCACTGGCTCCTCGGGGGCGCACAGTTCGGCGATCAGATGGGCGGCGATCCGCTCGGGGCGGTCCTTGGGGTCGATGTCCACGGCGCGCACGGCGGTGCCGGGGTGTTCGATCGCCGCGGTACGGGCGAAGCCGTACAGTCCCACGCCGGGGATCGGATCGGCGGGGACCGGCGATTCGTGTGACGGCACGGAACGGCCGAACGCTCCGCCGCGTCCGGTGACGAGCAGCAGTCGGCGTGTGCCCGCCGTCAATGTCGCGCGCAATGCGCCGAAGGTCTCCGGAAGCACGGGGTCCGGGACGGGGCGCAGCGCGCTGAGGTCCACGACGCCGTCGGTCCCGGCGGCGTCCGCCAGGCGGTCGGGGTGGAGGGTGCGCACCTCGGCGCCGTGCGACTCCAGCGCGGCGGCGAGGGCGAGGGCAACCCCGAGGCCGTCGTCGACGACGGCGAACCGCAGGCCGGGTAGCACATCGGCCGGGTCGCGGGTGGTGGGCGGCCCCACGGGAGCGACCTCGACCAGGAGTCGCGCGGGCAGCGTCGGGCGAGGCGCGTCCTGGTGCTTGGGCGCCTCGGCGGCCGGGGGCGCTTCAGGCTCGGTGACAGGTCCTCGCGCGACAATCCAGTCGACGATGCCGCTGATGGTCTTCAGCCGGGAGAGTTCCTCGACGGCCGATTCCGCCGGGCCGTCCTGACCGCGCGGCAGCCCGATGCGGTCGGCCAGCGCACCGATGATCTCCACCCGCTTGATGGAGTCCACCGATAGGTCGGCTTCCAAATCGAGTGCGGGATCGAGCATCTCCCTCGGGTAACCGGTGCGGACATGGACGATCTCCAGTACGGCGTCCATGAGCTGCTCGCGCGTCAGGGGGCCGGCTTGGGACTCGTCGGCGGCGGGCCGGGGCGCGAGGGGTTCTGGCTCCCGCGCGGGTGCGGTCGCCGGTAGCGGCACGCGGTCGGCCCCCAAGTAGCCCAGCAGGACGTCCCGTTGCGCGGCGACCAGCTCCCGGGCTCCGCGCAGGTACTCCAGTACGGCGTCCTCCCGCCGGTCCGCGGCCGCCGGGGCAGGGGCCGCCGCCACTCGCCGGGCCGGGCGCAGGCCGCCCGCCACTGCTTCGCCGTCCGCCGTCCGTACGAGATGGCCGTCCACCAGCCAGCCGGCGCGCCTGGGCGTCTCGGCGGGCAGGGCCGAGGTACGGCCCTTGAACAGAGGCTCCGGGTCGAACGGGACGCCCGCCGCGGCGAGTTCGGCCAGCGTGGTCACCAGGCGGCTCAGCCCGTGTTCGCCCGGGACGTCGAGCGGGACGGCGGCGTGCGGCCGGTCGCCCAGGATGCGGCCGACGAGCCCGGTGAGCACCCGGCCAGGCCCGGCCTCCACGAAGGTCCGTACCCCGGAGGCGTACATGGCCTCGATCTGCTCGGCGAAACGCACGGGTTCGGCGAGCTGGCGGGCCAGCAACTCCCGTACGCCCACCGCGTCGGCGGGGTAGGGGCGCGCGGTGGTGTTCGACCAGACCGGGACCGCGGGCCCGGCCACGGCCGAACCGGCCAGTTCCGCGGCCAGCGCGTCGGCGGCGCCCGCGACGACGCCGCTGTGGAAGGCGCAGGCGACCGGGATGCGTTCGGCGGCGATGCCCGCGTCGCGCAGCGCGCCGATCGCGGCGTCGACCGCCTGCGTGGGCCCTGAGATGACGCACTGGGACGGCGAGTTGTGGTTCGCGACAACACAGCCGGGTGGCAGTTCCGGCAGCTCCCCCGGCGGGGCGGGCACCGCGGCCATCGCTCCGGGGTCGTCACCGGCGGCGGCGAGGATCGCGTCGGCCCTGCGGTCGCTGAGCCGGAGGAGGGTCGCGGTGTCATAGACACCGCCGGCCCAGAGGGCGACCAGTTCGCCGTAGGAGTGGCCTGCCGTGCAGTCGGGACGTATGCCGAGCGTCGTGAGCAGGAGGTGCGCGGCGGCGCCGGTGAGGCCGAGGGCGGGCTGGGCGGTCCGGGTGTCGGTGACGGCGGCGCGCTGGGCTGCCCGTTCCTCGGGCGTGAAGGCTGCTGACGGGAACATCCTGCTCACGCGGCGCGGGTCCGCTGCGTACAGCATCGTCCGCAGCCGGGGGAAGGCGATGAACAGATCGCCGAGCATGCCAGGACGCTGGCTGCCCTGCCCAGGGAAGAGGAAGGCGGTCCGGCCCGACTCGCCCGCGTCGTTGCGCACATGTATGCCCTCGCCGGTGGCGAAGTCCCGGGCCAGGTCCAGCTTGGCGGCCAGGTCGTCGAGGCTTTCGGCGACGACCGCGACCTGGATCTCGCACTCTCCGGCAGAGGTCTCGGCGGCGAGGTCGCGCAGCGGCCATGGACGTCCCGCCGCGTCGTTCTGTTCCAGCCTGGCGGCGAGGCGGTCGATCGCACGGAGTGCGGCCACACGGTCGGTGCCCCGGAAGCAGAACAGCTCGGCGGGCCAGGCATCCAGCCCGTGTGCGGGCTCGCCCGCATCCCCGTAGCCGGCGAGGACCGCGTGGTAGTTGGTGCCGCCGAAGCCGAAGGCACTGACCGCGGCGAGCCGTTGCCCGGCGGGCGCGGCCCACGGCCTGGCCTCGGTGTCGAAGCAGAAGGGGCTGGTATCCGGCTGCCAGGCGGGGTTGGGGCTGGTCAGGTGCAGGGTCGGCGGCCGCACGCCGGAGTGCACGGCCCGAGCCGCCTTGACGAGCCCGGCCAGGCCCGCCGCGCATTTCGTATGGCCGAGCTGCGACTTGACCGAGCCGAGCGAGCAGGAGCCCGTGTCGCCATCTGCGAACACCTCGGTGAGGACGGCCAGTTCGGTGCTGTCCCCGACGACGGTGCCCGTGCCGTGTGCCTCCACGAGGCCGATCTCGGCGGGCGTGACTCCGGCTCGCCGGTAGGCGCGTTCCAGTGCGCGACGCTGCCCTTCGGGGCGGGGTGCGGTGAGGCCGAGGGAACGTCCGTCGCTGGAGGCGCCGACGGCCTTGACGACGGCGTAGATGCGGTCGCCGTCGCGTTCGGCGTCCGCCAGTCGCTTGAGTACGAGGCAGGCGACGCCTTCGCCGAGGGCGATGCCGTCGGCGGAGGCGTCGAAGGGGCGGCACCGGCCGGTGGGCGACAGGGCGCGTACGGAGGCGAACATCAGGTAGTCGTTGATGCCGTTGTGCACATCGGCGCCGCCGCACAGCACCATGTCGCTGTCCCGGTCGCGCAGTTGCCTGCAGGCCAGGTCGAGGGCGGCGAGCGAGGACGCACAGGCGGCGTCGATGGTGCAGTTGGCGCCGCCGAGGTCGAGGCGGTTGGCGACCCGCCCGGCGATGACGTTCGCGAGCACGCCGGGGAAGGAGTCCTCTGTCAGCCGGGGCAGCTGGGCGTCCAGCTCGGGCGGCAGCTCACCGAGGTAGCCGGGGTGCAGTGCGCGGAAGCCGTAGGCGCCCGCGAGATCGGTGCCCGCCTCGGCGCCGAAGACGACCGAGGTGCGGGAGCGGTCGAAGTGCCGCTCCCCCGCGTAACCGGCGTCGGCTAGGGCGCGGGCAGCGATGTCGAGTGCGAGCAGCTGCACGGGTTCGATGCTGCCGAGCGAGGCCGGGGCGATGCCGTGGGCGAGTGCGTCGAACGGCGCGGGCGGCAGGAAGCCGCCCCACCGGGACGGGGTCCGCTCCCCGGCCCGCGCCGGGTCGGGATCGTGGTAGGCGGCGGTGTCCCAGCGGCCGGCGGGCACTGCGGTGACGGAGTCGGTCCCGGCGACGACGTTCGACCAGTACCCGGCAAGGTCGTCCGCACCGGGGTAGCGGCAGGCCATGCCGACGACGGCGATGTCGAGCGGGGCTTCGTCGTGCCGGTCGTCCTTGGCCGGCAGACTGCGGAGCTGCTCCGCCCGCTCGGCGAGCAGGGCCGTCGCTCCCTCGGTCACCTGGGCGTGCAGGGCCCCGACCGTGGTGGTGGCGGTGCGGGCGGTGGCGATCTGGCCGAGCATGTAGAGGCCCTCGCGGCGCTGCTCCTTCTCGTCCACCGGGACGGCGCCCGCGCCGGTGTGGCGCAGGCCCTTGCTGGCGATCCGCAGCCGCCCGAGGTTGAGTTTTTCCAGCTCCTCCCAGACTTCATGAGGGCTCGCGCCGTCCTGCCGAAGCCGCCGTGCGGTGGCGGTGAAGGCATCGGCGTACGGCGTCGTTGCGCAGCGTGTGGCGTGACCGGGGGCGGTGCGCAGCAGCTCGGTGGACTCGCACTCGATCGCCGTCCGCTGGAAGCCGGGCAGCACGGCTCCGGCGGCGACGGCCTCCTCGGTGAACAGATAGGCGGTGCCCATGAGGACGCCGGTCCGGACCCCGCGCTCGGCGAGCGGACCGGCGGCTGCCATCGCCATCGCCGCGGATCGCTCGTCGTGGATACCACCGGCGAAGAGCACGTCGAGTTCGGCGGCGTACGGGCACGCGAGCAGCCGCTCGATCTGCTCCTCCCAGAGCGGGAAGGCGGCACGCGGGCCGATGTGGCCGCCGCATTCGAGCCCTTCGAAGACGAACCTGCGCGCTCCCTCGGCGAGAAACTGCTCCAGCAGTCCCGGGGAGGGCACATGCAGATACGTCCGGGTCCCGGCGGCTTCGAGTGGGGCGGCCTGGGCGGGCCGGCCGCCGGCGATGATCGCGTACGGGGGCCCTATCCCGGCCACGGCGGCGAGCTGTTCGCGGCGTAGTTCGTCGGGGGCGAAGCCGAGCAGTCCGACACCCCAGTCCCGGCCGGCCAGGCGCTCGGCGGTTTCACTGAGCAGCTCGCGCACGTCCCGGCCGTCCATCACGGCCAGGGCCAGAAAGGGCAGCCCGCCCGCTTCTGCCACGGCGGAGGCGAAGGCGGGCCGGTCGCTGACGCGGGTCATGGGGCCTTGGACCACAGGCAGGCGGCGTTCGCCCGGGCGCTGCTGGAGGGGGCGGGCTCGTACTGCCGCTTCGAGGTGGTCGGTGATGGCCGCCCTGACGGCCTGTACGACGGAGCCGGTGGTGCGGTGGCGCGAGGCAAGCCGGGCGGCGATCGGCCCGTCCTGTCCGATGGGTAGTGGCTGCGTGTGCAGGCCGCGGGCGCCGAGGAGTTCGGCGATGTTCCCTTTCGGCGGTGCCAGGTCGGGACGGGTGTACACACGGTAGCCCGCGACGAGGGTGGTTTCGCTGCCGTCCATGGCCCGGATCGCGGCCTCGACGGCGGCGGGAAGTCGGGCCGCCCCTTCGGTGGTGAGCGCGAGCTGCGTGTCGAGTACGACGCCGGCGGCTCCGCCCGCGACGGCCGCGGCCGCCGTGTGCAGGCCGATGCCTCCTGCCGCCAGAACCGGCACGGTCAACTCGGGGTCGGCCAGCAGCCGTTGCAGCAGTACGGAAGTGGTCAGTTCGCCGACCCGGCCGCCGGCCTCGTGTCCCTTGGCGACGAGGCAGGCCGCGCCGGCGGCGACGGCGGCCGCAGCCTCGGCGGGGCTGATGACCTCGGCCCAGACCTGGCGCCTGCCACCGGCCGCCCAGACCTCCGTGCCGGAGCGCCACCAGGGCTCGGTGAGCAGCACGGTCTCCACGGCGGCGGGCAGTTCGTCCGGGGTGAGCGGGCATCCGGCCGGCAGGCGGACGCCGTAGCGGCCCCGCAGCCCGGCCATCGCGGTGCGCGCCCGGTCGCGATCCCTGCCGAGGTCGAGCAGGCCCAGCGCACCGGCCCGTCCCGCGGCCGCGACCATCGGGGCGTCGGGCTCCTCGAACGGGCTGACCACGACGACGAGGTCCCGGCCTGCTTGCCGGGCGGGCTGAGAGATCACGGGCTCTCCTTGGGTTCCGGGGTTCCCACCAGGGCCGGGCGAGGGAGCGGTGGTTCAGGCCGTGCGACGGTCGGATCGCGGCAGGCAGAGGACGTGTACGGGCACCCGGCGAGAAGTAACCGACGGGTAACGTGTGATGCCGCGTTGCATCCTGCGGCGAGGGGGCCGCACTGTCAACGCACATCCGCCACCCATGCCGCAGCGGTATGGAACGCAACCTGACTTGATATCAACTTCCTTGTAGAGCTGGGCACTTGATAGCAACACGCCTCTTACACCCTGCACTGCCCGGCGGTTAACGTCCGCCCATGACCCCCACACTGCAACAGCTGCGCTACCTCGTCGCCGTCGCGGACTGCCGCTCCATCACAGCCGCGGCGAGCTCCGTCTACGTCGCCCAGCCCGCCCTCTCCCGCTCCATCCAGGCCCTGGAACGCGGAGTGGGCGTGGAGCTCCTGGACCGCAAGGGCCGGGGGGCGACCCTCACACCCGAGGGCGCCCGTGTCGTACGCCTGGCTCGCACGGTCCTCGACGCCGTGGCGGCTATCGAGGACATCGGCCCGGCACACGGCGGCAGAGCGCACGCCAAACTGATCGTGGCCGCCACCCCGACCCTCTCCCTCGACCTCGCCGCCGACCTGGTGCCTTCCTTCGCCGAACGCCACCCCGGCATCGAAGTACGCCTGCTCCCGCACGACAGCCGCGAGGCGCTCATACGCGCTCTGACCGACGGCGTGGCGGAACTGGGCCTGGTCGATCTCCCGGTCGACAAGGAGTTGTCCACGCACCACCTTCAGGACCGCGAGGTCGTCCTGATCTCGCCACCGGGCTCCGGGCTGCCCGACCCGATGCCGTTCCGGATGCTCGGTGGCCTGCGGATGGTGCTGCCCACTCCCGGCACGGGCCGGCGCATTGAGCTCGAGGCGATGTTCGGCCGACTCGGGGTGCGTCCTGTGGCGGTGGTGGAAGCGGACGAGCGGCTGGCCTGGGTGACAAGCGTCGTGAACGGGCGTGGCTCGCTGATCTGGTACCGGGACATGGTGTTACGGGCCTTCGGCCACCGCGTCGAAGTCCGCTCCTTCACCCCGCCGCTGCTGCGCGCCGTCGGCATCGTGCACCCGCGCGGCCCGCTCAGCCGCAGCGCCCGAGCCTTCCTGTCGCACGCCCGGCACAACACACCCGTACGGGAACCCGCCGGCTGAATCCGGGCCGACGGGGTCAGCGGTGTTCGGGGTTGGGATAGTCGTCGCGGCAGCCGGCGTCCCATTCGGAGCGCTGGTTGCCGTGGGCCGGGATGCCGCCCGCCTGCTTCAGCATTGCGCCGAGATGCATGAGGTTCCACGTCATGAAGGTCGTGTTGCGATTGGTGAAGTCGTTCTCCGGGCCACCCGAACCCGGGTCCAGGTAGGACGGGCCCGGACCGGCTTCGCCGATCCAGCCGGCGTCGGCCTGCGGCGGAATCGTGTACCCGAGGTGCTGGAGGCTGTAGAGGACGTTCATGGCGCAGTGTTTGACGCCGTCCTCGTTGCCGGTGATCAGACAGCCGCCGACTCGGCCGTAATACGCGTACTGGCCACGGTCGTTGAGGATGCTGGAGCAGGCGTAGAGGCGCTCGACGACCTGCTTCATCACGGAGCTGTTGTCGCCGAGCCAGATGGGCCCGCAGAGGATGAGCATGTCAGCGGCCATGACCTTTTCGTACAGCTGGGGCCAGGCGTCACTCTCCCAGCCGTGCTCGGTCATATCGGGCCAGACACCGGTCGCGATGTCGTGGTCCACAGCGCGGATCACCTCGGTCGCGACGCCGTTCTGGTCCAGGACGGCGCGGCTCTTTTCGATCAGGCCCTCGGTGTTGCTGGTCTCCGGGGAGCGCTTGAGCGTGCAGTTGACGAACAGGGCGCGCAGCCCGTCGTAGCGGTACGTCGTCGCGGGCATCGGCCGTCTCCTCGTAGGGGTGGGACACCAGCACCAGACTGCTGCCCTCGGGGCACGAGCGCACGCAGGCGCGCGCCGTGCGCTCACAGCGGTACGCCAGGTGACGCCGTCGTCTTCCGGCAATCGGCGCGCCCCACGCCGGTCGGCCGTACGGCACCTGCGCGTCGCACACCGTGGGCAGCCTGGTGACGCGACGTTGTCCTGGCGGTGTGTGCGGAGCGGAGACAAACCGAGGCCATGGCCACCCCCCGTGCAAACCCCCTCCGGGGACTGCCACTGCGACAGATCGCCTGCATGGTGCCGATCGCTGCCGTCGGCCTCTGGGCGGCCCAGCACTGGCCTCTCATCACGGCAGGCGGCAGCGAACTCCTCTCGGCCAACCAGCGCTGGCTGCTGGTGGCCGCCGCACTCACTGTGCTCGGCTGGGTCGCCGTCTCCTTCACACGGCAGGGAGCGACCCTCGAACCGCTCCCCGCGGTGCGGCTCTTCGTGACGCAATTCGCCGCCGGAGCCGCCAACCATCTCCTCCCGGCGGGCCTCGGCGCGGGCACGGTCAATCTGCGTTTTCTCCAGCGCTGCGGGCTCTCGCTGTCGCGGTCCTGTGCCGCTCTGGCCCTGCACATGCTGGCGGCGGGCACCGGCCGCATCGCTCTGCTGCTCGTGCTGCTCGCCGCCTCTCCGAACGCGCTGCGACTGGAGGGTCTCATGCCGGACGCGGCAGGCCCGCTGCTGCTCGTGGCGGGATGCCTGGTCTGCGCGGTGGCGGTGACGCTTGGGACGGTACGGCCGCTGCGCAGGGCCGTCCGCGCGTTTGTCGACACCGCGCTGAGCGACGCACGCTCGGTGCACAGCAGGCCCACGAGAGTGCTGGCCCTGTGGGGCGGCGCGCTGGCCTATCCCACCATTCAGGCTGCGGGACTGGTCGCCGTGGCGATGGCCCTGGACGTGTCCGTGCCGATGGTCCACATCGGGATCGCCTACCTTGCCGGGAGCACCCTGGCCGCCGTCGTACCGACACCTGGCGGCATCGGCTCGGTGGACGCGGGG
Source organism: Streptomyces sp. NPDC019443 (assembly GCF_044389785.1). NCBI lineage: Bacteria > Bacillati > Actinomycetota > Actinomycetes > Kitasatosporales > Streptomycetaceae > Streptomyces > Streptomyces sp. NPDC019443. The sequence continues at coordinate 209,515 of NZ_JBIRYJ010000003.1, forward strand.
CTCGTCATCGCCCTTGTCACCACCGGGGTTTCGATCGCGGTGGCCACGTCCGTCGTCCTCGGGTACCGGATCATCACGGTGTGGCTGCCACTGGTTCCCGGCGCCCTGGTGCTCGGTGTCCTGGTCCGCTCGAAGGTGATCTGAGACCGGTCCCCGCCATGATCAGTTCATAAATGCGCCAACAGATCACAAACACGAATCGCGAACCGTCCGACGGTGGTTGGGTTCACGGCATGATTCTGAACCGACACCAGCCCGTGCCTGCCGGCACAGGACGTCGTGCTCTGCTCCGTGCCGCCCTCGCGGGAACCGCCACGGTCGGCGCGGGCCTCACACTCGGCACCACACCCGCCACGGCCGCACCCCGAATACCGGCCCCGCGCACACAGCAAGTCACCCCGGACGAGGCGCTGCGCGCATTGTCCGCCGGCAACCGGCGGTGGCGCAGATTCCAGCAGCAGCACCCCCACGAGTCCCCGTCCGTGCGCCAGGCGCTCGTGCCGGGTCAGCACCCGTTCGCGGTCATCCTGGGGTGCATCGACTCGCGCGTACCGCCGGAGCTGGTCTTCGACCAGGGGCTCGGCGACCTGCTGACGGTGCGGTCGGCCGGCGAGGTACTGGACGAAGCCGTCCTGGGCTCCATCGCCTACGGCGTACTGGAACTGGACATACCGTTGATCCTGGTCCTCGGACACCAGTCGTGCGGCGCGGTGTCCGCGGCCGTCCACGCGGACGAGGCCGGAGAACAGCTTCCCGCACACATCCAGTACCTGGCCGAGCAGATACGCCCGGCCATAGACCACAGCCAGCACGGCGACGCCCGCGTCGACTCCACCGTCACGCGCAACGTCGGCCTGGTCCGCTCACGCCTCGCCGCCGAGCCCGATCTCGCCGACAAGGTGGCGGCCGGGGACCTCGCCATCGTTGGAGCCCGCTACGAGCTGCATTCACAACTCGTCCACGCGGTCCACTGAGCGTCGCCCCTCGCCAGTGCCGCTCGCCCTCGCCCTCGCCCTCGCGGGAACCAGTCGTGACGGAAGTGTGTCTGTCATGGGGAGAGCAGGTGGGCTATTCTGCCGCGGTGCCTAGGGGGGCAGGATGAATGCATGGTCGGTGCCCGGGTACACGGAGTCCCGGGAGCTGGGTTCCGGTGGCAGCGGGCGGGTCGTCCTGGCTGTTCATGACGCCACCGGCGTGCCCGTGGCCGTCAAATACCTCAGCGAGAGGCTGCGGACGGACTCCGCCTTCGTCCAGGAGTTCCGGGCAGAGGCGCGTCTGCTCGGTGGCCTGGATTCGCCGTATGTGGTGGGGCTGTACGAATACGTAGAGGCGCCGCAGGGCGCCGCCATCGTGATGGAGCTGGTCGACGGCATCGCCCTGCGCACGCTGTTGCTGCGGGAGGGCGCCACCGGCCCCGAAGCAGCCCTGGTGGTGCTCAAGGGCTCGCTGCTGGGGCTGGCCGCAGCCCACCGCACGGGTGTCGTCCACCGCGACTACAAGCCGGAGAACGTCCTGGTCGCGGCGGACGGCTCCTCCAAGCTCGTCGACTTCGGCATCGCCGCAGGCCGCGGCAGCACGCCGGGCGTGGCCGGCACTCCCGCGTACATGGCCCCGGAACAGTGGAACGGGGAGCCCGCCTCCCCTGCGGCCGACGTCTATGCCGCGACCGCGACGTTCTACGAATGCCTCACCGGCCGCAAACCGTTCTCCGGCGAGAACTTCGCCGAGCTTGCGCTGCAGCACATCGGCGCACCGGTTCCCGAGGAAGAGACCCCGGAGCCCGTGCGCCCGCTGATCAGGCGCGGTATGGCGAAGGAGCCGCAGGAGCGGCCCGAGAACGCGGCGGCGTTCGTCGCGGAACTGGAAGAGATCGCCGGGGCCGCCTACGGCCCGGACTGGGAGGAGCGGGGCCAGCGCAGACTCGCCGCGCTCGCCGCCCTCCTGCCGTTGCTCTTTCCCTCGGCCTCGGGCCAGGCCGCGGGGACCACCGAGCTGGCCACGACGGCAGTGGGCGGCGGCTGGGGCGGCAGCTGGAAACCGGGCCTGCGGGGAGTGCTGACGGGCGTCGCCGCGCTGGTGGTGGCCGTGATGGTCGCCATCGCCGCGGGAGCGAAGGGGGACGACTCCCGGCAGACGACTGCTCAGGCCCTCGCCACCACCAGCGCGGTACCGGGCGCGGCCACCACCTCGCCCGGGGACGGGCCCACTTCCGCAAGCCCGTCGCCGACCGGCAGCCCCTCCCCCGACAGCTCCCCTTCGCCTTCTTCCGCTTCTCCCTCCGCCGACGCGACCACCGGGCCGCCGTCACCCCCTCCGTCGTCGACAGCGGCTTCCCCGACGCCGACGTCCGCGCCGCCCACCGAAACCAGCCCGTCCGCTCCCGCCACTCCTCCCGTGCGCGTGAAGTCGGTATCCGTGTCGAGCCTGCGGCAGACGAGTACAACGGGGGCATCCGCGTCCATCGACGTCGCGACGGACGGGACCGGCCCGGTGACCATCGTCATCGAGTGGTTCACCGGCAACGCCAAGGGCGAACTGGGCGCGCAGGACGGCTCACAGGCCTTCGAGCGCAGCGGCGCCACGCAGTACACCATCACCCTGGATCACACCTTCCAGGGAAAGGGCTGCTACTGGGGTGTACGGGCCACGACGAACCCGGCCGCCGCGAACGGCAGTTCCTCGCAGCAGATCCTGATCCGGCGGTGCACCATCCAATGAAAGATCCACGGAGTCCGTACGACGGCCCCACTCGCGACGAGGCCGAGAGCGACGGGTACAGCGCGACCGCGCTGGGCAGTCACTGGTTCGAACGGCCCGCCCCGGAGCCTGTGACGGAGAGAGCCACACTGGTCCAGGGCAGGCAGCCGGCGAGCGTCGCCCCCGACCGGGTGGAGGGCGAGGTCCTCCGCTTCGGCCCCGGAGTGACCGCGGCCGTCCACCGGCACAACCCCAACAACACCACCGCCGAGCTCTGGCACGGCACACTGCCCGGCCGGCCTGCCGGTCCGCAGCCCCCCGATCGCCGCCGCTCAGGGCTGCGCCGGTACGCCCTGGCCGGGACCGTACTGCTGGCCGTGCTGGCCTTCCTCGCCTGGCAGCGTTACGGGCCCGCCCTGGCCGTGGGCGACGTGACGGTCCGCACCGCGGTGGAGGGACCCGGGTGTGACGGCACGGCGGACGTCGTGGGCGTCGTGAAGACCAACGGACGGTCCGGCACCGTCACGTATCGCTGGGTACGCAGCGACGGCACCGCCTCGGAATTGCTGCGGGAGAAGATGACGCGCGGCCAGAAGCAGGCACGGCTGCATCTGCTGTGGACGTTCCACGGCCGGGGCGAGTACCGGGCCGGCGCGGAACTGCGGATCATCTCGCCGACCCGGCACACCGCCTCCACGCACTTCATGTACCGGTGCGCCTGAATCTCCGCGGCACGAGACCGATGAGTCCGGTCGGCCGAAACGGTCCTCACTGACAGACCAGTGCCGACTGCGGAGGCCCCGACATGAGAGACCTGATCGTCACCGAGAACATCACTCTCGACGGCGTCATCGATGCGACAGCGGGCTGGTTCAGTCCGGCCGGCGACGATGCGGAAGCCGATCAGTCCGACCTCGAGGCGGTACTGGGTGCGCATATGGCGGCAGCCGACGCTTTCCTCGTGGGCCGGGTGACATTCGAGGAGATGCACGGCTACTGGCCGAAACAGACGGACGACACGACGGGCGTCACCGACTATCTCAATGCCGTGTCGAAGTACGTCGCCTCCAGCACGCTGCGCGACCCCGACTGGCAGCACACGACCGTGCTGCGAGGACCCCTCCACGATGAGGTTCAGGCCCTCAAATCCACGCCGGGCAAGGACATCGTCACGACGGGCAGCATCAGCCTCGTGCACGCTCTCATCGCGGCCGGGCTCGTCGACGAGTACCGGCTGTTCGTCTACCCGGTCGTCCTCGGGCACGGCCGGCGGCTCTTCGCGGACGCGACCAAGATCCCGAGGCTGCGACTGGTGGAGACCCGGCCGTTCAACTCGGGCATCGTGCTGCTGCGCTACCGGACGGCGCTCGATAACTGTGGGTAAGTGACCAGTCTCACTCCGCCCTAGCCCCCGGCTCGCGGTTCGGCCCCCTGCCCGCCAGCCATGATCACTGCGTAAAGGATCCAAACAGCAGTGGAATCAGGGGTGTTGATGTGATCGACGCTTGGCTACGACGGGTGACACGGCAGCGGGCGGACGGCGGTGGGGGCTCCGCGCCTCGCGGGACGGGGGTATCCCGCTTATCCGTCACGGCGCGGCGGCCGGCCGCCGTGGGAGTGGCCGGGGTGCTCCTCGGCCAGCTGCTGGGCGGACTCCCCGCCGCAGCGCAGACGGCCGGCCCGCCCGGATCCGCGTACCCTCTCGTCCTCGATGTCGATCTGACGCCGAATCCGGTGTGCAGCGGGCCCGTACGGGGCCGAGTCCAGGTGTACGACCCGGCGGCGGCGAAAGCCGGGGCCACCGTGGAGTGGCGCGTGCGCGCCGGTGGGGAGCAGCTGGCCGTCGGGCGCGTCGCCATGGACGCGAGCGTGGGCACGGCGGAGTTCAGCATCCCGTTCGACCGGGTTCCGGCGACGGACACCGCCTTGCAGTTCGACGCCCACATCGTCTCGTCGGCCGCCGACGGGAAGGCGGGCCCCTACGGCAAGGTCTGGCGAGACACCGTCCGCCGGGGCTGCGACCCGGTGCGTGTGGCGTCCGTCGGCGACTCCGTGGTCTGGGGGCAGGGCCTGGACCACGACCACAAGTTCCCGTATCTGACGGGCGAGCTGCTCGGCCGCGCCACCGGGCGTGGGCATCAGCACATGGACTACTCGATCTCCGGCGCGGTGCTCGACGCGCCAGAACTCCCCGCGGGCAACGACGACTCGGCCTGTCTGCGGAGCAGCGAGAAGCAGGACCCGGACGACGACGGGGAGATGGAGTTCGGCGAGGTCACACAGCAAGTGCCAGACATCTTCTGCCAGTTGGAGCAGGCGGGCGCGCAGGCCCGGGCGGGCGGTTATGGTCTCGACCTGGTGGTGGTCAACGGGTGCATCAATGACATGGACCCGTTCTTCGGTATCGCGGCCGCCATCACACCCGGCTCGAAGAACCTGCCCGAGGCCGTGCGGCGCGAATGCTCGGGGATCGGCGCGGCAGCGGAGAACCCGGCGAAGGACGTGCCGTACTTCAGCGGTGCGAAGGTCGGATATGGCGGCCGTGGCATGCAGGCGGCGATCGAGAAGGCTCATTCCCTGCCGGGGCGGCCGAAGGTGATCGTGGCCGACTTCTACTTCGCGCTCAGCCGCAGCAGTGCCCCGCTCCCGGCGAGCACCTGCTCCGGCCGGGGTCTGACCGGCGCACGGCTCACCACCTGCAAGGGCACGCTCGGCCAGGCGGCGGAACGCTACGAGCAGTACACCCAACTGGCGAACGACGCCTATCGCAAGGCGGCTGCCGCGGCCAACGAATCCTCCACGGACGGCCCGTACGCGGTCGCTGCCGATGGCCTGTTCACTGTGGACAGCGCTGTCCTCGCCCCGCACTCCACCGTCTGGAACACCCCGGTCGCCGACCCGGCGCTCGCGCTGCGCACACGAGCCTGCCCGGAGCTGAGCCCGACTCCGGCGCAGTGTCTGTCGGCGGCCGTCGCCCACCCGGACATCGACGGCGCCCGGCAGTACGCCGACTCGTTCCTTCTCAACCCCAGCGTCCGCGAGTGGTTCAGGCTGCCGCCCGGCGGGCCCCGGGCGCTGCTGAGCGTCCCGAAGGACGCGCCTGTCGGCAGTGAGGTGCGGCTGACCGTGACAGTGGACGGGAGGCAGCCCGCCGTCGGAAACCGCTACCGCTGGCAATTCGGTGACGGCACGCAGCAGGAGACGAGCGAGTCGAGTGTCACTCACGCCTACGGCCGGGAAGGTCCGTATCTGCCGCGGCTGGTGGTGACCGCCGAGGACGGCCGGCAGGTACTGACCGAGGCCGCGCACACCGTCACCGTGAGCTGACGGCTTCCGCCCGAGGGGGCGGCTCGCACCTTCGAGCCGCCCCCTCGGCTCGACAGGAACGTCACCTTTCGTCGTATTGACGATAAGCCCTTGTCTCTATATCGTCGGTACGACGAAAAGGGGAGGCTGTCATGGCCGACATCATCAGGCGCTTCGGATGGCGCCATCTTCGCTCCGCGCCCACCGCCCATGTCCGCCACCACAAGCGCGGACGGCTCGTCCACGACGGCCCCGGACTGAGCTTCTGGTTCCGCGCCCTGACCGCCGCGCTGTGCGAAGTCCCGGTCGACGACCGGGAACTGGCCATGGCTTTCCACGCCCGTACGTCCGACTTCCAGGACGTCACGGTGCAGGCGACGGTCACGTACCGGATCAGCGATCCGGCCACCGCCGCCGCCCGTCTCGACTTCTCCATCGACCCTGACACCGGCGTCTGGCGCGGCGCCCCGCTGGAGCAGCTCTCCACCCTCCTCACCGAAACCGCCCAGCAGCACGCTCTCGACGTGCTGGCCCGCACACCGCTGGCGGCAGCACTGGTGGACGGCGTCGCATCGGTACGGGACCGGATAGGCCAGGGGCTGGCCGCCGAGCCCCGGCTGGACGCCACCGGAATCGCCGTCGTCGCCGTGCGCGTCGTCGCCCTGCGGCCCGAGCCCGAGGTCGAGCGGGCGCTGCGCACCCCGGCGCGGGAGCAGATACAGCAGGAGGCGGACCGGGCGACGTACGAGCGGCGCGCCGTGGCCGTGGAGCGCGAGCGCGCCATCGCCGAGAACGAACTCGCCAGCAAGATCGAACTGGCCCGCCGGGAGGAGCAGTTGGTCGACCAGCGCGGCACCAACGCGCGCCGCGAGGCCGAGGAGAGCGCCGCGGCCGACGGCGTACGGGCGGAGGCGGAGGCCGCGCGTACGGTCCGGCTGGCCAGGGCCGAAGCCGAAGCGGCACGCGAGGTCGGCGAGGCACGCGCCCAGGCCCAGGCCGCATGGCTGCGGGTGCACGCCGACGTGGACGCCGCCACCCTGCACGCCCTGACCGGCACCCTGCTGGCCGAGAACCTGCCCCGCATCGACAGCCTCACCGTCTCCCCCGACGTCCTCACCGGCCTGCTGGCCAAGCTCGGCCGCCCCCACGGGGAGCAGGCGTGAGCCTCGCGCCGCGCGCGGTGCTCGTGCATCGCACCACCGAGTACGAGGAGTTGCTCGCCCGGCACGGCACGCACGGCCAGGCGGGCTTCTTCCTTCGTTCTCGCGGGCGCGGCATCGAGGAGGTTACCGAGCGCCACCACCGTGCGCGGCGGGTGCTCGCGCAGGTGGCGGCGGCGATTCCGCTGCAGTGGCGCCAGGCCCGGGTGGAACGAGCGGACCTCGACCGTTTTCTGTTCGCCCCCGAGGACGTGGTGGTCGTGGTGGGTCAGGACGGGCTGGTGGCCAACGCGGCCAAGTACCTGTCCGGCCAGCCGGTGATCGGGATCGACACCGACCCCGGCCGCAATCCGGGCGTCCTGGTACGCCACCACGTGGCCGACGCGGCCATGTTGCTCCCCGCGGCAGCCGCTCCCCGGGGCACGACGCAAGAACTCACGATGGTGGAGGCAGTCGCAGACGACACCCAGCGACTCCTGGCCCTCAACGAGATCTACCTCGGCGCGCCGGGGCACCAGACCGCCCGCTACCGCATCGGGCATGACGACGAGGCAGCGCCGCCCGAGGCGCAGGCCTCCTCCGGCGTCCTGGTCGGCACCGGGACCGGTTCCACCGGCTGGCTGCGGTCCCTGTGGCAGGAGCGCGGCAGCACGCTGACGCTCCCGGGCCCCGCCGATCCGCGGCTCGTCTGGTTCGTACGCGAGGCCTGGCCCTCCCCCGCCACCGGCACCTCACTGGTCGAGGGCACCTTGCAACGCACGGATCAGCTGCGGCTCGTCGTCGAGTCCGACCGGCTGGTCGCCTTCGGCGACGGGATCGAGAGCGACGCACTGGAACTCACCTGGGGCCAGACGGTCCGGCTCGGCATCGCGGCCACCACGCTGCGCCTCCTGCTCTGAGCGCGCAGGCGACGCAGCGCGGTGGGGTGTCCCGCGGCACCCGCCGGGAAACAGGAGCCGCGGGACGTCTCAGCCGCGGGCCTGCGCCGGCTGCGGGTAGAGCGCGGCGGGGCCGGCCGCGAGCCCGGCCCTGACCTGCCCGCTGATCTCGTCGGCGAGGACTTCGTACTCGCCCGCCTCGATGCCGTCGAGCGCCAGGTGGGCGACCTTCGCCGGATCGCTCTTGGGGGCGTCGACCTTCGCGGCCATGTCCGTGTCCATGTATCCCACGTGCAAGGACGTCACCAGGGTCTGCTGCTCGGCCAGCTGCACCCGCAGCGAGTTGGTGACGGACCACTCGGCCGACTTGGCCGCGCAGTAGGCGGCGCTGGTGGGGAAGGCGATCCAGGACAGGGCTGTCCGTACGCGCTGTGCGTCCACGGGCTCCGTGTCCGGACCGGGCCGCCCGAGCAGCTCTTCCAGTCCGCGCCGGATCCCGGCCACTACGTGATGGTCGCGGCCCAACTCTTCGAGCACCGGCCGCAGTTCGGGTGAAGCTCGCCGAGAGCGGGGAAGGCCCCGGCGTCCTCGCCGGTGTGATGCCGGCTCACCGCCGAGCAGAAGGCCAGGCAGTGCGCCCGCAGTTCACGCGGCCGCTCCGCCCGGCCGTCGAGCCAGGCTTCGGCGTCCTCGCGAAGCCTGGCGAGCTCCTCTCGGAGCGAAGGTGGAAGTCGATCAGCTGGTTGCCGAGGGCCGCGATGCGGCCGTCCGGCTCGATGGGTGCGTCCATGGCTGTCCCATGATGCGGCGCCTCCATGCCCACGGCGGTCTCTTTGCCGGGTACACCGCGACGCTGACGTGGGATCCCAACATCATTCGGACGGACCGTCAACCGGCTTACGGACATCGGGCCCGGCGTCCTCGACCGGGGCCTCGGCCGCGGCCGGATCCAGGATGCGCATCAGGAAGTTCCTGGTCCGCTCGTGCTGCGGATCACCCACGACCTGCGCGGACGGGCCCTGCTCGACGATGACGCCGCCGTCCATGAACACGACACGGTCGGCGACCTCCCGGGCGAAGCTCATCTCGTGGGTGACGACCATCATCGTCATGCCCTCGGCGGCCAGCAGCCGCATCACGGAAAGCACCTCGCCCACCAGCTCGGGGTCGAGCGCGGAGGTCGGCTCGTCGAAGAGCATCACCTCGGGGCCCATCACCAGCGCCCGCGCGATCGCCACCCGCTGCTGCTGCCCGCCGGACAGCTGCGCCGGATAGGCGTCCGCTTTGTCGGCGAGGCCGACGCGTTCCAGGTTCTCCCGGGCGACGGCCGCGGCGCTCGCCTTGTTCCGGCCCAGAACCCGCCGCTGGGGCAGCGTGAGGTTCTCGGTCACGTTCAGGTGCGGGAACAGGTTGAACTGCTGGAAGACCATGCCGATACGGCGGCGTACCGCATCGATGTCCACGTCGAGATCGGTGACTTCCGTGCCGCCGACGAAGACCTGGCCCGAAGTCGGCTCCTCCAGCAGGTTCACACAGCGCAGCAGCGTCGACTTGCCCGAACCCGAAGGACCGATGACACACACCACCTCGCCCCGGGCAATGTCCAGGTCGATGCCGCGCAGCACCTCGTTGTCCCCGAACGACTTGTGCAGCCCCCGGATCTCGATCTCCGGGCCGTCCGTGCCCATGCTGTCCACCGTCTCCGTCTTCTGTGACATCTCGTCCTCACCTGGCCTTGTCGGCGCGGGCCTCGAGGCGGCGCACCACGAAGCTCAGCGGCACGGTCACGAGGAGATAGCAGAGCCCGGCGACCAGGATCGGGGTGGAGTTGGCGGTCTGACTGGCCAGGTCCCTGCCGAACTTGGTCAGCTCCCGCTCCTCGAGGGTGACGCCGAGGAACAGCACCAGCGAGGAGTCCTTGAAGAGCAGGACGAGCTCGTTGGTGAGCGGCGGGATCACGATGCGGAACGCCTGCGGGATGATCACCGACACCATGGCCCGGGCGTGCGAGAAGCCCAGTGAACGGGCCGCCTCCATCTGCCCCTTGGGCACCGCCTGGATGCCCGCCCTGATCGTCTCCGCCATATAGGCGGCGGCGACCAGACCGAGACCGAGGGCGACCTTGCCGTACGTACCGCCGGGAATCTGCGTACCGGGGAACGCCAGCGGCACCGCCACACCCACGAAGATGAAGATCAGCAGGGCGGGCAGGCCACGGAAGAACTCGATGTAGACGCTCGCGACCCACCGGTAGGGGGCGACGGACGACAGCCGCATCAAGGCGATGACCAGGCCGAGCACCAGGCCGAAGATGAATCCGGAGAGCGTATAGATCACCGTGTTGCGCAGGGCGGTGGTGATGATCGCCGGGAAGAGCTCCTTGGCGAGGTCCTTCTGCGCGAACTGGTTCTGCAGCCGTCCCCAGTCGGCCAGGAAGCCGATCACGATCAGCGCCGCGACGAATACCGCGTACTGGATGCCCTGCGAGACGCGGCGCCGCTGGCGCCTGGTAAGCCGAGAGGTCACGACTTGCCCTGGGGCAGCGGGCCGATCCACTGCTCGTACAGCTTCTTGTACGTGCCGTCCGCGCGTGCGTCGTTGATCACCTTGTTGATCGCGGCGAGGAGCTTCTTGTTGCCCTTCTTCACCGAGAAGCCGTACTGCTCACCGGTCTCGATGTTCTGCCCGAGCGTGAACTCGGCGGCGTTCGCCTTGTCCTTGAGCCAGCCCTGGACGACCGGGTAGTCGATGACGACGGCGTCGACCTGGCCCGTACGCAGCCCGTTGAGCACCGCGTCCGAACTCTCGAACGCGACCGGGTCGAAGCCCTGCGACTTGGCGTAGCTCTCGCCGGTGGTCTCCGCCTGCGCTCCGAGCTTCTTCTTCTTGGCCTTGATGTCCGCCAGGGACGTCACGCCGCTCTTCTTCGTCGCCAGCAGCGCCTGCGTGGCGTCGAAGTACGGGACGGAGAAGTCCACGTTCTTCTTGCGCTCGTCCGTGATCGTCATGCCGGCGGCGGCGAGATCGCAACTGCCGGAGTTCAGGAAGGCGCCGGTCTTGAAGTTCTCGAACGGCGTGTCCAGGATCTCCTGCTCGACCTTGAGGTTCTTCGCCACCAGATCGATCAGGGCCACGTCGAAGCCGACGACCTTGCCCTTCTGCTCGAACTGGAACGGCGGGTAGGGCAGGTGCGTGCAGGTGGTCAGCTTGCCCTTGGACACCACGGGCACGCCGCCCGCCGCCTCGCCCGGTCCGTCGTCGCCGGAGGAACAGCCCACGGCAAGGAACATCCCCGCCGCCACGGCACCGGCAGTGGCACGGGCCCGGATGCTGGTGCGGTGACTGCGATGTCCGCTGGCCGTCCTGAACACGGTTGACCTCCATAATTGTGCACTTCGGGCGGTCGCCTCGACGCTACCGTCCGTCGGAGATCGTAAGGCACTCGGGGTGCGGGGTGACGGAGCTGTCCACGATGCGTGCACTGCCTGACCGGCGGCGGGTGCGGTACGGGACCCGTGTTCCTGTCGCCGCACCGACCGGAACCGGCCCGCTCCCGCGCTACGGGATCGGGATGACCAGTTCGGGGCGGTCCCACATCACAGCGGGCGGATTCGCGCTCACCGTGCCGATCCGCTGCGCGCCCACGCTGCGATAGAAGCCCTCAGCCGGCGGGTGCGAGACGATGCGCACGGCGGTGAGCCCGGCGTCGCGCGCCTCGTCGATCATGTGTTCGAAAAGCTGGCGACCGATGCTGAGGCCCTGGGCGGCGTCTGCCACGAACATCAGGTCCAGCTCCGGCGGGGAAAGGATCAGGGCGTAGAAGCCGAGCACCCTCTCGTTTTCGCCGACGGCCAGGAAGACGTGGTGGGTCTCGATGTAGTCGGGGCCCACCCGGTATCCGGCGATCACCGAGGCGTACTGGCCCTCGTAGGCGCGGGACTTGATTACGAGTGCGGTGAGCCGCTTCGCGTCACGGGCGGTGGCTCGTCTGATGCGTACAGCCTCCCGCCGCGCGCCGCCGCCTGCGCCCGTCATCCGCGAAGTCATGTGGAGAGTATTACTTGCCGGTCGCCCGTCCACGAATGGGCAGAAGGCGGCGGCCGGCCGTCTTCGCCACTGGAGCGGCCTCCCTTCTCACACGGGGCGTGCGTGGCAGGAGTTGCGGTCTGGCGCGGGGCGGCTCGCACGCGGTGGAATGTGCGCGCGCTCCCGCGTGATCGTCACTTCCCGGCTCTGGAGACACGATGGCGAGACCCACCGTTGTACGTACGGCACGGCGGCTGGGCGTCGCCGCCGTCGCAGCTTCCTTATTGGCGGCGCTGCCCGCCCCCGCCGCGCAGGCGGACGACCCCGCGCTGAAGATCGTCGGCAATGAGACCCAGCCCGCCTTCTCCCGCGCCGACGCGATCTCGCAGCAGGTGGACGTCGAGACGGAGACGGACAGCGATGGTGACGGGCGGCTCGACACCGTACGGATGCGGATCCTGCGGCCGAAGGAGACCGACGCCGGGCTGAAGGTCGCCACGATCATCGAGGCCAGTCCGTACTGGGGCGGCGGCAACGATGTGCCGTACCACGAGGTGGATCTGGACGAGGACGGCCTGCCGGCCGGCAGGCGGCTCTCCAGTGAGGAGCGGGTGCCCGGCCTCGTCGGTCCTTCCGTTCCGTTCCCCGGCTATACGGACAACTATTTTCTGCCGCGCGGCTATGCGGTGGCGCAGGTCGACAGCGTCGGCACGGGCGGCTCGACCGGGTGCCCCACCTCCGGCGGCCGCGACGAGACGCTCGGCGCGAAGGCGGCAGTGGACTGGCTGAACGGCCGGGCCAGGGGCTGGGACCTGGACGGCAGGCCGGTCGGCGCGGCCTGGTCGACGGGCAATACCGCGATGATGGGGATCTCGTACAACGGGACGCTGCCCACTGCCGTGGCCACGACGGGAGTTGAGGGCCTGAAGGCGATCGTGCCGATCTCGGGAATTTCGTCCTGGTACGACTACTACCGGGCGAACGGCGGGGTCGTGGCACCGGGCGGCTACCAGGGCGAGGACACCGACATCCTCGCCAAGTACGTCTACAGCCGCACCGACCGGGAGATCTGCAAGGGCGTGCTGGACCGGCTGACGGCGGAACAGGACCGTACGACCGGTGACTGGAGCCGGTTCTGGGCGGAGCGCGACTACCTCAAGGGCGTACGGAAGATCAGGGCCGGGGTCTTCGCCGTGCACGGCGGCAACGACTGGAATGTGAAGACCCAGCACTTCGGGCAGTTGTGGGACGCCCTGAAGAAGCACGACGTGCCGCGCAAGCTGTGGCTGCATCAGGCGGGTCACATCAATCCGATGCCGCTTCGGATGGAGGAGTGGCTCGGGCAGCTGCACCAGTGGTTCGACTACTGGCTGTACGACCTGGACAACGGCGCCCTCGACGCGCCTCCGGTCGATGTCGAGCAGGCGGACTTCAGCTGGCGTCAGCAGTCCGACTGGCCGGCGCGCGGCACACGCGATCTGACGCTGCGGCTGAACGCGGACGGCCTCGCGCCGCTGCCCGGTCCGTCGGAGAAACAGTCGCTGTCGGACGCTGGACGCACGGTCAGGGCGGAAGCACTGGTGGCCGGCCCGGACGCGGCGAACCCGAACCGGCTCGCGTACACGACCGGCCCGCTGTCCCGGGATCTGCGGGTCAGCGGCGTGCCGGAAGTGTCGGTACGGGCCTCACTGGACGGGACGTCGCCGTACGTGACGGCGCTGCTGGTCGACTACGGAACGGACACGCGAGCGACGGCGGGCACGGTGGCGGACACCTCGAAGCTGGTCTGCTACGGCGAGGGCATCCCGTCCGACACGGGCTGCACCTACCGGACGACGCACCGCACCGAGACCGCGGACTTCAAGATTGTCTCGCGCGGCTGGCTCGATGCCCGCAACCGCAACTCGATCGCGTGGCAGGAACGGGTCGTGGAAGGGCGTGAGTACCGGCTGGGGTGGGGGATGCAGCCGCAGGACTATGTGTTCAAGAAGGGACACCGGCTGGGTGTGGTGCTGATCTCGACGGACTACGACCACACGCTTCGCCATCCGGCGGGGACGCGGTTGACGGTGCGGAGCGGGGTCAGCAGCGTCACGTTGCCGGTCGGGCGGTAGCGAACTGCTCCTGCCCGGCGGGCCTCAGCCGTGCGCCGGATACGAGGGGCTCGGGCCCGAGATCGACAAGCCGGAGAAGCGGGCACGGCTGGCCTTCCTCAGCCGCGGCACGGTCGAACGCCGCGGCTGAGGAAGCGCGCGGCGGAGCCCGACGCGTGCCGCCCGCCCGGTCAGCCGTTCCGGTCGAGGAAGTCGCCGACCAGAACGGCGAACTCGTCCGGGGTGACGATCCTGGTGCCCAGCTGCTCGGCCTTCTCCCGCTTGGATCCGGCGTTCTCACCGGCCACGAGGAGCGAGGTGCGCTTGGAGATGGTGGAGGAGGACTTGCCGCCGGCCCGCTCGACGAGTTCGTTCATCTGGTTGCGGGAGAGCTTCTCCAGCGCTCCGGCCATGGCGCCGGTGACGACGACGGTCATCCCGTCCAGCGGGCCGGCGTCCGCAGCGGGTCCGTCGTCGCCGTCTCCTCCTTCGGCCGGCGGGGTCGCACCGGGCTCGGTCATATTGACGCCCGCCGCGATGAGCCGGTCGATGAGCGGAGCCAGTTCGGCGAGCTCGGCGACCACCAGTGCGGCCTTCTCCACGCCGATGCCGTCGACCTGCTGCAGGGCTTCGGCATCGGCGGCGCGTATGTTGCTCCATCGTCGCGAAGTGACGGGCTATACGACGCGACATGGAGCGACCCGTGCCCCGTACGCCGAGCGCGCAGAACACCCGGGACAGGGGCCGCGTCTTCGCCCCTTCGATGGCGGCCAGGAGGTTGTCGGTGCTGGTCTCCCCCATCCGCTCCAGCTCGAGGAGCCGGCTCCGGCTGAGCGTGAACAGGTCGGCGAAGTCGGTGACCAGGCCCGCCTCGACGAGCTGGACGACGCGGGTCACCCCGAGGCCCTCGATGTCGAGCTGGTCGCGCCCGGCGGCGTACGAGAGGGAGGCCACCAGTCGGCAGTCTCGTCCCCGCACACACCGCCAGCGCTGCTCGGAGGTGTCGATGTCGGAGCCGCACTGCGGGCACACCTCGGGAAAGACGATCGGCTGCTCGTCGCCGGTGCGCAGATGGGCCACCGGCGCCTCGATGCGCGGAATGATGTCACCCGCCTTGTAGACCATCACCCGGTCGCCGATGCGCAGGTCGCGGCGGGTGATGTCGGTGGGGTTGTGGAGGGTTGCGTAACTGACGGTCGATCCGTCGATCTCGACCGGCTCCAGGACGGCGCGGGGTGCGATGGCGCCGGTGCGCCCCACGTTCCACTCCACACCGAGCAGAGTCGTGACCTTCTCCACGGCGGGCAGTTTGTACGCGATCGCCCAGCGCGGGGCCCGCGATCCGGACCCGGCCGCGGCCTGGTCGGCGGCGAGGTCCGCCTTGATGACAATGCCGTCGATGCCGAACGGCAGCTCCGGGCGCAGCGCCCCTATCTCCTCGACGCGCGCCTGGATGTCGTCGACCTCCGTCAGGGTGCGGGGCGCGACGGCAGTGGTCTCGGCGGTGTGCACGCCCAGGCCCGCGACGTACGCCATGAGCCTGCTGTGCGGCCACTCCCCCAGCTGCTCGGCGAGCGCCTCGCCGGTGGCGGGCAGCGGCAGTGCGCCGTAGCCGAAGAAGGTCATCTCGACGGTGTACTCACGGTCCTTGGCGCGCAGCGTGCCCGCCGCTCCGTTGCGCGGATTGGCGAACGGAGCGCCGCCGTGCGCCGTGCGCACCGTGTTGGCCTGCTCGAACTGCTCGTTGGTCATGAGGACTTCGCCGCGCACCTCCAGTGTGACCGGCTCGGTGAGGCGGCCCGGCAGGCCGGTGACCGTGCCGATGGCGTGCGAGACGTCCTCGCCCGCGCTCCCGTCCCCACGGGTGACCAGCCGGGCGAGCCGGCCGTGCTCGTAGCGGGCGGCTATGGCGAGGCCGTCCAGCTTCGGCTCGACGCTCCACTGCTCGACAGGCCTGCCGATCCGGCGCTCCACCGAGGCGGCCCACGACTGCAGCTGTTCGGCGGAGAAGACGTTGTCGAGCGACAGCATCGGCACGGTGTGCGGCACGTCCCCGACGGCTGTCCCACCGGCGACCTTGCCGGTCGGCGACGCGGCCGACATCTCGCCGGGATGCGCCTGTTCGTACGCGGCGATGCCGCGCACCAGGTGTTCGTACGCATCGTCGTCGAGGGTGCTCTCGCCCGTCGCGTAGTACGCGGCGGCGGCCTGCGTCGCGGTATCGACCGCCTCGGCATACGCGGCGGAGTCGGCGAGGGCAGCGGCGGCGGCGTGAGCGGCAGTCGAAGTCGTCATGGCTCTCATACTGCCGCCCACCACTGACAACGGCCCCGGCCCGCGCACCCGCCCGCCGGGGCGGCAGGCCCGCGGCTCTCCGGGCGCTACTCCGCGCTGATCAGCGTCCCCTGGTGGAAGTACATCCGCCAGCCTTCCGCCGTTCTGCGCCACAGGGAGCTCCGCCGGGCCAGGCGACCGCTCTGGTCCGACACGTAGGTCACCTGGACGAGGCCGGGAGCGAGCAGCTTCCCGGACAGCTCGCTGACGCCGGTGGCGTTCACCCGCTCAGTGGGCGAGGGGGCGATGGCGGACAGGATCGTCGTACGGTCGTAGCGCGCGCCCGATGCCCCGAACTCGAAGAACTCCGGGTCCAGCAGCTCGGAGACCAGGTGGGGCAAGGCGCGGACCGCGGGATCCAGGAGCCGCAGTTCCCCCTCGACGGCGGCATCGACCGACTGCTCCTCCTCGGCGTTCATGGCGGGAGCCTATGCCTCTCGGCGGCCTGCCGCCCGTCAGGCCAGTGACCACGGGACGACGGTCCGCGCGACGTAAGACTTTCGTCATCAGGGTCGGCGGTGCCGAACTGCTCGCCCTGCCGTTGAATTGAGACCAGGTCGGACCCGGGACACGCCCGGTCGACGGCCGGTGGACGTCAGGAGACGACGGTGGGGCGCGTGCGGAAGTGGCTGGGCAGGCCGTGGGGTGTGGTGGCACTGGTCGTCGGAGCGGCGGTGGCCGGCGTGGGGCTGTACTGGTTCCAGCCGTGGAAGCTGTGGGTGGACGAGACCGTGCGGGACGCCCTCCCCGCAGCGACCGCGACCCCGGATGCCGGCAAGCCCGCAGCCGGGGCGAAAACGCCCACGCCGTCAGGGCCCCGGACCCTGGCTTCCGGCAAGCTGATCAGCCATGAGCACCGGACGAGCGGCTCGGTGACGGTCCTGCAGCTGGCGGACGGGACGCGCACCCTCCGGCTGGAGAACCTCGATACGAGCAACGGGCCCGATCTGCGCGTATGGATCACCGATGCCCCGGTGAAGGAGGGCACTGCGGGCTGGCGCGTCTTCGACGACGGAAAGTACGTCAGCCTGGGCAAGCTCAAGGGGAACAAGGGCGACCAGAACTACGCGCTGCCCGCCGGCCTCGATCTGAATCGGTACACCAGCGTCAGCATCTGGTGCGACCGTTTCGACGTCTCCTTCGGCGCCGCGCCGCTCGCCCGCGCCTGACCCTCGCCCGTCCGCAACGAATGTCGCGGCGCGCGCACGCCCCGTCAGAAAGGAGGCTCTCGGCGGACCCCACCGTCCGCCGAGCCGCCGCGCCCCCATGACGGCCTGTGGCATATTCCAGCGGCACCACCGTATCGAGTGTTGCCAAATCCCTTACGGGCCGTCGCAGCCTGTGCAACAGTCATTACTGGTCCTTTGTAGAGACTTGGCTGTGGCCGCGCCTGTATCGGAGTACGACATGCCGTCCCATGTGTTCGCGGACCGTCCCGCCCCGCAGCCGCCCGAGCGCGGCACCGTCGACGCGCTGATCACCCGCACGCGTCGGCTGCGCGGCGACGTGGACGCCGTGCGCCGGGACGCAATGCCGGACGAGTACGACCCGCAGGGGCGATGGCAGCGAGCGCTCTGTGACCTGGCGGTCCATCATCTCGACGATCTCGGCGCGCACTTGGACCAGCTCAAGGAAGGTCTGCCGGATGAGACCGCCGGAGTCTTCGAGGACGAGCTCGCCGCGTACGAGGCTGACAGCGCCCAGAGCACCGGATCGCTGCTCAGCCGGGTCGGCAGCGCGGAGTGGAATCTCCTCACCGACGAGGTGAGCTGGTCCGACGAGCTCTACCAGATCCTCGGGCGCTCCGCGCAGAGCGGCCCCATGTCCCTGGACGAACTGCCCTCCATCGTGTTCGAGGAGGACCAGTCGCTGCTCACCGCGCTGGTCACGGACTGTCTGGTCGACGGACGTCCCATCGACGGCGAGTTCCGCATGATGCGGGCCGACGGCCGGGTCCGTACGGTCCACATGATGGGCGAGCCGGTGCTCGACTCGGACGGGTCCACAGCCTCCATGTGGGCGGTCCTGCGGGACGTCAGCGAACTGCGCCGCACCCAGCGGGCGGTGCGTGAGAGCCGTGACTCGCTGGAGCGCAGGCAGCACTTCGCACAGACGGAGCGCCGGGTCGCGGTCGAGTTGCAGGAAGCCGTCCTTCCGCCGTGGCGGGGCTCCTTGCAGTTCCCGCTCGACGGACCCGCCGTGCTGGATGTCGCCGCGTACTATCTGCCTTCCACGAACAGCGCACTGATCGGTGGTGATTGGTACGACGCGCTCCAACTCCCCGACGGCGACTCACTGTTGAGTGTCGGAGACCTCACGGGCCATGGAGTGACGGCGACATCGGCGATGGCGATGCTGCTGGGTGCGCTGCGTGGGATGGCCGTGGCCGGGATCAGGCCGGGACAGCTCATGGCGCATCTCAACGAGCTGCTGGAGACCTCCGTGCAGCCCGCGCTCGGCAGTGCGGTGTGCTGCCGCTACAACCCGGCGAGCCGGACCCTGACCTGGGCGCAGGCGGGACACCCCGCCCCGCTGCTGTTCCGCAACGGGACGGGGCGTGCGCTGAAGCAGCCCGACGGGGTGCTTCTCGGTGCGACGTCCGGTGCCGCCTATGAGCAGGCCGAGTTGCAGCTGCTCCCCGGCGATCTGCTTGTCCTGCACACCGACGGGCTGACGCGCACGAGCGCCGCCGAGGTGGGCAACACGGACCGCCTGCTGGGGCTGGCGCCGCGATTCGCCGAGGCCCGCAGCGCGCAGGAGTGCGTGCGGACGGTCGTCGAGGAATGCGGTGAGGACGACCGCGAGGACGACGCCTGTGTGATGGTCGCGAGGATCCGTTCGTAGAGCCTCGTAAGCCTGGCTGGACCCTCGTAAGCCTGGGCGCTGCTGAATCCCGGGACTCCGGGAACCCGGGCTAGATATCGGTGCTCCTCGACCTCCTCGAGGGGCTGTTGGGCAGGGCCAGCTGGATTTCCTCGCGCAGATCCTGGATCTTTGCGTATTCCGCGTAGTGCCCGGTCAGCCGGTACATCTCGCGGAGCCTGTCCCACGTCCGGTGCGAGGAGGTCTCCCCCATCGAGACGAGCGCCAGCCTGGCGTAGCGGTCGGCCTGTTCGGGGTCGTCGGCGATGAAGCACGCCGATGCCAGTGAGATGTAGTCGAAGATCTTAGAGCGTTGCCGGCCGCCCTCGCGCAGCTCCAGCGCCTGTTTGGCGTGGTTCTGCGCGGTGGCGGCCGCCCCCGCGTCGTGTTCGGCGAGGGTGCGGTACGCCAGTGCCTCCATGCCGTGCAGATCCGCCTCGTCGAACATCTGCATCCAGCTCGGCGGGGGCACATCGCCCTTGTCGGAGACGAAGAGTTCCTCTGCCTCGCCGAGCGTGCGGCGCATGGCCTGGCCGCGCCCCATGGATGCCTGGGCCCAGGCCTCGATGGTGTACAGCATCGCCTGGGTGCGCGGCAGGGTCTGTTCACCCGAGCCGGACTTGGCGAGCTTCATCAGGTCCAGGGCGTCGTCGGGACGGCCCAGGTGGACCATCTGCCGGGCGGCACGGGAGAGGGCTTCGCCGGCGCGCGGGCGGTCGCCGCCCTCGCGTGCCGCGTGGGCGGCGATGACGAAGTACTTCTGGGCGGTGGGTTCGAGGCCGACGTCGTGGGACATCCAGCCGGCGAGTACGGCGAGGTTGGCGGCGACGCCCCAGAGGCGGCGCTGGAGATGGTCGGGGTGGCGGTAGGCGAGCATGCCGCCCACTTCGTTGAGCTGCCCCACAACGGCCTTGCGCTGGAGCCCGCCGCCGCGGGCGGCGTCCCAGGCGCGGAACACTTCGACGGAACGCTCCAGTGCCTCGATCTCCTGCGACCCGATGGGGGCGGCCTCATAGCGGTCGAACCCAGCGGGGTCGGCGTGCAGGGGATTTTCGATACGGGGGGCGTCGTGGGCGAGTGCGGGGTCGGTGTGCAGCCAGTCGTGCATGGCGCTGCTGAGTGCGGAGCCTGCGGCGAGCGCGGCGCCCGCGCCCACCAAGCCGCGTCGGTTGAGCATGAGGTCCATTCCCGTGAATTCGGTGAGGACCGCTGCCGTCCGTTCGGGCGCCCACGGAAGGCCGTCAGGATTGTCTGCTCCCTGGACGTCCCGCCGCTTCCCCGCTCGCCCGATCCGTACGAACCCGAGGTCCTCGATGGTCACGACACGACCGAGTCGCTCGGTGAACAGAGCTGCCAGCACTCGTGGCACGGGATCGCGCGGGGTCTCCCCCATGTCGATCCAACGCCGCACCCGCGAGGTGTCGGTCGCCAGCTGTGGGTGGCCCATGGCCGCCGCCTGCCGGTTCACGAGTCTCGCGAGTTCTCCCTTGGACCAGCCGGCCAGGCCGAACAGGTCGCAGAGGCGGGTGTTGGGTTCTCCGGTCACGTCAAGCCCCCAGGTTCTCGGCTGAGTTGACAGTAACCCCCTGTCAGATGCGTGGCGACTATTCGCCAGGGTTCGCCAGGGTGCGCCAGATGGTGTGCCACCCGCGGCCGGGTGTGACGTAGGAACGCGCCACCTCGGCCCGGCAGCCGGACGCATTCCCCAGGGTGTTGACCGGCTGCCGGGGCGGGGCCGCGTATGCAACTTGTCGGCACACGAAGGGATCTGTCGCCCCCATGTACACAGCATCGTCCTCCGTGTCCGCCCCGCCCCGACCGCAGCGCTCCGCCGCCCCGGTCGGCGCCGGACCGTATCTCGACCCCACTCACGCCGGTCGGGCTCGACGGCCGGCGGGGACGGTCGCCCAACCCCTCAGCGGGAGAATCGACTTGTCCGGCCCTCAGGGCGCGCAGCTGCGCATGGCCGTCGCTTCGGTGCACCGCATCTGTCCGGAGTTCAATCCGGTGCAGGTGCTGCGGCGCAGCGGACGCTCCGTACTGATCGTCGGCACAACAGGACGTACGACAGCGGTCGCCAAGTGCTTACTGGACCACTCGCCCGCCTGGGCCGAGCGGCTCCGCCACGAAATAGCTGCCTATCGCGCCTTCGTCCGGCACCGCCCACCAGTGCGGGTCCCGCGGCTGATCGCCGCGGATCCCGAAAACTGCACGCTGGTGATCGAGCGGATGCCGGGCCGGGCGGCGGCTCTTGCACGGCACCCGGTCGAGGCTCCGCCCCGTGCGGATGTCCGGGCCGCCCTCGGCGCGATCGCCCGGCTCAACTCCTGGCGGCCGCCGGCCGGGATGTTCGACGCGCCACTGGACTATGCCTCGCGGATCTCCCGCTATCACGAGCTGGGTCTGTTCACCGACCGTGACCTCGGGGATCTGCAGAAGCTGCTGCACGGTCTGGCGCACGCGGGCGGCAGGCAGGGCATGGGGCAGTTCTGTCACGGCGATGCGCTGCTCTCCAACATCCTGTTGTCGCCGACCGGTCCTGTGCTGGTCGACTGGGAGCACGCGGGCTGGTATCTGCCGGGCTATGACCTGGCGACGCTGTGGGCGGTGCTGGGGGATGCGCCGGTGGCGCGTCGGCAGATCAGCCAGCTGGCGCAGCAGGCGGGAACGGCGGCGCGGGACGCGTTCCTGGTGAATCTGATGCTGGTGCTGACCAGGGAAATCCGTACCTACGAGACGGCTGTGCAGCGGACGATCCGGGAGGCGCCCCCTGCGGGCAGCAGCCAGGCTCCGTCCGGCGGTCTGTCGGCCGGTGAGGAACAGCGGCTGCTGCTGAGGCGGCTGCATGACGACTGCGCACTGGCCCGGCGGGCAGTGCGTGCGGCGGTCGGCACTCGCTGACCGTCCGCGACAGAGGGGGAAGCGCGCTGCGCGCCCAGTGCCGACACACTGGGCGCGCAGCGCACTGTTGTGCTCCGGCGGGTTATGGGCTGTAACTCCACCGCGTCCACATCGAAGGAGTTGCGGAAGTCGTCCCTATGGGGTTGCTGGCATGTCTTCGCCGTCAGCTCCCAGCGTCTCCACCGCCGTCCACTCCCCCGGCGAGGTGCTCGCGCTGATCGGTTCGGGGGGCCGCGGCGACGCGCGCGGATGTCGCGCGGATCACCGGGCTCGCCCGCTCCACCGCCTCCCAGCGGGTGGACGCCCTCATCGCGCACGGCTGCGCCGGCGACATCGGCCATATCCGGGTCGGGGACCAGGAGGAGCCGTGCCGCTGCGGCAACTCCGGCGGTCCGGAGGCGGTCGCGGGCGGCGCGGCGCTAGCGGCACGCCTTGCCGGGCTGGGTGTGGAAGCGGCATCGGGCAGCGATGTCGTACGCCTGGTGAAGTCGGGCAACCGGGATGCGGTGCGCACGGTGCGCGAGGCGGGGCGCGCGGTCGGCGAGGTGCGGGCGAGCCTGGTGAACTTCTTCAACCCGGACACGGTGGTCGGCGGCGCGCCGGCCACCGTGCACAACCAGCTGCTCGCGGGCGTACGGGAAGCCGTCTACCGGCGTTCGCATCCGCCGGCCACCCATGTGCTGCGGATCGAGCCGAGCCGCACGGGCGAGGACGCGGCGGCGCTCGGCGCCGGCATCCTGGCGATCGAGCACGCCCTGTCCCCCGCCCAGGTGGACCGGCAGCCGCGCGGACGGCTTCGTAGGCCATCGGTCCACCCAGAAGGCCCGACCGGATGCCGAGACGCCCCTCAACCGGCGTCAGCATCCGTTACGCATACGTTTATTGGTCCATGCCACTGACGCGCCGCAGGCCCGCGCCCCCTCACCACGAAACTCCGCCACACCTGGGCTGACGTGCGAAGTCCTTGCCGCTGACGCTGATTGACGGATCGTCCGGAAGCCGATACCCCTGTAGTCGTGTCCCACCCCGCAGGCCCCGTCGCACACCACCCGTCCCTGGAGGCAGCCTTGCAAGGATCCGCCCCCGTACGACCGAAAAGCGCCGGTCGGCGCATGGTGAGGGCAGGGGGCGCGGTGGCGTCGGCCGCTCTGCTGCTGCCACTGGTCTCGGCCGGTCCGTCGGCCACCGCCGAACAGCGCTCGTCCGGCGCGCTGCAGCGTGACTTCGCCGCTGCCGCGGCCCGGTACGGAGTACCGCAGAGTGTGCTGCTCGGCGTCTCCTATCTGCAGTCGCGCTGGGACGCGCACGGGGGCGCGGCGAGCGTCACGGGCGGCTACGGGCCGATGCATCTCACCGACGCCAGGACCGCACTCGCCGAGGCGCCGCACCATTCGCACGGCATCGAGGACGCACGCGGCGACGACTCCCGGCCGGCGCGGAACACCGCCGAGGCCGAGCTGCCCGAACCGTCCGAACTCCCCGAACGGTTAAGGACGCTGGACCGGGCGGCCGAGCTGTCCGGCTACACCGCCGAGCAGCTGCGCGACAACCCGGCCGCCAATGTGCGCGGCGGCGCCGCCCTGCTCGCCGGCGCGCAGCAGGGGCTGGGACGGCCACTGAGCGAGGATCCGGCCGACTGGTACGGCGCGGTGGCGCGTTTCTCCGGGGCCGACGACACGGCGACCGCGACGACGTACGCCAACGATGTCTTCGACGTCATCCGCACGGGCGAATCACGCGTCACGGACAGCGGTCAGCGAGTCGCGCTCACGGGTGACCCGGCCGTGGCACCCGACACGGCGCAGGCGGCGCTGCTGGGGCTGCGGACGGCCGACGCGGGTAAGACGGAGTGCCCGCGGACGGTGGCCTGCGAGTGGATCCCCGCGCCGTACGAGGAGTTCGGCGATGGCGACTACGGCAACCACGACCTGGCGGACCGTCCCGCGTCCCAGTCGGTGAAGTACATCATCGTCCATGACACCGAGGGCTCCTGGGACACCACCCTGAAGCTGGTGCAGGACCCGACGTATGTGTCGTGGCAGTACACCCTGCGCTCCTCGGACGGGCACATCGCCCAGCACGTTCCCCTCAAGGATGTGGCCTGGCACGCCGGCAACTGGTATGTGAACGCCAAGTCGGTGGGCCTGGAACACGAGGGCTTCCTGGTCTCGCCGGATGCCTGGTACACGGAGGCGATGTACCGCACCTCCGCCCGCTTGGTGAAGTATCTGGCGAAGCGCTACGGCATCCCGCTGGACCGCCAGCACATCCTCGGGCACGACAATGTGCCGGGCACGACCGCCGCGACGATCCGCGGGATGCACACCGACCCCGGCCCGTACTGGGACTGGGCGCACTACTTCCAGCTGATCGGCAGGCCGTTCACACCGACCGCGGGCCCGGGCAGCGGTGTGGTGACGATCCGCCCCGACTACGGGCAGAACCAGCCGGTCTACACGGGCTGTGCGAAGCCCGGTCAGGCATGCGTGCCGCACGGCTCGGCCGCGGTCCGGCTGCACACCGCGCCCGCCGAGGACGCGCCCCTGGTCAAGGACATCGGCCTGCGTCCGGGCGGCGAGGACTCCACGACCGGCGTCAACGACACCGGTGCGCGTGCCTCGACCGGCCAGCAGTACGCGGTCGCCGGGCGCGAGGGCGACTGGACGGCGATCTGGTACCTGGGGCAGAAGGCATGGTTCCACAACCCGCGCAAGCAGCCGACGGCGGTGGGCGCCCGGGGCCTGGTGCTCACTCCGAAGGACGGCGCCACGGAGATCCCGGTGTACGGGCGGGCCTACCCGGAGGCGGCGGCATACCCCGCCGGCGTCCCGGTTCAGGCGATCTCGCCGCTGCCCTACAAGCTGCTCGCCGGCCAGAAGTACGTCGTCGGCGACCGGACGCCGGGCGAGTACCTGTACGCCACGACGTTCGACACGGCAGGACACCGGGTGGTGCGCGGCAAGGAGGCGTACTACGAGATCCAGTTCGGGCACCGGGTCGCCTTTGTGAAGGCGACCGACGTGCGCGTACTGAGGTAGCCGGGCAGTCGCGGTGCGCCCCCGTTCGTGGGGTCCGGCGGCGCACCGCGGCTACCCTTGTCCGCTTGTGTGACTAATGGGCCGTAAAGCGTGGGCTGTACGGGCGACGGGTAGGGCTGGCCCGTCCACGACCCTGTCCGCGCCCCTGAGCGCGGATGCTCACCGAAAGGCCCTGGCGCACATGGCACAGCCCTTCGTACTGCCTGACTTCTACGTCCCGTATCCGGCGCGGCTCAATCCGCATGTCGAGCAGGCGCGGCGGCACACCAAGGAGTGGGCACGCCGGATGGGGATGCTTGAGGGCTCCGGCATCTGGGAGGAGAGCGACCTCGACGCGCACGACTACGCCCTGCTGTGCGCCTGCACCCACCCCGACTGCGACGCCGACACCCTCTGTCTCGTCACCGACTGGTACGTGTGGGTCTTCTTCTTCGACGACCACTTCCTGGAGATCTTCAAGCGCTCCCAGGACCGCGAGGGCGGCAAGGCGTATCTGGACCGGCTTCCGGCCTTCATGCCGATGGACCTGGCGCAGGGCACGCCAGAGCCCACCAATCCCGTCGAGGCGGGACTGGCCGATCTGTGGGCGCGGACCGTGCCGAGCATGTCCGACGCCTGGCGGGTGCGGTTCGCGGGGGCCACGAAGAATCTCCTGAACGAATCCCTCTGGGAGCTGTCCAACATCAACGAGGGGCGTATCGCCAATCCCGTCGAGTACATCGAGATGCGCCGCAAGGTCGGCGGCGCGCCGTGGTCGGCGGGACTGGTGGAGTACGCGGCCAGAGCCGAGGTCCCCCAGTCCGTGGCCGGTTCGCGTCCGCTGCGGGTGCTCACCGACGCCTTCTCCGACGGTGTTCATCTGCGCAACGACCTCTTCTCCTACCAGCGGGAGGTCGAGGAGGAAGGTGAGCTCAGCAACGGTGTGCTGGTACTGGAGACCTTCCTGGGCTGTACGACCCAGGAGGCGGCCGATGCCGTCAACGATCTGCTGACCTCCCGGGTCCAGCAGTTCGAGACCACCGCGCTCACCGAAGTCCCCGCGCTCTGCGTCGAGAAGGGGCTCGGTCCGGCGGAGTGCGCGGCAGTCGCGGCGTACGCCAAGGGACTTCAGGACTGGCAGTCCGGCGGCCATGAGTGGCACATGCGCTCCAGCCGCTATATGAACGAGGGGGTGGACACCGGCCGTTCGCCGTTCGGCGGGGTGCTTGGCACCTCGGCGCTGGACATCAGGACACTCTTCGGCCGCCCGGCCACCGCACGGCTGCGCAGCCTCACCCATGTGCCGCAGCGGGTGGGGCCGTCGCTCCTGCCGGAGTTCGACCTGCCGTTCCCCGTGTCGATCAGCCCGCACCACGAGGACGCCAAGAAGAAGTCCGTCGAGTGGGCGGGCCGGATGGGGCTGCTGAACGACATCTGGGACGAACCGGCGCTGACCGGTTTCGACTTCGCTCTCTGCTCGGCCGGGATCGACCCGGACGCCACCCCCGAGGAGCTGGAGCTCAGCGCGGAGTGGCTGACCTGGGGGACGTACGCCGACGACTACTACCCCCTCGTCTTCGGGCGGTCGCGCAACCTCGAAGGGGCGAAACTCTGCGACGAACGCTTCAGGGCCTGCATGCCGGTGGACGAACCGGCTGCCGGGGCGGCGGTCGCGGTGTCCCCCATGGAGCGGGGGCTCGCCGACCTGTGGGCGCGCACCGCCGGACCGATGACTCCCGAGGCGCGGCAGGCTTTTCGCAGGGCGGTCGACGTCATGCTCGAGAGCTGGCTGTGGGAGCTCCACAACCAGGCGCAGCACCGCATTCCCGACCCGGTCGACTACATCGAGATGCGGCGGCTGACCTTCGGCTCCGAGCTCACCATGAGTCTGTCCCGGCTGTGCCACGCCGACCGGCTCCCGCCGGAGATCTACCGGAGCGGACCGGTGCGCAGTCTGGAGAACTCCGCCATGGACTACGCCACGCTGATGAACGACCTCTTCTCGTACCAGAAGGAGATCGAGTTCGAGGGCGAGCTGCACAATGGCGTACTGGTCGTGCAGTCCTTCTTCGACTGCGACTACCCCACCGCCGTCACGATCATCGACGATCTCATGCGGGGGCGGCTGCGCCAGTTCCTGCATGCGAAGGAACATGAACTCCCCTTGCTCTGCGAGGAATTCGAACTCGACAAGGACGGCAGGGCCGCACTCGACACCTATGTGCGCGAACTGGAGGACTGGGTCGCCGCAATCCTGAACTGGCACCGGGGCATCCGCCGCTACCGGGAGGAGGATCTGCGCGGCGTACCGGCACCCCCGTGGCAGCGATGCGGGCCCACGGGTCTTGGCACTTCGGCGGCCCGCATCGTGAATCTGTTCGCTCAGCCCTCCCCCGTCAGCACATAGCGCCTGCCGGAGGGTGAGTTGATGACAGGTGCGGCCCACCACGAGGACGACGCGGCGGGCCGTGCGGGTCAGCCCTGCTGGAAGAGTTCCGCGGGCAGCGGCTTGAGCAGCGCGTACAGATCGTCGGTGATCGGCCGATCCCAGCTGGCGATGGTCACCAGGACATTGTCGCTGCGGTCGAACTGCACGCAGGAGATACGGCTTTCGGAGAGCTTGAGGCGGCGCACGATCAGCAGGTTGTCGCCCTGCATCACCGGCGTGTCCTCGACGTCCACGACCTCGACCGGCTCGTCGTTCTCCAGCGCCAGCAGCAGCTGGGCCACCTCGAAGGGGACCTGTCCGTCCTCGAGCTCGCGGGCCGGCGAGCCCTCCGGCAGATTGCCGATGATCATCGCCGGGCCGCGGCCGCCGAACAGGTCGTACCGCAGGAAGACGCCCTGGCAGGTACCGTCCGGGGCGGGCAGCAGACCGGCGCCGAGGTTGCCGGGCCAGTCGCCCGGGTCCATGGCCAGGACATCGAAGTCCGGGCCCGCGGGTGTGGCGGCGCTACGGCGGCGGAGGAACGACATACCGCCATGGTACGTGTCCGGACGGGCCCGGCCGAGCCGGGGCCCGGAGCCTCCTGGACGCCGCCGGTCACCGTCCACGACCGCCGTCCCGGGCCACGGCCAGGACCTCGGGCATGGCCTTGGCCAGGCCCGCCTCGTCGGTGCCCGCCTTCCGGTAGACGGCGGAGAGCAACCTGGTCACGGCCTGTTCGTCGAGGTGGAGGGCGGCAGCTACAGCGGCCCTGTCGCGCCCCTGGGCGGTCAGCACGGCCGCGGACCGTTCGCGGGCGCTGAGGGCGTCGGTTTCGATGGCCCGCAGCCGGCGCGGGCGCAGCCCGGCGGCCGTGAGTTCGTCACGGGCGGCGTCCGTGAGCCCGTCGGCGCCGCCCTGCCCGGCGACCTCCAGACCGCGGTAGAGATACTCGGCGGCCTCCTTCGGGTGGCGGGTGCGGCGCAGATGGGTGCCGAGGTCGACGAGGGCGCGGGCGAGTTCGTACGCGGCGGGTGAGCGCTCGAGATGGGCGACGGCCTCTTCGAGGAGGGCCGTGCGTTCGACGCCGCCGGACACCTCGGCGGCCACGCGCAGGGCCTGGCCGATCGCCGATGCCGCCCCGAAGCGACGGGCGCGGTGCACCGCTTCGAGAGCGGTCGCGCGTGCCCGGTCCGGTGCGTCGTGTGCCTCGGCGAGTGCGAGGTGGAGCTGCCAGGGGCACCAGGCGGGGTTGCGGATGCCGCGTGGGTCGAGCCGCCTGCCCGCGGCAGCCAGTTCGACGGCCGCTTCCTTGGGCCGGCCGCGGGCGAGCAGCAGTTCGCCGTACACGGTCTGGGAGTCGGGGAAGGTCTCGGCCGCGGGGAAGGGTTCGCCGAAGTCGTGGTCCTCCGCGATCCGCACCGCCTCATCGGTGCGGCCGCGGGCGAGCAGGACCTCGACGAGGGTGCCCAGCGCGTACCACTCGACGGGCGTACGGGGCCCGACCCGTACGGCCAGGCGCAGCCCGGCCCGTACGAAGTCCTCGGCCTCCGCCAGCCGACCGCGCCGGTAGCGGATGTAGGCGAGGAGGGTGTACGCGAAGGAGAGATGCGCGCCGCGCCATCCCTGGCGCTCGAACTCCGCGGTCCCGGCGGCGAACAGCTCCTCGGCACGGCCCGGCCGGTCACCGTAGAGAAAGGTGAGGGCGACCAGGACGGGGACCTCGAAACCCCGGTCCTCGACGGCCCAGCTCAGTCCGCCCTCCAGGGCGCGCTCGGCGTGGCCGAGGGCGACGGCGGCGGGTTCGGCGCGCAGCATCGCGTCCCAGCCGCGCAGCCCGATGATGTACCGCTCGGTGAGGTCGCGTCCGGTGAGCCGGTCGGCGAGCCGGGCCAGCCGCCGCGATCGGGCCGGCGAGTCGGGCTCGTCGGCGCGGAAGGCGTCCCACATGAACTTCTCGGCCTGCATACGCAGCCGGGTGCGCGGATCGGTGGTGAGGCGGGCCTCGCGGGCGAGGGTGTCGGAGGCTTCGCCGAGCCGGTCGGAGTGGGCGAGGACCTGGGAGAGGCGGTAGACGATGCCCTGGCGCAGGGCCGGGTCGGCGATGGGTTCTTCGAGTGCGGCGCGCAGATGGTTGACGGTGGTGGCGGGTTCGGTGAGGAGAGAGGCGCAGCCCAGTTCGTACAGGACGGCGGCCCGGTCCCCGAAGGGCGGCGGTTCCCGCAGGGCGCGGGCGAGGTGGCGGCGGGCCGCGTCGGGGGCTCCGGCGCGGAGCGTCTCCCGCGCGGCCTGGCGCAGATGCTGGACGACCCACGGGTCGCCCTCGGGATGGGTCTCCATCAGGTGGCGGGCGGCGGCCGTGGAACCGAATCCGGCGTCGATGACGGACCAGGCGGCCTGGCCGTGCAGGGCGACCCGTACGGCGTCGGGGATGGCCCGGTAGACGGCGGTGGCGATCAGCGGGTGGACGAATTCGAGGGTGCCCGATCCGGTGAGGATGCGGGCGTCGCGCAGTCGGTCGGCGGCGCGGGCGGCCTCCTCGCTGCCGAGGCCCGCGACGGTCGCGGCGAGAGCGGGCGGGATCTCTGTGCCGAGTACGGCGCCCGCCCAGGCGAGCCGGACCGTCGAGGCGCCGAGGCGTTCGAGGCGTGAGATGAGTCCGCTGCCCTTGACGTCGGCGGCGAGGTCGCGCAGGAGGTGGGCGCCGGCCTCGTTGGGTTCGAGCCCCCGGTCGTGGACCTTGGCCGTGAGTTCGACGGCCTCGAAGGGGTTGCCCGCGGTGACGGCCCAGCATTCGCGGCAGAACGCATCGTCGGCGTCATCGCCGAGCTGTTCGCGTACGAGTCGTCCGACGGCCGGGGCCGTGAGGGGTTCAAGGTCGATGGGGCGGTGTCCGGCGCGGCCGGGAAGCCCGCGGAACTGCCGTGCGTGGTCAGGGAGTTCCTCGGGCCGGTAGGCGACCACGAGCAGCATCGGGAGCACTTCGGCGCGGGGCGCGAAGGCGGCGAGCCAGCTCAGCGACTCCGGGTCCGCCCAGTGGGCGTCGTCGAGGACGAGGACGAGCGGGGCGCGCTGGACGGCAATATGGGTGAGAACCCAGTCGAGACCGTCGCGCAGACCCTGCGGGTCGGGCGGTGCGCCCGCCTCGGCGGTGCACAGGCCCAGCGCGGGGCCGACAATGGCGTACCAACTCCCCAGTTGCAGCCGGAGCGCGGCGTCGGAGGAGCCTGCGAGCCGGGGCTGGATCAGCTGCCGGGCCACATGGAAGGCGACCCGTTGCTCCTGGTCGCCGCCGCGCGCGGAGAGCACCGTACATCCCTTGGCGGCCGCGCGCCGCCGTACTTCGGCAAGCAACGTCGTCTTGCCGAGGCCCGCGTGTCCGGCGAAGGCGAGGAGGGCGCCACGCGGGCGCTCCGGTGGCTCGACGCCGTCCGACCGGAGACCGACCAGTTCGCTCAACGCCTCGTCGGCGGCGGCCAGTTCGGCCTCGCGCTCGAAGAGACGACGTCGGGTCCTGCCGACGCGTCGCGTCATGGTGCACCCCCACGGCCAGGGCGTACGCCCGGCACGGTGAAGGAGTTGCCGGACGGACGTCCTCGAGGCACCTCAGGGTACGCCCGGTTGGCCGCGCGCGGGCCCGTCCGGTGAAAGGGGGTTGTAGGGGCTTGTTTCCGGATCGGTCAGCGGGAGCGGTTGTCCCCGCTCCCGCTCGTCACGCCGATGTCTGGGTCGTGCCGAGCCCGGGGGCCGACCCATTGATCTTCTCTATGGCCTGCCGGGCGTGCTCACCCGGAGTGCGGGCAGTCAAGGACGACACGGACGAGGGCACACCCTGCTGGCTCCGGTCAGGTGCGGGCCTCGCGTGGCCGGCGGTCCGCGTGCGCAGCCGGTGGCTCGCGGCCTCGTCGAGGGTCACTGGGCGCTGCATCTGGGCGGCCAGACGGCCCGCCTCCTGCCCCAGCGCGGCGATGTCCTCCCACTGCAGACGGAGCACCAGACGGAGTTCGGCCTCCCCGTCCGGGAGGGCCTGGAGAGGAGGATTGACGGGGTCATTCATGGCTGATCCTCACGGTCTCGGAACGGAATCTCGCGGGAACGCTGCGCACC
This sequence comes from Streptomyces sp. NPDC019443, assembly GCF_044389785.1. NCBI lineage: Bacteria > Bacillati > Actinomycetota > Actinomycetes > Kitasatosporales > Streptomycetaceae > Streptomyces > Streptomyces sp. NPDC019443. The sequence goes on from NZ_JBIRYJ010000003.1 coordinate 241,321, forward strand.
CGCTTGCCGGGGTGCGCTGAGTGATACGGGAAACTGCCCCGGCGTGTTCAAAGGTGTCCGCGACGCCGAGCCCCTCAGCCGGATGGGAGGGTCGAGTACGAGAGAATGTGCGGGCCGCGGGTTCCAGGCACTGCCGACCACGCCCACTGCTTTGCAGTGCGCGGGTCACCCGCGACCCCTAGGGCCGCTTGGGCGGTCAGGTGAGGTCGAACTCCCCGTCGCGGGCGTTCAGGACGAAGGCGCGCCACTCGGCCGGGGTGAAGATCAGCGACGGGCTCTCCGGCCGTCCGCCGTTGCGCATCGCGATGAAACCCTCGACGAAGGCGATCTGGACGTCTCCCGTTCCCTGACTGCTGGACTGCCAGTCGGCGTTGCTGAGGTCGAGTTCCGGCTTGTCCCAGCCCGAAAACCTTTGCCTGGTGGTCGTGCTCTCGGCCACGTCCGTGCTCCTCCCGCATCGTCTCCGGGGCTCAGACTAGCGATCGTCTCCGATTGCGGACAGGCCGCAGAACGAGGACCGCGACCTGTCCGCCGCCACATGCCGTACGGCGGACGGTCAGGTGGTGGGCGGCTCGGCGCCGACCAGCCACATGGAGAAGAACTGCGACCCGCCGCCGTAGGCGTGACCGAGTACTTTGCGGGCCCCTTCCACCTGGTGTTCGCCCGCCAGCCCGCGCACCTGGAGGGCGGCCTCGGCGAACCGGATCATGCCGGAGGCCCCGATGGGATTGGTGGACAGCACGCCGCCCGACGGGTTCACGGGCAGATCGCCGTCGAGTTCGGTGACGCCGGACTCGGTGAGCTTCCAGCCCTCCGCCTCGGCGGCGAAGCCAAGGTTCTCCAGCCACATCGGCTCGTACCAGGAGAACGGGACGTACATCTCCACCGCGTCGATCTCCCGGCGCGGATCGGCGATGCCGGCCTGCCGGTAGACGTCGGCGGCGCAGTCCTTGCCGGCCTGGGGCGAGACGAAGTCCTTGCCCGCGAACATCGTGGGCTCGCTGCGCATCGCGCCGCCGTGCATCCAGGCGGGCCGCCTCGGCGCACGGGCCGCGCCCGCGCGGTCGGTGAGGATCATCGCGCACGCGCCGTCGGAGGAGGGGCAGGTCTCGGAGTAGCGGATCGGGTCCCACAGCATCGGGGACGCCTGGACCTTCTCCAGCGTGATGTCGTGCTCGTGGAGATGGGCGTACGGATTCTTCAGGGCGTTGCGGCGGTCCTTGTACGCGACGAGGGAGCCGACCGTGTCTGGCGCGCCGGTGCGGCGCATGTACGCCCGTATGTGCGGGGCGAAGAAGCCGCCCGCGCCCGCGAGGAGGGGCTGCTGGAAGGGGATCGGCAGGGACAGGCCCCACATGGCGTTGGACTCGGACTGCTTCTCGAACGCGAGGGTGAGGACGGTGCTGTGCACGCGGGCAGCGACCAGGTTGGAGGCGACGAGCGCGGTGGAGCCGCCGACCGAGCCGGCGGTGTGGACGCGCAGCATCGGCTTGCCGACGGCGCCCAGCGCGTCGGCAAGATAGAGCTCCGGCATCATCAGGCCCTCGAAGAAGTCGGGTGCTTTGCCGATGACGACGGCGTCGATGTCCGACCAGGTCAGGTCGGCGTCCTGAAGAGCGCGCCGGGCGGCCTCACGGACCAGGCCCGCGATGGAGACGTCCCGGCGGGCGGCGACATGCTTGGTCTGGCCGATGCCGATGACGGCCACGCACTCTTTGGATGTCGCAGCCTTGCTCATGACTCTCCCTCGAGGACGGCGACCAGGTTCTGCTGGAGGCAGGGGCCGGAGGTGGCGTGGGCGAGCGCCCGGTCGGACTCGCTTCGGTGGATGCGGGCGGCGGCCTCGCCGAGGCGGATCAGGCCCGCAGCCATGACCGGGTTGGCGGCGAGCGCTCCGCCGGACGGGTTGACCCTCACCCTGTCGTCGAGCTTGAGGGCTGCGCTCAGGACGACTTCCTGCGAGCTGAAGGGGGCGTGCAGCTCGGCGGTGTCGACGGGCCTGTCGAAGGCTCCGGCGCGTTCGGCTGCCAGCCGGGTGGAGGGCGAGTCGGTGAGGTCGCGGACGCCAAGGCTGTGTGGTTCGATGCGGTGGTCCATGCCGCGGATCCAGGCGGGGCGGACGCACAGTTCGCGAGCTCTGTCCCCGGCCGCGAGGATCACGGCGGCCGCGCCGTCGCCGATCGGCGGGCAGTCCCCGGTCCGCAGCGGCTGGACGAGGTACTCGCCCGACGGAACCGAACCCTTCAGTTGAGCGTGCGGGTTGTCCGATGCTGCCGCGCGGCTGCGGGCGGCGATCCCGGCGAGGGCGGGTTCGTCGGTGGCTCCCGCGTCGATCAGCGCCTGCGCCTGGAGTGCGGCGAGTGCGATGGAGTCGGGCCAGAGCGGGGCCACGTAGTACGGGTCGAGCTGGCGGGTCAGAACGTCGCGCACCTCGCCGGGCGAGGACTTTCCGTAGGCGTAGACGAGGGCGGTGTCGGCCTCGCCGGTGAGGATCTTGACCCAGGCCTCGTACAGCGCCCAGGCGCCGTCCATCTCGACATGGGACTCGGAAATGGGCGGCCAGGCGCCGACGCCGTCGAGGGCCATGGTGAAGGAGAAGGCACGTCCGGCGAGATAGTCGGTGGATCCCGAGCAGGTGAAGCCGATGTCACTGGTCTGCAGTCCGGTCCGGCGCAGCACCTCGTGCAGGACCGGCATCAGCATCTCGACTTCGGAGAGCTCGTCGGTGCGCCGCAGATGGTCGCTCTGCGCGAAGGCGACGATCGCCACGTCTCGGGTCACAGCAGCTCCTTGTACGTGTCGTAGTCGGCGTCGGGCTCGCCGGTGGGCCGGTAGTGGTCGGGGTGGCGGCCGCCTTCGGCCCAGACCGGTTCGACGCGCAGGCCCATCCGCACCTGGTCGTACGGGATGCCGCCGATGCGGGCGTGCAGGGCGAGGTCGGCGCCGTCGAGGGCGATGTGCGCGTAGACGTACGGCACTTCGATGTCGAGGTTCTTCGCCTTGATGTTGACGATGCAGTACGTGGTGACGGTGCCCCGCGGGCCGACCTCGACCTGTTCGTCGGTGGCGACGCCGCAGGTGGGGCAGGCGCCACGGGGAGGCACGTACACCTTGCGGCAGGACGGGCAGCGCTCGCCGACGGTCCTGCGGTCGGCGAGCGCGTTGATGTAGCCGGACTGGGCGCGGCCGGGCGAGTAGGTGTAGTCGAGCCGGGCGGGGGTGACGATGCCGGTCACGGCGTCGGCGAACTCGCCGCTGTGGCTGGTGACGTGGGCGGCCGGCTCACTGTCGTACGGCTCGAAGCAGGCGATGTCGGTGATCGCGCCTGCTCGCTCCTCGGCCCAGCGGATACGGACGCGCATGCCGCTGCGTACGGCGTCGGGCCCCGGCACGTCGAGGACGTGCAGGAGGGAGGTGTCGGCCCCGTCGAGCCTGACCAGCACCCACGCGAAAGGGGTGGCGAGTGGCTGGTCACGCCGCGGGGCGGGGTTCCAGGCCCAGGTGGTGACGGTCCCGGTGACGCCGACCTCGACGAGGTCGCGGATCTCCTCGGCGGTGGCCGGGTCGTACTCGACGGGCGGCACGAGCACTGCGCCGTCACTGCCCTTCACACCGAGGACTGTGCGCTCGCGCAGACCGGTGAGGAAGGCGGACTGGACGGGCCCGAGGGAGCGGGTGAAGGGGAACTCGACGACGAGCGGGGCGCGCAGCGTCTGGGGCGCGGGGGCGGCGGCTGTCATGGGCGGGGCCCTTTCTTGTGGGGGTCGGCGAGGGTGCAGGCGGCGGTACGGCTGCGCGGGTCGTTCCCGTAGCTGGGCTCCGCCCCAGACCCCGCGCCTCAAGCTCCCCCAGACTTCGTCCGGGGGGACCCCCACGGGGCTTGAATTTCCCGCCGGTCGGCCTGAATCTTCAGGCCGACCGGCGAAAATCAAGCCCGTCCGGCGTTTGAGGACACGGCCGAAGGCCGTACCGGGGGTCGCTCCACGCCCGCAGGGCGTAGGTGGGGCTCCCCCCCCACGCCCGAAGGCCGTACCGGGGGTGGCCCCACGCCCGCAGGGCGTAGGGGGCGGGTCTGGGGGCCTGCCCCCAGTTACGGGAAGGGGCGGGGTGGGGAAAGCTCAGGCTCGGCGGTACTGCGGGGCGCGTTTCTCCGCGAACGCCCGCGCCCCCTCCTTCGCGTCGGCCGTATCGAAGACCGGCCAGCCACGCTTGAGCTCCGCGGCCAAGCCCTCCGTCTCGGTCAGCTCCGCCGTCTCGTACACCGACGCCTTCACCGCCTCGACCGCGAGCGGCCCGCAGGCGTTGATCTGCGCGGCGATGGCGAGTGCCTTCTCAAGCGCGGTTCCGTCGGGCACGACATGGCCGATGAGCCCGATCCGTTCCGCCTCTTCCGCGCTGTACGGCCGACCGGTCAGCAGCATCTCCAGGGCGTGCGTACGCGGGATCTGGCGCTGCAGCCGTACCGTCGAGCCGCCTATCGGGAAGAGTCCGCGCTTGACCTCGAACAGGCCGAACGTGGCGCTCTCGCCCGCGACCCGGATGTCGGTGCCTTGCAGGATCTCGGTACCGCCGGCCACGCAGGACCCCTCGACCGCGGCGATCACCGGCTTGTGGGGCCGGTGGTGGCGCAGCATCGCCTTCCAGTGGAGGTCGGGGTCGGCTTTCAGCCGGTCCCTGTACTGCTCGCCCTCCATGCCCTTGCCCGCCAGGGCCTTGAGGTCCATGCCGGCGCAGAAGCCGCCGCCCGCTCCGGTGAGCACGATCGAGCGGATCGCATCGTCCTCGTCGGCCTCGATCCAGCCGTCGTACAGGCCGACCAGCATCGGCAGCGAGAGCGCGTTCTTGGCCTCCGGCCTGTTCAAAGTGAGTACCAGTGTGGCGCCTTCGCGCTGCACGGTGAGGTGTTCCGTCCCACCCATTGCCGTCCTCCCGTCTCAAGACCTAGAACAGGTTGCAGTAGGTGGGGGCCCAGTTCAATAGTTTTCTGACAGGCAGTCAGATTTCTTCGCCGTCACCCCTTCCCACTTGTGCCCGGCGGCGCTCTAATGACCGCCGAGCCGAAGTTCGCCGGGGTCAGGAGGAGCGGTGGAGTACAACCTTGCCGACCTGTTCGAGTCGGTCGTCGACGTGGTCCCCGACCGCGAGGCGCTTGTGTACATCGACCATCCCGGCACGGGCGCGGAGCGCCGGCTCACCTACGCGGAACTGGACGCCGCGGCCAACCGCGTCGCGCACCACCTCATCGACGCCGGCATCCGCCCTGGCGAGCATCTCGGCCTGCACCTCTACAACGGCATCGAGTACCTCCAGACCGTCCTCGGCTGCCTCAAGGCCCGCGTCGTGCCCGTCAACGTCAACTACCGCTATGTGGAGGAGGAACTGGTCTACCTCTTCCGCGACGCGGACCTCGTGGCCCTCGTCTTCGACGCGGAGTTCACGGAGCGGGTCGCGGCCGCGCTGCCCAAGACCGAGAAGCTGCGCCATCTCGTGCGAGTGGGTGCGCCCCCGGACGACGCGCCGCAGCTTGCCGCCGTCCCCTTCGCGCAGGCGGAGGCGGCCGCGTCGCCGGCACGGGGCTTCGGGGCGCGCTCCGGCGACGACCAGTTCATCATCTACACCGGCGGCACCACGGGCATGCCCAAGGGTGTGATGTGGCGGCAGGAGGACCTGTTCTTCTCCGGGCTCGGCGGCGGCGCGCCGACCGGGGAGCCGGTCGGTTCGCCCGAGGAGCTCGCCGAGCGGGTGGCCACGGGCGGCGAAGGCATCACCTTCTTCCCCACTCCCCCGCTGATGCACGGCACATCGACGCTGACCGCGTTCATCGGGTTCAACTTCGGCCAGCGGATCGTCGTCCACCGCAAGTTCGTGCCGGAAGAGGTGCTCCGTACGATCGAGAAGGAGAAGGTCACCAGTGTGTCGCTGGTCGGCGACGCGATGCTGCGCCCGCTCATCGACGCGCTGTCCGGGCCGATGAAGGGGACCGACTGCTCCTCGATGTTCAGCGTCTCCAGCTCCGGCGCGATCATGTCGGAGACGGTGCGCGCCCAGTTCACGGCGCTGGTACCGAATGTGATGCTGCTGAACAACTTCGGCTCGTCGGAGTCCGGTTTCAACGGCACGGCGACCGACGACTCCGGCCCGGAGAAGGGCTTCAGGCTGCGGGTCAACGCCCGTACGGCGGTGGTCGACCCGCTGACCTACGAGCCGGTGAAGACCGGCGAGCCCGGCCGGATCGCCCAGCGCGGGCATGTGCCCCTCGGCTACTACAACGACCCCAAGAAGACCGCCGAGACCTTCTTCCGGCGCGGCGACGAGCGGTGGGTGCTGCTCGGAGACATGGCCACGGTCGACGAGGAGGGCATCGTCACGGTCCTCGGCCGCGGCTCGCAGTGCATCAACACCGGCGGCGAGAAGGTGTATCCGGAGGAGGTCGAGCAGGCTCTCAAGTCCCATCCGGATGTGTACGACGCGCTGGTCGCCGGTGTGCCGGACAGTAAGTGGGGCAACCACGTGGCGGCCGTTGTGCAGGTGCGCGCGGGCGCGCTCCCACCGACGCTGGACGACATCCAGTCGCACTGCCGCACCCGGCTGGCCGGCTACAAGATCCCGCGGCAGTTGGTGATCGCGCCGGAGATCCAGCGCTCGCCGAGCGGCAAGGCGGACTACCGCTGGGCGCGGACGGTCGCGGTGGAGTCGGCCGCGCAATGACCTTCCGGCCCGTTGTCGCGCGCCCGGGCTCCCGGACGCGCGAAGCCCCGGGTCAATCGCCGCAGACGGACCGCAGCGAGCGGGCCAGCGCCACCGTGTGGAGCGCGTCGAGCTGCCGCTCGTGCCGTACGTGTGCCGCCGAGGCGATCAGCAGGCCGTCGCAGTACGGAGCCGGTCGGGCCGAGGCGGAATCGGCGATGCCCTGGACGAGAGCGGCATTGATCCGGTTGATCTCCTTGCGTACCTCCGCGAGGTCGGGTCGTTCCGTCGGCGCCTGCGAAGGGGCTGCGTCCCAGCTGCGGAACAGGGCGCGCTGGACGAGCTTGTTGGCCTCGATCTGGTCACGGAAGATCCGTACCGTCGCTTCGGGATCCGCACCCAGATCGCGGGCCTGCTGCGCCACGCTGTCGAGGACCTGCTTCTCCCGGGCCGGGTCATCGATGGGACTGCCTGTGCCGTATTTGGCCGCGGCGACCAGGTCGGCGGTGGCCACCCGCTGGGCGGAGAGATCGGCAATGGCGTGGACGCCGGAGTACGGGCCGCTCCGCGCGTCGGCCGCGGCGACGGCAGCCGCCTGCGGTACGGCCGGGCCGGCGGAGGTGGTGCCCGCTCCGGTGAACAGGAGTGTCGCGGCGGCGCCTGTGGTCAGCAAACGCCTTACGCATGAGCTCAGTTGCACGAGTTCCCCTTCCCGGGCCGACGGATCGACGTTGATCGTACGAGGCGGGGGGCCCGGCAGAGAACGGGTCCTGATCAGGCATTGCCCTCAGCCGTTGACCTCAGTCCTCGCCGTAGGTCCCGCTGACGATGCGCGCGCCGTTGAAGATGCCGAGCTGCTCCCGGAACAGCTCCAGCGGCACGCCGTTGGGGTCGCGGATGTACAGGCTGTCCTCAATACCCCGGTCCGGTCCGAGATAGTCGGCGCCCGCGTCGTCCAGCGCCTTGCGGGCCGCGTCGAACTCCGCCGCCCCCACCGACAGCGCGAGGTGCTGCACCCCGCCGATCGTTTCGGTGAAGGGCGGGTGTTCGTGGCCGGGGAAGTCGAAGAAGCCCAGCAGATTGCCGTGGCCGATGTCGAAGAAGAAGTGGGTCGAGCCGCGGTAGTCGCGGTTCTCCACCACCTCGACCAGCGGGAAGCCCAGGAACTCCTGGTAGAAGCGAATGGTCTCCTCGACGTCACGGCAGATGAAGGCCACATGGTGGATGCCCCGGGCGGTGGTCGGGGGGCGGTCGGGCATGGGGCGCAGATAGCGCTGGCGCAGCTCCTCCCTGTGGGCGAGGACGGCGTCGAGATCGGCTCCCTCGGGCTGAGGCATCGCGGACTCCTTCTCGGAGGTTGTTTGCGCGTTTCAACTATTATCCCGCATCCTCTCCCCTCACCAGCGGCTCACCGCGACAGGAAGCCGATAACCGTCCGTACGCACCAGTCCGGATCGTCCAGCCAGGGGAAATGACCGCCACCCGGCTGGAGGACGACCTCGCCGTCCGGGAACCGCGCGGCCGGCTCACCGGCCCGCTCCGGTGTCGGTACGCCGTCGAGCTCGCCCGCCATCACCAGCACCGCCGCTTCCAGCTCGGTCAGCGCGGCGCGGGTCGCGGGCGGGTCGAAAGCGCCCTCCGAGCCGTAGCGGCGGCCGCTTCGGGGTTGGACTGCTCACCGCCCGACGCGGCATGCGCCTGAGCCGCCGCGTCCCACCGCCCGTAGAAGAACGGCTCGAAGGAGCCGTTCGGCCTGCCTCCGCAGCGCGGCGTCGAAGGCGGCGTACGCCTCTTCGAACCACGGATCGTCACGGCGCAGCAGTGCCGCCGCACGGCGCTGCTCCGGCGTCGCCTGGAGCCCCACCGCCCAGGCATTGGGCGTGAGCAGCGCCAGCCGGCCGATCCGCTCGGGGTACTGGGCCGCGTACAGCAGCGCCAGGTTTTCCACCGGCCGAGTGCGCCAGCACGTCCATGCGCGAGGCCGAGGTGCTCGCTCAGCGCCTCGACGTCGGCGACCTGCCGGTCGCAGCGGTACGTCGCGGGGTCGGCAGGTACCGCGTAGTCCCCGGTTCCGCGCAGACCCAGCAGCACCAGCTGCCGGTGCGCGGCCAGGCCGCCCAGGTCACCGTAGTAGGAGGAGGCCCGCATGGGGCCGCCGGGCAGGCAGATCAGCGGCTCGCCGTGCCCCTTCAGGCGGTAGGAGAGCACTGTCCCGTCCCCGTCGTGCGCAGAGAACTTCGGCATGCGGCGATCTTCACCGGGACCGGCATTCGCAGCAATGGACTTACTCCCAGAGCGCACGTGAACGGATGGGAGCGATTTCTGGGAATCAACCCCTTGCCAGGAGACGGGACGGGCTGGATTACTGATCCCGGAACAGCACGACCGAATGATCGGTCGTCCGGTTTGGGACGGGAGTTTCCGTATGACGGACCTGCTGGACGCGGCGGAGCGGCTCAGCCGCGAGGAGCTCGAGGCGCTGCAGCTGGAGCGGCTGCGGGCGACCTTGCGCCACGCGTACGAGAATGTCGGCTTCTACCGGCAGTCGTTCGACAAGGCGGGGCTGCGCCCCGAGGACTGCCGCACGCTCGCCGATCTCGGCCGCTTCCCCTTCACCGCCAAGACCGATCTGCGCGACAACTATCCGTTCGGGATGTTCGCGGTGGAGCAGTCCGAGGTGCGGCGGATCCATGCCTCCAGCGGGACCACGGGCCGTCCCACCGTCGTCGGTTACACAGACCGCGATCTGGACATCTGGGCGGACGTGGTGGCGCGCTCGATCCGCGCGGCCGGCGGGCGGCCCGGCCACAAGGTCCATGTGGCTTACGGATACGGGCTGTTCACGGGCGGCCTCGGCGCCCACTACGGCGCGGAACGGCTGGGCTGCACCGTCATCCCCGCCTCCGGCGGCATGACCGCCCGCCAGGTGCAGCTCATCCAGGACTTCCGCCCCGAAATCATCATGGTCACCCCCTCGTACATGCTCACGCTGCTGGACGAGTTCGAACGGCAGGGAGTCGATCCCCGCTCCACCTCCCTCAAAGTCGGCATCTTCGGCGCGGAGCCGTGGACCGAGGAGATGCGGCGCGAGATCGAGGAGCGGTTCGCGATCGACGCCGTCGACATATACGGGTTGTCCGAGGTCATCGGCCCCGGCGTTGCGCAGGAGTGCGTGGAGACCAAGGACGGGCTGCACATCTGGGAGGACCACTTCTATCCGGAGGTCGTCGATCCGTTCACCGGCGAGGTGCTGCCGGACGGCGAGCACGGCGAGCTGGTCTTCACCTCGCTCACCAAGGAGGCCATGCCCGTGATCCGTTACCGGACCCGGGACTTGACGCGGCTGCTGCCGGGCACGGCCCGGGTATTCCGGCGGATGGAGAAGGTGACCGGCCGCAGCGACGACATGGTGATCCTGCGCGGGGTGAATCTCTTCCCGACCCAGATCGAGGAGATCGTGCTGCGTACGCCGCATGTCGCTCCGCACTTCCAGCTGCGGCTTACCCGCGAGGGCCGTCTCGACGCGCTCACCGTACGGGCGGAAGCGCGCGCGGATGCGACGTCCGAGCAGCGGGATGCCGCCGCGCGGGCGATCGCGACCGCGGTGAAGGACGGCATCGGGGTGTCCGTCACGGTCGAGTTGGTGGACCCCGAGACGCTGGAGCGGTCGGTGGGCAAGATCAAAAGGATCGTGGACCTCAGGACGAAGTGAAGCGGTCCCTCAGCTCGCGCTTGAGGATCTTCCCGCTGGCGTTGCGCGGCAGCTCGTCCACGAACAGGACCTTTTTCGGGGCCTTGAAGTGCGCGAGCTTCTCCCGCGCGTGGTCGATGAGTTCGGCCTCGCCGACCTCCCCGCGTGCCACCACGACAGCGGTGACCGCCTCGATCCAGCGGTCGTCCGGCAGGCCGATGACGGCGGTCTCGGCGACGGCGGGATGGGTGTAGAGGGCGTCCTCGACCTGTCGTGAAGCGACCAGAACCCCCCCGGAGTTGATGACGTCCTTCACCCGGTCGACGACGGTGTAGTACCCCTCGGCGTCGCGGACCACCAGGTCTCCGGAGTGGAACCAGCCGTCGCGGAAGGCATCCTTCGTCTCCTCCGGCTTGTCCCAGTAGCCTTCGCACAACTGCGGTGACCGGTAGACGACTTCGCCCGCGGTCCCGTCCGGGACCTCTTCCCCGTTCTCGTCGACGACCTTGGCCTCGACATGCCGCACCGGCCTTCCGCAGGAGTCCATCCGGTCGTCGTGCTCGTCGGGTCCCAGCACGGTCGCGAGCGGGCCGATCTCGCTCTGCCCGAAGCAGTTGTAGAACCCCAGCCCAGGCAGCCGCTCACAGAGCCTTTCGAGCACGGGCACCGGCATGATGGAGGCGCCGTAGTACGCCTTGCGCAGCGCGCTCAGGTCGCGGGTGGCGAACTCGGGGTGGTTCGCGAGAGCGATCCACACGGTCGGCGGGGCGAAGAGGCTGTCGGCGCGTCCCGCCTCGACCAGGTCGAAGACCGTCACCGCGTCGGGCGCGTCGATGATGGTGTTCTCCGCGCCCACCGCCAGATACGGCAGCAGGAACACATGCATCTGAGCGGAATGGTAGAGAGGCAGGGAGTGGACGGGCCGGTCGGTCTGCCGGAGGTCGAGGGCTTCGATGGCGCTGTCGTACTCGTGGGCCAGCGCCCGGTGCGTCATCATCGCGCCCTTGGGCAGCGCGGTGGTGCCGGAGGTGTAGAGCAGCTGCACCAGGTCGCGGGCGTCCCGGTCGGTGTCGTACGACTGGGGAGTGCCCAGCGCCGCGAGCAGAGAGTCGTCGGCGTCGCGCAGGGTCCGTACGGCCATGTCGTCGGGAATGTGCGGCACGAGATCCGGGTCGGCCAGCACCAGCGAACTCCCCGACTGGCGAAGGATGTACGCGAGGTCGTCGCCGGTGAGGTTGTGGTTCACGGGTACGTGCACAAGACCGGCGCGGGCACACGCCAGGAAGGCGATGAGATAGGCGTCGGAGTTGTGACCGTAGGCGGCGACGCGGTCGTACTGGCGCAGTCCATGGGCCGTCAGGACCGCGGCGGCGGTGGACACGGCGGCGTCCAGTTCGGCATACGTCCAGGACCGGTCGCGGTACCGCACGGCGGTGCCGTCGGGGGTGCGCCGGGCGCTGCGCCGCACGATTCCGTCGACTGTGCTGCTGCGTACACCTGTCATGGCGCGATCCTGGGCGGCGCCGACCCGACGGTCAAGACCGCGGATACCGAACGGGATGTTGACACCGTTCGCCCCGGCTGAGTGCATGGAGCAACGAGCTTTCACCGCAGTCCCGTTGGGAGGCACGTTGCTCTTCCGCATCCGCCTGAGACGGCTCGGGCTCACCGGCGTCGCCCTGTTGACCGCGGCGGCCGCGCTGCCGCCCGCCGCAGCGGCTGACAGCCGCCACCGCCATCCGCCCGGCGGCGGTCTGTCCGCCGTCATCCGCTACACCGAACATGGCATCCCGCACATCGTCGCCGGCAACTACGCGAGTCTCGGCTTCGGCACCGGCTGGGCGCAGGCCGCCGACCAGGTGTGCGTTCTCGCCGACGGGTTCGTCACGGTGCACGGCGAGCGCTCGCGCCACTTCGGCCCGGACGCCGCCCCGGACGGATCGCTGTCGTCGGCCACGAAGAACCTGTCCAGCGATCTGTACTTCCGAGGCGTACGCGACACGGGCACCGTCGAGAAGCTGCTCGCCACCCCCGCACCGGCCGGTCCCGGCCACCGGACCAAGGAGCTCATGCGCGGCTGGGCGGCCGGCTACAACGCCTGGCTGAAGCAGAACCGCATCACCGATCCGGCCTGCAAGAACGCCGAATGGGTGGACCCGGTGACCACGCTGGACGTGGCCAGGCGCGGCTTCGCCGTCTCCGTCCTCGGCGGCCAGGGGCGCGGCATCGACGGCATCACCGCGGCGAAACCGCCGGGCACGGCCCCGGTAGGCGCAGCCGATACGGCCGCGACGGCGAAGGCCGCTGGGGAGCTGTTCGCCGCCGAGAGCGCCGACATGGGCTCCAACGCCGTGGCGTTCAGCGGCTCTGCGACCGCGAACGGCCGCGGCCTGCTTCTCGGCAACCCGCACTACCCCTGGCAGGGCGGCCGCCGCTTCTGGCAGTCGCAGCAGACCATACCCGGCGAGCTGAACGTCTCGGGCAGCTCGCTGCTCGGCACCGCCATCGTCAACATCGGCTTCAACGACAAGGTCGCGTGGAGCCACACCGTCGCCACCGGCGTCACCCTCAATCTGCATCAGCTGACGCTGGATCCGGCAGACCCGACCGCGTATCTGGTGGACGGGAAGCCGGAGCGGATGACGAAGCGGACGGTCACCGTGCCGGTCAAGGACGGCCCGTCCGTGACCCGTACACAGTGGTGGACGAGGTACGGCCCGGTCGTCACCGCTCTGGGCCCCACGCTGCCACTGCCCTGGTCGGCCACGACGGCGTACGCGCTGAACGACCCCAATGCGAGCAATCTGCGCAGCGCCGACACGGCACTCGCCTTCGGCAAGTCCCGCTCCACTGACGACATGCTGCGAGCGCTGCGGCGCACCCAGGGCCTGCCCTGGGTGAACACGATCGCCGCCGACTCGAAGGGCCACACGCTCTTCTCCCAGTCGCAGGTGCTGCCGCGGATCACCGACGAGCTGGCACAGCGCTGTTCAACCCCGCTGGGCAAGGTGACATATCCGGCGTCGGGCGTGGCCGTGCTCGACGGTTCGCGCGGAGACTGCGCGCTCGGCTCGGACAAGGACGCGGTGCAGCCGGGCATCTTCGGCCCGTCGAAGATGCCGACGCTGCGGGACGCACCGTACGCGGAGAACTCCAACGACAGCGCCTGGCTGACCAACGCGGACCGGCCGATCACGGGCTACGAGCGGGTCTTCGGCTCCCTCGGCACACCCCGCTCGCTGCGCACCCGCGGCGGCATCGAGGACGTGGCAGCGATGGCGGACGAGGGCCGGCTGACCGTCGCCGATCTGCAGAAGCAGCAGTTCGCGAACCGGGTGCCTGCCGGGGATCTGGCCGCGGCCGACACTGCGAAGGCGTGCGCGGCGCTGCCCGCCAAGACCGCCGACCTCGCGCAGGCCTGCGACGTACTCGCGAAGTGGGACCGCACCATGAACACCGGCAGTCGCGGCGCGCTGCTCTTCGACCGGTTCTGGCGGGGGCTCACCTCGTCGGTGCCGCCGGCCGAGCTGTGGAAGGTGCCGTTCTCGGCGGCCGATCCGGTGCGCACGCCGAATACCCTCAACACCGCGTCGCCCGGCTTCGCCCGAGCCCTCGCGAACGCCGTCGCCGAACTGCGCGCGGCCGGGACGCCGCTGAATGCGCCGCTGGGTGAGCACCAGTTCGTCGTACGGAACGGAAAACGCATCCCCGTCCACGGCGGCACGGAGGCCCTGGGCGTCTGGAACAAGATCGAGCCGATGTGGAGTCCGGCGGGCGGCTACACCGAGGTGGTGACCGGTTCGAGCCACATCCAGGCGGTCGGCTGGGACGGCGGGCGCTGCCCGGTGGCGCGCACCCTGCTCACGTACTCCCAGTCGTCGAACCCCGGCTCCCCGCACTACAGCGACCAGACCGAGCTGTTCTCGGACGAGCGCTGGGTGACGTCGCGGTTCTGCGAGCGGGACATCCTGCGCTCGCCCGAACTGAAGGTGGTGTGGGTCAGGGGCTGAACGAGAGGAAGACGAAAGCGGCGAACAGCGCCAGATGGACGCCGCTCTGAAGAAGCGTGGCTCGTCCGGGCACCATGGTCAGCGTGCTCACCACGGCGGTGAGCGCGAGCAGCACCAAATGGGTGGAGTCCTCCCCCAGGACCAGGGGCCCGGGCAGCGGCATGCGTCGAGCCGGGTCTGGCTCCCGCCGGGGTGCCGCTGCTCCACTCCGGGGCTCACACGGGCCGCTCGCGCCCTTCCCAGTAGGGCGCGCGCAGCCGGCGCTTGTAGAGCTTGCCGTTCGGGTCGCGCGGCATGACCTCGATGAAGTCCACCGTCTTGGGGCGCTTGTAGCCCGCCAGTCGGCGCTCGCAGTGGGCGAGGATCTCGGCCGCCAGCGCAGCCCCCGGCTCGTGTCCCTCGGCCGGCTCGACGACCGCCTTGACCTCCTCGCCCCAGTCCGCGTGCGGAATGCCGAAGGCGGCCGCGTCGGCGACGGCGGGATGAGTGAGCAGGGCCGACTCGATCTCGGCGGGGTAGATGTTGACGCCGCCCGAGATGATCATGTCGATCTTGCGGTCGCGGAGGAAGAGATAGCCGTCCTCGTCGAGGATCCCGAGGTCGCCGACGGTGAAGAAGTCTCCGATGCGGTTCTTCTGCGTCTTGGACTCGTCCTTGTGGTAGCTGAAGCCACCGGTGCTCATCTTCATATAGACGGTGCCCAGCTCGCCGGGCGGGAGCCTGTTGCCGTCGTCGTCGAAGACAGCGAGTTCGCTGATCGGCCAGGCCTTGCCGACGCTGCCGGGCTTCTTCAGCCAGTCCTCGGCGGTCGCGAATGCGCCGCCGCCCTCGCTCGCCGCGTAGTACTCCTCGACGCAGCTTCCCCACCAGTCGATCATCGCCCGCTTCACATGGTCGGGGCAGGGGGCCGCGCCATGGATGGCATGCCGCATGGATGAGACGTCGTACCGCTCCTTCACAGCGTCGGGCAGCGCGAGCAGCCGGTGGAACTGTGTCGGCACCATATGCGTGTGTGTGCAGGCGTACGCGTCGACGAGGCGCAGCATCTCCACCGGCGTCCACTTGTCCATCAGGACCAGCGGGTGCCCGATGTGCAGGGCGGCGCCCGCGAATTGGAGTACGGCGGTGTGGTAGAGCGGCGAGCACACCAGATGGACGTTGTCGTCGAACGGCTTGATGCCGAAGATGGCGAGGAAGCCGCCGAGGTGGGCCTCCTCGGGGAGCTTGCCGGTCAGCGGGCGGCGGATGCCGCGCGGTCGGCCGGTGGTGCCCGAGGTGTAGTTCATGACCCAGCCGAGCGACCGGTCTGCGGGCACCGACTCCGGCTGTCCGTCGAGGAGTTCGGCATACGGGCAAAATCCCGGGACACTGCCCACGGCATAGCGGTGCCCGGCGGGCAGCTTGGCCTCGTCGGCGGCCGCGGTCGCCGTTTCGGCGAACCGTTCGTGCGCGATCAGCACCTTGGCGCCCGAGTCGGCGACGATCCACGCGATCTCGGGGCCGACGAGGTGGTGGTTGACGGGGACGAGATAGAGACCGGCCTGGGAGGCGGCGAGGTAGGCGGTGAGGAACTCGACGCCGTTGGGCAGGACGACGGCGAACGTGTCGCCCTTTTCCAGACCGGCCGCGCGCAGGCCGTGAACGAGCCTGTTCACGGCGGCGTGCAGCCGTCCGGCGGTCCACTGCTCGCCGTCCGGGGCGATCAGGATCGTACGGTCCGGGTCCGCGGCCGCCTGTGCCCAGAACCCTCCCGCAGACTCCGTCCGGGGGGACCTCCACGGCCGTTCGGTCATGACCGGCTCCTTCCGGCGATGCGGTTGATACGGTCCACGGCCCGCTCGAAACCGCGGGTCAGTTCGTCGAAGGCGTCCTGCGCGCTGCGCTCGGAGTTCATCCGGCCGACGATCTGGCCGACGGGTGTGCCGAGCAGCGGGCCCACTTCGTACTTCTGGATCCGGGAGACGGCGTCGGCGACGAGCAGTCCCTGGAGCGGCATGGGAAGGGTGCCTGGTCCGTTCGGGTCGTCCCAGGCGTCGGTCCACTCGGTACGCAGCTGGCGGGCGGGTTTGCCGGTCAGGGCGCGGGAGCGGACGGTGTCGCCGGAGCCGGCGGCGAGGAGTTTGGCGGTGAGCGCGCGGGAGTGGAGGTCGGCCTCGTGGGTGGTGAGCCAGAGGGATCCGAGCCAGGCGCCCTGCGCGCCCAGGGCGAGTGCGGCGGCGATCTGTTCGCCGCTGCCGATGCCGCCGGCGGCGAGTACGGGCAGGGGGTTCACGGCATCGACGACTTCGGGCGTGAGCACCATGGAGGCGATCTCACCGGTGTGGCCGCCCGCTTCGTAGCCCTGCGCGACGACGATGTCGATGCCGGCTTCGGCGTGGCGCTTGGCGTGTTTGGCGCTTCCCGCGAGGGCCGCGACGAGGACGCCGTGGTCGTGGGCGCGCTGGACGACGTCCGCGGGCGGGGAGCCGAGGGCGTTGGCGAGCAGTTTGATCGGATAGTCGAAGGCGACGTCGAGCTGGTTGCGGGCGACTTGCTCCATCCAGCCGGTGATACGCCAGCCGGAGGCCTCGCCCTCGGGGAGGTCGGGAACGCCGTGCTTGGCGAGGGTGTCCCTGACGAACTGCCGGTGTCCTTCGGGGATCATCGCCTCGACGTCGGCCTCGGTCACGCCCTCGACCTTCTTGGCGGGCATGACGACATCGAGGCCGTACGGCTTGCCTCCGGTGTGCTCCTGCATCCAGTCCAGGTCGTGTTTGAGGTCGTCGGGCGCGGTGTAGCGGACCGCGCCGAGCACCCCGAATCCGCCGGCCCGGGTGATGGCGGCGGCCACCGCCGGGAACGGGGTGAAGCCGAAGATGGCGTGCTCGATCCCCAGTTTCTTGCTCAGCTCCGTCTCCATGGGCGGCAGGATGCCGCAGCCCGGCGGACGAGGGAAGAGATTTTCTGATGCGGTGTCAGATTCTTTGGGTGGTTGACAGCACCCGGACCCGGCAAGAAAGTTTCACTGCCGTGTCAGATCCCGAAAGATACTTTCAGGAGAGGGTTCCGGATGACAGAGGACGCAGCGGGCAGAGGGATCAGCCGCCGGAGGCTGGGCAGCGGAGTACTGGCGCTGGGCGGAGCGCTCGCGCTGGCGTCCATTCCCTTCGCGGAGGCGGCGTCGGGGTCGGGCTCGGGTTCGGGTTCGGGTTCGGGTTCGGGTTCGCGAGCAGGTTCAGCTTCGGAGTCGGGCAATGGATCCGGGCGGCCGACTCTGCGGCGCGGCTCCGCCGAGCGGGCCGGGCTGATCCCTCGTCATCTGGACCAACTCGTCACCGACGCGGAGAGGTTCCTCGCCCCCTCCCCCAAACACCCGTGGTACGCGGGAGCTGTGCTGCTCGCGGGGCGAGGCGGCACTGTGGCGCTGCACCGGCCCATCGGCAAGGCCGTGCGCTACATGGCGTACGACGAGAGGACCGACACGGGCGTGGAGTTCCCGGCCGACCGGCAGATCCCGATGGCCGAGGACACCGTCTTCGATCTGGCGTCGGTCTCCAAGCTCTTCACCTCGATCCTCGCCGTGCAACAGATCGAGCGGGGCACGCTGGAGCTTCAGGCCACCGTCGCCTCCTACCTCCCGGACTTCGGGGGCGCGGGCAAGCAGGACATCACCGTGCGCCAGCTACTGACCCACACTTCCGGGTTCCGCGCCTGGATTCCGCTGTACAAGGAGCCGACGCGGGAGGGCAAGCTCCGGCTGCTGTGGAACGAGGCCCCGGCCAGCACTCCCGGCACCAAGTACCTCTACTCCGACCTCAATCTGATCTCGCTGCAGCTGATCCTGGAGGAGATCACCGGTCGCCCCCTGGATGTGCTGCTCCAGAGCGAGATCACTGCTCCGCTCGGGATGCACCGCACTCTCTTCAACCCGCCCGCCTCCTGGAAGCCGAAGATCGCCGCCACCGAGGACGCCCGGCCGCCCTGGTCGGGCCTGGACCGCGGACTGGTCTGGGGCGAGGTGCACGACGAGAACGCCTACAGCTTCGGCGGCGTCGCGGGCCACGCGGGTGTCTTCTCCTGCGCCTGGGACCTCGCGATCCTCGCCCGTACCCTCCTCAACGGCGGTGTCTACGGACTGTCCCGCATCCTGCTCCCGGCGTCCGTGGAGCTGATGTTCACCGACTTCAACACCGCCTTCCCCGGCGACGAACACGGCCTCGGCTTCGAGCTCTACCAGCACTGGTACATGGGCGCGATGGCCACACCCCGCACCGCGGGCCACACCGGCTTCACCGGCACCAGCCTGGTCCTCGACCCGAGCACCGACTCCTTCCTGATCGTGCTCGGCAACTCTGTCCACCCGGTGCGCAGTTGGCGCTCCGGAAGCGCCCCGCGCGTCGCCGCCGCCAACAACATGGCCCGCGCGGTCCCCGTCCGGCCCGCGCGCGGACGGACCGCCTGGTTCTCCGGCATGGCCGGCTCCACATCCGCCACGCTCACCCTGCCCGCGCTCGCCCTCGCCTCGGAGCAGGCGCGGCTGCGGTGCCGACTGTGGTGGGACACCGAACCGGGTTCGGACGCCGTGTTCCTTGAGGCGTCGGCGGACGACGGGGCGACCTGGAGGGCGGTGCCGTTCACCACCGTACGGGGGGCGGCCGAGCCGCAGCCGCACCCGGCGGGGTCGGTGACCGGCTGGTCCGGGCGTGTCTGGCAACTGCTGACCGCCGATCTCTCGGCGTGGTGCGGCGCGAAGGTGCGGCTGCGCTGGCGATATGCGACCGACCAGCTCTATGTGGGCCGCGGAGTGTACGTGGACGGCCTGCGGGTCGAGGACCGCGGACGTCCGGTCTTCGACGAGGCCAGACCCGGGGACGCCGCTCTGATCGAGGTCAACGGCTGGACGGCGTCGCGGGACTGACTCTCCGTCAGCTAAGAATCACCGGCCGAGCGCCGCCATCGCGGCGTTGTGTCCCGGCACCCCGCTGACCCCGCCGCCGCGGACGGCGCCCGCCCCGCACAGCAGCACATTGGCATGCGCCGTCTCGACGCCCCACCGGCCGGTGGACTCGGTGGCGTAGGGGAAGGCGAGATCGCGGTGGAAGATATGGCCACCGGGCAGCCGCAGCTCCCGTTCGAGATCGAGCGGCGTCTTCGCCTCGATGCAGGGCTCCCCGTGCTCGTCGAGCGCGAGACAGTCGGCGATCGGCTCGTCCAGATGGGCGTCCAGCTCGGCGAGGGTGGCGGCCAGCAGTTCGGTGCGCGCCGCGTCGTTGTCGGCGGCGAAGAGGCGGACTGGGGTGTGCAGTCCGAAGAGGGTCAGCGTCTGGTAGCCCTGCGCCGCGAGCTCCGGACCGAGGATCGACGGGTCGGTCAGCGAGTGGCAGTAGATCTCGGACGGCGGCGCGCTGGGCAACTTCCCCGCGGCGGCCTCCCGGTACGCGGTCGCCAACTGCCCGTATCCCTCGGATACATGGAACGTCCCGGAGAACGCGTCGCGCGGGTCGACGGAGCGATCGCGCAGCCGTGGCAGCCGGCGCAGCAGCATGTTGACCTTGAGCTGGGCACCCTCCGCGGGAGCGGGGGGCTCCTCGCCGAGCAGTGCGGCCAGTTCCTGGGGCGAGGCGTTCACCAGCACCTGACGGGCCGTGACCGTGCCCTCTTCGCCGTGCGAGCGGAAGGTGACCTCGGACTGCTCGCCGTCGGTCTCGATCCGGGTCGCCTCGTGCAGCACCACGATCTCCGCGCCCGCGTCCCGCGCGGCCGCCGCCAGTGCGTCGGTCAGCGCGCCCATGCCGCCCACCGGCACGTCCCAGTCCCCCGTGCCGCCGCCGATCACGTGGTACAGGAAACACCGGTTCTGGATCAGCGACGGGTCATGGGCGTCGGCGAAGGTGCCGATCAGGGCGTCCGTCAGCACCACGCCGCGTACGAGATCGTCGGCGAACCGCTTCTCGATCGCGACGCCGATCGGCTCTTCGAAGAGCGTCCGCCAGGCCGTCTCTTCGTCGATGCACGCGCGCAGCGCCTCGCGGGTCGGCAGCGGTTCGGTGAGGGTGGGGAACACCCGCTCGGCGACCCGGCCGGTCATTGCGTAGAACTCCTGCCAGGACGCGTACTCCCGCTCCCCGCCGGTGAGCCGGGCGAACGACTCCCGGGTTCGGTCCCCGCCGACGAGCAGGCCGCCGGCACCCTTCGGGGTGTACGAGGAGACAGTGCGTTTACGGACGGCGAAGTTCAGCCCCAGCTCGCGCACGATCTTGTCGGGCAGCAGCGACACGAGGTAGGAGTAGCGCGAGAGCCGGGCGTCGACCCCGTCGAAGGGGCGGGTGGAGACGGCCGCTCCCCCGGTGTTCCCACGGCGCTCCAGGACGAGGACGGAACGTCCGGCGCGGGCGAGGTAGGCGGCGGCGACCAGGCCGTTGTGGCCGCCGCCGACGATCACGACGTCGTACGAAGTGTGTGCGGGCATGGCCGGACCCTAACCGCTATCGGCCCTGCGCGCCCCGCCGCTGCCGCAGCGCCGCCACCCGCCGGTACAGCTCCACCGCCTCGGCGTGCCTGCCGAGCTGCTCCAGGCAGTGCGCTTCGTCGTTGCGGCTGGCCAGCGCGTCGGGGTGGTCCATGCCGAGCACCCGCTCACGGGCCTCGGCGACCTGGCCGTAGACGGTCAGCGCATCCGCCCAGCGGCCCAGCCAGCCGAGGCCCACGGCCACTTCCCGGCGGCTGACGAGGGTGTCGGGGTGGTCGGCGCCCAGGACCCGCTCACGCAGGGAGCACACGTCGCGCGCCTCGGCGAGGGCCTCCTCCCAGCGGGCGAGCCGGCCGAGATTCACCCCGAGGCCGTGGCGGGCGCGCAGCGTCTCGGGGTCGTCGGGCCCGTGGACGCGGGTGCGGTCGTCGACCAGGTCGCGGTACAGCTCCAGGGCCTCCGCGCTGCGGCCGAGCCGACCGAGGCTGATGCCGACCTCGTAGCGGGCGGCGAGGGTGTCGGGGTGGTCTGCGCCCAGCGCCCGGGCGCGCGCGACGGCCACTTCCCGATAGGTCTGCAGCGCCTCGGTCCAGCGCCCCAACTGGCCGAGCGCGTACGCGACTTCGTACCGCGAGACCAGGGTGTCGGGGTGCTCGGCGCCGAGCACCCGGGCGCGCGCGGCCACGACGTCGTACGCCATCCGGTAGGAGTCCTCGAGCCGTCCCAGCCTGCTGAGGTTGAAGGCGAGGTTGTGCCGGCAGCGCAGGGTGTCGGGGTGGTCATGGCCCACGGTGCGCTCGCGGGAGTCCAGGACCGCGGCGTACACCTCGTGCGCCTCGAAGTGCCGTCCGAGCTGGCCGAGGACGTACGCCATCTCCTGGCGGGCGGCGAGCGTCTCGGGGTGGTCGGCGCCCATGGTCCGCTCGCGCCCGTCCGCGACCCGGCCGAACTCCCGCAGGGCGTCTGCGGCGCGCCCGGTCCTGCTCAGCGTGAAGCCGACCTCGTAGCGGCTGGCGAGGGTGTCCGGGTGGTCGGGACCCAGGACGTGCTCGCGCTCTGCGGCGACCGCCCGGTGCACTTCGCCCGCCTCCTCCCAGCGGCCGAGCCGGCCGAGGCTGAGGCCCGCGTTGTGACGGCTGGCGAGGACGGCGAGCAGCTCGGGCGGCGGCGTGGGGCGCTCGGACCTGGCCCGGGGCGGCGGGAGCGGGCCGCCGCGGGGATCGGTGTGCGTGGTCCACTCGCCGGTCAGCCCCGCTGTGTGGTCGGGCAGGGCGGGCCGGAGCAGGGAGGTGCCGGTCGCCTTGTGGCCGGTGGTCATGCCGCGGGTCCAGGACGGCAGCCGCGGCTCGCGCGAGGGCGGCTGCTCGGGGCGGGGCCCGGGCCCGGTGGAGTGCGCCTGGCGCGTGGCGGCGCCCATCCGGCGGCGCAGCTCCTTGGCGTCGGTGGGCCGTGCCTCGGGGGTCTTGGCGAGCAGGTCGAGGACGATCCCCTGGAAGTACTCGGGGATCTCGGACCGGTGGGTGCGCAGCGGCTGCGGCGGGGTGTCTCGGTGGCCGACGAGCACCGCCCAGGCGTCGTCGTGGTCGAAGGGCGGGACGCCGGTGGCGATCTCGTACAGCACACAGCCCAGGGAGTAGAGATCGCTGCGATGGTCGACATGGCTGCCGCTGATCTGCTCCGGCGACATGTAGTTCGGGGTGCCCATGGCGATTCCGGTGCCGGTGAGCCGGGACGTGAAGCCGATGTCCGCGCCGAGGCGGGCGATGCCGAAGTCGCAGATCTTCACCGCGCCGTCGGTGAGCCGCATGATGTTGGCGGGCTTCAAGTCGCGGTGGACGACGCCCTGTTCATGGGTGTAGGCGAGGGCGTCCGCGATCTGCTCTGCGATGTCGACGACGTCGGGCACCGGCAGCGGATGCTGTTTGTTCTCCTCCAGCAGCTGGCTGAGATTGCGGCCTTCCAGCAGCTCCATGACGAGGTAGAGCACGCCCTCGTACTCGCCGAAGTCGTGGACGACTGTCACCCCGCGGTGCTGGAGTGCCGCGGCGACCCGCGCCTCGCGTCTGAAACGCTCCCGCAGCACCCGGGTGAAGTTCTGGTCGTGCTGAGGTCCCAGCGGCTTGAGGCACTTGACCGCGACGCGCCGTCCGAGGGATTCGTCGCGGGCCTGCCACACCTCGCCCATGCCCCCGCGCCCGATGACGTCGAGCAGCCGGTAGCGGCCTTGGATCAGCCTGGATTCCGCCATCGCGTGCTGTCGCCCCCGTCGCTAAGCTGCGCCCTCCCCGGCCCGTCCAGTATGGCCGCCTGTCTGCGCAGTTTGTACGGCGCCGGGCGGGCGCCGGGGCCGAGTCGCGCCATCGCTTTCAAGATGTGACCTGGCGGCAGTTGCCAGCGCAGACGGGAGGGAATGCAGCGCAGCAGGTTGCCTGTGGCGATGAGCTGATGCGTGACACGTTCAGGGGCGGGGGCGGGTCTGCCGTACAACTCATGGGCGTAAGGGGGCAGTGCGTTGTACGCGAGTGCGGCCACGCGCCGCCACAGCAGTTCGCGCGCGGGGACGAGCAGAGGGTTGATCGGCGGCCGCTGCAGGAAGTCGTCGACGTCGTGTGCCTCGGGTCCGGCGGCGAGCTCGGGACGCACCCGGTCGAAGTAGGCGGCGAGCTCCCCGGCGGATGCGGGTACCTCGGCCGGGTCGAGGCCGACCAGGCGTGCGCCTTCGCGCTGCTCGTCGAGGTAGCGGTCGGCCTGGGCGTCGCTGAGCGGGATACCGGAGCGGCGTGCGACGTCGAGGTACGAACCGACCTCGGCGCAGTGCACCCACAGCAGCAGCTCCGGCTCGTCGACGCCGTAGCGCTCGCCCGTGACGGGGTCGGTGGCCCCGAGGTGGGTGTGGATGCGGCGGACCCGGGCGCCCGCCTGCTCGGCGGCCGCGGCGGTGCCGTAGGTGATGGTGCCGACGAAGTTCGCGGTGCGCATGAGCCGGCCCCAGGCGTCCTTCCGGAAGTCGCTGTTCTGCATGACGCCGCGCACGGCCCGGGGGTGCAGCGCCTGGAGGTACAGCGCGCGCACCCCGGCGACCCACATCATCGGATCTCCGTGCATCTGCCAGGTCACCGAGTCCGGTCCGAAGAGCCCCGCGTCCGGGTCCGGGCCGCTCATGCCTGGCACGTGCGACTCCTTGCGATACATGTCACCTGCCCAAAGCTCTGACCTGCACTGGTGTCAGTTCAGTCTGTTCCATCGGCGACCTCGCTTGCAGAACTTGTTGTCATTTGGGTACGCGATCACGGACGCAGGTGACGTGCGGTGCCAACACCGAGCCCCCGGCCGCCTGCGGCCGGAGGTTCGGTCAGGGGGCCGTTTGAATGATCAAAGTGGCGGGGGGTTAGCATCTGAGCACCGCCTAGCTCGAAAGATAAACCTGTGACTGTCAATGACGACTCGTTCACCAACTGGAAGAACCGCGAGGAGATCGCGGAGTCGATGATCCCAATCATCGGGAAGCTGCACCGGGAGCGGGACGTCACGGTCCTGCTTCACAGCCGCTCCTTGGTGAACAAGTCGGTGGTCAGCATCCTCAAGACCCACCGATTCGCCCGGCAGATCGCCGGTGAGGAACTCTCGGTCACCGAGACGCTGCCGTTCCTGCAGGCTCTGACCACGCTCGATCTCGGCCCTTCCCAGATCGACATCGGCATGCTCGCCGCGGTGTACAAGACCGACGACCGCGGGCTCTCGGTCGAGGAGTTCACCGCCGAGGCCGTCGCCGGCGCCATGG
Organism: Streptomyces sp. NPDC019443; assembly: GCF_044389785.1. Taxonomy (NCBI): domain Bacteria; kingdom Bacillati; phylum Actinomycetota; class Actinomycetes; order Kitasatosporales; family Streptomycetaceae; genus Streptomyces; species Streptomyces sp. NPDC019443. The sequence continues at coordinate 265,938 of NZ_JBIRYJ010000003.1, forward strand.
GTGCCAACAAGATCGAGCGCCGCGAGGGGCGTGACGTCGTCCTTTACGGCTTCGGCCGCATCGGCCGGCTCGTCGCCCGCCTGCTCATCGAGAAGGCCGGCTCCGGCAACGGCCTTCGACTGCGCGCCATCGTCGTCCGGCAGGGCGGCGACCAGGACATCGTCAAGCGCGCCTCGCTGTTGCGCCGCGACTCCATCCACGGCCAGTTCCAGGGCACGATCTCCGTCGACGAGGCGAACAGCACGATCATCGCCAACGGCAACGAGATCAAGGTGATCTACGCCAACGACCCGTCGGAGGTCGACTACACGGCGTACGGCATCAAGGACGCCATCCTCATCGACAACACCGGCAAGTGGCGCGACCGCGAGGGCCTGTCGAAGCACCTGCGCCCGGGCGTCGACAAGGTCGTCCTGACCGCGCCGGGCAAGGGCGACGTTCCCAACATCGTGCACGGCGTCAACCACGACACGATCAAGCCGGACGAGCAGATCCTGTCCTGCGCGTCCTGCACCACCAACGCGATCGTCCCGCCGCTGAAGGCGATGGCGGACGAGTACGGCGTCCTGCGCGGCCACGTGGAGACCGTCCACTCGTTCACCAACGACCAGAACCTGCTGGACAACTACCACAGCTCCGACCGCCGCGGCCGCTCGGCGCCGCTCAACATGGTCATCACCGAGACCGGTGCCGCCTCCGCGGTCGCCAAGGCGCTCCCCGACCTCAAGGCGCCGATCACCGGCAGCTCGGTCCGCGTCCCGGTGCCCGACGTCTCGATCGCGATCCTCAGCCTGCGGCTCGGGCGTGAGACCACCCGCGAGGAGGTCCTCGACTACCTCCGCAACGTGTCGCTGACCTCGCCGCTCAAGCGCCAGATCGACTTCACCACCGCCCCCGACGCGGTCTCGAGCGACTTCATCGGCTCGCGTCACGCCTCGATCGTCGACGCAGGCGCCACCAAGGTGGACGGCGACAACGCGATCCTCTACCTGTGGTACGACAACGAGTTCGGCTACTCCTGCCAGGTCATCCGCGTCGTCCAGCACGTCTCCGGGGTGGAGTACCCGACCTACCCGGCCCCGGTGGTCTGATCTCGGCGGACTGTCCGACCCGGTGTCCCGGCAGGCGGGGCGCCACCGCGGCTACGAGAGCCGCGAGGAGGAGTCCTTGCTCCTCCTCGCGGACTTCGCCGCCGACTCGCCGAGGTGTCTGCTCAGCCGTTCCGCCTGCGATTCTGGACCGATCATGGTCGTGTCGAGCACACGCCGGACTTCCGCGGTGCCGAGGCACCGCGGAAGTCCGGCGGCAGCGGCGTTGACGTCCTTCTGCCACGTTTCGTACTCCCGCTCAGTCCGGACAGGTGCTCATTTGCTCAGACTGTCGGCACCGACTGGTATTCGTTGAGCCGGCTGTAAATCCGTTCCGGAGTCAGGGGCAGCGCGCGGTAGCGGACGCCCGTGGCGTCGTGGAGCGCATTCGCCAACGCGGGAGCCACCGGGTTGATACAGCATTCGGCCATCCCCTTCGACCGCACGGGCCCAACGGAATCCGCCGAGTCCACCAGGAGCACGTCGGTGCGCGGGATATCGGCGTAGGTGGGGATGCGGTAGTTGCGGAAGTTCGGGTTGACCATGACACCGTTCGCGTCGACGTGGTAATTCTCGGTCAGTGTGAAGCCGATTCCCTGGGCGACACCGCCTTCGACCTGTCCCCGGACTTGCGCGGGGTTGATGATGACGCCGCCGTCGGTCGCCTGGACGCTGTAAAGGATTCGGATCTCACCCGTCACCCGATGGACGGCGACTCGGAACCCCTGCGTATTGGAGATGACGCTTCGGGGTGAGCCATAGGCCTTGCGGGCCGCGCTGAATCGAATTCCGCGCGCTCGAGCCGATGCGACGAGCTCGGCCAACGACACGCGCTGGTCGCCGCAGACGACACCCTCGTCGTCCATCGAGCACATCACGACATGGACACCTGTGTGCGCGGCAGCAAATTCCAGGATGCGGTCGCGCACAGCATTGGCCGCTCGAAGTACCGCGTTGCCCGCAACGAAAAGGCCTGCACTCGCAAAGGCGCCGGTGTCGAATCCTGTACGGTCAGTGTCGGACTGCACCAGGCGAATCCCCGACGGCGTCGTGCCCAGTTGGTTGGCCGCGATCTGGACATGCGCCGTCGACGTACCCTCGCCGAATTCGACTGTTCCAACGGCCAACTCGTACATGAGGTCGTCGCCAAGCGTGACCCAGGCCTCGGAGATGTGTTCGGTCGGGGGTGCGGTCTCGTGCAATGAACTCGCCACGCCGGCCCCGACCAGCCACCCGGGGCCGGGGGACGGCTCATCGGCTGTACGGGCCATGGCGTCATCCACCAGATCGATGCACTTCGCGAGTCCGTCCTCGGTGAACAACACGTCGTCGGGGCCGTCATGCATGGCGACGAGCGGATCACCCGGTCGCACGATATTGCGTCGTCGCAGTTCGAGCGGATCGATGTGCAATGCGAGTGCCAGTTCGTGCATCGCCGATTCCACGGCGAACGCCGGTTGCGTCATCCCGTAACCGCGCAGTGCCCCACTCGGAACGGTGTTCGTATAGACGGAGAAGGCGTCATACTTCTTGTTGGGGCAGCGGTAGATCATTACGGCAGCGGCGCCTGCATACAGCGTTTCGCCGCCGTGATTGCCATAGGCACCGGTGTTCGACACATTGCGGACTTGGAACGCCGTGAGTGTTCCGTCTGACTTCGCGCCGAGCTTGACCGTCAACGCCATCGGATGCCGTGGTGAAGCCGTCGTGAACTCCTCCTCGCGGGTGTACTCGAAGCTGACAGGCCGCCCGGTGTCCAGGGTGGCGAGCGCGACCAGATCCTCCGAGATCACTTCCTGTTTGCCGCCGAAGCCGCCACCAACGCGTTTGCAGAACACGCGGAGCTGGTCCGGGCGCAGCGCGAACAGATATGCGAGTTTGACTTTCCCGATCGACGGCGACTGCGAACTGGTGCGGACGTTCAGTCGACCGTTCTCCATCCAGGCAATCGAGCCGTGGGTCTCGAGATGCGCGTGTTGCACTCGCGGTGAGGAGTACGTGCCTTCGTGGATCACGTCGGCTTCGGCGAACCCTGCGTCGATATCGCCGATGTGCGAATGCATCTCGAGCAAGATGTTGTGGACGGGATCGCGGACGAATGGACTGTCCGCGCCGTGTAGCTGTGGCGCCCCCTCGGCCATTGCCTCTTCGGGGTCGAATACTGCCGGCATTTCCTCGTATTCGACGACGACCCTCCGGCATCCCTCTTCTGCCGCCCCGACCGTGTCGGCCAGGACCGCAACGACGCGTTGGCCGACGAAGCGGACCGTGTTGTCGAGGATGAAGGTGTCGTCCGGATCGACAAGATGGTCGCTGTGGATCGCCGTGGTAAAACGCCTGCGCGGCACATCTTCCCAGGTGTAGACCCGATGCACGCCGGGAACTGCGAGTGCAGCGGTCTTGTCGATCGAGACGATCCGGGCGTGCGCGTGTGGTGAGTGCAGCACCTTGAGGTGCAGCATGCCTTCGATGTGGGTGTCCATCGTGAACTCGGCGCGACCGGTTACCACGTCGTTGGCTGCCGGCGCACTGACACTCGTCCCGACGGCCTTTCCCGGCGCGGCTGTCTCTACGCCGGCGACGCCCTTCACGGCATCCTCGATCCCTCGATAGCCGGTGCAGCGGCAGAGGTTGCCCTTCAACGCCCGTGGCAAGTCCTCTTTCTGGGCCTCGGTGAACGTTGCCGACGTCATGATCATCCCTGCGGTGCAGAAACCACATTGGAACCCCGGGGCGTCGCGGAACTGGCGCTGCATTGGATGAAGGTTGCCGGGTGATCCAATACCCTCGATCGTAGTCACCTCACAACCGTCCGCGCGGAAAGCAGGGGTGATGCAGCTGTGTACCGGATTGCCGTCCAACCACACCGTGCATGCGCCGCAATCGCCTGCGTCGCAACCCTTTTTGACGCCATAGTGGCCGAGTGAACGGAGGAAAGTGCGCAGGCACTGGCCGGGGTCTGGTTCCTCCTCGAAGCTCTTGCCGTTCACGATGTACGTCATGCCGGGCCCTCAGCTATGAGTTCGCGACGAATCTCTTCGGCGAAGTGCTTTGTCAGGTGGCGACGGTGGTCGGGGGTCCCGTTGGGATCGGCGAACCAGACGTCGGCCGGGATAACGTCGATGCTCTGCTGCAGAGTTCGGGCGTCGGGCATGGTGTCGAAATCAATGCGCACAGGCCGTGTAGTGCCGGCTGTCACGGTGAGCAGCAGGTCGCTCATTCCTGGCGTTTGAGTACCGATGAGGAACACCGTCGAACGGCCGAGGTGGGTCAACGTGAAGCGGCGGTGAGCGGTGCGTTTCCTCAGGGCGCGCGCCGGAATGTCGATGCGCCGCAAGATTTCCCCGGGAGTAAGAATGTTCCGATTGTTGCCGGTCACGAAGTCGAGGGCATCGACGTTGCTTGCGGACCCGTCAGGAGCCCACAACTCGTACGTTGCCTCGAGTGCGACCGTCAGCGTGATCATTGGGCCAGCAGGCAAAGACATGCAGATATTGCCGCCGACGGTCGCCGAGTTCCAGACTTTGAACGAGGACAAGAAGGCTTCGCAGCTTTTCGCGAAAAGGGTGCCCGCGATCCAATCACCTGGCAGCGCAAAGGCATACAGGTCGCGGATGGTGCACGTCGCGCCGATTCCGAGGCCCGCGTCGCTCCGGACGAGGGGATCCCAACGCAACGCTGTCAGGTCGATCAGACGGCGCAGGTCTGGCTGCTCCACGGAGAACAGCCACGTTCCGCCTGCGAGCCAGGCGTCGCCTTCGCGCCAGTCCACGCCTGGCTGATCGGACGGTCGCCGGATGACTTCGGTGATGGTGTTGAGGTCCATGGGAACTGATCTCCCTCACGACGATAATCGTGCGACGGACCGCCTACCGAACTCGATCAACCAGCGCGTGGCGCCGCTCGCGTTCGTGGCAACGCCAAAATCTCCCCGATCTTGTTGTTGCAGGTAGGGATGCGAACATACTTTTTCGATTGCGAAAATTCGGCTCGATACATTCGTCGAACGTCGACGGGTCACCATACGCACTGGGAGCGGCACAACCTCGAGCGACAGAATCGAATTATGGCCGCTTCGGTCGAACTGCTCGAGGAAGGACCGGCGGGCGCAGAGATTCCTGTCAAGCATATCGCAGAACCGGCCGGCCTCGCCAAGTCAGGGCTTCGGCGTGATGTCGTGATGTCTACATCCAGACTATTCGGCGCCATCTCTGACATCTAACAGCGAGTATGCAGACGCGCCTCGGCCTGCTGGAGAAGGAGTTCCCGCAAGCCTCCGCCGCCGGTGCGACCGCGCGGGCCTCTTCGAGGCGCCCGGCGGTCGGAAACTGACCCCTCGCGGCCAACAAGTCCGAGATCGGCGCTCTGATAGCCGGGTTGAAGAAGGCGCCGTAGGTGGCGAGTGTCTCCGAGCCGTTCAGCAGTGGCCTGGTGAGCAAGGACGGAACGATCGCCTACGCCCAGGTCACACCGGCGCCCGTGGGGGACGGGGTCGTCCGGCCGGGGGTGGACGACCGGGCCGTCACCTGTTGGTACGGAAATCCCCCTGCGGCCGAAGGGGTTGGCACCACTGGTCTTCGACGGCGGTGCCCTTCCCGTCGGGCGGGTGGCCGTCGGGCGGGGCCGTCGAACCGCGTCCTCGTCGTCGGCGTCGCTGACCCCACCCCGCGGCCATCGCCGCCGCGATAGACGAGCGGACCGTCCTGGTCGTCGCCTCGGCCTTCTCCTACGGCCACGGGGTGCTCGATCCCGTGGAAGAGATCGCCACGATGGCAGCCTCCCGCGGCGTGGGGTGCCACGTGGACGCCTGCGTGGGCGCATTCGTCCTACCCTTCCTCCGCGAACTCGGCGACGACATCCCGGCGTTCGACTTCTCCGTGCCGGGCGTCACCTCCATGTCCGCCGACCTGCACAAGTACGGCTATACCCCGAAGGGGGCGTCCGTCGTTCTCTTCCGCGACGCGGACCTGAGGCGCCACGCCCACTTCGCCTGTTCGCGCTGGTCCGGCTACACGATCATCAACACCACCGTCCAGAGCAGCCGCTCGGCCGGTGCCACAGGTGCCGCCTGGGCCGTGATGCGCTACCTCGGCCACGAGGGTTACCTCGAGATCGCGCGACGCACCCGCACCGCGTCCCAGCAGGTCATCGACCACCTGCGGTCGACACTCCGCCTCAAGGTCCTCGGCGACCCCGTCGGCAACATGGCAGCCTTCGTCAGCACCGAACCCGAACTCGACATCTTCGTGCTCGCCGACGAGTTGAAGAGCCGCGGCTGGTTCACCCAGCCGCAGTTCCGCTGCAAGTCCTCCCCGGCGAACCTCCACATCTCGCTGCACGGCGCGACCCTCGACAGCCTCACGGACTTCCAAAACGCCTTCGCCGAGGCGATGGAGGCCGCCCTGAAAGCCCCGGCAGCCCCGGACGCCGACACTCTCGCCCTCGTCGCCGGCCTCGACCCGAGCACCCTCACACCGGACGAATACACCGCGATCCTGGCCGGCGCCGACCTCGGCGGCAACGGACAGCTTCCGCAGCGTATGGCCATGGTCAACCACCTCCTGAACGCCGCCGCCCCCGCACTGCGAGAACAACTCCTGCTGTCCTTCCTGGACGTGCTCTACGTCCCCACCCGCTCCGCCGCGGCCGACCACTGACGTGCGTCAAGGAAGAGCACGTTACCGGCGTAGGCGTCGACCGGCAGTACCGCGCAGTCGGCCATCAGCAGCCAGGAGATGATCTCCAACTCGCCGCTCCAGCTGATCCCTTCGACTACCCGGTCGCTGTCGTGCCAGGACCATCCGTCAGCGGGTTCCATCTCCGGTTCGGACTCGAAGGTCCGCGGGTCTTCCCAGGACCGGCTGATGTCCCCGTAGGTGCTTGCCGCGGTGAGCTCGTACTCGCCGGAGGTGAGCAACGGTGCCACGAGGGACTCCGCGGTCAGCGGGTGCATCGCGCCGGGGCGCCCGAGCTCGACCATCACGGTGGCGCCGTGGTGCCCGACGATGCCCAAGGAGCCGGCAGGCGGGCACATCCAGGTACAACCGGCCGGTCCGCGGCCTGCTCGAGGTCGAACTTCTCCGGCAGGCTGTGCCGGCACAACAGCTTCGCCTTTGGGCTGGGGCGGACGAAGATCCGGCCGCCCAAATCGCGTACGCGTTGAACACCCGCGGTCAGTCCCGCCGTACAACTGAGAAAGGCGAGAGACCGGCGCGCAGCGAGGGATGACCGTGACCGAAGGGCAAGCCACCACACAGGAGTTGATCGCCGGACGCTACTGGCCGCAGGAGGTCGTACACCGTGAGGAAGGCCGCACCGGCTGGCACGGTCAGGACGTCCGGTTCGGACGGCCGGTTTCCTTGATGGAGGCGCGGCCAGTTCAGGCCACCGGTGCACGCCGCACCGCCGCTCGGATTCTGCGCGAGTCCGAAGCCATGGAGCTGACCTGCCCCGGCCGGGCGGCCACTGTCTTCGACGTCCTGGAGGAGAACGGCGTCGTGTGGACGGTCATGGATCGGATTGAGGGCGCTCCCCTCAGCGACCTCCTGTGGCGAGGCCCGGTCAACTACGTCCGCGCTGCTCGCATAGGCCTGGAGATCCTCGACGTTCTCGCGGCGGCCCATCGTGAAGGCATCACGCACGGCGATCTCAGCCCCGGGCAAGTATTTGTGCGCAAGGACGGCGGAACGCTGGTCGCCGGCTTCGGGCTGCTGGGGAACGCGTCGGCCCCACGCGTTACCGCGCCGTCGTACGCCTCTCCCGAGCAAGCCCGCGGCGAGGGCACGGAACCCGCGTCAGATCTGTGGGCACTTGGGGCAATCTTGTACATGATGGTAGAGGGGCGTCCCCCTGTCCGGGACCGTGGACCGGTCGAGGCGACGCTGCGAGCTGTTGACCTGCGGCCCATCCGGTCCCCGCGGAGCGCGGGGTTGCTCGGCCCTGCCATCCAGGGTCTGCTCCGCAGGGACCCGCAGGAGCGCCTGCCCGCGCCGGTGGTCCGCGCGGCGTTCACCCGCATCCTGCGCGAGGATCCCGAGGAACCAAAGCAGGCGGCGCCGCTCCCCTGCCTGCGCGCGTACGCTGCCGTCCGGCGGACCGGGCGGGTGTGGAGCAGGCGAACCGTCGGTCGGCCCGCGCTCCTCGAGGCCCTGGCGCTGGCCGTGGTCGGGGCCTCGCTCACCGCCCTCGCCCTGACCGGAGGATCAGACGACGGCATCTCCGCGTCGGGCCCCACGCCGTCCCGCCCGGCCGCCAGCGGAACCGCCGACCCTAACTCTTTCTACGCCTACGAGGCTCCGGAGGGGTTCTCCATCGACCTGCCCACCGGGTGGAAGCCGCTCGACCGCAGCGGTTCAGCCGATGTGTCCTACCGCGTCACGTTCGGCGCGTCCGGCGACCCTCGCACGCTGACGATCACCTACAGCCAGCAGCTCGGACCGGACCCCGTCGCAGTCTGGCGGGAACTGGAGCCGTCCCTGAAGCGGGTGTTCGTCGACTACGAGCGGCTGGGCGACATCCGCGCCGCCGACTACCGTGGCCTCGACGCGGCGGACATGGAGTGGTTCTCCGAGGACACCGGTGTCCGCGAGCGCACGCTCGGCCGCGGTTTCCTCATCGGCTCCGGCCGTGGCTTCTCCTTGCGCTGGACGACCCCGGCCGACAACTGGAACGACGCCGCTAACCGGCGCGCGCTGGGTGTCTTCCTGCGCTCCTTCCGGAGCTCCGCCAACTGACCGTGCTCCGATGGCCCCGCGTTCTTCTGCCGCTGGCGGGAGACCGGCCGCCCGCCCCACAGACTGCTGCACCGTCCGACCCACATCACGCCAGCATGACCCGACCCCAATCGCGGGGGAGGTCGTTAGAGCACAAAGTAATCTTGGTGCCAACTAAAAATCCTAAGTGCCAACTAAAAATCCTCGTCACAAAGGACGCTAACGCCGCACTCGCGGCATCCCGAGCCCGATCCAGGAGATGATCTCCCGCTGGATCTCGTTGTTGCCGCCGCCGAAGGTGAAGATCACGGCGGAGCGGTAGCCGCGCTCCAGCTCTCCGTGGAGGACCGCGCCGGCCGAGCCCTCCTTGAGGGGGCCCGCCGCGCCGACGACCTCCATCAGCCAGGCGTACGCGTCGCGGCGCGCTTCGGAGCCGTACACCTTGACGGCGGATGCGTCCTGCGGGGTGAGCGTGCCTGCCTGGACGGCGCCTACCATCTGCCAGTTGAGCAGCTTCATCGCATCCAGCTTGGTGTGGGTCTGCGCGAGGCGCCCTCGCACCCAGCCGAGGTCGATGACGCGGCGGCCGTCGGCGAGCTTGGTGTCGGCGGCCCAGCGCTGGACGTTCTGGAGGGCCCGGATCGCCATGGTGCCGTGGGCGGCGAGGGTGACGCGCTCGTGGTTGAGCTGATTGGTGATCAGTCGCCAGCCCTTGTTCTCCTGGCCGACGCGGCGGGAGGCGGGGACACGGATGTTCTCGTAGTAGCTGGCGGTGGTGTCGTGCGAGGCAAGGGTGTTGATGATGGTGCAGGAGTAGCCGGGGTCGGAGGTCGGCACCAGCAGCATGGTGATGCCCTTGTGGGGCGGGGCTTCGGGGTCGGTGCGCACAGCGAGCCAGACCCAGTCGGCAGTGTCGCCGTTGGTGGTCCAGATCTTCTGTCCGTTGACGGTGTACGTGCCGGATTCCTCGTCGCCTTCCCGGACCGCACGGGTCTTGAGGGCGGCGAGGTCGGTACCCGCGTCGGGTTCGCTGTAGCCGATCGCGAAGTCGATCTCGCCGGAGAGGATCTTCGGCAGGAAGTATGCCTTCTGCTCCTCCGTGCCGAACTGCATGATCGTCGGGCCGACGGTGTTGAGGGCCATCAGCGGCAGCGGTACGCCGGCCTGGGCAGCCTCGTCGAAGAAGATGAACTGCTCCATGGGGCTGAGGCCGCGGCCGCCGTACTCCTTGGGCCAGCCGACGCCGAGCCAGCCGTCGGTGCCGAGGCGGCGCACGGTCTCGCGGTAGAAGCGCTTCTGCTCGCCCGGGTCGGCGTACCGGGTGTAGACGTTGTCCGGCACGAGTTCGGCGAAGTACGTGCGCAGCTCGGCGCGCAACTGCTGCTGCTCAGGCGTGTATTCGAGGTGCACGGCCCCTCCAGGAGTCTCGCGATCCGTCCCATGCGCGGCGGCGCACACAGTAGAACGTGTTGCAAGAATCTGGAAGGGCGCCGGGGTGGTCAAGCCCGTCCCGCAGAACCGGACGGTCACCCCACCGACTGGTAAAGCGCCTCGATCAGAGCCATCTTGCGCGGGTCGTCGGCGATGTGCGGGCCCATGCGGTTCATGACGTAGCCCATGCTGATGCCCGCCTCCGGGTCGGCGAGTCCGCAGGAGCCACCGAAGCCGTCGTGGCCCAGCGCGCGGGGGTTGGGGCCGTACGAGCCGTTCTCGCCGCTCAGCCAGAGGCCGAGCGCCACCTCCGTGTCGTTCTTGAAGCCCGCGCCGAGTACCAGGTCCCGGCAGCGGCCCTGACCCTCGCGGACGCGCTCGGCGGCCCCCGGGGACAGTACGCGTCGGCCGGCGAACTCTCCGCGTCCGGCGAGGATTCCGTACAGCGCGGCGACCGCACGGGCGGTGCCGTGGCCGTTGGCGGCGGGGATCTCGGCCGCGCGCCACGCGGGGGTGTTGGCGTCGGCCGCACCGAGAATCGGGTTGACGAGGGCCGCCAGGGCGACCGGCTGCAACTGGGCGAAGATCGCGGCCTGTTCGCTGCTCGCCGCGGCCGGCGGATGGACCAGCTCGGCGGCGCGCCCTGCCTCCTTCTCCGGAAGCCCGATGGTGAAGTCGATGCCGAGCGGGCCGGTGATCTCCTGTTGCAGGAACTCCCCGGGCAGTTGTCCGGTGATCCGCCGGACGACCTCTCCGACCAGGAACCCGTAGGTGAAGGCGTGGTAGCCGGAGCGGGTGCCCGGCTCCCACCACGGCTCAGTGGCCGCGAGGCGTGCGGTGGTCAGCTCCCAGTCGTAGAGCTGGTCGATACTGTGCGGCTCGCGCAGCCCTGCCAGGCCCGCGCGGTGCGAGAGCAGATGGCGTACGGGAATGGCCTCTTTGCCGGCCGCGGCGAACTCCGGCCAGTAGGTGGCGACGGGGGCGTCCAGATCGAGCAGCCCCCGGTCGGCGAGCAGATGCGCGCACAGGGCGGTGGGGCCCTTGGTCGTCGACCACACATTGACCAGCGTCTCCCGCTCCCACGGGCGGGTGCGCGCCTCGTCGGCCCAGCCGCCCCACAGGTCGACGACGCTCTCTCCGTCGAGGAACACGTTCACGGCCGCGCCGAGTTCGCCGCGGGCGCGGAAGTTCTCCTCGAAGGCGGTACGCACCGCCTCGAAGCGTTCGTCGCAGTGGCCTGCGATCTGTGGTGCGTGCTCTGACATCGGGACCTCCGTTGCCTCGGACCGGGTGTCCGGCCTACCGGTATCCGGCTCACCCAGGAACGTACCGACTGGTCGGACTGGCGGGAAGAGCCCGAACACAAGGCGCGCCTGAAGGAGCCGTCGTCGCGTGAGCGAGGATGGACCGAGGAGATCCACAACCCGGAAGGAACACCGATGGCCCTCGACGACTCCGTACTGCTGCACACCGAGGGCCGCGCGGGGTACATCACTCTCAACCGTCCCCGTGCTCTCAACGCCCTCACCCACCCGATGGTCCGCACCATCGACGCGGCGCTCGCACAGTGGGAGCAGGACGAATCCGTCGCGGTCGTGATTGTCTCCGGAGCCGGTGAACGGGGGCTCTGCGCGGGCGGCGACATCCGCGCCATTCACTCGGACGCGCTGGCGGGCAGCAACGCGTCGTTCGACTTCTGGCGGGACGAGTACCGCCTCAACGCCCGTATCGCCCGCTACTCCAAGCCCTATGTCGCCCTCATGGACGGCATCGTCATGGGCGGCGGGGTCGGCGTCTCCGCGCACGGTGACGTACGCGTCGTCACCGAGCGCTCCGCCGTCGCCATGCCGGAGACGGGCATCGGCTTCGTGCCGGACGTAGGTGGTACGCATCTGCTCGCACAGGCTCCCGGGGAGCTCGGCACTCATCTCGCGCTCACCGGCACGGCGGTGGGCGCGGCCGACGCACTGCTGTGCGGGCTCGCCGATCACTTCATACCGTCGAGCCGGCTGGCGGAGCTCGCCACGTCGCTCGCCGGGCTGGATGTGGCCGAGGCGGTGCGGCGGTGCGCGGAGGCCGCGCCCGAAGGAGAACTGGCCCGGCACCGCCAGTGGATCGACGGCTGTTACGCCGCCGGATCCGTGGAGGAGATCCTCGGCCGGCTGCTCGACTGCGGCGAGCCGGCGGCGAAGGAGGCCGCCGAGACGATCCTCACCCGGTCCCCCACCTCGCTGAAGGTGACCCTCGCCGCGCTGCGCCGGGCCCGGCGGCTGGGAGTGCTGGAGCCGGTGCTCGACCAGGAGTACCGCGTCTCGTGTGCGGCCCTCTCGTCGCCCGATCTGGTCGAGGGCGTACGGGCGCAGGTCATCGACAAGGACCGCAGGCCACGTTGGTCGCCCGCGGAGCTGTCGGAGGTGACGGACGCGGATGTGGCCCGGTTCTTCGCGCCGCTCGGGGACGGCGAATTGAGGGCCTCCAGCTCGACCGGGTGAACGTCTGCGGTCGCTCCCGATCACGCCTGATCGTGCGGCCCGGCTCTGCTCAGACTTCCGGGCGGAGCAGCAACAGCGCCGTGTCGTCGCTGCGTTGACGGCTGCGCGTCGCGTGGCGGATCAGACTGTCGGCCAGCGCTTCGAGCGGCTGGTCGGCGGTGCTTGCCAGCAGTGCGGCCAGGTCCGCCAAGGCGTCGTCGATGTCGACGCCGGGCACCTCGATCAGGCCGTCCGTGTACAGGACCAGTACGGATCCCGGGGGCAGCGGCACCGCCGTGGTGGGGTAGGCGGCCAACCGGTCGACGCCGAGCAGCGGGCCGCCTGCCAGATCGAGGATGTGGACCCGGCCGTCGGGATCGCGGAGCAGCGGCTGGGGGTGTCCGGCGCGGGCCAGCAGGCCGCGGCCGGCCAGCGGGTCGAGATGCAGATAGACGCAGCTGGCCAGCAGATCCACGTTCAGGTCGATCAGCAGCCGGTTGGTGCTCTCCATGACCTGGCCGGGCGGCTGACCGACCGCCGTGTAGGCGCGGACGGCGGTGCGGACCTGGCCCATCAGCCCGGCGGCGGTGACGTTGTGGCCCTGCACATCTCCGATGACCGCGTCGCCGGTGCGCATCAGGTCGTAGAAGTCGCCGCCGATGTCCATGCCCTGGGTGCCGGGCAGATAGCGCGCGGCGACCTCCAGGCCGGGCAGGGTGGGCAGGGAGTGCGGCAGCAGGGCGGACTGGAGGCCGTGGGCCAGCCGGTGTTTGGTGTCGTAGAGCCGGGCCCGTTCAAGTGCCTGGGCGATGAGGCCGCCGAGGCTGGTGAGGACGGCGCGCTCGTCGGTGGAGAAGTGGTGCGGCTCCGAGTAGCTGAGTACGCAGGTGCCTACGGGCCGTCCGGAGGCGATCAGCGGCAGATAGGCCCAGGCGGCCATGCCGTCACGGGTCGCGTAGCGCGCGGGATAGATGTGCTCCAGCTGTTCGCGCGACTCGAAGAAGGACGGCACTCCGGTCGCGAGCGCCTGGGCGCCGGGCGTCTGGGCGGCCAGGGGCATGCCGTCGAACCGGTCGACGACCTCCGGGTTCTGGTAGCCGCGCTGGCCCAGGACGCGCAGCCGCCCGGCGTCGGACGCAAGCATGACCAGCGCACGGCTCCCGACGGCCGGCATGATTTCGTCCGCGACCAGCTCGATCACGTCGGACACGCCGACGGCCTCGGTCAGCGCGCTGGCCAGGTTGAGGATGTGGGATATCGCCACCAGGCCCGCGGGTTGCTGCGACGGTGCGTCGTAGGGCAACTCCTGGACGGTTCCGCGGGCCGGGGTGATGTGCACGCTTATGCCGCTTCTGCTGGGGTGGAAGCGGAACATCAGCCAGTCCTGCGGCGGGCGCAGCGCCACGAAGGACGTGGCGTGCTGGCTGATCAGAGCCGCCCGGTAGCGGTCTTCGTACACCGGGTCGTTCAGCCACGGCAGGGCCGACCACAGCAGGTTGCCCAGCAGCCCCGACGAGGGGAGGCCGAGCAGTTCTCCGGCCGCGGGGTTGGCGTAGGTCACGTGTCCGTTCACGTCCAGGGAGCACATGCCGTCCGGCACCCGCGCCAGCATGTGCACGGCCTCGACCGCGCCGCTCGTCCCGGTCATGGCGGCGGGCCCCAGGAAGTCTGCCTCTGGGACGACGGGGCGGCCCAGCTGCGCGGCGCGCGCCAGCCGCAGGGCAAGGCGGTCGCAGGCGGCGGTGAGACGGCCGACTTCACTGGCGGATATCTCGGGTGGATGGGAGCCCGGCCAGGTGACGAAGACGGCGCCGTACGTGGTGTCGGCGGTAGCGATGGGCAGGGCGGCGAGGGCGAAGGGATAGGGCAGGACGACCGCGATGCGTGGATAGCGGCGGGCCATGTCCTCCTCGCCGGAGACCCAGATCAGCTGCCGCTCGCGCGTCGCCTCGGCGACGGGGATGGGCGAGCCGATCGAGACGCGTTCCCAGGGCGCGGCGAAGGCGCGGGGCAGCCCGGCCATGACGGCCATCTCGAGGACCTGCTCGTCGTGCGCGAGCAGATAGACGGCTCCGGAGTGGGCCTGGACGTCGTCCATCATCCCGGCGAGCGCGAGCGACAGGAGAGGGTGGGAGCCCTCGCCCCCGCCGTCCGGTTCTACGGCTTCTGCGGCCCCTGCGGCGAGCGGATCGGACAAGGGGAACCACCTCCTCCGCAACGCTCACGACCTAGGCTGCCCGCTGCGGGGGCTTCCCGCACGGCGAGCTGGGGCACCCGGTCCGTCCCCGTACAGCCATGCCTCGCCGTGTCTCAGGAGCGGGGGCACAGTGGGGCAGCGCAGCCGGTCTCACGGGGTGCGAGGCCGACCCCCACACCCCCACCGGATGCGAGGCCGACTGCGCGCAAGCAGGTGTGCTAGGCCGCCCGGCCCACCCCGGCTCCCTCCGCCGCTATGCGGACTTCGGTACGTTGCGTCACGCCGCCCACCGTCACCACCAGCGTGACCGTCCCCGGTCGCAGAGCCGTCAGCCGGCCCGCCCTCGGGTCGAACGCCGCCGCGTGGCGGTGGCGGGCGTTCTCCGGGGCACCGATGTACAGATTCGGCGAACCCGTCCAGTCCACGCTCAGCGGGAAAGCCACCGGAACCCTGCGTGCACCCTGAGTGACCGTCGCGCCGGCATCCTCGCTGTCGCCGGGGCGCAGTACCGCGGGCGCGTCCAGGGTGAGGCCGTCGACATGTGCGCGGGTCTGGACGGAGACCCAGTCCGGGCCGCCCTCCCACGGCCTGGCACGGCCCGCCGCCTGCTCGCCCCGCGAGACCTTGTCGACGCCGACCAGCGACCAGCCGGTGAAGCCGCCCTCGTCCGCCGGGCCCGCCGGATTCTTGCCCGAGTTGCCGTTGATCAGATACGGCACGCCGTCCACGTGCTCGGCGTGGAAGACGCCGACATGGCTGCCGATCAGCCCCGCACCCTTGCCCGTCGTACGGCGGAACTCCGCGAGCCACTGCTCGATCAGCGCCGCCTCCTTGCGGTCGCTCAGCTGGCTGCCCTTCTGGACGGTCGGGTCGCGCGGCGGCACATGCTCGACGACCATCACCGAGCCGATGCCCGGGTCCTTCGCCGCCGCGTCGAGCTGCGCCCGCACGCCCTTGATCTGGTCGAAGCCGCCGCCGCGCAGGGTCAGACTCGACGTGTCCAGCGTCAGAAAGCGCGTGCCGCGATGGTCGAACGTACGGTGCGCGGGGCCGAATTCGGTGATGAAGTTGTCGATCTTCCCGCCCATCACCTCATGGTTGCCGGGCACGTAGTACCAGGGCAGCTCGTCCCCCAGCTCCTCGGTCAGCACGCGCCGCGCGAACGCGAGGTCCGCGGGCGAACCCTCGTCGACCAGGTCGCCGTTGACGACGACGAAGTCGGGCCGTGCGGCCTTGATCTCGCGCAGCGTCCGCCGCGCCTGCGCCACGATCGCGCTGTCGGGGTCTCGGGCGACGAACTGGGCGTCGGACATGACCGCGAACTGCCAGTCCCTGCCCTCGGTTTCGGCCGCGGGGTCGATCAGCGGATCGGCCGTACGCGGCTGTTCGGGCAGGTCGACGGTCGGCGGCAGCTGTGCGGCGAGAGCATCGATCACGATCTTGCCGGTGTACTGCCTGGCGGCAGCGGTCTCGGCCAGATAGAAGCGGTGGACCGACAGCGGCATCGCGGCCCCGGGCGGGACGGCGAAGGTCACCTGCCGCCAGCCGGTCCAGGTGACGTACGGGCCGCGCAGCAGTTGGTCGGATCCGGCCGCGTCCTTGAGGTGCAGCGTCGGCCACGCGCCCTTCCCGTCGCCCTTGATCCAGACCGTGAAGGACTGCGGCTGGCCCGGGACGGCGATCTGCCGCGGTGGGTTGGCGTACGCGGCGCGGGTCGCGGTCGACTGCGTGAAGTCGTACGTGAGCTCCAGGCCGGTGCCGCTCTGCCCGTCGGGCGTGGCCGCGACCGAACCGCTCGCGCGGGCCTGGCTGAAGGTCCAGGACGCCGCGTCGTCGAAGGCCGACACCGGCTGCTCGGCGAGGCCGACGGCGACGGCGAGGACGGTGGTGACGCCGGCTACGGTCGCCGTGATCCGCCCGGCGCCGCCGCCCGTACGGGAAGTGACGGTGAAGGAGCCCCCGCCGTCATCGCGTATGGCGAACAGCGTGTGGTCGTAGGCGAGTTGCACATCGCCGGGTTCCACGGGCGCGCTGTTGCCCTGCGCGTCGAGGCCGAGGATGCCGAACGTGCCGGTGGCGCTCGCGTCCGCGAGGCCGACACGCCGGGTGGTCGGCTCGATCCGGGCAAGGTCGTCGAGGACGGTCAGCTCGGTGCTGCCGTGGGCGCCGCGGCGTTCGGCACGGATCTCGGTGGTGCCGCTGTGCCGCGCCCGGAACACGCCTTGGCCGTCGACCCGGCCCACCGAGGGCCGTACGGCACGCCAGTGCGGGGTTCCCGCAGCCGGTCCGTACGTCTCGTCGTATCCGGCGGCGGTGAGCCGACGGGTCAGTCCGGGGAACACCCGCTCGGGGTGGCCGCCCTTGACCGGGTCGGCGGTGGGGGCGCTACCGGCGGATGTGCGGGTCTCGACCCAGAAGCCGCGCAGCCGTCCGCTGCCGTCGGGCGCGGTGAGCGCGAGACCGTTGGGGACCGTGCGCTCACTGCCGTCGGAGGGGCTGTTCTCCACCTGGAGGGCGTCGCTGCCGGGCTCGCGCGCGAGAAGCGTCGACGATCCGCCGCCGTCGAGGTTGAGCGCGCTGTGCGCGCCGGCCTGCTTCATCATCAGGCCGAGCTCGGTGAGGGTGACGCCGCCGCTGTCGGCCTGCCTGCCGTCGACGGTGATGACCTGCATCGCGCTGCCGTCCTTGGAGAAGCCGACGGCGGTGCGGGGGGCGGCGGTGTTGTTGCCTTCGCCCTCGTGGTTCTGGGGTACGCCGTCGACGACGAGGAGTTCACGGCCGCCGACCGCGGTGCGTGGGACGGGGCCGCTGTCGGTGCGCGGCCGGTACTCCAGGGGCACCGGGTCGCCGGGGCCCAGCGCGGCGAGGAGTCCGGCGCCGGCCTCCCGTCCGACCAGGACGGTGGTGTCCGGGGCGATCGGCCCGGTGCCGGGCCTGCCCGTGACCGCGACGATTCTGCCGTCCCGTACGAGCGCCTCGGCGACGGGAGTTGCGGCGTCCACGGTCAGGGCACGGTCGGCGGTTCCCCAGGCCGCGGTGTACGCGCCGATGCCGCCGGCCGGAACGTTCGCGGCGTTGTACGCGGTCAGCGGGTGCGTTCCCGAGGGCAGCGTCAGGGCGCCGTCGAAGTAGAGCTGCAGGACGCGTCCCGCGCTCCCGGGGCCGATGCCGACGGCCCGGTTGGCGCCGGTGGCCGGCGAGTGGGTGACCTTGCCGTCCTTGATGCCGGGACCCTGCGGAGCGCCGGTCTGGTTGATGTCGAAGAAGTCGGCGTTGATGGCGGCGACGGTGCGCCGGCCGGGTCCGGCGTCGTGACCGGCGGCGAGTTCGGAGACGGTACGGCGGTCGGCGACCTTGCCCGAGGAGAGGTAGTCGGCCTGTGCCCCGCTGCCGTCGAGTTCGACGGAGAGTGCGTCGACCCGCAGCCACTTGTTGGATTCGAGCCGGTCGTACGAGGTGAGGCGGATACCGGGGGCGATCGACCGGGAGCTGCGCGCGGTCTCGATGCCGTCGCCGTCGGCGATGGCTCTGGGACGTCCGGCCGGGGCGCTCGCGGGCGGCGGCGCGATCGGCCGCAGCACTTCGGACCGGTCCCTGGGCCGGGGGTCGGGGGTGGAATCGGCGACGGCGGGAGATACCGCTCCCGCCACCAGGGCGGACACCGTCGCGACCAGCACGACGGAGCGTCTTGCTCTGCCAAGGCCCACAACTACTCCTGGAATACGGCGTGTTGAGCGCGCAGTAAGCGCTGTCGGCGCACAGCATCGCGGCGCCCGAGGGAACGTACCAGGGGGCCGTGGGAACACCCGGAAGAACAGCGGCCGTCAGGACCGTGGACACTCCGCGGCCGTGACAGCCGTCCGACGGTCCACATTCACGAAAGAAAGCCGTAACAATTCACTATGCGAGACGATTTCCGAAACGCATTGACGTGACCGGAAGTCGCTGCCACTCTCACCGTTGTGAGTCAAGCTGACATTCTCGTATCGCGCCTGCACGTCGATCTTCGACGGCACGCCAGCGCACTCTGTGCCGCCGGCCGCTGAAACACGCGCAGCTGACTTCTTCGTCCGCGTCCGGCCCCTGCTCCAGGGGCTTCTGACGGGCTGAGCACCTCACTCCCCCGGCCCGCCCGCGGTAATTATTTGGGCAGGATTTTCCCCATTCCCCTGCCAATGCATTCCCACCTCCCACCTGAATTCATCGCGCTTTTCCCGGTGATTTTCCAGGCATCTTCGCGTACCCCGAAACGGAATGACTGATGACCTCCACCAGACGCACCTTCCTTGTGCTCTCAGGACTCTCCGCGCTGGCGGCTGCGGGCTGCGGCACAGCGAGCGGCAGCGGCGTCCGCAACACCAAGACGCTCCGCTACCAGGGTTCGGCCGGCGCGGTGAACCCGGCCGAACTCGCCGCTGCCCTCGGCTATTTGGAGGACCTGAAGCTCGACTGGGTCGGCAACACCATCAGCGGCCCGCAGGACATCCAGTCCGCCGCCTCCGGTCAGATCGACTTCGGGGGCGCATTCAACGGCGCGGTGGTCAAGCTCGCCTCCCGCAAAGCTCCCATCAAGGCCGTCATCAGCTACTACGGCTCCGACAAGTACGCCTACAGCGGCTACTACGTCGCCGAGCGGAGCGCCATCCGCCGGCCCCGTGACCTCGTCGGCAAGAAAGTCGGCATGAACACCCTGGGCGCCCACGCCGAGGCGATGCTCGACATCTACCTCAGGAAGAACGGCCTGAGCAGGGCAGAAGCCGAGCAGGTCGAGCGGATCGTCGTACCGCCCGTCAACACCGAACAGTCGCTGCGCCAGAGGCAGATCGACGTGGCCGTCCTCGGCGGCATCCTGCGCGACAAGGCGCTGCAGACGGGCGGGATACGCAAGCTCTTCAGCGACTTCGAGCTGCGCGGGGCCTTCAGCGCAGGCACCTATGTGCTGACCGAGCGCTTCATCGAACAGAACCCGGAGACGGTGCGGACTTTCGTCACCGGCGTGGGCAGGGCCCTGGACTGGTCCCGTACGACACCGCACGAGGAGGTCGTCGCCAAGATGACCGAGATCGTCGCCAAGCGGAAGCGCAACGAGAGCGCCGACGCGCTCAAGTACTGGCGCTCCTACGGTGTCTCCGCGCCCGGCGGCCGGATCGACGAGAAGGAGATTTCCGACTGGGCCGACTGGCTCACCGAGCGGGGAGACATCAAGTCCGGACAGGTGAAGATCCCCGACCTGTACACCAACAAGTTCAACAAGGGCACTACGAAGGCGGGGAGTTGACCCCATGACCACGCCGAAGATCAGCTTCCAGGGCATCGGCAAGACCTTCCCCGTACGCGGAAAGCAGCAGTCCGTCATCGCGCTGGACGGTATCGATCTCGACATCGCCGCCGGGGAGTTCGTGGTTGTCGTCGGTCCCAGCGGCTGCGGGAAATCCACCCTGCTCGACCTGCTGGGCGGGCTCTGTGAGCCCACCTCGGGCCGGATACTGCTCGACGGCGAACCCGTCTCGGGCCCCGGTCTGGACCGCGGCATCGTCTTCCAGCAGTACGCCCTGCTCCCCTGGCGCACCGCCCAGGGCAATGTCGAGTTCGGCCTCGAAGCCACCCGGGTGCCGCGCCGCAAACGGGCCGAGCGGGCCCGCGAGTATCTGGCGCTCGTAGGGCTCACCGGCTTCGAGGACCGCCATCCGCACGAGCTCTCCGGCGGCATGCGCCAGCGTGTCGCCATCGCCCGCAGCCTCGCCTACGACCCCGACGTGCTGCTGATGGACGAGCCGTTCGCCGCGCTCGACGCACAGACCCGGGAGTCGCTCCAGGACGAGCTGCTGCGGATCTGGCAGCGCACCGGCAAGACGATCGTGTTCATCACGCACGGCATCGACGAGGCGGTCCATCTGGGCCGGCGGGTCGCCGTGCTCACCTCCCGGCCCGGCCGGATCAAAGAGATCGTGCCGATCGACCTGGGTGACCGAAGCGCCGACGCCGATCCACGGTCCAGCCCCGAGTTTGCGCACCACCGACATCAGATCTGGAGCCTGCTGCGCGATGAGGTCAGCAGGGCCCAGCAGGAGGAGCTGGAGGCCGCAACGCCATGAGCATCACCACCGAGAAGGCGCTCGCAACCGCCGTCGATGTGGACGGCACGGCACGGCGCACCGATCCGGCACTCGCGCCCCACGCCCGCACAAGCGCACTGCGGGCCCCGCTGCGGAGCACCGGCCGGGCCCTGCTTGCGGTGTTCACCCGGACCGTCGCGATCGCGGCGCTGCTCACGCTGTGGGAGACCGCGCCCCGCCTCGGTCTCGTCGACCGTACTTTTCTGCCACCGTTCTCCGAAGTCGCCGTCGCCTGGTGGCAGTTGCTGCTCGACGGGCAACTCGCCGAGCACGCACAGGCCAGCCTCGGGCGATCGCTCACCGGCTTCGGGTTCGCGGTCGTCGGCGCGGTACCGCTCGGCCTGCTGATCGGCTGGTACAAACCGCTCGCGGATCTCCTCGGGCCACTCCTCGAGGTCTTCCGCAACACCGCCGCACTGGCGCTGCTGCCGGTCTTCGTGCTGCTGCTCGGCATCGGGGAGACGTCGAAGATCTCCATCGTCCTCTATGCGTGCACCTGGCCGATCCTGCTGAACACCATCAGCGCCGTACGCAGCGTCGATCCGACCCTGCTGAGACTCGCCAGGTCAATGGATCTGCCCGCCCCGCGGATCTTCCAGAAAGTGATCCTGCCCGCCTCGGTCCCGACGGTCTTCACCGGCATCCGGCTGGCCGGCGGGTTCGCGATCCTCGTCCTCGTCGCCGCCGAGATGGTGGGCGCCAAGGCCGGCCTCGGCTACCTCGTCAACGCCTCCCAGTTCAACTTCGCGATCCCTGAGATGTACGCCGGGATCATCACCATCTCCGCCATCGGCGTGATCTTCAACCAGCTGCTCGTAGCCCTGGAACGCCGCTTCACGTCCTGGCGCACCCCGACCGGAAACTGAGGATTCACCCATGCCCGCCGCCACCCCACGCCAGTTCCATCTCAACGCGTTCCTGATGAACGCCGGTCATCACGATGCCGCCTGGCGCCATCCGCGCACCCAGCCCGAGCGGATCACCGATCTCTCGTACTTCCAGGAGCTGGCCCGTACCGCCGAACGCGGCAGGCTGGACTCGCTGTTCCTCGCGGACGGCGTCGCTCTGTGGGGCAACGCCCGCTACAACGCGGTCGGCGGATTCGAGCCGCTCACGCTGCTCTCTGCGCTGGCCGTCGCCACCGAGCACATCGGTCTGATCGCCACCGTCTCCACAACGTTCAACGAGCCCTTCCATGTGGCCCGCAAGTTCGCCTCGCTCGACCACATCAGCGGCGGGCGGGCCGGCTGGAACATCGTCACCTCCGGGAATGTCGCCGAGGCCAGGAACTTCGGCCTCGAGGAGCATCTGGAGCACGCGCTGCGCTACGAGCGCGCCGCCGAGTTCCTCGATGTGACCAAGGAGCTGTGGGACAGCTGGCTGGACGACGCGCCGCTGATCGACCGCGAGCGCGGCGTCTACTCGGAGGAGGGCGCGGTACGGCCGATCGAGCACCGAGGCACCCACTTCCGGGTCGACGGACCGCTCAACGTACAGCGCTCGCCCCAGGGACATCCGCTGCTGGTGCAGGCCGGGTCGTCGGAGGACGGCAAGGAGTTCGCGGCCCGGTACGCGGAGGCGGTGTTCACCGCCCAGCAGACTCTCGCCGACGGCCAGACCTTCTACAAGGACCTCAAGTCGCGGCTCGCGAAGTACGGCCGCACACCGGACCAGTTGAAGATCCTGCCCGGCATCTGCCCGATCATCGGCGGGACCGAGGCCGAGGCGCTGGCGCTGGCGGACGAGCTCACCGGGCTGCAGGTCCCGGAGTACGGGCTCCAGCAGCTGTCCGGGATGCTCGGCACGGACCTGAGCGGACTACCGCTGGACGGACCGCTGCCCGCGCTCCCCGAGGAGCAGGACATCAACGGCAACAAGTCCCGCTTCACGCTGGTCGCGGAGCTCGCCAGGCGCGAGCAGCTCACCATCCGGCAGCTGATCGCCAGACTCGGCGGTGGCCGCGGCCACCGGGTCTTCGCCGGTACGTCCGAGCAGATCGCGGACCAGCTGGAGCAGTGGTTCACCGAGGGCGCGGCAGACGGCTTCAACATCATGCCGCCGTATCTGCCGGGCGGACTCGACGACTTCGTCGACCAGGTCGTCCCCCTGCTGCAGGACCGGGGGCTGTTCCGCACCGAATACAGCGGCCGCACCCTGCGCGACCACTACGGCCTTCAGCGCCCGGCAGGCCGGCCCGGCCTTTCCCACTGATCCCCGTTCATTCACCTCCAGAGAAAGGCAGTTCCGCATGACCAGCACCGGTTTCGACATCCGCCGTATCGGCGGCCGTATCGGCGCCGAGATCCTCGGCGTCGACATCTCCGCCGACCTCGACCCCGCCATCGTCACCGAGATCAACGCGGCGCTCATCGAGCACAAGGCGCTCTTCTTCCGCGACCAACAGCTCGACGACGCCGCTCAGCTACGGTTCGCCTCGCTGTTCGGCGAGCTCACCACCGCGCACCCCACGGTGCCGTCCGTCGAGGGCCAGCCGCACATCCTGCCGGTCGACGGCGACGAGGGCATCCGCGCCAACCAGTGGCACACCGACGTCACGTTCCTGCGCACCCCGCCCAAGGCGTCCACGCTGCGCAGCCTCGTGGTCCCGCCGTACGGCGGCAACACCCTGATCGCCAACTCGGCGGCCGCCTACCGGGATCTGCCCGAGGCGCTGCGCGAGCTGGCCGACCGGTTGTGGGCCGTCCACACCAACGCGTACGACTATGCCGAGCCGAAGACCGAGAAGGCCGCCGAGCATCGCAGGCAGTTCGTCTCCAGGAAGTACCGCACCGAGCACCCGGTGGTCCGCGTCCACCCCGAGTCGGGCGAGCGCGGCCTGTTCATCGGTGGCTTCGCTCAGTCTCTGGTGGGCCTGTCCCAGTCCGAGTCCCGCGACATCCTGCGGATCCTCCAGTCGTACGTGACGCGCCCGGAGAACGTCGTCCGCTGGACCTGGGCGCCGGGCGACCTGGTCCTCTTCGACAACCGCAGCACGCAGCACTACGCGCCCGACGACTACGGCGATCTGCCGCGTCTGCTGCACCGGGTGACGGTCGCGGGCGATGTCCCCGTCGGCGTCGACGGAGGGCTGAGCCGGGTCGTCGAGGGCGACGAGGCGGCGCACTACACGCCGGCCGCCGCCTGACAACGAAGCGGGGCGGGTGGGCCGTCTCTCGACGGCCCCACCCGCCCCGCTTCGGCGACGCGCCGCGGTTCGTCCCGCGGCAGCGCGCCGGGGTCAGTGCTGGGCGCTACGACGCTTGCGCGCGGCCCACATGATGCCGCCACCCGCGACGATGACCGCGGCGGCAGCGCCGGCGATCAGCGGAGTGGTGCTGGAGGAGCCCGTCTCGGCCAGGTCACCCGAGGGGGAGCTCGGCTTGGCCGACGGCGGCACCTCGGCGGAGCTGGTGGAGCTGCTCGGCGTGGGAGTGGCCGTGGTGGGCGTGTCCGAGGGAGTCGGCGTGGCCGACGGGGTCGGGGTGGCCGGCGGAGTCGGGGTGGCCGGCGGAGTCGGGGTACTGTCCTCGCAGACCGGCGCCTTCTTGGTCTCGTCGCGCGAGAAGTTGTCGCCGTCGCCAGCCTTCACCACCAGGCGGACGGAGAGCTCGCTGCTGTGCTTGGGCAGCTCGAGCTTCTTGTGGAACTCCTTCTTGAACGTCTCGGTGGGCAGCAGGTCCTTGCCGTCCACGGTGACGCTCACGGTGTTCTCGACCTGGGAGTTGTACTGGGTCAGGTCTATCTGGACCTCGGTGCAGGTCACCGACCACACCGGGGTGTGCGCCTGCGCCGGGCCGGCGGCCAGGCCGACGCCGAAGACGCCGGCCGTCGCCACCGCTACCAGGGCCCCCGAACGGCGCCACGATCTCTTGATTGCTGTCATAAAATCCTCCACGGTTGCCGCGCCACCACCCATATGGCGGTGCGCGCACAGTACCGTCACACCCCCAGAGGCCTGCACCCACCCCACCCCTCTCTTACGTCCCGCAACGCGTCGGTGGTTCTACGGAGTTGAACCGCGCCCGTCAGCTGTCGGTCCGCCCCGTCAGCTGCCGGTCCGACGAGTGGCGCGGGCCCACGCCGGAAGCACCAGCCAGCACAGGACGAACCACACGACCATCCCCACTACCAGCCAGATGGCCAGCGTGTCGTCGACGACCACGCGCAGGATGAGGAGCAGGGCCGACGCCATCGTGCACAGCAGGAGGAACAGCCCGACCACCGTGAGGCGAGAGGCCCAGATGACCGTCTGGGGCTTCAGCTGCTGGCCGGTGAGGAGTCGGTGGAAGGACACCGGGCCGATCAGAGCGCCGGTCGTGGCCGCCCCCAGCAGCACCGTGACCGTATAGATCGTCTGGTTGGTGTCGGAGAGAGTGGCGAAGCGCGGCTGGAAGACCACCGTGAGCAGAAAACCGAAGAGGATCTGCACACCGGTCTGGGCGACCCGCAATTCCTGAAGGAGTTCGGCCCAGCGCCGGTCCGCCCTTTCCTCCGGTGTTTCGTCCCGGCCGCGATCACGCTCTTCGTCGGCTTTCCCCATCACCGGACACCTCCATATCGTGAACCATACTTGCGCCGAGTCAGCTCCTTATACCGCACTCCCTGGGCCGCGTGCCCGCGGTCGCACTCGTCAAACGCGCGTCAACCCCGCAGCCGAACCGACGTGTAAGCAGAAGCATTCCGGGCACCCGTTTGCATGGAGGTGCAGACAATGGTTCCCATCCTGCTCGTTCTGCTTCTGGCACTCATTCTCTTCGGAGCCGGATTCGCCGTAAAGGTGCTCTGGTGGATTGCACTCATTGTGCTTGCCATCTGGCTCCTGGGATTCCTGATGCGGAGCACCACGGCGACAGGCACGAGGTCCCGCTGGTACCGGTGGTAGACAGCGAATTGAACGAGAATTCAATACGGCCGCCCGGTACCGGGCGGCGAGCCGTCGGCCGACGGGGCCACGTCCCCGTCGGCCGACGGCTGTATTTGCTCACGCCGATTGTGTTGGCTCGCTCAGCGCACCACCGCTTGTTCCACCAGCAGCCGCACTCCCGCCGCGATCGACTCGGCGTCGATCCCGGCCATGTGCAGCTGCTCCTCCGGCGTGGCCGACCCCGGCATGTTCCGCACGCCCAGCCGCACCAGACGGGGCATCGGGCGGCCGTCCGTGAATGCCTCCGCCACCGCGTCCCCGATGCCGCCCTCCGGACGGTGATCTTCCACCGTCAGCAGGCACCCCGTCGCATCCGCCGCCTCCTGGAGCGTCACCGCGTCCACCGGCTTGACCGAGTAGAGGTCGACGATGCGCACGTCGATGTTTTCCTGCCCGAGCAGTTCGGCTGCCCGTACCGCCTCGTGGACGGTCACTCCCGCGGCGATGACTGTCACCCGGTCCCGGTCCGAGGACCGCAGCACAGTGGATCCGCCCACCGGGAACTCCTCGTCCGGACCGTAGATGACCGGCGTGTCGCCCCTGCTGGTGCGCAGATAGCTCACGCCCGGCAGCTCGGCCATGGCCGCGACCAGCCGGGCCGTCTGGTTCGCGTCGCACGGATAGAGCACGGTGCTGCCGTGCAGCGCGCGGAACATCGCCAGATCCTCGAGTCCCATCTGCGAGGGGCCGTCCTGGCCGATCGCGACGCCCGCGTGCGAGCCGACGAGATTGATGGCGGAGCGGCTGACGGCTGCCATCCGTATGAAGTCGTGGGCGCGCGTCAGGAATGCCGCGAAGGTCGACGCGTACGGGACGTAGCCGCGTGCGTGCATCCCCACTGCTGCCGCGACGAGTTCCTGTTCGGCGATGTAGCACTCGAAGTAGCGGCTCGGGTGGGCCTTGGCGAAGTACTCGGTGCGTGTCGAGTCGCCGACCTCTCCGTCGAGGGCCACGACGTCGCCCCGCGCCGAGCCGAGCGCGGCGAGGGCTTTCCCGTACGCGGTACGGGTGGCGACCGAGTCGCCGACCTCGAACGTCGGCAGGGAGAGTGGCCCGCCGAGAGTGGTGTGCAAAACCCGTGCCGCGGGAGGCTTGCGGATGTCGACCCGGATGAACCGCGGCCCGCCCAGCTCCTCGATGGCCGCGTCCGCGTCGGGCAGTGGCTTGCCGTGCAGGCCTTCCCGGTCCTCGACGTCGGCGACCCCACGCCCCTTGCGGGTGCGGGCGATGATCGCGCTGGGCTGCCCGATCGTGGAGCCGGCCTCCGTGAGCGCGGCGTCCACGGCGCCGACGTCATGCCCGTCGACCTCGACGGTGTGCCAGCCGAACGCGCCGAGCCGGCGGGCGTATGCCTCCAGGTCCCACCCGTGTCGGGTGGGCCCGCGCTGGCCGAGCCGGTTGACATCGATGATCAGGGTCAGATTGTCGAGATGCTCGTACGCCGCGTGCTCGACGGCCTCCCAGACGGAGCCCTCGGCCATCTCGCTGTCGCCCGCCAGCACCCACACCCGGTAGGGGATCTGGTCGAGCCGCTTGCCCGCCAGCGCCATGCCCACACCGACCGGCAGCCCCTGGCCAAGTGATCCGGTGGCCACGTCCACCCACGGCAGCCGCGGAGTCGGATGCCCTTCCAGGCGGCTGTCGAGGCGGCGGAAGGTGAGGAGTTCCTCGTCGTCGATGGCGCCGGCCATTCGGTAAAGGGCGTACAGGAGCGGCGAGGCATGACCCTTGGAGAAGATCAACCGGTCGTTGCCCGGATGGTCGGGCCGGTCGAAGTCGTAGCGCAAATGATTGGCCAGAAGTACGGCGGCCAGGTCCGCGGCCGACATGGAGGACGTCGGATGCCCGGAGCCCGCCGCGTCGGCGGCGCGAATCGCGTCCACTCGCAACTGCTGTCCCAATTCCACCAGTTGATCGTTTCGCATGTCACTCCTCCTTGTCGGGCCCGCCCGGCACCCGGGCCAGTTCGGGCGAGGCTGTGTCGAGCGGGACCGACCAGGAGCGGACGAGACCCAACTGGACGGCCTGGCGCGGCAGCACGGCGTCCAGCAGCCAGTCGGCGGCGACGCGCACCCTGTTTCCCGGCATGGCGGCCAGGTGGTAGCCCCGGGTCAAGGCTCCCGCGAGCGGCCCGGACAGCGGGACGCCCAGGGGGTTCGCGGCGGCCTGCACGCCTCCGAGATCGACGGCGAAACCCAGATCGTGGTGTTCGTAGTTGCGCTGCTGGCCGTGGCCGAGGGAGGCGGCGACGTTGAGACCGGCCACCTTGCCCTGGCGCGAGGCGTGCTGAGCGGTCATCGGGGTGTACTCCCCCGGCGTGGTCAGGTCTGGCACGGCGGCCGCGTCACCGCAGGCGAAGACCTCGGGGTGACCGGGTACGGTCAGCTTGGGGTCGACGAGGAGCCGGCCGCGTTCGACGGCCAGTCCGACTTCGGAGACCAGCGGGTCGGGACGTACGCCCACGCACCAGACCATCGTCCTGGTCTCGATGAACTCTCCGTCGTCCAGCAGGACCCCGTCGCGGGTCGCCTCCTTGACCGAGGTCCCGGTCCGCACGTCGATGCCGCGCCTGCGGAGCACCCGGTCGGATGCCGATGACAGCCGGGGGTCGAGCCCGGGCAGCACGCGGTCGGCGACGTCCAGCAGCACCCAGCGCGGGCGCGGGCCCTCACCCGAGGCTCGCTGCTTGCGGGCCAGGGCATCGGTGAACAGCTGGCACTGGGCGGCGACTTCGGTGCCGGTGTAGCCCGCGCCGACGACCACGAAGGTGCGGCGGGCGGCACGGGCCTCGGCGGGGGCGCCGGTGGCTGCCAGTTCTATCTGGCGGGTGATGTGGTCACGCAGATAGAGCGCTTCGGGGATTCCACGGAAGCCGTGCGCGTGCTCGGCGATGCCGGGTACGGGAAGCAGTTTGTTGACGCTGCCGACGGCGAGGACGAGGCGGTCGTACCCCAGCTCGCCGGGAGCGCCCTCCGGGTCTGTGTAGTGCACACGACGTTCGTCCAGGTCGATCGCTCCGGCCTCGCCGAGCACCAGGCGTACTCGCGGCAGGGTGCCGGGGAGCGAGACGGTCACCCGGCGGGGTTCCAGGATGCCCGCCGCGACCTGGGGCAGCAGTGGCAGATACAGGAAGTAGTCGGTGGGATTGAGCAGCACGACCTCGGCTTCGTCCCGGACGGTCCGGGAGAGCGTACGGGCGGCATGGAAACCGGCGAATCCGGCTCCGACGACAACGACACGCGAACGACGCACGATCGCCTCCGGTGCGGACGAGGGTGTGGATCGGCGGACGGGCTCCCGGGTGCCCCTGTGCCACAGGGCCAAACCCGGTGCCGGCCGCGCCGAGGCTCACTCGTAGCGGCGGCGGTCCCGCTCTTCGTCGACCAGCGGGGCCGACGGCGGCATGATTACGCGCCGGCGCTTGGCGATGCTGGTGAAGGTGGCGACGCCGATGATGCCCACGGCCATCAGGATCAGGCCGATGACGTCGAGGTTGGCGCCCTTCACCTGCCAGTCGGTGGCGAATGTGAGGATCGCCCCGACCGCGATCAGGATGATGCATCCTCCTAAGCCCATAACGTCTCACCTTCCCTGCCGTACTGAACAGTGACCGCGTCCGGGTACCCCCGTCCGGACCGGCCATGCCTGCGGCGCCGACCTGCCTGCGGGCGGCAGGGGCCGGCCCGCGACCGGGCCGTCACACGGCCCCTCCAGGGTGTTCTCGGCGAGTACCCCGTCCTTTCATACCGGTGTCACCACCCCTTCCCTTCCACTCGCTCCTCTTGGACACTCCGCTCACTCCTGTTTCCTCACACAAAAGAGGACTCCACACTCATGTCTGAACTCAATCGGCGCCGGTTCCTTCAGATCGCAGGCGCGACCGCGGGATTCGCGGCCCTGTCGAGCAGCATCGACCGCGCCGCCGCCATCCCCGCCAGTCGCCGCTCCGGCACCATCAAGGACGTCGAGCACATCGTCGTGCTGATGCAGGAGAACCGCTCCTTCGACCACTACTTCGGCGCGCTGAGGGGCGTACGCGGATTCGGCGACCCGCGCCCGGTGACTCTGGCCAGCGGGAAGTCGGTCTGGCACCAGCCGGACGGCGGCAAGGACGTGCTGCCCTACCACCCGGACGCCGAGGACCTCGGCATGCAGTTCATCACGGGCCTGAACCACGACTGGGCCGGCGGCCACAAGGCCTTCAATCAGGGCAAGTACGACCAGTGGATTCCCGCCAAGAGCGCGGGGACGATGGCATACCTGACCCGCGAGGACATTCCGTTCCACTACGCGCTCGCCGACGCGTTCACCGTGTGCGACGCCTACCACTGCTCGTTCATCGGAGCGACCGACCCCAACCGCTACTACATGTGGTCGGGCCACACGGGCAACGACGGCCAGGGCCGCGGGCCCGTCCTCGGTAACGAGGAGGCCGGGTACGACTGGACGACCTACCCCGAGCGCCTTCAACAGGCGGGGGTCTCCTGGAAGATCTACCAGGACATCGGCGACGGTCTGGACGCGGCAGGGCACTGGGGCTGGATAGAGGACGCGTACCGCGGCAACTACGGCGACAACTCGCTGCTCTACTTCAACAAGTACCGCAACGCCAAGCCCGGCGATCCGCTCTACGACAAGGCACGCACCGGGACCGACGCCAAGGCCGGCGACGGCTTCTTCGACATCCTCAAGGCCGATGTGAAGGCGGGGAAGCTGCCGCAGATCTCCTGGATCGCCGCCCCCGAGGCCTTCTCCGAGCACCCCAACTTCCCCGCGAACTACGGCGCCTGGTACATCTCCCAGGTGCTGGACGCGCTCACGTCCAACCCGGAGGTGTGGAGCAAGACCGCGCTCTTCATCACCTACGACGAGAACGACGGCTACTTCGACCACATCGTTCCGCCGTATCCGCCGTCCTCGGCCGCCCAGGGCCTGTCCACCGTGGACACCGCGCTCGACTACTTCGGCGGGAACAGCAACTACGCCGCCGGAGCATACGGTCTGGGGCAGCGCGTGCCCATGCTCGTCGTCTCCCCCTGGAGCACCGGTGGCTTCGTCTGCTCGGAGGTCTTCGACCACACCTCGATCGTCCGGTTCATGGAGAACCGCTTCGGCGTGGGCGAGCCGAACATCTCGCCGTGGCGGCGCGCCATCTGCGGCGACCTGACATCCGCCTTCGACTTCGGTCTCAAGAACACCACGCCGGCCGCGCTCCCGGACACCGACGGGTACGAGCCGCCGGACAACGAGCGGCACCCCAGCTATGTGCCCAAGCCGCCGGCCAACCCGGTGCTGCCCAAGCAGGAGAGGGGGTCGAGGCCCGCCCGCCCGCTGCGTTACGCACCCCTGGTGTACGGGGCCGGGACACCCTCGACCGGGCGCTTCACGCTCACCTTCAGCGGTGGCGCGACCGCGGGAGCGCACTTCCTGGTCACGTCGGCGAACCGTACGGACGGGCCGTGGACGTACACCGCCGCAGCCGGCAAGAACCTCTCCGACACCTGGAACACGGCCTACTCCAAGGGCGTGTACGACCTGTCGGTATACGGCCCGAACGGCTTCCTGCGCACCTTCAGGGGCCCGGGCACCACCGCGGGCCCCGAGGTGACAGCCCGCCACATCGCTTCGAGCGGCAGCGTCGAGCTGACCATGACGAATGCGGGCAGCGCCGACTGTCACCTCACGCTGACGAATGCGTACAGCGGGCAGAAACAGACGTTCACGGTGCGCGCGGGCGGACGCGTCGTGCACACGGTGGATCTGCGCGGCAGCAAGCGCTGGTACGACCTGAGCGTGGTGTCCGACACGAACAGGACATTCCTGCGCCGGTTCGCCGGGCATGTCGAGAACGGTCAGCCCGGTGTGAGCGACCCGGCGATCATCACCGGCTGAGCAACTGACCGGCCGCCGTCCGAAGGGGCCGCCCGCACTGCTGCGGGCGGCCCGGTGCCTGCTCCGAATGGCGCCCCGAGGCAGCCGATCGACCGACACCTGATCGGGGATTCGCCGTCAAATACGCGCCGGGGCACTCAATCCGTGATTCCGTCGGACAGTTGAAATCCGACATCGGAGGAGTGCTCTGTGCGCAGTTTCACTGTCACGGCTGTTCTCATCGCCTCGCTCGCCTCGGGCGGGTCCATCTGGGCGGCAGACAGGTCCGCTTCCCGCTCACCTGTCGCCGGCGAGACCAACGGCACCAATGTCCTCGTCGTCGGAATCGACAGTCGAACGGGCCTGTCAGCCGAAGACAAGGAGCGCCTGCACGTCGGTGGCAAAGGGTGCGATTGCACGGACGTGATGATGGTCGTGCATATCGCCGAGGACGGTCGGCGGATGAGTGTGGTATCCATTCCCCGGGATTCCTATGTGGAGTTCGCCGATCACGCACATCCACGGCACCTCGGAAAAATCAATGGCGCCTTTGCGCACGGCAGCGGAGATCTCACGGTACGCACGGTGGAGAAAGCGACCGGACTGCGCATCGATCACTATCTCGAGACGGACTTCACCGGCTTCGCGGACACCGTGGACCGCCTCGGCGGAGCGAAGGTGTGTACGGACAAGCCCCTGCAAGACCTGGGTTCCGGGCTGAACCTGACTGCGGGGACACACCAACTGGACGGTATCGGCGCCCTGCGTTACGTCCGCGCCCGGCACGTCTCACCACCCGGTGACCTGGGCCGAATGCGCCGTCAACAGCGTCTGCTCATCGAGATGCTGTCCCGGCTGAGATCTGAGGGAGCCTTCGCCGACCCGGCCGCCGCGGCGCGCACGGCCCTCAGGCTGCGCGCCTCCGTACGCACGGACCCGGACACCAGCCTCGTGGACCTGATGGAACTGGGCTTGCACTTGCGTCGGCTGGAAGCGGATCGAACGGAGTTCGCGACCGTGCCCCTCTCGGATTTCGATCACCGCGTACCACAGTGGGGCTCCACCCTGATCTGGGACAAGGACCGCTCCGCCGCCCTGTGGGCCGCCCTGCGTGCGGACCGGCCGATCGTCGGCGACTCCCGGATCCGGCCCAGCATGGACGTCCCGGTCGAGATTCCGCCGGCCTGGCTGAACCTTCGGGTCACGGATCAGGAGGTCGCGAGCGCGCTGCGGGCGAACGGCTTCGTCGTGGAGTACGTCCCGCGCAAGCCCGGCGAGCCACGCCCCAAGGGCCCGACCACCATCACCTACGACCCGGTCTGGGCCCGCCACGCGACCACGATCGCCGCAGCGCTCCCCGGCGCAAGGCTGCACGCCGTCGCCGGGCACGGCCAGGTCTTCGACGTCGCGGTCGGGTCCGAGGCCGGCGCCGTCGTCAAGGTCGTACACGACCGGAGCAGCGTGGAGGGGGCGCCTGTCCACGGCGACGAGCTGCGGTGCGCGACGCCGTCGGACGCGCCCGCCGGGTGACCGGGCGGCCGGGCGCGCCTGCCGCCCGGCGGCCGGGTTTCAGGTCAGCTGGAGGACGGAGAGGGTATTACCCGACGGGTCCGTGAACCAGGCGATGGGCGGGCCCGCCGCACGGAAGACGCCCTTCTCGTCCTGCTCGAAACCGGCGTACCGCTCGAAAGTCACCCCGCGTCCGGCCAGTTCGGTCACGGCCTCGTCGATGTCCGGGACCGGGAAGTTGAGCACGGTGAAGGAAGCAGCGACGTGGTTCGGCTTGGGGTAGACGAGGATCTCGGTGCCGCCCTCGAGATGCAGCGTCAGCATGCTGCCGGTCGCGTCGTTCTCTTCCGTGACACGCAGGCCGAGCGTCTGGCCGTAGAACTCCTTCGCCTTCTGCAGATCGTTGACCGAGAAGCCGCTGAATGCCTTGCTGTTCGTGAGCATGACCGCTCTCCTTCCGTCTGGCTCAGCTCTCGTCACCGGGATCGGCGCCGTGCCACACCGTGGTCACGTTGCAGAATTCGCGGATGCCGTGGTCCGACAGCTCCCTGCCGTAACCGGAGCGCTTGACGCCGCCGAAGGGCAGCGCGGGGTGGGAGGCCGTCATTCCGTTGAAGAAGACGCCGCCCGCCTCGATGTCGCGGGCGAATCGCTCGGCCTCCTCGTCGTCGCGCGTCCACACATTGGAACTGAGCCCGAAGGGCGTGTCGTTGGCGAGGGCAACCGCCTCGTCCACGTCGGCCGCCCGGTAGACGGTGGCGACCGGGCCGAAGGCCTCCTCGTGGTGGATACGCATGTCGGAGGTGACATCGACGAGGACGGTGGGCTCGTAGTACCAGCCCTGGGCCGGCTTCTCCGGGCGCCGGCCTCCGCACCGTGCCGTCGCGCCGCGGCGCAGGGCGTCGTCCACGAGCTCCTCGACGTCCGCGCGGCCCTGTTCGCTGGCGAGCGGGCCGACATCGGTTGACTCCTGCATCGGATCACCGACGGTCAGCTGCTCCATCCCCGCGGTGAAGCGCTCACAGAAGTCGTCGTAGACGTCGGCGTGGACGATGAACCGCTTGGCGGCGATGCAGGACTGGCCGTTGTTCTGCACCCGGGCGATCACGGCCGTCCTGGCCGCCCGGTCCATGTCGGCGGACGGCATCACGACGAAGGGGTCGCTCCCGCCGAGCTCCAGTACGGTCTTCTTCACCTCGTCGCCCGCGATGGCGGCGACAGAACGGCCGGCAGGCTCGCTACCGGTCAGGGTCGCAGCAGCAACCCTGCGGTCACGCAGGATGTGCTCGACCGCGCCCGATCCCACGAGCAGCGTCTGGAAACAGCCCTCCTCGAACCCGGCGCGCCGGAAGAGCTCCTCCAGATAGAGAGCGGTCTGCGGCACGTTCGATGCGTGCTTGAGCAGACCGACGTTGCCGGCCATCAGGGCCGGGGCGGCGAAGCGTACGACCTGCCACAGCGGGAAATTCCACGGCATCACGGCAAGGACGACGCCGAGCGGGCGGTAGCGGACGATCGCCCGGGACGCACCGGAGTCCTTCAGATCGGCGGCGGAAGGGTGCTCGTCGGCGAGGAGGCCCTCGGCGTGTCCCGCGTACCAGCGCATCGCCCTGGCGCACTTCGCCGCCTCCGCGCGGGCGGCGGCGAGCGGCTTGCCCATCTCGGTCGTCATGGTCCTCGCGATGTCCTGCTGGTCCTCGTCAAGCAGCTGTGCGGCGCGGTTCAGCAGGTCCGCCCGCCGGGCGAAATCCGTGGTGCGGTGGCGGGCGAAGGCGGTCACCGCGAGCGCGAGTCGCCGGTCGATCTCCTCAGCTCCCAGCGCATCGAAGGTCTTGAGCGTCTCACCGGTTGCCGGATTCACGGTGGCGATGGGCATGGGACTGTCCTCCTCGAACTGGATCCTTCGACATTCGCGCGGTACGGAGGGTCCCGCAACGCGGGAAGGGGCCGGAGTCCGGCCGGGCTACCGCTACCCCTACCGGCCTCCGCTCTCCAGCCGCAGCTGGACGTCCTTCTCCTGATCGCCGGCGGCCATGCCCTCTTCGGTCACCTCGAACACGACGGCGAGCGCGTCCCTCGTCCGGTCCACCGCCCAGTAGCCGCCCTGGATTCCGACCTGGAGGGCAGCGGTGAGCCGCGCGGGCTTGTCCGGATCGGTCGGCGGCCTGTCCGGAGCGTGTGCGGGCGCCACGTCGAAGGTCGCGGTCCATACGCTCAGATGCGGGTGGGGCGTGTACTGCGGGGCGTCATCGTCAGCCCGGTCCGAGGCGAATGTCTGCCCCAGTACGCGAAAGACGGTGTCCGCGTCCTCCTTCGAGCAACCGCTGAGCGTCACCGTGACCGGCGTCGTGGGCTGCTGTGTGCTGTTCACCGTGGTTCCTGCCTCTCCGAACGCTGTTCAAGGGCCGCCCGCTGGGGGCCGACGGTGTACCGGGGGTCCTCTGCGGAGGCGATGCCTGCGGCGAAGACCCCGAAACGTGTGCAGGCCGAGCCAGCGAGGAGCGCGAGGCCGCTCGCGACAGCGGCCGGCCGGCTGCGATGGCCGAGGAGTACGGCGCCCACCGCGCCGGCCGCGGTGAGCAGCCGGGCGGAGCGCAGCAGTATGCCGGCGTGTCCCTCGCGCCAGGTTTCGGCGACCATGCCGAGCCGCCGCCGGGCGGCCTCGGCGGCCGTCGCCTCGGCCACGGCGGCCAGTGCGGCCGCGCACCGGGCCGGCGCCGTCTCGTGCCGGGGGCCCAGCACCAGGGCCATCCCGGAGGCTGCCGCGGTCGCCGACGCGGCGAAGACGTACGGCAGTTCGCGGTGCGCGCCGTGCCAGGCCGGTACGGCGGTGTCGGCCGCGAGGACTGCGGTGTAGGCGGCGAGCGCCGGTCCCAGCACCGCCGCGCCCGCGGTGGCCGTGGCTCCGATCCGCGGCAGCCGTCCGGTGACCGCGCTGGTGGCAGCCGCCCCGGCAGCGGGTCCGTACGCCGTCAGAAGCCAGGATCCGACGCTCATGGGTGAGGTCGGCTTGATGACACGCAGCATGTGGGCGAATCGGCCGGGCATGCCGAGGTCGTGGACAAGTGCGGCCGCCGAGAGGGACACGGCGGCGAGCGAAGAGACCTTCATCGCGGTCGCGGTGCAGGTTCGGCCCGTCAGGTGCGCGCCCGCCGCCAGCACCGATCCGGCACCGGCGAGCCCGCCGAGGAAGAAGTATCCGGCGATGTCACGCGCTGCCCAGGCCGGCGCCTTGATGACGGGCTTTCCGTAGTACGAGTCGAACTCGGCCCGTGGCACCATCAGTTGCTCGCCGCGGCGCTTCATCGGCGTACCTTCCGTCCGGTCATCGCGGGGAGCGCGAACGAAAGCGCGAAGCTGCCTGCCAGGGCGAGCGCCGCGGCGCCCGCGTGCTTCCACATCGTGGGGAGATCGCGCGTGGTGACCACCGGGTCCGGTGGCAGTCCGTAGACCTCCGGCTCGTCCAGCAGGAGGAAGAACGCGCCGTCGCCTCCGACGCCGTCCTGCGGATCGTGCCCGTACAGCCGGGCGTCGCTCACTCCGCTCGCCTGCAGCTGGTCGACCCGCAGCGCGGCTCGTTCGCGCAGTTCGTCCAGGGGGCCGAACTGGATCGACTCGGTCGGGCATGCCTTGGCGCAGGCCGGCTCCTGGCCGGCGCCGAGGCGGTCGTAGCACATGGTGCATTTGAAGGCGCGGCCGTCTGCGGGCCGTTGCTCGATCACGCCGTAGGGGCACGCCGGAACGCAGTAGCCGCAGCCGTTGCAGATGTCCTCCTGGACGACGACCGTGCCGAACTCGGTCCGGAAGAGCGAACCGGTCGGGCACACGTCCAGGCAGGCGGCGTGCGTGCAGTGTTTGCAGACGTCCGAGGACATCAGCCAGCGGAACTCGCCCTCGGCGGGCGGCCGTTCGGCCTGGCCGCTGCCGCCGTCGGCGAGTGGGAGTTCGGTGCGCCCGTCAGGCGCCGGCTGCTCGATGAACGCCACATGCCGCCAGGTCGACGCCCCGAGCCCCCCGGTGTTGTCGTACGACATCCCGGTCAGCGACAGCCCGTCCTCCGGGATGGCGTTCCACTCCTTGCACGCGACCTCGCACGCCTTGCACCCGATGCAGACGGAGGTGTCCGTGAAGAAGCCCATGCGCTCCTGTTCGGCGGTCACTTCGCAGCCTCCGTTCCGGTCGTCTCGGTGATGCCCGCCATGCGGCGGTATTCGGCGACGAGTTTCGGCAGATCCGGTCCGCGCGGCCGCCGTCCGGGGCGGATGTCGGCGGTGAGCGCCTTGTCCTCCTGGATGTGGGCGTTGGGGTCGAGGGCGATGGCGACGAGTTCATTGACCGCGTCGCCGGTGGCGACGCCGTTGGGTCCCCAGTGGAAGGGCAGGCCGATCTGGTGGACCGTACGGCCGTGCACGGTCAGGGGTTTGATCCGCTCGGTCACCAGCACGCGCGCTTCGAC
This sequence comes from Streptomyces sp. NPDC019443, assembly GCF_044389785.1. Classification (NCBI taxonomy): domain Bacteria; kingdom Bacillati; phylum Actinomycetota; class Actinomycetes; order Kitasatosporales; family Streptomycetaceae; genus Streptomyces; species Streptomyces sp. NPDC019443. The sequence goes on from NZ_JBIRYJ010000003.1 coordinate 303,713, forward strand.
GGCATTGCGGGCGGTGATGATCGTGGCCCAGCCGCCGTGCTCCAGACCGCGCTCGGCGGCGAGCTGCGGGGACAGTTCGCAGAAGAACTCGGGCTGCAGTTCGGAGAGGTACGGCGACCAGCGGCTCATGCCGCCCGCGGTGAAGTGCTCGGTCAGCCGGTGGGTGGTGACGACGTACGGATAGACGTCGGAGCCCGGTTCGTCCCCGCTGGGGTGGTACCGGTTGCCCTCCCTCGGGTGCAACTGCCGTACCGGAGAACGGGAGACCGACGGGTACAGGGCATTGGTGAAGGGCGAGTCCTGCGGCTCGTAGTGCGTGGGCAGCGGGCCGTCCTCGAGGCCTGCGGGTGCGTACAGCCAGCCCTTGCCGTCGGCCTGCATGATGAACGGGTCGTCGCCGCGCAGCGCGTCCGGTCCGCTGGCTTCCTCGGGCGGTACGTAGTCGGGGGCGCGGTCAGGCAGGAAGTCGGGGATGTCGTGCCCGGTCCACTGCGCGTCGGCCTCGTCCCACCAGACGAGCGCCTTGCGTGCGCTCCATGGTGTGCCGTCCGGCGCCGCGGACGCCCGGTTGTAGAGGATGCGACGGTTGGCGGGCCAGGACCAGGCCCATTGGGCGGCGATCCAGTCCTGTTCGGTGTGCGGCTTGCGGCGGGCGGCCTGGTTGACGCCGTCCGCGTACACACCGCAGTAGATCCAGCAGCCGCACCGGGTCGAGCCGTCGTCTTTGAGTTCCGTGTATGCCGAAAGCGGCGCGCCGTCGGGCCCGTGCCCGTTGATTTCGGCCAGGACTGCGGCAGCGATGGGTTCATCCAGCGGCCCGTCCACCGGATAGTCCCAGGTCAGATCCTGTACGGGCCGATCCATCGGGTCGGTGGACGCGGCCAGTTTCGCCTTGATGCGACGGCCCAGGTGGTACATGAACCACAGGTCGCTGCGTGCGTCGCCCTCGGGCTCTACGGCGGCGTGGTGCCACTGAAGCCAGCGATTGGTGTTGGTGAACGAGCCGGACTTCTCGGTGTGCGAGGCAGCCGGGAAGAAGAACACCTCGGTACCGATGTCCTCGGTGCGCATCTCGCCGGTCTCGGTCTCCGGCCCGTCCTGCCACCATGTCGCGGACTCGATCAGCGAGAAGTCCCTTACGACCAGCCACTCCAACTGCGCCATGCCCAGCCGCTGGAGCCGGGTGTTGGCCGAGCCGACGGCCGGGTTCTCGCCCATGAGGAAGTAGCCCTTGCACACTCCGTCGAGCTGGGCCATGACGGTCTCGTACGTGCTGTGGGATCCGGTCAGCCGCGGCAGGTGCTCGAAGCAGTAGTCGTTCTCCTCGGTGGCCGCGTCGCCGAAGTAGGCCTTGAGCAGGCTGACTGTGTAGGCCCGCATGTGGCCCCAGAAGCCCTTGTCGGTGCGGCTCGCCTCGACGTAGGCGTCCAGGTCCTCGTGGGCGTGCGCGTGCGGCATCGGCAGATAGCCGGGCAGCAGGTTGAAGAGGGTGGGGATGTCGCTCGAGCCCTGGATGGAGGCGTGGCCGCGCAGGGCCTGGATGCCGCCGCCGGGGCGGCCGATGTTGCCGAGGAGGAGCTGGAGCACGCTTGCGGCCCGGATGTACTGAGCTCCCACCGTGTGCTGGGTCCAGCCCACCGCGTAGACGAAGGCGCTGGTGCGTTCGCGGCCGGAATTGGAGGTGAGGGCCTCGCAGACGTCGAGGAAGGTGTCGCGGGGGACGCCGCAGGTCTGCTCCACCAACTCCGGGGTGTAGCGGGCGTAGTGGCGCTTCAGGACCTGGTACACGCAGCGCGGGTGCTGGAGCGTTTCGTCGCGTGGCGCCCGGTGGCCCGCCTGTGCACCGCCGGAGCCGTGTGTCTCGGCTGCGCCGGCGGCGTGCAGCCGGTCGTGGGCGTCGGGGTCCTGCACGCGCTGCTCGTATTGCTCGTCGACCTCGCCGGTGGGCGCCTGGACGTCGGTTCCTTCGTACTGCCAGCTCAGCGGGTCGTAGTGGTGCCTGTCCTCGTCCAGCCCGGAGAAGACACCGTCGAGGTCCTCGGTGTCGCGGAAGTTCTCGCCGACCAGCGTGGCGGCGTTGGTGTACGCCAGGACGTACTCCCGGAAGTCCTTCTCCTCGGAGAGGACATGGTTGATGATCCCGCCGAGGAAGGCGATGTCGCTGCCCGCCCGGATCGGCACATGCAGGTCGGCAAGGGCACTGGTGCGCGTGTAGCGGGGGTCGACATGGATGATGCGGGCCCCGCGCGCCTTGGCCTCCATGACCCATTGGAAGCCGACCGGGTGCGCCTCGGCGTAGTTGGAGCCCTGGATGACGATGCAGTCGGAGTGCTGGAGGTCCTGCATGAAGGTGGTCGCGCCGCCTCGGCCGAACGAGGTGCCGAGACCGGCGACGGTCGAGCTGTGGCAGACCCGGGCCTGGTTCTCCACCTGGATCACGCCGAGGCCGGTCAGCAACTTCTTGATCAGGTAGTTCTCCTCGTTGTCGAGGGTGGCGCCGCCCAGGCTCGCGATCCCGAGCGTGCGCGCGGTGCGCAGCCCCTCGTACTCCCACTCCCAGGTCCGCCGCCTGGTCTCGACGACCCGGTCGGCGACCATGTCCATTGCCGTCTCCAGGTCGAGCTGTGTCCAGTCGGTCGCGTACGGAGCCCGGTACAGCACCTGGTGAAGGCGGGCGGAGCCGGTGGTGAGCTGGAGTGTCGCGGATCCTTTGGGGCACAGCCGTCCGCGGCTGACGGGCGAGTCCGGGTCCCCCTCGATCTGTACGACACGGTCGTCCTTGACGTAGACCTGCTGGCCGCAGCCGACGGCGCAGTAGGGGCAGACGGACCGCACGACCCGGTCGGCGGTCCCCGTCCGCGGGCGGAGCCGCTCCGTGCGGGCCGACGTGACGGCCCGGCCTCGGCCCAGCGGGTCGGAGCCGGTGAGCTGCCGGTAGACAGGCCAGTGGCGGATCGGTTCGAGCACACCCATTCGCTTCCTCCAGCAGTCTGCGGTCTTGGGTCTCGCAGGGGTGTCACCACAAGACTCCCCCGGTGACCGTCGGTGTGCGACCGGGCTTCAGCCGGAGGGTTCGTCCGGGATCGGCTGTTCGGGGTGTACGCCGCCGCTGCGGGGCGCACCACGGCGGCCGGCCCCCGTCTCGTCCATGTCGGGGATGCTCTGGTCGGGCTCGTTCGTCTGCTCGTCGAGCTCGTCGGGGCGGGGTGCGTCGAGCGCGTCGTCGCCGTCCTGCGGCTGCTGCTGATCGGGCGGGTCCCGCGGCACCGGGGTGTCGGTATCCGTGTGGTCTTTCTGGTCTTTCTGGTCTTTCGGCCGGTGGCCAGTCATGGCGTCCTCCCATCCGTGCGGAGGAGACGAGTGCCCTTCTTGGCGGGAATCAACCGGACGCCGAGGTGGGCGGCGACCGGCAGCGAAGGCCGGGGCAAGCACCGGCGCGGGCTCGGGCCGGATCACATGGATGACGGAAATGACTAATCAGGTCGAGGGGGGTACTCGATGAGTACGCGGACCGAGGAGGACCTACCGAGGAGGACCTGATGTGGACAACTCTGTACGTCGTCGGGATCGGGCTCGTCGTGACGCTGATCTGGCTGGTCTGGTGGGACAGTCGCAGGAAGCGCGCCCAGCCGCCGTATCTGGAGGAGCAGCCTCGGCACCCCAAGCACCGTGCGCACACCGAGGAAGCACGCGAGCCCGACGATTTCGGGGCGGAGGGCGACCGTCTCGGCCCGCACGAACTCCATGGCTACGGAAACATGGGCTCCCGGCCCGCCCGCGAGAAGCGGCCGTCGCACGATGACGACAGCGGTGGAGCTTTCGGCAGCGGCGGACACGGGAGCTGACGCCCCGGCACCGCATGCTTTCGGCCCGGTCCGTCGGGTGACCCGCCTGTCGGTTAGCTTTCACTTATGACGCAGACGGATGAGTTTGGTGAGGACCTTGCGGATTTCGTCACACGCGTGGGGGAGCTGAGGGCCGCGCGTGGTCTGCCGCTGCAGGAGCAGCACACTCTTCTTGATGCGGCTCTCTTCGAACTGCAGCACGTCGCCGAGAATCTCTGGCCGAGGTACGAGCGGCTGGCAGCGCAGGGCCCTGGCAAAGCCTCCGCGGACCGGGCGGAGGAGCAGCTGCTCAAGGCCGTATTTCAGCGGCTGCCCGTGCCCGTGGCCCTGACCGGCGGTGACACGGTGGTGAGGCGCATGAACGCGGCCGCGACAGAACTGACAGGTGTCCGCGCGGGCCATGCGGCAGGCCGGCCGCTGACGGGCCTGCTGCGCCCGGGCGACCGGGCGGCCCTGCGGTCGCAGGCGGCTGCGGTGGCACGCGGGGAGGGCGACCGCAGCCTGCGGGTGCACCTGCAGCAGCGGCCCAGCGAGCCACTGCTGGCCACCCTCACCGCTCTTCGTACGGCGAACGAACCGCACCCGGCCGTCCTGGTGGTGTTCCAGAGCGACGCCGTCCGCACCGGGCGGAAGGCCCGCTCCGTGGCCGGCGCGCGCCCGCGGTTGCCCGACCTGGCCGAGGCGACGCGGCATGCCGAGCTGATGGACCTCCTCGACAGCATGACAACGGCTCTGCTGAGCGGCCCGGTCACGGACCCGGAGGGGACCCTCGCCACGGCCGCCTCGGTGCTGGACGGCCGGTTCGCGGACTGGGTGATCGCCGACCTGTTCGCCGACGGCCCGCTCAGACGCAGGACGGTGCTCGGCCCCACCGGAGCGGGGGCACAGGCTCTGCTGAAGACGATCACGGACCAGGACCCGGCGGCCTGCCCCCTTGTGGTGGAGACCGCGCGGAGCGGATCGGCGGCACTCCAGGTACGGCCGGACGACCTGGAATGCTTCGGCCGCGACGACACCGGCACATCGGTCCTCCTCCAGGCAGAGGTGACGTCCCTGCTCTGCGTGCCGCTGCGGGGCCCGCAGGACGGCGGCCCCGTACTCGGCGTACTGACGCTCTTCCGGACCGGCACGAGACTCGCCTTCTCCCTGGCCGAGGCCCGCGTCATCGACGTCATCTCCCACCACATCGCCCTGGCGATGCGACGGCCCGAATGACCCCGGGATCCGCATGGGCTCGCGGGCATGGCTGCCCAGGGGGAGGATGGCGCTGGGGGTGAGGCAGAGCGTGTCGGGCGTTTCTGCCCCGTGATGCTCTCCTTCGATCGGGACACTGATTGAGATGGACAAGAAATCAGCGGCGGCAACGTCCGCAGGTGTGACATCAAGCCATGAGGTGTTCGGTGCCCCGTGCTGGATCACCCTGATGGCACGCAACATGCAGGACGCGCAGAATTTCTACGGCGCGGTCCTCGGGTGGCGGTTCCGCCGAGCGAAACTCGGCGCCGAGTTCAGCCTCGCCCTGTCAGACGGCGCGCCGGTCGCCGGTATCGGCGTGCTCGACGCCGCCCTGCAGGCCCCGGGCGGCTGGACTCCGTACTTCGCGGTCGCCAATGCGGATGAGACAGCGGCCCGTATCCGGGAACGCAGCGCCACCGTCGCGGTGGGGCCACTCAGCCTGTCCGTGGGACGTGGCGCGCTGGCGGCGGACCGGGACGGCGCCGTCTTCGGCATCTGGGAGGGAGAGCTCATCCCCGACTGGCTGACCTGGCGCAAGAATGCACCCGCCTGGGTGCACCTGCGCACCCGGAACGCCTTCGACGCCGCGATCTTCTACGGAGAGGTCTTCGACTGGGCGTCCAACAAGGCCGGCTGCTGCCAGGTCGACTACGAGCAGGAGGAGGTCGTGCTGCGCCACGAAGGGCTCGTGGTCGCACGTCTGAGCTCCGGCGCGGCGGAAGCGGCCCCGGACCCCATGATCCGGCCCCGCTGGCACGTCTACTTCCCCGTTGCCGACGTGGAAGCAACCGTCCAGGCGGCACGGCACAACGGCGGCGAGGTGCTGGCCCGTAGTTCCACGGACCATGGCTCGGAGGCGACGCTGCGCGACGCCGAGGGCGCGATGTTCACCGTCACTTCCAGGGCGTAGTCATGTCACATTGTCCAGGGCTGCCCGCCGTCGGGCCGCCTATCGGTGCCTGGCCAGTGCGCTGACGACCTCATGAGCAGTCCGGTACGTCCCCTGCGCCGGCAGCTCGCGAACGAGCTCGACGAGTCGGTCGGGGGCGTGGTGCCGCTCCAGGGCCTCCGCCAGTTCCCGAGGCCTGGCGGGGAAGGCCGTACGGCCCAGGTGCCGGGCCAGCTCGACCCGCAGCGCCTCCTCTGGCCCGAGTGAGCCGCGCGAGGGCACCGGACCCGATGCGATGTCCGGGTCGTCGTCCGCGGCGGGCTCGGGGTCGTGCCACTCCTCTACCCGGGTGGGGTGTCCTGACCGGAGCAGCCCCTGCAGTTCATGCTTCATCTCGTCATCTCTGCGGGCGCTGAGACGGTCGCTGCCTCGCTGCATGTTTCCCTCCTAGAGGGCTGGGACTGGTCCGCTCCGCATACCCGATCTGCCACCGGTAACACCAGCTGAGCGAGCATTTCGAGCCGGTGCGACCGCACACGTTTCCGTGCCATGGAGGCGGGCAGATGCGTCGTGTGCTTCGGACAGGAGGCACGCCCGTGGGAGCGAAGGCTCCGGGCGTGTCCTGCCCGCCCGGTCTCCCACGGTGAGAGCAAGCCCCACACCGGCGACAGAGACCTCTCAGGGAGCTCCGAGCATCATGCGCACCAACGCACACTCCAAGCACCCGCACTCCGATGCCCCCGATACCGCGAACGCCTTCCGCAGGATGGCCGCTCTGCCCGACGGGCCCGAGCGTGACCAAGTCCGTCAGGAAATCATCTGTGCCTGGTTGCCCATGGCGGACCGGCTCGCCGGCCGCTTCCGCAACCGGGGAGAAAACATCGAAGACCTCAAGCAGGTCGCGGCTCTCGGCCTGGTCAAGGCCGTCGACGGCTACGACCCCGCCCGCGGCAACGCCTTCGAGAGCTACGCCGTGCCGACCGTGGTGGGCGAGGTCAAGCGCCATTTCCGGGACCATATGTGGACCCTCCATGTGCCGCGCCGGGTCCAGGACCTGCGAAACCGGGTTCGGTTCGCCCGCCAGGACCTCGCCCAGACGATCCCCGGCCGCGCCCCCACCAACGCCGAGATCGCGGAGCACGCCGGAATGACGGAGGATGAGGTGCGCGTGGGGCTCGACGCGCTCGACAGCTTCACCGCTCTCTCCCTCGACGCCGAGCTGCCCGGCTCGGACGACGGCTACGCGCTGCGCGACACCCTCGGTACCGCCGACCCGGCGCTCGACGTGGTCGTCGACCGGGAAGCGGTCAAGCCGGGGCTGAGCCGACTGCCCGAACGAGAACAGCAGATCCTCTACCTGCGGTTCTTCCGCGACATGACACAGAGCAGCATCGCCGAGAGCCTCGGTATATCGCAGATGCACGTATCGCGGCTGATCAGCCGCTGCTGCGACCACCTGCGAGAACAGGTCATGCAGGACGCCGCGTAGCCGGGCGGGGTTTCCCGGCAAACAGGACGGGCAACCGCATCCCGGAAGGAGGAACTACGCCATGCCGCCCGCACCGGAATTCACAGCCGACCCCGCTTCAACAGCCCGTGAGCTGTCGAAATTCACCGAGCAGGCGATGCACTGCGCGAACGCGTGCTGCGGAGCCGTAGCCACCGTCGCGAACGGCAGCTCGGACCGTCGCTCGACGGCCACGCACCCGGATCTGACGGCGCTGCTCTCGGTGGAGCTGGCGTCGGGCGAGGGGCCTACGCCGAGCGCACTGGACGCGGGCGAGCCCGTGAGTGCTCAAGACCTGCTGACCGAGGACCGCTGGCCCGACTATCGCGCCGTCGCCCTCGATTCAGGCATCAGGTCCAGCGTGACGATGCCGTTCGGCCGGACCGAACTCGAGGTGACGCTCAGCCTGTACAGCTTCCAGCCCGGCGCGTTCGTCCAGGTCTCCCACCAGCCCGTGTACATCCTCGGCGAACACTTCGCGGAGGGGCTGGTGCGCGACCACTACTACCGGGCCGCTCTCGCCGAGGTGGACCAATTGGAGAGCGCGCTGCGCTCACGCCCGGTCATCGACCAGGCGAGCGGCATTCTGATGCATGTCATGGGGTGCGGTCCCGCGGAGGCGTTCGGGATGCTCCGTCGTCTCTCACAGCGCAGCAACCGCAAGCTGGCGGAGGTTGCCGAAGCCGTCGTACGCAACATGGGGAACGGCCTCGAGAAGGAACTGCCCGGACTCGCCCCGCCCCCGTAGCCTCAGTCTGCGGCCCTGCGACGGCGCTTCCCCAGTATCCATTTACCGAACGCTGCCAGCCGGGGATACCGTTCATGCTGCTCCCGTGTGACACGGTCCAGCTCCTCCATCAGGCGCCGGGAGCGATGTTCCGTATCCAGCTCGTCCAGGATCCGGTCGATCTCGGTGAGCAGCGCGCCTTGCAGCTGCCACTGGCTGGGGTGCCGCTGAATGTCCCGGAGCAGCAGCTGCGCCACCTCCTCGCGTTTGACGGCCGCTGCCGCGAGCTCCCCGGCCAGCCGGGCTTCCGCTGCCTCGGCGCTCTCGCTCACCTGCGTGGTGACCAGGACCGCGAAGCTGACGAGGGTGTCCGCCACATGAGCGAGCAGTTCCTCGACGGCGACTGCCACCTCGTGCGGGAACAGGGCTTCCTCTTCGCGTTTCTTGGCGAGGTCGGTGAATGTCCTGGCCAGTACGCGCAGGACGACCGCGCAGATCTCGAGGGTGTCGAGTCCGGTACGCAGGACGACGCGGTGCAGCAGTCCTTCCTTGACCCGGGGGTTGAGACGGAGGCTGTCCTCAGCCTGACGGAGCGCCGCGTCGACGTCGGCGATGTCGTTGTCGAGACGACGCGCTTCGTGCAGATGGGCGGCGGCGCGCTCCACCGGAGTGGGGCTGCGCAGTTGCTCGCCGATGCTCAGCAGCAGTCGGCGCATACGCCGGGCCAGGTCCTGGATGGAATCGCCCGCCGTGCCGACCCATACCGGGGGCACGAACAGAAAGTTGAACAACAGGCCGACCACGGCGCCGATCAGCGTCTCCAGCACCCGGTCCCAGGCGGTGTCCCCCACCCTCGTCACTCCGAGGACGAGCATGGCGCTGATCGCGACCTCTGGAACGAACTCGCTCACGCGCACGATCCGGCCCACGATCAGGGAGGCCAGGATGATCAGGCCGAGGCTCCACCAGGTGAGTCCGACGAGCGCGCTGAAGCCGATGGCGAGCAGCACACCGGCGACGACGGAGTTCACCCGCCGGACGCCTGTGGTGAGCGTGGAGTAGAGGGTGACCTGGACGACGAGCAGGGCGGTCAAGGGAGCGGTGAGGGGAGCCGGTTCGCTGCTCAGCTGCAGGGCGACGACGTAGGAGATGGTCGCGGCCGCGGTGGAACGAACCGTCTGGGCGACGGCGGGGTCCCTGGCGAGCTGAGCCAGCCGCGCTCTTAGTGAATCACGGACATCACGCACCCGTTGGTCCTTCCCGCTCGTCAGCAGGGCAGACCTGCCTGGCCGTGAGCGCGCCCGGGTCAGCGCCGCCTGGAGGTGCCGGTGGGGCTCTTGGCGGGCTGCGGGGTCGGCCGTACGCGACCGAGGTAGCGTTCCGCCGCAAGCATCGCTTCACGGGCCGTACGCTCGCCCATCAGCACACACAACGTATAGGCGGTGTCCTCGAAGCGCCTTCGGGCGATCCGGTCGTGCGGGGCGGCCAGAACGAGGTGTTCCTGGGCCCGGTAGCGGGCCATCACCCTTGCGATCACATCTGCGTCAGGCATCAACATCAGTGCCCTCCCGGAATGGGACCACCAGCAGGTAGTCGGGCCGGCACTCATTCTGATCCGCGGCGGTCACGTCCGCCATCCGTATGATTACTTTCAGTGACGATAGCCTATTCGGCCCTTGGCAGCAGCGGTCCAAGCGGCCCCAGATCGATGTTGAGGTCCCCCGGCTCAAGCCCGAATGTGTCCCGAAGTACGTCCATGCGGTCTTCGAGCAGCATCAGGGTCAGTCCGATCCGCTCCTCCTGGTCCTCGCTCAGGTCGCCTTGGTCGACCCGGCGCAGCGCCTGGCGCTCCATGAGCTGGCGGAGCAGTTCCACCACGGTCAGGACGAGCTTCGCGAGGTCGCGTTCGACCGTGTCGGGGTCCAGGTCCAGCCTGCGCGGGGCGCTCACGGGGACTCCTCCCACAGGGACGGGACCCGGGCGCTGACGGAGCTGATCAGGGCGTTGAGGTCGATCCGTACGAGATCGACGTCCGCTATCCGCAGAGTGAGGTTCCCGGTGATCACCACGCCTCCGGCGAGCAGCCGGTCGAGCAGATCCACCAGCGCGATATCGCGCTGGGCAAGCAGTGTCGGCCCGGTGACCGTCATCGGTCTCCCTCCTCGCCCGCGAAGGAGTACGGGGCCCAGGGGCCGGTCAGTTCGACCCGCAGGCCCGGCCGGTCGGGACGGAGCCGGTCCAGGCACTCGACGAAGGCCGTGCTGTCCGCGCGCTGGACGAGATAGGCGGCGTTGAGGACGTTGTGGCCGGGGGCTTTGGAGAGTTGGGCCTGCTGCGGCCGGTGCAGCACTCCGGCCTCTGCCCGCCGGGAGAGTTCCCCGTGCAGTCGCCGCGACACCGCGTCCGCCAGCTCCCAGGTTCCTTCGCGGGAACGGCGCTCACTCAGGCGCCGACGCAGATAGTCACGGCCGGTGGGTGCGGGGTTCGCCGGGCCGTCCGCCTCACGCACGGGTGTCTCGGCGTACACCTTCACGCCCCATTCGACGCGCCCGTCGAGCCGCTCCAGGGTGCGTACGAACCGGTCGCGCCCCGCGTCGAGCAGCCGGCGCACCCCGCTGTCGTCCCGGCAGACGGTGGCGAGCCGGAGCGGCAGCGGGCAGGTGACCGAGGTGAGGGCCGCGACCACGGCCTGGTGGGCGCGGGCGGTCCCGGTCAGCCAGTCGAGGTCCTCGAGCCGGGCGCGGAGCGGGATCTCGTCGAAGTCGTCGGCGCACACCGAGGACACGACCGCGACGAGGTCGCCGTGGGACAGCAGACGCGGTGGCTCGCCGACGACGCCGCGGAGGTCTTCGGGCAGCGCCCCGTCGAAGTGGCGGGTGACGGCGTAGACGTAGCGCAATTCGTTCATCCTGGATCCCTGCGTTCGCTCCGGGTCCCGGGGACCGATTCCAGTTCGGCGATGCGGCGCTGCAATCGCTCGTTCTCCACGGCCAGTTCACTGCGGCGCGCGCCACAGGAAAGGGCGGGATCGTCCTCCCACCAGTCGATTCCCATCTCCTTGGCCTTGTCCACGGAAGCGACGACGAGGCGGAGTTTGATCGTCAGGAGTTCGATGTCCAGGAGGTTGATGCGAATGTCGCCGGCGATGACAATCCCCTTGTCGAGGACGCGCTCGAGAATGTCGGCGAGATTCGCACCGTCAGAGGAGCGGTACGCACTGGGCAGGCCGCCGGCGACCCCTTCGAGTTGCCGGTTGTTCATCGTGTCTGCCTTCTGTTCTGAATGGTCTCCAGCCGGTCGAGGAGTTCGTCCTCGCGGCGGTCGAATTCGGCGTCGTCGATCTCCCCCGCCTCGAACCGCTCGGCGAGACGGGCGAGTTCGGCCTGGACGACCGACGGGTCGTAGTACCGCCGCTCCGCTTCCGCAACCACCTGGCGCAGCACCCACGCGGTGCCGCGCACAGGGGCTGTGGGCAGGAGCAGCAGCTCTCCCAGCAGGCCCATGGGTCACTCCACGAAGCTGTACGGCGGAAGCGGCCCGGTCACGGTCAGTACGAGGTGCGGCTGTTCCTGCCGTACGGCTTCGACGGCCGCCACGAACTCCGCGATGTGCTCGCCGTCCACGAGGAATGAGAGGTTCGTCAGCCAGCCGGTGCTCTGCGGACCGGCACTGACCTCCTCGGCCGCGCCTTCCAGCATCGCCCTCAGCAGATCGGCGTCCTGGGCCTCGCGCAGCCGCACGGCGGACGCGATCCGCTCACCGAGCTGCAGCTTCCCCTCGTACGAATCGTCGCCGCCGGACTGGCCCGCCTCGACCATGGCCCGCAGCTCGGGGTCGTCCGCGAGCACTCGGCGCAGGACAGACTGCTCGTCGTGGGAGGCCTTCACGTTGTATTCGCACTTGCCGTCGAGGGCCCCAAGCCGCTCGAGATAGTGGTCCTCGCGCTCGGCGAGAACGGCTGCCAGTGTCTCGTCGTCGGGCGAGAGGCCGCCGAAGCGCAGGGGAAGGACGGTGCCCTCCGCCCCCGCCTCCTGAATCACGTGCTGATGCGCGAGCAGATCGCGCCGTTTGGGCCGCAGGGTTTCGGGCGCATCGCTGACTAGAGCCATGAGCCGGCCCTGCAGCAGGACGCGCACGGGCCGCGGCGGATCACCGACTCCGCCCAGCTGCTCCGGAGGGATCGGGTGCGTGCTCCTGGCGATGCCGTAGACGTACGTACTCACTCCGTCTCCTCCTTCCTGCTGCGGGACGAGGTGCGCCTGCCGCGCGGTTTGGATTCGGTCTCCTCGTCGTGATCCTTTGAGAACGCTTCCGAGATGGTCTGTGCCGCGCCTGACAGGGCGCCCTTGGACTTGCCGCGGGCGCCGGACTCGGTGATCTCCCCCACCAGGTCGGGCAGGCCGGGGTCCTTGCGGGGCCCCGCCTCCAGGTCGAGGCGGTTGCACGCCTCGGCGAACCGCAGGTAGGTGTCGACGCTGGCCACCACGACCCGAACGTCGATCTTGAGAATCTCGATGCCTACGAGCGAGACGCGCACAAAGGCGTCGATCACGATTCCTCGGTCGAGGATGAGTTCCAGGACGTCGTACAGACTGCTGCTGCCACTTGGTCCTCCGGCCTGCTGTGCCGGCACAACCGTCATCGTTGGCTGCCTCCTTGTCATGTGGGTCGCGGGCGGGACGGGCCTGCGGAGTCCGCCCTCCCCCGTACGTAGCGACGGATCCTGCGGTAACCGGTCAGCTCGCCCTGGGGGTCGAGAGTCACCTCGTAAGTCGCAAGCAGGCTCGTCGTGTCGGGGATCCGGCTCAGTTCCAGCACTTCGATCTCCAACGACCAGCCGGCGTCGGTCTCCGTGAACGAGGAGACCCCGTCGGCCTCCATCCCGGTGAGCTCCGCCAGCTGTGCGCGCGCTCGGTGCGCCACCTCCAGCGGGCTCAGTTCTTCCGCCGCGCTCTGGTCCTTCTTGGCTGTGTTCTGCGATGAATTGGCCATGTCACCTCGGCGCTGCGGGTAACACAGTCGAGCCGCTCCAAACCTCAACTCATGGCTCGGCGTGCCGATGGGCGCCCGGCAGGGGAGAGTGGAAGGGACTACCGCCAACGGTGCGGAGGGATAAGATGCGCCCCGTCGCTGCTCTGGAACGGATCGCGTTTTTGCTGGAGCGCGCCGGTGCGGAGAGCTATCGGGCGCGTGCCTTCCGCAGCGCGGCCGCAGCCCTTGCGCAGATGGACGACGACGAGATCGCCCGGCGTGCGGCGGAGGGCTCGCTGGAGGCCGTCAAAGGTATCGGCCCGAAGACGGCGCAAGTCGTGCGGGAGTCGCTGACCGGCGATGTGCCGCAGTACCTTCAGCGGCTGGAAGGCGAGGCGCCCCCTGTGCCGACGGAGGGCGGACAGCAGCTGCGTCAGCTGCTGCGCGGTGACTGTCATCTGCATTCTGACTGGTCGGACGGTGGCAGCTCCATCGAGGCGATGGGGCTTGCGGCTGCCGCGTTGGGGCACGAGTGGGCGGTGCTCACCGACCATTCACCCCGGCTGACCGTCGCACGCGGCCTGTCCGCCGAGCGGCTGCGCGAGCAGTTGGACGTCGTGGCGGAGTTGAACCGGCAGTGGGCACCGTTCCGGCTGCTGACCGGCATCGAGTGCGACATTCTGGCGGACGGTTCGCTCGACCAGGAACCGGAGCTGCTCGACGAGCTGGATCTGGTGGTCGCCTCGGTCCACTCCGAACTGCGGATGAAATCAGCCGACATGACGCGGCGCCTGATCAAGGCCGTACAGAATCCGCTGGCCGATGTGCTGGGGCACTGTACGGGGCGGCTGGTCACCGGCAAGGGGCGGCCCGAGTCGCAGTTCGACGCGGAAGCGGTCTTCGCGGCCTGCGCCGCTCACGGCACCGCGGTGGAGATCAACAGTCGGCCCGAGCGGCTGGATCCCCCGCTGCGGCTGCTTCGACTCGCGGTGGCGGCCGGGGTCTTCTTCGCGATCGATACGGACGCCCACGCGCCGGGACAGCTCGAGTGGCAGATCTTCGGCTGCGCCCGGGCGGAGGCCTGCGAGGTGCCCCCTGAGCGGGTGATCAACACCTGGGGTGCAACGGACTTGCTCGCCTGGACGCAATCGCGCGACCGCCCGTACGTCTGACGGGCCGCCCCTGCCGCGCCCGATATGCGAGGGTAGAATCCGGTTCGCGATTGCACGGCCTCCCCGAGCTGGAGCAGTCATGATCATGCCCGAACAGGCGCCGCCCCCCGAGCCCCCGGCCGGGACTGATGACCTCTGTGCCGCGGTCGCGGAACTGACCGCCGAGGTCGCGGCCCTGCGAGGCGATCTCGCCCGCCGCCATCTGCTGGATCTGGCCGCCGGAATCCTGGTGGCCCAGCTCTCCACACCGCCTCCCGACGCGGCAGAGCACCTGGCCCGGCTCGCCGACTCCACGGGGATCGGCCCCGAGGACCTCGCGGCCGACATCGTGAACGCCGCATCCGGCACCGTGGTGGCCCACACCCCGGACGAAACGGAATCACCTGCGGATACACGGCGCAGGCGCAGGGCGGAGACGGCGGCGGAGTCCTTCGACACCATCGACGAGGTCACCGAGGCACTGCTGGAAAGCGGCCTGCGCCCGTTCGGCGCGGTGGCCCTGTTCCTGTGGCGCCGTACGACGACCGACTGCCTGCAGCTGGTCGGGCACGCGGGCGTCTCCGCGCTGGAGGCGTCCCACTGGCGGTGGATCCCCCCGGAGGCCAAGGGTGCACTGCACCGCGTCCTGGCGCGGGGTTCGCCCGACTGGCTCCCTGCGGGTCCGCCGCCGGTCGAGCGGCTTCCGGGGCCCGCTCCGGACGCTGCCAGAGCCGTCCTGCCGCTCTGGAACCATGGATCGGTCACGGGCCTTGCCCTGATCGTCTGGCCAGGTCCCGCCGACCTCGACGACCCTGTGCGCCGGACGCTCACGGGCCTGATGGACACGGCCGCCCGGATGCTCGACGTGGGTCCCCAGGAGGCCGCCGCCGAGCCGCCGCTGCTCGGCCCGCTGCTCGACCTGCTGACCCATCCGGCCATGACTCTGCGCGCCGACCCCGGCACGTCCGTGCTGCGCGTCGAGTACCTCAACCCGGCGGCGCTGCAGTCCTCCGGGGGAGTTCACGGACCGGTGGGGCGGCCACTGGCCCAGGTGTTCCCGGCCGCCCACGCCCATCTCGTACGTCTGGTGCAGACCGCGCGGTCGGGCGCGACCCCGCAGCGTGCGGCGCGAATTCCCGCGGAGCTGCGTCCCGGCGGCCCCGACCCGCTGCTCGATGTACGCGTACTGCCGGTCGGGCCGGACCGCAGCATTGTGCTCTGGCACGCGGCAACGGATCCCGGCCTGGCTGTGGTGCGGATCCTCGATCACCTCGAGAATCTGGGGCCCTTCGAGGACGACCTGGTCAGCGGCGAGTCCCGCTGGACGGACGAGACGTACACGATCTTCGGGCTGCCGCCGGGCACCGCGCCGATCCCGTTGCGGCTGCTGGGGCCGAGACTCCATCCCGAGGAGGCGGACGCTCTCGATGACCTGCTCGTCGCTCTGATCGAGCGCCGGGTGGGCGCGCAGACCGTCGTGCGGACGGTCCGGGACGACGGTGGGCTGCGTCATGTGCGCATCGCCGCCGAGCCGTTGCTGACGGGTGGTGTCCTCACCGGCATCACGGGCATCTATCAGGACGTCTCCGCGCAGCACCGCACCGAGCTCGCGCTCACCGCCGCGTTCGACCAGCTGACCGCCGCCCAGGCGCAGGCCGCGCTCCGCCACCAGGTCGTACTCCAGCTCCAGCGCGCGATTGTCCCGGAGGGGCCCGCGCTGGAGGGGCTGCCCGGTCTCCAGGTCGCGGCCCGCTACCGGCCGGCGGCCCAGGAATACCGCGTCGGTGGCGACTGGTACGACGTACTGCCGCTGCCCGACGGCCGGATCCTGCTGGCGGTGGGCGACATGGCCGGCCATGGCATCGAGTCCGCCACCGGCATGGTCTCGCTGCGCAACGCGCTGCACGGCCTGGCCTTCACGGGCAACTCCCCCGGCCGGCTCATGGAATGGCTGAACGACCTCGCGCTGCACATGGACGGCAATCCGACCGCGACTGTGGTCTGCGGCATCTACGAACCGGCGGACCGGTCCCTGTGCTGGGTGAGCGCCGGCCATCTGCCGCCGCTGCTGCTGCGCGACGGGCGCGCCCAACTGCTCGACGCCCCGCACAACATCCTGCTGGGAGCTCTGCCGCGCGCCATCTACACACAGACCATGACGCGGCTGCTTCCCGGGGACACGCTGCTGCTCTACACCGACGGGCTCGTCGAGCGGCGGCACGCGGGGCTGGACGAGAGTCTGGCCGTCCTGCGGCGCGCAGCCGAGCGGTTGGCGCCCGGCGGCGTCGACGAGCAGGCGGACCGGCTGCTGCGCGTCGTCACCGGCGATACGGACGACGACACCAGCCTGGTCGTCCTGCGCGTGTCCTGAAGGCTCCCGCTGAAGGCTCCCTGCGCGCGTCAGGCGCCCAGCCATTTGTGGATTCTGGCGATCAGCTCGTCCGCGTCGACGGGCTTGGTGACGTAGTCGTTGGCTCCGACGGCCAGCGTCCTGGCCCGGTCGCCGGGCATCGCCTTGGCGGTCACCGCGATGACCGGGACCTCGGCGAAGCGTGGCATCTCCCTGATCGCGGCGGTGGCGGAGAGCCCGTCCATGCCGGGCATCATCACATCCATCAGGATCAGCTCCACGTCGCCGTGCGCGGCGAGGAGCTCGATGCCGGCTCGGCCGTTGTCCGCGCGCAGGACGCGCATGCCCTCGCGCTCCAGGATCGCGGTGAGCGCGAAGACGTTCCGCTCGTCGTCGTCCACGATCAGCGCCACCCGCCCGGTCAGCGTCGGTTCCTGCGGACGGGGGCCGCCCTCCTGCCGCCGCCCAGTGACGCTCGCGGCCTGCTCCTTCGGGCGACCGACGCCGCCGACCGGCAGGTAGAGCGTGAAGCTGCTCCCCTCACCGATCCTGCTCGTCACCCCTATCTCGCCGCCGAGGAGTTGAGCCACTTCTCGGCTGATGGACAGCCCCAGTCCCGTACCGCCGTAGCGCCGTCCTGTGGCCAGATCTCCCTGCTGGAATGCTCCGAAGATCGTCTCCAAGTGCTGTTCGGCGATGCCGATTCCGGTGTCGGAGACTCTGAACGCGAGTGCTGGGTGGCCGCGCAGGGAATGCGCCAGCTCATCGTCGTCGGCGTACTCGACGCGCAGCTCGACCCGTCCGTGCTCGGTGAACTTCATGGCGTTGGAGAGCAGATTGCGCAGCACCTGCCGCAGTCGCGCCTCGTCGGTGACGACGGCTTCCGGCATGTTGGGCGCCCTGACCACCTGGAACTGCAGGTCACGTTCGCTCGCCAGGGGCCGGAAGGTGATCTCGACGTAGTCCAGCAGCCGGGACAAGTTGACAGGTTCCGTATGGACGTCCATCTTGCCCGCCTCGACCTTCGACAGGTCGAGGATCTCATTGATCAGCTGAAGCAGATCGGAACCCGCGGAGTGGATGACTTCGGCGTAGTCGACCTGCTTCTCCGTCAGGTTGCCCTCCGCGTTCTGGGCGAGGAGCTGGGCGAGGATCAGCAGGCTGTTGAGCGGTGTGCGCAGCTCGTGGCTCATGTTGGCCAGGAACTCCGACTTGTACATCGACGTACGCGAGAGCTGGAGTGCGCGGGCCTCGATCTCCTGACGGGCGGCCTCGATCTCCAGGTTCTTGCCTTCGATGTCCCGGTTGCGCTCCACCAACAGCGCTGCCTTCTCCTCAAGTTCGGCGTTGGAACGCTGCAACTCCTCCTGGCGCGACTGGAGCTCCTGGGACCGGGTGCTCAGTTCGCTCGTCAGGCGCTGGGACTGCTCGAGCAGCTCGTCCGTACGGGCGCTGGCGATCAGCGATTTGACGATGACGCCGACCGTTTCGCTGAACCGGTCGAGGAAGTCCCGGTGGATGCCGGTGAAGGGCCGCAGCGCCGCGAGTTCCATGACTCCGAGCACCTGGCCTTCGACGACGATCGGCAGCACGATCAGGGTCGTGGGCTCGGCCGAGCCGATACCGGAGGACATCGTCGCGTATCCGGGCGGCAGATGGTCGACGGTGAGCGTACGCCTGCTGCGCGCCGCCTGGCCGACCAGCGATTGTCCGAGCCGGAAGCGGCGCGGGGGCTTGTCCGGGCCGTCGGGGCCGCCGTACGAAGCCATCATGACGAGCTCGGTGTCGCGCCCGTCGGGCGTCTCCTGGGCCAGGAAGAAGGCGGCGTAGGGCGCGGAGACCAGCCGCGGCACCTCGTCCATGATCAGCTCAGCGACCGCGGAGAGGTTGCGGCTGTCCTGCATCGATGAGGAGAGACGAGCCAGATTGGTCTTGAGCCAGTCCTGCTCCTCATTGGCGCGGGTGGTCGCGCGCAGTGACTCGACCATGGCGTTGATGTTGTCCTTGAGGTCACCGACCTCGCCCGGAGCCTCCACCGTGATGGAACGGGTCAGGTCACCCTCGGCGACGGCGCTGGTCACCTCGGCGATGGCACGCACCTGCCGGGTCAGGTTTCCGGCCAGCTCGTTCACATTCTCGGTGAGCCGCTTCCAGGTGCCGGAGACACCCTCCACCTCGGCCTGGCCGCCCAGCCGGCCCTCGCTGCCGACCTCGCGGGCCACCCTGGTGACCTCGGCGGCGAACGACGACAGCTGGTCGACCATGGTGTTGATGGTGGTCTTCAGCGTGAGAATCTCACCGCGCGCGTCGACATCGATCTTGCGGGTCAGATCACCCTCCGCGACGGCCGTGGTGACCTGGGCGATGTTACGTACCTGATTGGTCAGGTTGTTCGCCATGGAGTTGACGTTGTCGGTGAGGTCCTTCCAAGTACCCGAGACGCCCCGTACCGTCGCCTGACCGCCGAGGTTTCCTTCCGTGCCGACCTCGCGGGCGACGCGCGTGACCTCCTCCGCCATGGTGGACAGCCGCTCCACCATCGTGTTGATGGTCTCCTTCAGCTCCAGGATCTCCCCGCGGGCGTCGACTCTGATCTTCTGGTCGAGATCACCCCGCGCGACCGCGGACGCGACCTGGGATATCGAGCGGACCTGAGAGGTGAGGTTGTCGGCCATCGTGTTGACGCCGGTGGTGAGCTCCAGCCATACGCCGCTGACCTGGGGGACGCGCGCGTGGCCGCCGAGTCGCCCTTCGCCGCCGACTTCGCTGGCGACCCGGGTGACCTGGGACGTGACCAGGGACAATTGGTCAACCATCCCGTTGAAGACAGCCGCGATCTCGCCGAGGAGCTCCGCCTCGTCGTCCGGCAGCCGGTGGGAGAAGTCGCCGTCACGTACTGCTGTGAGCCCCGCGAGCAGTTTCCGGAGCCCTTCTTCGCTCAGTTCCGCCGATGGGCGACCGAGCCGTTCACCGGAGGTGTGCACAGAATCCATCGCTGACCTCGCCTGCTACGACCGACGACACGTCCACTCTCGCACGTGGGGGTGTGACGGACACCCCGGAGCCAGCCGCTCCCCACAGGGGCATAAGGCATCAAAACGCGCCATTCGGGTAAATATGCCAGAGGTGCTCACACGACGATCACCCAGCAGCGTCGAAGGAGCCTCATGTCCAGCCTCTCGCGCACCCGCGATTCCGCCGTCTCCGCCGCGCCCACCCCACGCCCGCCGGCGCTTCTCGACCTTCCGGAGATCCCGGACCCACGGACGATCGGCACCATGGACGCGCGGGCACTCTCCGTATCGCTGTTCCAGCGGCTCGCATCACTGGAGGAGGGCACACCGGGGTACGCGTATGTGCGCAACACCCTGGTCGAGCTCAACCTCAGCCTCGTCAAGTTCGCCGCGACCCGGTTCTCGCACCGCAGCGAGTCGATGGAGGACATCCTCCAGGTCGGCACGATCGGCCTGATCAAGGCCATCAACCGCTTCGACCTCGAGCGTGAGGTCGAGTTCGTCTCCTTCGCGCTCCCGACCATCGAGGGCGAGATCAAGCGCTTCTTCCGGGATGCCAGCTGGGCTGTGCGGGTGCCGCGACGGCTGCAGGAGCTGCGCATCGGCATCGCCCGGGCGTCGGACACACTCGAGCAGCGGCTGGGGCACCCGCCGACGGATGCCGAGCTCGCCGTTCACCTGGGCGTCGACGAGGCGGAGGTGCGGGAGGGCCGGCAGGCGGCGAACGGCTACAGCACCCATTCGCTGGACGCGCCGCTCGATGACGACCAGGCTCCGGGCCCGGCGCAACGTTGCCTCGGCCAGGACGAGCATGCCTTCGACACGGTGGAATGCATCGCGGCGCTGAAGCCGGTGGTCGCCACCCTTTCCGAGCGGGACCGGCTGATTCTGTCCCTGCGGTTCGTCGAGGACCTGACGCAGCGTGAGATCGGTGAGCGGCTGGGCATCTCGCAGATGCATGTCTCACGGCTGCTGGCCCGTGTCCTGACGCTGATGCGCGAGGCCCTGCTGCTGGACGACGGTGACGGTTGAGACGGTCGGCGGGTAGCGCTACTGCTCGCTACTGCTGCCGAGTCCCCTGCAAACGGGTCGGCGCTGCGACCTCCACCCACACCGCCTTCCCGGTCCCACGAGGTACGGAGCCCCAGCTCCGGGCGAGCCTGTCCAGGACCACCAGACCATGACCGCCGGGGACAGCCGCAGCGAACGGGCGCGGCCGCGGGTGAACCGGGCTGTCGTCGGTGACCTCGATCCTCAGCCGGTCAGGTGAGCAGTGCAGCATGAGTTCCTGAGGTCCGTGGGCGTGCAGGCAGGCGTTGGTGACGACCTCGGACACCAGCAGAAGCACATCCTCGACGACCGCCTGGCCGTCCTCGTCCGCGGCGGGAATCCATTCCCAGTCGATCAAGGCGTCCCGGCTGAAGTCCCGGCAGCGCCCTACGACACCCTCGGTGCCGTACAGGGCGAGCCGGCGGGTCTGCCCCCGCGACGGGAGGACGACACTCACGACTTCCTCCTCCACTCTCTGTGGACGGTCTACCTCTGTGAACTCTCCGCCAAAGCCTCGTCGAGACTCGCGTGCATACGGAAGACGGCGCCCGCCCCAGTGATCTCAAACATGCGGGCAACCGGCGGTTGCAGGGCGACAAGTTCCAGTCGAACGCCCGCCTCGCGTCCGGCGAGTCGACTGTGCAGCAGAGCATTCAGCCCGGTCGAGTCGCAGAACCGCAGGTCCGAGCAGTCGGCCAGAATCCGGCCCGCCCCGGACGCCAAGCCGTCGGCAAGGGCTTCGCGCAGCGCCTCGACCGAATCATGGTCGAGCTCACCCGCGAGTGTCAGCACAAAAGCATCCTGAGCCGGCATCTGCCGGACGGCGACCATGAGGCGCCTCTTGGCGGCGTCGGCACGTCCAGCCACGACGCACCACCTCTCGTTCCGTGCATGTTCCCCTGGCGGCGGGGCTGTGCGATGGCCCTCTTTTGGGACGGGTGCCCGGAATACGCCGTTCTATTCCGTGGCCCCTATGGGCGGCAGCCTGTCGAGGAGGCGCTGGACAGCACCGCAATGCGACGTCCGAATCCCGCCAGCAGCCGCTATCGCGACCCCTCGGCGCCTGGAACGCCCTGCTCCGCGACCTGTTCGGCGACGCGGTCTTCCCGTTACAGGTCGTCATCGGCCTCGACGAGGCGGGCGTCGGCTGCACCGGCGGCGAGTTCCTGCTCGTGGAACAGCGCCCGCGCGCCCGGTCCCGTGGGACGGCGACCATCTGCGGCAGGGCCACGGCCTGATCTTCACCACCCGGGACCGCGCGGTGAACTCCAGGCGCGGCTGGTCCGCCTCTCCGGTCCGGCACGGCGTCAGCGCGGCCCGCTCGGACCACCGGCACACCCTGGGTCTGGTCTTCCACGACGGCCACCTGAAGAGCCGAGCCGCTGCCGCGGCGCAGTTCGCAGGCCACGCGGCCCCGCACCGACAGCCAGGGCCCGAAAGTGATCCACATCACTTCTTGCTGTGACCCGTGATGTTTTGGCGGCAGGGCGCGCTGGGTATTGCAGGCCGCCCACGTGACGGGCGGGCCACGAGTGAACTTAGCGGAGAGGTGGGGCACTTGAGCCCGCGTACGTCGCATGCGTACAGACCACTGAGCATGAAGCGCCGAGTCTGGCTGACCGTGGGCGCTGTGGTCCTCGGCGGGGCGGGGGTGGTCACCATAGCCACCGCCAACCCGTCCGATGCGCCCAAGAAGCCGCACCAGGAGGAGCGGGCGGCCAAGCTGCGCACGCTCGAGCTCGCCAAGGGCGGAGCCACGAAGAGGGAGCTGCCGAACACCGACACCGAGCCGTTCTCCCTCGTCGGCATCGGCTGGGACAGCTCGGCCGCCGAGGTCGAGGGCACGGCCCAGGTGCGTACGCGCAGCGCCGAGACGGGCAAGTGGTCCGGCTGGCAGGCGCTGGACCTGGAGGCACACCGGCCCGAGGGCGCCGAGGGCGCCGACCGCGGAGCGTCCGAGCCGCTGTGGGTCGGACCGTCCACCGCCGTGCAGGTACGCGTCGACTCGGGCAAGGCGCTGCCCAAGAACCTGAAGCTGCACATGGTCGACCCGGGCCTCAGCAAGGCCGAGGCCAAGAACCCGGCCGCGCCGCTCATGGACAACGCCGCGTTCGCGGAGGAGACCCCGTCCGCCTCCCCCACCGATCCGGTCACCCCGACGGACCCGGCGTCGCCGACCGACCCTGTGACTCCGACGGACTCCGCGGCCCCGACCGAGACGGCCTCGCCGACGAGCATCCCGACTGAGACGGCAAGCCCCACAGCGACACCGACCGAGACGCCGGCCCCGACGCCCACCAAGCCGACCGCGCCGCCCTCGACCGTGAAGCAGCCGCCGATCGTCAACCGCGCCCAGTGGGGCGCCGACGAGTCGATGGTCGACGACCCCGCCGAGTACATCGACAAGGTGCAGGCCGTCTTCATCCACCACACCGTCGGCTCGAACAACTACAGCTGCGCCGAGTCGGCCGCACTGGTCCGCGGCATCATGACGTACCACGTCAAGTCCGAGGGCTGGAACGACCTCGGCTACAACTTCCTGGTCGACAAGTGCGGCCAGATCTTCGAGGGCCGCGGCGGCGGGGTCGACCTGCCGGTCAAGGGCGCGCACACCTACGGCTTCAACAGCTACTCCACCGGCATCGCCCTGCTCGGTGACTTCGAGGGCGACGCCGCGACGAGCAAGCCTGCCGGGAAGCCGACCCCCGCCGCGCTGCAGTCGGCAGCCCGCGTCGCCGCCTGGAAGCTCGGCCAGTACGGCGGCAACCCCAAGGGCACGGTGACGCTGACCGCCCAGGGCAACACCGGGAAGTACACCGAGGGCCAGCAGGCCACGCTGAACACCGTCTCCGGTCACCGCGACGGCTTCGCCACCGCGTGCCCCGGAAAGAACCTGTACGCCAAGCTCTCCTCGATCCGTGACTTCGCGGCGGGCCCCGGCCGCAACTCCGCGATCCCGACCACCGACTTCAACCGGGACGGCATCACCGATCTGGTCGCCGGCCTGCCGCGGGTCGCGAGCGGCGACGGCTCGGTCACCGTCCTGCCCGGCACCGTCAACGGCCCGACCGACGCCGGGAAGCGCACCCTCAACCAGGAGAGCGCGGGCGTTCCCGGCCGCTCCGAGAGCGGTGACGCCTTCGGCGCGTCCTCTGCGTACGCAGACGTCAACGGCGACGGCTACGCCGACCTGGTCATCGGCGTCCCGGGCGAGAACGAACTGGCGTCGCAGGTCGACACCGGCTCCGTCAGCGTCCTGTACGGCCCGGCGCTCAACAGCGGCAAGGCGTACTGGACCGATGCCGCCGTCCGTACCAACGGCGAGAAGCTGGGCACCACGGTCGCCGCAGGTGACTTCAACGCCGACGGCAAGGCGGACGTCTTCTCCGTCGCTCCGGGTGTGCCGGGCCGCTGGTGGGCGTACGACTCCGAGACCGGCGCGTCCAAGTCCGGCCTGCTGAACACCGCCGCGTACACCGGGGCCGTCGCCTACGCCTCGGCCGCCACCGGTGACTTCAACAAGGACGGCTACGCCGACGTCGCGGTCAACTTCCGTGACCCGGCCGGGATTTCGCGACTGCTGTGGCTGAAGGGCTCCGCGTCCGGCCTGCAGCGGGTCGGGATCCTCGACGCGCGGGGCGGCCGTGCCCTCGCGGCCGGCGACATCAACGGCGACGGATACACCGACCTCGCCGTCGGACAGCCCTCGGCCACCGAGTCCGGCACGACAGCCAAGGGCGGCGCGGTGACGGTAGTCCTCGGCTCGGCCACCGGCCTGACCTCCACGGGCCGGATCACCCTTCACCAGGACTCCGCCAGTGTCCCGGAGGCGGGCGAGACCGGTGACGACATGGGTGCCGCCGTCTCCGTAGGCGATCTCAACCTCGACGGGTACGCGGACATTCTGACCGGCGTGCCGGGCGAGGACATCACGCGCAATGGGGTCACTCGCGCGGACGCGGGCATGGTGATCCTGCTGCGCGGCTCGGCCGCAGGCCCGACCGGCACCGGCTCGTTCGCCTATACGCAGGACACCACCGGGATCCCCGGTGACGCCGAGGCCGGCGACCGCCTCGGCTCATCCGTCTCGCTGACCGACCTGTCCGGCTACACGCGGGCGGACCTGGCCATCGGCGCGGACGGCGAGGACGCGAACAACGGCACGATCCTTCAGATCGACAACAGCAGCACGTCCGGCGTGATCCCTTCGTCGGGTGTGTACTACGGCACCGCGGCGCTGGGCGCGCCCGCGGGCGTCCGCATCGGCCAGGTGCTGACGCCGTAATCGACCGACGCCGGCCGGCTGCGTGGCCCAGGCCCCCCGGGCCCGGTCCGCGCGGCCGGCCAGCTCTTCGCGCTCAAGGACTGCGCGTTCAGGGACTGCGCGTTCAGGGACTGCGCGCTCAAGGACTGGATGAGGCGACCCGCGATGAATGAACGTGAACTGCTTGCGGCAGTAGACCACTTGACCCATAGGGACCCGGGGAAGCTCGAATGCGGTGAGCCCGGGCATGCGGCGGGCCATGTGTGTCTGAACGCTTCCGGCGGACCACGTCTGCCCGGCCTTCTCGACGCGGTGAGCGAGCGGTACGGTCGGCCGCGCCCGCTCGTCAGGCGCGGGCACAGTGCGCCGACGCTCGCCGAGAGAACCGGACTGCCGCTCCTTGCCCCCTTCGGGGAGCGCGTGAGAGAGATGTACGCATGGGCGTACGGCAGCCGGTGGATCGGTTGCGGCATCGTTGCCGCCGACAACGGCATACGGCCCGTGGTTCTCGTCGCGCATCGGGCCGCCCCGGCACTCGAGGAGCTTCCGGAGGACGCCACCTGGGTCGACCGCGTCGTCTTCGTCACGGGCCAGGACCGGGAACTGACGCACACGGTCGGCTGGGAGACGGCCGAGGCGTGGCTGGGTATCGGTCTGCCCGGCGACTACAAGCAACTGGTTCAGATCTTCGGGTGCGGCTCTTTCGACGGCTGTCTCGACATGTTCCTCCCCAATGGTCCGTCCGGGTGCCCCGACATCGTCGAGCATGCCCTGTCGATGGCTTCATGGGACAGCGAGGACGGCAACAGCATGTGGGCGCCGCACCGGTTGTTCCCTGCCCCGGGCGGGCTCCTGCAGTGGGCCGGAAGCGAGCGGGAGGACTCGTTCTACTGGCTGACGGAGGGGGCGGACCCCGATCGCTGGCCCATCCTGGTGACGAAGGACGACTACAGCGACTGGATCCGGTTCGACGGCTCGACCGCGGAGTTCATCTTCCGCATGCTCACCGACCGGCGGCACCCGTGCTCGACCGCCCGGCACTTCGACGCACACTGGTTCATGAGCTACGGGCAGTGAGGCGCCTACTGGTTGCCCGGCTACTGGTTGCCCGGCAGCTTCTTCGTCGGAGCGGCTCCATTGTCCGATCCGCCCTGCTGCTCCGTGGGCGGCGCGTACTTCCTGCCGCCCTCGCCCTTGGGCGGGCGTGCCTGCGGCGACGCCTTGACAGCCTGCTCGCTCAACAGCCGCGCACAGTACGCCGCCACCGCGTCCGGGCCGCCCGCCGCATCCTCGAGCCGCTGCCAGGCGGTGCCGTCCAGCGCCGCGCCCCGCCCCTCCTTCGACTCGTAAGCGCGGCAGTGCGCCAGATCGTCCTTCGCCGTCGGCGGTCGCCCACCGGGGGTGCGGGCGCCGGGTCCGCTCGTCGGCGGGGGCTCCGGCTCCCCCGGTTTCTCCGCCTGGCGTGACGACGTCGGCCCCGGCCTGAGCGGCGGCTCGCCGAACGGCGTCGGGATCGCGCCCGCTGCCATCGCCACCCCGCCCAGCATGGATCCCGCGACGAGAGCACCGATGCCCACCTTGATCCACCGAGTTCCTGCGCCCGGGCTCTTCGGGCGCCAGTCGTCCTCGGGTCGCGTCAGTGCGGCCGGCGCGCCTTCGTCATGCGCAGCCCGGAATGCGGCCACGGCCCGCACCTCGCCTTCCGCCGGGGAAGGCATGGGACGCGCGGCGGCAGCCAGCAGGTCCTCGAGCGTCGGCGTCTGCTGCTCGGGGTTCATGGCACCTCGGGGTCGGTTTTCGGTCATCTCCCCTCTCCCAGCGCACGAGAGTCCGAATCTGTCACACGCATGGGCTGAAGCGCAGCCAGGTGTTTCTCCAGCCGCTTCAGCCCGCGGTGCGTGGCGGAGCGTACCGCTCCCGGCCGCTTGCCCAGCACCCGTGCTGCCGACGCCCCGTCGAGGCCGATAACCGTCTGCAGGAGCACCGCTTCCGCCTGCTGCCGGGGCAGCTTCGCGATCAATGCGAGGGCCTGCTGGGTGGAGATGGATTCGAATGCCTCACCGGCCGTGTCCTGCTTGGCCGGGAGCTCGGCCAGTTCGCTCTCGAAGAGCGTGGCTCGAGGACGGCTCTTCAGCCGACGCAGATGGTCGATGGCACGGTTGCGCGCGATGCTCGCGGTCCACGCCCGGAACCCCGCTCCATCTCCACGGAACCGCCCCAGATCGCGAGCGATCTCGAGCCATGCCTCGGACGCCACGTCCTCGGCGTCGTCCCCGACCAGACCACGCAAAAAGCCGAGGAGAGGGGGATGCACCAGCCGGTAGGCGGCGGCAAAGGCGCCCTCGTCCCCCTCCTGCGCCCGCTCGACCGCCTCACCCAGCTCTCCGTCGTACGTCTGTGCACGGCGGCCGCCCCCAAGCTTGCCCACTCGTTCCTCTTCATCGTGCTGACACGGCACGCCTGTGCCGACGTCCCCCATAGATCACTGCGCCAGGAATCACGGAAGTGTCACAGCTGTTCGAAGCGACGCCGCGGAAGGACGGGGTGCCGCTGCACCCCCAACGAGGTCTGAGCGATCTACCCTCTTTATAGAAGGCGGGCGGAAAGGCCCGCCTGTCGACCACCGCCGCCCTCTACCGAGAGAAGGCGGACATGAAGGCGTCGATACGACGGTCCGCGATCTTCACAAGCGCGGCCGCGCTCACCAGGAGGTACTCATGAGGATGCTCATCAATGTGCCGGAGACCGTCGTCGCCGACGCCCTGCGCGGTATGGCAGCCGCGCACCCCGACTTGTCCGTCGATGTGGAGAACCGGGTGATCGTACGGGGTGACGCACCCGTCGCCGGCAAGGTGGGGCTCGTCTCCGGGGGCGGGTCCGGGCACGAGCCGCTGCACGGCGGCTTCGTCGGGCCCGGGATGCTCTCCGCGGCGTGTCCGGGAGAGGTCTTCACGAGCCCGGTGCCGGACCAGATGGCGCGGGCGGCCGCCGCTGTCGACAGTGGCGAGGGGGTGCTGTTCATCGTCAAGAACTACACGGGCGACGTCCTCAACTTCGACATGGCCGCCGAGCTTGCCGAGGACGAGGGTGTCCGTCTCGCCAAGGTGCTCGTCAATGATGACGTCGCGGTGACCGACAGCCTCTATACGGCGGGGCGGCGCGGCACCGGCGCGACCCTGTTCGTCGAGAAGATTGCCGGTGCGGCCGCCGAGGAGGGTGCACCGCTGGAGCGGGTCGAGGCGATTGGCCGTCAGGTGAACGAGAGCTCCCGGAGCTTCGGTGTCGCGCTGAGCGCCAGCACGACGCCCGCGAAGGGCAGTCCGACCTTCGATCTCCCGTCGGGTGAGCTGGAGTTGGGCATCGGCATCCATGGTGAGCCCGGTCGTGAGCGGCGCCCGATGATGACCTCGCGGGAGATCGCGGACTTCTCCGTGAATGCCGTACTGGAGGATCTGGAGCCGTCGGGCCCGGTGCTCGCGCTCGTCAACGGCATGGGGGCGACGCCGCTGCTGGAGCTGTACGGCTTCAACGCCGAGGTGCAGCGGGTGTTCGCAGAGCGCCAAGTTCCCGTCGCCCGTACGCTCGTCGGGAACTATGTGACCTCGCTCGACATGGCAGGCTGTTCGGTGACGCTCTGTCAGGTCGACGAGGAGCTGCTGCGGCTGTGGGACGCGCCGGTGCAGACTCCCGCGCTCCGCTGGGGCCGCTGACCGTCAAGGACCTGCGCACGGCCCCGCCCACTCGCCAACCCTCCCACTCACGACAGGGAGTTCATGTGCTCGACGCCGACTTCTTCCGCCGCTGGCTGACGACCGCCGCGACTGCCGTGGACCGTGAGGCGGACCGCCTCACCGAGCTGGACTCGGCGATCGGCGACGCCGACCACGGCAACAATCTCCAGCGCGGTTTCACGGCGGTGACGGCGGTCCTGGAGAAGGAGGCGCCGCAGACACCCGGGGCCGTACTGACCCTGGCGGGACGGCAGTTGATCTCGACGGTGGGCGGTGCTTCCGGTCCCCTGTACGGGACGCTTCTGCGGCGTACGGGAAAGGCGCTCGGTGACGACGCCGAGGTGACGCCCGGGCAGCTGGCCGATGCGCTGCGTGCGGGCGTGGCCGCGGTGGCGCAGCTGGGCGGGGCCAAGGCCGGGGACAAGACGATGCTGGACGCACTCAATCCGGCGGTCGAGGCGCTCGGCGACTCCACTACGTCGTTCGAGGCCGCGCGCGAGGCGGCCGAGCAGGGCGCGCTGGCGACCGTGCCGATGCAGGCACGCAAGGGCAGGGCGAGCTATCTGGGCGAGCGCAGCATCGGGCACCAGGACCCGGGGGCGACCTCGTCCGCCCTGCTGATCGCGGCCCTGGCGGAGGTGGCGGGATGAGCACCGACAAGCCCGTCGGGATCGTGCTGGTCTCGCACAGCGCAGAGGTGGCCGCGACGGTCGCCGAGCTGGCCAAGGGGCTCGCGGGCGGCGGGGCGACCGCGCCCGTCGCCCCGGCGGGCGGCACTGCGGACGGTGGCCTCGGGACCAGCTCGGAGCTGATCACGGCGGCCGCGGCCGCTGTCGACGGGGGCGCGGGGGTGGCCGTCCTCGTCGATCTGGGCAGCGCCGTGCTGACGGTGAAGGCACTACTGGCCGAGGGCGACGAACTCCCGGACGGGACACGGCTGGTGGACGCGCCCTTCGTGGAAGGGGCGGTGGCAGCCGTGGTGACCGCTTCGGCGGGGGGCGACCTGGACGCGGTGCAGGCGGCAGCCTCGGAGGCGTACGACTACCGGAAGGTGTGAGCCTCCGGCCGGGGGCCGACGGACACCGGCCGAGCCCAATTGTTAACGGGAACCATTTTCAGGTAGCGTTCCGGGCACATCCCCACCCAGGAGGTCCCCGGTCCCATGGCCGTACCCAAGCGCAAGATGTCCCGCAGCAACACCCGCCACCGCCGCGCCCAGTGGAAGGCCACCACGCCCCAGCTGGTGACCATCACCGTCGACGGCGTCCCGCACCAGGTGCCGCAGCGGCTCGTGAAGGCGTACGAGCGCGGTCTGCTGCGCCCGGAGGGCTGACGGACATGTGGGACGTTCACTGCACCGAGGATCACCTCACGCCGTCCGTGACGCTCCGTTAGGGCCTGGGGTTGCCGCCGGACCCGGTGGCTCGCTCCCGCAGAGCCACCGGGTGACGACGCCGTCACTCGATCGGACTCGTCTACGCCGCGGATCGGCCGGGCTCCCGGCCGTACCGCGTGACCTGGCACGACCGTCGGGGTCACTGCGACAGACGAGTGGTGACACGCCGAGGCCGCGCCGCACTCGCCGCATGCGGCCCCCCGGTCGGCCTCCTAGCGTCTTTCCCGACGAGGGGCACTTCTTCTCCTGCACGGAAGTCGTCCGCAACGGCCCTCGGGAACACGGAGAACTGACCATGCGTGCGATACGTGTCGCCTCCCTCGCCCTGATGGGCACCGCCGCGCTGACCGTCGGCGCCCCAGCCGCCCTGGCCGCCGACGAGGGCGACATCACCCCTTCCGGTTTCACGGTCACCCCCTCGACCGTCGCGCCCGGCGGCACCGTGACTCTGAACGCCGCCGAGTGTGAAGTCCCGACCGTGACCGTGTCATCCGGAGTCTTCGAAACCGTCACGCTCGACGAAGGCCACCCCGGCACGGTGAAGATCGACGCGAAGGCGGAGCCGGGCGCCGAGGACGAGGTCACCTTCGACTGCAACGGCGAGAAGGTCACCACGGCCCTCGCCATCAGCAGCGGCTCCGGCTCGCTCACCGGGACCGGGACGGAGACGGGGGACTCGCCCACCGGGACCGAGGCCGAGACCGGGGACGCGCTCACCGGGACCGAGGCCGGGGACGCGCTCACGGAGACCGAACCCGGCGACGTACCCACTGAGACCGAGACCAAGGCCGAAAACGGCGACTCACACACCGAGACCGAGCCCAAGGGCGAAACCGGCCAGCCGCCCACCAAGACCGAAGCCGAAACCGGCCAGGCGCCCACCAGGACCGAAGCCGAGACCGGCGACTCACACACCAAGGCCGAAGCCGGGACCGGCGACTCACGCACCGACTCACACACAGGTACGGGAACCTCGCACACCGGTTCCGACATGAGGAAGCCCGGCGCGGGCGTCGATGCCGGCGCCGGCGGCAGCTTCTCCGATCTGAGCCCCGCGCAGATCGCCGTCGGCTCCGCCCTCGTCGCGGGAGGTGTGCTCGGCGGCGGCGTCCTTCTGCTGCGCCGCAGGTCAGGAGAAGGCGTCTGACGCCGACACAGCGGCTCCGCCGCCCCGGTCCCCGAGGTCCTGGGCGGCGGAGCGCCACCCGAGACACAAACGGGACCGAGGAAGAGCGCCCATGCACACGTTCAAGCACCGCAGCTCGTGGTTCACGGTCGCCTCTGTCCTGCTGCTTGGGCTGTTCCTCCTGCGCAACGGATCCACCGAGCCGGCCGGCGGCCCGCCCCAGCCAGGCTCCGTCGTCGCGGCCCGCCACAGCGCGGCCGACCGGCTGCCGCCCGCGCCCGACGCGCTCCCCCACTCCCCGCCACGGCGGATCGCCATTCCGTCCGTCCGGCTCGACGCCCCGCTCACCGAGGTCGGCCTCGGCGCCGACGGCCGGATCGATGCGCCGCCGCTGGAGAAGAGCAATCTCGCCGGCTGGTACAAAGGCGCGGCCGGCCCCGGCGAGCGGGGCACGTCCGTCATCGTCGGCCATGTCGACAACAAGGCGGGCCCGGCCGTCTTCTACTCACTCGGCGCACTGGAGCGGGGCAGTCGCATCGAGATCCTGCGCGGGGACGGCCGCACGGCAGTGTTCGCCGTGTACGGCATCGAGATCTTCGCCAAGAAGAACTTCCCGGCCGCCCGCGTCTACCAGGACACCCCGGCACCGGAGTTGCGCCTGATCACCTGCGGCGGCGGCTATACGAAGAAGACCGGCTACGACGGGAACGTCGTGGCGTTCGCCCGCCTTGTCGAGGTGCGGTGACGAGGTGGAGAGGCTGTCGGTCTGCTCACCGGCTCCGATCCGGCGCATGGGGCGGCGCCGGCGCGGCAACGACGCCGTCCAGCCGGCTGGCAGACTGGGAGCATGTCCGCTCCCCGCCGCTGTTGTCCGGTCTGCCGTCGCGAAATCGCCGTCGTCGCCGGGCGGTTCGCCCGCCATGACCCGGCTGGCTCACGTACCGCGGCCGAGTTGGTCTCCTGCCCCGGGTCCCGGCGGCATGCGCAGCTCGATCCTGCCCTGCAGCCCGGTCTCGACGGAGCTTTCGTGCCGGACTTCCCCGGTCAACTCCCTCTGTTCTGACAAGCAAATGCGTCCTCAGGTCGCGCTGCGCTCGCTCGCCAGTTGCAGCTCGTCCTCGACAACGCGCCCGGCCCGCAGCAGCTCCCGCCAGCGCTCCGTACTCCAGTCGGCGGGGCGGGTCGTTTCGATGAAGTCCTCGACCAGCGCCAGAAAACGCGCCGGATCGGCGTGGAAGGGAAAGTGGCCCGCGCCCTCGAAGATCTCCAGTCGGCTTCCGGGCATTGCCGCATGCGCGCCGTGCGCGTGCTCAACCGGCACCACGCTGTCGCGCGATCCCCACAGCAGCATCGTCGGCATCCCCTGCGCCAGATAGCAGCGGTCGAGCATGGTCACCACCTGGCCCCGCCAGTCGACGACGGCCCGCAGTGTGCGGATGAAGGCGCTGCGCGAGGTCGCGTCCGGCAGCGCGTCCACGAGGTTGAGCAGCTCGGGCGCGTCCTGCCCGAGGTCGGTGTGCAGCATCCTGATCAGCTCGGCGAACAGGCCGGTCCCCTGCCGCATCCCCGGGAGGCTGAGCGCAGAGAGCAGCAGGTCGGCGCCCGGCAGGGAGACCGCCCTGAGGACGGGATTGACCTCGCGGCCGACGCCGCCCGCGCTGACCAGGACCAGTCGTTCGGTGCGCTCGGGGAACTGGTACGCGAACTGCATGGCCACTCCGCCGCCGAGCGAATGGCCGACGAGGGTGGCCCGGTCGATGCCGAGCACTCCGAGCAGGTCCCGCATCCCGTTCGCGTACGCCGCAACCGAGTAGTCCGCACGCGGCTTGTCCGAGGCGCCGTGGCCGAGGAGGTCGGGTGCGATGACGGTGTAGCGACGGGCCAGCCCGGGGATCAGGTCCACCCAGGTGGCGGAGGAGTCGCCTATGCCGTGGACGAGGAGGACGGCCGGACCTTCGCCGGCGATCCGGTATGCGCGCCGGTAGCCGTGCACCACGTAGTGGCGCAGCTGCACATCGTCTTCGCTGACAGAGCGCAGCCTGCTCCGGTCCGATATCTGCGGTCCGAGGCCGGTGACCATCCGCTCACCTCCTACGCGGTTCCTCATCCGCTCATTCGAATCTGCTCCTCCGAGCGTAGAGCCGCCACCGCACGGGGGATTTCCACCAGGTTTCACCCCGGGTACGGCCTGCTGTGGGGCGGGTGGAACGCCCATCGGGGCCGGACATCCCGCACGCGACAGCACCCCTCCTCACCAGGTAGATTGGTCTACACCACCCATGCCTCAAGAGACAGGGATCTTCGTGGAAGTTGTCATCGTTCCGGACTCCGCCACGGGCGGCGAGCTCATCGCCGAAGCCATGGCCGACCTGCTGCGACGCAAGCCCGACGCCCTCCTCGGCGTCGCCACTGGTTCGACCCCGCTGCCCATCTACGAAGCCCTCTCGGCCAAAGTGCACGCCTCGGAAGTGGACGCTTCCCGTGCCCGGATCTGCCAGCTCGACGAGTACGTCGGACTGCCGTCCGGCCACCCCGAGTCGTACCGCTCCGTGGTCCTGCGCGAGGTCGTCGAACCCCTCGGGCTCACTGACGCGTCCTTCATGGGCCCCGACGGGACCGCCGACGACGTCGCGGCCGCCTGTCTCGCCTACGACCGCGCGCTGGCCGAGTCCGGCGGCGTCGACCTCCAGCTGCTCGGCATCGGCACCGACGGGCACATCGGCTTCAACGAGCCCTGTTCGTCGCTCGCCTCTCGCACCCGGATCAAGACGCTGACCCAGCAGACCCGGCAGGACAACGCCCGGTTCTTCGACGGCATCGACGATGTCCCCCACCACGTGATCACCCAGGGCATCGGCACCATCCTGGAAGCCCGTCACCTGGTCCTGCTGGCCACCGGCGAGGCGAAGGCCGACGCCGTGGCGCTCGCCGTCGAAGGCCCGCTCTCCGCGCTGGTGCCCGCATCCGCCCTACAGCTCCACCCGCACGCCACGGTCGTGGTCGACGAGGCGGCGGCCTCCAGCCTCAAACTCGCCGACTACTTCCGCGCCACCTACGCCGCCAAGCCCGTCTGGCAGGGCCTGTAGCAGCGGTCCCTTGTCCCGGCCGGAAGGAGAATGTTCCAGTCGATAAGTAATTGATGCCACAACGACTCGGATTCGCCTACGAGTTGATACCGTTCAGCTCGCTCAGCACTGTGACGCGCGTTCAACTATCGCGCAACCGTGCAGCCCCGGGGGAATCCATGAACGACGACGACATAGATCTGGTCAGAGCGAGCCTGGAGCGCGTCAGACGGCGCGCAAGTCATGTGGTGCGTTACTTCTACGCCCACCTGTTCACCCACCATCCGCAGCTGCGGAAGCTGTTCCCGGCCGCGATGGACGACCAGTACGAGCGGCTGTTTGCCGTCCTGGTGCAGGTCGTGGACCATCTCGGCCACCCCGGGCTCACCACCCATCTGGCTCAACTCGGCCGGGATCACCGCAAGTTCGGGATATGCGACGACGACTACGCGGCGGTGGGCGAGAGTCTCGTCGCCGCGGTCCGCTACCACAGCACCCAGTCGTGGGACGCGCGGACCGAAGCGGCCTGGCAGCGGG
The DNA here is from genome assembly GCF_044389785.1 of Streptomyces sp. NPDC019443. NCBI lineage: Bacteria > Bacillati > Actinomycetota > Actinomycetes > Kitasatosporales > Streptomycetaceae > Streptomyces > Streptomyces sp. NPDC019443. The sequence goes on from NZ_JBIRYJ010000003.1 coordinate 338,572, forward strand.
TGTACGCGACCACAGCCGAGGTCATGACCGGCGGCGCGCACAGCTCTGTCGCCGCGGACGAGCCCGCGTCATGGGAGGCCACTGTCGTCTCGCACCGGCTGCACGGTGGGCACACGGCCGTCATCCGCGCCGTTCCGTCCGCCCGCTATCCATGGCGCCCCGGCCAGTACGCCACGATCGAGCATCCGAATCTGCCGGGTGTGTGGCGGCCATACTCCCTGGCAGGCCGCCCCGACCGTGACGGTGTGCTCGAATTCCATATCGGCCGGGTCGCTCATGGACTGCTCAGCAATGTGTTGTGCGACCACACAGAGCCTGGCCACATATTGCGCCTGGGCGCCGCCTCGGGATCCGCGCTCGCCCCGCCGCCCGGCACTCCGTCCGTCACTCTGATAGCCGCCGGCTCGGGCTGGGCCCCGGTCAAAGCGGTCCTGGACGAGTTACTCGCCCGCAAGCCCACACCCCGAATCCGTATCGATGTCGTGGCCCGTGGCGAGGCCGACTTCTACGACGGGGGCTCGCTCGTCGGCCTCCTGCGGGCCCACCCCTATCTGAGCGCCTACTGGTGGTACGAGGAGCGGGCCGAGGGCCGGATGCGGGCCGCGGAACGGCTGCACAGCAATCTGCGCGCGCGCCGGCAGTGGACCGGTGAGACCGTCTATCTGTGTGGGCCCGTGATGTTCGTACAGGAGACGGCCGAGTTGCTGTACGAGTGCGGGCTGCCTGCAGAATCGCTTATCCGGGATCCTTTGCCCTCGTCGGTACAACAACGCGGACACGTCTCCCACGCGGAACAGATCCTCGATCCGCGCCCGGTGAACTGGATTGATCCCGACGCCCGTACGCGCCCGCTCGACCTCCGGGCACCCGAGTCCCACTCCGGGTCCCACTCCGAGCCTCGGCCCGATCCTCAGCCGGAAGCGCAGCCTGAGCCCGCGCCACCGGACAGCGGCAGCTGGTTCGAGCCGCACCGTGCGGCAGGACGGGTCTGACCTCACTCCCGCCGCCTCGCTCGGAACTGTCGGCGCAGGGCTGGAAGAGAGACCGGAGAAAGACCACCTTCGTCCTGATTTTCATTGCTCTCGAAAGCGTCGGCCCAGCCGCAGCCGGGTCGTGGCACAGGACCGGCCAGACGGCCGGATTGCCGCCTCAACCAGGGAGCTTTCCCGCCAACTCCGCCCAGTCGAAGGGGAGTTGAAGTTGGGCATTTCTCGCGAACTCGACACAAGGCGGCGCGCCGGGGGCAGTTGCATTCGGCTTGTTTCCCACCCCTGATCGCATTTTCCTGTGAAGCGATCGTGAATACCTCTCCATACTCGACCGGCGATACCCCTCCGACCCCGCCAAATCGCCGCCGATCACCGCGACGGCCAATGATCACCGGATGACTGAATCGGTCTCTTGACCGACCCTTCAGCGGCGAACCAGACTCCCTAGAGGCACTCATGCATCAGGAGCCACAAGCACAGGCACATGCCGATGGCCCTGCGAGACCGATATCGCACGGGGTGTGTGACGGGGGAATGCAGTGATGAGCGCGTATGCCTGCTGGACGCATACGCGTGGTTTCTTCACCTCCCTCCTCATCTCTTGGTGCGCGAAGGGAATGGAGGGGGAATGCCGACGCACATGGGCTATCCCGGCGTATACATCGAAGAACTTCCCAGCAGCATCCGGACCATCGCCTCGGTCACCACGTCGGTGACCGCGTTCGTGGGGCACACCCGCCGGGGTCCGCTCAACCAACCAGTGCGGGTCACCAGCTTCGCGGACTTCGAGCGGCGCTTCGGCGGACTCACCTCGCAGAGCGCGGTCAGCTACGCGGTGCACCAGTTCTTCGGCAACGGCGGTACGGTCGCGGTGATCGTCCGCGTCGCCAAGGCCGGCACCGGCGAGGAAGCGTGCGTCACGCTCCACTCCACCGAGGGGCACAGCGAGTGCCCGGTGCTGGAGGTGCACGCCAAGGAGCCCGGCGTCTGGGGCTCGGGCCTGCGGGTGGCCGTCGACCACGACACCCCCACCCCGGACAAGACGTTCAACCTGCACATCCTCGACGCCCGTGGCGGCGCCCGTGAGTCCTTCACCGGACTCGCGATGCACTCCGGCCACGGCCGCTTCGTGGAGACGGTCGTCAATGCCGGCTCTTCCCTCGTCCGGGTCAAGGCGCTCGACGAGGACCGGCCCGACCCCTCCGGTACCGTCTCCAAGCCATTCTCGGCAGAACTGCCGGACCTCAATGTCGAGTTGAAGGTCAAGATCGGCGACGTGGAGCGGGAGTTCACGCTCTACGAGCCCGACCACGACGGCGAGCCGCCGCGCACCGTCACCGAACTCGCCCTGCTTCTTGAGCGCAAGCTGCGCGCGCTGCCCGACGCCCCCGGCAAGCACGCCTTCGCCGGAGCCGAGGTCACCGCCTTCGGCCGCCGCCTCCAGGTCGTGGCCGGGTCCGTCGACCCCGACGACGTGGTCCGCTTCATCGGCGAGTGCGCCAACGACCTGGGCCTGGAGGCCTCGGTCAACCCGCCCGTCTTCCCGCTCCAGGGCGGCAAGGACGGCGACCCGCCCGGGCCGCGTGACCTCATCGGCAGCGAGGCGCGCAAGACCGGTGTGCAGGCGCTGCGCGACGTGGACGACGTCAACCTGCTGGCTCTGCCGGAGCTTTCGGCGTACGAGTCCACCGAGGACATGGTCACCGTGCTGTCCGCCGCCGAGCAGCTGTGCCGGGAGCGGCGGATCTTCCTGCTCGTCGACTCGCCGTCGACCTGGGGCAGCGTGGACGCGGCGCGGGCCGGGATCGGCGCGTTCGAGCCCGTACGCAGCAATCATGCGGGGCTGTACTTCCCGCATCTGCAGCTCACCGACCCGCTGACGGGGCGGCTTCGTTCCTTCCCGCCCTCCGGCGCGATCGCGGGCGTCATCGCCAGGACCGACGGCGAGCGCGGCGTATGGAAGGCGCCGGCCGGGACCGAGGCGCGGCTGGCCGGTGTGCGGTCGCTGACGGTCAAGCTCACCGACCGGGAGAACGGGCTGCTCAACCCGCTGGGCATCAACTGCCTGCGCACCTTCCCGGTGGTGGGTCCGCTGGTGTGGGGCGCGCGCACGCTCGAGGGCGCGGACGCGCTCGACAGCGAGTGGAAGTACGTGCCGGTGCGCCGGCTCGCGCTGCATGTCGAGGAGAGCCTGCACCGCGGTCTGCAGTGGGTCGTCTTCGAGCCGAACAACGAGCAGTTGTGGCAGCAGATCCGGCTGAAGGCATCGGCGTACCTCAACGACCTGTTCCGGCAGGGCGCGTTCAAGGGCGGCACGCCGCGCGAGGCGTACTTCGTCAAGTGCGACAAGGACACCACCACCGACGCCGACATCGACGCCGGAGTGGTCAATGTCGTGATCGGCATCGCGCCGGTCAAGCCGGCGGAGTTCGTGATCGTCAAGATCCAGCAGATGGCCGGACAGTTCGACCTCTCGTAACCCAAGGAAAAGGAACACGAAGGAAACCGATGGCTGAGTTCCAGATAAACGCCCATCGCTTCGACCCGTACAAGAATTTCAAGTTCCTGGTCCTCTGGGACGGTCGAACGGTCGCGGGCATCAGCAAGATCAGTCCTCTGAAGCGCACCACCGAAGTGGTCAAGCACCGCCACGGCGGTGACCCGAGCTCACCTCGCAAGTCGCCGGGCCGCTCCGAGTTCGAGGGCGTCACGCTCGAACGCGGCGTCACCCACGACCCGGAGTTCGACCGCTGGGCCAACAAGGTCTGGCAGGTCGGCGCCGGGCTCGGCTCGGAGGTCTCGCTGCGGGACTTCCGCAAGGACATCATCATCCAGGTCCTCAACGAGGCCGGGCAGGTGGCCGTCTCGCACAAGCTGTACCGGGCCTGGGTGAGCGAGTACCAGGTGCTCGGCGAACTGGACGCCAACGCCAACGCCGTCGCCATCCAGAGCGTCAAGCTCGAATGCGAGGGCTGGGAGCGGGACTACGAGGTGGAGGAGCCGGTCGAGCCCTCGTTCACCCATCCGGCCTGAGCACGGCCTGTCGCACCGGAGGAATGAGGGATGACGCCGACGGGGCCGGCCGAGCTGCTCGCCACCTGGGAAGCCGGTCTTGCGCAGCACGACTCGGGGCGCTCTCTGCTGCTGCACCGGGCCGCCCGCCCGGGGGCCGGCGCCGACGAGTTGCTGTCGGTGCCGGTCGGCGAGCGGGAGGCGGATCTGTTCGCGCTGCGCCGGGCGTTGTTCGGCGAGCGCATGCAGGTCCGTGTCGAGTGTGCGTCGTGCGGCGAGGCGATGGAGTTCGACCTCGACGCAACGCAGCTCGGCACCCCGACGCGGACGCCGGACGGGCCGCTGCGAGTGGAGGAGGGCGAATGGGCGGTCGAGTTCCGGCTGCCCACCGTCGCCGACCTCGCGGCGGCCGGCGCGGTGCGGGATCCGGCTCAGGCACGCCAGGTGCTCGTGGCACGCTGCACGGTTTCGGCCGTACGGGACGGGGAGGCCGTTCCGCCGGAGCGGCTGGCCTCGCTGCTGCCGGAGCACGTACAGCGACGGCTCGCCGAGACCGCGGCCGAGGCGGACCCGACGGCCGATGTGACGCTGAACGTCGCCTGTCCCGAGTGCGGTGAGGCCACCCCTGCCGAGCTGGACATCACCTCCTATCTGTGGACCGAACTGGACACCTGGGCACGGGACTTGATGCTCGACGTCCATCTGCTCGCCACCGCCTACGGGTGGAGCGAGCCGGAGATTCTGGCGCTCAGCCCGCTGCGGCGTCGTTACTACCTGGAGCTGTGCGCAGATGCCTGACTACTTCGACCGGCTGCTCGCCCGGTACACGCCGGTGCCGGCGGCCGGTGGTGCTGCGGCGCGGGTCCGGCCGCGGCTGCCCGGCCCGTTCGAGCGGGTCGAGGCGCTGCGGAGCGGGCCGCCGGAGCCGGACGCGCCGACGGCGCTGATTCCGACCGCGCCCGGGCCCGCCTTCGGTCCTGCCGAACTGGTCCGGCACGAGCGGGAAGTGCGGACCGACCACCACACCGTCGTACGGACCGAGGCGGGGTGGGCCGACGAGCCCGAGCTGCCCGCGGCGCAGACGGCGCCGAGTCCCGGGCCGCTGCTGCGGCCCGCCGCGGCAGCCTCTCCGACGGCGCGCCCGGCCGCAGAGGTTCCGCGCTCGGCGCGGCGGGCCGGGGTGCCCGCGGTGGCCGATGCGCCGCGAACTCCACCGGCTCCCGCGCCCCGTGAGCCCGCTCCTGCGGTGGCCGCCACCGCTCCGGCCCGGCCGCGCGGCGCCGACACCGCCGCCGCTCGTGGCGCGGCCCTGAGCGGGGTGGGACGGCGAGCGCCGCGGCCGGCGGAGCGCGTCGTACACGTACAGATCGGCCGACTCGAAGTGAGCGCGGCACCACCGCCCGGCGCGAGCCGCCCCGCGGGCGGCCGGCCCGACCACGCCGGACGGCGCGCACCCGCGCTGACCCTGGACGACTATCTGTCGCGCGGCGAGAAGAGGGACTGACGTCATGAGCAACGCACTCGCCATCGCGACCGTCACCCAGGCGCTGGCCCTGCTGATCGAGAACAATCTGGGGCCCGAGATGGACATCGCGGTCAAGGTGGAGACCCGTAAGCCACCGGCCGAGTCGCCGGCCGAGCCGACCATCAATGTCTTCCTGTACCAGGTCACGCCGAACCCCTCGATGCGCCACACCGACCTGCCGACGCGCGCCTCGGACGGCACGCTGCTCAAGCGCCCTGCCGCGGCGCTGGATCTGCACTATCTGATCAGCGCGTACGGGGAGGAGGCGGAGCTGGTCGGGCAGCGGCTGATCGGGTGCGTGGTGCGGACACTGCACGAAATCCCGGTTTTGCCGAAGGAATTGATCGAGCTGGCGGCCGAGCGTCCGTATCTGACGGGCAGCGATCTGGCCCAGTCGCCGCAGAGGGTGCGGTTCACACCGACGGTGATGGACATCGACGAGACGTCAAAGCTGTGGGGGATGCTGCACCAGACCCCGTACACCTTGTCGGTGGCCTACCAGGCGTCGCTGGTCCTGATCGAGGGCCGCGAGCGGCCGGTTCCGGCGAAGCCGGTGGAGCGAAGGACGGTGCGGGTGCTGCCGTTCGGGGCGCCGGGCGCGCCGGTGCCGCCGGGGGTGGCGGTTGAGGTGGACGGCTCGGAGCCGTCGCCGGAACCGCAGCGTGAGCCGGAGCCTGCGCCTGAGGCGGAGCCTGAGCCTGATGCGGCGTCCAAGGCGGCCGTTCCCGCGAGGAAGCGCGCCGCCGCGAAGACCGCGAAGACCGCCGCGAAACGTGCCACGCCCGCTCGGCCCCGCAAGGGAACAGGCGCGGACGCGGATACGGACGGCAAGGAGAGCTGAGACACGTGCGCAACACGGGGGCGGGTGAGGGTATGGGGACGTACGAGTCGACTGGTGCGTCGGCGAACGCCGGTGCGGACGGGCGGGCGCTGTTCGCGGCCGTGCGATCCGTGCTCGCCCGCGTGGACGCCCATGCGGCTCGTGCGCAGGGACGGCCCGTACCCGGGCGGGGCGACAAGGATCAGCCGCACACGGCGGCCGCACGCGCCGGCGGCGCCGTTCCCGGAGCCGGTGAGCGCACTACCGCGCCGGGTGCGGCCGGGCCCGTACGGCAGGACGGCGATGCGAACGCCGCGGCGCCCCTGCGGCGGAGCGACCTCGCTGCCTCAGGCAGCACCCCCACCGCGGCAGACGGGGGCGAACCGTCATCCCAGGACCGGCTCGCCGCCGCCCCCCAGGCCCCCGAGCTCACCGCCGTCCGCGGGCCGGCCACCCTCGACGCGCTCGTCGCCTGCTTCGGACTCAGCCCCTTCGAGCGCGACGTGATCCTGCTCGCCGCGGCCGCTGAGCTCGACTCCACCACCGGGGGCCGGTGCGCAGCCGCCTGCGGGGATCCGGAGCGTGCGTACCCGACCTTCTCGCTCGCCCTCGCCGCGCTCGGCGGACCGCACTGGAGCGCTCTCACGCCCGTCGCCCCGCTGCGCCGCTGGCGGCTCGTCGAGCTGGACGACGAGACCCGGCTGACCACCTCCCGGCTGCGGCTCGACGAGCGCATCCTGCACTTCCTGGTCGGTTCGCCCTATCTGGACTCCCGGTTGCACGGGCTGTTGCGCCGGGCGCCCGTGCCGGAGTCCCTGCCCGCCTCGTACGACCTCGCGGCGGGCCGGGTGGCAGCGAGCTGGGCGGGAGCGGGCCGGCACGCCCCGCTGCGCGTTGAGTTGGTCGGCGGCGATCTGCGGACCCGTGCCGACATCGCTGCCGCGGCCGCCCGCCGCTCAGGACTCGGCCTGTACGCGATGGCCGCCGACGACATGCCCACCGACCCCGTCGAGCGCGACCGGCTCGCGCGTCTGTGGCAGCGGGAGGCGATCCTGCTGCCCGCGGCCCTGCTCGTGGAGGTCGGCGAACTCGACCGCGAACAGGCCGCGGCCACCGACGCGTTCATCGAGAGCGCGGCCGTCCCGCTCGTCGTCTCCAGCCCCGATCCGCGGCAGACCGCCCGCCCGCGCGGCGAGCGCGTGACCGTGCCCGCGCTGGACACCGAGGAGCAGCTGGGGGTGTGGACGGACGCGTTCGAGGCCGTGCCGGGGGTGTCACAGGAGGACCTGAAGGATCTCGTCGAGCAGTTCTCGCTGCCGCCGCATCTGATCCGGTCCGCCGGCGCGGCCGTCGTACGGGATCTGCCCGATGAGGACGAGCTGGACGCCACCGGGCTCGCCTGGCGGGCCGGACTCACCGAGGCCCGGATGGGCATGGACGAGCTGGGCCGGCGCATCGAGCCGCAGGCGGCGTGGGGCGATCTGGTGCTGGCAGAGCGGCAGTTGCGGATTCTGCGCGAGATCGTCGCGCATGTGCGTCAGCGCTCGACCGTCTACCAGGAGTGGGGCTTCGCCGCGACGCTGCGCCGCGGCCTCGGCGTCACCGCGCTCTTCGCGGGTGGCTCCGGCACCGGAAAGACACTCGCCGCCGAGGTGATGGCGAAGGAGCTCGGTCTGGATCTGTTCATCATCGATCTCTCGCAGGTGGTCAGCAAGTACATCGGCGAGACCGAGAAGAACCTCCGCAAGGTCTTCGACGCGGCCGAACGCGGTGGCGCGCTGCTCCTGTTCGACGAGGCGGACGCCCTCTTCGGCAAGCGCAGCGAGGTCAAGGACAGCCATGACCGGTACGCCAACCTCGAGGTCAGCTATCTGCTGATGCGCATGGAGGCGTACCGGGGACTCGCGATCCTCACGACCAATATGAAGCAGGCGCTGGACACCGCGTTCATGCGCCGTATCCGCTTCGTCGTCGACTTCCCCTTCCCCGGCGAGAGCGAACGCGCCGAGATCTGGCGACGGGTGCTGCCCGCGCGCGCCCCGATGAAGGGCGTCGATCCGGAGCTGCTGGCCCGGCTGACGGTGGCGGGCGGCTCCATCCGCAATATCGCGCTGTCGGGCGCCTTCCTCGCGGCGGAGGAGGGCGACCGGCTCCAGATGCGTCACATGCTGGAGGCGGCGCGTACCGAATACCTCAAGCTGGACCGCTCCTTGACGCCCTCGGAGGTCCACGGATGGGTCTGAAAAACGATCTCAACGAGGCTCCCCGGACGATTCGTGTGGACATCGGCGAGCTGGTGCTCGACGGTTTCGAGCGGCTCGACCCCGACCGGGTGTCGGCCGCCTTCGAGGCTGAGCTGGCCCGGCTGGTACGGGAGCGGGGCGTGCCGCTGGCCGCGGACGGCGGGCGGGCCCTTGACGCGCTGTCCGGGCTGCCGCCGCTGCCCGCCACCACCTCGCCGGGTCGGCTCGGCGAGGCGCTGGCACGTGCGGTGCACGCGGGTCTTTCGGGTCGGGGTGAGTCGCGATGAGTACGTCCCATGCCCAGGACACCCAGGCGGCCCAGGCCGAACGGCGGCGCAAGCGCAAGGAGCGGGTCAAGTCCCGTACCCCGGAGCCGAAGAACATCGTCAGCGGCGCCGGACAGCCGCTGGATCTGAGCGTACGGCGGGAGCTGGAGGAGCAGCTCGGCCACGACTTCAGCCGGGTGCGGCTGCACACGGACCGGGACGCGGGTGCGCTCACGGAGATGCTGGGCGCGGACGCGGTGGCGGTCGGCCAGGACATCTTCTTCCGCGAGGGAACCTACCGGCCGGGCACGGCGGACGGGCAGCGGCTGCTCGCTCATGAGCTCCTGCACACGGTGCAGAACCCGGACGGCCTGGGCGCGTTGCGTGCGGGCCGCGATCTGGGTGCGGTGAGCCTGCCGCAGCAGGCGATGGAGCGCGAGGCGGAGTCGGCGGCCCAGGCGCTCGTACGGGAGGAGCAGGCCCCCGAGGTGGAGCCGAACCAGGCCACCCCCGGCTGGCTCCGCTACGCAACGGTCGACGCCGACCGCAACCGTATGGAGCAGCTGGACCCGGCGACGCTGGTGGACCGGCTGGCGAACGGTGTCCTGCGCTCACTGCGCGGCGATCCGGCGGACCTGTCGGGCCGCGTACGTCTCCAACTCGCCCGGATGTCACCGCAGTTGCAGGACTCAGTGCTCGACCGGCTGGAAGTGCGGCTGCTCTCCAACGAGTACGACCGACTGCTGGACCTCGCCGAGGAGTCCGAGGCCAAGCCGGTGGACCTCCAGCCGGCCGAGGTGCCCGAGCCGGAGACGGACCTCTTCGAACTGCTGGGTGTCGAGCGCACGCAGTGGAAGCGCAAGGAAGAGGGCGGGCGCGAGGCCAGGGGAAAGAGGGACGAGGACGCCCGCGAGGAGCAGAAGGACGCCAAGGCACGCGACGAAAAGCGCGGCGGCGACCGGAGCAGGGCGCAGTCGGACGCCGCGGCCGAGGGGGCGGAAGCCGCTCGGCGCACGGAGCAGGAGGACGAGCGCGCCCAGGCCCGGCAGCAGGCCGCGCAGGAGCAGCAGCAGGAAGAGGAGAAGCAGGGCCAGGACCGTCAGCGGGTCGACGAGGCCGCCGACGAGCGGGCGCAGGGGCAGCAGGAGGGCGCCGAGCAGGCGAAGGAGGAGCGCAAGGAGCAGCGGGACCGGGAGGAGCAGGACCCCGAGCAGGCCAATGCCCCCGGTGCCGACAAGCGCAAGCGCAAGGACGACGCGAACAAGCCCGCCGACGGGTCGAAGCAGGAGAACGTCGACCCGAAGGCCAAGGGGCAGCCCGGGCCTGTGCGCCCGGAGAAGGTGGACGAGCGGGCGGAGCAGCGGGACAGCGCGCTGTCCGAGCACGGCCTGCACGAGAAGGACGAGGACGAGGGCGACCCGCGCGAGGAGGAGAAGCCGCTCGGGCTCGAGGCGGGCGCGGACAAGGAGATCGGCGGCGAGGAGGGCGACCGGGCCAAGGGCGGCGGCGCGGGCGAGGCCGAGCTGAAGCCCGAGGACTATCTGCCGGAGACCGACCTCGATGTCTCGTCCGTTCCGACCGCGGACAACCCCACCGCCGCGGTGCCCACCTTCCCCACTCCTCCGCCGACGAAGGCCGAACAGGTCCAGGAGCAGCGGGAGAACGACGCCGAGGAAGAAGAGGACGAGGACGCCCCGGAGGCGGAGGCCAAGCCGCCGGGCGCGGAGATGGGCCCGGTCGAGGGTGAGGCGCCGCAGCCCGAGGGCGGCCCGGCGGCCGAGGCAGGGGACCGCAGCGAGAAGGACCTCCAGCCTGAGAAGCCGGTGGACCAGGAGGTCGGCCCCGACCCGGAGACGGACGGCAGGCAGGAGCCGGAGCCCGAGGCGGAGAAGCAGGATCCGGAACAGCAGCAGGACGCGGCCGAGAAGGACTCGGACTCCGGCGACGGCGAGGAGCAGCGGGACGCCAAGAGCGCCGAGGACCAGCAGGAGGAACGCAAGGAGCAGGCGGAACAGGACGCCAAGCCCCGGCCGGGGGTTGCCGGTTCCTCGGCGGGTGCACCGGACGTGGGCGTTGCCACCAGTACGGCGGCGTCCGCGACCCCGCCGGCGGGCGCACACACGGAACGGACCTCGGTAGAGGACCGCAGGCCCTCCCCCGCCGCGCGCCGGGTCGCGGACTCCGCAAAGGGCGACCATGAGGCATCGGCGCCCAAGAGCTCGGTGCCCAGGGAGAGCGGTCCGGGAGCGGCGCCGAGCGGTGTGGTCGGCGGCAGCAGTACGGCGGGGCCGAGCGCCGCGGCCGGACCTGGCGGCGCACCGTCGGTCGCGCAGGCCGCCGTGAGCCCCGCGGCTGAACAGGCGGAAAGCCCTGGGAAGTTCGGCGCTCCCGCGCCGGAGGGGGCAAAGGCCCAGCCGGAGGCGTCGCTGGAGAAGGACGGGGGCGGCTGCGCACCGCCGGAGCCCGCGGCGGAGAAGGACGAGGGCGGCGGCAGCTGCGGTGGCGGAGGCGGTGGGGCGGCTCCCGAGGAGAAGCAGCAGGAGCCGCCGGACGTCTCGGGGCAGGACCCAAAGGCCGCCATCGGTACGGTCAGCAAGCTGGCGCCGGACCATGCGGCGGCCGCAATGCCCGGTGTGGACGCCGCGGCGGACAAGAAGGTCGGCGAGGAGCAGCAGCGCCTTGCCGCCAACCCGCCTACGCGGGAACGCCCTTCGGGCGCGCCGCAGACCCAGTCGGCTCCGCCACAGGCGGCTGCGCCCGCCGCCCAGGTGACGGGCAAGGTCGAGAAACTGGGCCCCGAGGAGCAGGGCGAGAAGCAGAAGGCCAAGGGCAGCGAGAGGGCGGAGGGCGTGAAGCCCACCGACAACACTCCCCCGCCGCCTGCGCCGGTGGCTGCCGAGCTGACCGCTGAAGAGGCGAAGAACGTCGAAGCCGCGGCCGATGCGGTCCCGACCGTCGACCCGGAACTGCAGAACAAGACGGTCGGCCCTGCCCCCAAGATCAGGCTGGAGGGCGAGAGCGACCCGAAGCGCACGGACGACCAGGCCAAGGCGCTCAAGGAGAAGCAGTCCGACATCCAGAGCACGGGTCGTGAGGACGCGGCCAAGCCGATGGGCGAGGACCAGATCTTCCCCAACGCGCCCCAGGAGCGGCTGGTCGGCAAGGCCACGGGTGGCGGAAAGCGGGGCGGCGGGGGCGGTCTCGAGGCCGGGTCCGCACCCAAGCCCGGTGTCGGCGCGGTCGCCAAGCAGGAACGCGGCTCGGAGATCCAGGGGGCCGCGGGCCAGGCCCAGGGCGATCTGGTCGCCAAGGAGAAGGAACAGAAGCAGGGCGAGCAGCAGGCCAAGCAGGAGAAGCAGACCGAGATCGACCGCGAGGTCACTCAGAACTCGGAGAAGCAGACGGCCGAGCGGGGCCGTGCCGCGGATGAAGCTCAGCGGGAGCGCGAGAACTGGCGCGCCGAGCAGGACAAGAAGATCGAGGACGCGGACACCAAGTCCGAGAAGGAACACACCAGCAAGAACAAGGAGATCGTCAAAGCCCGGGACGACAAGGACAAGGAAGTAGGTGAGCGGAAGGACAAGGACAACAAACAGATAGACACGGAGCGCGAGAACGCGGAGAAGGAGGCCGAGAAGAAGAAGGAAGAGGAGAAGCCCTCGGGCGGCTTCTTCGGCTGGATCGCCGACAAGGTGAAGGGATTCTTCACCGCGCTCCTGGAAGCGGTCACGAAGGTCTTCGATGCCGCGCGCAAGGCGGTCAACGGCATCATCGACACGTTCAAGGAGTGGGCCAACAAGGCCATCGACTTCGTACGCGACCTCGCAATCAAGGCGATCAACGTACTGGCGGACGCGCTGATCGCCATCGGGGACGTGCTGCTCGCGGCCTTCCCGGAACTACGTGACAAGTTCCGCAAGGCGATCGAGGGTTTGCGCGACAAGGCGATCGCGAAGGTCAACGAGCTGGCGGACGGCCTGAAGAAGGCCGTGAACGCACTGCTCGATGCCCTGGCCGCGGGCCTGAACAAACTCCTCGACGTACTCGAGGCGGGCATCAAGGCCGTCATCAAGATCTATCAGGCCGTCATCCTGGGCGCGATCAAGTTCGCCCAGGCGGCTATCGAGGCACTCGGCAAGTTCGCGGCACTGGTCGCGGACATCGCCCCGGACCCGGGCGGCTGGCTGAGCAAGGCGGGCAGCTCGGCGAAGTCCGGAATTCAGGACCACCTTTGGGGCGCGATCAAGACGGGCGTCAAGCGGTGGTTCGACACCAAGGTCGAGGGCATCCTCGGGCTCGGCAAGGCCGTGATCAACGTCCTGGTGAAGGGCTGCGTCTCGATCAAGCAGATCGGGAAGATGGCGTGGGACGCGATCATCGCGTCGCTGCCGATGATGATCGCGTCGATCGTGATCGAGAAGGTCGTCTCGATGCTGGTGCCGGCGGCGGGCGCGATCCTGACGATCGTGCAGGGCCTGATGGCGGCGTGGCAGAGCCTGAGCTCGATCCTGAACGCCTTCAGCAAGTTCTGGGCGTACTTGAAGGCGGTGAAGGCGGGCCCGGCGGCCTGCCTGTTCGCGGAGGCGGTCGCGGCGGGGATCGTGGCGCTGCTGGACTTCATCGCCAACTTCTTGATGATCCGTCTGGCGGGCGCGACGAAGGGCGTGGGCAAGCGCCTCAAGGCGATGGCCGAGAAGATCATGAAGGGCCTGAAGAAGACGGGCAAGGGCGCGAAGCAGGCGGCGGGCGACGCGGTGAACAAGGCGCGGGGCGCGGTGCGTAGCGCGCAGGAGGCACTGAGGAAGCCGACGGGTCCGGCGAAGCCGAAGGGCCCGCGGGTCCCGAAGAACCGGTCGACCTCGACGGACCGGGGGCCGGGGGCGAACCGGGGGCCGAAGGACGCGACTTCGGACAGGCCGACGAGCAGGACGCCGGACAAGGAGCGGGAACACCGGCGGGAGGAGTCGGAGACCCGGCGAGACCAGCAGAAGCCGGAGGAACGGCCGGACCAGAAGCCCGTCAGCAAGCCGGACAAGGCTGCGAACCAGCCCGACGCCAAGAAGGACAAGTCTCCCGACTCGGCGCCCAAGAAGAAGAAGGAAACCGAGGCTCCCAAGCGCCAGAAGCCACGCAAGCCGAAGTCCCCGCTGGGCAAGGCGCTCCAGAAAATCAAGGGCAAGGTCAAGTCGGCCCTGAAGAAGGTCCGCAATGCCGGCAAGGCGCTCGGGAAGAAGCTCCGCAAGAGCAGGGTCGGCCAGGCGCTGAAGAACAGCGGAAAGAAGATGCGCGACTTCTTCAAGAAGAAGCGCGACCGGATGCGCGACGACAAGAGGAACCGCCTGAACCAGAAGAAGAGGATTCGCGACGACAGGAAGAAGAACGACAAGTCGAAGGATTCCAAGAGGGAACGTCTGAGTAAGATCATCAGGCGCATCAACCCCCTTCTGGAGAAACGACTGAGGCCCGGAATGAAGCTCCCGGTCCACCGCGCTCTGCTCGGCGCACTGCGCAGGTTTTACCGGCTCACCAGCCTGCAAAAGATCAACGATCCCAACTTCAAGGTCCGGGCCGAGCTGAATCCCGGCGGTACGGCGGCCGAGGGCGTGATGAGTCCGGAGGAGCGCACGGACTACCTGGAGAAACAAGGCCTCCCGGATCCGATCATTCCGCCGCGCGTCGACGACGATCTGACCGACCCCACTGCGAACATCCCCAACAAGCGTGTCCGGGCAGAGTTCCTCAGCAAGGTGGTGAAGAACACTGGCGAGACGCCGGATGCGGCGAACGAAGGGCAGCCGAAGGGGTGGGATCACATCACCTCGAGCGGAATGACCAACAAAACTGCCTGGGTTCGCATGCACCTTCTCCCAGAAGCACTCGGAGGCCTCGCCGGCGGCAACAATCTCGTCCCGGCCCGCAGCCAGCGAACAAACCTCACCTTCTACCGGGAGATCGAGGAGGACGCCTACAGCAGTGTTCCTGACGAGAAGCGCATGATCTGGTACGACGTCGAGGCCAAGTTCGGTTACGACGACTTCCCCGGATTCCCCAGCTACATCCGGACGACATACGGCGGCTATCGAAAAACAAGCCCCGAGCGAAACGGACGGTCCCGGAGCGACTGGAAACGCGAGGGGAAAGAAGACTCTTACGCACAGTTCAACATCCCCAAGCCCGACGACAGCGAAAAGAACAAGCTGCACATCAACACGGCAGGCGAGAGCACGCTGCGCAACCGGCTCGGAAAACCTCGCATCACCTATGCCGAAGCACGACGCATCGCGGGGCTGGATTCCAATGGGAAGCGCCCCAGGACCATGAAAGACGGAAAGCTGATCCCCGTCGCCCGTCCGGTGTATCGCAACCCCGGTGATGTCAGGTCCCATCTGGAGCAGAAGGGGGGCCTCACGAAGGAGAAAGTGGACGCCTTGGTCGGGAGGATTGAGGAGCTGGACAACAAGAAAGAGATCGACTGGAGTCTCGACCGCGACTCCCGGAAGAGGTAGAGGATCGCCCCTTGAACAGTCACAACTCATTCGAGAACCGCTGTGTCCATTCCATCCAGGAAATCGAGGAGGCCGGCTACTCCCAGCTGACCCACCAGTATCTGGCACCTGTTCACACACTGCGCGGAGATTTCGGGACGGTCATCGACGATCTCGCCACGAGCGAGGACGTCCACCTGGACGACTCGTTCCGCAGGAATTTCTTCCGTCCTGACGAGATCCACGTCGCCTGGCGGTCCACGACAGGCCCGCTGGTCATGGGTGAGTTCTGCCTGAACCACATCCATCAGAGCATCTCGAGGAGCATCATTCCACCGGACGACGATGCACTGGAGCCGGCCGAACGGGAAGTTCTGGGGGACCTCTGCGTAATTGACACGGCGCCGCGCGGAGGAACAGGAAATCTCGCGGGACTGTACGTCACGGAGGACGCCGCTTTCGAAGTGTGGTTCTACGACATGGGCCTTCACCGCCTTGAGCGTCTAGATCTCGACTACGCCGGGTATCTCGACGTCACCCTCGCAGCCAAGGGAACGTCGGGCTGGCAGTACCTCTTCGCGGACGTGCGGCTCAACTCAATGGAACTCCACACGACTGCGGCCCGCCTCGAAGTGATGCTCGATACCTTTCCCGAAGTCTTTCCAAACCATGATTACCGGGCCCTCCGCGCCCGACTGGAGGCCCGGCTGTGACCCGCTACGCAGACATACCCAAGCCCATCCGCTCCGGCATCGTCGTCGTCGACCCCGAGCGCGGAACCCCCCAACGCATCATCGTCCTCCAGTTCAACCCCGACACCCTCGAACGCTCCCTCGCCCCCCAAGCCGCCGGCGGAGGCGGTGACAGCGGCGGAGGGGGCAGCGGAGGAGACCGTAACGAGGCCCTGCGCCTCAAGGGCCCCGCCGAGGAGAGCTGGAAGTTCACCGCCGAGATCGACGCCACCGATCAGTTCGAGGTCGCCGCGCCCGACGGGATCCATCCCCAACTCGCCACGCTCGAGATGCTGGTGCATCCCACCTCCGCTCAGCTCCGCGAGGCCTCCCGCCTGACCAAGAAGGGCACCATCGAGATCAGCCCGATCGAGATGCCGCTGACGCTGTTCACCTGGGGGAGCAAGCGCGTCATGCCGGTGCGGCTCACAGAGCTGTCGATCAACGAGTCGGCGTTCGACGTCAACCTCAATCCCATACGGGCAAGCCTCGGCATCGGCATGAAGGTCCTCAGCGTGAGCGACCTGCCGGCCGGGCATCGGGGGGCCGACTTGTATCTCGCACATCTGGCGCAGAAGGAGCGGCTGGCCAGGGCCGCAAGAGGCGGGCGGCTGGCGGAACTCGGGCTGGGACGGGGGCTGTAGGACGTGATTGATCCTTATGAGAGTGCGCTGGACGCGATACCCGGGGCCCACCCCTACCCGCGCACCAGCCGGTATCACGACGCGGAGATCGGCGTGCATCGCCTGCCCGACGGCACCGAAGTGCGCTATACGAAGCGGCGGTTGCTGCCCCCGCTCAGCGAGGCCGCCGACGAGACCGCGCCGCACACCGTGAACAGCGGTGAGCGGCTCGACCATCTCGGGCAGCGCTATTTCGGCGACCCCGGCCAGTGGTGGCAGATCGCGGACGCCAACCCCGTCCTCGACCCGGGCGAGCTGACCGCCGAGCCGGGGCGGGAGATCGATATTCCTTTGCCGGGTGGGTTCCATGGCTGATGAGCCCATCGGGAGCGGGCCCGTACATCTCAGCCTGCGCATGGGGCCCAAGCTCACCCGACCCGTGCCGGCCGAGGTGACCGAGGCGCTGCTGTCCGCGCAGATCACCATGACCGCCGGGGAGCGGAGCGGGTTCCAGCTCGCCTTCGACCTGACCAAGAGGGGGCTGATCACACAGCGGCTGCTGCCCGAGGGGTTCTTCGACCCGAAGACCCGGGTCATCGTCATCACCTCGATCAAAGGGACCCCCACGGTCATCCTGGATGGGCTGATCGTGCGGCAGGAGGTGGGGGCGAGCAATATCCCGGGGCAGACCACCCTCACCGTCACCGGCGAAGACCTGACCCTGCTCATGGACCTGGAGGAGCGCACCGATCGGTATCCGAATCTGGCTCCTTCGAAGCGCGTCGAGCGGATTCTCCAGAAGTACGCCGACTACGGGATCGACCCCCGGATCTTCCGCGAGCAAGTGCACCAGCCACCCCACGAGCTGCTGCGCGTCGACTACCAGACCGGCACCGATCTGCAGTACGTGAATGAGCTGGCCAGAGCGAACGGTTACACCTTCTACCTCGACCCAGGACCGCGCCCCGGCCGGTCCACGGCTTTCTGGGGACCCGAGCAGCGCCTCGGCGAGCGTCAGCACGCGCTCAACGTCAACATGGACGTCAACTCCACCGTCGACCAGTTGACCTTCGCGTACGACGGGACAGCGCGCGAAGAGCCGCAGGCGCGCTGGCAGGACCCCCGGACGCGGGACGCGCAGCTGCTCCCCCAGCCCGACATCAGCCCGCTGCGCCCGCCGCTGGGCCGCCGCGCCTCGCCCGCCCTCAAGCGGAAGACGCTCTCCGGGACCGCGAAGAAGGCCCTGGAACAGGCCCAGGCCGAGATGCTGGGCCGCGCCGCGACCTCCGCCGACGCGATCTCCGGTTCCGGGCAGCTCGACGTCAACCGGCACGGATACGTGCTGCGGCCGCGTGAACTGGTCGGAGTGCGCGGGGCCGGCGTGACATACGACGGCGACTACTACGTCAAGTCCGTCACCCACAATCTGCGCCCCGGCTCGTACCAGCAGAACTTCACGCTCTCCCGCGAGGGCCTCATCGCCCGTAGCAACACAGTGCGTCCGTAGAGACGTAAGGACCAGGAGAACTTCGCATGGCTGCAGGACCGAACAACCGGTTTCTCGGCAAGTTCCGGGGGCGGGTGATCGACAACAAGGACCCGCTCAAGCTCGGCCGGATCACGGTCCAGGTCCCGGACGTGCTGGGTGACGAGGCCTCCACCTGGGCGCTGCCCTGCCTGCCGTTCACCGGGCGGCAGGCGGGCCAGTACGTCGTCCCGCAGATCGGCGCGGGCGTGTGGATGGAGTTCGAGCAAGGGGATCCCAGCTTCCCCATCTGGACCGGGAGTTGGTACGGAGACGCCTCCGAGCTGCCGCCACGCGCGGCCGCGGAGCTGCCCGGCTCGCAGCCGGTGGTGATCCAGACGCCGGGCGATCACAAGCTGGTGATGTCGGATGTGCCCGGCGGCACGGGGATTCTGCTCGAGGCCAAGGACGGGGCGTACATCCAGATCGACGAGAAGGGCGTGACCATCGGCAACGGCAAGGGCGCGTCCATCGTGCTGATCGGCGACGAGGTCAACATCAACGAGGGCCGGCTGATCGTGCCGAGGAAGCGATGAGCACAAGGACCAATGAAACGGGGAGAATCGTGTTGTCCGGGAATCTCGTGAGCGGCGGGTCCGCGATCAGCTGCCCGCACGGCGGCCGGGTCGTGCCCGCCTCCGCCCTGTCGGCCGGCGTCCGGATCGACGGCCATCAAGTGCCCACCGCCTCCGACGCCTTCATCGTCAGCGGCTGCCGCCACACGATCGACGGCGTGCCGCATCCGTGCGCCACCGTCCGCTGGACGCCGCACCGCGACAGCGTGCTCGTCGACGGCTCGCCCGTGCTGCTGGACAGCACGTCCGCGCTCTGCTTCAGCGCCGCGCTGGTGCCGCAGGGGCCGCCGGTCGTCGCCGCGTCGACACGGGGGGTGACCTCCCGATGAGGACGACGAGGACGAGGAGCGACATCGCCTTTCCCTTCCGCACCGACCGGCGGGGACGCACCGCGCACGCGGCGTACGACGAGCATGTGCGGGATCTGATCGAGCAGTTGCTGTTCACCAGCCCCGGCGAGCGCGTGATGCGCCCCGACTTCGGCTGCGGGCTCCTCGATCTGGTCTTCACGCCCAACAGCCCGGAGCTGGCCTCCGCACTGGAGCTTTCGGTGCAGGCCTCGCTGCAGCGCTGGCTGGGCGAACTGATCGAGGTGGAAGCCCTGGACGTGGTGAGCGAGGAGAACGTCGTCCGGGTGTATCTGCGCTACGTGGTGCGCTCCACCGCGAGCCGGCGCGACGAGGTGTTCGAGGGGAGCGGCCCGGCATGAGCGGTACGAGCAAGGAGTTGGTCTGCCGTACGGACGGCAGGCGCACGAAGGTACGGGCGGCGCAGCTCGGCGGTGTGGACGCGGTCGAGGTCGGTGACGACGGGCTGACCCTCACCGTCACCTTCCTGGGCAAGGCGCCCCACGGGCTGTGCCCCGAGAACATACGCATCGACGGCGGCCGTCGGATCACGGACATCGAGGCCGTGGAGCTGTCCGTCGAACGCGAGGAGGACCCGGAGCTCGACGACCGGCTGTACGTCACGCTGGACCGGACCGGGGACACTTCCCGCTACCGGCTCTCGGTCGTGGACACGGATCCGTACGGACGGCCGGGCACCGAGCCCTTTCCCGGCTTCGACCAGCGGTACTTCTCGGCCGAGTTCGAGTTCCGGCTCGACTGCCCCACCCCCTTCGACTGCAAGGACGAGCAGCCGGACTGCCCGCCCGCCTACGCTCCCGCGCCGGTCATCGACTACACCGCGCGCGACTACGACACGATCCGCCGCCTCATCCTGGACCGGCTGGCGCTGACCACCCCGGACTGGGTCGAACGCAATGCCGCCGACCTCGGCACGACGCTGGTCGAGCTGCTGGCCCACACCGCGGACCGGATCAGTTATCAGCAGGACGCGGTCGCGACGGAGGCGTATCTCGACACGGCACGCCGCCGGGTCTCGGTACGCCGTCACGTACGGCTCGTCGACTATCCGATGCACGACGGCGTCAACGCGCGCGCGTTCGTCGCGGTCGAGACCGTACGGGCGCTGACGCTGGCGCCCGGCACCTTCCGATTCGCCTCGGTCGACGTCCGTACGCTCGGGCCGCGCGACCGGCCCGAGATCGGCACCGTCATCGACGACCGGGATCTGGCCGTGCTCGACGAGCGTGGTTCGGTGGAGGTGTTCGAGCCGGTCGTCGGCGACGAGCCGCTGGTGCTGCGCCCCGAGCACAACACGATCCGCTTCTGGACCTGGGGCGACGAGGTGTGCTCGCTGCCCAAGGGGGCCACCGCAGCGACGCTGCGGGACGAGTGGACCGACGAGGAGTGCGCTGCCAGGACGCTGGATCTCTCCCCCGGCGATCTGCTGCTGTTCGAGGAGGTACGCGGGGCGCGGTCCGGTACGCCGGGCGACGCCGACCCGGCCCACCGTCAGGCCGTACGCCTCACCTCCGTCACCCCGGCCGTGGACCGGCTGGCCGACCAGCCGGTCCTGGAGGTCACCTGGGCGCCGGAGGACGCGCTCGCCTTCCCCGTCTGCCTGTCGACGCGTGGCGGCCCGGACTGCGGACCCGTGGAGGATGTGAGCGTGGCGCGCGGCAATGTCGCGCTCGTCGACCACGGCCGGTCGCTGACGTTCTGCGGCTCCGCGCCGGAGACGGTCACCGTGCCGCCCGCGCCGGCAGTCCTCGGGTCCTGCGATCCGTCCGGCTTCGGCTGCTGGGACCGTGATGAGGGGAACCCGACGGCGGATCTGATCAACTCCCGCCTGGAGCAGACCCGTTGCGGGCGGTTGCTGACAGCTGATCAGGTACGAGAGCTGTTCACCGTCGTCGGCGAGGACGCGACCGGGCGCGCCGGTCTCGGTCTGGAACTCGCGGGCCGGCGACGCGAGAAGGTCGTGCCGGGCACCGCGTACGCCCAGGCCGATGCGCTTGAGACGCTGCTGGCGCAGGTGGTCTACCCAGGCATCCCGCCGCGCTTCCGGCCGGTGCTGCAGCGCTCCCCCGTGGTCCAGTCCGTGCCGTTCCCCGAGCCGCGCCATGTGTCGGCCGGGCAGGCCGAGCGGCTTGCGGCGATTCCGGGACGGGTCCGGCAGCGGCTGGTGGAGCTGTGGCGCAGCGCCCGCGACTGCGACGGTCTCACCGAGGCGGAGATCGCCGAGCTGACCGTGCTGTTCGGGCTGCGGGTGCTGGAGCGTCTTGAGCTGCGCCGCCATCCGGTGCGTGCGCTGCGGGAGTTGCTGCACCGCAGCGAACGGCTGCTGGCGGCCAAGCAGCGCCGGATCAAGGTGCTCAGTGCCCGGGCGCGGGCGGGCGCGGTGCTCGATGACGGCGTCGCCTGGGAGATCACGCACACCTGGGGCCCGCAGTACGCGGCCGGGCTCGACCCGGACGAGCCGGTGCTGCGGGGGCCTGCCGCCGCGCTCGTACAGGATCCGCGGGCAGCGCTGCCCGCGGTGACGATCGCGGACGGCGACGAGCCGTGGACGCCGAAGCGGGATCTGCTCGACTCCGGCACGCGCGAGCGGCACTTCGTCGGCGAGCTGGAGGACGACGGGCGGATCGCGCTGCGGTTCGGGGACGGCCGGCACGGCGCCCGTCCGCAGCCGGGCGCCCGGCTCGAGCTGCACTACCGGCGCGGCGGCGGCACGGCCGGCAACGTGGGCGCGGAGGCCATCAACCACCTCGTCCTGTGCCGTGATCCGGAGGCTTCGGAGGCCGGGGACCCACTGCCCGTCGCCGGTGTGCGCAATCCGCTGCCGGCCGTCGGCGGCACCGAGCCCGAACCGATCGAGCAGGTACGCCAGTTGGCTCCGCTGGACCTCAAGCGCACCCGGCTGCGGGCCGTCACCGCCGACGACTACGCGGCGCTGGCGTCGAAGCTGCCGGGGGTGCAGCGGGCGGCCGCCGAGATCCGCTGGACCGGCAGTGTGCAGGAGGCGCATGTCGCCGTCGATGCGCAGGGCACGGGGGATCCCTCCCCGGAGCTGCTCGACTCGGTGTCGTACGCACTGGAGAGCTACCGCCGGATCGGCCACGACCTGGTGGTCGGACCGGCCAGATCGGTGCCGCTGGACATCGCGCTCACGGTGTGCGCCGCGCCCGGCCATCAGCACGGCCAGATCCTCGCCGAGCTGTACCGGCTGCTGGGCAGCCGTCGGCTGTCCGGCGGACGGATGGGCTTCTTCCACCCCGACGCGCTGAGCTTCGGCGAACCGGTGCGGCTCAGCCGTCTGGTGGCCGTGGCCGCGGCCGTCCAGGGCGTGGAGAGCGTGACGGTGACCCGGCTTCGCCGGTTGTTCCACGAAAGCACCCTCGCAGCCCCGGACCACACAGACGACACAGACGACACCGCACTGGAGGCAGGCGTGCTGCGGCTCGGCCCGCTGGAGATCGCGCGTTGCGACAACGACCCCGAACGGCCGGAGCTCGGCCGGCTGTCGATCGAGCTCGGCGGAGGTGCCCGATGAGCGGCTCCTGCGGTTGCGGCTGCGGTGGACACGACGAACGCCACGCGCCCGAAGCCCTCTACAACCCGCCGGGCCGCACCGCCCTGGACTACCGGGTGGGAGAGTACGGCTCGTTCCTTGCGGCCATGCTCGACCGGCTCGCATCCCCCGCCTATCCGGCGCTGCGCGGGCTGACCGTCCGAACCCCGGACGATCCGGCGATCGGGCTGCTCGACTCCTGGGCGGTAGTCGGCGACCTGCTCACCTTCCACTCCGAACGCATCGCCGACGAGGGCTATCTGCGCACCGCCAACGAGCACCGCTCGCTGGCCCTGCTCGGGCGTCTTGTGGGGCACCGGCCGCGGCCCGGAATCGCCGCCGACACCCATCTCGCGTACACGCTGGACCGGGATCCGCGGGCCGAGGACGTACCGGTGCTGATCCCGTGCGGCGCGCGCAGCAACAGCGTGCCCACCACCTCCGACGAGGAGTCGCAGGCCTTCGAGACCAGCGAGGACCTCGTCGCCCGCTGGGCCTGGAACGAGCTGGCGGTCCGACGGCGCCGGCCGGCGCTGCTCACCCCGGACGATCTGCGCAAGCAGTCCGAGATCTTCGTCTCCGGGACCGGTACGTCCCTGCAGACCGGGGACAAGCTGCTCTTCGTCTTCGACGCGGGCAAGGACGCGCCCGGACAGCGGCTGCTGCTGCCCGTGGCGCGCGTCCGGATCGACCGGGACGACGATGTGACGGCGATCGGACTGCCGCAGTCCGCGCCGCCGTCGCTGACCGAGCTGGTGACGGAACTGCGCGAGTGGATCACCGAGGACGAGCGGGAGGTCGAGGAGGGCGAACCCACCCCCGACAACCCCAATCCGCGTCCTGTCAGCCGGATTATCGAGGCCTTCGACACGCAGGTGCTTGCGCCGCTGCGCGCCGATCTGGACGCAATCAAGACGCCCTCGCAGTTCGCCAGGCGACTCGTAGATCCGCATGAGCGGCTCGCCGAGGCGCAGGCGATCGCCGCCCCGTACGAGGAAGTCGCCGCCTGGTTCGAGCAGTTGGAGGCCGTGGTCGGCGAGCTGATGGAGCGCGCGGCCGATCTGGAGCCCTCCCGTCCCGAATCTCCGGGCCCGGCGGCCGACGCCGCATCGCCCGCCATGCGGGCGCTCGGCGCCGTACTTCCGGCGCTGCGCACCCGCGTTGTGCGGCCTCCGTCGGGCGCGCGCACGCTGTCGCACGATCCGGGCCGGTACTTCGCGGCGGGCTCCGATCTGGGCGCGCAGCTGCTGTCCGCGCTCGATCCGCGGGTCGCGGACGGGATGTACACGGCGTGGCGGCAGGCCGCTCCCACAGTGCCTGCGCTGCTGCGCGAGCTGCAGGCGATGCGGGTGACCGCCGCTCCGTTCGGGGCGACGGCGCCGCTCAAGCCCGTACAGGACGACCGCGGGCGGGTCGTCCGGCAGACGGACTGGCCGCTCTCCGGATCCGCGCTGACGACCATGCGGGTCGTGTACGACACGGCGGGCCGCGTTCCGGTGCGCGCCGAGTTCCAGCACATCGAGACCGGATCCTCGGTGCAGCGGTCGGAGAACCTGCCCGCAGAGACGAGCTTCGGCCTGGGGCCCGGACGGGTCCTGCTGCAGACCCGGGCGGGCCAGGACCACGATCTGAGCTGGCTGACCAGGCGTCCTGCGGACTCCCAGGAGCCCGGTGTCACCGCACAGTTCACGTCCGGGCTGCCCGAGCGCATCGTGTTCGTGTCCCGGCCCGCCGAGGACGGTCGGGTGCATGTGGCCGTGCACAACGGCGAGCCGCTCAACTGGCTGCTGGCTCCGGGCGAGCACAAGCAGGTCACTCACGGCGGGTTCGAGGTGACCGTGCGATACACGGTCGGCAGCGAGCCGGCGAATGTCGAGGTCGGCATCACCACCGTGCCGGAACAGGCGAACCGTCATGTCCTGTCGCTGGACTCCGTGCAGGACGGGATCACCCTCGGCAGCTGGGTCGCGATCGAGCGTCCCCGCAAGGGTGCCGAGGGTCCGGACGGAATTCCCGGCGACAAGAAACTCGCGCTCGTGACCACCCGTGTCACCGCGGTACGCACCGCCGCCTACACCAACTTCGGGATCACGGGCCGCGGCACCGAGCTCACCCTCGCCGACCCCTGGCTGGACGAGCACGACGTGCTGCTCTCGACGATCCGGGACGCCACAGTGCATGCGGGCGGTGAGTCGCTGCGACTGGCCGAAGAGCCGCTCGGCGAGGACGTGCACGGCAATGAGCTCGAACTGGCCGAGCTGTACGACGGGTTGCGGCCGGGCCGTCATCTGGTGGTGTCGGGCGAGCGCACCGACATCCCGAACACGGCCGGAGTGCGCGGCACCGAACTGGCCGTGATCGCCGCCGTGGAGCAGCAGCTCGACCCGCGGCTGCCCGGCGACCATGTCCATACGAAACTGACGCTCACGACGGACCTGGCCTACCGCTACCGCCGTGACACGGTCCGCATCCAGGGCAATGTGGTCCCGGCGACGCACGGCGAGAGCCGCGACGAACCCATCGGCAGCGGTGACACCGACCGGACCAACCAGACGTTCGCGCTCTGGCAGTCGCCGCTGACCTGGCTGCCCGCCGACAATCCCCTGGGCGCGACGCCCACATTGGAGGTGCGCGTCGACGGGCTGCTGTGGCACGAGGTGGACAGTCTGGCCGGGCGCGGTCCGCGCGAGCGGGTCTATGTGTCCGGGACGGCCGGGGACGGGCGTACGACCGTTGCCTTCGGCGACGGGGTGCACGGCGCGAGGCTGCCCACCGGGCAGGAGAACGTCCGGGCCCGGTACCGCTTCGGCACGGGCAAGGCCGCCAACGTGCGCGCCGACCGCATCACCCAGGCGATCACCCGGCCGCTGGGCGTCACCGCCGTCACCAATCCGCAGCCCGCGACGGGCGGCGCGGACGCCGACGGTCCGGGTCTCACCCGGCGCACGATCCCGCTCGCGGTCTCCGCGCTCGACCGGCTCGTGTCCGTCACGGACTACGAGGACTTCGCCCGCTCGCGGGCCGGCATAGGCCGGGCGGCGGCGCGCGAGATCTTCGACGGCCGGCGACGGGTGCTGCATGTGACGGTCGCCGGGGTGGACGACATCGCCATCGCGGACGACTCCGAGGTGCTGCGCGCGCTGCGTTCCTCGCTGGCCGAGTACGGCGACTCGCGGCTGCCGGTCCGCGTCGACGTACGCGAGCTGGTGCTGCTGCTGCTCGCGGCGAAGGTGAAGGTCGCCCGCGACCACACCTGGACCGTGGTCGAGCCGCGGCTGCGGCAGGCACTGCTGCGTGAATTCGGCAGCGGGCGGCGCGAGTTGGGCCGTCCGGCGCGGCTGTCCGAGGTGCTGGCGACGGCCCACAGGGTGCCCGGCGTCGACTACGTGGACGTCGACGTCTTCACCGGAGTGCCGGCGTCCGTCACACCCGACGAGCTGTCGCACCTCGCTCAGCAGCTCGCCGAGCCCCGTACCGCGGTCGGTGCCAGGCTCGCGGAGTACGACGAGGACGTGCACCGTGTCACCGCCGATGACGGTCAGACGCTCACCCACATCGCCGCCAGGTACGGCATTCCGCTCGCCGAACTGCTGCGACTGAACCCGGACATCACCGATACCCGGCGGCTCGAGAAGGGCCGGGCGGTGTTCGTCTTCCGCGGCATCCGGCCCGCACAGCTCACCCTGCTCTCCCCGCATGTCGCGGACACGCTGATTCTGACGGAGGTCACCGCATGACGAGGGAACCTGACGGGCTCGCGGAGCTGCTCCCGCAGTGGCACCGCCTGCGGGACGCCGAGGGCGGGGAGCAGCTGCGCGCCTTGCTCGCGGTGATCGCCGAGCAGGTCGACCGGGTGCGGGACGGGGTCGAGCAGAGTTACGAGGACTGGTTCGTGGAGACCGCGGCTGACTGGGTGCTGCCGTATCTCGGCGATCTGGTCGGCTACACCCCGCTGCCGGGCTACGAGCGGGTGCAGGCGAAAGGCCTTGAGGGCGCGGACGGGGACGATTCGCGCAGCCGCCTCGCCGAGGCCCTGGCACCGCGCCGCGATGTGGCCGCCACGGTCGCCAACCGGCGGCGCAAGGGGTCCCTCGCCCTGTTGGAGGAGCTGGCCGAGGACGTCGCGGGATGGCCTTCGCGGGCCGTGGAGTTCTCCCGGCTCGTCTCCCACCAGCAGCCGGTGAAGCTGTACGGATCGGTCACTGAGGCAGTCAACGCGCGCCGACGGGACCGGGGCAGGCTCGTGGACGTACGGGAGGGGGCGGCGCTCGATCTGGCGGGCGGGCCGTTCGGCGCGGTCGCGCAGTCGGTGAATGTGCGGCGGGCGGGCTCGTCGCGCACGCAGGGCGGCTACTCCCCGGCGGGGGTCGGGCTGTTCGTCTGGCGACTGAAGCCGTACCACGTGACCGAGGCGCCCGCGTACTGCATCGACCGGGCCCGTAACCTCTACACCTTCTCGATTCTGGGCAATGACACGCCCCTGGTGACCAAGCCGGTGCCGGAGCCGTCCGCCACGCATGTCGCGACGATCGACAATGTGCCCGCGTACATCAGGCGCAGGCAGCTCGCCGACCGGCTCGCGGACTACTACGGGCCGGGCAAGAGCTTCACGATCTGGCGCGACGGGCAGGACGAGCCGGTGCCGCTGTCCGATATCGTGGTGGCCGATCTGACGGACTGGCGCTACCGCCCGAGGCGCGGGCAGGTGGCCGTCGACCCGGCGCTGGGCCGGATCGCCTTCGGGTCGAGGT
Source organism: Streptomyces sp. NPDC019443 (assembly GCF_044389785.1). Lineage (NCBI taxonomy): Bacteria > Bacillati > Actinomycetota > Actinomycetes > Kitasatosporales > Streptomycetaceae > Streptomyces > Streptomyces sp. NPDC019443. The sequence continues at coordinate 366,035 of NZ_JBIRYJ010000003.1, forward strand.
CGGCGCCGCGGCAGGGCGTGTGGGTCACCTACCACTACGCGTTCGCGGACGACACGGGCGGCGGCGAGTACCCCCGCGAGCGTGAGACGCCGACGGCCGCGACGGTCTACCGGGTCGGCCCCGGCCAGACGTACCAGCGGATCATGGATGCGTACAACGACTGGCGGGGCGAGAGGCGGTCGGGACGCTGCGGCCCCGACGGCATCATCGAGATCACGCACAGTGGCGCCTACCAGGAGCAGCTGGACTTCGATCTGGACCCGGGCGACCGCCTTGAGCTGCGTGCGGCCGAGGGCACCCGGCCGGTGGTCCGGCTGCTCGACTGGTACAGCAACCGGCCGGACGCGCTCAACATCCGTGCCCAGGAGGAGAGTGACGGCGATGCCCCGCGGATCGTGCTCGACGGTCTGCTGATCACCGGTCGCGGGCTCAATGTCACCGGCCCTGTGGGCGCGGTCGTGCTGCGGCACTGCACGCTCGTGCCGGGCTGGTCGCTGGAGCCCGAGTGCGATCCGCACTCCCCGGAGGAGCCGAGTCTGGTCCTGGACCGGACCACCGCGTGTGTGTCTGTCGACCGCAGCATCCTCGGCACCATCGAGGTGATCGGCGACGAGGTGAACCACGATCCGCTGTCCATCCACATCCGGGACAGCATCCTGGACGCCACCGGTCACGATCGGGCGGCGCTGTCCGCCCCGGACTGCCGCCACGCCCACGCCGTACTGCACGCGCACCGCACCACCGTCATCGGCGAGGTCCACACCCACGCCGTGGAGATCGCCGAGAACAGCATCTTCACGGGGCGGCTGCACGTGGCCCGGCGGGGCATCGGCTGTGTGCGGTTCTCGTACGTGCCTCCCGGCTCGCGCACTCCGCGCCGCCACCGCTGCCAGCCGGACCTGGTGGGCACGGAGAACGCGCAGCTGGTCCGGCCGCTGTTCACCAGCGAGCGGTACGGCACGCCCGCGTACGGGCAACTGGCCGCGGGCTGCGCGGAAGAGATCCGGCGCGGCGCCGAGGACGGCTCCGAGATGGGCGCCTTCCACGACCTCTATCAGCCCCAGCGCGAGGACAGCCTGCGGGCCCGGCTCGCCGAGTACACCCCGGCCGGTACCGACGCCGGGATCATCGCCGTCACCTGACCCCCGTCACCCGACACGACTTTTTCACCGACTGCCGAACTTCCGAGGGGGACCCCTTCCCATGCACGCTGACATCTCCCGCATCACCTTCCGGCCGGACCGGCACTACTCGGCGGTGATCGCACAGCAGGGCCGTGTCCAGCTCGACGCAGACGCCAATGAGCAGACCGCGATCCAGCTGGTGCAGGCCCGTACCACCGCCGCCGATCTGATCGGGCAGCACGGCGGGCCGCGCGGCGCGACCGGCTTCGAACTGCACTTCCTGGGCGGCAGCCGGGAGTTGGACGACCTCTCCATCGGCGGCGGCCGTTACTACGTGGACGGCATCCTGCTGGACGCGACGCGCCCGCAGGCGGGCGTCCCGGTGGTGGACGACGGGCATGTGGCCGAGGAGGGCGAGAAGGACACGCCCGCCGAGGCGCAGACGCCGGCCACCTGGACGTACTGGGACCAGCCGGACGGCCACCGCGACCCGGAGCGCCCCGGCGACCGGCTGCCCACCCAATTCCCGTATCTGGCCTATCTGAAGGTCTGGGAGCGCTCGGTCACCGCGGCCGAGGACCCGCTGCTGCGCGAGGTGGCGCTGGGCTCCGCGATGCCCGACACCGCGGCCCGGCTGAAGATCGTCTGGCAGGTGCTGCCGCTGCCCGGCTCCCAGCTGGAGCTGGACGACGGCGCGACGAAGGACCAGGTCCGCGCGGCGTTCGCCAAGTGGGCGGCGGCGCAGGCGCCGAGCGCGCGGATGGCGGCGCGCAGCGAGCGACCCGAGCATGCGGACGAGGACCCGTGCCTGGTGAAGCCGGATGCCCGCTACCGGGGCCAGGAGAACCAGTTGTACCGGGTGGAGATCCACGAGGGCGGCGTGGCCAAGGACGCGACCTTCAAGTGGTCGCGGGAGAACGGCTCGGTGACCTTCCCGGTCGACGAACTCGACGGCACCTGGGTGGAGTTGGCGTCCCTGGGCAGCGACGACAAGCTCGATCTGAACGTCGGTGACTGGGTCGAGTTCGTGGACACCGCCTACATCAGCCGCGGCGAGCCGGTGCCGCTGCTGCGGGTCGAGGAGGTCGACCTGCCGGGCCGCCGGGTGCGGCTGTCGGGCGAGCCGGACCCGTCGGTCGGGCGGCGTCCCGAGCTGTACCCGTTCCTGCGGCGCTGGGACCACCGGTCGGGTTCCCGGAGCGGTTCGAGCCGTACGAAGCAGGGCCCCGCGAAGCTGCGGGGCGGCGCGCTGCGGATCGAGGAGGGTGGCTGGCTGCCGCTGGAGGACGGCGTGTTCGTGTACTTCGAGCCGGGCAAGACGTACCGTCCTGGCGACTTCTGGACGGTTGTGGCGCGTACGGCGACGGGCAATGTCGAGTGGCCGACGGACGCGGCGCGCCGGCCGCTGCTGCAGGCCCCGGCCGGGAATCAGGTGCACTACGCGCCGCTGGCCTGGGTGCTGGGTGAGGGCTCGGTGGCGGATCTGCGGCTGGCGTTCGGGCCGCTGGCGGCCGCCATCCCGGCCGCCGACGCACAGGCGCTGGAGGCGGAGGCCACATTCGAGGCGGAGGCCGCGGCGGCCGAGAGCGCGGCGCCGGACGGTTCCGGCTCGCAGCCGACCGGGCAGGACGTCGAACGACAGCCCGAGAACTGACGTACTACCTGGGAAGGGAGCACCACGATGGCAACGCCTCTGTCCGCCTCCAAACTGCTCAAGGTCCTGCGTGACGAAGGGCTGCAGGTCGTCGAGCACCGGAGCTGGCGCACGCACAACCGCAATCACAAGGGCCCCTGGGGGCCCATGCACGGGGTGATGATCCATCACACGGTGACCTCCGGCACCCAGAACTCCGTGGACATCTGCTACAACGGCCACTCCAGCCTGCCGGGCCCGCTGTGTCACGGGGTGATCGCCAAGGACGGCACGATCCACATGGTCGGCAACGGCCGGGCCAACCACGCCGGACTCGGCGACGACGACGTCCTGCGCGCAGTGATCAACGAGACGGCGCTGCCTGCCGACAACGAGGCCAACACCGACGGCAACCGGTATTTCTACGGCTTCGAGTGCGTCAACCTCGGCAATGGCAAGGACCCGTGGCCGGCGGCTCAGCTGGAGGCGATCGAGAAGGCCTCGGCGGCGATCTGCCGGGCGCACGGCTGGTCGTATCGCTCGGTGATCGGCCACAAGGAGTGGCAGCCGGGGAAGATCGACCCGCGCGGGTTCACGATGGACTCGATGCGCGCCCGGATCAAAGCCCGGCTCGGCGGCAAGCCGGACGGCCCGGCCAAGCCGCCCGCCCCCAAGCCCCCGGCGAAGTACGAGCCGTTCCCCGGCGCCGCGTTCTTCGCGCCGGGCCGGCGCAGCCCGATCATCACGGCGATGGGAAAGCGGCTGGTGGCAGAGGGCTGCGGCCGGTACGAAGTGGGGCCGAGCCCGGACTGGTCGGAGGCCGACCGCAAGTCGTACGCCGCATGGCAGCGCAAGCTGGGCTTCACGGGCAGCGACGCCGACGGCATTCCGGGAAAGTCGAGCTGGGACAGACTCAGGGTGCCCAACGTCTGACGTGCTCGGTGTGTCACCGGCCGGGCGGTCCTGTCCGTGGACGAGGAGCCGCCCGGCCGGTGCGTGCCCTGTAGCGTTTCACTCACCGGGCGCTGGAGGGCAGATGGGCAAGGGTGCGACAACGGTCATCGGGGCCGACGAAGTACGCGAGGCCCTCTCCATGACTGCCGCGATCGCCGCACTCCAGGACGCACTGTGCGAGGGGTTCGACCCGGAGACCGACCCGGCCCGCTCCGTGGTCCCGGTCAGCCACGGACAGCTGCTGCTGATGCCCTCGCACTCCCGCCGCTACGCGGGCGTCAAGATCGCCACGGTGGCGCCGGGCAACCCTGCGCTCGGACTCCCCCGCATTCAGGGCACCTACCTGCTGCTGGACGCCGAGACGCTCAGCCCGCTGGCCGTGCTGGACGGTGTCGCGCTGACCGCCATCCGTACCGCCGCGGTCTCGGCGGCCGCGGCCGACCTGCTCGCCGTGCCGGGGGCCGAGCGCCTGGTCGTCTTCGGCACCGGCCCTCAGGCACACAGCCATGTCGAGGCGCTGCGGGCCGTTCGCCCGATCCGGCACATCACGGTCGTCGGCCGCGACCTCGACCGTCTCGCCGCCTTCCTTCAGCGGTACGGGGATTCGGGGCCGGATTCGGCACCGGTGGTCGAGGCGGGTACGGCGGACGCGGTGGCGCAGGCCGATCTGGTGGCTTGCTGCACCACCGCCCGTACTCCCCTCTTCGACGGATCGGCGCTGCCCGCGCATGCGACGGTCGTCGCCGTCGGCTCCCACGAGCCGCAGGCGCGCGAGGTCGACGACGAGACGGTGCGCCGCTCGACGGTGGTGGTCGAGGCGCGCGCCGCGGCGCTGCGCGAGGCCGGTGACATCATCCTCGCGGTCCAGTCGGGTGCGCTGGATCCCGAGTCCCTCGTGGGTCTCGCGGACTTGGCCCGCGGCACGGCGGAGGCCGACGTCTCGCGGCCCCGGCTGTTCAAGAGCGTCGGCATGGCCTGGGAGGACCTGGTCGTCGCCGGGGTCGTGTACGAGGCCCGCTAGATCTTGGGGAGTTCGACACAGATGTGGTACCGGGCCCTCCGCCTGCCGCTGCTGCGGGCGCGTGGCCTGTGGACGCATCCGCACACCGCCGCGTCTCGGCCGGGAGCCGCGCCGCCGATACCGTTCGCGACGCCTGCGGGCCGCTGAAGCCGCTGATGTCCCGGCGGCCGACTGATCAGTCGCAGGCAGGTGCGTCGGCGGCCGACCGTATCTCGTCGAGGTGGACCTCGACCCAGCCGCGCAGCTGACCGAGCGGCTCGGCGACCCCGCGCCCCAGCTTTGTCAGTTCGTACTCGACGTGCAGCGGGACGGCCGGATGGACCGTGCGGTCGACGAAACCATGGAGCTCAAGCCTGCGCAGGGTGTTGGTCAGCACCTTGGGACTGACGCCCTGGAGACGCCGCTGCAGCGAGCCGAAGCGCTGCGGCCCCTCCTCCAGAGCGCCGATGGCGAGCGCCGACCACTTGCTCGCCAGCACGTCGAGTACGTCGCGGCACGGGCACTGCGCCGCGAACACATCGTGGTCGGCGTGCTGGCCCGTCGTACACAGAACGGACATGAAGAGTGCCTCCTACGCGACTATGACCTCAATACTTCCCGATGGATAGTAGTGTCCCTTGCGGGTTACCACTACCCCGCGGGTAGCTTCTCGGGTGTCGATGATCAACCGGCCGGGCGGTGCGTCCGCACGCCCGGCATACACCGCAGGAGACCCGACATGAGCAGCCGTCCGACCATGAGCGCGATCACCCAGGACACCCTTGGCGGCCCCGAAGTGCTGCGGCTCGCACAGGTGCCGCGGCCCGAGCCGTTGCCCACCGAGGTACTGGTGCGGGTGCATTCCGCCGGCGTGAACCCGGTGGACTGGAAGACCCGTGAGGGCGGCGGCATGGCCGGTGTTCTGGGAGAGCCGCCATTCGTCCTGGGCTGGGACGTCTCCGGCGTCGTGGAGGAGGTCGGCTTCGGTGTCCACACGCTCGAGGTCGGTGACGAGGTGTACGGCATGCCGCGGTTCCCGCGTCAGGCCGGTGCGTACGCGGAGTATGTGACCGCGCCCTCGCGCCAGTTCGCCCGCAAGCCCACCGGGCTCGACCACGACCGGGCCGCCGCGATGCCGCTTGCCGCGCTCACCGCCTGGCAGTCGCTCGTCGACGCCGCGCACGTCGAGGCCGGACAGCGCGTGCTGATCCACGCGGCGGCGGGCGGTGTGGGGCACTTCGCCGTGCAGTTCGCCAAGCACCTCGGCGCGCATGTCATCGGCACGGCGCGGGCGGCGAAGCACGACTGGCTACGCTCGCTCGGCGCCGACGAGCTGGTCGACTACACCGCGGTCCGTTTCGAGGACGCGGTGCGCGACGTCGACGTCGTCATCGATCTGGTCGGTGACGGGCAGGACAGCACGAGCACCCGGTCGCTCAAGACGCTGCGCCCCGGCGGCACGATCATCGCCGTGCCGTCCGGCATCTCCCCCGAGCTCCTGGCGACGGCCCGCTCCCAGGGGCTGCGGGCGAGCGCCTACCTGGTGGAGCCGGACGGTCCGTCGCTCGCCCGGATCGCCGGACTGGTCGACAGCGGCGCGGTGAGCGTCGAGGTGGAGGCCGTACTGCCGCTGGCCGAGGCCGCGGAGGCGCACCGCCGGGGCCAGGAAGGCCGCACCCGGGGCAAGCTCGTGCTGCGGGTGACCGACTGAGCAAACGAGCCGAGGCGGACTCAGCGCAGCAGAGAGAGCTTCCCGACGAGCTTGCTCACCTGGTTGCGCGGGCCGACGAGGCTCACCGCGTGGTAGGTCAGGTCCTCGTGCTTCGTGCCGGCGAGGCGGTCGAGGTACTCGTCGTAGACCCGGGAACTCTGGGCGGGTTCGGGCATGTCGACGATGAAGATCCCGGCCTTTGCCGCGGCCTTCTCCCGAAGGGCGTGGACGGTGGCGGCGTCGGCGGCCAGCACCGAGCAGCCCGCCCAGGGCAGCCCCGGGTGAACATGGCCCGACGCGTCGTGGCCGTGGCCGCCGAGCAGATCCGGGAGGGCCTTGCCGACGGCCGCCGCCATGCAGGCGGCGGCGTTCACCGCACGCCCGGCGGGCAGTTGCTCGTCGACGACGATGACCCACTTCAGCCTGGCCTCGCGGGTGGGCAGATCGGTACGTACTTCTTCATGGGGCAGCTGTGGCACAGCCGCGTCACTCTGTGCGGTCATGCCTCAGAACGCTAGGCAATAGTGCGTACGATGTGGAGCTTCGGCGAACTTCATAAGGCTGAGGATCGATTCCATGGAACTTGATGCGCTCGACTGGGCTCTGCTGCGGGAGCTGCAGCACGATGCACGGCAGACCAACCGCGATCTGGCGGCCAGGACCGGGGTCTCTCCCTCCACCTCACTGGAGCGCGTCAAGGCGCTGCGCGAGCGCGGCGTCATCAGCGGCTTTCACGCCGCCCTGGACCTGGAGGCGGTCGGCCGCCCGGTGCAGGCGCTGATCTCGGTCCGGATCAGGCCGCCGTCACGCCCGGTCATCGAGGGCTTCCGCGAGTGGGCGGCCCAACTCCCGGAGACCATCGGCCTGTTCGTCACATCGGGACCGTACGACTTCCTCATCCATGTCGCGGTCCCGGACGTCAACGGGCTGTATGCCTTCGTCATCGACCGGCTCACCGAGCGCCGCGAGGTCGCGGACGTGCAGTCGACAATGGTCTACGAACATGTGCAGTCCCGGTCCATCACGGCGCCGGCCGGCCAGCGACGGGACACGGCGCGCCGCGGCCGTTGAGCACGCGACAGGCTCCGCCCACGGAACGGCCCACGGGCCTCGCCCTGGCAGCCGTACGGACGCGACAGCGTCGGCACAGCGGCACAGGAACGGGGCCCGTGCGTGGTTCTTCCGGCCTGCCGGACTACCGTCCGGACTTCTTGATCCGATCGCCGGCCTTATCCGCGGCCTCCTGGGCCTTGCCCGTCATCTGCTCACCGCGGCCTTCGGCCTGCATGCGCTTGTCGTCCATGGCGTCGCCCGCGGTCTCCTTGAGCTTGCCCTTCATCTGCTTGGCCTTGGCCTTGCTCTTGCTCATGACGGTTCCTTTCACCGTGGAGGTTTGACTGACTCATCCACATTGCGCCCGTCACCCAATGTTCGCAATCGGGCACTTTATGTGACCCTCGCCCAGGAACGCCGACCCCGCGCGCCGCGGCGTTCCGACGGCTCCGTGCCGCCCCACACGCCGGTCCCTTGTCCGGTCCTCAGCGCCCAGTCGAGGCACCGGTCCGTGACCGGGCAGCGGCGGCACACCTTCTTGGCCCGGTCGACCTGCTCGGCCCCCGAGCCGGTGGTGCTGACAGGGAAGAACAGATCCGGGTCTTCGTCCACGCAAGCGGCTTCCCGTAGCCATTCCATGGGGTCGCGACCGGGGTTGTCCGGGGCTTGGTCCGTGGGGGCCCAGGCCATGGGCTCAGTCCTCGCCACGGACGACATTGCTCTCCAGTTCCGGGGCGTTGTTTCTTTCGCTGCCGCCGTCACGCAGTTCCGCACGTGCCGGGATGTACGTGCGTATCCGGCCCTTCTTCGTCTTGTCTTCCACCACCAGGCGCACGCCGGCGCTGCCGCCGGGTTTCATGGGAATGCCTCCTCGGTCCGATATGCGGAATTGTCTGGGGCTTCGGGTACCCCTACGACAGCTGTCAAACCGGCGCAGGAATACAGGAATAGGGGCCGGGCGAAAGCGATCACACTGCACGTAATTGGCGGCCGCCGCTGTCCGCCGGGTCCGTTGCTCGCGGGCGGCGTCGCCACGCCCATCATGGGCCGGCTCGGCGATCCGTACGGCGCGCCCGTCCCGCGGGCGAATGCGGCGGGCGCGGCTGCGGGGCTCCTCAGGTCGGCCGGCTGACGAGTCCGGCTCTGCCCTCCGGCCGGCGCCGTGCCCAGCCGAGTATGACGACCGACGCCACGGCGGCGAGGGCGCACCAGGTGGACACGAACTCCAGCCGCCACAGCGCCGCGCAGACCACCGCCCCTGCCCCGGCGAGGACTCCCAGCAGCCGCAGCACCGGATCGCCGCCGAGCAGCAGGGCGCCGACGGTGGCCAGCAGATAGCCCGCGATGATCAGCGGGGAGCGCGGCAGGTCCAGGACATAGCCGAGGGTGTGACCGCGGACGTCTGCCGTCACGCCCCGGGTGACGAGGCAGTACGCAAGGACGGCGGCGGTGGCGAGCCCGGCGGCGGCCGGAACGACCAGTCGACGCCGGACGCGGGGCGGCGCGGCGAGCAGTACGCCGAACGGCACCCACACCGGCAGCAGGGGCAGAGCGATCACGGCCCACGCCGTTGTGGCCGGACCCGGGCCGCCGCCCGACCGCCACACGACGGACTCGATGATCTGGTGGGCCCCGAGAAGCAGCGGCAGCGAGGCGAGCGGCAGATCACGGGCCCGGTGCGCCTGCGCGACGCACGCCACGCCGATCGCGGAGATGCAGGTGCCGGCCACGAGGTCGGCAGTCGCACTCCAGCACATGGCGCCATCCAGGGACGGGAAATGGGGGCCGGACAAGCTATATCCCAACAAGGCGTACGGATCCGTGAACGGAATGGGTCCCGCGCCAGGACCGGGAGGAAACGCAGCCGTAGCGGTCGCCGAGGAGTCAGCCGCTCTTCGGAGGCTCGTGCAGGCCGAAGGGCGAGCCCTGGTCGTCGTGACAGAGCTTGAAGCGGCCGAAGCGGGCGATCGTCTCGTCGTCGTCGCCCATGTCGAAGTCGTCGACCGTGCCGCCGAGTTCACGGACCCGGTCGAGCGCGGCCGTCATGTCGTCGACCTTGAAGAAGAGGTACGGGCTCGCGCCGGGGTCGCCACCGTGCACTCCGCCGGGGACGTTCGGCGTCTGGATCGCATAGCCGCCGCCCTCGGTCGGGCCCGGCTCGAAGGTCCAGCCGAACAGGCCGCCGTAGAAGGTCCGGGCCGCTTCGAAGTCGCCCACGCCCAGTTCGAAGAAGGAGATCTCACCGGCCATCGCGGGTTCCCGCCTTCCGTATGGAGGGTGTCCGTCCCAGGGCTGACGATTCCCAGGGCCGACGATCCCACCGTACGGCCGCCCCGGCACCGCGGCACCGCGGCAGCCGAATAGGCCATCACTCCGTAGGGATCAAGAGCCGCCCGAAGAGTGCAAGGTCACAGCCCTCTCCCCTCCTGCACCTTTGTGGGCTTGACCTAGCATCTGAGCATGACGGTCCTCCCCGATGACGGGTTTTCCCTGGCCGCCGAATTCCCGGATGCGACCCACGAGCAGTGGCAGCGGCTGGTGGCCGGCGTGCTGCGCAAGGCAGGCAAGGACGCCCCGGACACGGCGGCCGATGATCTGCTGTCCACGTCCCTCGAGGACGGGCTCACCACCCGCCCTCTGTACACCGCGGACACCGCACGCAACGGCGCTGACAGCGCCGGATATCCGGGCTTCGCGCCCTTCACCAGGGGCGGCAGGCCCGAAGGCGGCGCTGTCTCCGGCTGGGATGTACGCCAGCGCCATGACCGGCCGGATCCGGTGCGTACGAACGAAGCCGTGCTCGCGGACCTGGAGAACGGGGTCACCTCACTCTGGCTGTCCGTCGGCGCGGCCGGGGTTCCCGTCTCCGGACTCGCCAGGACACTGGAGGGCGTCTATCTCGACCTCGCGCCCGTCGCCATCGATGCGGGGGCCGAATTCGACGCCGCCGCAAGGGAGTTGCTGCGGCTCTACGAGGAGAGGGGCGTGCCCAGGCAGTCGGCACGCGGAAACCTCGGCGCCGATCCGCTGGGGTACGAGGCCCGGACCGGCGAGGCCCTCGAGTCCGCCGACGCAATCGCGATGGCGGCGCTGTGCGCACGCGAGTGGCCGGCGCTGCGGGCACTGACCGTCGACGCGCTGCCGTACCACGAGGCCGGCGGGTCGGCGGCGCAGGAGCTGGGCTGTTCGCTGGCGACCGGGGTCGCCTATCTGCGGGCGCTCGGCGAAGGAGGGCTGAGCATCGAAGAGGCGTGCGGCCAGCTGGAATTCCGGTACGCGGCCACCGCCGACCAGTTCCTGACGATCGCGAAACTGCGCGCCGCCCGACGGGTGTGGGCCCGCGTCGCCGAGGCCTGCGGTGCGGATCCCGCTGCCGGAGCACAGCGCCAGCACGCGGTGACCTCCCCGGTGATGATGACCCGGCGCGACCCCTGGGTGAACATGCTGCGTACCACGGTCGCCTCGCTCGCCGCGGGTGTCGGCGGCGCCGATGCCGTGACCGTGCTGCCCTTCGACCACGCCCTCGGCCTGCCGGACGGCTTCGCCCGCCGCATCGCCCGTAACACCTCGACGATCCTGCTCGAGGAGTCACATGTGGGCCGGGTCATCGACCCGGCGGGCGGCTCCTGGTACGTGGAGCAACTCACCGACGAGCTGGCGCACGCGGCCTGGGCCTGGTTCCAGGAGATCGAGCGCACCGGAGGCCAGGAGGCCGCCCTGCGCGGCGGTCTGATCTCCGAGCGGATCGGCGCCACCTGGGACGGCCGCAGGAAGAACCTGGCCAAGCGGCGCGAACCGGTCACCGGCGTCAGCGAGTTCCCGCTGCTCGCCCAGGCTCCGGTCGAGCGCGACCCCGCGCCCGCCCCGCCCTCCGGCGGACTGCCGAAGGTGCGCCGCGACGAGGCCTTCGAGGCTCTGCGGGCCCGCTCGGACGCGCATCTGGTCACAACCGGCGCCCGGCCGCGCGTCTTTCTCGCGGCCCTCGGTCCCGCGGCCGCGCACACCGCACGCGTCTCCTTCGCCGCCAACCTCTTCCAGGCAGGCGGCATCGAGGCGGTCCACAACCCGGTCACCGTCGACGCGGCCTCGGTCGCCGAGGCATTCACCGGCAGCGGGGCGACCGTGGCGTGCATCTGCTCAAGCGACGCCCTCTACGCCGAGCAGGCCGCGCCGGTGGCCGAGGCGCTCAAGGCGGCCGGCGCACTGCGGGTGTTCCTCGCGGGCCGTCCCGGCGAGCAGCGTGAGACGTATGTACAGGCCGGAGTCGACGAATTCGTCGTCGCGGGCGGCGACGCGGTCGCCGTCCTCACCTCCGCCCTCGACCGGATCGGAGTGGCGTGATGCGGATCCCGGACTTCTCAGGAATCGAGCTCGGGCCCGGCGACACGTCCGGGGTCTTTGAGGACCAGTGGCGCACGGCCGTCAAGGAGAGCACCGGCAAGGACGACGGCGATCTGGTGTGGGACACGCCCGAGGGCATTCCCGTCAAGCCGCTGTACACCGGGCAGGATCTGGCAGGCGTCGACTTTCTCGGGACGTATCCGGGCATCGCGCCCTATCTACGCGGCCCGTACCCGACGATGTACGTCAACCAGCCCTGGACGATCAGGCAGTACGCCGGGTTCTCCACGGCCGAGGAGTCCAACGCCTTCTACCGGCGCAACCTCGCCGCCGGGCAGAAGGGTCTGTCGGTCGCCTTCGATCTGCCGACCCACCGCGGCTACGACAGCGACCATCCGCGGGTGACGGGCGACGTCGGCATGGCGGGGGTGGCCATCGACTCGATCTACGACATGCGGCAGCTCTTCGACGGCATTCCGCTGGACCGGATGAGCGTGTCGATGACGATGAACGGAGCCGTGCTGCCCGTTCTCGCGCTGTACATCGTGGCCGCCGAGGAGCAGGGCGTACCGCCCGAGAAGCTGGCAGGGACCATCCAGAACGACATCCTCAAGGAGTTCATGGTCCGCAACACCTACATCTATCCGCCCGGCCCCTCGATGCGGATCATCTCGGACATCTTCGCGTACACCTCGCAGAAGATGCCCCGCTACAACTCCATCTCCATCTCCGGCTATCACATCCAGGAGGCCGGGGCCACGGCTGATCTCGAGCTGGCCTACACCCTTGCCGACGGCATGGAGTACCTGCGGGCGGGCCTCGGCGCCGGGCTCGACGTGGATGCCTTCGCACCGCGCCTTTCGTTCTTCTGGGCGATCGGCATGAACTTCTTCATGGAGATCGCCAAGCTCCGGGCCGCGCGGCTGCTGTGGGCGAAGCTGGTGAAGAAGTTCGACCCGCAGAACCCCAAGTCGCTCTCGCTGCGCACCCATTGCCAGACCTCGGGCTGGTCGCTGACCGCACAGGACGTCTTCAACAACGTCACCCGCACCTGCGTTGAGGCGATGGCCGCCACCCAGGGGCACACGCAGTCGCTGCACACCAACGCCCTGGACGAGGCGCTGGCCCTGCCCACCGACTTCTCGGCGCGCATCGCCCGCAACACCCAGCTGCTGCTCCAGCAGGAGTCAGGGACCTGCCGGGTCATCGACCCCTGGGGCGGCAGCGCATACGTCGAGAAGCTCACGTACGACCTCGCGCGGCGCGCCTGGCAGCACATCGAGGAGGTCGAGGCGGCCGGCGGCATGGCGCAGGCCATCGACGCCGGCATCCCGAAGCTGCGCGTCGAGGAGGCCGCGGCCCGTACGCAGGCCCGCATCGACTCCGGCCGTCAGCCGGTCATCGGCGTGAACAAGTATCGCGTCGAGACCGACGAGCAGATCGACGTGCTCAAGGTCGACAACTCCTCGGTGCGCACCCAGCAGGTCGAGAAGCTGCGGCGGCTGCGGGCGGAGCGCGACGAGAACGCCTGCCAGTACGCGCTGCGCGCGCTGACCGCCGCCGCTGAGGCGGGCCCGGGCGGCGCCGGTCTGGAGGGCAATCTGCTGGCGCTCGCGGTGAACGCGGCGCGCGCGATGGCGACCGTCGGTGAGATCTCCGATGCCCTGGAGAAGGTGTACGGGCGGCACTCGGGGCAGATCCGTACGATCTCCGGTGTGTACCGAAACGAGGCCGGCACATCGCCGGCGGTGGAGCGGACCCGCGCGCTGGTCGAGGAGTTCGAGCAGGCCGAGGGCCGCCGTCCGCGCATCCTGGTCGCCAAGATGGGCCAGGACGGTCATGACCGCGGCCAGAAGGTGATCGCCACCGCCTTCGCCGACCTGGGCTTCGATGTGGATGTCGGCCCGCTGTTCCAGACGCCGGCCGAGGTGGCGCGCCAGGCGGTGGAGGCGGACGTCCACATCGTCGGCGTCTCCTCGCTGGCCGCCGGGCATCTCACCCTCGTACCGGCGCTGCGGGAGCAACTGGCCGCCGAGGGACGGGAAGACATCATGATCGTGGTGGGCGGGGTGATTCCGCCCCAGGACGTCGAGACGCTGCACGAGGCCGGGGCCGCCGCGGTCTTCCCGCCCGGCACAGTGATCCCGGACGCCGCCCAGGACCTGGTGAAGACGCTGGGTGCCTCGCTCGGCCACGAGTTGTAGGACTGTGCCCCGGATGCATCCCACGATCGACATCGACAGCTATGTCAAGGGCGTGCGGGATGGATCGCGGGCCTACATCGCCCGCGCCGTCACGCTCGTCGAGTCAACCCGCGCCGATCACCGGGCGCTCGCCCAGCAGCTGCTGACCGAGCTGCTGCCGTACTCCGGAGCGGCACGGCGAGTGGGCATCAGCGGCGTGCCCGGCGTCGGCAAGTCGACGTTCATCGACGCGCTCGGCACGATGCTCACCGGTCTCGGCCACCGGGTGGCGGTGCTGGCCGTCGACCCGTCGTCGACCCGTACGGGCGGCTCCATCCTGGGTGACAAGACCCGGATGGAACGGCTCGCGGTGGACCCCGCGGCGTTCGTGCGGCCCTCCCCCACCTCCGGCACGCTGGGTGGGGTGGCCAAGGCGACGCGCGAGACCATCATCGTGATGGAGGCCGCCGGCTACGACGTCGTGCTCGTCGAGACGGTCGGCGTCGGCCAGTCGGAGACCACTGTGGCCAACATGGTGGACTCCTTCCTGCTGCTGAGCCTGGCCCGTACCGGTGACCAGCTCCAGGGCATCAAGAAGGGTGTACTGGAGCTGGCCGATGTCATCGCCGTCAACAAGGCGGACGGCCCGCACGAGCGCGACGCCCGCTCGGCGGCCCGTGAACTGGCCGGTGCGCTGCGGCTGATGCACCCGGCCGACGCGGCGTGGACTCCCCCGGTCCTGTCCTGCAGTGCACGCGAGGGCACCGGCCTCGACACCCTCTGGGAGCGTCTTGAGCAGCACCGGACGCTCCTCGACTCGACGGGCCGGCTCGCCGCCAAGCGCCGTGACCAGCAGATCGACTGGGCGTGGGCGATGGTCCACGACGAGCTGCGGGACCGGCTGCACGGCCATCCCGAGGTACGGGCGCTCGCGCCCGGGCTCGAACAGCAGGTGCGGAACGGGGAGTTGACGGCGACGCTGGCCGCCGAGCGCATTCTGGAGGCGTTCCAGCGGCGGTAGCGGGTCCGGGGCGGGCGCGAGTCCCGCAACTGGCTCCGCCCCGGACCCCGCGCCTCAATCCCCCAGACTTCGTCCGGGGGACCCCCACGGGGCTCTAAAGGGGCAGCCCGGACCGGACCTGTCGGGCCGCGGCGGCCAAGTGCTCCAGTGACGTACGTACCTCGGGCCAGCCGCGGGTCTTCAGACCGCAGTCGGGGTTGACCCACAGCCGCTCGGCGGGAATCGCGTCAAGTCCCTTGCGCAGCAGTGCGGTTGCCTCCTCGATGCTGGGCACCCGCGGTGAGTGGATGTCGTAGACGCCGGGACCCACCTCGCGCGGATACCCGGCGGTGGCGAGTTCGTCGGCAACCTGCATATGGGAGCGGGCGGCCTCCAGGCTGATGACATCGGCGTCGAGGTCGTCGATGGCCTGGAGGATGTCGCCGAACTCCGCGTAGCACATGTGCGTATGGATCTGGGTGTCGGGACGTACGCCGCCGGTGGTGAGGCGGAAGGCCTGTGTCGCCCAGGCCAGATAGGCCTCGTGGCCGGCCTTCCGCAGCGGCAGCGTCTCGCGCAGCGCCGGTTCGTCCACCTGGATGACCGAGGAGCCCGCGGCCTCCAGATCGTTCACCTCGTCGCGCAGGGCCAGAGCGACCTGTCGTGCGGTGTCCGCGAGCGGCTGGTCGTCGCGGACGAAGGACCAGGCGAGCATGGTGACGGGCCCGGTGAGCATGCCCTTGACGGGGCGACTGGTCAGCGACTGGGCGTACCGGGTCCAGCGGACGGTCATCGGGTCGGGCCGGGAGATGTCACCGGCCAGGATCGGCGGCCGGACATAGCGGGTGCCGTACGACTGGACCCAGCCGTGCCGGGTGGCGAGGTAGCCGCTGAGCTGCTCGGCGAAGTACTGCACCATGTCGTTGCGTTCGGGCTCGCCGTGTACGAGGACGTCGATGCCGGTCTTCTCCTGGAAGGAGATGACCTCCCGGATCTCGGCCTCGATCCGCTTCTCGTACCTCTCGGTGTCGATGCGTCCGGACCTCAGGTCGGCCCGCGCGGTGCGCAACTCGGTGGTCTGCGGGAACGAACCGATCGTGGTCGTGGGAAGGAGGGGCAGGCCGAGGCGCGAGCGCTGGGCGGCGGCACGCTCGGTGTAGGGGAGGCTGCGCCGGGTGCCGGCCTCGGAGACGGCCGCGCAGCGGGCCCGTACAGCCGGGTCGTGGGTGAGCGCGGAGGTGGCGCGGGAGAGCAGGTCGGCCCGGTTGGCGGCGAGTTGGGCGGCGATGCTGCCGGCGCCTTCGGTCATTCCGCGGGCCAGGGTGACCACCTCGGCCGTCTTCTGGCGGGCGAAGGCCAGCCAGCGCGCGACCTGTGTGTCCACGTCCCGTTCCGCGGCCGCGTCGAGGGGCACGTGCAGCAGGGAGCAGGACGCCGCCACATCCACCCGGTCGGCGAACCCCAGCAGGGTGGCGAGTGTGGCGGTCGACTTCCCGAGGTCGTTGATCCATACGTTGCGGCCGTCGACGACTCCGGCGACGAGCCGCTTGCCGGGCAGCCCGCCCACGGCGGCGAGGTCGCCGAGGTTGGCGGCGGCAGGCCCGGTGAAGTCGAGGGCGAGTCCGTCGATCGGCGCTTTGGCCAGCACGGGGAGGGCGTCGCCGAGCCGGTCGAAGTAGGAGGCGACCAGGAGTTGGGGCCGGTCGGTCAGTCTGCCCAGCTCCCGGTAGGCGCGGGCCGCGGCGTTCAGCACGGCCCGTGGCTGGTCCTGGACCAGGGCCGGCTCGTCGAGCTGCACCCACTGCGCGCCCGCGGCCCGCAGGTCGCAGAGCACTTCGGCGTACACCGGAAGCAACCGGTCGAGGAGGGTGAGCGGTTCGAAGTCTGCGAGCACGCCCGGCGCGGGCTTGGCGAGCAGAAGATAAGTGATGGGTCCGACGAGCACCGGACGGGCGGTGAGACCGAGCGCGAGCGCCTCCTTCAGCTCGGCGACCTGCTTGGCGGAGTCGGCGGTGAACGCGGTGTCGGGGCCGAGTTCGGGCACGAGGTAGTGGTAGTTGGTGTCGAACCACTTGGTCATTTCCAGGGGCGCGACGTCCTGGGTCCCGCGCGCCATGGCGAAGTAGCCGTCGAGCGTGCCGGCCTCGACGGCCGCACGGTGGCGCGCGGGAATGGCGCCGACCATGACGCTGGTGTCCAGGACATGGTCGTAGTACGAGAAGTCTCCGGTGGGCACTTCATGGATGCCGGCCTCGGCGAGCTGCTGCCAGTTGGCGCGGCGCAGTTGAGCGGCTGTCTCCCGGAGGGCGTCGGCTCCGACACGGCCCTTCCAGTAGCCCTCGATGGCCTTCTTCAGTTCCCGGTCGGGGCCCTGGCGCGGATAGCCGTAGACAGTGGCCCTGGCTCCGGCGGCTGAGGATGTGCTGGTCACGGAACTCTCCTTCGCGAGTACTCGTCAGGCGACCCCGGAGGGGATCGTGGAACGCGAAGGAACGGCAACCGGAGCAGCGACCGGCACGCCTGTGCCTGTGCTGCCCGTACCGCCGACCCGCCCACGAGGTCACCGAGATCTCCGCGCACGTCGGTCGCGCACGGGCAGTGGCAGGTCTTCGGACTTGTGGGCACGCCTTCCTCGTACGTGTCGTACGAAGGCACCTACTGGCCGTCGCTTCCCGGATCCGGTGCCGGATCCAGTGCGTATGACGGCGGTCGTTCCCACTTACCGCTGCGGGGCAGTTCCGGATTTCCACCGGATTCCCTCTTGCGACGCGCCTGCCTGGAGGGCAGGGCGAACCAACTGCGAGACCCACCCTAGGCGCTGCCCCTCGCAGGGGACACCCCGCCCCCGGTGGGGGCGGGCGGGGGTGTCAGCTTCCGGTCCTCCTCACTTCCCCGGTCGGGCGGCGTCCCCGACGCGCAGGCCGGATCCGGCCACGCGTGCCTTGATGCCGTCGCGCTCCACGGTGATGTCCCGCAGACGCAGCTCGCTGAGCGAGTCGGGCAGCTCGAAGGAGAGGGAGAGCCGCTCCGAGAGCTCCGGCGGCCGGACCGCGAGCAGTCCCTTGACCAGCGCGGGGTCGATGCCCGCTTTCTCCAGCAGCTGTGGATGCGCGATCACCACATCGACGAGGTTCACCTTCATCAGACGCTCGGCGAACTTCGGCGCTCCGGTGAGCCGGTGGAGTTCCTCCTCGCTCCGCAGCGCCCGGCGCACCTGCTCCTTGGACACTCCGAGCCGGTCCACGATTGCGGGCACCGCCAGCAGTGCCTTCGCGCGGGCTGCTTCGCGGCTGATCCGCTCGGCCGTCTCGCGGTGCAGCCGCAGTCCCGAATGGTCTGCGTCCTTGCCGGGCCGGTAGGTGGCGACACCGGGAATGTCGAGCTGCATGCCGTCGAGGGTGGTGGTGAGGGCCCGGCTGTTGTCGCGCCGGATGTGCGCACGGGCACGTACGCGCAGTTCCTGGCCGGCGATGGCCAGTTCGCCGTTCACGCGCACCCCGTCGGCGCCGCTGCCGGTGAACCGGAGCTGTGAGGCGCCCAGTTCGCGGTTGAGGTCGTCGAAGGAGAGCAGCACCTCGCCGTCGAGGTTGCCGATGACGGCGCCCTTGATCGAGGTCGGGGCGTCGCCGACGATGCGTACGTCCTTGGCGGTGGCCCGCACTTCGGCGAGCGAGACGCGGTCGGCGGAGACGTCCGGCACGGTGACGTCAACCTGGTCGATCCGCTCGTCGATGAGCTGGGTGAGGAAGGGGAAGCCGTGGATGTCCACGTCCGGCCTGGTGGCGAGTGAGAGCGACTGCTGGAGTTTGTCCGCCGCCTTGCTCTGCGCGTACGCCTCCGCGAGCCGGTCGGCGAGCAGCAGACAGACGGTGCACAGGAGCGCCGCGACGGTCAGCTTCACCACCGCGGGCAGAGCCGCGAGACGGCTCTGCCCGCGGTGGTTGGGCGGTGACCAGTCGTCCTCGTCGTCGAGGTCCGAGGTGAGCCCGAGCTCCAGCGGGTCCCGCGGGACGTAGTTGGCGTAATCGGGTTCCGGGTCTGCCAGTTGAGCGAGTTCTTCGTACGGATTTCGTGAATGCGCTGATATGCGTGTGGGGGGTCGCATCGGCTCATCCCACCACGCGAGCCACCCTCGAACGCAAGTCCTACCGTGCGTACGTAATGGTTTGAGCCAAAATTTCGGCGATCCGCCGTCTGCCGGGCCGGCTCGCCGGGCGGCACCGAGGGACGCCCGTCCGACGACGGGTACATATCGGCGAACACACCTTCCGGGAACAACGCATCCCGGTGCTCGGCCAGGAACCCGAACACGCTCCCGGCCGGAATCAACTCCCGGCACGTGGCTCACACATCAGGCCCGACCGGCTGCCTGGGCGGCCGTCCCATCATGCAAACGAGTCTGGCCCCAGACGACATGATCCGGGACCAGAACACCACGACATCTTCATCAGCCTTCTAGCCCAGGACCTTGAGGATCTCGGCGGCGAGCGGGGCGGACGAAGCAGGGTTCTGGCCGGTGATCAGGTTGCGGTCCACGACCACCTTCGGGGCCCACGGCTCGCCCTCCTGGAAGTCCGCGCCGAGTTCGACGAGCCGGTTCTGGAGCAGCCACTTCGCCTTGTCCGCCAAGCCCGCCTGCGTCTCCTCCGCGTTGGTGAAACCGGCCAGCCGGTAGCCGGTGAACGGCCAGGAGCCGTCCTCGCGCTCCGCGGCGAGCAGCGCGGCCGGCCCGTGGCAGACCACGCCGAGCGGCTTGCCGGAGTCCAGGGCGGCGGTGAGCAGCTTGCCGGAGTCCGCGTTGACGGCCAGGTCCTCCATCGGGCCGTGGCCACCGGGGTAGAAGACCGCGTCGTAGTCGGCCAGGTCGGCCTCCTCCAGCTTCAGCGGTCGCTGCAGGGCGGCGATCGAGGCCAGCCCGGCGGCGATCACGTCGGCGTTCTCCTTACCTCCGTTCACCTCGGGCGCGAGGCTCGCCCTGTCCACGGTGGGTACGACACCACCCGGCGTGGCAACGGCGATGTCGTGTCCCGCCTCGGTGAAGGCCTGGTAGGGAGCCACGAGCTCTTCCGCCCAGAAGCCGGAGGGGTGCCGGGTGCCGTCGGCCAGGGTCCAGTGGTCCGAGCCGGTCACCACAAAAAGGATCTTCGCCATCTCACATCTCTCCGTCGAAAGGTCGCTGATGTCCTCGAACGTAGACCGATGAGCCATTGGAATCCAATAGGCTCACCACCATGAGACATAGGGAATCCAATGGATTGTCGGGAATACAGGGACCGGCCCCGAACGGCCCGCTCGATCTGACCCTGCTGCGGACCTTCCTCGCCGTGCACCGCACCGGCTCGTTCACCGCGGCCGCCCGTCTGCTCGGTCTCTCGCAGCCGACCGTCACCACGCAGATCCGCTCCCTCGAGCGGCAGCTCGGACGCGAACTCTTCGGACGGCTCCCTCGTGGAGTCACCCCCACCCCGGTCGCCGACGACCTCGCAGCCCAGATCGCCGACCCGCTGGACGCCCTCGTCGCCGTCGCCGTCCGTGGTCAGGCAGGCGAGAGCGGCCCCGTCGATCCGGTCCATCTGGCAGGCCCCGCCGAGCTCCTCTGCACGCGCGCGCTGCCCGCCCTCGCGCCCCTGATTGAGCAGGGCGTACGCCTTCGGGTCACCACCGGTCTCACCGACGAACTCCTCGACGGCCTGCGCGCCGGCCACAGCGATCTGGTGATCGCCACCATCCGCCCGCGCGGCCGCTCCCTGACCGCCGTACCGCTGACGGACGAGGAGTTCGTCCTGGTTGCTTCACCGCAGTGGGCGGAACGGATCGGCCAGGACCGGATCGCGACCGAGGGCCCCGCCGCCCTGCGCGGCGTCCCCCTCGTGGCGTACGCCGAGGATCTGCCCATCGCCCGCCGCTACTGGCGCCATGTCTTCGGCACCCGGCTGACCGGCCAGGCCGCTGTGACCGTCCCCGATCTGCGCGGAGTGCTCTCGGCAGTCGTCGCCGGGGCCGGGATCACGGTGCTCCCCCGCTATCTCTGCCAGCACGAGCTGGCCGCCGGCACACTGGTACAGCTGCTCACGCCCGACGACCCGCCGATCAACACCAGCTTTCTCGTCCAGCGCCCTGGCGCATCGGACAACCCCCACTTGGCACTGGTCCGCGACCGTCTGCTGCGCGAGGCTCCCACCTGGTGAGTACCCCTGCTCGTTAGGGTGAGGCATGGTCACTTCTCACGTCATCACCTGGGAAGTCACGGAGAGCCAGGGATACGAGACCTCCTGGATCGAGCTCCGCGGCACGACCCTGCTGGCCCGTGGGCGCGCGGTCGGAACCGTACCCAATCCGCACTGGATCTCGTACGAGCTCGAAACCGGCGACCACTACCTCACCCGTGAGCTGCGGGTCCACGCCGCGACCGCCACGGGTTCGCACGAACTCCACCTGCGGCACGACGGTCACGGCCGGTGGACCGCCGACGGAGAGCCACTGCCCGACGTCGACGGCGCGCTCGACTGCGACCTCGCTCTGTGCCCACTCACCAACACCATGCCGGTGCGACGGCACGGGCTTCATCTGACACCCGGTGAGCGGACCTTCCTGATGGCCTGGGTCTCGGTGCCGGACCTGACCGTGCACGCGTCACCGCAGACCTACACCCATCTGCGGCGTACCGAACACGGCGGGCGCGTCCGGTTCACTTCGGGCGATTACCGCAGCGATGTGGAGTTCGACGCGGACGGGCTCGTCATCGACTACCCGGGCTTGGCTCGGCGGCTTTCGTGGAGTGCGGGACCGCCGCAGCCATAGCGCCCGGTCACGACACCTCGTGGAGCTTCTCGAAGAAGAACTCGTGCTTGAGGAAGGAGGTGTCGTACTCGTGGCCGGACTGGGGCGGGATCAGCTGGGAGGCCTGGAACAGCCGCCAGCCGTCCTCGAGCGCGGCCACGCCGGAGCCGTACGGAGGCTCGTCGTCGTCCCCCGTGGTCGGCTTGGTGGAGCCGGTGCCGTCGTAGCGGGACCAGCCGACCACCTCCGAGTCGAGCGCCGAGGTCGCCAGATACAGGACGAGGACCTGCTGTCTCATGCATGGCTCCCGAGGGTCGGGCGGTTGGACACGCGGGTCGCCCAGTAGTCGATGTCGAACGAGTCGTCGCCGGTCAGGGCGCGCCAGAGGCGGACCCGGTTGTAGATCTCCAGCCGGCCGGTGGCGTGCTCGTACCACGGGAAGGAGGTACGCAGCTCGGCCTCGACCGCCGGATCATCGATGTCGCGGGTGTCCCAGAGGCGTACCTGGGGCACGGTCGGGTTGAAGCGGATCTTGAACATATAGCGGGGGCTGTCACTGTCGTTGCGGCGCCCGCCGTGCCACAGGCCGTGGTGCAGAAGCACCACGGTGCCGGCCGGACAGGTCAGCCGGGTCTGGCCGCGCAGGTTCTGGTAACGGCCCGTGTCGCTCTCGTTGGTGCGGCGCAGGTGACTGCCGGGCACGCTGAGTGTGCCGCCCATGTCGGCGGTCACCTCGTGCGGGTAGTACATGAGCTGGACGTCGAAGGCGTCGGGGCGTACGTCGATGATGGCGTCGCCGTGCAGCGGCTGGGCGTTGCCCTCGTGGGGTTCGCGGATGTGCACGGCATGGTGGTCGACGGTCGGCGCGGGGCCGACCAGGCTGCGCAACGCCCCTGCCACCGGCGGGAGTTCAACGAGGCGACGCGCGAACGACCCTTCGGGGAAAGCCTCGTCGAGCGGTGTGCCATAGGGCACATCGGGGACTGAGGCGGACAGAACCTCGATCGCCCGGTCGTTCATCTCGGGCGGTACGACCGCGTCCATCCGCAGGGAGCCGTGCGCGACGAACCGCGCCATCCTGACCGAGGTCAGAAGCTCCGTTCTGGTGCTGGTGCTTGTGTTTGCGCTTGTAGACATACGGCAACCGTAGAAACGAACTCCACGCCTGTCGTGGGCTGCAATCACCGACTACTGGTAATTTCTCACCATGGACCGTGTGGAGATCCGGCTGGACGAGCCCCCGCGCGTGGCGAACATCGGAGTGGGGGTGCACGGGGTCAACGGGCCGCACGACATCTTCCGGCTGACCGGCCTGTGGCAGCTGCATCTGTACAGCTACGAGGCCGAGCTCATTCTCGGCGGCACGGTCCACCGCATCCGACCCGGCCGGGTGAGCCTGATCCCGCCCGGCGAAGAGGTGCACTTTCACTACCGCGGCCGGTCCGAGCACTTGTACGCACACCTTCAGCTCTCCGATTCGGGCGCGCGGCACACCGTTCCGGTGATGCAGGACGTCGGCGCCGACGGGCCATTGCTCTCCGCCCTGCTGCGGCGCGGCATCGCGGCGATGCCCGGTACGCCGTCGAAGGCCGCCGCCACCGCATGGGCGGCACTCTGGCAGGTGGTCGAGCTGAGCGCGCCCGAACGGCCGGGCGGGGGTCCTCCCGCCATCGCCGCGGCCATGGCCCATATCGAGGCGCACCTCGCCGAACCGCTGACCGTGCCGGACATCGCCCAGGTGGCCGGGGTCTCGCACAACCACCTCACCCGGCTCTTCCGCGCCGAGACAGGTACCACCGTGGTCGCCTACATCCGCCGCCGACGGCTGGAACGGGCACGCCATCTGCTGCGCGCCTCGACGCTCGCCATCCCGGCCGTGGCGGCGGCGGTGGGCATTCCCGACCTGCAGGCCTTCAACAAGGCATGCCACCGCGAACTCGGCGGCTCCCCCCGCGCCGTCCGCACCTCGGACTCGCCGGTCTACCGGCGACAGAGCGTCCAGGACCAGCGGTAGGTCCCCGCCCCGACCAGATAGGGCGGTAGCGTGTCAGGCCCGCAGGAGGCCGTGCCGAGTCCGCGGTGTGCGGCGTCGATGTGGACCACCGGACAGGCGCGCGGGGTGAGTTCATCATGGTGCGCCGCTGTGTCCAGGTCGTGGGCGCGGTGGCGTACGACAGAGACCTGGCGCGGGCTGTCGAGCCGGACCGTCAGACCTGGTCCACCCCCTGAAGAACTGAGCGAGAAACTGCGTACGCCGTGCCGCCCGCCGCTTTCCTGCGGACGCAGATACGGGGTGAACAGCGCGTCCACGGAGGCACGGTGGTGCCCCACGGCCGCGCCCGCGCTGCGGTCCGGATACGACTCCCAGGGCCCCTGTCCGTACCACTCGATCAGATCGAGTCCGCTCACCGTCTCGAAGACGGATCCGACCCGTGCGACATCGGACACGCCCTCGGGCAGCACAGCGGTCTCCTCGACGAGAAGGCCGTCCCGCACCGGGGTGAAGAACTGCTCGTGCAGGACCGTGCCCGCCCTGGTGTCGTACGCGGAGCGCACCGACACCTTCTCCGCGTCGCGGGTCACCGACACCAGCTTGCGTACGAGGGTGTCGAGACCCAGCGTGCGCCAGTGGTCCGCGGGGCCACCCAGCAGGTCGTTGTCGGTAGGCGCGCGCCACAGACTCAGCACAGGTGGTGAGGTGAGCAGCGGGTGGACGAGCAGTCCGTCGCCGTCCACCTCGACGCTCCCCGTGCAGGGGGCGGCCGCGAACGGGGCCCGCTCACGCAGTCGTATCCGCGGTGTGCACACCTCAGTGCCAGGTGGCGCCCATGTCTCGTCGTGCGCCGTGGTCACGCGAAGGGTCAGCCAGGCCTCTCCGCCGTCCTTTGGCAGCGTGGCCAGGAGGCCCTGAAGATGCGGGAGTTCGGCGGAGCCGCCGGGAGGTACGACGGGGAGGGCGGCCGGGGCGGTGATGGTTTCCGCGTCCTCGGCCGTCAGATGCCACTCGGCGGTCAGCCACGACAGATCGCGGAAGTGCTGGTGGTTGTGGACCAGCAGCGTCCCGCCTTGCTCCGAGAGCCATGACAGCCGTACGGGAGCGGCCAGTTCACGGTGTTCGTACATCGCGGGTTTCGGTGTGCGGTCGGGGAAGAGCAGGCCGTCCGCGCAGAACGCGCCGTCGTTCGGGGTGTCGCCGAAGTCGCCGCCGTACGCCCAGCGGTAGCCCTCGGCGGCCACTCCGTTCGCGTACGCTCCGGCGCCCGTCCGCCCCGCCGGCCGCCCGTCGCTCAGCCGCTGGAGGATGCCGTGGTCCCACAGCTCCCAGATGAAGCCGCCCTGCAGACCCGGGGTGGACTCGAATGCCTGCCAGTGGTCGGCGAGGGTGCCGTTGCTGTTTCCCATGGCGTGCGAGTACTCGCACAGGATCAGCGGTTTGGTCTGGGTGCCCGAGCGGGCGTGCGCCACGATCTCGTCGAGGGACGCGTACATCGGGCAGACGATGTCGCTCGCGATGTCCGTCGCGGACCAGTCGGTCTTGGCGGCGCCCTCGTACTGGAGTGGGCGGGTGGGGTCGTGGCGGCGCAGCCAGCCGGCCGCGGCGTCGTGGTTGGCGCCGTAGTCGCTCTCGTTGCCCAGCGACCAGATGATGACGCTGGGGTGGTTCTTGTCGCGCAGCACCATCCGCGATACCCGGTCCACGAAGGCGGGGAGATAGCGCGGGTCGTCGGCGATCTCGTGGGCGTGGTCGTGGCTCTCGATGTCCGCCTCGTCCACGAGATACAGGCCCAGCTCGTCGGCGAGGTCCAGCAGCGCCGGATCGCCCGGGTAGTGCGAGGTGCGAATGGCGTTGAAGCCGAAGCGCTTGGCCGTCTCCAGATCGGCGCGGATCTCGTCGGCGCCGAGAGTGCGCCCGGTGAGCGGATGGAAGTCGTGCCGGTTGACGCCGCGGATGTACACGCGCTCGCCGTTGACCAGCAGGTCCCGGCCACGGATCTCGATGTCGCGGAATCCGATGCGGTGGTACGAGGTGTCGGCGACCGTGCCGTCCGCGTGGTGCAGCCGCACGGTGAGGCCGTAGAGCACAGGTGTCTCGGCCGACCATGGGCGTACGCCGCTGAGCGTGGCGCTCAGCCGGGCCTCCCCAAGGAAGTCGGAGACCCGTCCCACGGCCTGGTTCGCCGCGTCGTAGGCGGCATCCTGGACGAGGTCGCCGAACTCCTCCAGCTCCCCGCTGATCGACCAGCCCTCGGGCAGGGGGCCCTCGGTCGCCGATCCGCGCACCTGACAGTCGACCCGCAGGATGCCGTCCTGCCCGGCACGTACGGTCACATCGGCGAGATGCAGCGGGTCGGTGGCGTACAGCAGCACCGAGCGTGTGATGCCGCCGTGCCACCACTGGTCCTGGTCCTCGATGTGAGTGGCGTCGGACCACTTGACCACCGTGAGGCGTACGGTGCTGCGCTCCCCCGGGCGTACCACGCCGGTCAGGTCGAACTCACTCGCCAGATGGGAGTCCTTACCGACACCGACGGCCTGTCCGTCGACCTCCACGATCAGCACGCTCTCCGCAGCGCCGACCTGGAGCACGATGCGGCGGCCCGCCCACTCGGCGGGGATGTCGGCCTCGCGCTCATGGACGCCGGTGGGGTTGGCCGTCGGTGACGCGGGCGGGTGGTGCGCCCACGGCATCGTCACATTGGTGTAGTGCGGCAGGTCGGGCGCGCCGGCGTCCTGCATTGTCCAGGCGCCGGGCACCTCCAGCCGCGACCAGCTGTCCGTGAGCGGGGCGTCCGGTGCGGGCAGCAGCTGGAAGCGCCACTCGCCGTCGAGACTCAGACTCCCTGGGCGGCGGTCCACGGCGTGCATCGGCAGGCGCCGCCAGGAGGTGATCTCGGGCGCTTCCCAGGGGCGTACCGGCAGCATCAGCGAATGGCTCCCTTGGCCAGATCGGCGATCATCTGGCGGGCGCCGATCGCGAAGACGATGAGCAGGGGGATCAGTGCGAGCAGGGCGCCGGTCATCACCATGCCATAGTCGGTCGTGCCGTGGACGCCGTTGAGCTGCGACAGCGCGACCTGGAGCGTCACATGGTCGGGGTTGACCAGGGCGATCAGCGGCCAGGCGTAGTCGTTCCACTGGCCCATGAAGGTGAAAATGCCGAGGAAGGCGAGGCCGGGACGGACGACGGGCAGGGCCACGTGCCAGTACTGGCGCAGGAAGCCGCAGCCGTCGAGCCGGGATGCGTCCATCAGCTCGTCGTGGATCGCGCCCTTCATGTACTGGCGCATCCAGAAGATGCCGAAGGCGTTGGCCGCGGCCGGCACCACGAGGGCGGTGAGCGAGCCGATCCAGCCGATCCGCGCCATGATCACGAACTGCGGGATCGCCTGGAGCTGGGCGGGAACCATGAAGATGGCCATCATGATCACGAACAGCGCACGGCGGCCGGGGAAGTGGAACTTCGCGAAGACGAAGGCGGCCAGCGAGTCGAAGACCAGCACCAGGAACGTCACGGAGCCCGCGACGATGAGGGAGTTGAGCATCGACCCGAAGAAGTCGACGTTGTCGAGGAGAGCGCTGACGTTCTCGTCGAAGTGCGAGCCGGGCAGCAGCTTCGGCGGAAACTGGAAGATCTCGCTCGTCGTGTGTGTCGACATGACGACGGTCCAGTAGAACGGGAACAGCGAGAGGACGACGCCGACGATCAGCGAGAGGTGCAGGACGAGCCCTCGGGGCCGTGCGCCCTTCATGGCCTTCGTTCCTTTCATGACGGTCATGATGGTCATGACGGTCCCCCCTCTACTTTTCCCGGCGCTGGACAAGGCGCCAGTTGATGATCGAGAAGACGGCGACGATCAGGAAGATGCCCCACGCGATCGCGGCGCCGTAGCCGAAGTCGTTGTTGTCGAAGGTCTGCTGGAAGAAGTAGAGGACCATCGTCTGGCCGGCGTTGTCCGGACCGCCCGCGAAGGTCGAGGTGTTGGCGGTGGTCTGGAGCAGCACCTGCGGCTCGGAGAAGCTCTGCAGGCCGGTGACCGTCGACACCACGAGGGTGAAGAGGATGACGGGCCTCATGAGCGGCACCGTGACCCGGAAGAAGGTCTGCACGGGCCCGGCGCCATCGACGCGCGCGGCCTCGTACAGCTCGCTCGGGATGGTCTGCAGACCGGCGAGGAAGATGATCGCGTTGTAGCCGGTCCACTGCCAGGTCATCAGCGAGGCGATCGCGACCTTGATGCCCCAGGGCGTGTTCAGCCACGCTATCTGCTCCAGGCCGAGACCCTGGAGTACTGCGTTGACCAGGCCGAAGTTGGTGCTGAAGACCGACCCGAAGATGATCGCGATCGCGACGACCGAGGTCACGTTCGGAAGGAAGTACGCGAAGCGGTAGAGGCTCTTGAAGCGCACCGCGGAGTTGAGCATCACCGCGGTCACCAGCGCGATGAAGAGCATGGGGAGGGTCGAGATGGCCCAGATGATCAGCGTGTTGCCGATGGCGTGCCAGAACTGGGTGTCGCTCAGCAGATAGCTGTACTGCGACAGGCCCGCGTACTCCATCGACCCCAGGCCGTCCCAGCGGTGGAACGAGAGATAGAGCGAGAAGCCCACGGGTATCAGGCCGAAGCACAGGAACAGCAGGTAGAAAGGCGAGATCGCGAGGTAGAGCCGCCAGTACCCGAATATGGAACGGGACTTGGGGGGCGCGACCTGCGGAGCCGAGGTGGCCGCGGGGCTCTCGACGACGGGTGCGGGGGGCGCGGTGGCCATGTCAGCTCACCCCCAGGTGATCGGCGATGCGCCGGCACTTGCTCATGGCGTCCTTCCAGGCTTGGCCCGGGTCCTTGCCCAGGGTGTGCACCTTGGTGAGCTCGTCGTAGACCGGCTGCTGCAGGGCGAAGTCGTACGGGCTGTTGTAGGCGACCGGGATCTTCTCGGCGGCCGGGCCGAAGACGTCGATGGTGATCTGCCCGCCGAAGAACGGGTCCGGGTCGCGCATGGCTTTTTGCTCGTACGAGGCCGGGGTGGACGGGAAGAGCGAGGCATCGACGAAGCCGCGGGTCTGATTGTCCGCGTTCAGCAGCCAGGTGATGATCGCGAAGGCCTGCTCGGGCTCCCGGCAGGCCTTGGTGATGGCCAGGAAGGAGCCGCCGTTGTTGGCGGCACCGCCGGGCATCTGGGCCACCCGCCACTTGCCCTTTGTCTTGGGTACGGCCAGCTTGAGGTCGCCGGCCGCCCACGATGCGTTGAGCTGGCTGGGGAGCCGGCCCTGCTCCATGGCCGCGTTGCTGTCCGGGGTGCCGCTGACGACGTTCGAGATCAGTCCGCGGCGGCGCGCCTCGAGGGCCAGGGCCCAGGCCTCGGTCACATGCTTCTGGTCGCCGATGAAGTGCCCGTCCTCGTCCACGAACCGCTCGGTGCCCTGGTTGATCGCGTTCGAGAGGACGGTGAGGGGGTCGATGAGCAGGTACGCGCCCGGGATTTTCTTCTTCAGCTGCTCACCGGCCGCGAAGTACTTCTCCCAGGTGCTCATCTGCGCCGCGACCTCGGCCGGCTCGGCGGGCAGACCGGCCCGGTCGAAGACATCGGCGCGGTAGTACTGCACGACGGGCCCGGTGTCGATCGGAAACCCGACCATGCGCCCGTCGGGGGCGATGCCCTGCTCCCACTTCCACGGCAGATACCGGTCCTTGAACCGGTCGGCGCCGAGTGTGCGCAGGTCCACGAACTGACCGGCGTTGGGGAGGTACGAGGCCATGTCCTCGCCCTTGAGTCCGGTGATGTCCGGCACGGCCGCGCGGCCCGCCATGGTGGTCAGCAGCTTGGACCTGAAGTAGCCGCCGATCTGCACCGGCTTGAGCTCCACGTCCGTAAAGCGGTTCCTGGCCGTGGCCACGACCTTTTCGCTCAGTCCGCCGGTCCAGTACCACAGGGTCATGTTCCGGCCGGTGGAGCCGCGAGGAACCGCGCAGCCTGCCGCAGCGGGGCCGAGCGCCGCGGCCGCCGTGGTGGCCAGACCTGCGCGCAGCAGCCCTCTTCGGGAGAGGTGCACTGCTCCCACCGCCTTTCGGTGTGTTTCGGACGGGTGTTCAGCGGGGGGTGACGGTTGCGTGGTGCGGGGCCGGCCCGGGGTCGGCGGGGATGCGGTCGGCCAGGAATCCGTAGGCGCACGACAGTTCGGGGTCGCGTGAGCCTGTCGTACGCCACCACTGATCGATGCCGTACCAGCCGGGGGCGGCGAGCGCACCGGTGTGGTGCTGTACGGACAGTCCGGCGGCGAGGGAGGCGAAGCGCAGCCGCTCGGCGAGCGGCCAGCCGCCCAGGGTGGCGGCGACGAAGCTCGCACCGAAGACGTCTCCGGCGCCGGTCGCATCCATGGCATCGATGTCAACGGCCGCGACCTGGGCGTGCTCGCCGGTCGTCTGGTCGACCGCGAGGGCGCCGGAGCGCCCGCAGGTGATCACTGCGACGGGTGTCAGTTCGGCGAGCTTGTCGAGTGCGGCGGCCGGGCTGTCGGTGCGCGTGTAGCCCATGGCCTCGGTGTCGTTGGGCAGGAAGGCGTGGCAGAGGGACAGCTGGTTCAGCACCTCGCCGGACCACTGTTCGGTGGGGTCCCAGCCGATGTCGGCGAAGATCAGGGTGCCGGCGGCCGCGGCCTTGCCGAGCCACTCCTGCGGTTCGGCTCCGATGTGCACGAGCGCGGTGCGCGCGGGCGGCGGATGGTGGAGCAGTTCGTCCTGGGAGTGGGCGGGCGGCCCACCGTGGGTGATGAGGGCGCGGTCGTGGCCATGGGCGAGGGAGACCGTGACCGGGGTGTTCCAGTCCCGCGCCGTACGGGAAAGGGACAGGTCGACGCCCTCCTGTCCGGCGAGGATCTGCCGGCAGTGCGCGCCGTAGTAGTCGTCGCCGAAGACCGTGGCCAGAGAGGTGTCCAGGCCGTAGCGGGCCGCCGCCACGGCGAGGTTGGCGATCCCGCCGGGACCGCAGCCCATCCCCCGGGTCCAGATCTCCTCGCCCGGCGTCGGCGGCTTGCCGAGTCCGGTGAGGACGAGGTCGTAGAAGAGCAGCCCGGTCAGCAGGACATCGGGCCTGGGCTCCTCGTCCACGGCGCATCCTCTCGCCAGAGATCTGTCGATGACCTTCAAGGTGTGCACAGGATCGTGCGCCCGGCGCGCAGAATTGGCAAGAGTTGAGCGCGAATCTGCATAGAAATGCTTGAGATTGACGAGTAGCGTTCGTGACGTGCTGGCTGAGCGACGACATCAACTCATCCTGCGGGCTCTGCGATCTGGCGGCCCCGCAGCAGTAACCGACCTGTCCGAACAGCTCGGCGTGAGCCCCGCGACCATCCGGCGCGACCTGGTCAAGCTGGAGGAGGAGGGCCTGCTCACGCGGGTCCACGGGGGAGCGGCGGTCGAGGAGGGTGATCAACCCTTCGCGGAGGTCGCCGAGATCAGGGTCCCGGAGAAGGACGCGATAGCGGTCCGGGCCGCGGCCATGGTCGAGGAGGGGCAGTCCGTCCTCCTCGACATCGGCACCACCGCCTACCGCCTGGCCCGGCAGCTGCACGGTCGCAGACTGACCGTGATCACCAGCAATCTGGTGGTGTACGAGGAGCTGGCGGACGACACCGGGATCGAGCTGATACTGCTCGGCGGGATGGTCCGGCGGGAGTACCGCTCCCTGGTCGGCTTCCTCACCGAGGACAACCTCCGCCAGCTGCACGCGGACTGGCTGTTCCTGGGCACGAGCGGCATCCGTCCCGACGGCCAGGTCATGGACACCACGGTGATCGAGGTCCCGGTCAAGCGGGCGATGATCGCGGCCGCGGACTCAGTGGTGCTCCTCGCAGACGCGGGCAAGTTCCCCGGCACCGGCATGGCGAAGGTGTGCGGCCCAGCGTCCCTCGACACAGTGGTGACCAACGCGCCCGCGGACCCGGCGACCAGCGCGGCGTTCGACGAAGCAGGAGTGAAGGTGGTTGAGGTATGAGGCTCACGATCCTCGGCGGTGGGGGCTTCAGACTGCCGCTGGTGTACGGCGCCCTGCTCGGCGATCACGCCAAGGGCCGTATCACCCACGTAACCCTTCACGACCTGGACGCCGGCCGGCTGGCCGCGATCGCGCGCGTCCTCGCCGACCAGGCGGAAGGCGTGCCGGACGCCCCGCCGGTCACCGTCACCACCGACCTCGACGAGGCGCTGCGCGGCGCCGACTTCGTGTTCTCCGCGATCCGCGTCGGCGGCCTCGAGGGCCGCGCGGCCGACGAACGCATCGCCCTCGCCGAGGACGTGCTGGGCCAGGAGACCGTCGGTGCCGGCGGCATCGCGTACGGACTGCGCACCGTCCCGGTCGCCGTCGACATCGCGCGCAGGGTCGCCCGGCTCGCTCGCGACGCCTGGGTCATCAACTTCACCAACCCGGCCGGTCTGGTCACCGAGGCCATGGCCCGACACCTCGGCGACCGCGTCATCGGCATCTGCGACTCGCCGGTGGGCCTCGGCCGCCGGGTCGCCCGCGCGCTGGGCGCGAACCCCGACACCGCGTGGATCGACTATGTGGGCCTCAACCACCTCGGCTGGCTCCGCGGCCTGCGCATCGAGGGCCGCGACGAGCTGCCCCGGCTGCTCGCCGACCCCGAGCTGCTCGGCTCCTTCGAGGAGGGCAAGCTCTTCGGCCCCGACTGGCTCCGCTCCCTCGGCGCGATCCCCAACGAATATCTGCACTACTACTACTTCAACCGCGAGGCGGTACGCGCCTATCAGGAGGCGAAGCAGACCCGCGGGGCCTTCCTCCATGAGCAACAGGCCCGGTTCTACGCGGAGATGGAGCGGCCCGACGCCCCGGCGCTGGAGACCTGGGACCGTACCCGCGCCGAGCGCGAGGCGACCTACATGGCGCACAACCGCGAGGCCGCGGGGGCCGGCGAGCGTGACGCCTGCGACCTGGAGTCCGGCGGCTACGAGCAGGTCGCCCTCGCCCTGATGCGGGCCATCGCGCACAACCAGCGCACGACGCTCATTCTCAACGTCCGCAACCGCACGACGCTTTCCGTGCTGGACGAGGAAGCGGTCGTCGAAGTGCCCTGCTTCGTCGACGCGAACGGCGCGCACCCCGTCTCCGTGTCCCCGCTGCCGCTGCACGCCACCGGACTGGTCTGCGCAGTCAAGGCCGTCGAGCGCGAGGTCCTGGCGGCGGCCGAGAGCGGCTCGCGTGCGACGGCGGTGAAGGCCTTCGCCCTGCATCCCCTCGTCGATTCAGTGACCGTCGCCCGCCGTCTCGTCGACGGCTACACCAGCGTCCACCCCGCGCTCGCGTATCTGAGGTAGGAGCCCGCCACATGCACGACGAACGCCGCCGCATCGAGGAGCGCGTCGAGCGCATCCTCCAGCAGCGCATCCAGCCCGCAGTCCACGCCGTCTCGCTCCCCCTCGACGTCACGGCATGGGAGGCTCCGGACGAGCCGGTGCCCTTCGCCGAGGCCGCGTCCCAGACGTACGAACCGTTCGCGATGGGGACGCCGTGGGGTCCGCCCTGGGGCACGACCTGGTTCAGGGTCCACGGCGAAGTCCCCGCCCACTGGGCCGGCCGTCGCGTCGAGGCCGTCTTCGACCTCGGCTTCGTCGGCGACTGGCCGGGCAACCAGGCCGAGGCCCTCCTCCACACCCTGGACGGCAGCCCCCTCAAGGCGGTCAACCCGCAGAACCAGTACGTGCCGGTCGCATCCCCCGCGGCGGGCGGCGAGCGGATCGACTATCTCGTCGAGGCCGCGTCCAACCCCGACATCCTCGCGGGCGACTTCCGTGGCCCGACCCCGCTCGGCGACAAGGCCACCGCGGGCCGGGGGCCCCTCTACACCTTCACCCGCGCCGACCTCGCCGTACTCGACGAGGACGTCTGGCACCTCTCGCTCGATATGCAGGTGCTGCGCGAGCTGATGCTGGAGCTCGGCGAGAGCGAACCGCGCAGGCACGAGATCATGCACGCGCTGGACCACGCGCTCGACGCGCTGGACCTGGACGACATCTCCGGCACGGCGGCGGATGTACGGGAGCTGCTGCGGCCGGTCCTGACACGTCCCGCGCACGCCAGCGCCCACACCATGTCGGCAGTCGGCCATGCGCACATCGACAGCGCCTGGCTGTGGCCGATCCGCGAGACCAAGCGCAAGACGTCCCGCACCTTCTCCAATGTGACCGCGCTGGCCGAGGAGTACGAGGAGTTCGTCTTCGCCTGCTCGCAGGCCCAGCAGTACGAGTGGGTCCGCGACAACTACCCGCGGGTGTGGGAGCGCATCAAGAAGGCCGTCGCCGACGGCCAGTGGGCGCCGGTCGGCGGCATGTGGGTGGAGTCCGACGGCAATCTGCCCGGCGGCGAGGCCATCGCCCGCCAGCTCGTTCACGGCAAGCGCTTCTTCATCGAGCACTTCGGCATCGAGACCAGGGGCGTCTGGCTGCCGGACTCCTTCGGCTACAACGCGGCCTATCCGCAGCTGGCGAAGCTGGCCGGCAACGAGTGGTTCCTCACCCAGAAGCTGTCCTGGAACCAGACCAACAAGCTGCCCCACCACACCTTCTGGTGGGAGGGCATCGACGGCTCGCGGATCTTCACGCACTTCCCGCCGGTGGACACGTACAACGTGGAGTTCTCCGGCAAGGAGATGGCGCACGCAGTCCGCAACTACCAGGACAAGGGCCGCGGTACCCGCTCGCTGGCACCGTTCGGGCACGGCGACGGCGGCGGCGGACCCACCCGCGAAATGATGGAGCGCGCACGGCGCCTTGCCGACCTCGAAGGCTCCGCGAAGGTCAAGGTCGAGCACCCGGACGCGTTCTTCGAGGCGGCACGCGCGGAGTACGCGGACGCACCCGTCTGGTCCGGCGAGCTCTATCTGGAGCTGCACCGCGCCACCTACACCTCGCAGGCCCGCACAAAGCAGGGCAACCGCCGCAGTGAACACCGGTTGCGCGAGGCCGAGTTGTGGGCGACGGCGGCCGCGCTGCACGCGCCGGACTACGACTACCCGTACGAGAAGCTCGACCGGCTGTGGAAGACGGTCCTGCTGCACCAGTTCCACGACATCCTGCCGGGCTCGTCGATCGCCTGGGTGCACCGCGAGGCGGAGGCGGAGTACGCGCGGGTGGCAAAGGAGCTTGAGGAGATCACCTCGGCCGCAGTGTCCGCGCTGGGCGCAGGCACATGGTCCGTGTTCAATACGAGCCCCCGCGCGCGTGCCGAGGTCGTCACCGTCCCGGCCGAAGTGGCCGAGGCCCTCGGCCACGTGCCGGGCGCGGCCCTCGACCCCGGTCTGCCCCGGCCGGCCGACGGTTCGTCGACCGTCTTTGTCGAGGTCCCGGCCTCCGGCAGCGCGCCGATCACGACGGCGGTCCCGACGCGGAAGCCCGTCACCGTGACGGACCGCGTCCTCGACAACGGCCTGGTCCGCGTGGAGTTCGCCGAGGACGGCACCCTCGCCTCCGTACGCGACCTGGCCGCCGACCGCGAAGTCCTCGCCGCCCCCGGCAACCTCCTCCGGCTGCACAGCGACCTGCCCAACTACTGGGATGCCTGGGACATCGACAAGCACTATCAGAACCGCTTCACCGACCTGCTCGACGCAGAGTCGGTCACCGTCACCGCCGCGGGGCCGCTGCTCGGCGCGGTGCGGGTCGAGCGCGCCTTCGGCAAGGGCTCGCGCATCGTGCAGACCATCACGGTCCGGGCGGGCAGCCGCCGTATCGACGTAGAGACCGAGATCGACTGGCACGAGGCCGAGAAGATCCTCAAGGCGGCCTTTCCGATCGACGTCCGGGCCGACCGGTCCACGGCGGAGATCCAGTTCGGCCATGTCCACCGGCCCACGCACACCAACACCAGCTGGGAAGCGGCCCGTTTCGAGGTCTACGGCCACCGGTGGGTGCATGTCGGGGAGCCCGGCTACGGCGTCGCGGTCATCAACGACTCGACGTACGGACACGATGTCACCCGCACCACCCGCGACGACGGCGGTACGACCACCACGGTCCGCCTCAGCCTGGTCCGCGCACCCCGCGTCCCGGACCCCGAGGCCGACCAGGGCACCCACCGCTTCACCTACGCGCTGCTGCCGGGCGCGACCGTGGAGGACGCGATCGCCGAAGGGTACGCGCTCAACCTGCCGCTGCGGGTGGCGCAGACGGCCCGGAACATCGAGCCGTTGGTGAGCGTCGACAACCCCGCCGTGACGGTCGAGGCGGTGAAGCTCGCGGACGACCGCTCGGGCGATGTGGTCGTACGGCTCTACGAGTGCCTCGGCGGCCGGGCGAAGGCGACCCTGCGCACGGGCTTCCCACTGGCCGGGGCGCAGGTCACGGACCTGCTGGAGCGTCCACTGCCGGACGAGCCGGTGACCGTCGTGGACGGCGGGGTGTCGCTGACGCTGCGGCCCTTCCAGATCCTGACGCTGCGTCTTTCGCGGGCGTAGTTAGCCCTGCTCCCGGAAGCCGAACGGCGACCGGGAGCAGGACCGTTGGCTACGGACCAGAAGGTTGCAGGTTCGAATCCTGCCGAGTACACAAGGGACCCAATTGTGACAATTCCGTCGTCTTCGTCTGCACCTCGTAGTCAAGGACCGAGCACCAGAACCGGGCGAGACCGTTGGGATCGGCACAGTCGATGACAAGCTCGATGAACTTACTGGTCATGTCAGGATCTCCCAGTCAAGTAGCGGGTCCGCCAAAGGCCACACGCTAACCGCAGTGTTCGACGGGAGGTAAGCCGCACGTGGTGTGCGTTCGTTCGGGGATCCCAGCGAGTGCTGCGATCCTCAAGACCGACACGCCATGTGCCGCTCTCAGGGCCTCGAGGTCGGCGAAGGGACAGCGTCGACGAACTCCGAGCCCTTCTGCCAGATCCGCAGCTGCATCGTCGCCTCCGCGAAAGCGAGCTTCAGCTGCTCGCACTCGTGGCGCAGCCGCCGCTCAGCCTGCGACTGCCCACCATCGGGGCCAGGCAGCGAACGGTCCATCCCGGCCGACGAAGTCGCCCTGCACGCGCGCAGCCCCCGAAACAACCCCAAGTGGCCCGCCACAGGCACGTTCGTGCACCGCAACCACCGCCGGCCGAACCAGCTCGCCGAGTCCTTCCCCCCGCCTACTCAAGGTCGACGGCCTAGATCTTCACGTCGCAGACCTCGACGCCATCGACGGTACGCCGATCATCGACCTGGCCCCGTACTTCAAGGAGTTGGGCCCTCGCGGCGAAGTACAGGAACCCAGTTGGCCGGGCGAAATGCTTGAGGGCTACTGGACCAACGTCAAGCCGTGACAGTCGTAGTTCACGCCATTTGATCTAGTGCGGGACACGTATGGAGCACGCACCAGTGGCAACGCTGGACTTCGGCCCAACACTTGTCTCCCCAGCATCAGGGCGAAGGATGTCCCACCAGGCGCCTTCACAGATGCCAGCGACACCCGACGACTCGCGGAGCTATCGGTGCCCCCTGTCAGTCCCAGCAACGTGGTCGCCTCGTAACGTGCTCAACCACCCGACATCAGGCGTTTGTCGTACACAGACCGGCCGGAGACCTCACGATGTACGCACCACCGTGAGAGGGGCCACACATGACTACCACTCTTACTAAAGGCGGCAATGCAGCTCTGCCCGCACGGGCCTGCCGTGTCACCCTCACCTCACCCACCACGGATATCGACGTCTCAGCCGTTCTCCTCGGCCAGAACGGCAAGGTGCGGAGCGATGACGATCTTGTCTTCTACAACCACTCGTCGCAAGACGGGGTCGTGCTGAAAGGCCAAACCATTCTCGCGGACCTGAGTGCGGTCCCGACCGCAGTCGACCGCATAGCGGTTGTCGCTAGCATCGACCCCCAACTGCGGGCCACCCACTTCGACGCGAGCAACACTCCCCACGCGGTCATCGAGTGTGGCGGCGCACCGATCAGGTTCATGCCGCCGCCTCTCACGAATCGGGAGACGGTGGCAATCCTGGTTGAACTCTACAGACGAGCAGGCGGGTGGAAGATCCGAGCAGTAGGACAGGGGTGGGACAGAGGACTGGCGGGTCTGGCTGCGGACGTTGGGATCGTCGTGGATGATCCAGGGCCGTCCTCGGCTCAGGCCTCACTTGCGGGGACGGACATTCCAGCCCGGCACACGCCTGCTGGGCCGCCGCCACCCGCCTACGCACCGAACATTCCACCTGTGGCTGTACCAGTCCCACAGATGGCACCGCCTCGCCCTCTCGTCCCGTTGGGCAAAGTGGCGCTCACTAAGGCTGGCCAAGCGACCATTGACATGCGCAAGGACGACCCAAGCCTCGTCGTGACGGCCACACTTGAGTGGAACGGCGGAAGCGTGGCCCGACGACGAGCCGGCGCCGACCTCGACCTATACGCCCTGTACGTTCCTGGCAGTCTCGTCACCCCGCAAGGCAAGCGCCCGAACAGATCAGATCAGGTCATCTACTACCGACAACTCGGATCGCCCATTGCTCCGCCGTACATCGCCCTGGATGGCGACTCCCGGGTGCCAGGCCGCGAGACAGTCACCATCCGACGCCCCGACCTCCAGGGCTACGTCCTTTTGTGCGCTTACAGCGCTGTAGAGAACGGCACCGGTTCGTTCAGGTCCTACGGGGCCCGGGCAGTCGTCACTGACGGACGGGGCTCCACCGTCACCGTGCCACTGTTCAACAACCGCAACCTGTCCTACTGGGTAGCCATTGCCCTGATCGACTTCACCGTTCCCGGCGGTGCCCAGATCCGGCATGTGGAGAAGTACAGCGGGAGCCATGTCGAGGCCCGCCCCACGCTGTACTCCAACGGGAACTTCAGAATGAGCACCGGAAAGGTCGAATTCAAGACCAGATAGTTGGTTGCGAGTTGCAGGTTCGAATCCTGCCGAGTGCACAACAGGCCAGAGGCCCTGTCGAGAGATCGACAGGGCCTCTGCTTTTCTCCTGACAGCGGTGGTTGATTGCAGCCGCCCCGGCGAGCGGATCAGACAGCTACCGGGAAAGCGGCATCGTCGGGCCCGCCGTCACCCCTCAGCGCGTCCTGCGTGTTCTTCGCCGCCCCCTGCCGCCAGGCCGAGCGCGAGTTCCACAACCAGGTGATGGATCAGCTTGAGGCTGCCAGCGAAGACCTCTAACAGACCCAGGGCCAGCGGAGCCGCTTGAGTCGGGCATTAAGACTCCAGCCACCCGCGAGGTCGGGCGCACGTCTTCAGAGGCGGGGGGTCAGCTGACCAGTTCCGGCCGTGCGATCGTCCGTGCGCGGTCGTATAGGTCCCTGGCAGCCGCGTTCTTGAGGTGTGGGCGCAGGTGACTGAACATGGTCTTCACCCGCTCGTCGGCCCGGCCGGACTGAACCATAGGGTAGTCGTCAAGAGCTTGGTGCCAGGTGGCGCAGGCCGCTTCGAGGTGGCCGATCTCCAGTTGCCGCTCAGCCAGAGTCGCTCGGTGTCGTACCCGTGCACGGCGGTAGACGCTGAAGCGCACCTTGTCCGACTCCTGCATGGCTTCGATAGCGCCGGCAACGTCGCCGAGTTCGTAACGAACCTGACTGATGTGGTAGTTGAGCGAAGACGGGTCATACGATCCGAACGCCTTGCCGCGCGACTCGGCGCGGTCCATCGCAGCCTCCGCCTCGCGGATGTACCGCAAGGCACCCGTGCGGTCACCGGTCTGCGCAGCTGCGTGCGCTTGCTGCCCGGAGAGAAAGGCCCGCATCCGGGGACCGGCCTTCGGTGAGGCCGCGGCAGCGACGTCGGCCAGCTCCATTGCCTTGGCCCCATGGCGCAGGTCGACCGCCTGGACGCTCATGCCGCGCAGGGTGGTGCAGTACGTCAGGTGATCCTCTGCCGCTCCCGCCAGCTCCAGGGCCTCGACGTAGTAGCGCTGGGCAAGGCCGTGGAGTCCTTCGTCCACGGCCATATAGCCCGTCAGATACAGCAGGTCGGAAGCCGCGGACAACATTGCTTGACGTACCTCTTCCGGCGCATCGGCGCGCAGGTATGAGGCCACGGTGTTCACCATGAACGACGCCGCCATGGGGCGCGCATGACGACCGCCGAACTGGTCGTCGAGTTCTGAAACGCGTTCAGTCATGGCGATGACCATGTCGACCTCGTTCATGCCGATGCGGGCAACGCGGCCGGACTGCACCGCCTCCGCACGGCCGATGACGTCAGGCCAACCGGGGATCGAAAGCGCCACGGAGAACAGGCCGGCCCCCAGGACACTGCGGCGGGACGGGTCCATGTCTTGCCTCCCCAGGTCGATCAGCCCTTCCACGGTATCTGTGGGCACGGGAGTGTGATCGCGGGGAACAGGTAAGTCCGCCTCAGCATGGGTCACCGGGCGTCCGAGGCGGCGCGAGAGGGCTTCGAGAATGCACGCCCGTACGGCACTGCGGGGAATCGTGCCGCTGAGCCAGTGACTCACCGCCGACTCGTCGTAGCGCAGCGGCGTGCCGGTCTCGGTACCGACGCGGTTCACGGCCCGCGCGAACTGGCGATGCGTCCAACGGCTCTCAGCAAGCAAGCGGCCGAGTGCTGCGTTCGGATCGCGTTTCGCCATGACCTTCAACTCCCCGTCCTCTTACAAACTTTCAAGGCTTTCAAGTCCCGACGCCGCTGCAACGGTACCGCTGTGCGTGTTCACGCGGTTGCGTAGAGGCAGGGGAGATCGGCGAGGTCCTCGCCGAAGTCGTCGTCTGAGGGACTGAGGCATGAGAAGCGAAGCGCGGGCCCTGCTGGCCCAGATGACTGAGGAGCACGGCACGGATGGCGTGCTGAGACTCGAAGCGCATGAGGGAACGGATCGGTCGC
The DNA here is from genome assembly GCF_044389785.1 of Streptomyces sp. NPDC019443. NCBI lineage: Bacteria > Bacillati > Actinomycetota > Actinomycetes > Kitasatosporales > Streptomycetaceae > Streptomyces > Streptomyces sp. NPDC019443. The sequence goes on from NZ_JBIRYJ010000003.1 coordinate 406,638, forward strand.
CGGGATCTGAGGGGCGCCCGCCGCGTCGGGATTCTCAGCACCGAATCGAAGAACCGCACAAGGGCTCAGCCACCGAACTGAGCGCGAAGCTCCGGGCGGTCAACGAGCGTAGCCAGAACGGCCGGCCGTGAGGCGATTAGCCGCCTCCATTGGTCGCTTCGCTGGACCGCTCCTGATCATCACCATCTCTGGGTCGGTCGGCTTCGTGGTGGGTGTGGCCCTTGCCGCTCCGCCCCACTGAGCTCCTCCCGGTCGCATGAAGCAGGCTCCCCCTGCGGCCAGGGAGGGCCCGCCGCTACGACGCGGTGGGCAACCCGTCCGGCTGTCCCATATGAGGCGGTTGGCAGCCGGACGGGTCCAGCTCCGCAGCATCCGCCGCGGAGTCCGTTCAACCCTAGAAGGAGAACGCAATGAATGTGGACGAGCTGTTCACCGGTGACCTGATCACTGGCGTCCCCACCATGGACGCTGCGCTGCTGGACAAGATGCCCGGAGGCGGCGACAACAACGGCGACCACTGCAGCAAGTGATTCATAGCTGACATGCGGCGGGGTGGGGCTGACCGGGCCTCGCTCCGCCGCACCACATTTGAAAGGTGATCACCACGTGCTTTCCCTGCGACTGCACCTGCCAGATCTCCTGGCTCCAAACTGGCACTTCGAGGAGGCCGGTTGGGTCAGTGGCGCTAGCTGGGTGAAACCCGCGAAGGTGTCAGCCCTCGCTACAGAGTTCGATGACGATCGCGCGCCGTACGTCAGTATCACTGTGAGGGAGGGCAAGCAGGGGGAGGCGGACTTCACGGCACTCACCATGAAACCGGGAGAAGCTCGCCTGTCAGCGGGCGTCCTCGGCACGGCGCCCCTCTACGTCTTAGCCGTTGGTGACGTGTTACATGCGTCATGGGACCTTGCCGAGCTCCAGCCCCACCTACGGACCGATCGACTCGTTTCACGCGTGGTGGCTCGGACCCTGACCAGACAACACCGTTACACCGCGGACACGCTGTTCGAGGGGGTGTACCGGCTCACCGAACGCGCGACCGCCGTATTCACGTCTTCGGGACTCACCACGCGCTACCCCGAGCCCGCCGAGCATGTACTGACGCCCCGCGCTCTGCGGCCCGACGTGGACCCGCTGGAAGCATTCGACGCGTTGCTGTCCGAGGCGGTCCGCGAAGCCCCCACGGCGACGGGAACCGTAGGTATTGAACTGTCGGGAGGGGCCGACTCGGGCAACGTCGCCTTGTCGGTGAGCGCGGGCTGCTACAACAAGGTCCACAGTTTCGGGTTGCTGATGGACGGAAGCAGCGGGGCACAGCAGCAGGACCGCCGACGGGCAATGGTGGGCCGCTGCGGCTTCCGTGACACAGCCACTCCAGCCATGCAGCGCCCCCCATTCGTACCGGGCGGAGTGCGGGCCCTTGGGGAGCCTCACGACCCCGCCGGGGCGTTCTACCAAGAGGCGTTCGACGTGGTGCGCAACCAGGCAGCCGCGCGAGGCTGTGAGGTGATGTTCACGGGCAGCGGCGGAGACGAGATTAACGCCCACCATTCGAGGACGAGCGCCGCACTCCCGACGACAGTCCCGGTCCCATGGCTCGGCAGGGAGGCCACGCGAGCACTCGCGGATGTCAACGAGCACCTTGCGCCGATTCCGGTACTTCCGGTCCCCACGCTGATCGCGTTTGGGCTCCACAACCCCGGGTTTCTCCGCCGCGGTGTCTGGCCGGTGAGCCCGCTCGTCCACCCCGCATCGTGCGGTTCATGGAACAGCTTCCACACGAGTTCAAGCGCGGTAAGGCCCTGTTCCGTGAGCGCCTACGGCGTGCCGGACTCGCCGAGTCGGTCGTCGCGCCGGCCGAACCGGAGAACTTCCTGGGAGTCATGGAGGCCGGACTGCGCTCGTACGGGCTGCCCGTCCTGAACAGCATGATTCGGGAATCACTACTGGTGGATCTCGGCTACGTTGACTCCAAAGCGCTTGCCCAGGCCCGAGAGGACGCCGAGCACGCGCCTACGGTGCCCGATCTCTTGTGCGACGTGCTCGCCCTGGAAATCGGACTGCGGAGCCTCATGTGACCAGCCCCGACGTGGAACCGAGCGCATGGAAGCAACGAACCTCTTCTATCGGGACCCCGCGCTGTACGACGCGATCCAGTCGGACAGCGGCAGCGCCGAGATGTGCCAAGCCCTGATCGAACGCCACAGGCCGGATGCGAAAACGCTTATGGACTTCGGCTGCGGCACTGGGCGAGATCTCGAGATCCTGGCCAAGCGCTTCGAGTGCGTCGGCGTGGACCTCCAGGCCGGCATGGTCGACTACGCACACCGAGCGCGGCCTGGACTTGACATCCGCATTGGCGACATGCGAACCGTCCGGCTCCGGCGACGCATGGACACCGTGACCTGTCTCGGCAACTCGCTGGCCTATGTGCACGACACCGACGACATCACCAGAGTGTTCGCCACCTTTGCCGCCCATGCACGGCCCGGCGGACTCTTGGTGCTCTGCTCCCCTGTGTCGCCCGTCATTCGCCCCGAGCCGACGAGCGCCGTCGTCGACACTCCAGACGGGCCGGCGCGGGTGACCATCAGTTATGGATGGGACCTGCGGACACAGATCAACACCATGCACCGGCATTGGGTTCTCGCCTCAGGCAAAGAGGCCCAGGACGAGATCCGGCGGCGCGTGCTGTTTCCCCGGGAACTGGAAGGTTACGCATCGGCCGCGGGTTTCGAGATCGTCGAAGTAGTGGGTGAGTCTCGGAACGGACTCACCGGGCCGACCGGATACACAGTGGCGCAGCACGTCCGCTGAAGACGTGACGACGCTACGAGAGGGGGCCAGTGCGACAGAAGGGCGCGCCTTGGACTGTGTGAGTCGGGAGACGGGAGGGGCGCGTCAACTGCCCGTCAACTGCGCGCCGGTGACTCGACGGGGCTACTGATCCGGCGACCCCCTGTCCCGGCCGTCCCGGCCGTCCGGGGAAGGCTCTCGGCCTTCGTCGAAGGACGCCAAATACGTGGCCGCCATGTCGCGTTCGCCCAGTCCCTGGCGCTCCAGCCGCTCGAAGCGCGCTACTCCCGCCCGCGCGACATCCAGCCGTAGTCCGGACCGCTCCCCCGCGTCGACGATCAGCCGTGTGTCCTTGAGCGCGTTCTTGACCGAAAAGCTCGGCGTGTAGTCGCCACTGAGGATTACCGCGGACTTGGTCCGCAGATACCCGCTGTCCAGCGGTCCGCCGGACACGCTGTCGAGGAAGGCCTGCGGATCGACGCCGAGGCCCCGCGCCAGCGCGATCGCCTCACCCGTGGCATGCGTCAGAGCGCCGACCCAGCTGTTGAGAACAAGCTTGAGCCTGCTGGCGGCCCCGGTGGAGCCGTCGTCGTCAACCCATGTGGTGCGCCGGCCCACGGCGTCGAAGACCGGCGTAAGAATGGCGCGGGCACTCTTCGGACCCGCGGCCAGCACCAGCAACTGCCCGGCTTCCGCGGGCTCCTTCGTACCGAGAACGGGTGCGTCGACAAAGGTGAGGCCGTGCTGCCGCGCGAAGTCGGCCAGTTCGGCCGTGGCGGCGTCCCCGACGGTGGTCGACTGCGCCCACACCGCTCCGGGGGCGAGAGCCTCGCTCGCCTCCCGCATGATTGCGAGCACCCGCGATCCGTCGTAGAGCATGGTCAGCACCACGTCCGCGCCGGTGACCGCATCGGCCGGCGATCCGGCACAGTACGCCCCGTCGGCCACGAGCCGTTCCGCTTTGGCCCGCGTACGGTTCCAGGCGCGGACGGCCAGGCCGCTGCGGAGCAGGTTGCGTGCCATCGCGGCGCCCATGATGCCGGTGCCGAGCAGCGCCACCGTGGGACGGTCCGCCCTTTCGCTCTGTTCGGTGGCTGCGGTGGATGAGGTCACTCGAATCGCCTCTCGCCGTCGTGGCTGGCTGTCGCTGGGCCAGCCAATCAGCCCGCCCTGTCTCCCGCGGACCGTGACATGCGGCATCCGGCCAGGAACACGACGGCGCGGCCGCCCATCGTGGGCGGCCGCGCCCGGCTGGTCGACCGGGTCAGTTCCGGGCCGATGCGGCGGTGCCGTAGCGGCGCTCGAAGCGCTCCACACGGCCGGCCGTGTCCAGCACCCGGGAGGTTCCGGTGTAGAAGGGATGGCTCGCCGAGGAGATCTCCACGTCGATCACCGGGTAGGTGTTGCCGTCCTCCCACTCCACGCGCTGCGCGGACTGCGCGGTCGAGTGGATCAGGAAGGCGACGTCAGCGGCACGGTCACGGAAGACGACCGGGCGCGAGACGGGGTGGATACGAGGCTTCATGCGGGATTCCTTCCTCGATGCAGGGGCGCTGGTGTCCGGTGACAGGTCAGCGTTCCTCGCGGAACAGGACGTGCTCGCCGAGAACGGGGTCGAACTTGCGCAGCAGCAGCCGGTCGGGGTTGTTCAGGCGGCTCTTGCGCGTCACGTACGTCTGGCCGGTCCCGGCGGACGACCGCAGGGTGATGACGGGACGGGTATTGCTGCGTGCCATGCGTTCCTCCCGGCGCCTCACAAGCCCACCGGGGGTGGGGGTGAATGTCGCGTTCACGTCAGCGCCTGGTGATATAACCGCACGGACCCCGGCGGCATTCCCGCCGTCGTCCCGCCCCGTGCCCGGCGGCATTCCCGACGTCGCCCCAGCCCCAGGCGGTCGCACTGTGCGACAGCGGGCCTACTGTCGCCGGGCGCGGCGCCGGACCATCGCGGATGCGGCCACCGCGAGCAGCCCGAGCAGCGCGGCCATCCCGCCAACCAGGACGGCCTGCTTGTCCTCATCGCGCTCAGCGGATGCCGCGGCCTGCCGCTCGGCGGGCTCGCCGCCCGGCTGCGGTGGCTCTGCCGAGTCGCCTGTCAGCACCAGGTCGGAGCAGGAGTAGTAGGTGTCCGGGGTATCCGAGTTCCGCCAGACCGTATAGAGCACATGGCGGCCTGTCAGTCCCGCCGGGAGCTGCCCGGAGATCCGGTACGCACCGTCCACGAGCCGGGGATCGGTGGCCGTCGCGATGGGTTGCGAGGTCAGGTCGTCCCACCGCAGCGGCACGGTCGGATCGTGGCCCGCCTTGGTGAGATACAGGTGGAACGTTCCCTTGTGCGGAATGGTCGACAGATAGGTGAGAGTGAACCGGGCGCCGGCCGTCAGGGTCGTCGCCGGCCAGTCCTCGCGGGCGATGTCCAGGCCCTTGTACGCATCGAGGCCCGCGCTGCACAGCTGTCCGTCCGGGATGAACTCCCGGTCTCTGCCCCGGACATTGGCCACCCGCAGGTTGTCCCACTCGTCGAACGCCACTCCCCCGTTCGCGGCGACGGCGGCCCGGCAGACCGCGGACTCGCGCTGCACCCCCTCGGGACCGCAGGCGAAGACCCGGCTGACGGGGTCTGTCGGCGCGCCGTGGGCCTGCGCGGTCCCGGCGGCCGCGACCGTGAGGGCGACGGCAACGGCAGCGGTGGCGGCAATGCGATGGGCAGTCATCCGCGGCAGACCTCCTTGGCGGGCTCGGCAGCCTGCCGTGTATTACGATTTCGCACGGCGGAGTGTTCACCACGCGCGGCAGGTCGCTCACGAGAGGCCTGTCCCCGGTCGCCCCGGCACGGACCACACGTGGCCGGTTCCACACCCGCGCCCTACCGGCCCGCGGCACCGCTCCGCTAGAGCTAGACAGGCGTAGACCTGTCCCCGGCCAGCGGAGGTACGCACCATGACCCGAGGTCTGACCAGTGCCACCACACCAGGCAAAAGCCGGTTCGACGACATCTACAACGAGCCCGACCCCCGCGTCTACTTCCGCCGGCTCGCCCCGCTGGAGTACGAGATCCCGCACCACGCGCAGGACGTCTTCCGCCGCACCCGCGCCGACCGGGCCGCCGCCCACGGGGGCGCGGACGGCCCCGTCACCGTTCTCGACCTGTGCTGCTCGTACGGGATCAACGCAGCGCTGCTCAACCACCACCTCACGCTCGCCGAGTTGTACGCGCACTACACCAGCCCCGAGACGGAAGCCCTCACGACCGCGGAACTCATCGACGTCGACAAGGAGTTCTACGCCTCACGGCGCCGCGCCGACGCGACCCCGGTCATCGGTCTCGACGCCGCCGACCGGGCCGTCAGCTACGCCCTGGCAGTCGGGCTGCTCGACGACGCCTACGCCGAGAACCTGGAGCGCCACTCGCCAGGACCGCAGCTGCGACGTGCCGTCGCGGGCGCCGGACTGATCACGGTCACCGGAGGCATCGGCTACATCACCCACCGTACTTTCGAAGCCCTTCTGGAGTGTGCCCAGGTTCCGGTCTGGGTGACCGCGTTCGTGCTGCGCACGGTCCCGTACCAATCGGTGATCACCAGCCTTGCCCACTATGGCCTGGTCACCCGGACGGACTACTCGCGGACTTATCCGCAGCGGCTGTTCACCGGTCCGGCGGAACAGCGCAGCGCGGTCGAACAGACCCTTCTCGCGGGTTACGACCCCACCGGGCTTGAGACGGAAGGCCGCTACCACACCCAGCTGTACCAGTCCCGCCCTGGTCCCCGCCCGGCGTGAGCGGGCGGGGCCCAGCGGGCGCAGGTCGGGCACAGAAACGGTCAAATCGCTAGAATCCGACCATGGGAGAGCGGCCTGTCGCGCCGACTGCGCCCGAGCTCGTCCTCGAAACCGATGCGGGCTCCACGGTGATGAGCCCGAGCCGGGACTATCACGTCGGGCGCGACCCCTTGAGCGACATCGTCATCGACGACGCCCGGGTGTCCTGGCACCACGCGGTGCTGCGGCCCGAGGCCGACCACTGGACGATCGAGGACGAGGGCAGCACGAACGGCACGTACGCCGACGGCATGCGGATCCACGAATGGGGGATCGTCCCCGGCACCGTCATCCGGTTCGGCAATCCGGACGACGGCCCGCGTGCCGTTCTCGTCGACCGGAACCCGCCGCCCGCCACGCGGGCGCCTGCCGGTCCGTCCGCCGTCTCCATGCCGTCGGCGACCGGCACCTTCCGACAGCCGACCACCGTACGTCCGCTGTCGGCCCGTACCGTACGCATCGGGCGCGGACCCGACAACGACCTGGTCATCGACGATCTCGTCATTTCGCGGCGGCACGCGGAGCTGCGGGCGCTCCCGGACGGCACCTACGAGATCGTCGACCTCGGCTCTCACAACGGCACCTTCCTCAACGGCCGACCGGTCGCCCAGGCCCTCGTCTCCCCCGGCGACATCGTCGGTATCGGCCACTCGGCGTTCTGTCTCGTCGGCGACCAGCTCCAGGAGTACGTCGACACCGGCGACGTCGCGCTCGACGTCCAGGACCTGGCTGTCGCGGTGGACCGCGGCCGTAAGACCCTGCTCGACCATGTCTCGTTCCCCGTCGGCGAGAAGTGCCTGCTCGCCGTGGTGGGGCCCAGCGGCGCCGGCAAGTCCACGCTCCTCAACGCGCTGACCGGGCTGCACCCCGCCGACCATGGCACCGTCCTCTACGACGGCCGCGACCTCTACCACGACTACGCGGAGCTCCGGCAGCGCATCGGCCTCGTACCGCAGGACGACATCCTGCACTCGCAGCTGACTGTGCGCCGGGCCCTTGGATACGCGGCTGAGCTGCGCTTTCCACAGGACACCGCGAAGACCGAACGTCAGGACCGGGTGGCCGAAGTGGTGCGTGAACTCGGCCTCGAGCAGCGGGCCACCCAGCCCATCCACAGCCTGTCGGGCGGCCAGCGCAAGCGGGTCAGCGTGGCCCTGGAACTGCTGACGAAACCGTCGCTCCTCTTCCTCGACGAGCCGACCTCCGGGCTCGACCCCGGCATGGACCGCTCAGTCATGCATATGCTCCGCGGCCTCGCCGACGACGGCCGTACGGTCATCGTCGTCACGCACAGCGTGCTCAGCCTCGATGTGTGCGACCGGCTGCTGGTGCTCGCGCCGGGCGGCAGGATCGCGTACTACGGGCCGCCGGACGACGCCCTCGCCTTCTTCGGCTTCGAGCAGTGGCCGGAGGCGTTCGAGGCCTTCGAGAACGACCGGGACCGCGACTGGGCGGGGACGTACCGCGAGTCCCCCTTCCACCGGCAGTACATCGCGAACTCCACCGCACAGCCGCGCCTGCCGCAGGCCGAGGCGGACGGTTTCGTCGCGCCGCCGCCGAAGGCGCAGAGCTGGGGGGCGCAACTGCGGACGCTGGTCCGGAGGTATGCGGCCGCGCTGAGCGCCGACCGGACCTTCCTGGCCATCATGATCGCACTGCCGTTCGTGATGGGCGCGATGGCCCGCGCCCTGGCCGGCAGCCGGCTCACCCAGGAGACGGCGATGAACGCCCTGCTCATCCTGTGTGTGGGCGGCGTCCTGACAGGCGCCGCCAACGCCGTGCGCGAGCTGGTCAAGGAGCGGGTGATCTACCGGCGGGAGCGGGCTGTCGGGCTGTCCCGGTCCGCGTATCTGATGTCCAAGGTCGTGGTGCTCGGCACGATCACGGTGCTGCAGGCGGTCGTGCTTACCCTCGTCGGGCTCGTCGGCGTCGACCTGAACGCCCCGGACGGTGAAGGCGTGCTGATGCCGCCGCTGGTGGAGATCACCCTGGCTGTGGCGGTGCTGTCGTTCACGGGGATGGTGCTCGGCCTGCTGGTGTCCGCGCTGGTGCGCAAGGAGGAGGTCACCATGCCGCTGCTGGTGCTCCTCGCCATCATCCAGGTCGTGTTCTGCGGGGCGCTGCTGAAGCTGGACGGCGTTCCCGGCGTCGAGCAGCTGGCGTGGCTGATCCCGTCCCGGTGGGCGCTGGGAGCCATGGCTGGGACGATCGGACTGTCCAGGATCGTGCCGGGCAAGTTGACGGCTGACCCGCTCTTCGAGCACTCGGTGGGCGTGTGGCTGCTCAACATGGGGATGCTCGTGGTCCTCTCCGTCGTCTTCGGGTACGCAGTCGCGAAGCTCCTGCGCCGCCATGAACCCGCCATCATGCGGAAGTAGGGACGGGACCGCCGATGACGATCGATGACTTCCACCCGACACATGTCGTCCCCCAGGACGGACTGCCCGCCTGGGAGGCACCGGACGTGTCCCGGCCGACCGAACCGCTCGACCCGCTGCTTCCGGTCCAGCTGGTCGACCGGCGCGGGGACTGGGGCCGGATCGTCTGCGCGAACGGCTGGTCGGCGTGGGTCGACAGCCGCCTGCTGATCTCCGTACCGCAGGAGCCCCCGGCGGCCGGACAGCCACTGTCCCGCACGGCGGACCCGCGCCCGCTGCTGGCCCGCGCCGAGGAGTCGCTGGACCAGTACCGCCGCGCGGCGGAGGACCTGGCGGCCGGGCGGACGGACGGCGAGGCGTTCCACCGGAGCACGCAGGGGCTGCGGGTGGGGATGGTCGTGGACGGCGAGTCGGTGTGGCTGTACGACGCGGAGCACGAGCGGTGGGTGTACTGCGACGGGACGCACCTGAGCACATACGCGGCGCCGCCGGGCCCGACCGGGGGCGGGCCGCCGAAACCGACGGGGGTGGCCGCCGCGGAAGAAGTACCCGGCACGGACGGGCCGGCGGCGGACTCGCCGGAGCCTGGCGGAACGGCGGGCGCGGGGGCGACGAGGGTCGTCGACCCGGACCGGGGGGCCGGTGCGGACCGGGGGGCCGGTGCGGACCGGCCCGGCAGTGACGTCTGATGGTCCGCGTCCCGCGCGATACCAGCCTGGCCGCCGGGCGGCCGTCCGAACTGCTCGGGAAGCAGATCGCGGGGTACCTCGTCGAGAGCGAGATCGGCCGCGGCGGCATGGCCGTCGTCTACCGCACCAAGGACCTCCGCCTCGAACGCACCGTCGCCCACAAGCTGCTCGCTCCCGAGCTCGCCCGCAGCGACACCTTCCGCAAGCGGTTCACCCACGAGTCCCGGGTCGCCGCCGCCATTGACCACCCCCACATCGTGCCGGTGTTCGAGGCGGGCGAGACCGACGGCATCCTCTACATCGCGATGCGCTACGTCGCGGGTCAGGACCTCCGCGCCCTGCTCGACCGCGAGGGCCCCCTCTCGGTACGCGTCGCGGGCCGGATCGCCTCGCAGGTCGCGTCCGCGCTCGACGCCGCCCACGACCACGACCTGGTGCACCGGGACGTCAAACCCGGCAACATCCTCATCGCGGCCGGCACCGACAGCGAACACCCGGAGCACGTATACCTCACGGACTTCGGCCTGACGAAGAAGTCGCTGTCGTTGACCGGGTTCACCACGGCCGGCCAGTTCGTCGGCACCGTCGACTACGTCGCCCCGGAGCAGATTTCGGGCCGCCCGGTGGACGGCCGGTGCGATGTCTACAGCCTCGGCTGCGTCGTGTTCGAGAGCATGGCCGGGACTCCGCCCTTCCAACGCGACGACGACATGGCCCTGTTGTGGGCGCACCAGTACGATCCGCCGCCGCCCCTGACCGAGCAGCGCCCCGATCTCCCGGCCTCAGTCGACGACGTACTGGCGAAAGCACTCGCCAAGTCGCCCGACGACCGGTACGACAGCTGTCTGGAGTTCGTCGCCGCGCTGCGTGTCGCGTGCGCCGGGCGCGAGGCGGGCGGTCATCCGCCGACGCAGGTGGACATGCGTGTAGCCAAGTCGGCAGGGGCACCGCTGCCGCCCCGCTGGGCGCGGCCGGCGTTCCCCGGCCTCGGCCCGGATGAGTGATCCGCGGTTCACACCTCTCCCCGGCGACGCACGCGGGACGCGAGCAGGCTGCCGAGGAAGCCGGTGACCAGCCCCCACACCACCGCCAGGCCGAGCGCCGGCCAGAGGTGCGGCCGAAGCGTCACCTCTCCCGCCAGGTCGCCGCCGAGGTCGCCGATGCCCAGCAGGGACAGGCCGACGTGCGCGGAGATGCGGGCGGCGAGGCAGATGGCCAGGACCGTGAGCGTGAGCGCCACCGCCATGTGTACGGCGTGCTGCCAGGACCCCATCCGGGCAGGTGAGCGGACCGCCATGACGAACGCGGCGCCCAGCAGCAGCACCGCTGCGATGACGAAGAGCAGCCACCAGGCCCGGCCGTCGTAGTCGGACAGCGAGCTGACATTGAGGGTGGATTCCTCGGGAGTACGCAGCACCGAGTCCAGGACCTGCGGCATGGGCAGCCCGAACGGACCGTCCACCCTTCCCTCCCAGGAGGCGCCCAGACCGAGCGTCAGCCCGAGCCATGCGAGGTTCGGCAGCCCGAGCAGGATCACGGCGAAGGTCTCCGCGGCATTGCCGCGGCTCACCGCGACGACGAGTGCGATGACCACGCCCACGACGACGTAGGCGAGAAGCAGCACGACCATGGCGAACGCGGCCGGGCGCACCGACTCCTGGAAGCGAACGAAGCGCGCGGGGAGCGGAGCCTTGCGCGATACGAGCAGCGCGAGGAACAGCAGGCCCGCCAGCCACAACAGGCCGAAGACGAGGGTGACTGGGATGTCGGCGCGGAACCCGATCTTGGGGGAGGCGTCCAGCAGATCCCCGATGTCCGCGATCGTCCCCTGCCCGAGCGGGATGTCGAAGCTGTGGCGGGCCAGGACCGAGAGGCCGATGAGAGCCGGCACCCACAGCACGGCCAACCGGGAGGCCCAGCCGACGAGTTCGCGGCTTCCGGCGACGGCTCGGTGCCGTAGTGGACGGAGAAAGCCGGTGGCGATGACCAGGGCTCCGGCGAGGGTGACGGAGAGCGGCAGCACGTTGAGGTCCGCGTTGGTGCCGGCGATCAGTCCGGCGTCTCCGGAGAGTTCCACGGAGCCGCCGACCGCGATGACCACGACGGCCGCGACGACGCGCGGGAACGCGCCCCCGGGCAGATCGGCCGCGCCCGCCGCCCATAGGCCGAGGGCGGCCGTGACGACCATGGCGACCAGCCCGGCGAGCACCGCGACGAGGGCCTCGCCCCAGCCGTGGGAGACGCGCGTCGCGCGTCCCCGGTCGCTGGTCTGCTGCTGGCCCACTCTTGCCACGCTAAGCAGGGGTCCGGCACTCCGCCCGCTGGGAGGGCCGACCGCGTCGGCTTGCGGGCCGTACGGGTACGAGGCACACAATAGGGTCAGCATTCGTGAACTGCGGACCCTTTTCTCTTTTATTCGCATTCACTGACATTCCTGTGCCCGAGTTCCTGCGCTGAATCGTTCCTACGCTGGGAAGAAGAGCCCGTGAGTGCCCAACCGCCGCCGTCCGAACGCCCCACAGGACCTCCGTCAGGCCCGCTCTCGGGCCCGTCGCAGGATCGTCCTACGCATGCCACGCCGCCGCCCGGCGCCCCGCCGGGGCCGCCGAGCGGCGGAGGAGCGGGCGGCCCGGGCGGGCCCGGCGGGGGCGGACCGGCGAAGGGCTCCGGCGAGGGCCCCGACCACCCCTGGTGGCGGTCCGTCCCCAGAATCGCGACGATCGCCGTCGCGATCGTCGCCGCCGTGGTTCTGACCATCGTCCTCACCCGCCCCGGGGGAGGCGGCGGCGAGGCCGTTGCCGCGGAGATCGTCAGGGACCCCGTCAACTCGTCGGGCGAGGCTCCGTTCACGCCCCCGTCGACGGCTGAGGAGGCCCCCTCCAAGGAACCGCCCGCCCCGCCGGCGACGAACCTGCGCGGTTCGGATGCCGGCGTGTACGGCGGGACGCAGCAGACAGCCAGCTGCGACGTCGAGAAACAGATCAGATATCTCTCCGAGGACCCGGCCAAGAACAGGGCGTTCGCCTCAGTCGTGGGCCGTAGCCCCTCCCAGGTGCCCGGGTATCTGCGGTCGCTGACCCCCCTTCGGCTGAGCTATGACACCCGGGTCACCAACCACAGCTACAAGAACGGCGCCCCCACCAAGTATCAGTCGGTGCTGCAGGCCGGTACGGCCGTCCTCGTCGACGACCACGGCGTCCCTCGAGTGCGCTGCGCATGCGGCAATCCGCTGCAACCGCCGGTCAAGGTGGAGGGCAACGTCCGGCTGACGGGCCCCACGTGGTCCGGATTCCAGCCGACGAAGGTTGTGCACGTGCAGCGCTCCGTCACGGTGATCAATGTCTTCGTCGTCTACGACCCGGACCACGAGGACTGGTTCGCGCGGGAGCACGGTGACCATCACGGCCGCTACGACAAGAAGGTCCCGCCGCCGCCCCGGCCCAGGCCGTCCTACTCCCCCTCCCCGCACACCTCCTCTCCGTCCAAGTCACCGTCGTCGAAGCACCCGTCGTCAAAGCACCCGTCCTCGAAGCACCCGTCCTCGAAGCACCCGTCGTCAAAGCACCCGTCCTCGAAGCACCCGTCGTCAAAGCACCCGTCCTCGAAGCACCCGTCGTCGAAGCACCCGTCGTCGAAGCACCCGTCCTCGAAGCACCCGTCGTCGAAATCCCCGTCGTCCGAGCCGCCGACTTCCGGGACCCCGTCCTCGAAGAAGGCCTCACCCGAGTCACCGCCGCCGTCGGACTCCGCGCCGATGCCGCCACCGGCCGATTCACCCGCCTCGGAGCCCGAGGCCTCCAGCGCGCCGAGCCCGCCCGTGGCCCCCGACGCCTCTCCGGACTCGGCCTCGTAGCCTCCCGCCCACCGGAGTACTGGAGACGGGCCGCGGCCGGGTGTCTCAGCCCAGTTCGAGTGTGGTGACCCCGAAGGTGCGCTCGGCCCGGACCTCGGGGACCGGGCCCGCGTACATGCGCACGGTGTGCGAGCGCGCTTCGAGACCACGGGCCGTGGCCAAGGCCCCTGCGGCGTGCTGAGGTTCGGGGATGTCGATGGAGACCTCGTCCTCCGGGCCGACGTGGGCGGTGAGGGCGTCGAAGAGGGCTTCGGCGTCCTCGGGGGTGTCGGCGAACAGGGGCCCGACGCGGTGCCCGTCGAGTGCCGGGCGGATCACGCCATAGCCGGTGACGCGTCCCTCCCGCAGGCGGGCGTACGCGATGTGGCCGGCAGCGGTGAGCCAGCGGCTGACGAAAGCGGGCCGCTCGGCGGGGAAGCACTCCCGGTCGTACGCCGCGATCGCGTCGATGTGCTCCGGGGCCACGGGCACGACCCCCGCCGCCGGAGTGCCGGACCGCTCCGGGCGCCCTCCGTAACGAATCGTGTCGTTGGCGGACTTGAAGCCGGCGCGACCGTAGGTGGCTTGCTGCGCGGGCACCGCGTCCAGGCCGATGGTGCGGGTTCCGGCATGTGGGAAGGCCGCGCGCCAGGTCGCCAGGCCGAAGCCCTGCCCGCGGTGGTCGGGATGGACCAGGTAATAGCCGAGGAACGCGTACTGCTCGGAGTACGTGACGATCGAGACGGCCGAGATCGGCCGGGCGCCCAGGCGGCCGATGAAGAAGCCCGCGGGGTCGGCGGGGTGGAAGCAGGCCACATCGCCGCGGCCTGGATTCCATCCCTCCTCGGCGGCCCACTCAGCCACTTGGTGCCATTCCTCCAACGAGGCGCCGGTGACGGTGAGTCCGCCCGCGCCGCCGGGAGGACTCCCGGCAGTGCGCTCGCTGGTGGAGTGTGACTGGGGGGCTTCGCCGAGGGGGTTCATACCTTCTGTCGGTCCCTTCAGATGGTGGCGGGAGCGGCCGCGCCAAGCGGCCTGATGGTGGTTGTCGCGCCGGTCAGATCAGGTCCATGGCGGCGACTTCGTCGGGGCTGCCGTAGCTGACCGGCCCCTGGAAGCGGCGGCGGGCGGTGGCGAACCACCACACCGTGGCGATGAGCAGTACCACTCCCAGTGCGATCGGCGCGTAGTTGAACGTGGCGGAGGTGATCGGAGAGACCTGGGGCAGCATGAACAGCACACTACTGATCACGATCCAGGTCACCGCGACACCCGCGACCAGCTTGCCGTAACGCCCCAGGTTCCATGGACCGGGCTCGAAGTCGTTCAGCCGCAGGCGCAGAAAAATAGGCACACCGTAGGCGAGGTAGAGCCCTACGACATTGACGCTCACAATGGCGGTGAAGGCGGTGTGGGACCACCAGGCCGGAATGATCAGCACCAGTGGACATGCCGCCGCGAGCCATACCGCCTTGACGGGCGTACGAGTGCGCAGGGACACCGAATGCCACCAACGGGAGCCGGGCATCGCCCCGTCGCGGGAGAAGGCGAAGATCTGACGGGTATTGCTCGTCATGTTGGCGAGGCCGCAGAACAGCATGGCGCCGATCACGACCAGTAGGAGCAGCTTCGCGGTGCCCATGCCAAGCGCCTCGATGAGAATCTGCACCGGCGGCGCCGCCGAGCTCGCCGTGGCGGCGTAATCCCGGATCGCGTACACCAGAGCGAGCATGAGGATCAGACCGGCACCCGCGGAGTACCCGATGGCCCGCATGATGCCCTTCGGCGTGTTGACGGTCGCCTTCACTGTTTCCTCGGACATGTGGAAGCTGCCGTCGAAGCCGGTGAAGGTCCAGCTGGTGACGAGCAGGCCCAGCATCGCGGCGTAAATGCCGTTGCTGAACCCGGTGTTGTTCACGAAGTGGGTCATGAACGATACCGGCTGGTGATGGTCGGGCACCACGGTCAGGGCGACGACGATCACCACCATGCCGATCAGCAGCCACCACACGGAGATCCGGTTCACCAGGGCGACCAACTGCACGGTGTACGTGTTGGCCAGCGCCTGGATCAGCAGGATCACCGCCGTGATGAGGACGGTGCGCTGCGCCGTCACCTCGTAGCTTGGCCACTGCATCGCGATGAAAGCCTGGATGAAGGTGGCGGCGGCGTAGCCGGTGGCGGCCGTTCCGCCCACCTGGCCGACGAAGTTCAGCCAGCCCGTGTACCAGGACCAGGCGCCGCGATGCCGCTTGGCGAGCTTGCCCGCGGAGAAGTACAGCGCGCCGCTGGTCGGGTAGGCGGAGGCGATCTCACCCATCGCGGCGCCGACGAAGAGCACCATGACCGATACGCCTATCCAGCCGAAAATGAGGATCAGCGGCCCGCCGGCTCCCATTCCGAAGCCGAATGCCGAGAAGATTCCGGAAATGATGTTGATGATAGTGAAGGAGATGGCGAAATTGTCGAACGCACGGAACCGCCGGGTGAGTTTCCGCGGGTATCCCATGGCATGCAGTGTCGCGTCATCGTCGAGGGTGACGGGATCTGCATGGCGACCGGTTTTCGAGCGAGTAAGAGATGTGCGCTCGGACACAACCGCAACCTTTCTGATGGGGCGTGGGGACGGTGGGTGAAAAAGGAGAGATCGGTGGAGAATCAGGCGGCGCTGGGGATCGGGAGCCCGCACGACCGTCTCGCTTTGGTCAACTGCTCCTCGGGGGCGCCGAAAGCACTCCAGGGCATTCGGGAGGCATACGGACCCATTGCCGTGAATACTTCCCGCGCCTCGAATTCGCGCTTCGCCATGTACAGCGCGTGCGCCAGATACGACAGATCGAGGACAGGGGTGAAGCGATAACCGGCCACCTCGGGAAACCAGTTGTTGTAGCTGCCAATGGCCGTTGTCAGCCACTGGGACTGCTCCCAGGTGCGGTCGGCAAGCAGAGCGGAGGAGTCGTAGTCCTCGACGAGAGCGACAAGCGGCAGCAGCCGCAGCGGTGAGGTGGCCGGCGCCCGGTGGCTCAGGAACGAGGCGACATCCCATCGCGCGCTCGCCGTCCCGCCGTGGCGGGTGAAGAAGAAGGCCAGAAACCGGTGGTGCGCCTCGCGGTGCCAGGGGTCGAGCCGGAGGATGTGGGCGAACAGCTGCCAGGGGCCGGGCGGCGCGGTCAACAGCCCCTGCGGCGCGGGGTCCCGGGGCCGCTTGAGCCGGGACAGTGCCAATTGGGCCACCCACGGAGTGGGGTCACCGGGCAGCAACTGCGCCGCCCGCTCGCACGCCGCATGTGCGATGCCTACGAGAGTGCCTGCCCGCCGGTCATGGGCGTCGGCCATCCGCAATGCCCGGAGCATCGCCACCCGGGCCCAGAGCAGGGCCGCCTCGGGGCCCGGCTCCTCGGCCAGCCAGCGCTCGGCCAGGTCGGAGTCCGCCGCCTCGGAGGCCAGCACCAGCGACCGATGGGCTCGCACCTCGAAATCCTGGCGCGCGTCCTTGAGTGCTTCGTGTGCGCTGAAGTACCGACCCGCCTTCACATCGATACAGGCTCGGGCCAACTGGCGGTCATCGGCAGCCGGATGCCACACATACTGCCCCTCGAACGAGCCAGCAGCCACGAACCCCTCCCGTTCCCGCAGTCGACACGACCCATGCACTCATTCCGGCCAGGCAGAATTCAGCCGGATCCCATCCATAGATCCACCGGCAGCGAGCACACCCTACTCACCATCAAGTGGTAGCGAAAACAGTGGTCCGGAATATCTGGTTCCCACTCATTTAGGCGCGTGGACCGACTTCCGGCAGTGAGGCTTTTCCCTGCCGCATGTCGGCAAGGCATGTTTGGCATATGCCTTTCTTCGCGGGACATCCACGCGGATTCCAGGATTGGTTGAATGATGGAAGATTGACCGCCGTGCAGGCGGGGCTTTTCCGTCTGCATCACCCTCCGCCGTTGCGACGGGACTGCCCCCCCAGCAGCGCGCAATTCACCAGCGGCGCCATCGCGATCACCCCCTCGCGACCTGCGCGTCCGACGAGGTCACGCCCAGCCTCTTGACAACGATGTCAGCCGGTGGTCCAGTCCTGTCACAACGAGGTTTGGCGAGGAGGTGGACGGCGATGGGATCAACATCCATGGCGCTCCGGTCCAGTTGGCGCTCCCACAGCTCCCCGCCGGTGTTTCCGAAGCCCCGCTCGTTGAAGAGCCGCCCTGAAGAGCTGCGCATCCCCTCGGCCGTGACGCTCGTGAAAGGCGCGTCGACCGATGCCTACGCGCTCGCCCTGGTCCGGGGTGTGCTGCGTGAGGCGGGGGTGCGCACCATCCGGCTGGTCGACGAACACACTCCCGTACGCGAGGACCGGCTCATCGTCCATGTCGGTGGGCACAAGGAGAACTGCGCGACCGCGGGCGCGTTGCGCGCGATGGGCGTCCAGGGCGCCGAGACCATGGCCGCCGAAGGGTACGTCCTCGCAGTCGGCGAGGGCCGGGACGGCCGCGACCGGATCGTACTCAGCGGCGCGGACGGCGACGGTACGTACTACGCCGCGCAGACGCTGCGTCAACTGGTGCACGGCTCCCGGCGGCACGGCCTCCGGCTGCACGGCGCAGTGATCCGCGACTGGCCGTCGCTGCGGTGGCGAGGAGTGGTCGAGGGCTTCTACGGGCCACCGTGGTCGCATCAGCAGCGGCTCGCCGATCTCGACTGGTTCGGCAGGCACAAGCTGAACTCCTATGTGTACACACCGAAGGACGACCCGTATCTGCGGGCGGAGTGGCGGGAACCCTACCCGGCGGACGAACTCGGCCGGATCGGCGAGCTGGTACGGCGGGCCCGGGCGAACCATGTCCAGTTCGGCTATGCCCTCTCCCCCGGCCTGTCGGTCTGCTACTCGAAGCCGTCCGAGGCCGGTGCGCTGACAGCCAGGTTCGAGACGCTGTGGAAGCTGGGCGTACGCAGCTTCGTCATCGCCTTCGACGGCATCGACTACCAGCGGTGGAACTGCGACGAGGACCGGGCGGAGTTCGGCACGGGACCCGCTGCCGCCGCCCGCGCCCAGGCGCAGCTGATCAACGCCGTGCAGGCGACGTTCATCGACGCGCATCCGGAAGCCGAGCCGCTGCAGATGGTGCCGACCGAGTACTGGGGAACCGCCCGGACCGACTACACCCGCAGCCTCGCCCAGGAGCTCCATCCCGGGGTCGTCGTCCAGTGGACCGGCGTGGACGTCATCGCACCCAAGATCACTCGCGCCGATGTGGCCGCCGCCCGCGAGGCGTTCGGCCATCCCGTGCTGCTCCGGGACAACTACCCGGTCAACGACTGTGTGCAGGGCCGGCTGCTGCTCGGCCCGTTCACGGGGCGCGAGTCCGGGCTCGGTAAGTCGGCGCTCGGGCTGACCGCCAGTCCGATGCCGCAGGCCCAGGCGTCCAAGGTCTCGCTGTTCGGCGTCGCCGACTACGCCTGGAACGACACGGCGTACGACCCCGAACGGTCCTGGTCGGCGGGGCTCGACGAGCTGGCTGGCGGGGATGCGCGTACCGCCGATGCACTGCACACGTTCGCCGGCGTCCAGCGTTCCTCCCGGATCGACCCACGGCCCGCGCCCGAACTCACCGCGCAGATCGCGGAGTTCCGGAGCACCGGCAGGGCAGGGCCACTGCACCGCGCCCTGAGCGACATGCACGACGCGCCGGGAGTGCTCCGGGACCGGCTTTCCGACCCCGTGTTCCTCACCGAGACCGGGCCGTGGCTGACTGCCACCGAGGCCTGGGGGCGGGCAGCGCTCGTCGCGCTCGACATGCTGACCGCCCAGCGTACGGGCCGTGGCGCCGACGCCTGGGCGGCACGTCAACAGCTGCCGGGTCTCGTCGAGCGCGCGAAGTCGATCACCTGGACGGGGCTCGACCCGAACCGCAGGGTTCCGGTCGAACTCGACCCCGTTCTGGAGGAGTTCGTCCGGCAGGCGCTGGAGGAAACTGCCCGCCGACTCGGTTTTGCGCAGCTTTCCCCGGTCGGGTTCGAGGTCCGTCCGGTCACGGGGAGCGGCTCGTGACCGGGCCGTTGACAGGCTTTGCGCGGCCGTGACATCTTTCCCGAGCCCGGTGGGACAACGTTGTCAACAAGGGGTGCGCACATGCGACGGACAGCCGGTTGGATACGTACGAGAGCGGCACGGCTGGTGGTCGTCGCCCTGCTGGCCGGCGGTCTGACCGGCCCGGCCGCCGGGGCGGCCGGCGCCGCGCCCGCGGCCGACGCGACCGACGCGACCGACCTGGTCAACCCCTTTGTCGGCACACAGAACTTCGGCAACACCTTCCCCGGCGCGAGTGCCCCCTTCGGCATGGTCCAGGTCAGTCCCGACACCGGCGGCCAGGGCGGCTACGACTATCAGCAGAACAAGATCCACGGCTTCAGCCAGACCCACCTCTCCGGCGTCGGCTGCGGCGTCGCGGGTGAGCTGCCGATGATGCCGACCACCGGCGCGGTCGACCGGGTGAACCCCGACGACTACCGCTCGGAGTACTCGCACGACGACGAGAAGGCCGAACCCGGCTACTACCGGGTGGGCCTGAAGACGTACGGCATCGACGCGGAGCTCACCGCGACGCAGCGCACCGGCTGGCAGCGCTACACCTTCCCGTCCACCGGCGCCGCCAATGTCCTGTTCAACACCGGCAAGGCCAACCAGAAGGTCTACGACTCCGAGGTGCACGTCGTCGGCGACCGCACCGTCGAGGGCCGGGTGCACGCGGGCAACTTCTGCGCCGGCAAGGACGACCACACCGTCTACTTCACGGCCACCTTCGACCGGCCCTTCAAGACCCATGGCACGTGGCGCGGTTCAACCCCCGAGCCCGGCAGCCGCGACGCCGCGGGCGAGGGCGGCAACGGCGCCTGGGTGACCTTCGACGCCGGCTCCGACAAGGACGTCGTGGTGAAGGTCGGCCTGTCCTACACGGGTGTGGAAGGGGCTCGGAAGAACCTGGCGGCGGAGACGAAGGATTCGTACGACTTCGACGCCACCCGTGCGGCCCTGCACCGCACGTGGCAGGAGCAGCTCGGCTCGATCCGGATCGGCGGCGGTTCGCGGGACCGGCAGAGCGCCTTCTACACCGCGCTCTACCACGCGCAGCTGCACCCGAACCTGGCAGGTGACGTGGACGGCCGCTACGTCGGCTTCGACCGCAAGCCTCACACGGCCGAGGGCTTCACGCCGTACCAGAACCTCTCCCTGTGGGACACCTACCGGCCGCAGAACCAGCTCCTGGAACTCCTCGAGCCGGGCGTCGCCCGCGACGTCGCACTGTCCGTCGTCGCCATCGGCAGGGACGGCGGCTGGCTGCCCCGCTGGGCGCTCGCCAACAGCGAGACCAACATCATGACCGGTGACCCGGTGACTCCGTTCCTCGTCGAGGCCTGGTCGAAGGGTCTGCTCGCCGGGCACGAGGAAGAGGCGTACGCGCTGCTGAAGAGGAACGCCACCAGCACCCCACCCGCGGACTCCCCGTACAACGGCCGGTCGGGCGTGGACTTCTACAGCGAGCGTGGCTACATCCCCTCGGGTCTCGGCCTGGGTGAGGACTGCGCCGACAAGGGCGGCGACAACGACTGCAACCACCCGGCGTCGGCCACCCTGGAGTACGCGGCGGCCGACGCCTCGCTGGCCCTGATGGCCGAGGGGCTCGGTCATCGGGCGGACGCCAGGATGCTCGCCGCGCGCGGTCAGTGGTACCGCAACCTGTGGGACTCCTCGATCGGCCAGTTCCGCCCCCGTACGACGCAGGGCACCTGGATGACGCCGTACGACCCGGTCGAGGCGGGCCACCAGTTCCACGAGGGCGGCGCCCACCAGTACCAGTGGCTGGTGCCCCAGGACCCGGCCGGTCTTGTCGGTCTGATGGGTGGCAGGAAGGCCGCCGAGAAACGGCTCGATTCCTTCTTCGTCCACGACAAGCTGCTCACGGACCCCGCGGGCACCGCGCGCAAGGACTGGATCTCCCAGCCGTACGACTACTACGGCAAGCCCACCTACAACCCCAACAACGAGCCCGACCTGCACGCCCCGTACATGTATCTGTGGGCAGGCGCACCCGCGAAGACCGCGACCGTCACCCGGGCGGCGATGACGCTCTTCACCAACGGCCCGGACGGCATGACCGGCAACGACGACCTGGGCACGATGTCGGCCTGGTACGTCTTCTCGTCGCTCGGTCTGTATCCGACGATGAGCGGCGCGGACTTCCTGGCCCTGTCCAGCCCGCAGTTCGAGTCGGCGACCATCCGGATCGGGCAGTACGGCCGCAAGCAGGGCGGCACGCTGAACATCACCGCCCCCGGGGCGAGCGACGAGCGGCGCTATGTCCAGTCGGTGGCCCTCAACGGCAAGAAGGTAAGCGCCACTTGGCTGGACTGGGAGGCGATCGCGCACGGCGGGCTGCTGGCCCACCGGCTCGGGACCGCACCGTCCGCGTGGGGCACCGACAAGAGTGCCGAGCCGCCGTCCGTCAACGCGGCGGCCGGAGCCGACCGGCGCCGACACCTCGACGCGTCGCTGCGCACCGCCTCGGACGCCGTGCCGACGAGCGACGCCGCACAGACCGCGCATCTCGCGGTGGACGTCCTGGCCCAGTCGCCGGGCGATGTGCGGGTGTCCGTCGCGGCGAAGGCTCCCGCCGGGTGGGCCGTGAAGGCACCCTCTTCCGTCACGCTCAAGTCCCGTCGGCTGCCGGTGCAGACGACGGTCCCGCTCGCGGTGACAGTTCCGGCGGGCACCGCGGTCGGCTCGTACCCGGTCCGGGTGACGGTGGCGGCAGAGGGCATCCCCGCGGTCGTCCGTACGGCCACGGTGGAGGTGAGGGCCTCGGCGAGCTGCGCGGGCAGCGGGAAGGACGAGTGCGCCGTGGACCTGGCGGGTGCCCTGAACCATGACGGCACCGCCACGAAGGACCGGTCCGGGGAAGGCAACTTCGACGGTCAGGGCTGGAGTTACGACGCCGGTCTGCTGCCGAAGGCCGGGACTGCCACCTGGAACGGCGTCACGTACAACGCGCCCGACCCGGCGGGAACGGCGCCGAACTTCATCGAGGCCCGCGGCCAGGCGCTGCTTCTCCCCGCGGCCGCCCGCTCCACCCTGCATCTGGTAGCCGCCTCCCACAACGGCCCGGTGGCCACCACGCTGACCGTCCGCTACACGGACGGCAGCAGCGCGGACGTGCCGCTCGCGATCGGCGACTGGGCAGGTTCGACGCCGTCCGGCAGCAGTGTCGTCCTGGACATGCCGCACCGCATCAAGGACGGACAGGGCATCGACGGCCCCCCGGTACGGCTGTTCGGTCACACGGCGCAGCTCGACAGTGCGAAGACAGTGCGCTCTTTGACGCTGCCGGCCGACCCGCGGATCGAGGTCTACGCGATCACACTGAGGTGAGGCGCCGCTCCACCGCCCCGCCACATCCGAAGCAACCGACCGACACTTCGAGGTGCATCACATGAGCGGCAGGACAGCGGGGACGGGGACGAGTTCGGCGGGCGGCATCGGCCGCCGCCGGTTCATCGGAGCGGTCACGGCGACTGTGGCGAGCGCCGCGGTGCCCGCGACCGCACAGGCTCGCCCCCGTGGACAGCGCCCCCTGTTCCTGGGCACCTACACCTCGGTCGCCGGTGGTGGCAGCGGAATCGGTCTCGCCACATACGACGAGGTGACGGGCCGGATCACCGCCACCGGTACCGTCCCGGGAGTCAGCGACCCGTCCTTCCTCGCGATTCACCCGTCCGCCCGCACTCTGTACGCCGTGAACGAGCAGCAGCAGGGCGGGGTGACCGCCGTCAGACTGTCCCCGGACGGTCACCACAGTGTGCTGGGCACCCGCGACACCGGGGGCGCGGGCCCCTGCCATCTGTCCGTACACCCCAGCGGGCGCTGGCTGCTCAGCGCCAACTACCTCTCGGGCAGCGTCGCCGTGCACCCCATCGCCGCGTCGGGCGCGCTGGGAGCACGCGCGGCACTCGTCACCCACTCCACGCCGCCGCCGGGCCCCGGCCAGGAAGGCCCTCACGCCCACCAGATCGTCACCAGCCCGGACGGGGGGCACGTACTAGCCGTCGATCTCGGCAACGACACCGTCTACACCTACCGGCTCGACACGTCGAGCGGAACCCTCGCCCGCATCTCGTACGCGACGGTCCGGCCGGGCGCGGGACCCCGGCATCTCACCTTCCACCCGTCGGGCCGATTCGCCTACCTCGCCAACGAGGTCGACAACACCGTCGTCGTCTGCGCCTACGATCCCGTCACCGGAAGGCCGACGCCGGGCACCCCGCAGTCGACAGGCACAGGGCCCGGCACGAGCTATCCGGCGCAGCTGGTCGTGACCCGCGGCGGCGGACACGCCTTCCTCGCCAATCGCGGCCACAACAGCCTGACCCGGTACGCGATCGAGGACGGCGGGTCCCGGTTGCGGCTGCTGGGGACCGTGCCGGTCGGCGGCGACTTCCCCCGGCACCTCGCCCTTTCCCCCGGCCAGAATCTGCTCTTCGCGGCGAACCAGCGGTCGAGTTCGGTGACGGTCTTCCACGTCGACGCCAGTGGTGGACTCCGGCCCGCGGGAAGCCCGTTCAGCTCGCCTGTGGCCGTCTGCGCGCTGCCGCTGTGATCAGCCGCGGTCGGCTGCGAATTCGATCGAGTCGCCCGCAGTGATCTCCGCTCCCATGTTGCGCCGCATCATCCGCAGCGCGGCGTCCGCCAGATCGGCGTGAATATGCGCGACGGAATCCTCGGCGACGGTCACGTGCAGATGGCGGATGTGCGCGTCCAGGGCGGAGTACAGCACGCACTGCTCGGTCACCTGCCCGCACAGAATCACATGGTCGATTTCCAATTGACTGAGCAGATACGACAGGGGCGTCTCGAAGAAGATCGAATGCCGCGCCTTGACGACGAAGAGTGACTCTTCATCGGGCCGGATCGGTTCGACCAGATCGGCGTGGGGACCAGAAAGCGCGGTCTCGAGGAGCTCCCCGTGATGCGATCTCCATTCGCCGAAATTGTCGTTCACATAGATCACTGGAACCTCGCGCGCGCGGGCCCGTTCCAGCAACTGGACGATGGCGGGCAGGATCTTGGAGACCGAAGGAAGAAGCAGTTCGGCGTCGGCGTGCTCATATGTGTTGATCATGTCGATGACAATGAGTGCGCTCTTCCTCATATGCACCATCGTTGCACTCCCGCAGGCCGGTCACAGCTCGGCAGGGCTTCGGGTGCTAGGGGGTGGTGCCCTGGTCGCCGGAGCCCGGCACCTCACGAGGCTCCAGGGGGCGGGTGGCCGGGCCGTGCAGGACCGATCCGTCCGTGCCGAAGCGGGAGCCGTGGCAGGGGCACTCCCAGACCCGCTCGGCATCGTTGAACTGCACCAGGCAGCCGAGGTGCGTACAGCGTGCGGAGAGCGCACTGGTGTATCCCGCCTCGTCGCGATAGACGGCGCACCGCCGTCCCTCCAGCCGCACGACGGCTCCGCTGCCGCGCGGGATGTCGGTCACCGAGTCGACATGGCTGGTGTGCAGGCGGTCACCGACGAAGTGTTTGGCGACAGCGGTCTGGAACCGGGCGAGTTGAGCTGTCTCACGCACCGGGGGCAGCCTTCGCGGGTCGTAGAGATCGGTCCACGCCGGCCGGCCGCCGCCCGCGATATGGGCAGTGAGCAACCGGCCTGCCATCACGCCGTTGCTCATACCCCAGCCGCCGAAGCCCGTGGCCACATAGACGTGTTGTGTCCCCGGATGGGCGTGTCCGACGTACGGCAGATGGTCGCTCGAGTCGTTGTCCTGGGCCGCCCACCGATACGTCATGTCCGCGTCGGCGAAGCCCGGCAGCCGCTGCCGCGCCCAGGCGTCGAGGCGCGCGAACCGTTCCCTCACTTCGCCGGTTCCCGGCTCGAACGACTCCCCGGTGACGATCAGCAGCCGCCGCGCCTCGTCGTAGGGCGCGCTGCGCACGGACCGCACCGTGTCCTCCGGGCTGAAGTACATGCCGGCGGGGACCGCTTCGATCGGCACCGGTGCCGCGACCACCAGTTCGCGTCGGGGCTTGAGCCGGGTGAAGAGCATCGTGTGGTCGAAGACTGGATAGTGCGTCGCGATGACCGCGTCGCGCGCCGCGACCGACGCCCCGTTCTCGGTGGTCAAGCGGCAGCGGCTGCCGTCATGGAGCCCGGTGACGCGGGTGCGCTCATGGATGCGGCCTCCCGCGTGCGTGATCCGCTCGGCCAGCGCCAGCAGGAACTTCCGCGGGTGGAACTGGAATTGCCCCTCCACGCGCACCGCGGCGGCCACCGGGAAGGACAGCTCCGTCTCGGTCACGTACGACGCATCGAGTCCTGCCCGCCGGGCGGCCTCCGCCTCGGACTTGATCTCGTCCGCTCGCCGCGGATCCTCCACGTACGTGTGGGCGGGGGCGCGCTCCAGGTCGGCGTCGATGTCGAGTCCGGCGCAGAGGGCGGCTGTCCGGTCGACCGCGTCCTGCTGCGAGAGCGCGTACAGCGCGGCGTCGTCGGCGCCGTGCTTCGCCTCCAGCCGTGCATAGCCCAGACCGTGCAGGGCGGTGAGCTTGGCCGTGGTGTAGCCGGTCACGCCTGCGGCGATCCGGTCGGCCTCCAGGATGACGACGTCCAGGCCTGCCCGGACCAGGTCCCAGGCGGTGCACAGCCCGGCGATACCGGCTCCGATGACGGCCACGTCCGCGGTCGCGTCCACGCCGAGGGGCGGATAGCCCGTGCTCGGCGTCGTGGTCATCCAGTACGACTCGTCAACAGTCGGGCGCTGTTCAGCCATGGCTCCTCGCCATCCGGGGGTGTCGTCCCCTGTCGTCGTACGGTTGGCACAGCAGCGCCCCCAGGCCGCCGACCGGGACGTCATCGTGTCCCTGCGACGGCACCCGGAGTGCCTCAGCGCCGGTCACCGCCGCACAGCGGAGCAGCGCGTCGTCCGCGCGGGCCGACGAGGGGTGCGGTTCGCCCAGGTACTGGAGGTCCGCACGGCGTACCGCCAGCTGCTCGGGCTCGTTGCCCACCCAGACTCCGTGGTGCGCGTCCGACCCCTCGGGCCGGATGAACAGCTCGGCGATCCGGTGCTCGCGCGCCGCGTCGACCAGGGCCGGTATGCCCTCGGCTGTTGCGGCGGGGGCGGCCCGGAAACGATCCAGCTCCTCCTCGGCGCGCCGGTTCAGATGGTCCTGGCGGGACTGCTCCACATCCTCGTCGAGCAGCCGGGTGGCCGGGCCGTCGGCACGGACGCCGTGGTCCGTTTCGACGACGCGTGGGCGCAGTGCGATGGGCAGGCGGTTGTGGACGGCACGCCGCTCGCGCAGTCCCCCCGCCAGAACGACCAGGTCGGCACGGCACTCCTCCTGGTTCGCCGCGATCGCCGCAGCGATCTCGCCGGCGTTGCTGTCCCAGGTGTTCCAGGTGTTCTCCACGCTGCGCGGGTGGTGGCTCGCGGACCAGTGGGAACTCGTGGTGCGGTGGATGGACCACTGCTTGCCCTCGGCCTGTCCGACGGCCCGGCTGCCCAGTGGGCTGCGCAGCTCCAGGTCCGCTCCCGTGCGATCGATGTACGCGACGAGGCAGACCGGTTCCTGCACGGCGAGGTCCAGCAGCGGAGCGACGTGCGGCAGCGCCGACCAGGAGACGTCGGAGGCGGCCGGCGGGCGATGGGCGAGCGGCGGGTCCAGGACGACCTCGCCGCCCGTGGCGAAGACGGCCCGGCCGGACTCTCCCGGGTAGTGCGGCCGGGTGGTGAGCGCCTCGTACACCGCGCGGCCGGTGGCCTCATCGGCACCTTGTAGGGCCAGCTTCCGGCATACCTCTGTCACCTGGAGCTCACGACGGGAAGGAGTGGACTCGTCGGTCCAGGTGGTGTCGAGGTGAACGCTGGCCCAGGGACCGGGACGCTCATAGAGAGGCGCGAGAAATGCGAGTTGCATGGATTCCTCCCGGAGTGGCCGGGTACTGCGTCCCTGCGGGTACCCGGAAGGTCATGAGTCACACAGCGCATCCGCCGGAACGGAATGAGGAACAGCCCCATGTCAGAGTTTGAGAACCCTGGTCAAGGAATCGACCCGACCCGTCTCGACGATCATGATTTGCTGCGCGAGCTCGAAACCATCCACCGGAGTCGGCACGACACGTTGCTGCACGGCTCGCCCGCCGCGCTCAATGCCCACAACATCCGGATGGCCCAGTTGGAGGGCGAGTATCTGCGCCGTCATCCGGAGCGTCCGGTGTCGCCGGGCAGGACGCGGGCCGGTGCCCGCGCCCGGGAGGAGTGAAGGGGGCGGGGAGCCCGTCCGGCGTATCCCGTCGGACGTATCCCGTCGGACGTATCCCGTCTCCCGCAGCCGGCCGGTTGCCGAGCCGTCAGCTCTTCGCGAACTCCGCCGTGAACGCCGCGGAGAACGCCTTGAGGTCGGCCGGCTTCCGGCTGGTGATCAGAACGTTCGGACCGGCATCGCAGATCCTCACCTGCTCGTCGACCCACTCTCCTCCCGCGTTGCGGATGTCCGTGCGCAGGCTGGGCCAGGAGGTCAGCGTCCGGCCCCGCACCACATCCGCTTCGACGAGCGTCCACGGAGCGTGGCAGATCGCCGCCACCGGCTTGCCCGCCTCGAAGAAGGCCCGTACGAACGCCACCGCCCGCCCGTCCATGCGCAGCGCGTCGGGATTGGCCACGCCGCCGGGCAGCACGAGGCCGCCGTACTCGTCCACGTTGGCGTCGGCGACCGTCAGGTCGACCGGGAAGGTGTCCGACTTGTCGAGGTGCTTGAAGGCCTGCACCCGGCCCGGCTTGGTCGAGATCAGCCTGGGCGTGTCTCCGGTGTCGGTGACCGCCTCCCACGGCTCGGTGAGTTCAATCTGCTCCACACCTTGGGGTGCCGTCAGAAATGCGACCAACATACGATCACCCCTCGTTGTTCGGGTTTGCCAGGCTGATCTCGGCGAGCGCCGAGTCCGGGTTCTCGGAGACAGCGAGATCTCCGATGCTGACCACGCCGACCGGACGGCCGTCCTCCACCACAGGCAGCCTGCGTACCGCACGGCTGCGCATCAGTCTGGCCGCTGCCGCGATCCCGTCGTCGGGGCTGACGCACACCGGGTCGCGCGTGCACACCGAGCCGACGCTGACGGTCAGCGGATCGTTGCCGTCCGCGATCACCCGCACCGCGATGTCACGGTCGGTGATGACTCCGACCAGCCGGTCGCCGTCGGCGACCAGTACGTCTCCGATGTCCTGGGCTCGCATCAGCCGGGCCGCTTCGACCAGCGAAGCGTCGGGCCGTACCGCCACCACTCCGAACGTCATGACTTCCCTCACGAACTGTGCCATGGCTGCTCGCCCGCTCTCCCTGACTTTTCGGCGCTCTTCGGTCGGAGACTGTGAGACCCCGCCTGAAGTACCCCGGGCACGCCGCCCCATGCCTCCGAAAACAACAGAAGGTCTGAAGGCTCCAGGTTTGAAGGCTCCGGGTCCGGGGACTCGATGAACCGGCCGAGCGGCCAATGGGATGAAGTACAGAGCTTCGGGCGCGGACGGCGGTCCGCGCCCGAGGCGTATGCGTCAGCTTCAGGCCCCGATCGGGTGAGGCTAGCTACCTGCTCTCCGCCGATTTCTGGAGCCGCACGCTGCAGAACTGGCAGTCCGAGCGGTGCGCCGGGCCGTCCGTTTCCGTCGACGGCTGCGGGGCACCCGCCAGGTCCGTACGGCGCACGACACGCAGCACGACACAGCACGACACAAGGAGAAGAGCGGCATGACTGTTATGAAGAGCACCCTTCCCGAACCTGCACGTCAGGTCATCGGGGACGCGCTTCAGGGCACGCTCGTCGACCTGCTGGGGCTCTCGCTCATGGCCAAGCAGGCGCACTGGAACATCGTGGGCCCGCGTTTCCGCAGCATCCACCTCCAGCTCGACGAAGTGGTCGCCGCGGCACGCTCCTACGCGGACACCGTCGCGGAGCGCGCGGCGGCACTGGGCATCTCCCCGGACGGGCGCGTCGAGACGGTCGCCGAGACCGGTTCGGTGGCCGATCCCAAGGAGGGCTGGCTGCAGGACACCGAAGTCGTGTCCCTGCTGGTCGAGACGTTGGAGGAAACGGTAGTACGGCTGCGAGATCGGATCGCCGCGACGGAGGAGTCCGACCTGGTGACCCAGGACCTGCTGATCCAGATCACGGCATCGATGGAGAAGCAGCGCTGGATGTTCCAGGCGGAGAACTCGCCGCTCTGACGAAGGTCAGCGGCGACAGCACTTTGTCCTCAGCCCTTGAGGAAGGCGATCAGGTCGTTGGTGAAGGCCTGCTCGTAGTCGCCGGTCAGGCCGTGCGGTGCGCCGGGGTAGACCTTGAGGGTGGCGTCCTTGACCAGCTGTGCGGACTTGTGGGCGGAGGCGCCGATGGGGACGATCTGGTCGTCGTCGCCGTGCGCGATGAGGGTGGGGACGTCGATGCGCTTGAGGTCCTCGGTGAAGTCGGTCTCCGAGAACTGCTTGATGCAGTCGTACGCGGCCTTCGACCCGGCCTGCATGCTCATCAGCCAGAACGCGTCGCGGGTGCCTTGCGAGACGGTGGAGCCGGGCCGGTTGGCGCCGAAGAAGGCCTCGCTCAACTCCTGGTAGAACTGCGACCGGTCGGCCGCCACCCCGGCCCTGATCCCGTCGAAGACGTCGATGGGCAGCCCGTCGGGATTGGCGTCGGTCTTCAGCATCTGCGGCGGTACAGCTCCGAGGAGTACGGCCTTGGCGACGCGGCCCGTGCCGTGCCGGCCGATGTAGCGGGCGACTTCGCCGCCGCCGGTGGAGTGGCCGACGAGGATGACGTCTTCGAGGCCGAGGTGTTCGATCAGCTGGGCGAGGTCGTCGGCGTAGGTGTCCATGTCGTTGCCCTGCCAC
This sequence comes from Streptomyces sp. NPDC019443, assembly GCF_044389785.1. NCBI lineage: Bacteria > Bacillati > Actinomycetota > Actinomycetes > Kitasatosporales > Streptomycetaceae > Streptomyces > Streptomyces sp. NPDC019443. Next base: position 437,088 of record NZ_JBIRYJ010000003.1, read on the forward strand.
GGCTGGCCGGAGCGTCCGTGCCCACGCCGGTCGTGGGCGATGGCGCGAAAGCCGTTCTCCGCGACAACGCGCAGCTGGTTGTCCCAGGCGTCGGCGTTCAGCGGCCAGCCGTGGCTGAAGATGACGGGTTGTCCGCTGCCCCAGTCCTTGTAGTGGATGTCGGTGCCGTCGGTGGTGGTGAAGCTGCCCATGAGTCCTGTTCCTCTCGGCTGCAATCCGGGCGGGTTCGGTCAGACGGAGCGTTGCGCTGCTGCTTCTTGCACGAGGCGTTGGCGATCGCCCACAGCACGGTGTGGTCATTCTCGCCGCCGACGGGCCACGGCCCACGAGGATCTGGGCATTCGCCTCGGCGACCGTCTCCGGGCATAGGGCCAGGACAGGGAGACCACGCCGCTGGAAGACATGCTATGTCTCACCTCAGGCTCTTGCGTCCCATCCGGCACCATTCGACCCCGTGCGCGATACTCGCCCCGGCAGCGTCCGAGAGGTGTGCTTCACGCGCACGCATCTGACGGAGCCCGACCACTCCCGCGCGCATCGCGCACGCACGTGCGGGTGGCTCCTGAGGCGTCAGGGGCCACCCGCATCGAGCGCCCTTTCAGTGGTCGTCCCAGTGCCCTTCGTGGTCGGCGTGCCTGTGACCGTCGTGCACATAGTCGATGTGGTCCCCATGGGGCACAGCCACGTGTCCACATCCCTCGCCATGCTGGTGCGCGTGGTCGCCGTGAGTGGTGTGCCCGCCGGCCTCGCACTCGTCCACATGGTCGTCGTGGACCCGGTGGAGGTGTCCGTCGTGGGCGTAGTCCACATGGTCTCCGTGTGGGAACGCGACATGGCCGCAGCCCTCATTGTGCTGGTGCACGTGGTTGGGATGGGGGGCGTGTGCAGTAGTCATGAGATTCCCCGGTTGCCTTTCGGAGCACAGCAGGCTCGTACGTTTTGCGCCACTGGCTCAATTCTCCTCTCCACGAGGCGTACCACAGCGGCTAACACGCCAGGGATCACCCGGTCGTATGTTCGCGTCTCAACGTGCCCAGCCTGGAACGATTTACTACTTATCGTGATGCTCTGTCACGTAACCGGAGCAGACATGCGCAATACGAAAGAACTGATGGACCGGCCGCAGAGCGAACTGATCATCGCCCCGATCCGCCACCACGCACATCACCGCCTTGGACCCTCTGCTGTCGTCGTCGGCGCGCTCTGCCTGCTTCTTCTTGTCGCCTTCGGCCGACTGTTCGGCGCCGACCAGTGGCTTACGCACCCCGGCTTCCGGGCGTGGCAGACGATCTGCGTGGCCATCGCCGTGCAGGCTCTGCCGTTCCTCTTGCTGGGCACTGTGATCTCCGGCGCCGTCAACGCGTTCGTACCGGCTCAAGCGTTCAGTCGGATGCTGCCGCGCAACCCTGCGCTCGCGGTGCCGGTGGCGAGTGCGGCCGGCGTCGTGCTGCCCGGCTGCGAATGCGCGTCGGTGCCGGTCGCGGGGAGCCTGATCCGACGCGGTGTCACACCGGCCGCCGCCTTCGCGTTCCTCCTCTCAGCACCCGCCGTCAATCCGATCGTGCTGGCCTCCACGGCCGTGGCGTTCCCCGGCAGTCCGGAGATGGTCGCCGCCCGGCTGATCGCCTCGTTGGCCACGTCCGCCGCCATGGGCTGGCTGTGGCTGAAGCTCGGGCGCTCGGACTGGCTGCGGATGCAGGCCCGGCATACCGGCCACAAGGAAGGGCACAGCCGATGGGAGGAGTTCCGGCTGGGCTTCCAGCATGACTTCCTGCACGCCGGCGGGTTCCTGGTGCTCGGCGCCATGGCGGCCGCGACCTTCAACGTCACCGTGCCGCGCTCGGTACTGGAGACCTTCTCCGGGTCGGCCTGGCTGTCCGTGCTCTTCCTCGCCGGCCTGGCCGTCGTCCTGGCCGTCTGCTCGGAGGCGGACGCCTTCGTCGCCGCCTCACTGACCGGCTTCTCCCCCACCGCCCGACTGGCGTTCATGGTGGTGGGCCCCATGGTCGACCTCAAGTTGATCGCTCTGCAGGCGGGAACTTTCGGCCGGGCCTTCGCAGTACGGTTCTCAACGGCCACGGCGGTGACGGCAGTCGTGTGCAGCGCACTCACCGGGTGGTGGCTGCTGTGAAGCGGACCGTCCAGGCAGCGCTGCTCCTGCTCACGGGGGCCGGGGTGCTGCGCGTCTCCCTGTTCAGCGACATCTGTCTGCGCTACGTCAAGGAAGGCATGCAGCCCTTTCTCATCGTCTCCGGCGTCGCACTGGTGAGTCTCGGCCTGATCGGTGCAGTACGCGACGGATTCCCCTTCACCGAGAGGCGCCGCTCGGTCGACGCGCACCTCGGCGAAGCCACGCTCGTACATGACGGGCACGGGCACGATCACAGCCACGGTCCGGGCATCGCCTGGCTGTTGCTCCTGCCCACGCTCGCCCTGCTGTTCTTCGCACCGCCGGCACTGGGCTCGTACACCGCCGCGCGCGACAACGCCAAGGCCGTCGAGGACTATTCACGCTTCGAACCCCTGCCGCCGCGCGGTCCGGCGCCGCTCTCGCTGACGGAGTTCATCGCCCGGGCGCAGCAGGACGACAGGCAGAGCCTCAAGGGGCGCAGCGTACTTCTGGCAGGGTTCGTCACACCCGGCGAGAACGGCACATGGGATCTGACCCGGCTGCTGGTGGCCTGTTGCGCCGCGGACTCCCAGTCCCTGACGGTCACCATGCACGGTGTGAAGGCGCCTCCTGCCGACGCCTGGGTGAAGGTGACCGGTACCTGGCACCCGGCCGGCACGCTGGGCACGGCCTCCGCGGGCCTCGCCCTCGACGTGACCTCCCTTCAGCGGATCCGGCAGCCTCCCAACCCATATCTGGACCGGGCCCCGGCTTCCGGCACGGCCCCGCCGCACTGACGACGTCGCCCTCTGGACCGTCTCACCCATCAGCTGTTCGGGACCGCCGCGCGACCGGCGACCATGCCCATGGACGCCTACCGGTCCGGAGACGAGTTCGTCGTCCACTTCGACCTGCCGGGTGTCGACCCGGAGAGCATCGACCTCGATGTCGAGCGGAACGTGGCCACCGTCCGGGCCGAGCGACGTTCACCAGCCCCCGGGGGCGTCGAGATGGTCGCCTCCGAGCGTCCGGCGGGCGTGCACACCCGTCAGCTCCTGCTTGGCGATTCCCTCGACCCCGAGCGCATCGAGGCGTCCTACGACGCAGGTGTACTCACCCTGCGCCTGCCGATCTCCACGGCCGTTGATCCCCGTTGCCTCCGCCCGGGGGCAACGGGGATCAGGGGTCACGACCCGGCGCGCGCCAGGCGCAGCGTCACAAGCTCGAAGGGGCGCAGCGTCAACTCCAGTGCGCCGCCCGTCAGTTCCGGCTCCGGTGCGTCGGCGAGCGGGCTCTACAGCAGGTCGGTCGCGGTGACGTCAGCAATCTCGAAGCCGATGTTCAGCAGGGCCCGTGCCCGGCCGCCCTCCGACTCGTAGAGGCGTACGACGACATCGCCGCTCGCGTCGTCCGCAAGCTTCACCGCGCTGACGACACTTGCCGCCGACGGTGGCGACCGCGGCGCCGCCCGCCGCGACGCCGTGCCGCTCGTGCGGCGCGGCGTTGAAGACCAGCTGAGTGCCCGCCGCGGCATCGAGCGCGAGAGCACAGCGCCGACGGGTGACGACTAACCTGCCGGGGCCGCCGGGGGCACGATGCCACGTGCGATGCCCAGTTCCACGAGGTCCTGCGGGCGCAGGCGAAGCTGGTCGGCCGTCGCGCGAGTCGCATCGGGCCCGCGTTTGAGGATCGCGGCGGCCAATTCCGGAGCGATGACGGAGAAGTAACTGTCCGGCGTGACCCAGGTGTTGCGGGGTGCGGCGAGCGCGAGTGCGCCGCCGGAGCCGCCCTCGCCGATCAGCAGGCTGGTGACCGGCACGCGGGCGGTGGCCACGGCGCCGAACAGGTCCGCGATGGCGGCGCCCGCTCCCGTGCCTTCCGCGTCCGCGTCATTGGCGGCGCCCGGTGTGTCGATCAGGGTGAGCACCGGGACGGACAGCCGGCCGGCGAGGCGGATCAACCGGGCCGCGGTGCGGTAGCCGGCCGGGAGTGTGGGGGTGCCGCGCTGGGCGGCGTACGCGATGGTCCGGCCCTCGCGCAGGCCGAAGCCGCAGAGCATCCCCGGGTCGACACCTCCGCAGCGGTCGCCGTTGATCGACTCGCGGGTCTCGAAATACGCGTCGAGATAGGCGGCGGCGCGGGGCCGGCCGGGGGAACGGGCCTGGAGCACCGCGTCCCAGCCGGTGGCGGGGAGTCCGGCACGGCCCAGGGAACGGGGCGGCGGCGCGGGTTGGAGGAAGTGACTGGACTCGGCAGCGTGGCCTGCGGCCGCCGGCCGCGCCGCGGCATCGGACCCGGCGGGCAGCGGCGTTGCGGAACCGCCCATCAGCGGCGTCGAGGAACTGCCGGTCAGCAGCCTCAACCACCGTTCCAGCATCCCGGGCAGCTCCTCCTGCCGCACCACCGCGTCGACATGGCCCGCCGCCCATTGCGCCTCCGCGGTGTACGCGTGCGGATCCGCCTCCGGCGGGCGCACGCGCGAGCCGGCGAAGCCGATCTGGGCGCCGGGCAGCGCAAGGATCACGTCCGCGCCCGCGCCCAGCGTCGCCCAGCCGCCGCCCGTCGTCGGGTCGCGCACCACCGCGACCTGCGCCAGTCCGGCGGCGCGGGTCAGTGCGGACTGCCGTGCCACGCGGTGGAGTTGGGCCAGCGCGCGCATCCCCTCCTGCATCCGGCTGCCGCCGGTGGCGATCAGCGAGACGACGGGCAGCCGTCGCTCTCGCGCATGCATGTGCGCCGCCTCCAGCCGGTCGCCCGTCAGCTCGCCCAGCGATCCGCCCAGGAAGCCGAACTCGAAGGAGATCAGCACCGCTTCGGTGGCCCCGACCCGGCCGGTGCCGCAGACGACCGACTCCTGCTCTCCGGTGCGTTTCGCGGCGCGGGCGCGCTGCTCGTCGTATCCCTGCCAGGCGATGGGGCCGTCGGGGGCGGACATGCCCTCGGGGACGGGCAGTTCGGTGAAGGCCGAGGTCACCCGCGCGACGGCATCACGAGCCGTGAGGTGGTCAGCCATGGAGGGCCCGCTTCATGACCTTGCCCATGTCGTTGCGCGGCAGGGCATCGAGAAAGCGCACGTCACGAGGGCGCTTGTGCGGGGCGAGCTGAGCTGCGACATACTCGGACAGCTCATTCGGCGCGGGTGGCGCGGACGGGTCGGCGGGCACGATCCAGGCGACGATCCGCTCGCCCAGGTCGGCGTCCGGCTCCCCGGTCACCGCCGCCTCCCGTACGCCGGGGTGGTCGAGCAGGGCGTTCTCGATCTCGCCCGCACCGATCTTGTAGCCGCCGCTCTTGATGAGGTCGGTGGCCTTGCGGCCGACGATCCGGACATACCCGTCGGCGTCCAGGCTCGCCATGTCCCCCGTGCGGAACCAGCCGCCGTCGAAGGCCGCCGCGGTCGCGTCGGGCCGGTTCAGATACTCCGTGAAGAGGTTCGGCCCGCGCACCTGGATCTCGCCGATGCCGTCGCTCTCGTCGACCAGCCGCAGCTCAACTCCCTTGAGGGGCAGGCCGACCGTGCCGGGACGCGGTTCGCCGTCGGCGCGCACAGAGGGCCGGGGGTCCGGGGGTGTCCACCGGGACGAGCACAGCATGAGTGTCTCGGTCATGCCGTACCGCTCGATGACCCTGCGGCCGGTCGCTGCCGCGATCCGCTCGTGGTCGTGCACGGGCAGCGCGGCCGAGCCGGAGACCAGCAGCCGGGCCCCGGCCAGGGCCTTCGCGAGCCGCGGATCGCCGGGAAGTGCCTCGGCGATCCGGTGATACATCGTCGGCACGCCGAACAGCATCGTCGCGCCCGACTCCAGCTCGCGCGCCACGCCGTCCGTGCTGAACCGTCCCAGATGCCGCACCGAGCCGCCGCGGCGCAGCGGGCCGAGGATGCCGAGGATCAGCCCATGGACGTGGAAGAGCGGAAGGCCGTGGACGAGGACGTCGTCGGAGGTCCACTGCCAGGCGTCCTCAAGGGCGTCCAGGGTGGAGGTGATCGCGCGGCGCGGCAGCACGGCGCCCTTGGGCGGCCCGGTGGTGCCCGAGGTGTAGACGATGAGGGCGGGCGCATCGGCGGACGGCTCGGGCGGCAGCGGCGCTCGCCCTGCGGTGGTCTCGATGTCCGTACGCGGCAAGGCGCGGAGCACCGGGGGCAGTTCGGCGCCCGGCTCCGCCAGTACGAGTGACGGCGCACTGTCCCCGACGATGTGCGCCAGCTCGCGCTCGCCTGTCTTCGGGTTGAGCGGTACGGCGGGCACACCCGCCAGCAGCGCGGCCACGACGCCCACCGCCGTCTCCAGGGTGGGCGTCGCCCAGACGGCGACCCTGTGCGCATCGCTGATCCGGGCGGCCAGCGAGCCTGCCGCCGCGGCCAGTTCGGCGTGGGTCAGGGACCGGTCGCCGAACCGGAGGGCGGGCAGCGGCGACCGGGCGGCGAGGGCAGGGAAGAGAGGGGACACGCGTCGTACTCCTTGTTGTCGTCGAGTCTGACCGGTCGTCCGAAGCCCGGCATCACGATGATCCCTCCGTACGCCGTCCGCCGGGTGAAAACCGGCTACGAAGCCCGGTCGCCGGGCGAGTACCGGACGAGCACGTTGTCGGTGCCGTCCCAGGTGTGCGTGGACAGCAGCCGAAGCGTGGGCACCGTTCCGGCGCCGAAGGCCGGCGTCCCGCCGCCGACGACGACAGGCCCGATCATCAGGTGGAGTTCGTCGACGAGGACGGCGGCGAGGAGATCGTTCCAGAGGGTGCGGCTGCCGAAGACCAGGATGTCCCGGCCAGGGCCGCTTCTGAGCTCGGCGATCTGCTGGCGGGCGTCCGCGCGCCGGACGATGCGGGTGGTGTCGTGCCGCGGCTTGGTCCGGCTGTCGGTGAGCGGGAGCACGTCCACGTCATCCATCGCGACATCATCACGGTGGGGTGCGCAATCCGCACCCCACCGCCTCTCAGCCGGGTATCCGGAACGAGTCGATGTGATCAGTGCCTTCCGTGCGTGCGCGTCAGCGCATCGGGGCGATGCCCGCGTCGCCGCGAGAGCCTGCGCGGGCTCCGAGGCGACCGGGTGCGCGGACGTCCATGGCGGCCATGGCCAGGCCGAGCAGCAGGGCCACAACGCCGACGATGATGTTGTTGACGATGGTCCGAGTCGTGTCGACGTTACCGACGACGACCCACGGAGAGATGATCGTCCATGCTCCGATGGCTATCGCGCACCAGGCCATGGCGTGTGTCCGCTCGTATGCCGAGCCGAACCCGCCCATGCACAGGACATAGGCGGCGCCGGTGATCAGGTTGCACACGGCCAGCGTGGTGAGGCCGTTGAACCCGGCTATCCACGGCGATGCGGCCAGGTACAGACCGGTCAGCAGGGCCAGTGTCTCGATCGCCTGGGCACGGGGAGTGGTGGTCGCCCGTTCGAACCGGGAGCGCATCTCGGCCAGATCGGGGTGTTGCTCGATGCTCGGATGGGTGGTCATTGCGGGCCGCCTCCATTCAGAAGCCTTTATCTGCCCTTTAACTCAGATATAACGCTTGCTCGGGCATTCCAGTCAACCGGTGGGACCAAGCACCTTTGGCCAGTGTTTCTCCGGCCGCTCCGCGAGGTGCCCGGACCTGGCGAGAAGAGCACCATGGGGGCATGGAGGGACGCATCGGTGACATCAGCGCACCAGGGCGCGTCGCGGCACCCGACGAGGGCATCGGCCTGGACGAACTGGCCCTCGCGGCCCGCAATCATGGGATGCCGCTGGAGGCCATGCGTTACGACCTCACCCCGGCCGGACTGCACTACGTCCTGGTCCACTACGACATCCCCGCGGCCGACTCCGATGGATGGGAGCTGACCGTCAGCGGCCGGGTGCGCACTCCGCTGACGCTGGACATGGCGACGCTGCGGTCGTTCCCGGCAGCCACCCAGCGCGTGACGATGGAATGCGCGGGGAACGGCCGGGCCCGGCTCTCGCCGCGCCCGGTGAGCCAGCCCTGGCTGGTCGAGGCGGTCGGAACCGCCGAGTGGACCGGGGTGCCGCTGCGCACGCTGCTCGCCGAGGCCGGGGCGGATGCGACTGCCGTCGAGGCCGTCTTCACCGGAGCCGACCACGGCGTCGAGCGCGGCGTCGAGCAGGACTACCGGCGCAGTCTGCCGTTGCCCCTGGCCATGGGCGACGATCCGGAGGTGCTGGTGGCGTACGCGATGAACTGGCGGCCCCTGCCGCCGCAGCACGGCAGTCCGCTGCGGCTGATCGTCCCCGGCTGGTACGGCATGGCGCACGTGAAGTGGCTGCGCGACATCGCCCTCACCGACACCCCGTTCACCGGCTTCCAGCAGACGGTTGCCTACCGCTACCGGCAGCAGGCCGACGACCCCGGCGAGCCGGTCACCCGGATCGCGCCACGAGCCCTGATGATCCCGCCCGGGTTCCCCGACTTCATGTCCCGGGCCCGTGTCGTACGCGCCGGTGTGGTGCCACTGGAGGGCCGGGCGTGGTCCGGGCACGCCCCGGTGACGAGGGTGGAGGTGAGCACCGACGGAACCAGTTCCTGGAGCGAGGCCGAACTCGCCCCGGCAGACGGCCACCGATGGGCCTGGCGGCGCTGGCAGTCCTCCTGGGCCGCCGCACCGGGCAGCCATGTGCTCAGCGCCCGCGCCACCGACGCCGAGGGCCGCACTCAGCCCCTCACCCAGCCATGGAACCGCGGCGGCTTCGCCAACAACCTGGTCCAGCGGATCCCCGTACTGTGCCTGGAGACCTAGATCTTCACGACGGCAGCGCCTGCTCGGCCCAGATCGTCTTGCCCGCGGATGTGTGCCGCGTGCCCCACCGCAAGGTCATCTGCGCGATGAGGAAGAGACCCCGGCCGCCTTCGTCGTCGCTGCCGGCGTGGCGCAGATGCGGTGAGGTGTGTCCGGTGTCGGAGACCTCGCAGATCAGCGTCTGCTCGCGGATGAGCCGCAGCTGAATCGGGCCGGATGCGTACCGCATGGCGTTGGTGACGAGCTCGCTCACCACCAGCTCGGTGGTGAAGACCAGGTCGTCAAGGCCCCATTCGCCGACTTGCTCGGCGACCGCGGCCCTGGCCCTGCCGACCTCCTCCGGATCGGCCGCCAGCTCCCACGCGGCCACCTGGTGGCGGTCCAGCGTGCGCGTGCGTACGAGCAGCAGCGCTGCGTCGTCGTCCACGGAACCGGGCCGCAACGGCCCCACCGCGTGGTCGCACAGGTCCTCCAGCGGGCGCCGGTGCTCGGTGAGGACGGCGCGGAGCCTGTCGAATTCGGCGTCGACGTCCCGGCCGCGGGCCCGGACGAGGCCGTCGGTGAACATGGCGAGAAGGCTGCCTTCCGGCAGTATCAGTTCCGCGCTCTCGAAGGGCAGGCCTCCGAGGCCGAGGGGCGGGCCCGCAGGCAGGTCGGGGAAGTTGACCGAGCCGGTTGCCGGGTCGACGACTCCAGGGAGGATATGGCCGGCGCGCGCCATTCTGCAGAGTCCGGACACCGGGTCGTACACGGCGTACAGGCACGTCACCCCAAGCCCGTCATGGCCCGTCCCGCTGTCGCTCTCGGTGAGGGCGGCGTCCTGCTCGTCGGCGGTCTGGCCGATCAGGTCGTCCAGGCGCGCGAGGAGCTCCTCCGGCGCGAGGTCGAGCCGGGCGAGCACACGTACGCTCGTGCGCAGCCGGCCCATGGTGGCTGCGGCGCGCAGACCGTGGCCGACCACATCGCCCACGACCAGACCGACCCGCGCGCCCGACAGGGGGATGACATCGAACCAGTCGCCGCCGACTCCGGCCCTGCTGTCAGCGGGCAGATAGCGGTACGCCATCTCGACGGCGGTGAGCCGCGGCAGAGTCTGCGGAAGCAGACTGCGCTGAAGCATGAGGGCGGCGGCGTGCTCACGGGTGTAGCGGCGGGCGTTGTCGATGCATACGGCGGCCCGGGCGACCAGCTCGTCGGCGACCGCCAGCTCACCGGTGTCGAACGGGTCGGGGTGGCTGTCCCGCGCAAAGGTGACCACTCCCAGCGTGGCGCCCTCGGCACGCAGCGGCACGACCAGCCGCGAGCTCCCGGGCGCTCGCCCGTCACTGCCGGGCGTGACCAGCCGGCGTTCCAGTACGGACCGCCCCGAGGAGAGGCTGCGGGCCTGGGGCGAGTCCGGCGGGAAGTCGATCCGCTGGGCGGGCCGGGCTTCGTTCGGGCCCGCTTCCTGTCCCGGCGCTCCCCACACCCGGACCACGCTGCTCGTCGGCTCGCTGCCCGGCGTGGGCTGCTCGCCGCCCAGGACTTCCTCAAGGAGGTCGACCGTGACCGCGTCGGCGAACTGCGGAACGATGACAGCGGAGAGCTCCTGCGCCGTGCGGACCATGTCCAGGGTGGTGCCCACCTGTCCGCCCGCTCGGACCAGAAGGTCCAGTCGCTGCTGCGCGAGATAGCGGGCGGTGATGTCCACCGTCTCCTCGCACACGCCCAGCGAGGAGGACCCGGCGTCCTGCAGCCGGTAGTAGGAGCACGACCAGACATGGTCGTGCTCCGGGTCCACGGGCGGGCGGCCTCGGTAGTGGAGTTCGATGACGGGCTCGCCGGTGACGAGCACCCGCCGCATGACCTCCTCCAGCGTCGCCGGATACCGCGAAGAGAGGACCTCGCCATGGGTCACCATGTCGTCCGGGCCCATGCCCGCGTACTGCGAGGTGCCCATCTCATGGAGCAGGGCGACGTTCGTCCACACCACCCGCAACTGCGTGTCGTAGATGGCCAGGCCGACCGGTGACTGCGTGGCCAGGCCCCGGAGCATCGCCTGCAGGGCCTCCCACTGTTCCGTCTCGTCCGCGTCGGCCAGGCTCAGCACCCGGGCGGGCCCGGCTCCCGCGTGGGACAGCGGAAGCACCGCGGTGGCCACGCGGAGGGTACGGCCGTCCCGGTGCCGCATGGGCAGCACCTGTCGGCGGGAGAACGGGACGCCCGGAAGGTCCGCGGCCGTGCGAGGCCCGCCCGCGGGGTGCACCACCAGGGCGCCGATCGGGTGCCCGAGCACTTCGTGCGACGGATAGCCGAGCAGCTCCTGGGCCGTGGGGCTCCAGCCGACGACGGTGCCGTGGGCGTCCAGTACGGCCGTGGCCGCTCTCGTGACGTCGAGGGGGCCGCGGAAGCCGCGATTCTCGGCCGCGTTCAGCGTGCTCATGGCGCTCGCCTCGCTCCGGCCCCGGCCCCGTGCGCCGACGAGGCCCCGGTCCAGCGGGCGGCGAGCAGCAGTGCGATGTCGTCGGGCCGGTCGGTGGCGTGCCGAGCCTCTCGGATGAGGCGGTCGGCCGTCTCGGCGAGAGGGGACGAGCGGGCTTCGGCGAGTGTGCTGCGCAGTTGGTCGATGCCGAGGTCGATGTCGCTTCCCGGCTGCTCCACCAGCCCGTCGGTGAACAGCGCCAGGACCTCGCCCCGCGCGAGCTGCAGTTCGGTGACGGGGTACGACGCGTCGACGTCGACGCCGAGCACGACGCCGCCGGGAAGGTCCAGGACCTCGGTGCGACCGTCGACGTGTCGCAGCAGGGGCTGAGGGTGCCCGGCCCGCACGGCCTGCGTCGCGCCCGTCGCCGGGTCGAGGACGATGTAGCAGCAGCTGGCGAACTGGCCGGGATCGAGGTCGATGAGCAGCCGGTTGGTGCCGGCCATCACCTGCTGCGGATCGTGCACGTTGAGCGCGAAGGCGCGTACGGCGCTGCGCAGTTGGCCCATGGTGGCGGCGGCGGAGACGCCGTGTCCCTGCACGTCGCCGATGACCAGGGCGACACCCCGGCCGGTCTCGATGACGTCGTACCAGTCGCCTCCGACCTCCATGCCCTGGGTGCCGGGGAGGTACCGCCCGACGGTGTCGACGTGTTCGAGTACGGGTAGCCGGTGCGGCAGCAGGGCGGCCTGCAGGCCGCGGGCGAGGGCGGCCTCGGTGTCGTAGCGCTGGGCTCGCTGGAGGGCCTGTGCGATGAGTCCGGCCAGCGCGGTGAGGACTGTGCGCTCTTCGGGGCTGAATCCGCGCGGCTGGTCGAAGCCGAGGATGCAGGAGCCGACGGGACGTCCGGAGGCGATCAGCGGCAGGAAGGCCCTGGCGCCGACGTTGGCGTCCATGGGTATGCCGGGGTAGGCGGCGGCCAGGCGTTCCATGGACTCGAAGAACATGGGGCGGCCGGAGGTGAGGGTCTCCACGCCGGGCAGCCGGGCGTCGAGCCCGACGCCGTCGAATCGGTCGAGGAAGCCCTGCGGGAAACCGGTCTCCCAGGCGAGGTAGAGATGTCGCTCGTTCAGGAGGTAGATCGCCAGCTGGCGGCCGCCGAAGGCGGGCAGCAGCTCCTCCGTGACCACGGCGGACACCTGGCGGGCGGTGACGGCCTCGGTCAGCGCGATGGCCAGGGCGACCGGGCGGTACAGCGCGGAGGCGCTGTCGGCGGAGGAGCCGAGCCCCATGCCCGGCAGAGTGACGGACGCCGGCGAGTACGCGGGTTGGTCCTCAGGGGCGACAGTGAGGGTCACTCCGTCGTGGCCGGGGTAGAGCCAGACGGACATCCACTCCTTGGACGCTCTCTGGGCCATGAAGTGGACGGGTTCGTGGGAGATCAGTGCGGCCCGGAAGTGGTCCTCGTAGTTGGGGTGCCCGAACCACGGCAGTGCCTCCCACAGGACGCGCCCGGCCAGCTCGGACCGGGCGTGGCCGAGCAGGGTCTCCGCGCTGTGGTTGATGTGGACGATCCGGCCGAGGCGGTCGAGCGAGAAGATGCATCGCGGGAGCCGGTCGGTGGCTTCGGCGGCGATCGGCCCGATACCGAGGTCCACGAGGAAGCCGGTCAGGTGACTGCCGTGGCCTTCGCCCGGCGGGAGCGCGCGGCCCGAGATCTCCAGCAGGTGAGGTCGGCCGTCGGGTCCTCGTAGCCGCATCCTGCGCGCCACCGGCCGGCCCGACTCCACCGCCTGGCGGGCGATCGTCCACAGTCCGTACACGTCCTCCGGCGCCAGCCGCTCCGCAAGCGCCTCGACGGTGCCGGGGAAGGCCGCGGGGTCGCTGCCGAGGATCGCGCACAGTTCCTCGTCGGCGGATATGGAGCCGCTGTCGAGGTCCCAGTCGAAGTGACCGATCCGCACCGGCGGCGTGGTGGCCGCGGGCAGCTGGACGCAGACCGGTTCACCGTCCCACTCGACGAGCGTGCCGTCAGCGCCCAGCTCCGCGAGGGCACCGCCGAGGCGCCTTGCGGCGGCATTCAGCCGGCGGCGGTCGCTCCGGCTGACCTTGTTTCCGGGGGTGGCCCGGCGCAGCACCGCGAGCACCCCGTACTTCTCGCGGCCGCTGAAGACCGGCTCGTACAGGGAGCCGAAGGGGTACGGCATGCCCGCCATCAGCTGCGGGAAGCGGCGCATGGCTTCCTCGGCGTCGGCGAGATGGACGGCCTGGCCCGATCGGTGGGCCTCGGCCACCGGGAACGGCCTGTTCACATGCATACGCCACCAGGGGCGGAAGAGCCGGGCAGGCAACCCGGCGAGCACGGCGAGGCGGAGCAGCCCCTGCGTCCGGGAGCGCAGATAGATGCCGCCTGCGTAACCGCCGACCGATTCGATTCCGCTGACGGCGGCCTGTGCGAGCACCATGGCCAGTTCGTCCGGAACTCGGCCGGTGGTGTTCGGTTGCCCGGGCGACGGCCCGCTCTCACTCAGCGGTGCGTGCCCGGCCGCCCCGTACCAGTTCACACAGCCAGCATGCTCCCCGGCGGCAGTGCGGCGCATCTCATTGCCCCGCCCGCACCGACGGTCTCAGGTCTACCGAATGAAACATTTCGCCCATTGGCCGAGTAAAATCACATGCAGGAAGTTTTCCCTTCAAATTTCCTGCGAGCGAGCCTGGAGGTAACAGTGGATGTCCTCGTGCTCATCGGTCGCCTTCTCTTCTGCGTGCTGTTCCTCAACTCGGCGGTGGGCCACCTCACCAAGACGAGGGTCATGGCCGGCTACGCCGCCTCGCGTGGCGTCCCCGCCCCCGTGCCCGCGACCGTGGCCAGCGGACTCGTTCTCCTGGCCGGCGGGCTGATGGTGGCGTTCGGGGTCTGGGCGGACCTGGGCGCGCTGCTGCTGGTCGTCTTCCTGGTCCCGACGGCGCTCCAGATGCACTCCTTCTGGAAGGAGACCGACGAACAGGCCAAGACGGTGGAGATGGTCAGCTTCTTCAAGGACCTGTCGCTTGCCGGTGCGGCGCTCATGCTGCTGGCCTTCTTCTCGTACGTGGGCCACGATCTCGGGCTCACGCTCACGGGTCCGCTCTTCGACATCAGCTGACGCCCCCCTTCTACGCGGGGGGTTTGAGCGGGTCGTGCCCGATCGACATCAGGCGGTGGCGCAGGCTCGGATCGCCGTCCCGCAGGTCGTCGTCCCGCTGGTCGCCGACGGCATCCACCACCTCGTACATGACGCTGATGTCGTCGTTCGTGAGGTCGGCGCGGCGCTTGTGCAGAATGTCGAGCACATGCAGCCCGGTGGGGCTGCCTGCGTGTTCCGGCAGCGGCTGCGCGCTCTTGTCCGCGTCGTACTCCGTCAGCCAGGCGCTCAGCTCCTGCGAGGTCATGTTGACCACACGGTGGAACTCCGCCCAGAGCGCGTCGAGTTCAAGGGTGTCGATGTCGGCCATGAGTCCTCCCGGGGTTTGCGTGGCCTCCTCGGACGGCGGTCTCAGACCGTCGAGGAGAGGCCGCGCAGGGTGTCGAGCACCTCTCGGTCGGAGACCTGGCCGAAGTCCGCGTACCACTGCCCCACCGACTGGAAGTTGTGCGGCTGGTGCAGGCACATGAGGTCGTCGGCCTCCGCCTGCAGTTCCACGACGCTGCGCGCAGCGCAGACCGGTACGGCCAGAACCAGCCGTCCGGGATTCTGGCGGCGCAGATGGCGCAGCGCGGCGCGCGCGGTGATGCCGGTGGCGAGGCCGTCGTCGACCAGGATGACGCTTCGGCCCTGCACCTGAGGTTCGGGCCGCCCGCCGCGGTAGAGGTCGTCGCGACGGTGCAGTTCGAGCCGTTCCATGGCCACCTCCGCCGCGAACTCAGACTCGTCCAGCCCCAGGACTTCCAGCGCCAGGCGGTCGAAGACGGGCGGATCCTCGCCGACGATCGCCCCGATGCCGACTTCCGGTGCGCCCGGGGCACCGATTTTGCGGACCACGAGGACGTCCATGGGTACGTGCAGGGCCCGGGCGACCTCCGCGGCGACGGGCACGCCGCCACGAGGCAGAGCGAGCACGACCACGTCAGTGAGGTCGCCGTCCGCCGCCCATTCCAGGAGCCTGACGCCAAGCTCCTGGCCGGCGTGCCGCCGATTGTCGAATCGCATGGCGTCCCTCCTAGCGGCCGGCGTCCGAGGTGCGTGAACCCGGTTCCGCCGTCCTCCGGTGCGCAACCGCCTTCACGCTGTCAGGGAGCACCCTGCTGGCGAGCCCCTGGACCTTGGTCCTGGCAGAACCCGCGACGAGCTTCTTCCTCCCGGCCATGAGCGCCTCGAAACCCTGCCGCGCCACCAGCTCGGGATCGTCCTTCGGCCGTCGGCCGACCTTTGTGTCCTCCATCCCTGCCCGGTGGAAGAACTCCGTGTCTGTCGGCCCCGGCATGAGTGAAGTGATCGTCACACCCGTGTCCTTGAGCTCGTTCTGCAAGGCCTGCGCGAACGACTGGATGAAGGACTTCGAGGCGTTGTACACAGCCTGGTAGGAGCCGGGCACGGTCGAGGCGATGGAGGAGGTGAAGAGCAGCCTGCCCTCGCCCCGGGCGACCATGTCCGGCAGCAGACGCTTCGCCAGCTGCACGGTCGAGGTGATGTTGAGGTCGATGATCCGGAGCTCGTCCGCGAGGTCCGTCTCGACGAACGCCCCGCCCTGGCCGACACCGGCGTTGAGCGCGGCGGCCGCGACCGGCCGGCCCGTGGCCGAGACGACCCGGTACAGCTGCTCCACGCCGCCCTGGGTGGCCAGATCGGCCTGGACCGTCTGGATTCCCACGCCTGCTCCGCTCGCCCGGACCTCGTCCGCCGCGAGGTGCAGTTCGCCGTCCTCCGCCGTCAGTACGAGGTCGAATCCGTGCTCCGCGAATTGCTTGGCCAATTCGAAACCGATGCCGCTCGATGCACCTGTGACGACGGCCAGTGGCCTGGTCTCGTTCATGCACACCGGGTACCCGTCACGACGTACGCAAACGTGCTCCGGCCGGCTCGCCGCCCGCGCGCGCGTCAGGTGCGCTCCAGCTGGGCGAGCAGGCTGCTGTCGAGGTGCGAGAGCAGATCTGCGGGGTCACGGTAGACGGCTGCCGCTCCGGCACCCTCCAGGTCGGCGCGCGCGATTCCTCCCGACAGCAGGGCTACGGCGCGGACACCCGCCTTCGCCGCCGCCTCCATGTCCCACACCGTGTCGCCGACGAACACCGCTTCACCCGCAGAGGCTCCGGCAAGCTCCAGGGCGTGCTGCACCGGATCGGGCGCCGGTTTGCCCTCGGAGACGTCGTCCGCGCTCGCCGTGCCCTCGATGACATCGTCCGCGTCGACAGCGCGGCGCAGAGCGGCCAGTTCACGCCCTCCCGCGGAGGTGGCGAGGACGATCCTCCAGCCGCGGTTCGCCAAGGTGTGCAGCAGGTCGCGTGCCCCGTCCAGCGGTGCCAGGCGCTCGGCGTACGTGCCGTAGAGAGCCTTGTGCGTGGCGCTGATCTGCGCGTCCTGGCCGCGGTCCCTGCCGTCGCCCAGCAGATGCGCGATCAGATCGTCGGAGCCGAGGCCGATCGCCCGGTGGATGGCGTGGGTCGATACCCGGTGCCCCGCCTGGCGGAACGCCTCCCACCAGGTCGTCACATGCAGATGGTTCGTGTCGACGAGGGTGCCGTCGACGTCGAACAGCGCCGCGCGCGGCATGTCGTCCTCGCTCTCCGTGCGCCCTATGGCTTCAGCAGTGTCTTGATCATGCCGTCCCGCTTCGCCTGGAACATCTCGTACGCCTTCGGTCCGTCCTCGAGCGGCATCCTGTGCGTCGCGAAGCCCTCCACGCCGAGCACGTCCTTGTCGTCGAGCAGCGGCAGGATGTCGTCCACCCAGCGCTTGACGTTGGCCTGGCCCATCCGGAGCTGAATCTGCTTGTCGAACAGGGTCAGCAGCGGCAGCGGGTCGGCCGCGCCGCCGTACACGCCGGACAGCGAAATCGTGCCGCCGCGCCGTACGACGTCGATCGCCGTGCAGAGCGCGCTCAGGCGGTCCACACCGGCGTGTTCCATGACCCGTTCGGCGACGGCGTCCGGCAGCAGGCCGGTGATCCACTGGGCGGCCTTCACGACGGGCGCGCCGTGCGCCTCCATCCCGACGGCGTCGATCACGGCGTCGGTCCCCCGCCCGTCGGTCAGATCGCGGATGGCGTCGCCGAGACCCTTTCCGTACCTGCGCAGGTCCATCGCCGTGATCCCATGGTGTGCGGCCCTGGCCAGCCGGGTCGGCACCAGGTCGACGCCCAGGACCAGGCGGGCGCCGCGGTGCAGAGCGACACGGGCGGCCATCTCACCAATCGGTCCGAGGCCCAGTACGGTGACCGACCCGCCGGGCGGGATGTCGGCGTACTCGACCGCCTGCCACGCGGTGGGCAGCACGTCGGACAGATATACGAAACGCTCGTCGGGAGGCCCGTCCGGCACCTTGATCGGAAGGCTGTTCCCGAAGGGGACCCTCATGTACTCGGCCTGCCCGCCCGGCACCTGGCCGTACAGCTTGCTGTAGCCGAACAGCGCGGCCCCCGTGCCCCGCTCGCGGACCTGCGTGGTCTCGCACTGCGACTGCAGGCCCTGCTCGCACATGAAGCAGTGCCCGCACGAAATATTGAAGGGGATGACGACCCGGTCGCCGGGGACGAGGGAGGTCACCTCCGGACCTGCCTCCTCGACGATGCCCATGGGTTCGTGCCCGAGGATGTCTCCGGGGTCCAGATACGGGCCCATCACCTCGTACAGATGCAGGTCCGATCCGCAGATGCCGGTGGATGTGACCCGCACGATGATGTCTCCCGGATCCTTGATGTGCGGGTCGGGCACGGTGTCCACCCGCACGTCCCGCTTTCCCTGCCATGTCAGCGCGCGCATGCCGTCCTCCTGTCACGGTGATGGTTCCGGCGCACTTCGGGTTCCCCGGGGGCGTCTCGTTACACGTGGGCTGCGCACCACGACGACGTGCCGGTCCCCGTTTCATCCCTGCGGATCTGGACACCCGAACGCTCCGAGCACTGGATCAAGGTCACGGAGTAAGCCATGAGCCCGAACACAGAACTGCGGGTGGTGGTCACCGGGGCCACCGGCAATGTCGGCACCAGCGTGGTGCGGGCCCTGGCGGATCATCCGCAGGTCGGCTCCGTCCTGGGCCTCGCCCGCAGGATCCCCGAGCTGAGTGTCCCGAAGACCGAGTGGGCCACCGTCGATCTGGCCCGGCTGGAGGACACACATCTGCTCGGGCAGCACTTCGCCGGGGCGGACGCGGTCATCCATCTCGCCTGGCGGTTCCAGCCCACCCACGACCCGGTGGTCACCTGGGAGACGAACGTCCTCGGCTCGCTCGAGGTGTTCAACGCGGTCGCGTCCGCCGGTGTGCCCGCGCTGATCCACGCCTCATCGGTCGGCGCGTACTCACCAGGGCCGAAGGAGGGCCGCGGCGTCGACGAGTCGTGGCCGACCCATGGCTGGCCGGACGCCGCGTACTGCCGCGAGAAGGCCTACCTCGAACGCGTTCTGGACACCTACGAGCGGGACCATCCCGAGGTCCGCGTCGTGCGGATGCGGCCCTGCTTCCTGTTCAAGGAGAGCGCGGCGAGCGAACAGCGCCGCATCTTCGCCGGCCGCTTCCTGCCCGGGCCGCTGTTGCGACCCGAACTTCTGCCGTACGTACCGGACTTGAAGGGCCTGCGCTTCCAGGCGCTGCACACCGACGACGCCGCGGAGGCCTACCGCCTGGCTGTGCTGCGCGAGGTGCGCGGAGCGTTCAATCTGGCCGCCGGACCGGTGGTCGACGCAGGGTCGTTGGGCGAACTCCTCGACGCACGCGTGGTGCGCGTACCGCGGCAAGCGGTACGGGCCGTGCTGGCCACTGCCTGGGGGCTGCATGTGGCCCCGGCGTCACCGCACCTGTTCGACGCGGTACTGCGGCTGCCCCTCCTCGACCCCTCTCGTGCGCATGACGAGCTGGGCTGGACGCCGTCACACACGTCGCTCGAGGCAATCGCGGAATTCCTGCGTGGAGTTCGCCAGGGCAGTGGCGAACCCACGGCTCCGCTCGCGGGCCACAAGGCGCATTGAACCGGACCTCAAAAGTCACTCCCCCCGGCGACTCAGGCCGCATCGGCCATGATGCGACCTCCTCACCCTCCGCCATTAGTTCAAACTTTAACTACATGGAGACCGCCCGCACGAGAAACCGCCGACACCCTCGGACGCGTTGACGTGCGGGGTCACCCCGGCCATCGCAGGATGGTGCTGTCCAGGGCGTACTGACGCAGGCGGAGCCACCGGCTCCTGACGAGGGAGAACCGCAATGCGCCACTACCCGCCCATCGCAGACCACGGCATGATCGGGGACCTGCAGACCGTCGCCCTGGTGGCATCCGACGGAGCGATCGACTGGTTCTGCGCCCCGCGATTCGACTCGCCCAGCATCTTCGCCGCCCTCCTCGACAACGAGCGTGGCGGCAGCTTCAGGATCACCGCCGACCACCCGGACGCCCGTGTCACCCAGTTGTACCTCCCCGACACCGCGGTCCTCGTCACCCGCTTCCTCACCGCCGAGGGGGTGGGCGAGGTCGTGGACTTCATGCCGCTGGACTCCCCAGAGACCGCGACGGACCGGCACCGTATGTTCCGGGTAATGCGCGTCGTACGCGGCAGTGTGCGCTTCACCGTGGAGTGCAGCCCTCGCTTCGACTACGGCCGGGCCACCCACGCGCTCAAGCTGACCGAGTCGGGCGACAGTGCCGTATTCACCGGCCCCGGCATCGACCTGCACCTGCAGAGCAGCGCACCGCTGTGGACCGACAACGGCAACGATGTCCAGAGCACCGTCACGCTTCAGGCCGGAGAGACCGCCGCGGTCGTGCTGACCACCTGCGCCAACGGCGGGGAGCCACCCGAGCCGCTCGGCCGCGCGGTGGCGGAGGCCACCTGGCGGTCGACCGTACAGTTCTGGCACAGGTGGCTGCGTACCTCCCGGTACCGCGGCCGCTGGCGGCAGACCGTGAACCGCTCGGCCATCACGCTCAAGCTCCTCACCTACGCCCCCACCGGCGCCCCGATCGCCGCCGCCACCGCCGGACTGCCCGAGCAGGTCGGCGGCGAGCGAAACTGGGACTACCGCTACACGTGGATCCGGGACGCCTCGCTGTCTCTGGGTGCGCTGATCGACCTGGGTTTCACCGAGGAGGCGAACGCCTTCCGCCTCTGGCTCGGCGGGCGGCTGGCCGCGGGCGCGGCCGGCTCCGGCGAGCCGCTGCAGATCATGTACCGGGTGGACGGGGACCCGCACCTCCGCGAGGAGGTCCTCGACCACCTGGAGGGCTACCTCAAATCCTTCCCGGTACGTATCGGGAACGGCGCGGCCGATCAGCTCCAGCTCGACATCTACGGCGAGGCGGCGTTCGCCCTGACGCAGTCCGGCGGCATCGCGGAGACCGGCGGCTTCGAGGGCTGGCAGGCGATCGCCCGTGTCCTGGACTGGCTGGCCGACAACTGGGACCAGCCCGACGAGGGCATCTGGGAGACCCGCGGCGGCCGCAAGGACTTCACCTACAGCCGGCTGATGTCCTGGGTGGCCTTCGACCGCGGCGTCCGTCTGGCCAGGGAGTACGCGCGCCCCGCCGACCTGGAGCGCTGGACCGCCACCCGCGACGCGATCTTCCTCCAGGTGATGGAGCGCGGCTGGAGCGAGAAGCGCCGGGCATTCGTCCAGCACTACGACTCCGACGTCCTGGACGCCTCACTGCTGCTCATGCCCCTGGTCGGGTTCGTCGCGCCGAAGGACCCGCGCTGGCTCGCCACTCTCGACGCCATGGACCGCGAGCTGGTCTCCGACAGCCTCGTCTACCGCTACGACCCGTCCGCGTCCCCCGACGGACTGCGGGGCTCCGAGGGCACGTTCACCCTGTGCACCTTCCACTACGTACATGCGCTCGCCCGTGCGGGCCGCGGCGACGAGGCACGCTACGCCTTCGAGAAAATGCTCACCTACGCCAACCATGTGGGGCTCTTCGCCGAGGAGATCGGCCCGACGGGAGAGCAACTGGGCAACTTCCCCCAGGCGTTCACCCACCTGTCGCTCATCACGGCGGCGATGGCGCTGGACGACGCACTCGACAAGGCCGAAGCCCGGGAGCCGTAGCCGACTCGTGAGCTATGTTTCACGCGTGGGACGAGAAGGAGGCACATCGGTGCCATCAGGGCAGCAGGCACGAGCGCAGGCGGCTGCGATCACGCCGGGACACCAGTCTCCGGACACCGAGGCGGCCCCCACGGACAGGGTCCTCGCACTGTTCGGCGGCCACCGGCTGTCCCCCGCCCAGCGGCGCATCGCCCAGTACCTGGTCGACCACCTCACCGAAGCGGCGTTCCTGTCGATCACGGAGCTCGCGGAGCGCGTGGGGGTGAGCCAGCCGTCGGTGACCCGCTTCGCCTCGTCCTTGGGTTTCAGCGGCTTCCCCGCGCTCCGCGAGGCGCTCCAGCCCATCGCGCTCAGCGCGGTCGCCCGTCACCCGGACACGCGCGAAGAGATCCGCCGCAATGAGCTGCAGGCCGCTGTCGACGCCGAGATCGAGAACCTGGAGAGCCTGCGGCGTCTGCTCGCCGACCCCAACCAGATCCTCGACGTCGGCCGCGAACTTGCCCGGTCGACGCCGCTGACGATTCTGGGCCTGCGGATCTCGGTGTCCCTGGCGGAGTACTTCGCCTACGCGGCGAGGCGGATCCACCCCGATGTGCGCCTGGTGACCCGCGGGGGCAGCGTCGCCTACGACGCGCTGCTCCAGTCGCGGGAGGCGGGCGGGACATGGGTGCTCGCCTTCGCGATGCCGAGGCACGCCAATGAGACCTTGGCGGCGATGCGGGCCGCCCGCAGGACGGGGCTGCGCGTCGCGCTGATCACCGACCTGACACTGGGGCCGCTGGTGGACGAAGCCGATGTGGCGCTCACCGCGGGCACCGGATCCCGGCTCGTCTTCGACTCGTATTCGGCGCCGGGGGTGCTGTCCGCAGCCGTCCTGCAGGCCATGGCCGACGCGGATCCGGGACGTACGCAGGTGCGGCTCGAGGGGTACGAGCAGGCCGCGGAACAGCACAACTTCTTCCTCGAGGACTGACGCGGACCGGCGCGCATCGGTTCGGCCGCGGCATCACAACCCGTGCATGAAATTTTTCATACTCTTGCTTACTCAACGGTATATATATTTACTGCACCTGGTGACCGCCGGTGTGCCCCGAAGCCGCGAGCCAGTCTCAGCCCTTCCCGAAGGAAATTCCGCAGGCCATATGACCGAACACCCAGGGACGACGCTCCCTCCTCACGTCGCCCCATGGTGTTCCACCCGGGCGCTCCGCTTCTCGCGGACACCCGTGGCGGCCCTGGTCAACCCCTGGGCCGGGGCCGCCAAAAACCTCCACCCTCAGAGCCCGCACGCATCGCATCCGGAAGGGACGACGATGTCCTCCCAGACCTACACACCGCTCAGCCCGGACTGGCCTTGTCAGGTCAAGGCCCCCGGCAGCCACGACTGGGAGCGCACGGCGGCACGCTGGCTGCGAGACCTCCTGCCGGCCCGCTACGCCGGCTATTCGACGCTCACCCGCCACCACATCCTTCTCGCGCGCCATGCGCAGCTCCAGCTGCAGCACGAGATCCGGGCCGTGCGGGTCGCGCTGCAGACCAGCAGGGCGGAGCTGCCCACCCTCGGAGTGTCCGACACGATCATCGAGAGCACCATCAGGCTGTACGCCATCGAGCTGGAGCAGCTCAACCGGCTGGCCCGCGGCGTCCGGCTCATCACCGAAGCCCTCCTGGCGGGCACGGATGTCCAGCGCAGGCGGTCGCACGCCTAGCGTTCCGCGCAGGCGGTCACACACCTGGGAGCGCGTCAACCTCCACTCCCCTGCCTCACCCCGGCAACCCGCGGCTCCACGGGGGTTCACCGCGCGCGGCTCAGGCGGGTCGGCTACTTTCATTACGGCCGACAGCCTGCCGGGCACGGATCGCACTTCTTCGACGCCCCAGGGTCAGGCAAATCGGCTGATTTGAGCGCTACCAACGGCGCCCCCGTCCACCATGCTGGGCGGGGGCGCCGTTCCGGGCTGAGAGCCGCTGGCAACGGGAGGCAACGGGTGTCAGGTTTGGTGCAAGCCCCCGACCGCGACGGGAAGCTGGCATACGAGGAGTGGGGGGACCCCAAGGGGTACCCGGTATTCCTGCTGCACGGCACGCCCGGCAGTCGGCGCGGGCCCCGGCCCCGGACCTTTGACCTGCACAAGCTCGGGATCCGCCTGATCGCGTACGACCGCCCGGGGTACGGGGATTCGGACCGCCACCCCGGCCGGAGAGTCGCCCACGGCGCGAAGGATGTCGCCGCCATCGCCGACGCGCTGGATCTTGAGCAGTATTCGGTGGTCGGCCGCTCCGGCGGGGGGCCGCACGCACTGGCGTGTGCGGCACTCAACCCCGACCGGGTGGCGAGCACCGCCGCGGTGGTCACTGTGGCGCCGCCGGACGCCGAAGGCCTGGACTGGCTGGTCGGCATGGCCGATTCCAATGTGATGACGTACAGCATGATGGCCCGGCACTCGCCGGATCTCACCCAGGTGGGCGCACTTCTCGCGCGCAACGCCGACGCCATCCGAAGAAACCCGTCCTCCCTCCTCAGCTCTCTGACGGGGGAGATGCCCGATGTGGACCGTCTGGTCGTCGAGGATGCCGGGATCCGTGACCTGCTTCTGCTCAACTACCTTTCCGCTGTTGGTGAGTTGACCGGACGGGAAGCGGAGCTGGAGGATCCGCCGGAGCCGGCGGGCTGGGTGGACGATCTTGTGTCGTTCCGCGAGCCGTGGGGCTTCAGGCCTGAGGACATCGAAGGCGTACCGGTCCTGCTCTGGCACGGCGAGCAGGACGTCTTCTCCCCCGTCAGCCACTTCCGCTGGCTGGCGGACCGGATTCCCGGAGCGACCGCCGTACTGCAGCCCTCGGCCGCCCACTTCGCGGCGCTGCCGGCGCTGCCGCGGATCCTGGCCTGGGTCCGCGACAGCGCCGTATGACAGCTGCGCTCAGATCGGGTGCGGCTCCAGCTCCAGACCACTGCGCTGCCAAGACCGAAGAGCCACCGTCTTCGGATGGTCGGCGCCGAGCCGTTTGATCATCTCGGCAAGGGCCTCGTCGCGCCTCGCCTCGGCCGCACTCGGCTCACCGAGTTCCCGCAGCAGTACGGCGAGGTTGCCCGCGCACACCAGCGCGGCGGGGTGGCTGGACTGCAGGACTTCTCGCAGCTGGTCGAAGACCGCTTCGTACGTCCTGCGGGCCTCCTTGCGACTTCCCTGCTCCGCCTGCGCGTTGGCGAGGTTGACCCGGCAGACAAGGACGTGCGGGTGGTTCTCCCCGAGGAGTTCGGTGAACGCGGCCACCGCCTGCTCCGCGAGAGCCTGGGCTTCGGCGGCCTTACCGGCGCCCAGCAGATGCACCGCGTAATTCGCTGAGCAGGCGACCGTGTGCGGGTGGTCCTCGCCGAGGCTGCGCCGGAGGTCGTCCAGCACCGCGCGCCCCAGTTCCAGAGCCTCAGCCCTCCGGTCCAGCGCCATGAAATCGCTGGCCAGGTTCATCTTCAGCAGCAACCGCTCCGGGGAATCCCCGCCCTCGCCCTCCGGCGTGTACTTCAGGACGTTGCGGGTGAACTGCTCCGCCTCGCCCGGCCGTCCCGCACGGCGCAGCGAACCGGCCAGCCCCTTGACAGTGTTGAGGACGGTGGGCGCGCCCTCGGTGAGTTCGAGGTTGCGCAGGCAGCGGTCATGAGCCTGCTTGAGCAGGCTGACGGAGCCCGCGTAGTCGCCGCACTCCCGCAGATCACGCCCGAGGTTGACGGCCGACTCGATGGTCAGGGGGTGGTCGGGGAGGAGGATCTCCTCGCGGGTCTCGAAGGTCTTGCGGTCCAGATCGCGTGCCGCGTAGTAGTCGCCGGAAACCGACAGGGAGACCGCGAGGTTGTTGGCCGCGGTCAGCGTGCGCGGGTGGTCATCGCCGTAGACGGCGCTGTATCTCTGATGGGTCTCCCGGTCGTACGCCAGCGCTTCGTCGAAGCGGCCGAGACCCCGCAGATCGGCGGCGATGCTACTGGTCGTCATGAGGACGTGCTGGTCGTCCTTGTCGCCGAGGACGGCGAGCTGCCGCTCCAGAACTTCCTCGTCCAGGGCCAGAGACTCGTCGTACTTACCCTGTGCCCGCAGGATATTGCCGATCTGGAACTTCATGTGCAGCATCCAGCGCTCGTCGGTGTCTCCCGCCGCGCTCCACTTGGCCACGCACTTCTGGCAGCGCTCCATGGCCTGTGCGAATTCCCCGCGGCGGCGCAGCTGGCGGACCCGGTCGACGAGAAGCTCTCGCACACCGTCGTCGGGCGTGGTCATTGCCCAGGGCGTGCCGAGGTGCGGCCAGAGGATCCGGTACTGGTCCCAGGTGTTGGGGTCCTCCGGGTCGTCCTTCCCCGGCCGGGCCGCGACCAGCGCGCGGTAGACCGTTTCACGCGCTTCCCGCTGCTCCTGCTCGGTCATGCTGTTGCGCATGGAGAGCTGGACCAGCCGGTGTACCTGGACGCTTCTGGCCTTGCGGTCGACGCGGATGAGGGCGAAACGGCTCAGCTCCTGGTAGGCGCGGGACACAGTCCGGCTGCCGCCCAGGGTCCGGGCGATCTCGACGCCTTCCAGCAGGTCCATGGAGATGGGCTCGGGGCTGAAGTACGAGCACAATTGGAGCAGCCGTACCGCGGGTGGGTAGTTCTCCTTAAGTCGGTCGATGGCGAAGTCCCAGGTGCCGCCGGTCGCGTTGGTGAGATCGGCGATCTGGTCGCCGTGGCCGCGGTCTTCGGCGCCGGCCGTCGGCACCTGGAGCAGCCTGATGTACTCGCGGGCGCTCAGGCCGGTCTGCTTGATGCCTGCCGCGGCCTGCTCGACGGCGATGGGCAGGTCGCCCAGGGCTTCGGCGACCAGGTTGGCCTCCTCCGGGCCCCAGTCCGGGAGCCTGCGGCGCAGGTGGCTGACGCTCTCGGGGCGGCTGAAGACGCCGATCTCGACGGTCTCGGCGTAGCGGCCCCAGCCTTCGGAGCGCTGGCTGGTGATCAGGACGTGTCCCGAACGCCCGCTCTTGAGGATGTCGGGCAGGTTCCCCGCCTCGTCCGCGTTGTCGAGGATCAGCAGCCAACGGTGGTACGGCTCCCCCAGATCGAGGGCTTCCCGTACCGCTCGCGCCGTCTCGGTGAGGTTCTTCCGCTCGGGCAGGCGGAGCGACCGGGCCATCGCCGCGTACTGCCCGACGGCGAGGTCGGGCTGCTCGGCCTGAATGTGCCACACGACGTCGTAGTCGCCCTTGTAACGGTGGGCGAATTCCTGCGCGAGGAGCGTCTTTCCGACTCCGCCCATGCCTCTGAGGAGGATGGCTTGATTCCCTGTCCGCAGCCGCTCTCTGATGGTCTCAAGGAGTTCGGTGCGGCCGGTGAAGGAGGTTGTGCGCAACGGAACCGACCAGACGGGCGGCTCGGCGCCCGGATAGCGCGGAGCCAGCCGGTCCGGGCCGGTGAAGTGGGCGCGGGGCTGCGGCAGGGGAGCTGCGTCGAAGGCCCGCAGCAGGATCTCCCTGGCGGCCTCCTCGGTGTCGCAGCGGGTGAGGTCGGCGAGTCGCTCGGTGAAGGGTGCGCTCACCGGCACATCCTCGATCCGTACGGGCACCAGGTGCCGGCGGTTGCCGAGCTTGTCCGGCGAGAAGACCGTCTCCCATGTCGTCCTGAAACGGGAGGAGCGGAGATAGGCGCCGGACAGCACGGCGAGGGTGTGGGAGGTGGACTCCACGCCGCGTTCGGTCTCGGCCTTGAGCCGGGCGCCCTCGTCGGTACCCTCCTGGGCCAAGTGCACCCGGAATTCGGCGGCTTCGAGCACGGCACGGATCCAGTCGGCCCAGGTGCGGTCCTGCGGGACGTAGCTGATGTACACGTCGGACACGTCGAGGGGCCGGCGGCGGGTGTACTGGTCGAGATAGCGCTGGCGCAGCCCCTCCTCCATACGCGGCATCGAGGTCACCTCGCCGTCGGAGACGACCGCGGTGAGCCGTTCGTAGGCGGCGAGCAGCGTGGAGGGATTGCCGGGGGTGTCGCGGAAGGGAGCCAGCAGTTCCTCGTACGAATATGAGGGCCGGTAGGGGATCTCGACCTTGCCCCAGTAGTCGTGCGGGGCGATGGTGCTGTGCCTGCCGAGGATCCTGCCGAATCGCAGCCGGATCTGGCCACGGGCGGCGTCGAGCCGGTCGGCCTGGCCGTTGGTGTCCTCGACTCGCATCGGTACGGGCAGGATGCGGATGTTCCGGAAGCTGTACATCGCGTCGATGCGCTCCGCGACCGCGGCCGCTCCGTCGATGCTCTGGCTGCTGGGGGTGAAGCAGGTGACCAGCGTGTGCGGCAGATTGACGGTGCAGATGTCGGAGATATCACTCAGGCCGGTCCGGCTGTCGATGAGAACGTAGTCGTAATTCTGGACGAACTCACACTTGAGGGACTCGATGAATTCCGTCGCCAGCGGGCCGTCCATGAACGGCTTCCAGTCGAACTGTGAGAAAGCGCTCAGATAGCCCTTGTTCTTGGTACCCGCCGGGAGGTAATCGAGCCTGCCGTTCTCGGGGAATGCCCAAATGACCGGAATGACACAGTGGTTGAAGCGGGCCCGTTCGGCGACCCATGCCTCGTCGACGACCGCGGCCCGCTCGTGGGTGTCCCAGCCCGGGTACTGCACCTCGGCGAGCCGCTGCTGCTCCAGCAGTGCCTGGCTGAAACGGCTGACGAGGTCGAGCACACCCGGTGTGGTGAGGAGCTTGTCCTGGTCGAGAAAGGGATGCAGGAAACGGTCGAGGCCAGGGGCGTCGAGGTCCCAGTCGACCACCAGCACCCGTTTCCCGGACGACGCGAGGATCCAGGCGGTGTTGGCGAGTGCCATCGTCCGTCCCGTACCGCCCTTGTACGAGTAGAACGTGATGATCCTGCCCGCGTCCTCGCCGGTCATGGCCTGGCCTCCGCGCCGCCCTCGTCGGTGCCGAGTCCGTCGGCACCGACCCCCGGCAGTCTCCCCGCCATTGTGCTCCGCGGGGACGATTGCGGCTGAATGTACCTCAGATAACGCATGTAGGCGGACTCCGCCAACTCACCGAACCACAAGGCAAATGCGTCGGCCGTGACAAGGCCCCGCACAGCGAACTGCTGTCCCATTCTTCCCTCCCTCAAATAGCGGGGAAAAGCGGATTCCAGAAGTCCGCGTAGCCGTTCGGAATGTTCCTTGGTCTGCGGGTCGTCGTCCGCGAGGGCGGTCAGCACAGCCGTCCAGGGCCGGTATGCCTCGTCGAAGGCGCGGGCCTGGCGGGCGACCTTGGCATCGTGCAGCGCCCAGGGGTCCACAACGAGGATCCAGGGCGCGGCCGGTGTGTCCGTGCCCCGCAGTTCGACGAGGGTCTTGTCGAACGACACCACCTCGGGGTCGAAGCCCAGATTGCGGGCCAGCTCCGTGACCTGCTCGGCGACCGGACCGCCCGCCACCGGGCCGTACGGCCGCCAGTCGAGCGGACGCGGGCCGTAGCGCGCGGCCTCGCGGCCGAGCGGCAACCGCTCCTCGGACGGGGCCAGCACGGTGATCCGCAGCGGCGGGCTGGGCGGCGTCGCCGCGAACGCGTCCGGCAGCCGGGCCAGTCCGGCCGGATCGAGGGGACCTGGCGCCCAGGTCCCGGCAGCCGCGGCGGTGGCGATGCGCTGCGCGAGCCACTCGGTGACCTGGAGGGCCTGGCCTTCCTCCAGGTCCAGCAACTGGTGCAGCCCCATGGCCGCGTAGGCCTCCTCCGCGTCACCCGTTCCTTCCGGAACCGCGGGGGTGTCCTGGACCGCCGTCGGCACCGAGGCGGCCGGGTAGGGCGTCCACAGCACGGGCACGATCCGGGGAGCGGTCCCCGGCGCGGTCCGGTTCGTGACGGCGGTCCACTGACGGCCGCACAGCGAGTCGGTGAAGTACCGCTTCGAATACAGCGGGACGAACACCCGACAGCCGGTCAGCGCCCGTACGGACTCATCTCCCGGGGTGCCCGGCTGCTCGACGAAACCGGCCTTCGCCTTCGGCACCCCGGCGTGCGTCGCAACCCTGTCCCGCAGCTTCTCGTAGAAGTCGAAGACGAGCCTGTCGGGGTCATGCCCGGTGCGCCGGTCACCCGGGATCCGTGCGTAACTCAAGAAGAAGAGCGGCATCCTACGGTCCCTCCTCGAATACGTTCCGGAGGTCGTCGAACAGCCCTATGTCGCACGGCTCGAGGCGCGCCTGCTGGGCGACTTTGACGATCGTCTGGGCGATTCCCCAGACGGCCCTGCGGTACTGCAGCGAGTACCCCGCCTCGCGCAGTCCGTAGAGGCCCATCTTCAGATAGGGCGGTCCGAGGTCCGGGTGCGTGTACTGGACCGCCTCGGCGACCGGGGGCAGATCCAGGTGTGCGGGACTCAGCCAGAGAACAGGGACGATCGCATTGACCGTGTAGGGCCGGGTCCGGTGCTGCTCCGCCTGCCGCCGTGCGAAGGCGTCCCACTCCTTGCCGCACCATTCCCGGGAGAAGTACCTCTTGGTGTAGACGGGTACGAATACCTGACAGGTCGCCAACGCCTGCTTGAGGTTTCTCTCCCAGTCGGCGCCGATGCCCATCCGCCGGTCCAGGAAGCCGGGCGGCTGGGTGCCGTCGTGGTCGGTCAGTTGCATGACGTGGCGGCACAACTCCCGGTGGAAGTCGACCAGATCCTGGTCCGGGTGCTCTCCACGCCGTTCTTCCTCCGTCGAGGGGACACGCGCGTAGCTGAGAAAGAAGTACGGGTCCTGATCCATGGGGCTCGTGGGGCTCGCGGGCGGCGGTGAGGAGGAGAACGGATGGCTCATGGCCTCGCCTCCCCCGTGATCACTGCCGGCCGCACGCCGACAGGGTGCCCCCGGCGGCGCGGCCGGTGCCCGAGCATCCATTGGAGCGCGAAGTCCCCTGCCGGTACTAGGGGTTGAAGGCAACGGATCATTGCGCCGGCCGGTCGAGTGCCAGTGCCGTCGCCCGAATGCCCGCCAGCAGACGCTCGCCCACACCGGTGGCCGCCCCGGCGGCGTCCAGCGTGTCCAGCGCGGCCAGCACCGCGTCACGCCAGTACGACGTCCATCGGGCGGCGTCGTCGGTGCCTGATCCGGGCGCCGATCCGGGATCTGATCCGGGATCTGATCCGGGCGCTGTGCGCCGGGCGCGGATCCGCCAGACGTCGGCCACCGCGAGATGGGCGTAGACACCCTGCAGCACGGCGTCGGGCGGCCGAAGGTCCGCGCGCCAGGCGACCCGGTGCAGGCCGCGCTCCACGTCGACGAGGTCGTACATGTCCTGCAGCGCACCGAGCTTGACGTGCTGGAACTCGTGGATCAGCAGGAGGGCCAGGTCATCGGCGGAAGGCGGCAGTACGATGCCGACCGCGCCGAACGCATGCCGGGACGTCTCGCTCACGGCCGGGGATGCGAGCGGAGTCACCGCGCGCAGTCCGGCGGCGAGCCCGTCGGCGTACCGGGGGTATTCGGCCAGGATGATCTGCCAGGCGCTGCCGAACGCCTCCTGCCAGCTGTGGAATTCGGCGGCGCTGAGCCGCGGCAGGACCGCGGACTGGTAGCGGGTCCGGTAGGGATCGGTGTCCTCCAGCGCCACGCGCACCCCGTCCGCCTCCAGGAATCGCAGCGGCTCCCAGACAAGGGTGTCCGGCAGGGCGGTCAGCGGACGGCCCTCGACCGTGATCTCGCCGTCCTCTGCGCAGACCGTCAGCTCACGAGCACCACCGTTCACCAAGAGACCCCCCAGTCCCGGCAGTTGTATCCCCCCTTCGCGCAGCGGCACCGTCAGGCTCAGCCGCTCCCCTGTCCGGACAGCGGCGGCCAGGGCGATCTCGGCAGGCCGCCCCGGGTCGGGATCCGCCCCCTCACAGATCTCCAGCGCCCAGACCCGCAGATAGGGGTCGGCCAGCACCGCGTCCAGGGCGGCGGGAGACAGTGCGGAGATCGACTCCCAGGCCGCCGACGGGTGCGGGGCCGCCCGGTGAGCGGCCGCGAGAAGCGCCAGCCGCAGGCTGCTCTGCGCCTGGCCCAACTCCCGGACGGCTGCCGCTGAGCCATGGCCGCCGGCCAGCTCGTCGAAGTGCGTCCGGCGCAGGCCGTGCGAGGGGACGGTGTCATCGGCGCGTTCCACGTACTGGATCAGTTTGAGCAGATCGGCGCAGTACACCGAGGGGTTGTCGAAAGCGCCGGCGGTTGTCGAGGCCGGGGTCCGGAAGCGGTGGCCGTACAGTCCACCGCCGCACACTTCCACCACCGGGCACGCGCGGCACTGGGCCGACAGTCCGCCCAGGCCCTGTCGCTGGGCCCGGATGCCGGGGTGGTCGGCGGCTTCGTCGAAGCGGTCGCGCGCAACATGGAAGCCTGTTTCCGGAGCGCCGTGGGCGACGGTCTTCAGCCAGTCCGCCTGTTCGATGGCGCCGTCGGTCTCTACGACGAGCAGGTCCGAACTGCCCAGACCCAGGGCCTCGGTAAGGCTGAGTCCGCCCTTGGCGAGCCTGGTGATCGACTCGAACATCCGGATCCGTACGGGCTTCCCGTCGGCCGTCCACCTCTTATGGACAGCGATCAGCCAGTCCGCGTAGTCCGTCTCTCCCCGCGGGCGCGGCGGCGGCCGGTCCCAAGTGGCGTGCGGCAGCAGGAAGTCGATGCCCGGCGGGTCGAGTTCGACCAGGGCCCGGTACACCGCGACCGGATCGTTCTCCACATCGACCGTGCACAGCAGGCCGCCGAAGGCACGCCGGTGGGCGGGCGTTCCGAGCCTCCGGACAGCTCGCACCACGTCGTCGTAGCTGCCGGATCCATCGGCCCTGATCCGGTGCCGGTCGTTGGAGATGCGGTCGCCGTCGAGCGAAATGCCGGTGACGATGCCCTCGTCGGCCAGCATGGCGCAGAACTCGTCGTCCAGCCGCAGCCCGTTGGTCTGCATGCGCAGGTCGAGACCGCTCACCCCGCGCAGCGCGCCGCGCAGTTCGCGAGCGAAGCCGCGCAGCCGCTCACGGCCGGCCAGCAGCGGCTCACCGCCGTGGAGTACCACATGGACGCGGGACAGGCCGTGCACGGCAGCGTGTTCGGCGATCCGGCCGGCGGTGAGCCGGAAGATCTCATCCGGCATGGTGACCGGGCGGCCGCGCCAACTCTGGTCCGCGTGCCGGTAGACGTAGCAGTGGTCGCAGGCCAGGTCGCACCTGCTGTGCACTTTGACCACAAACTGACGGAATGGCCTCGTCCCCGCCGTCACCTGAGCGTTCCCCCGTCCGTCGATCAAGGCGAGGTCTGAGCGGACCCTGAGGACTGGAATGCGGACACCGTCTCTCCGTGCGCCGAGCCCACCCGCGCCAGCACGGCGTTCTGAGCCGCCTCCGGCACCTGTCCCAGCGGGGTGCCGCTGTGGTCCTCGATGGCGCCGAAGACAATCGCGGGCGGCTGCTCGTCGCTGGCCATAGGGGGTCTCCTCGGGTGTGCGGCTCCGGGCGGCCTTCTTATCGTCACGCCGTGATTACGTAACGACAAGGCACCCACCGGCCAACTCGGGCGGAGCGCCTGCGCCGCGTCTCGTCCGCATCCACGAACTCGGCGACCTCCTCGCCGAGCCTGTCACCGTTTTCTGCGGATGAGGATGACCGTCAGCGCGGCGAGTGCGGCCACCACAAGAACTACCGCCGCGCGCTTGGCGACCGGGACACCCGCGGTGCGCAGGAGGTCGATCGGCTCGGCCTCGTACCAGCCGGTGCGGCCGAACACGGCAGGCTCTGCGCTGTCGGCCTCGGCGCGGTCGGGGCTGGTGGCCGCGCCCTCCCCGGCGCCGGCGGGCGCGCTCACAGACGGCTCCCCGCTCGCCAACTGCCGTGACACACAGTCGGCGAACTGGCCGACGAGCTTGTCGCCCACATCGGCCATGACGCCGCGGCCGAACTGGGCGGGCCGTCCGGTGATCGTCAGATCGGTGACGACCGTGACCGAAGTACCACCGTCCCCTTCGGCCAGTGTTCCGGTGACGGTGGCTCGCGCGGTGCCTTGCCCGCGAACTTCCTTGCCGTGCGCGGTCAGGACGATCCGGTGCGCCGACTCGTTCATCTCCTCGAAGGTGGCGGTGCCGAGGTAGGTCACGGTGATCGGGCCGACCTTCACCTTCACCCTGCCCATGATGTGCTCGCCGTCGAAGCCCTCCACGGTGGCGCCCGGCATGCAGGGGGCGATCCGCTCGATGTCGAGCAGCACCCGCCACGCCTCGCCGACCGGGACAGGGACTGTGAACTGGTGTTGCAGCTCCATGGTCTTCTCCTCACACCGGCTTCAAACGGGCACGGTGGATCGCTCCGGCTGTTTGTGCCAGCGGGCTGCCACTGCCGCCCCAGCGCAACGCGACGATCTCCGCCGCGATCGAGACGGCCACCTCCTCGGGAGTACGGGCGCCGAGGTCGAGGCCGATGGGCGAGCGCAGCCGCTCCAGCTCGGCTGCGTCGACTCCGTTCGCCCGCAGGCGCGCCAACCGGTCCTCGTGCGTACGGCGGCTGCCCATCACACCGATGTACGCGGCCGGGGTGCTCAGGGCCACTTCGAGCAGCGGGACGTCGAACTTCGGGTCGTGGGTGAGCACGCAGATCGCGGTCTTGTCGTCGACTTCGGTGCCCCCCAGATACCGGTGCGGCCAGTCGACCACCACCTCGATCCCGTCCGGGAAGCGGCGGGGGTCGGCGAAGACCGGGCGCGCGTCGCACACGGTGACCCGGTAGCCGAGGAACGCGCCGATCCGGGCCACCGCGGCGGCGAAGTCGATCGCGCCGAACACAAGCATTCGCGGCGGCGGGGCGAAGGACTGGAGGAACACGGTGACGTCGTCCTCGCGGCGTTCGCCGTGCGGGCCGTAGTGACGCCGGCCTGTTGCCCCCTGCGCCAGCTCGCCGCGCGCGTCGGCGGTGACCGCGGCGTCGAGGCCGGCCGATCCGAGCGAGCCGGAAACCGCGTCCGGCCAGACGGCGAGTACGGCACCGCGCGGGGCGGGGCCGTCGATCACGGTCGCCACCACGACCGGGCGGTGCTCGGCGACCGACGCGGCGACCTCGCCGAACGAGCCGTCGGCCACGGCCGAGACGGAGCGTACGAGGAGGGTGATCTCGCCGCCGCAGGTGAGCCCGACGGCGAAGGCGTCCTCGTCGCTGTAGCCGAAGGTCTGCAACTGCGCCCGACCGGTCTCGACGACATCCTTGGCGAGGTCGAACACCGCGCCCTCCACACAGCCGCCGGACACGCTGCCCACGACCTGGTCGTCCGGGCCCACCGCCATCGCCGCCCCGGGGCCGCGCGGCGCACTGCGGCTGACCGCGACGACGGTGGCGAGCCCGAACGGGCTTCCGGAGGCGTACCAGCGGCTCAGCGCCGGGAGGATCTCACGCATCGGCCGCACCTCTCACCACTGCCGCCAGGCGCTCCAGGGCGCCCAGGCTGTGTCCTTCGACGAACGCGTCCACGTGGGGCAGCGCCGCGGCCATTCCGGCCGCCAGCGGCTCGAATCCCGGGCGCGCCTTGCGCGGGTTGGCCCACACCACCCGGTGGGCCAGTCGGTGCAGCCGCCGCATCTGGGCTGCGAGCAGCGCCGGGTCCGAGCGCTCCCACCCGTCGGACAGCACGACGACCACCGCTCCGCGGGCGGTGCCCCGCTGCCCCCACCGGTCGAGGAAGCCGCGGAGCGTCTCGCCGAGCCGGGTGCCTCCGCTCCAGTCGGGCACCGCCGACGCGACAGCGGCCAGAGCGGCGTCCGGATCGCGGTGCGCCATTTCACGGGTCACGCAGGTCAGCCGGGTGCCGATGGTGAACACCTCGGTACGCGTACGGGCAGAGGTACCGGACGGCGAGCCGTGCGCCGCGGCATGCGCGAAGCGCAGCAGGGCGTCCGCATACGGATCCATCGAACCGCTCACGTCCAGCAGCAGCACAACGCGGCGCGGCTTGGTCGCGGGGGCGCGGTGGCGCAGCCGCGCCGGCTCTCCGCCGCGGCGCAGCAACTCCCTTACGGTGCGCCGCGGATCGACACCGCCGCGCCGGGCCGGTCGCAGCCGGGGAGTGCGGCGCGGCTCGCCGCTGAGCGAGAACGCCGCGAGCAGCCGGCGCAGATGCGCGCGCTCGGCCGCGGACAACTCGGCCATGTCGCGGTGGCGCAGGACTTCCGCGGAGCTCGCAAGGGCGGCCGCGGGCGGTCCCCCGGCCCCTTCTTCCCTTGCGTCGAGAGGCGCGCGGGACTCGGCGGCCACCACGCGGAGCACGGGCCCCGGGGCCGGGACGCGGCGCAGCCGGTCGGGGGGCCGCTGTTGCTGCGCGAAGTACGCCGCGAACACGCGCTCGTACCGCTCCAAGTCGTCCTGACTGCCGCACAGGGTGAGCCGGCCCGTCCAGTAGACGTCGGAGCGGCGCTCGGCCCCGAGGATGTCGAGCGCGCGCAGGAAGGTCTGCACGCGGTCGGGGCCCGTGGGGAGGCCGGCCTCGCGCAGTGCCCGGGCGAATCCGACGAGGACCGCCGTCGCGTCCACCGCTGGTGCCGCGGGCATGACGTCACGCTCCCCGGGCGGCGAGGACCGCGGTCAGGTCGAGAGACCTGGCCCGTTCCGCGTCCTCGCGGTATTTGAGCACCGAGCCGAGCGTCGCGACGGCCAGCTCCGCGTCGAGTTCCGTCGCGCCGAGCGCGTCGAGGGCCTCGGCCCAGTCGATGGTCTCGGCCACACCGGGCGGCTTGAGCAGGTCCTGCGTGCGCAGTGTCTGCACGACGGCGGTCACCTGTGCGGCGAGCCGTTCGGTCACCTGGGGCTGGCGCCTGCGGACGATTGCGAGTTCGCGTTCGAAGCCCGGGTGGTCGAACCAGTGGTACAGGCAGCGCCGCTTCAGTGCGTCGTGGACCTCGCGGGTGCGGTTGGAGGTGAGTACGACGACGGGCGGCGACTGGGCCCGCAGGGTGCCCAGTTCGGGGACGGTGACGGTGTACTCGGAGAGCAGCTCGAGCAGAAAGGCCTCGAACTCGTCGTCGGCGCGGTCGACTTCGTCGACGAGCAGCACCGACGGCTGGGTCTCCAGCGCCTGCAGCAGCGGCCGCGCGATGAGGAACCGTCTGCTGTACAGCTCGCTCTCCAGCCGGTCGGCGTCGGTGATCCCGGCCGCTTCGGCGGCCCGCAGATGCAGCAGCTGGCGCGGGAAGTCCCAGTCGTACAGGGCCTGGGAGGCGTCGATGCCCTCGTAGCACTGAAGGCGGATCAGGGGTGCGTCGAGAACCTGCGCGAGAGCGGAGGCGAGCGCCGTCTTGCCCACGCCCGCATCGCCCTCGCAGAAGATCGGCCGGTGCAGTTTCAGGGCCAGGAAGCAGGCGATGGCGAGACCGTCGTCGACGAGATAGCCGGTCTTCTCCAGTCCTGCTCGCAACTCGTCCGGCCCGTCCGTCACACCTGTCACTCCATCCCGGCCGCGGCCAGTACCGCTCGCCGGGTGAGCACCCGAGCGAGGTGTTCGCGGTACTCGCGCGACGCCGACAGGTCGGACGCCGGACGGGTGCCTTCCGCTGCCGCTTCGGCGGCCCGTGCCACCGCCGCAGGGTCGGCGTCGGCACCGGCGAGCGCCTCTTCGGTGGCGCTCGCCCGCAGGGGGGTCGTGCCCATGTTGGTCAGGCCGATACGGGACTCGGCGAGATGGCCGTCGTCGCGCCGCACCAGCGCCGCCACGCCGACGACCGCCCAGGCCTGGGCGGACAGGTTGAACTTCTCGTAGTGGAATCCCCAGTTCTCCGTCTTCGGTACGCGGACCTCGACGAGCAGTTCGTCCGGCCGCAGCGCGGTCTGGAGGTAGTCGGTGAAGAACTCAGCGGCCGGGATGGTGCGCCGGCCCTGCGGCCCGGCGGCCACCAGCTCGCCGTCGAGGGCGAGCAGCACCGCCGGCAGATCACCTGCCGGGTCGGCGTGCGAGAGGGAGCCGCCGAGCGTGCCGCGGTGCCGTACGGCGGGGTCGGCGACCGTCTCGGCAGCCGCGGCCAGCAGCCCCGCGTGGCGTCGCACCAGCGGGTCGTGGATGACGTCGTGGTGTGTGGTCATGGCCCCGATCACGAGCGAACCGGCGGCGGCGTCCTCGCGCACCCCGCGCAGTTCGGGGATCCGGCCGACGTCGACCAGCAGTTCGGGGAAGGCGAGCCGCAGACGCAGGATGGGGATCAGGCTCTGACCGCCGGCCAGGACCTTCGCCTCGTCGCCGCCGTCCGCCAGCGCGCGTACCGCTTCGTCGACCGTCTGCGGCCGCGCGTAGTCGAATGCAGCGGGAATCATGCCGTCGCCTCCTCGGCCCTGGCCTGTTTGACGGCCTGCCAGATCCGTTCCGGTGTGCACGGCATCGCCACGTCGCTCACGCCGAGGGGCCGCAGCGCGTCCACGACCGCGTTGACCACGGCCGGGGTTGACGCGATGGTCCCGGCCTCGCCGACGCCTTTGACACCCAGGGGGTTGGACGTCGCCGGGGTCTCGGTGCGGTCGGTGACGAAGCTGGGCAGGTCGGGTGCGGAGGGCACCAGGTAGTCCGCCATGGTGCCGGAAACCAGGTTGCCCTCGGTGTCGTACACAGCCTCCTCGAAGAGCGCCTGGGCGATGCCCTGGGCCAGGCCGCCGTGGATCTGGCCCTGGACGATCATCGGGTTGATCACCTTGCCGACGTCGTCGACGCAGACGTAACTGCGAATGCGGGCCCGGCCTGTCTCGGTGTCGACCTCGACGGCGCACAGGTGAGTGCCGTGCGGATACGAGAAGTTGTCCGGGTCGACCAGGTGCTCGGCGTTGATCGTCGGTTCCATGCCGTCGGGCATGTCGTGCGACGAGAACGTCTCGAAGGCCACCTCCTGGATGGTCTTCGTCGCCTCGGGCGAACCCTTCACCGAGAAGGTACCGCCGGAGAATTCCAGGTCGGCCTCGTTCGCCTCCAGCAGATGCGCGGCGACCTTGCGGGCCTTGGCGACCACCTTCTGCGCGGCCAGGTGGACGGCGACCCCGCCGACCACGAGCGAGCGGGAGCCGTATGTGTCCATGCCCTGCGGAACCGCCTTGGTGTCGCCGTGCACCACCTCGACATCGTCGAACGGCACGCCGAGCTCGTCGGCCGCGATCTGGCTCCAGCAGGTGGCGTGCCCCTGCCCGTGCGGGCTGGTGCCGGTGACCACTTCGACCTTGCCGGTGGGCAGCATGCGGATAGTGGCCGCCTCCCAACCACCGGCGGCATAGCGGAGGTCGCGCAGAATCCGGCTCGGCGCTATGCCGCACATCTCGGTGTAGGTGGATATGCCGATGCCGAGCCGCATCGGGTCGTTCCGTTCGTTCCGCACGCGCTGCTCGGCCCGCAGGTCGTGGTAGCCGAAGAGGGCGAGCGCCCGGTCGGTGGCGGCTTCGTAGTTGCCGCTGTCATAGGTGAGACCGGAGATCGAGGTGTACGGGAACTCGTCGTGGCCGATCCAGTTGCGCCGGCGCAGCTCCATCGGGTCGAGGCCGAGCTCCGCGGCCAGCTCGTCCATGGTCCGCTCGATCGCGAACGTCGCTTCCGGACGGCCCGCGCCCCGGTAGGCGTCGGTGGGGGTCTTGGTGGTGAAGACGCCGGTGCAGTTGAACGTGTACGCGTTCATCTTGTAGATCCCCGGGTACATGAACGCGCCCAGGAGCGGGGTGCCGGGCGTGATCAGCATCAGATACGCGCCCATGTCGGCGAGCAGGTCGACCCGCAGGCCGAGCACCTTGCCGTCCCGGGTCGCCGCGAGCTCGATGTCCTGGAGCTGGCCGCGGCCGTGGTGAGTGGCCTGATAGCCCTCCGACCGGGACTCGGTCCACTTGACGGGCCGGCCGAGCCGCTTGGCCAGCACGAGGGCGAGGGCTTCCTCGCCGTACACCTGGAGCTTGGAGCCGAAGCCACCGCCGACGTCCGGGGCTATTACCCGCAGCTGGTGCTCAGGGATTTTGGTCACCATCGACAGCGTCACCCGTGCGACGTGCGGGACCTGCGTCGATGAGTACAGGGTGTATTCGTTGGACGCCGTGGGAGGCGTGGCGACCACGGCCCTCGGCTCCATCGCGTTCGGGATGAGCCGCTGCTGGGTGTAGCGGCGGTGAACCACGACGTCGGCCCGGGCCTTCTCCGCTTCGTAGTCGCCCGTGGCGAGCGGCCAGGTGTAGCAGCGGTTGGTGCCCTTGTCGCCGTGCACCAGCGGGGCGCCGTCGGCCAGCGCGTCCTCCAGGTCGAGCACGGGCGGCAGCGGAGTGTAGTCGACGTCCACGGCCTCCAGCGCGTCGGCCGCGGCGTACCGGTCGCGGGCGATCACGACGGCCACCGGGTCGCCGACGTACCGCACCTCGTCGACCGCCACCGCCGGATGGTCGGGCATGACGATGTCCTCGGTCACCGGCCATACGCAGGGCATGGAGCCCATCTCGCCGGCCAGGTCGCGGCCGCTGAAGGCGGCGATCACCCCTGGCCGCTCCAGCGCGGGTGTCACGTCGACGTGACCGATTGTGGCGTGTGCCATGGGGCTGCGAAGGATCGCCATGTGCAGCAGACCCGGGAGGGCGATGTTGTCCGTCCAGGTGGTCCGGCCGGTGACGAGCCTGGCGTCCTCCTTGCGCGTACGGGAAC
The DNA here is from genome assembly GCF_044389785.1 of Streptomyces sp. NPDC019443. Lineage (NCBI taxonomy): Bacteria > Bacillati > Actinomycetota > Actinomycetes > Kitasatosporales > Streptomycetaceae > Streptomyces > Streptomyces sp. NPDC019443. The sequence goes on from NZ_JBIRYJ010000003.1 coordinate 477,202, forward strand.
GGCCGACCTCGCGTTCGGCGAGCTGCTCGGTCATGGTGACGCCTCCTGCCCGGCCGTGGCCGGAGCCTTCAGCGGGTCCGGCGCGGTCGTCGTGACGGCTCCGGGCGAGGGGGCGCGACGGCGCCGCTCCTCGGCGGCGGCCGCGAGGACGGCGCGCACGATGTTCTCGTAGCCGGTGCACCGGCAGAGGTTGCCTTCGAGGCCGTGGCGGATCTCATCGGGCGTGGGGTCGGGGTTCTCCTTGAGCAGGTCCCGGGCGGCCATGATCATGCCCGGCGTGCAGTAGCCGCACTGAAGGGCGTGCTGCTGATGGAACGCCGTCTGCAACGGATGCCAGTCGCTGTCGGAGGCCAGGCCCTGGATGGTCGTCACCTCGCCCCCGTCGGCCTGGACGGCCAGCACCGTGCAGCTCTTGACGCTCTCACCGTCCAGATCGACGGTGCAGGTTCCGCAGTTGGACGTGTCGCACCCGACAGGGGTTCCGGTGAGGCCCAGCCGGTCGCGCAGATAGTGGACGAGCAGCAGGCGGGGTTCCACCTCGTCCTCGTACGCCGTGCCGTCCACCTTGAGCGAGATGCGGGTCATATGCCCTCCCAGATGCACGATCGAGATCAATACGGCGTTCTGGTCCGATATGTGCAACTGTAAGTGGCGGCCCTGGGGCGCGCTAGCGCTCGGTCGGGCCTGGCGCGGGTGCCTCCGGGCCCATCTGGATGGACGCTGGAGGCATGTCGGGACGCCCGCCGATCGTCGTGCACCGGATCTCCGCCTCCGGTGGCCGCCGGGTCACGGTCCGGGACCAGATCATGGGCCTCGCCCACTCCGATGCGCATCTGCTGGAGTTCCTCCGCCAGGCCGGACTGCCGGACGCCGCAGACCTTCTCGACGACCCCACCTGGACCGACTGGGTCGGCGACCGGCCGCACCAGTACGACCCGCTGGAGATCATGCCGTGATGAGCGCCGTTCCCCTTCAGCGGCGGCGCAGGGACTTGTCGGCCAGCGCAGGCGGTGTGTAGTAGGAGTCGCCCCGGTTCAGGTCCGTGCCCGGAGGCACGATCTCGTCGATCCGGTCCAGCACGTCCTCGCTCAGCTCGACGCCCACGCCTTCCAGCAGGTCCTCGAGGTGGGCGGGTGTCCGCGGGCCGATGATCACCGAAGTGACGGCCGGATGGGCCCGTACGAACGCGATCGCCAGGTGCGCAAGCTTCAGGCCCGTCTCGTCGGCGAGATTCCTCAGCTCGCCGACGGCCTCCAGCTTGCGGGCGTTGCCCGGCACCGACGGGTCGAACTTGTGCTGCTCGAGCACGGCTCGCCCGCTGCCCGCCGTCAGGTCGACGTCCGACGGCTTCCTGTACTTGCCGGAGAGCCAGCCCGCGCTGAGCGGGCCCCAGGTCAGCACGCCCATGCCGTAGCGCTGGGCGGCCGGCAGCACCGCGGTCTCCACGCCCCGGGCCAGGATCGAGTACGGCGGCTGCTCGGTCCTGAAGCGGATGTGGCCGCGCCGCTCGGCCGTCCACTGGGCCTCGACGATCTGTTCCGCCGGGAAGGTGGAGTGGCCGATGGCGCGCACCTTCCCCGCGCGTACGAGGTCGGAGAGGGCGGACAGGGTCTCGTCGATGTCGGTGGCTCGGTCGGGGCGGTGGACCTGGTAGAGGTCGATGTGGTCGGTGCCCAGGCGCCGCAGGCTGTTCTCGACGGCGCGGGTGAGCCAGCGCCGCGAGTTTCCCCTTTCGTTGGGATCCTCGCCCATCGGGCTGCTGACCTTCGTGGCGAGCACGACGCCACCCCGGCGGCCCTTGAGCGCCTTGCCGACGATCTCCTCCGATTCACCCTGGCTGTAGATGTCGGCGGTGTCCACGAAGTTGATGCCCGCGTCCAGGGCCCGGTGGATCATACGGACCGACTCGTCGTGGTCGCCGTTGCCCCAGGCGCCGAACATCATCGCGCCGAGCGCGTATTCGCTGACCGAGATGCCGGTGCCACCGAGGGTCCTGCGCTTCATGAGGGCTGTGCCTTTCGTAGGTCGGGGGTGGTGCGCATTCGTGACGTCACGTCACATCCGCTGTGGGATCTCGATGACGACCTTGCCCCGGATGTGCTTCCCGGCGAAGTCGGCGACGGCCTGTACGGCGTCTTCCAAGGAGTAGCGTGCGCCGATCTCGACCCGCAGGCGCCCGTCCGCCGCCCGCGCTGCCAGGTCTTCCAGGCCGGGCCGCACGCGCCGTGCCCGTGAGCCCGTCGCCCGAGTTGACCAGGTCCACGACGACGTCGACGCCGCCGGGCACCAGGCGCAAGGTCTCCTCGACCACGTCGCCGGTCTTGTAGTCGACGGTGTCTGCGGCGCCGAGGCCGCGCAGGTATTCCTCGTCATCCGCGGTCGCCGTGGCGATCACCCGGGACCCGAGCGCGTGGGCAAGTTGCACGGCGTACAGCCCGATCCCCCCGGTGGCTCCGATCACGAGCACGCTCTCGCCCGCCGCGAGCCGGACGGCGCGCAGCAGGCAGACCGCGGTCAGGCCCGATTCGGGAATGCACGCCGCGTGCAGGCTGTCCAGGCCCGGAGGCCGCAGGGCCAGCAGGGGGCCGGGCGACGCCACCGTGTACTGGGCAACGGCACCCACGAATCCGGTGAAGGCGAGCACAGGATCACCCGGCGTGTAGCCGGAAACACCCTCCCCCACCTCGGCCACGGTGCCTGCCGCGTCCATGCCGATCACCAGCGGTTGGTCGACCGGGTAGATGTCCTTCATGGCGCCGGTGATCAGCGCCAGGTCGAGCGGGTTGAGCGCCGCGGCGTCGACCTTGATCAGCACCTGGCCCGGTTCCGGGGTGGGTGTGGGGTGGTCGGTGACCGTGATCTGGTCCAGCGGCACGTAGTCGGTGGCGACGAGGGCTTTCACGGCGGACTCCCTGACGTGACGTGAGTAGGGGCTCGAGGGCACCCGGCGTGAGCCCACGCCTCTCTTCTACGCGGTCGGACCTGACCAAGCGAGGAGCCCGACCGTACGAGCCGCCGAACGGGGACAGGGTCTGAACGGTCTTGTGAGGTCATCGATGGGCGTGGATCACGGTGCGGCCGGAAGTTACGGAGCACCGCCGCCTCCCGGCCCGGCAACGTACGCAGTTTCAGCCTGCTGGCCGTGCCCCTGCACGGTTTCGGGCTCCAGGAGGTGATCACCGGCGCCGGACTCCGGCACTTCCCTGAGGAACGGCCCCACCAATTGGCCGCACACCTACTGGACAGCGATGACGACAGCCGTAATGAACACGATGGCGCTGCGCTGTTCGAAGGCCGTGTTCTCCCTGGGTGCGCGAGGGCTACGGTGCATCGTTGCCGACGGCAGCTGGTACTTGTCCATACTGCTTCACGGTTGCCGGCTACCAGGAGGAGACCCATGGCCGTCCCTGTGATCCTCGACTGCGACCCCGGGCACGACGACGCGTTCAACATCATGCTGGCCGCCGCACATCCGGCGATCGAGCTGCTCGCGATCACCACGGTCGCCGGCAACCAGACGCTGGAGAAGACCACGCTGAACGCCCGGCGGGTGTGCACAGTCGCAGGTGTCGAGGGGGTGCCGATCGGGGCCGGACGGGACCGGCCGCTGCACGGGAGGGCGTCGGTGGCCGCCGGCATCCACGGGGAGTCGGGCCTGGACGGGCCGGGGTTCGGGGAACCCACCGTGCCACTGGATCCGCGGGACGGGGTCACGCTGATCCGGGACACCCTGCTCGCGCATCCGGTGCCGGTGACGCTCGTGCCGACCGGACCGCTGACCAACGTGGCGGCGCTGCTGCTCGGCCATCCCCGGCTGGCCGAGCGCATCGAGCGCATCGTGCTGATGGGCGGTTCGACCGGCCGGGGCAACACCACGCCCGCCGCCGAGTTCAACATCGTCTGTGATCCGGAGGCCGCCGACATCGTGTTCTCCAGCGGTCTGCCGGTCACCATGATGGGGCTGAACGCCAGTCACCAGGTGCTGGCCACGGCCGATGTGATCGCGCGGATCGACGCGCTCGACACCCCGCTCAGCCGGCTCTGCACCGAGCTGCTGACCTTCTTCGCCGCCAGGTACCGGGAGGTCTTCGGCTTCGAGGCGCCGCCGCTGCACGACCCCCTGACCGTGGCGCACATCATCGATCCGCAGCTGGTCAGCCTGGTCTCCGCGTCGGTCGCGGTCGAACTGACCGGCACCCACACCCGCGGTGCCACCGTGGTCGACCTGGACGGCGTCACCGGCCGCCCGGCGAACGCGCATGTGGGGATGGACGTGAACGTCCCCGCCTTCTGGGACCTGATCGTCGACGCGGTACGCACGCTGGGCGGCCCCGGTCGTTCATGATCGGGCAGCGGGCCCGGCGCGGGCGAAAGTGCCCAGGCCGTTCTGATCGAGGTATTCGACGCGCACCTTTGACGCGGTGTCGCGGTCGCCGACGGTGAAGGTGACGCCGGTGAGGCCGACCGCGTTCTCCCCCGTGGTGGCAAAGCTGAACGTGTCGCCGTCGTAGTGGGTGAGGCGGAACCGCATCGGTTTCGGCCCGAGTTGGAGATTGAGCCCGTCCTGGTCCGCCGTGACCACAAGCTTTCCGTAGTAGGCGCTCTCATACGTACCGGTGTACGCGCTGTCGGCACGGGCTGCCTTGGGGTTCGCGGGCGGATCGGCGTAGTTGGTGGGGGACTTGGCGGCCTGCTCCTGCTGCTCGTAGATCCCGGCGACCAAGGGCAGCCAGTCGGCGGTGGGCTTGCCGTTCTGGGCGATGTCGAAGAAGTCGAGGGCGACGGCGTCGGCCATGCCGACCGGTTGGCCGTTGGTGAGGACGACGATGCCGAGCTTCTCGCCGGGCAGCATCGTCACATTGGTGTTGGCGCCGAGCGCGAAGGCGCCGGAGTGGCTGAGGCGGAGCCTGCCGTGGTCGTCGTAACTGACGTTCCAGCCCAGGCCGTAGAAGCCGGTGCGGCCGGCCGGGGCCGCCGGCGGCTGGGACAGCGTCTCGGGCAGGTGGGTGTGTTCCAGGCTTTCGGCGTCGATGATCTGCCGGCCGTCGAGCTTCCCGTTCGCCAGCTGGAGCCGCAGCCACCGGGTCATGTCGTCGGCGGTGGAGCTGACGCCGCCGGCCGGCGACTGCGCGTCCGCGTCCCGTACGAACTTCGCCTGCCAGCTGCCGTCTTCGGTCTTCACATGGGTGACGGCCTTGTCCGACGCCTTCTCGTAGTCGGCGAAGAGGGCGCTGGTGGACTCCATTCCGGCCGGCTTGAACAGGGTGTCGTCGCTGAGTTTCTCCCAGCTGACGCCCTTGGCGCGGGCGACGGCCTCCGCGGCCGCGGTGAGGCCGAAGTTGGTGTACGCGTAGCTCGCGCGGAACGGGTCGAGCGGCTCGTACTTCAGATGGCTCAAGATGTACGTACGGTCGTAGCCGAGGTCCTCCAGCAGATCGCCGGCGTGGTCGGGCAGGCCGCTTCGGTGCGAGAACAGATCCGCGATGGTGACATGGCTGGTCGCCCAGGGATCCTTGAGTGCGAAGCCGGGGAGGTGCCCGGCCACCGGCTCGTCCCAGCTGACGACCTTTTGCCCGACGGCCCCGGCGACGACGGTGGATGCGAGCGGCTTCGACAGCGACGCCAGCTGGAACACGGTGTCGGGCCCAACCTGCGCGGACTGGCCGATCCTTCGCTCGCCGAAGCCCTTGAGGTAGACAACCCGGTCCCCATAGACGACGCCGACGGCCGCGCCGGGCACGCCGGTTCGCTTCATCGCGTTCTCTACGACACCGTCGAGCTTGCCGATGGCGCCGTCCACATCGGCTTTGGTGAGCTGGGGCGGGGGCTGGGGCGGGGGTGCCTGCGGAGCGGACGGCGATGGGGAGGGTGAGGGTGACGGGCTCGGCGCGGCGGCGCCGGATGTCAGGGCCGTCGCCGTGGTCAGCAGCACGGCCAGGCCCGATACGGCGAGCGAACGGCTTCTGCGTAGTCGTACGCCCTTCGCAGCATGCATACATTCCATTGAACGCCCGCCGTGGGACGTTGTCGCCCGCAGGCGTTCGGGTGCTTCAGGGCACGCGGACGATGAGCAGCCGGCCGTGCGCGGTGAAGGGCTGGGCGTCGGCCGGGCTGCGCACCCGGCCGGCAACCGCCTACCGCCCCGACCGCATCGGCATTCGCAGCGTCACCTCCCGGCCCGACGAGAGCGGCGGATTGCCGAGCTGTTCCGCGAAGTCGAAGGGTTCGGACCAGTGAACGTGGAGTCCGTGCCGGGGTGGGGCGCGGCGCCGCCGAACTGCTCGGCGCCGGCCATCAGTTCCCGGGACGCCCGGATGGCGGCCCGGTCCGCTTCGGCAGCGCGGCCCCGGTGAGCGCCGCAACGCCCGCAGCCTCCCCGGCGGCTGACACGCCGCGTCTGTTCCACATCTCCACCGCACCGCACGGCTGATCGGGCATCCAGTGAAGCCGGTTTGGGCGGGGGAAGAAGGGTGGCATCGGCGCGCTCCTCGCGCGCCTGCGGCGTGCGCCTGCGCGGCACCGATACCGTCGCCACAAACCACCGCCTGGAGACATCACTTCGCGGAGACACCGATGCACTTCGACCCGACCGACCCTGAGACGTTCGAAGCAGAGCCGGACGCCGACATCGCCCCTCACCACGACGATCGCCTCTTCGATTCCGACCCGGACTCGGCTAGTGAAGCCGACCGCGCGGAGCAGGCCCGTGTCGTCGAGCTGCACGACGACGAGTACAGGTAGTAGTGCTAGGAGTCGGTGCGCAGCGACGACGTGTCGCTGCGCCAGGCGGCGAGGAGGCAGTCGGCGAGGCGGCTCTCGAGGTGCTCCGTCGCGTCGATGCCGAATGCGATGTCGGCCTCCAGTTGGGGCTCCTCCTTCAGGAGGCCTGCGATGACCTCGCGCCGCACGACCTGCTCGTGCACCGCGTCGGCTTCGACGTGTTCGTTGTAGAAGAACTCCGCTGCGGGCCCGGCCCCGGTGCGGTTCATCGCCGCGGCCAGTCGCCTCGATCCGGGAGAGGAGGTGATTTCAACGGCGGCGAAGTGTCCCACCAGGGATCCGCGCAGGGCCCGGTGCAGACCGAACAGTGACATGAGGTTCACGGTGGCCAGCGCCTGGGCTGAACCGGAATTCAGGTAGTGGCCGTATGTCGCGTCGAGGCCGAGATCGGTCATGAGGTCCGCAAAGAGTTGAGCGTGGACTCGCTCCGCCCGTCCTCCGCCGAATTCGTCGAATTCCACGGCGGCCATGCCGGCCTTGGCACGCCCCCACAGCCGCGGCAGTACCCAGGCGTGTGGATCGGCCTCCTTGAGGTGATAGAGCGACCGTTGCGCGGCGTATTCGCACACCTGCCACAGCTCTCCCTCGTCCTGGAGGAAATGAGAGACGCCGGTGTCGTTGACCGGCTCCAGCAGAAGGTCCGCCAATGCGTCGTCCACGGTTTCATGGCGGGTGGCGTCGGCGCGCAGTGCGTCAAGAAATCGATTCTCGAGCAGGGAACGCACGCCCAGGAGCGCCGGGTCCCATTCGAGTGCTGCATCGACACCCGCAAAGCCGCGGTAATGGAGCTCGTAGGTCAAATAGAGAGCGAGCTGCAGATCTTCCCCGTAAGCGTCCGCCTTTTGCACGGCCTGGCTTCCGGGCAACGTTGTTTCTCCGCCGAGGTAGCGGATGATCGCCGCCGAGAGTTCACCACGCTCCCGCGGTAGCACAGGTCCCTGCTGTTCTGTGGCCATATCCCCCCAGTACCCCGTGATCTTCCCTTTATCGGGCGGATGCTCCACGCAGGTGGGTTCCGCCGCCCGAGCTGTCGCACACCGGCGCAACGGGACACGATGTGAAACGTGGAGCACCGCGAGCCGTGGATCATCTACGCCAACTTTCTGTCCGAGGTGGCCGTCGATCTGGCGTCCCACGAGGTGCTGGAGCAGTGGGCGGCACAGGCACCGCGCAAGATCTGGCTGGCGCGCCCCGGTGATGTGCTGGTCTCCCCCGTGCCGCTCGGCCGGGACTTCCGGCGTTACGCGGGAGAGCTGCTGGGCGTGCCGTACGACTCCGTGGCCGTGGTGACCGTACCGGCGACGCCGGGTGTGCCGATGGCGGAGGCGGTACGCCGGGCCGGGCTCATGGACGAGCTCCGGGCGCTGATCGCCGGGCGGGAGGGTGCCAGACTGCTGCCCACCGCACTGGACGTCCCTTCGGTCGCACTCGCCGCGGAGCTGGAGGTGCCGGTAGTCCCGTACGGGCCCGGCGGAGTGGGCACGAGTGCACTGGACGTGACGTCCCGGCTCAATACGAAGTCCGGCTTCCGCGCGGTCGCCCGTGATCTGGGGATGAGGCTGCCGCCCGGGCAGGTCTGCCGACGCGATCGGCTGACGCGGACGGTGGCTGAACTGCTGGCGCGGCACGAGCGGGTGGTGGTCAAGCCCGACCGCTCCGCCGGTGGTCACGGGGTGCGGTTCGTCTCTCGTATTGAGCACGCCGACCCGTCGTGGGAGCGGGACTGGCCGGCCTGCCTCGTTGGTGTCGACGGGGACTGGGTGGTCGAGCAGTGTCTCGACGTGGCCCGGTCGGTCAGCGTCCAGCTGGAGGCGTGCCGCAGCAGGCCCCGGCCTATGTTCAGCGGTGAGATGCGCACGTCCGGCGGGTCTTTCACCGGCTACGTATCACCTCTCCAAGACATGGCGGAGGACGCCGCGAAGGAGCTGGAGCAGTGGGGCCTGGCGCTCGGGCGCTACCTGGCTCGGCAGGGGTACGCCGGCCCGTACGGACTGGACGCGGTCCTCGCCCCGGACGGCAGGCTGTACGCCACTGAGAGCAACGTCCGCCGGACGGCCACCACCACCCCGCACGTCATGGCCGGCCGCCTCGGCCGCGCCGCCGGGCTGAGCTCCCCCGCATGGCTGATCGCGAACGGGCGGTCCAGAGCGGCGTACGGATTCGCCGACGCCGTGAAACTCCTGCGGGCGGCAGGGCTGGACTGGAATCCGGCCCGCAGGGAGGGGGTGATCCTGTACGCCGACGCTCCCGCGGACGGCGTGTCCTGGCGGTATGCGGTGATCGGTGCCGATCCGGCCAGGACGGCGGAGATCGAGGCGCGGCTGACGCGGGAGATGGAGCTGCTCCCGTAGCGAAGGACTGTTCCTCGGGTTCGAGCTCATCGAGTTCGAGTTCATCGAGTTCGAGTTCATCGAGTTCATCGACAACCCTTGTCCCGACGTCGGTGGCTGGTGTCGCACCAGGGGTACGACCGGCTGCGGCGGCATGTGCACAGCGCCACGGTGAAGCGGTCCGACGTCACGCTGCTCCCGTCCTCGAGCAACACCTCGACTGGGCCTTCCACGAGCACCGGGCCGTCCTTCGTCACAGTGATGCGACGCGGCCGTTCACTGGGGCCGGCAGGCACGGATGATCACCAGCTCTTCCTTCTCCTGGCCGGGAGCGATAAGCCCCTGCTCCTCCAGCCACGCCGTCCGGGAGCGCATGACCGGCCCGAACGGTATCCAGCGCCGGTCGGTCACCGCTGTTCCGAGGCCGGCCAGCGCGAGGCGCTCCAGCGTGGACTCCACACCGCACACTGCGGAGTGCACCAGCAGCAGCGCTCCGCCCGGCCGCAGCAGGGCGGCAGCACCGGCACATATCCGGTCCACCAGGGCCCGGCCGTCGCGGCCCGCGTCCCAGGCGCGTGCCGGTCCGCCGCGCGGCGAGTGGCCCCCGGGGGCGGGCACGTAGGGCGGGTTCGTCACGATGAGGTCGAATCGGCGGCCTGCGGCGGGAGTCAGCAGATCACCATGGAGCACTTCGACGTTGAGTTGGGCGAGGGCCGCGTTGAGCCTGGTGGCCAGCACGGCCCGCCATGCCGTGTCGACGGCGGTCACCCGGGCCCCGCGGCGCGCGGCGGCAAGGGCAAGCGCTCCGCCGCCCGTCCCGACGTCGAGTACGTCCGCGCCGGGTCGGAGCGGTTCCCGGTCCAGGGCTTCGGCCAGCAGAAAGGTGTCTTCCTGCGGCGGGTACACACCAGGCGGCACTACCAGCGGGCCGCCGGCGTCGCCTGTGTCACGAGGCAGAGTCGTCATGGACCCCGGGTGCCCCATAAGCCGGAAAGATCACAGGGTGGGAGCATTTCGTTACTGATGCCGCGTACAGATACCTATGCCACGCGCCGATGGCCTGCCCTCGACGCGAGGGCGGGCCATCGGCAGGACAGACCAGTCAGGCAGGAGGGAACTCGTCCCGGTCGCCGCCCGCGTCCTGCTGCCGGCTCTGTCCCTGCAGTCGCCGAGCCTTCTCCTGAAGCCTCTGTCGCTCCTGCGGGTCGCTCGCGCGCTCCGCGGCTTCGGACAGTTGCTTGGCCTTGTCGCGCATCTGCTGCGCTCGGCCGCCAGATTCGCCTGCGACGCTCATGGGTGACTCCTTGCTCGGAGGGAAAGCGGGCAGATTCAGCGAAACAGGGACCCGCCACGCTCGCACGTCGAACCGTCACCGCGTGTTACACCCAGCCCCTTGCCTTGCGCGGTCCGACCCCTCTGGCCACCCTGAGTCCTTGACGCCCAAAAGTGTGAGTGGTTAAGTACTCACATGCAATCCGAACGCCGCCGTCAACTGTCCACCGCCGAAGAGCGCCGCGACACGGTACTGCGCACCGCCATCGGAGCCTTCGCGTCGAAGGGGTACTACGGCACGACGACCTCCGAGGTGGCCAGGGCCGCAGGCATCTCCCAGGCGTACGTCTACCGGCTCTTCCCCAGCAAGGAGTCCCTGTTCGTCGCGGTCGTCGAGCACTGCTTCGTTCGGGTGCGGGAGAGCCTGGAGGTCGGCGCCGCCGGCGCCAAGGGCGGTTCGCCCGAGGCCGTCCTCTCCGCGATGGGCGATGCCTACGCCCGGCTGATCAGCGACAACGACCTCCTGCTTGTGCAGATGCACGCCCAGGCGGCCGCGGTCTCCGAGGTGGCGGTCCGGGACGCCGTGCGGGCGGGGTACGCCCGCCTGGTGGAGTACGTCCGCGGGGCCTCCGGGGGCGAGGACCGGCAGATCCAGGAGTTCTTCGCCACCGGCATGCTGTGCCACCTGCTGGTGTCGATGGACGCGGAGAAGGTGGACGCCCCCTGGACGCGCACCCTCACGGCGGGCATCCGGCACTTCTGACAGCGCAACCCGGCAGGGCGTCGGCCCGCACCGCGCACGGACCGACGCCTCGCCTTTTTTCTGAACCAATGAATGAGTGGTCAACCACACACAGGAGTCCGCATGCCCAGCACACCGAACGGCGCCGCCGACGGGTCCGGTGCGCCGCCCTCGTCCGCCGCATCCGACGGCCGCCCCGCAGGCCGTCCCGGGGCCACCCTGGCCGTTCTGGCCGCTGCGCAGTTCGCGGTCGTGCTCAGCACGTCCATAGTCAACGTCGCCCTTCCCTCGGTCCGCGACAGCGTCGGTCTGTCCGACGCAGGCCTGTCCTGGGTCGTCAACTCCTACGGGCTCACCTTCGGAGCGCTGCTGCTCCTCGGCGGACGGGCCGCCGACCTCGTTGGCGGGCGCCGGATCCTCCTCGCGGGCCTCGCGCTCTTCGCCGCCGCGTCGCTGGGAGCGGGCCTGTCCACCGCCCCGTGGACGCTGATCGCCGCCCGTGCCGCGCAGGGCGTCGGTGCCGCCGCCGTGGCACCCGCCGCACTCTCCCTGGTCATGCGGCACTTTCCGCCCGGCCCACGCCGCGGCAGGGCGCTCGGGGTGTGGGGCGCGGTCTCCGGCGCGGGCGGCGCCGCCGGAGTCCTGCTGGGCGGGGTACTCACCGAGACGCTGGGCTGGCCCTGGGTCTTCCACGCATCCGCGCTCGCAGCGGCCGTGGTCCTCGCCGCGACCATGGTGCTCGTGCCCGCCGACCCGGTTCCCGGCCGCGGCCCCCGGCGCCTCGACCTCACCGGAGCGGTCACCGTCACGACCGGTCTCGTCGCCCTCGTCTACGGCCTCACGACCGCCGGCCGCTCCGGCTGGAGCGATCCCTGGGTCCTGGGCAGCATGACGGCCGCCGCCGTCCTGCTCGCGCTCTTCGTCCTGGTCGAGCGGCGCCACCCCGCACCCCTGCTGCCGCCGCGCCTGCTCACGACGGGCTCGGTAGGTCCGGCCAATCTCGTCATGGCACTCCTGGGCGCCGTCTGGGTCGGACTGTTCTTCTTCCTTCCCCTCTATCAGCAACAGGTGCTCGGCCACGGGCCGCTGCAGGCGGGACTTTCGCAACTACCGCTGGCGGCGGCGAACATGGCCGGGTCGTCCCTGGCACCACGGCTCGCCCGCCGGCTGGGACCGGCCGTCACCCTCGCCGCGGGGCTGTTGGCCCAGGTTGCCGGACTGCTGTGGCTGGCCCGTATCTCCGCGACCGGAACCTTCGCCGCCGCTGTGCTCGGTCCCATCGTTGTCATCGGCCTCGGCCTGGGCATTGCCTTCGTACAGCTCACCGGTGCCGCCGTCACCGGCGTCCAGTCCGCCGACACGGGCCTCGCCAGCGGCCTGGTCAACACCACCCGGCAGGTCGGCGGAGCGCTGGGGCTGGCCGCGCTCGGCACCCTCGCCGCATCCCGTACCGCCGCATTCGAGCACCACTACTCCCATGCGGCGGCCCTCACCGAGGGCTACCGGGCAGCGTTCCTCGCCTCGGCGGCCGTCGTCGCCGCCGGGGCCGCCCTGACCCCTCTCCTGGCGCGCCGTCACCCGGCGCCGCCGTCCACCGAGCCGCCTCCGGCTCCGGCTCCCGACCCCGGTCCACCGGGCAACAGCGCCGCGCGGACCACACCCACCACCCGCTGAACCAGCCAGGAATTCCCGAAGGAGATCACGACATGAACACCGACATCACCGTCGACGAGGGCGCCCCCGTCGTCGTACGGCTCTCGATCACCGTCAACGCCCCGCTCGCCACCGTCTGGGCGGTGCACACGGACATCGACTCCTGGGCCGACTGGAACCCGGACATCGAGCGGGCCGAGCTCGACGGCCCGCTCGCCCCCGCCGTCAGTTTCCGGTGGCTCACCCACGGCCTCGACATCACCTCCACGGTCCGTCAGATCGTGCCCCGCCGGCGCATCGTCTGGGGAGGCCCGTCGCAGGGCATTGACGGAGTCCACGTATGGACCTTCAAGGAGACGGACGGCGTGGTCACCGTCCACACCGAGGAGTCCTGGAGCGGAGCTCCGGTCGAGGCCCAGCCCGCGCAGCTCCGGCAGGCGCTCGAACAGTCCCTGGAGTCGTGGCTGAGCCACCTGAAGACCGAGGCCGAGCGCCGCTAGCGGCATTGCGGCGGCGGGGAGCCGTCCCGCTCCCCGCCGCCCTCCGCGAGAGGTCACCACGACTACCCACTCACCCAAGTCGGTCCCCAAGCACAACGCGTAGGAGAGGACACCAGCATGAGCACGAACAAGCCCTACCTGACCGGGCACTACACCCCCGTCGCCGACGAGATCACGGCGACGGAACTCACCGTCGAGGGCAGCCTGCCGCCCGAGCTGACAGGCCGGCTGATCCGCAACAGCCACAACCCGAAGCCCGGAATCACCCCCACCCACTGGTTCAAGGGCAGCGGCATGGTGCACGGCATCCGGCTGCGTGACGGCCGCGCCGAGTGGTACCGCAACCGCTGGGTGCACACTCCCGCCTTTGACGGCGCGCCGTATATGACGGACCGGGGCCCCGACCTGACCGCCAGCACCGCGGGCACGCATGTCATCGAGCACGGCGGCCGACTGCTCGCGCTGTGCGAGTCGGCGCTCCCCTTCGAGCTGACGGCCGATCTGGAGACCGTGGGCGCATTCGACTTCGGCGGGAAGCTGACCACGGCGATGACCGCGCATCCCAAGGAGGACCCGGTCACCGGTGAGCTGCACTTCTTCGCGTCCTCACCGTTCCCGCCGTTCCTGGTCCACCATGTGGCCTCCCCGAAGGGTGACGTCCTGCAGAGCCAGGAGGTCCCTGGAGCCGGCGCCGCGCTGAAGCACGACTTCGCCATCACCGAGCACTACGTCGTGTTCCTGGAGGGGTCGGTGACCTTCGACCCGGCCGAGCACTCGGGCATCCCGTACAGCTGGAGCGACGAGCAGCAGTCCCGCATCGGCATCATGCCGCGGGGCGTCGGCGGCGCGAGCAGGATCCGCTGGTTCGAGATCGGTCAGGGGTACGGGATGCACTTCGCCAACGCCTACGAGGACGCGTACGGACGGATCGTCGTCGAGGGCCCGTGCGTGGGCCGCACCGGCTGGCAGCGCTCCTGGAACTGGTGGGTGGGCGCCCCGGACCGCGGTGCCGAGCCCAACTCCGGCTCCCGCCAGCGGCGTTGGACGGTCGACCTGGCGGCGGGCAACGTCAAGGAAGAGGTCACAGACGACCTGACGGTGGAGTTCCCGACCATCAACGAGGACGTCCTCGGCCGGGAGCACCGCTACCAGTACGCGCTCTCCTTCCCGGACGACCTGGGTATCGGCAACCACGCCCTCGTCAAGTACGACCGGTCGACCGGAGCCCGCCAACTGCTGCCCGTGGGAACGGGACAGCTTCCCAGCGAGGCCGTGTTCGTCCCGGCCGCGGACGCGACCGACGAGGACGCCGGCTATCTGCTGACCATCGTCAGCGACCTGAACCAGGACGCCTCGAGGATGCTCGTCCTGGACGCATCCGATCTGTCCGTCCCGCCGATCGCCACCATCCACCTGCCGCGTCGGGTGCCGGCCATGATCCACGGCTCCTGGATCCCGGACGCCGCCGACGCCGCGGCTTGACAGGAACCGAAGCCGAAGCCGGAGCCGGGTGCCGGGCACTGACTGCCTGGCGCCCGGCCTCGTACAAACAGAACTGGCGAGAGGCTGTACTGGATGTCTCCGGTACGGCCTCTTGCCTGCGGATCGCGCCAGCCGTTTCCGTCCTTGCCGACCGTCGCGGTCGCGAGGCTCCGCACCCGGCCCAGCCGCAGCACGCCGTTGAGGGTCATCGGCTGGGTGTCGGCCATGGCTGACGCACCGCTCAGCCGCCGCACCGGATCCACCGCCGCGTTCGCGAGCGCGGTGGTCTCCCCCGACGCGGCGTCCTGCCCCAGGCGCGTCCGCGCCTGCGCGCATCGGCTGTAGCCCGTCCGGCCGGAGACGATGCCGCGCAGGGTGCGGCGGGCCCCCTCGGCCGATCGAGTGTTCTGCCGACCGGACCGGTGCCTTCCGTGCCCATCCGGGTACAGCGGCGCACATGACCCGAATCGAGATCACAAGCACGGCGTTCAGCGACCACGAGGCGATCCCCCGCCGCTACAGCGGGGAAGGGGACGATGTTTCGCCTCCCTTGACCTGGTCCGGGGTGCCGGACGGAACGGCCGAGCTGGTCCTGCTCTGCGAGGACCCCGACGCCCCGAGTGGGACGTTCCTGCACTGGCTGGTCACCGGTATCGCGCCGGAGAGTCCGGGGGTGGAGGAGGGCGGGACACCTCCCGGCGGCCGCGAGTGGCCCAACGGCTTCGGACGAGTGGGCTGGGGCGGGCCGATGCCTCCACCGGGGCACGGGGCGCACCGCTACTTCTTCCGGCTGTTTGCCGTGTCCGAGCCGCTGCCCCTGCACGGCCATGTGTCGTCCGACTCCGTGCATCAGGCCCTGAACGGGCGGGAGTTGGCCGCCGGCACACTGGTGGGCACGTATCAGCGCTGACGCGTCCACGCTGATGCGCTGCGGCCTCTTCGTTCAGACGGGCGCAGAGGTCTCTGCCTTGGCGATGAGCATGTCGAGAAGCGACAGCAGGGTGTCACGGGCGTCCTGACGGGAGCGGGCGTCGAGCATGAGGATGGGCGTGTTCGGGTCACGCAGATGCAGCGCCGCCCCGATCTCCTCGGCGGTGTACGGCTGCTCGCCGTTGAAGCAGTTCGCCCCGACCACGAACGGAAGCCCGCGGTTCTCGAAGAAGTCGACGGCCGGGAAGCTGCGGTCCAGGCGCCGGGTGTCGACCAGCACGATCGCTCCGAGAGCCCCGTTCAGCAGGTCGTCCCACATGAACCAGAAGCGCTCCTGGCCCGGCGTACCGAACAGATAGAGGACGACTCCGGCGTCGGTGAGGGTGATTCGGCCGAAGTCCATCGCGACGGTGGTCACCGTCTTGGACTCGATGCCGTCGAGGTCGTCGACGCCGACCCCCGCGGCCGTCAGCCGCTCCTCCGTACGCAGCGGCTCGATCTCGGAGACCGTCTCGACCAGCGTCGTCTTACCGACGCCGAATCCCCCGGCGATCAGGATCTTGACGGGGGCAGCTTCCTGGGCAGGGGAGTCATATTCGGGCAAGGCTGTCCCTGATTCTCATGAGCAGGTGGACATTGGTGGTCTCGGCCTCCGCCAGGGGCGGCCGGTGGTGGATCAGCCCGCGGTCCGCGAGTTCGCCGAGAAGGACCGTCATCGGAGTGAGGCGCATGTGCATCCGGGCCGCGATCTCGGCGACCGCCCGCCCATCCGGCGCCGGGCACATGGAGAGAATGGCCTGCCACTCGGTGGGCAGGCCGCCGTGGGCGTCCGCGGCGACCACGGCCGTGATCGTGGTGTCCATGGTCAGGACGGTGTGCGGAGCGGCGGTACGGCCATCGGTCATGGCGTACAGCCGCGTCCGGCGGCGGCCTCCGTGCTGCGGATCGTCCGCCATTACGACGTGGGCGCCTGGGTGCGCTCAGGTGTGCCCAGCCACTCACCGAGCGCCTGCGCGGTCCGCACCGCCTCGCCGCCCAACTCCCCGAGCCGTGCCTTGCGGGAGGTCACGACGATGAGCGTGCTGCCCTCCCCGCATCCGACGATGCAGAGATACCTGTCGTCCATCTCGACCAGCTGGCGGATCACCCGGCCACCGCCGACCTCCCTCGATATCGCCTTCATCGTGGCCGCGATTCCGGAGGACGCCGCGGCTATACGCTCCGCCTGCGGCCGTTCCAGCAGGTAGGCGCTGAGCTTGATCCCGTCGTTGGACAGGAGCACGGCGCCCTGGACGCCGGCGATCCTGCTCAGATTGTTGTCCAGGATGCTGTAGATCATGTCGTTCGATGTCGTCGTCATGGCTGATCCTGTCGGAGCTCTGCTTCTACTGTCTGGGTTCCGTGTTCGTAGTCCGCCCAGGCGTCGGCCACCTCTTCAGGTGTCGCCGCGTTCTGACCGACCACTGGTTCCGGTTCGCGTGGCTCGCGGAGTTGCTCGGCGATATGGGTCTGCGGGACGCGCTCGGGCAGGGCAGGCCGGGAGTCGCCGTCCAGCGCCACGGGCCGAACCGGCTGCATGCTCTCCTGCGACCGCTCATGCGTCCGACGGCTCGGCAGCCCGGACCGCGAATGCAGGACCAGTTCGGGCTTGCGTTCATCGATGCGGCGCGGTGCGGGGAGAGGCTTGGTGGGGACAGGCTGAGGGGGGACGGGCGGCACCAGCTTGCGTGGCTGTTCCCGCTCGGTCGGCACGAGTAGCTCCTTGGGAATGATCACTATGGCCGACGTCCCGCCGTATACCGACCTGCGCAGCGTGACCGTGGCCCGGAGTTGCTCGGCGAGGTGGCCGACCACGAAGAGACCCAGCCTGTGTGCGTTCTCCGCCAGGACGGCGTACGGCGGGGCCGAGTGCAGCCGCCCGTTCATCTCCTCGTAGCTCGCGGGGCTCACTCGCGGACCGCGGTCCTCGATCTCGACCGACAGACCGTCAGCCACCAAGTCGGCCCGGATGACGACCTTCGACCTCGGCGGTGAGAACCGGGTGGCATTGTCCAGCAGCTCGGCCAGGAGGTGGCTGATCTGGCTGATCACGCGCGGTTCCACGCTGATCTCGTCCAGGGCCTGCCGCTCGATCCGCCGGAAGTCCTCGACTTCCGCGGCGGCCTCGCGCAGCAGGTCGGCGACGCGCATGGGCTCGGTGTGCGGGTCAGGGATCTCACCGCCCGCCAGGATGAGCAGGTTCTCGATCTGCCGCCGCATGCCCACCGTCAGCTGGTCGGACCTCATCAACTGGGCGAGGAGCGCTTCGTCGTGGCCGAAGGTGTCCTGGAGGTCTTCGGTGAGGCTCAACTGGCGGCTGACCAGGTTTCCGGTGCGTGAGGCGATGCCCGCGGCGAACATACCGAAGCCGTGACGCTCGTCCGCGAGCTGCCTGTGCCCGTCGACGGAAACGGCAACGACCCGGGCGAACGCATCGCTGATACGTCCGACCTCGTCCTGATCCCCCCTCGGCCTGGGCAGCCTGTCGGCATCGACGGGCTGACCATGCTGCAGACGCGCCACGACGTCCGGCAGCGTCTCCTCGGCGATGGTCACCGTGCGTTCGTGCAGACCGCGCAGGCGGCGGAGCACCGTGCGCGTGGTGAACACGACGACGCCTGCGACGATCAGCAGTGCCCCGCCGCTCCCCGCGACCAGCCAGGCGACCTCCGCCTCGAGCTCTGCCGCCTTGGCGTCGGCGTGTGCGAGCAGTCCCCGCGCCCGCTCGGCGTTCAGCGTGCCCCACTGCGCCGCCCACTTCTCATGCGCGGCCGGCCAGCCGCCGATCTCCCTGGGCAGCTTCACACGGAGGCCGACGTCCGTGTGCTCGGACACGACCACCTGCTCGATGCGTCTCTTGGTCTGCCACGCGTCCGAGCCGTTGATCTGCGCGTAGAGCTCGCTCCCGTCGCCGGACAGATAGGGCACGATCCATATGTCGTACAGATAGCTGTGGGCTCCGACGGCGTTGACGAAGTCGGCGAACCTGGAGGTGCTCAGCTCCCTGGACGGCCCGGCCTGCGCGAGGATCGTGTCCTCCTGCGCCAGGATCTCCGACGCCGAGAACATGGCCACGACCACGCGGCTCTCCTGGGAGAGCTCGCCGTCTTCGACGTGGCTGAACTCGTCCTGGTAGAAGCGGATCATCTGGGTGATCACGCTGGTGTAGTAGGCGATCGAACTGTCGGCGATACCGCTGCGGGCGTCCACGCGTTCGCGGTAGGCGTCCAGGTCGTCGAGGCCTTTCCTCACCTCCAGGAGGCGACGGTCCGCCTGCTCGGATCCCGTCGCGGCGGTGGCGGACGACCGGCGGAATTCGGCCGCGGCCTGGTCCGTTGCCGTGCGCCGGTTGCGCAGGTCCTTCTCGGACACGGAAGAGCCCGCCCACCGCGCAGCCGTCAGCGCCCGCTCGGCCTGCATCTCGACCATGAGCTTGTACAGGGGTATGCCGATCCGCTCACCGGCCGCCACATCGGCGCGCAGTTGCTTCGACTGCTCCAGCAATCGGTCGGCGGTCACACCCACTTGGACACCCATCGCCACGGTGGGGACCACCGCCAGCCAGATGAGCAAGGTACGCAGGCGCAGGGTACGCCGCCGACGAATTCTCGACAGGTTTCGTTGGCCTTCCGGCGCTTTGGGTGACATCAGTCCTCGGGGCGGGGAGAGCGGGGACGCGAGGGATGCAGATCATAACCAGCCACGCCGAGAAAAAGAGAGGTTGTCGCAGTGATCGATGCATGGTAATGGCGTCAGGGGGTGTCGCAGACCAGAGGCTGTATCGAAGTTCAACCGAGGAGCCGTCGATCGCCGAGTCGAACATGTTGGGGATGCGCAAGCCCGGCTCCGACTGGAGGGTCCTCCCCCACAGCGTCTCGAAGACCGTACGTACCGCGTCGTCCGACACATGCCGGTAGCCCGGCAGTTCGTGCGGGAAGGAGCCCATGTCGCACGAGCCCTGCACGTTGTTCTGCCCGCGCAGCGGGTTCACGCCGACGCCGTCGCGGCCGATGTTGCCGGTGGCCATGGCGAGGTTGGCCATGCCATCACCATCGTCGAGCCCTGGCTGTGTTCGGTGACCCCGAGGCCGTCTGTACACGTTCATGGACGTGCCGCGCGCGATTGCGTCGCACCGAGGGACTCGGCGGGATTGCGCAGCTCTTCGGCGGCCTCCGCGACGCGCCGCATCAGCTGGAGGAAGAGCGTCTGCTCCTCCGGGGCGAGCGGGGCGAGGAATACCTGGTTCATCCGGGCCGTACGCAGCGAGACCTTGCGATGTGTACGGACCCCCTCGTCCGTGACCCGGAGCAGAAAGCGCCGGCCGTCCTGGGGGTCTCGCACCTTGTGCAGCAGGCCGCGCCGGTCCAGCCTGCTGATCACCTCGGCGATGGTCGAGCGGTCCAGGCCGACCCGCTCCCCCACCGTACGCTGGTCCAGGCCCGGGTCGGCGACCAGGGCGTTGAGGACGGCGAACTGGGGCGAGGTGGTCTCCTCGGAGACCATCGTGTTCCACAGCAGATGGTGGGCCTGCTGGAGGCGCCGTGCCAGGTGTCCTGGATGGCTGCTCAGGTCGACCGCAGACACGGCACCGTCCTCTCCTACGCACTGCTCTTTCATCGATTCTCGGTCTCTTCGACTGCCAGTGTACTGAGGGTATTGACCGGCCAGGTTCAGGGCAGCTAGCTTCTCACCCATAGGTCAATGCTCAGTACACTGACTAATTATGCGAACGGAAAGGTCGGCTAGTGACCTCCGAGCCCCTGCCCGACGGCCTGAGCCAGCGTGACATCGACGACGAGATCGCCGAGGTGCGGGCCGCCGCGACCGGCGGGCACCACCCGCCGCGTGACTACCCGCCGTACCGCAGCAGCCACTTGCGCCATCCGCACCGGCCGCCGGCACCCATGCGGGACCCCGAGGCCGTCGAGCTGTCCGGGCCCGCCTTCGGCGTCACCGACGTCACCGACCTGGACCGCGATCTGACCCGGCAGCACCTGGGCGAGCCGCTCGGAGAGCGGATCACCGTCACCGGCCGCATCCTCGACCGCACCGGCCGGCCGGTGCGCGGCCAGCTCGTCGAGCTGTGGCAGGCCAACGCCTCCGGGAGGTACGCGCATCAACTCGATCAGCACCCGGCGCCGCTCGACCCGAACTTCACCGGATTCGGGCGCTGCCTCACCGACGACGAGGGCCGCTACGGCTTTACGACGATCAAGCCCGGCGCCTACCCGTGGCGCAACCACGTGAACGCATGGCGCCCGGCCCACATCCACTTCTCGCTCTTCGGGACCGCGTTCACCCAGCGTCTGGTCACGCAGATGTACTTCCCCGGCGACCCGCTCTTCGGGTACGACCCGGTACTGCAGTCCGTCACCGACAGCGGTGCCCGCGAGCGTCTCGTGGCCGCTTACGACCACGATCTGTCCGTCCCCGAGTGGTCACTCGGATACCGCTGGGACATCGTCCTGGACGGCCCGTCCGCCACCTGGACCGAGGAAGGCCACTGATGTCCACGCCGCCCACGCCTTCGCAGACCGTCGGCCCGTTCTACGGATACGCCCTGCCGTTCACCGGCGGCGGCGAGGTCGCCCCCGCAGGCCACCCCGACACCATCACCCTGCACGGCCATGTGTTCGACGGTGCCGGAAACCCCGTACCGGACGCGCTCGTCGAGACCTGGCAGCCCGCTCCGGACGGCTCCCGCACGGGACGGACGGGATCGCTGCGCCACGACCCTGTCACCGGCCGGGTCGTCGGCCGCGACGGTGTGGGCTTCACCGGTTTCGGCCGGGTGCCGACGGACGCCGATGGTCACTGGGCCGTCCGTACACTTCCGCCCGGCGGAGTCCCGTACATCTGCGTCGCCGTTTTCGCCCGCGGCCTGCTGCACCACCTGTACACGCGCGCCTATCTGCAGGACGCGCCCGGGGACGCACTCCTCGACTCACTCGAGCCGGCCCGGCGGGCAACGCTGATCGCCCACTTGGGACCGCACGGCACGTACCGCTTCGACGTCCGCCTGCAGGGCGACGGCGAAACGGTCTTCCTGGAGTTCTGATTCCGATGACGTACGCGAGCGACGACGGACTGCTGGCCCCCGGGCGGGCGGGCTCCCCCGCCGAGTCCGCCACCTCCGACGCCGCGTTCCTCCAGGCGATGCTCGATGCCGAGGCGGCGCTCACTCGCGCGCAGGCAGCGTGCGGGCTCGCGCCCGAGGAAGCGGCCCGGGAGGTGACTTCGGCGGCGGACGCGGCCCACTTCGACGTACGGGACATGGCTCTGCGCGCCCGCTCCGGCGGCAATCCGGTGATCCCGCTGGTCGGGGACCTGACCGCCGCGGTACCGCATGAGGCGGCCGAGTACGTCCACCGGGGAGCCACCAGTCAGGACATCCTCGACACGGCAGCCATGCTGGTCGCCTCGCGGACGCTGTCCCTCATCCTCGACGACCTCGGACGGACCTCCGGCGCGCTGGAGCGGCTGGCCCGGGAGCACCGCGACACGGTGATGCCTGGCCGCACTCTCACCCAGCACGCCGTGCCGACCACCTTCGGGCTGAAGGCGGCCGGCTGGCGGTCACTGGTGCTGGACGCGCGCGACCGGCTCGCTGCTGTGCGGGAGTCCCTGCCCGCCCAGCTCGGCGGCGCGGCAGGCACATTGGCGGCCTTCAGCGCCTGGGCGAAACCCGGCGAGGAGGTGGGAGCACGGCTGGTGGCGGCGTACGCGCAGGAGACCGGGCTCAGGGAGCCAACGCTGCCCTGGCACACCCTGCGCACTCCGGTCGCCGACCTCGCGGGCGCCCTCGCTTTCACGGCGGGGGCACTGGGCAAGGCCGCGGTCGATGTGCTCACCCTCTCCCGCACCGAGATCGGTGAGGTGAGCGAGGGCCGTGGCGGTGGCTCATCCGCAATGCCGCACAAGGCCAACCCGGTACGCGCCACGCTCGTCGCCGCGGCCGCGCGACGGGCTCCCGCCCTCGCCTCCGTGCTGTACGGCTCGATGGCGGCCGAGGACGAGCGGCCGGCCGGCGCCTGGCACGCCGAGTGGGAGCCGCTGCGCGACCTGCTGCGGCTCATCGGGGGCGCCGCCCGGGATGCCGCCGAACTCTCCGAAGGCCTGCGGGTCCATCCAGATCAGATGCGCGAACACCTCGATCTCACCGACGGGTTGATCGGCTCGGAGCGCCTGGCCGCGGTCCTCGGCGCTCGTCTGGGCCGGGCCCGCGCGAAGGAGCTCCTGACCACCGCCGCCGAGCGGGCCCGTGCGAAAGGCGAAAGCCTCACGGATGTCCTCGGCGAAGTCCCGGGCCTGGTCGGGCTCCTGCCGGCCGAACTCACCGACCCCGCCCGCTACACCGGATCCGCCGGTACCCTCACAGACCACGCACTGGAACGCCGATGAACGACAGGTTGCTGCACCATCGTTGTGAAGGCCCCGCCACCGCTCCCCCGCTCCTGCTCGGCCCGTCCCTCGGTACCTCCACGGCCTTGTGGGACGCCGTCGCGCCCGAGCTCTCCGCCGGACACCGGGTCGTACGGTGGGACCTGCCCGGCCACGGCGGCTCCCTCGCGGACCTGATCGGCCCCGGAGCGACAGTCGCCGACCTCTCCGGACTCGTACTCGACCTGGCCGACTCGCTGGGCGTCGACCGCTTCTCGTACGCCGGAGTCTCACTCGGCGGAGCCGTCGGCCTGTGGCTCGCCGCCCACCACCCCCAGCGGATCGACCGACTCGCCGTGGTCTGCTCCTCGGCGCACTTCGGTGACGCCGCGCCGTGGCGCGAGCGGGCAGCGCTGGTACGTCGCGAAGGCACGGACCCGATCGCCCGGACGGCTGCCGCACGCTGGTTCACTCCCGGCTTCACGGTGCCCGGCCTGTTGGACGACCTGCGGCACACTGACGCGGTGGCGTACGCGGCCTGTTGCGACGCCCTGGCCACCTACGACGTGCGCGATGTGCTGCCGTCGATCACCGCCCCGACGCTGGTGATCGCGGGCCGGGAAGACCCGGCCACCCCGCCCGTTCATGCCCGGGAGATCAGCGACGCCGTCCCCGGCGCCACACTCAACGAACTCGCGCACGCCTCCCACCTCGCGCCCGCCGAGCGCCCGGATGCCGTACTCGCCGCCCTGCGCGCCCACTTCACGGTCGCGGGACCGAGCCCATGCTCCCCCGCCGTGAACGGAGCTTGATCCACCGCTCTCGTGGGAACGGCCGCCACCGCATCACCCTCGTCGCCAAGGCGGCGTATGCGATGCCGACGAGGAGTGAGGCGATCAACGACACCACCGCGAACTGGTCGTCCAGTCGCGGGAAGACCTGCCAGTGCGTCACGTAAATGTAGAGAGAGCTGCCGGCCAGTACGCCTGCCACCCGGTTGACGGAGGCCAGACTCGGCAGATTCCGTACCCACACCAGGAGTGCGAGGCCGGCGATGATGACCGCCTCGCGGGCGGGCTGCCCGAAGAATCCCGGAACCGTCGCCATGGCTGCGACCGTCACCAGCAGCCGCTGCCGCACAGTGACCGCCTTCGCGGCGGCCCACCCCATGGCGAAGAGCCAGAAGACGGTGACCGCCAGCGGAATGTGGCCGCGGGCATCGAGGCCGAAGAGGTCGTAGCGCCCGATCAGCCCGAGCGTCATCAGAGCCGCGGGAACGGCGAAGGGGAAGCGCCTCTCGGTGCGGTCCACGAGCGGTATGGCGAGCACGGCGGCGACGGCCGCCAGTATGTAGACCAGGGCTTCGATGAACCAGAAGCCGGTGTGCGCTCCGAGGAGGCTGGTGAGCAGCAGGACATCGGTGAGCCGGTAGTCGTCGGTGACCAGCAGCATCAGTGCGAGCCAGGCAACGCTCGGCGCGGCGATCCGTGTGATGCTCCGCCCGAGGTTCCGCAGTCGCTCGCGGCGGTCGGCCGAAGTGAGGTGGAAGCGGGCGAAGTTGTACCCGGCCACTCCCAGCAGCACATGGGCGCCGCCCTTGACCATGAAGAGATGGATGTGCGAGCCGACGATCAGCACGATGGCGACGGCGCGCAGGGCGACCCCGGTCTCCAGGGTGCGGCGGCGGGTTTTCGGCCGGTCCTCGGCCGGCTGCCCCGACGGCTTCCTGAGCTCACGGATCGGGAGCGTGTGCCAGTTGTCGGGCAGATGGCCGAGCGCCTCCTCGAGGTTCAGTGACATCTCGACGTACGACAGCGAGTCGCCGCCCAGGCCGACGAAGCTGCTGTCCTCCGTGACCTGGTCCCGGTCGAGAATCTCCGCGTACAGCCGGCACAGGTCGACTGGTCCGGTGGGCGTCGTCCGCCGGGCCGCCACGGACTTCGCCGCGTCTGCGGAGGCCTCGGGCCGGGTCAGTTCGCGTATGGCCCGGTAGTCGGCCTTTCCCGTGGCGAGCCGGGGCAGTTCGGTGAGGACTCGGACACGCACGGCGCGAGCCGGCAGGCCGCATTCGCCGGTCACCATCCGCCGCACGCTCGCCGCGTCGACAGCGTCCGGATCGCCCGAGACGGCGACCACCAACTCGTCGTCGTCACCAGTGCAGAAGGAGGTGATGCCATGCCTCTCGAGCATCGCCTCGACCTGTTGCGGATCGATCCGCAGGCCGAGGATCTTCGCGAACCGGCTTCGCCGCCCGAGGATTTCGTACAGTCCGTCGGGAGTACGCCGGGCGATGTCACCGGTGTGCAGCTCGTCGATTGACCGGCCGAGCCCGAGGTCGTCAGGGCTTTCGGCGTAGCCGAGCATGACGTTGGGGCCCGCGTACACCAGCTCGCCGGTGTCCTGGCCGGGCCAGTCCGGCAGCGGCTGCAACCGGAAGGAGCCGCCGGGGATCGCGACACCGGCCGCCTCGGGATGGGTGTGAGCGAGGTCCGGTGGCAGGTACGCCATGCGGGCCGTCGCCTCGGTCTGGCCGTACATGACGAACAGGTCCCAGCCGGCGGCCCGGCCCAGGGCCGCGTAGTGCGCGACCCGGTCGGGCGCCAGCCGCCCGCCCGCCTGGGTGACGTAACGCAGATGCGGCAGCTCCATCGTGGCGAAGCCGACCCGGTCGAGCAGGTCGAAGGTGTAGGGGACCCCGGCCAGTGTCGAACCTCGGCCGGTCCGGAACAGCTCCCAGAAGCAGGCGTCGGCGACCGAGAGGTCGGTGAGGATCAGGCCGGCGCCGCGCAGCAGATGGCTGTGGATGACGGAGAGGCCGTAGCAGTAGTGCATGGGCAGGGTCGTGGCCGCGCGGTCGCTGTCACGGATGCCCAGGTATCCCGCGATGGATTCCGCGTTGGCCTGCAGGTTCTCGTGCGACAGGCGGACGAGTTTGGCTGATCCCGTGGAGCCTGACGTGCTGAGCAGCAGCGCGAGGTCCGGGTGCAGGGTGTGCGCTGAGACCGCGCGTCGCTCGTCGAGCACCCATGCGCCGCCGTCAGGGCGTGCCACGACATCCGGGTTGTACGCGTCGGTCAGCGACTGCACGGCTCCGGCATGGTCGCCCGGCACCAGCAGGACGGGGTGCCCCCCGGCCAGCGCCGCCAGGTGGACAACGAGAGCGTCGAGCGTGTTGGCGCCGACTAGGAGGACAAGGCGCCGTTCCGGGCCGAGGCGGCGTGCGGTCTCGGCCACCCGTGCGGCGAGCTCACGGTAGGACACCGGGCCGTCGGCAGTGATGACCGCCGTGCGGTCGCCGTGGGCCGCGAGACTGCGGGCGAACGGGACGGTCTTGGTGCCTGGGAGCAGGCCGGAAGGCGCTATCACGAGGGCATCTTAGGAAAGCCTTACTTTATTTGATAGTCACAGCGCAGTCACAGCTGATCCACTGAAGATCCACAGAACGGCCGCCGGTAGGGTCGGCTTCGCCGTCCGGTCGCCCACCGCGTACCTGTTGTGTACGTCACCCTTGACGATAGGTTAGCTTTACCTTATTTATAGGGCGTTCAAAGGTTCCTCCGCGGCACCGCTACGCCGCTCGCTCCCTGACGACGCGACGTGCGGCGACGGAAGTGAGCCACGCAGGAAGGCTTCTCTCATGCGACGCCCCTTGGTCCGACGTCTGACCGCGCTCCTCGCGGCAGCCCTGCTGCTGCCCGCACTCGCGAGCTGCGGCAACGAGGAAGACGACGCCGGGCTCATCATCTACTCCGGCCGCAACGAGAAGCTGGTCAAACCGCTGCTGGACGAGCTGGAGAAGGCGGTCGGCACCAAGGTCGCTGTCCGCTACGGCGACAGCGCCGAGCTGGCTGCCCAAATCCTGGAGGAGGGCGACAAGACCAAGGCCGGGCTGTTCTTCTCCCAGGACGCCGGAGCCCTTGGAGCCCTCTCCACGAAGGGCCGACTGCAGAAGTTGCCGCAAACGTCGCTGGACCAGGTCGACGCGGCGTTCCGCGGCGGCGCGGGCGACTGGGTGGGCACCTCCGGGCGCGTGCGCGTCCTCGCGTACAACCCCGGCAAGGTCACCAAAGTGCCGGACAGCGTCCACGAGCTGACCAAGCCGGAGTGGAAGGGCAAGATCGGATACGTCCCGACCAACGCCTCCTTCCAGGCCTTCGTCACCGGCATGCGCGTCCTGGAGGGCGACGAAGCCACCCGCACCTGGCTGAAGGGCCTGAAGGCCAACGATCCGAAGGTGTACGAGAACAACCTCAAGGTGCTGGACGCAGTCGGGGAGGGAGAGGTCTCCCTCGGCCTGGTCAACCACTACTACTGGTACGAGCAGGTCGCCGAGAAGGGCGAGGACAAGGTGGGCGCAAAGATCCACTTCCTGCCGGGCGGCGACCCGGGCGCCCTCGTGAACGCGGCCGGAGTCGGCATCCTCAAGGGCAGCGACCAGGCCCCCGTGGCCCAGAAGGCCGTCGACTTCCTGCTCTCGAAGAAGGCGCAGACCTACTTCGCCGAGGACACCAAGGAGTACCCGCTGGCCGCCGGCGTCACCAGCACGGTCAAGGACCTGCCGCCGATGGACTCCCTCGACGCCCCCAAGATCGACCTCGGCAAGCTCGAATCGCTGCAGGAGACCCTGAAGATGCTGCAGGATGCCGGGATGGTCTGAGCCGTCATGCACACCAAGGATCCCGTCGTCCGGACGGATCCCACTGCCCGCCCGGCCGGCGCTCCCGCGCCGGCCGGGCGGCTGAGTGCCGGCCGCCGACCGCCGGCCGTTCTGCTGGTGCCGGCCATTGTCGCCGCGCTGTTCGCGCTGCTGCCGCTCGGCTATCTCGCGGTGCGCTCTCTGGAACGCGGCCCCGGCTTCGCCTGGAACGTCGTCGCCAATGAGCGCACCGCCCAGCTGCTCGGCCGCAGTCTCGGGCTCGCCGCCGTCGTTGTGACGGCCTGCCTGCTCCTGGGGGTCTCGCTGGCCTGGCTGACCGTGCGGACCTCGCTGCCCGGTGCCCGCGTCTGGTCGGTGCTGGTTACCCTGCCGCTGGCCGTGCCGAGTTACGTCGCGGCCTTTGCCTGGCTCTCCGCCTTCCCGGAACTGGCGGGCTTCCCGGGAGCCGCGCTGGCGCTGACGCTGGTCAGCTTCCCGTACGTCTACCTGCCGGTCACTGCGGCGCTGCGCGGCACCGATCCGGCACAGGAGGAAGTGTCCCGCTCGCTCGGCCTCGGGCCGCTGCGGACCTTCCTGCGTGTCACGCTGCCCCAGATCCGCCCCGCGGCGGCGGGAGGCGCGGTGCTGGTCGCGCTGTATGTGCTGTCCGACTTCGGCGCGGTCTCCCTGATGCGCTACGACACTTTCACCCGCGGCATCTACACGTCCTACCGGGCAAGTTTCGACCGCACCCCGGCCGCCGCGCTGAGCGTCGTGCTGGTGGTGATGACTGTGGCACTGGTCGCCCTTGAGGCGCGTACGCGCGGACGCGCGGGGCACGCCAGGACCGGTACCGGCACGGCACGCCGCGCCGTCCCCGCACCGCTGGGCCGGTGGCGGGTGGCCGCGCTGACCTGGTGCGCGGCGGTCACGGCCGTCGCGGTGGTCACTCCGCTGGCCACGCTCGGATACTGGCTGGCCGTCGGCAACTCCGCGACCTGGGACCCGGCGGGACTCCTCGACATCGCCGCCACGACGCTCGGCATCGCCGCCGCGGGCGCCGCACTCACCACGCTGCTCGCCCTGCCCGTCGGGGTGATCGCCGCCCGCCACCGGGGCCGGACCGCGCATCTGCTGGAACAGTCCGCCTACGCGGGCCACGCCCTGCCGGGCATCACCGTCGCGCTGTCCCTGGTCTTCTTCGCCGTCCGCTACGCCGAACCGCTCTACCAGGAACTCCCGTTGCTGGTCTGCGCGTACGCCGTGCTCTTCCTGCCCGTGGCAGTGGCCGCCACCCGCGCCGCCGTGCTCCAGGCTCCACCTGTCCTGGAGGACGTCGCACGCTCACTCGGCCGCAGCCCGCTTCGGGTCCTGCGTGAGATCACCGTGCCGCTGGCCGCACCCGGCGTCGCCGCCGGGGCCGCCCTGACCTTCGTGGTCTGCATGAAGGAACTGCCCGCCACCCTGCTGCTGCGCCCCACCGGCATGGACACCCTGGCCACCCGCCTGTGGACGGAGACCGGAACAGGATCTTTCGCCGCCGCCGCCCCGTACGCCGCCACCCTGATCCTGCTGGCCGCGATCCCCTCCTACCTCCTCGGGAGGCACCGCACATGACCGCTCTGCAAATCACCGGAGTGTCCAAGGCCTACGGCCCGGACGCGGCCGTCCTCAAGGGGGTGGACCTCACCGTCCCCGGCGGCGCGCTCGCTGCCGTGCTCGGTCCGTCCGGCTGCGGCAAGACCACCCTGCTCCGCATCATCGCCGGCTTCCTGCGCGCCGACTCGGGCACCGTCACGGTCGCGGGGCGCACCCTGACCGCCCCGGGGCTGAACCTGCCGCCGGAGAGCCGGAGCATCGGCATCGTCCCGCAGGAAGGTGCGCTCTTCCCGCACTTGAGCGTCGCCCGCAACGTCGCCTTCGGCCTGACCGGCACCGATCGCGGCAAGCGCCGCAGCCGGTCGGAAGAGATGCTCGAACTCGTCGGCCTGGGCGGATACGGCAACCGGATGCCCCATGAACTCTCCGGCGGTCAGCAGCAACGCGTCGCCCTGGCCCGGGCCCTGGCACCAAAACCCGCGCTGGTCCTGCTCGATGAGCCGTTCAACGCCCTCGACAGCTCCCTGCGCGCGGGAGTCCGGGCAGATGTTCGCGCCGCCCTGCACGCCACCGGCGCCACCGCCGTTCTGGTCACCCATGACCAACAGGAGGCTCTCTCCACGGCCGACCTCGTCGCGGTCGTACGAAACGGGCGGGTCGCCCAGTGCGACACGCCCCAGGAGGTCTACCAGCACCCCGCCGACCCCTGGGTGGCCCGTTTCGTCGGCGACGCCGTACTTCTGCCCGCAACCGCCGCGAACGGCACAGCCACCACCGCGCTGGGCCGGTTGCCCCTCGCCCCGCCCGCCGGGGACAGCCGCACCGGGACCGTCCTCCTTCGGCCCGAGCAACTGCAACTCACCGAAACCGCAACGGCAGTCCAGGGCACCGTGACCGAAGTGAGCTTCTACGGCCACGACGCCATGGTCACCGTCGACGTCGACGGGCTGACGAGTCCGGTGGACATCCGAGTCGCCGGACCCGTTGCCGTACGCCCCGGCCAGCGCACCGGCATCCACGTCACGGGCGAGGCGACCCTGCACTCCTGAGCATGCTGGTCGTTGAACGACGGCGCGGCGCCCCGGACCGCTCGAAATTCCCCGCACGCATAGCGGAGCGATATCGGAAAGTTTCCGTACAGGCTCATGACGAAGCACAGGACCGCAATATCTTCGCGCCGTTCGCCGAATTCGTCAGCATCCATCGCTTCATTGACGCGCTGAATGCCCAGACCGACCCGGAGCTCGCCAATTTCGTCCAGGCCACCGTCCACATCTTCCGCAGCCGCGGGTCGCTCAGCCAAGTACCGTGCTGCTCGCTCGCGGTACTCGAGGCGCTGATCACAACGGCTGACCGGGTACCTGCCAGGGGACTCTGCCGGCGGCTTAGTGCGGGAGCACTGGCCGGGCGGGCTCGTACATTGCGATCTCGGCGCCAGGTCGCCCGCAACGACGGCGTCGCAGGACGGCGCCGCCGGGAGCCACAACGCGCCGCTGCCTACGCCACCGGCCGGATTAACGTACTCTCGCCGCGACTTCAGCGCGGATTGCGCCAACAACACAGCTCTCCGGAGATTTCGTATCACTCGTGTAACAGCAGGCGGCATTAGCGCTGGGATCGGCCGGTATGGACCCAACGGGCCCGAGTCCTAAAGGAGTTGGTGGATTGCAGCCCCCTTGTCACCCCGGCCGCTTGTTCCACATAATCGCAGGGCGCTTTGCGGACTCATCCCCCACTGGGTTCGGACGCCTTGCGGCGTGCTGCCGTTTTCCAACGCACTTCATTCGGTGGCGACTTCCGGTTCCGTGGTTGGCATGAGCTCGCCATTGAGGCGTACCCCCCACGAGAGGAAGTCCGTTGAAGAGCTACCTGAAGCACCTCAGGACGACCACCGCGATCGGTGCCGTCGCCCTCGCCGCCTTCAGCCTCCAGCCCGGCGCGGCCAACGCCGCCTCCACACCGACCCCACGCGGTGACGTAGGCACGAAGGTCGTCGGCGGAACCAAGGCCGACCAGGGTGAATTCCCGTTCATGGTCCGCCTGTCCATGGGCTGTGGCGGCGCGCTGTACGCCAAGGACATTGTTCTGACCGCCGCCCACTGCGTCGACGGCAGCGGCCCGAACACCGGCATCACCGCGACGGCGGGCGTCGTCGACCTGGAGGACTCCAACGCGATAAGCGTGAAGTCCACAGAGGTCCTCCAGGCGCCCGGCTACAACGGTAAGGGCAAGGACTGGGCCCTCATCAAGCTCGAGAAGCCGATCGATCTGCCGACCCTGCCGATCGCCGGGGACGACAAGTTCAACACTGGCGATTTCGACATCGCCGGCTGGGGCGCGGACAAGGAAGGCGGCAGCCAGCAGCGCCATCTGCTCAAGGCCAAGGTCCCGTCCATCGACGACGCCACCTGTCAGAAGGCGTACGGCGACCAGCTGACCCCCGGCGAAGAGCTCTGCGCCGGGATCCTGGACACCGGCGGCGTCGACACCTGCCAGGGCGACTCCGGCGGCCCCATGTTCCGCAAGGACGACGCGGGCGCCTGGATCCAGGTCGGCATCGTCAGCTGGGGCGAGGGCTGCGCGCGCCCGGGCAAGCCCGGTGTCTACACCGAGGTGAGCACCTTCTCGGCGGACATCAAGCAGGCCGCCGACGGGCTGGGCGGCTGACGCCGGTCAGTACGTGTTGAGCAGTTGAGCACCACCGCGTCCCGGCGCCGGGCCTCTGGCCGCACGGCACCGGGACGCGGCTCGGTCGGGGTCCTCTGACCGGTCGGGCTCCGGTTGGCGAAATTCGCCAACACAACTGCTTAGTTCCATACGGCCGGATGCCGGGCTCGCCATGCGAGCCCTCCCGCCCCCGTAGTACCCGGCCAAGACGCCGCGGGGCGGTCGGCGGATTGCTCCGCCGGCCGCCCCGCCTCAGCGACTCAGATCTTGCCGAGCATCTTGTTCATCTGCTCGATCTCGGCCGTCTGAGCCCTGATCACATCGTCGGCCAGCCTCTTGGCGGGGGCGTACTCGCCCTCCGCCTTCTCGGTCTTGGCCATCTCGATGGCGCCCTCGTGATGCTTGATCATCATCTCGGCGAACGCCTTGTCGAACTCGGCGCCCTTCGCCTTCCCCAGCTTGTCCATGTCGTCCGTGCTCATCATGCCGGGCATGGCCGACGACATGTCGTGTCCCATGCCGGACATGTCGGCGGGGACCTCCTCGCCCCACGAGGTGAGCCAGCCGGACATGGTCTTGATCTCCGGGTCCTGGGCGCCCTTGATCTTCGTGGCCAGGTCCTTGGTCTCGGTGGACGAGGCGCGAGTGGCAGCCAGTTCGGCCATCTCCACTGCCTGGCGGTGGTGCTGGATCATCTCCGTGGAGAAGGCGACATCCGCCGCGTTGTGGTCCCCTGCCTTCGCCGGTGCTGTGGTGGCGGCCGACGAGGAGCCGGACTCCGTGGACCCCATGTCGTGCCCGCCACCGCCACAGGCGGCCAGGACCAGGGCGGCCACTGCGGTGGCGGCGACGAGGGCGGTACGGCGGATCTGCTTGTGGTGCGCGTTCATGCGGGAACTCCTGGGATTTGTCTGTGAAAGAGCATGGCGAATCGCGGCGCCGCGCCCAGAACGGACAGATAGCGGCGTCGCGTGGCCTGCCCTAAATCCGCAGGAGTTGCAATTCTGAGAGAGAGGGAGGCGCCCTGCCTCCGTCGGGACCGCTGCCAGTGGCGGTGATCGGCCCCTCGGCGCCCTCGGCATGACCGATCGATGCCGGGACGAGGGCGGGAAGCACGGGAGACCCGGCCACGCCGCTCGAGGCACACGTCGCATCGGCGTGATCCGCATGCCCGCTGCGCCCGTGGCCGTCGTGGCCGCATTCATCCGGCGCGTCCATGACGGCGACCTGCTGGGGCTCAGCAGTATGCACATGCCCCGTCATATGTGCCGCGGCCGGTACGGACCCGAGGCCATGCATGCCAAGCAGCCCTATGAGCAGCCCGAACACGAGAAGCCCGGTGAGCCGCAACAGCTGTTGCGGCTCACCGGGCTTCTCGTTGCGTGACATCGCCCCCATCGTAAACACAGTGCACGCGGACCGCGTTCACACTCCCGTCTACTATGTCTTTACGTACAACAGGGGCGAAGGGAATCGGGGCCATGCGTCGGCTGGGGGAACTCGAGGCGGAGATTATGGACCGTCTCTGGAGATGGAACCGCCCCGCCACGGTGCGGGAAATCGTCGACGACATCAATGAACAGCGACCCCTCGCGTACACGACGGTGATGACCGTCACCAACATCCTGTTCCACAAGGGCTGGCTGCTGCGAGGCAAGCAGGGGCGGGCTTGGTCGTACACGCCAGTACGCAGCCGCGAGGCATATTCGGCAGCTCTGATGGAGGACGCACTCGGGGCGAGCGAGGACCGGTCGGCCGCTCTTGTCCAGTTCGTAGAGAAGATGTCCGACGACGAGGTTGCGGCCCTGCGCAAGGCCCTGCGAAAGGTGGGCCGACGGACCGAACCATGAACGCGGCCCCGGCCCCGGCCCTGGCCGGCTATGCGGCCGCGGTCGGCTTCGCCGCGCCGCGGATCCTGCTGCGCAGCACCTGGCCGCACCGGGCCCCTGCCCTCGCGGCGGCCGCGGCCCGTGCTCCGAAGGGCGCGTTCGGCGCGGGCGGACACCCGGCGCTGCTCCGCATGCAGCGGATCCTGATCCCCCGCCGCTGCCCACACCCGGCGCTCTGCTGTTCCGTGGCAGCCATGGCCGCCGCGGCACCCCTGCTGCCGTTGCTGGTCGCCTGCCCTCCCGGTCTCTGACAGATCTGCCAGGGCAAATGTCACGGTCACCATGGTGTCGCGCCCTCCGCCCGACGGAAGCGGCTGAGATGCTGCGTCCCGGTGGTCGTACTGCGACCCAAGCGCCGTGAAGGGGCTCGCATGGGAACTTCCGACTGGCAACCGGTCTTCATCCTGCTTGTGCTGGTCGTGGCGGCGGTCGCTCTGCTCCATTCCGTGGCAGCCGCCGTTCGTGCCGTCCGTGAGCCTCTGTACACCGGCCCGTTCAGCGGAGGGCTCGAGCCACGAGAGCATCCGCTCTCGCGGTTCCATGTGCGCTGGTATCCCGTAACGATGATCTTTCTCGCCTTCGACATGGAAATGCTCTTCATGTACCCATGGACGAGGGCCGTCTCCGAGGTCGGCACCAGTGCGGTCGTTGAGATGTTCCTCTTCCTCGGCGTGCTTCTCGCGGGGGTGGGTTATGCCTGGCGTGAGGGGGCGTTCAGGTGGAGCTGAGGAACAGGTTCCTCCGGGCGGCCACGGTGCGACCGGGTGTGCTGCTGGCGGTGTCCCCCGGGGCTACTCGGGAGCGGTTGTTCGTCGAGGCGGAGCTGCAGCGCCGCGGCTGGCCGTGCGTCGCAGGACCGGCCTCCGCGGATCTGCTCGTGCGCGTGGGCGAGCCCACCACCACGGAGGACGACTGGGCCGAGCGGCTGTGGCTCGGCATTCCGGCGCCCAGGGCCCGCGTGACCGTCAGGGATGTGGAACAGGCCGCCGACGCCCTTGACCGGGGACATGCAGCCCTGGTCACCGGGCCGCACGGGCATCACCAAAACCCGGGGCCTGCCGCGGAATCCGGTCCATCTGCACATGGCGACCACGACTCGCACGGCGGTCATGAGATGGCCGTCGTGGCCGGGCTGCCCATGGCTGACCGGGCGGACGACCGGGACGGGCTTCGGCTCGACCGACTGCACGTACCTCTGGGGCCGGTCCTGCCCGACTGGCCCGCGGGGCTCGTGTTGCGGCTGGAACTTCAAGGTGATGTCGTGCAGGGAGCCGCCGTCGAACGGATCGCCGTCCCCGCCTGCCTTCGTCCGCCGTTCTGGAACGAGCCATGGCTGCATGCGTCAGCAGGCGACGGCGTGACCCGAGGTGACGCGGCGCGGCGGTTGTGTGCGGCTCACCTGGACAGTCTCGGCCGCTTCCTCGCCGTTGCCGGGTGGGACGACGCGGCAGCCGGCGCGCGGTACGGACGTGACCGTGCGCTGACCGGTGTCGCAACCGCCGAACTCCAGTCGTTCTTATGCCCCTTGATCCGGCGCGTCCGCCGGTCGCGGACGTTGCGGTGGCTGACAGCGGGACTCGGCGTACTGTCCAGCGAGCATGCGCACCACTTTGGTGTGACCGGTCCTGCGCTGCTGGCCGACGGGGACGTACACAGCAGGATGCTCGTCTGGCTGGACGGAATCGAGCGCAGCGCGGGCGACTGCGACGACCCCGGCGCACTCGGTGCAACCGCCCTGACCGCCCCGCGGGGAAGAACCGACGGCCCGACGCCCCCGTCTGAGGCCCTGATGGAGGTACTGCCAGGTCTGTTGGAGGGCGCTGAGTTCGCCTGTGCGCGACTCATCGTCGCGAGCCTCGACCCCGACCTCGACGAGTTCAACTGGACTCCCCGAGCTGCGCGGGGGCCCGATGACTGATTCGACTCCGCTGTGGGCCGTACTCGTACTGCCTGCGGTCCTGACCGCTGCGGCCTTGGCGGTGGCTTCCTTCGACGCCAAGCTCGCGGCGGGAGCCCGGGCGGCGGGGCCGGGCCGTGAGGTGCTGCGACTGCTCGTGCAACAACCCCGGCGCACACGCGCGGCCGATGTGCCGCTGACTCGGCTGGGGACCACGCTGCTTCCGGTGGCAGCCGTCCTGGCCGCGGTCGTCCTGCCGCTCGGTTTCCGGTCGGTGAGCGATCTCCCCGACGGGATCGTCTGGTTCAACGCGATGGAGGCGCTTGCCTGGGCGGCGGTGTGGCTGACCGGCTGGGGCCCGAATTCGACGCTCTCGCTGATTGGCGGCTATCGGTTTCTGGCTCAAGGACTGGCGTACGAACTGCCCCACATGCTGGCCATCACCACCGCCGCGCTCGGGGCCGGGTCTCTGCGGGTGGGCGAAGTCGTCGACGCCCAGGCCGGATTGTGGTTCGTGGTCTGGATGCCGGCCGCTTTCGGGATCTATCTGCTCAGCGCACTGGCGATGTCCTTCTGGGGCCCGTTCGACCAGCCGGCCGGACGCGATGTGGCAGGAGGAGCGGCGGCCGAACTGTCGAGCGTGGACCGGATCGTGTTCCTGGGCGGGCGCCGGCTGTTGTTCGTGGTGGCGGCCGCGTTCTGCGTGCCGCTCTTCCTGGGCGGCGGTCACGGCCCGCTGCTGCCCGGCTGGGCCTGGACGCTGCTGAAGACGGCCGTCGTGCTGGCCTTTCTGGTCTGGGTTCGGCGGAGAGTTCCGACCGTACGGATGGACCGCTATGTGGAGCTGGCGTGGGTCGTGTTGACGCCGCTGGCCGTGGCGCAGGCCCTGGTAGTGGCTGTGGTGGTGCTGAACCGATGACAGGAGGGAGGTGCCCTGCGCGATGAGTGACGTGGCCTTCTGGCTGCCGGCCGTCCTGGCCGTGGGCAGCGGAGTCATGGTCTTCCGGTTCGACTCCATGGCCCGCGCGACGTTCTCGCTGCTCACCTCGCTGCTGTGCGTGGGCGGAGAGATCCTGCTGCTCGGTCTCGGCTATCTGGGCATCGTCACCGTGCTGATGATGACCATCGAGATGGCCATCATGGCCGTATTCATGATCATGTTCATGATGAATCCGGCCGGACTCATGCCCATGACGATGGTGCACAACAAGAAGGGCGCAGCGGTCATCTGCGTCGTCGCCTTTGTGCTGCTCGCCGCCGGTGTCCTGCTCGCACCCTGGCCCGCCCGCCAAGGCAGACCGCCCCCGGACCCCACAAAGGACCTCGGGTTGTCCCTGATGGGGCCACAGATGCTCACGATGATGACGCTGGGCATGGCTCTGTTCGCGACGATCGTCGCCACGGTCGTACTGGCGACCCGGCGCGGTCGCTACGACCGGTTCGGCGACGATCTGCGGGCTCGACGAGCCGACGATCCGGTACGGGGCGGTGTCGGCCGGTGAGTCTGGAACCGTTCCTGCTCCTTGCCGCCGCACTGTTCTGCGTCGGCCTGTTCGGCGCTCTGACCCAGCAGTCGATCGTGATGCTGATGATGGGCCTGGAGTTGATGCTAGGCGGGGTGATCCTCGCGGCCGCTTCGGCCTGGCGCTACATCGCCCCCGCGGCGGCCGACGGGCAGGTGCTGGTGGTGGTCGCGATCACGGCGATGGCTCTGGAGATGGCGATGGGGTTCGCCGTGATCACCGCCCTCTTCAGGTCCCGTGAAATCGACATGACCGACATGGCGGCGGAGTTGAAGGAGTGAGCGTCCTGCTGTGGGCGCTCGTCGCCCTGCCGTTGGCCGCGGGTGCGCTGCTCGCTCTGGCCGGACGGGCCGCAGACCGGGTGGCGCCCGCCGTGGCTGTCGGTGTTGCCGTCTCTGCCCTCGGCCTTGCGGTTGCGGCCGCACTGCGGCATCCGGTCGTCGAGGCGCCTTTGCTGGAGCAGCTTCCGATACGGCTCGCGGTGGACGGACTGTCCGGGATCCTGGTCGTCACCGTCACCGCGGTCACGTTGGCCGTTCTGCTCATCAGCGCGGCGGAGTCCGGCGACGAAGAGGCACGCGCCCGGTTCTTCGGACTCATGCTGCTCTTCACCGGCAGCATGCTGGTCACGGTCACCGCCGTCACCCTTCCCGTTCTGCTCATGAGCTGGGAAATGATGGGCGCGACCTCCTGGGCGCTGATCGGCTACTGGTGGCGGGAGCCGGAGCGTACCGCTGCCGCCAACACCGCGTTCCTGACCACGCGTACCGCCGACCTGGGCCTCTACCTGGCCGCGGGCGCGGCCCTCGCAAGCGGCCGTGACGACACGCTCACGCTCGACGGCCTGGCACACGCAGGGGAGCCATGGCTGTCGGTCATCACGGCAGGCATCGTCGCGGCGGCGCTCGGCAAGTCCGCTCAACTCCCCTTCAGTTTCTGGCTGTCGCGGGCGATGCAGGGCCCCAGCCCGGTCTCCGCTCTGCTGCATTCCGCGACCATGGTCGTGGCCGGCGCGTATCTGCTGCTGCGGACCGGGACTCTGTTGGACGCCTCGGGGTGGGGCAGCGACGTGGTGGCCTGGGCAGGGGCCGCGACGGCCATCGGTCTCGGGCTGGTCGCGGTGGCTCAGACCGATTTCAAGCAACTGCTCGCCGCGTCCACCTGCGCCCAGATCGGGTTCATGGTTCTCGCCGCCGGAGTCGGCGCCACCACCGGAGGAACGCTGCAACTCATGGCGCACGCGGCGGCGAAGAGCCTGCTGTTCCTCGTGGCAGGCGTCTGGCTGACGGCTCTGGGAACCCAGCAGCTGACCGCGCTGCGAGGAGCCGCCCGGTATCACCGGACGGTGGGCGTGATCTGCACCGTGGGCGCCGTCTCGCTGGCAGGGCTGCCTCCGCTGTCGTTGTGGGCCGCAAAGGACGTTCTGCTCGCCGGGGCCCTTGCCCGTGATCCCTGGCTGTACGCCGCCGGGCTTGCCGCTGCCGTGCTGTCCGCGGTCTACAGCGCGAAGGTCCTGTGGTTCGTATGGCGTCCTGCCGCACGGCGTGATGATGGCCGAAGGATCCCCGGCGGTGTCGTACCGCCGCTGGCTGCTCTCGCCGTGGCGTGCCTTGCCCTGACTCCCCTGGCGTTCCCGCCGATCCGTGACGCGCTGGGGCGTGTCCTCGGCGCCTCCGCTCAACCAGCGCCGCACGCCTGGGAGCCGGCATTGTCCGGTGCTCTCGCCCTGGTTGCCGCAGCCGCCGCCTGGGCCTGGGGATCCCGCCCTCTCCCGCTGCCGGGCCGGGCGAAGGCGGCGTGCCGGGAATGGCTGGGCCTGGAGCGTGCCGCCCACGCTCTCGTCGTCTCGCCGGTCCTGTGGACCGCCCGTACCGCGGCTGCTTTCGACGACCGGATTCTCGACCGCGGTGTCGACGGCACGGCCAAAGGGGCGCTGGGCCTGGCCCGTTGGACGAACAGCGTCGTTGAACGGGCAGTCGACGGAGGAGTCGGCGCGGTCGCGGCGGCGGCTCGAGCTCTCGGCCGCGGGGCCCGCCGGCCGCAGACCGGCCAGCTCCACCAGTACCTCGCCCAGGCCGTCGCGGCCTTCACCGTCCTCGCTGCCGTGCTCGTCCTCGTGAGGTGACCCCTTGCTCACCGCCCTCGTCTTCGCCCCGACTGCTGTGGCGTTGCTGCTCCTCGGCCTGCCGCTTCACATCCCACAGTCGGTGTTCCGTGCCGTCTGGGTGACCGTGACCGCAGCCGAACTCGCGCTTGCCATCGCCCTGTGGGCCGCCTACCGGTCCGACGACGGCATGCAGTACGAGGTACGGGCTCGCTGGATCCCCAACGCCGGTGTGGGCTACCACGTCGGAATCGACGGCCTGTCGCTGCCGCTTCTCGCCATGACCTGCGTACTGTTCCTCGCCTGCGCCCTTTACTCGCTGCGGGAGAACAGACGGATCCGCGAGTTCGCCGCGCTCTTTCTGTTTCTGCAGACCACCTGTCTCGGGCTGTTCGTCTCCCTCGACCTGATCCTGTTCTTCGTCTTCTTCGACCTGTCCATCGTGGCGATGTACTTCATCATCGCGGGCTGGGGTCACCGGGACGCGGCCCGGGCTGCGCTGAAGTTCTTTCTCTACACCTTCATCGGCTCGCTCGCGCTGCTGCTCGGCTTCATCGGCCTGTATCTGGCCGCTTCCCCGCACACGTTCGACATGGTCGAGCTGACGAGGCAGAACCCGCTCGCCGGGCGCTCGGTCTACGGCGGCCTCGTGCTGCTCGCCGTCGTGGTTGGGCTGGCTGTCAAAACGCCCACCGTTCCGTTCCACACCTGGCTGCCGCCGGCGCACACCGAGGCGCCGGCCGCCGGTTCCGCGATCCTCGCCGGAGTGCTCCTGAAGATGGGCACGTACGGCTTCCTCCGCATCGCCATGCCCATGCTCCCGGGCGCCTGGCGCCGCTATGCCCTGGTGCTCGTCGTCGTCGGCGTCATCTCGGTCCTCCATGGCGCACTGGTCGCCCTCGCGCAGACCGACTTCAAACGGATGATCGCGTACACCTCCGTGAACCACATGGGGTACATCGTGCTCGCGGTCGGCGCCGCCGCCGCGACCGCCGACAGCTCCACACAGGCACGCTCCCTCGCAGTCACCGGATCGGTCACCCAGATGGTCAGCCACGGACTGATCACAGGCGCGCTGTTCCTGCTCGCCGGTGTGCTCTACGAGCGGGGGCGTACGTACGACATGGGCGCCTACTCCGGAGTCGCCGCCGTCGCGCCCGCATTCGCGGCCATGACCGGCGTGGCCGCGTTCGCCTCGCTGGGACTGCCGGGCTTCTCCGGCTTCATCGCGGAATTCCAGATCTTCACCGGAAGCCTCGGCCCACGGCCGCTGGCCACCGCACTCGCCGTACTCG
Source organism: Streptomyces sp. NPDC019443 (assembly GCF_044389785.1). Lineage (NCBI taxonomy): Bacteria > Bacillati > Actinomycetota > Actinomycetes > Kitasatosporales > Streptomycetaceae > Streptomyces > Streptomyces sp. NPDC019443. The sequence continues at coordinate 517,920 of NZ_JBIRYJ010000003.1, forward strand.
GGATCCTGCTCACGGCCGGGCTGTTCCTCCGGGCGCTGCGGCAGATTTTCACGGGGCCGCTCCGGCTGCCCGACGCCCCGGGCACTCCGCGCACGTTCCCCGAAATCCGCCCCCATGAGAGCGCCGCCGTCGTTCCGCTGCTGGTGCTGGCCGTGGTCCTCGGAGTGGCACCGCGTTTCCTGCTGGACGTCATCGAGCCCGCTTCCCGGGCCGTACTGGAGCTGCTCGGCCGATGACCGACATGAACGAGAACCCTCTCGACATCCTCCCCGAGGTCCTGCTTGCGGCCTCAGCCGTCCTCGGACTGCTACTCGGGGCCTGGCTGCCCCGCAGACGACAGTGGATCGTGGGGCTGCCGGCGGCCGTGGCCGGCTTGGCCGGGATCATGTCCGCGGCTGTGGCGGCCGGCCGCCCGGCCGTGACCGCCTTCGGCGAGGCGTTCGCCGTCGATCCCATCACCAGCACGTCCCGGATCGTGATCCTCGGCGGCACCCTGCTGGTACTCGCCCTCAGCGCGGGACCACTTCACGCCCATCCGCGGGAGAGCGAGTTCTACGTGCTGCTCCAACTCGCCGCCCTCGGAGCTCTGGTCATGGCCGGGGCACAGAACCTGCTGCTGCTCGCCGCCGGGTACCTGCTCGCAAGCATCCCCGCCTACACGCTCGCCGGCTTCCGCAAGGACGGCCCAGGCACCGAGGCGGCGCTCAAGTATTACGTCATCGGCGCCCTGCTCGGCGTACTCATGCTGACCGGCATCACCGTCCTGTACGCGACCGGGCGCTCCACCGGCTACCCGGTACTCGGCATGGCACTGCGCGACGCGCCCGAGGCGCTCGTCGCCGCCGGAACCATCGGGCTCCTCGCAGGGGTCCTGTTCAAGGCCGGTGCCGTGCCCGCCCACTTCTGGGTTCCGGACGCCGTCCAGGGAAGCAGCCCTCCGGTCGCCGCGCTGCTCACCACGCTGCCGAAGATCGGCGCACTGGCGGCGCTGTTCCGCCTCGGCGATGTCGTCCTCTCCGGCAGTACGCTGCCGTGGCCCGCGTTGATCGCCGTCGTGGCCACGGCCTCCATGAGCCTGGGAAACCTCGCCGCCTTCTTCCAGCAGGACGTCAAACGTCTGCTGGCCTACTCGACGATCAGTCAGGTCGGCTATCTGCTGATGCCGGTGGCCGTGGCGGGGCGCTCGGACCTCGCCCAGGAAGCGCTGCTGTTCTACGCAGCCGCGTACGCGGTCACCAATCTCGGCGCCTTCGCGGTGGTCTGCGCCCTCCCCCGAGCCGAGAGCATCGACGACTACCGCGGCCTGGCGCGGCAGCGCCCGCTGCTCGCCGCCAGTCTCGTCATCTGCCTGCTGGGCCTCGTCGGCACGCCGCCCACCGCGGTCTTCGTCGGCAAACTCGAAGCGTTCACCGCCGCGTTCGACGGCGGTTACGCCTGGCTCGCCGTGCTGGCCGCCGTGAACACGGTCGCTTCGCTCTTCTACTACCTGCGCTGGATCGTGCCCGCCCTGTCACGCGGCACCGGGGACAAGCTCCACGACGGCGACCGCGGGGCGCGCGGAATCGCATACACGGCCGCCGCCATCTCCATCGGGCTCGGCGTGGCCGGGGGGCCGGTCCTGGCGGTCCTCGACGGTCCGCTCGCCGCCTCCGGGTAGCAGTGCTGCGTGCGTGGCGCACCGCGACCGTTCCCCCGCGGCGCCTCGACGGGCTCGGTGACCGGTGGGCTCGGCGGGCGCCCCACAATCGAGCTCATATTCGACAATGGTCGATGACCTGCTGCTTGCGACTGGAAACTGCTCGTGACCACGGGGCGCCCGTCAAACTCTCCACCGACCGGAACTGCCTTAATTCCGCATAATGAACAGGAGAGCGGCGGGTGGAAGGGGACGTCTCGTGCCATCTGATCGGCCAGGGGGCGAGAAGGCTCATGGCCCGTTCTGGTCCGAGCCAGGGGCGCTGCTGGAGCACGTGCCTGTGGCTGTCTTCGGTATCGACGACGACAACCTGGTCTGTTATTGGGGGCCTGGCGCGCGCGACCTTTTCGGGTACGACTCCGCCGCGGTTCTGTCGAAGCCTGGTGCCGTTCTCTTCCCCGACGCGTCCCAAGGCGCCTCCGATTCGTGCACCCTTTTGGTGGAGCGGGGCCGGACTCTGGGGTACTGGCGTGGCCGGCTGGCGGCACGGCATCGTGACGGAACGGTCTTCGACTGCGGCTTCCGGGTCTTTCCCATGACCGGTGCCGGGGAAAGTTCGGTGGTCATGGGCTTGGCGAGCCGCAGCGACGAGCTCGACCGGGTCAAGACCAACCTGGCCTTCCTCGACGCCCTCTTCGAAACCTGCCCCATCGGTCTGGTCATGCTCGACCAGGACCTGCGGTACGTCCACCTCAACCAGGCGCTCGCCGACATGGATGGGCTCCCCATCGAGGAGCACCTCGGGCGGCCCGTGGACGAGATCATGATCACGTCCGACGGCGGCGAGTACCAGCGCATGCTCCGCTCCGTTGCCGCGGGAGGCCTGCCCGTCGTGGGAACGCTGGTGGGTATGCGCACACGGGGTCGTCGGGACCGTGACCAGGTGCGATCGGTGAGCTTCTTCCCTCTGAGCCAGGCGGTCGGCACGCCGCCCGGCGTGGGCGGGCTGCTGGTGGACGTGACCGACCGGGAGCAGGCCATGCTGGAAGCCACCGCCGGCCGTCAGCGGCTGGCCCTGCTGGACCGGGCCGCGGCGCGGATCGGCACCACCCTGGACATGAACCTCACGGCCCAGGAGCTGGTCGAAACAGCGGTTCCGGATTTCTCCGACGGCGCTGTCGTAGAGGTCGTGGAGTGGATGGACGAGGCCGAGGTATTCGACCCGGCTCTGCCGCTGTTCACCCGCCGGATCGCCTCCGGGACCATCCTGCCGCCTCCCGCCACCGAGCTGGTGAGCGGCGTGGAGACCGTGAGCTATCCACCCGGCTCCGTGATCCACGACATGCTGCGAACGGGCCGTCCGATCTCCGCCGTGGTGGACGAGGACTTTGTGGCCCGCACCGTCATCATCGAGGCGCGCGCACGCCTGCTGGCCGACAGCGGCCTGGCCTTCATCCTCGTCGCCCCGCTCATTGCCAGGGGCACCGTTCAGGGACTCGCGATGTTCGGCCGGTCCGCGGCCCGGCCGGCGTTCACCGAGGAGGATCTCAGCCTCGCCAGTGAGCTCGCTTCACGCGCCGCGCTCTGCCTGGACAACGCGCGTCTGTACAGCCGAGTACAGGACATCGCGCTCACGCTCCAACGCGCTCTGCTGCCCAGCGCACTGGCGACCAGCCCGTACGTAGAGATTGCCCATCGGTACGTACCCGGCAGCCACATCACCGAAGTCGGCGGCGACTGGTACGACGTGATCGGCCTGCCCGGCGACCGGGTCGTCCTGGTGGTGGGCGACGTGATGGGACATGGAGTGCCGGCCGCCGCCTCCATGGGCAGGCTCCGGATCACAGCCAAGGCTCTGGCCAGGCACGACCACGAACCGGGCCACTTGCTCGCCGAGCTCGACGCGTGCGCCCAGGAGGCAGGCATCGAGCTGGCGACGTGCCTCTACATCGTGTACGACCCGACGACCGGCCGGGCCCGGATCGCCAGCGCCGGCCACCCCCCGCCCCTGGTACTCCACCGGGACGGCAGCGTCGAGACCATCGACGACGTTCTGGGAGTCCCTCTCGGCGTCGGCGGCTCCCCCTTCGGCACGACCGAGATTGAACTCCCCGAGAACGCAACCCTCGCCCTGTACACCGACGGCCTCATCGAGGCCCGCAGCCGGGACATCGAGGCCGGCCTGGACGCGTTGCGCGACGAACTGGGCCGAGCGTCGGGGCCGTTGGAGGCGACGGCGGACCGCATCCTCACGAGCCTGCTGCCCGACCCACCCACCGACGACACGGTTCTCGTCCTCGCCCGCGTCCACCGGGTCCCTCAGGGCGACCGGGCCCCACGCCAATGAGACTGTGCCGTCTCTTCAGCACGGCCACTGCCTGTTCGCTGCGTGGGCCCGGTCAGATGAGTGCCGCCGCCAGAAGTGCGGCGGCCTCGGCGACAAGCGCATTGTCCGCCGACGCGTCGGGTTCGTGTTTGGTCGTGAGGACGGCCAATACGATCGGTGGCCGGTCCGGAGGCCAGGTGATGCCCACGTCGTTGTTGGTTCCGTACTTCCCGCCACCGGTCTTGTCCGCCAGGGCCCAGTCCGCAGGAAGGCCTGCCCGGAAGCGCTCGCCGCTGGTCGTGTTGGCCAGCAGCCACCCGGTCAGCCGTTCCCGGTCCTGGTGTGTGAGCGCATCGCCGAGAGTGAGGCGCGCGTAGGTCTGTCCTATGGCACGGGGGCTGGTGGTGTCAGTCACGCGCCACGGCTCCGCCGAGTTCAATTCGGGCTCCCACCGGTCGAGCCGGGTTGTACCGTCCCCGACCGAGCGGCAGAAGCGGGTGATGGCGGTCGGGCCTCCCAGCTCGCGGAGCAGGAGGTTTCCTGCGGCGTTGTCGCTGTAGCAGATGGTGGCGGCGCACAGTTCCGCGACGGTCATGCCGTTGGCGAGATGCTCGGGAGTACCCGTGATCGGGGCGTATCCCGAGTCCGTGACGTCCTTTTCGGTGTACCGGATGCGCTTGGCCAGGAACTCGCCGTTGTGGTCGAGGTCCCGCAGGACGGCCGCGGTGGCGAGCGTCTTGAACACCGAGCAGATGGGGAAGCGTTCGTCCGCGCGGTACAGCACTCTTCTGCCCGTGGCTGTGTTGCGGGCGAACACGCCGAGGCGAACGGAATGCTCCTGCTCAAGCTCCCTCAGCTGCCTGGAGATCTCGTCTCCGCCGGGCGCTGAAGCGTATGCCCTCCCGCCCGTGGACATGGCGGCGGCCAGTGTTGTCCCGGCACCGATGGCCAATATCGCGCGGCGGGTCGGGCGTGCCTCTAAGGACTCCAAGATCGAATTCTCCTCTTCTGTTGCGGCCAGGAGGTTTCACCCGGCCCCAGGGAACAGTGGAACAGCTGTTGGCGCGGCAGTTCGCGGACCACTCAACTATGCGTAATCATCCCGCTGTTGTGTGGGACCACCACCGTGGCGAACGGCCGGCAGAGCCGGCAGAGGCTGAACAGACCGGCCAAGGGTCGTCAGCGTCTGCGGGCGACGCCCGCGCTGTCCGCCGCGGACTGGAGCGAACGCACCGCGAGCAGCAGGAAGCCGATGTCGTCCAGGAGGACCGGGTCGGGCAGCAGGTCGACCGGACTCGCCAGGTAGATCAGGGCGCCCCAGAAAATCATCTTGTTCTCGACGGGAATTCCGGCGTCCCGCAGCCGGCGCCGTGCCCTCACGAGTCTGACCAGGAGCATGCCGGCCAGCACCACGGTGGTGACGATCACGGCAGCGGCGACCGCCACCACCACCCACAGTTCGGTACGCATGACTTCTCCCGTCTCCCAGGACAAGGAGTACCCCGCTGCGGCGAAGTCGCTCACCCAGGTGCCGTCAGACGGGTGGCGCGGATGCCGCGCGACATGAGCGATGTGGCAGCCGCGGCCGACTCGGGCATGGAGGGACACCGAAGTCGCTGGATGTGCCCCGCCGGGTGACCATGGAGAACAAGGCACAGCACGCGATACAACCTGGCGCAGAACGCCGGGAGCAGGGGGCTCGGGGCGGTCCGCACAGGTGGCCTCTCGGTGGGAGATACCCGTGGTGCACACCGATGTACTGGTCGTGGGCGCCGGCCCCGTCGGACTGACCGCGGCCGCGGAACTCCGATGTCGCGGCGTCGACTGCCGCATCATCGACAAGCTCCCGGCCCGGCTGCCATACGCGAAGGCGGTAGGAATCCAGCCCAGAACACTGGAGATCTGGGACCGGATGGGCCTGGTGCGCGCCGCCCTGGAGGCCGCTGTGCCGATGCGCGGGCAGCTGATTTACCTCAACGGTACCGAACAGGCACGCATCGAACTCAAGCTCCCGCCCGACGTCCCCTATGGCTTCGCTGCACTGCCGCAGTACGAGACCGAGCGCATCATCGAGGAGCACTTGGCCCGCTTCGGCACCCAGATCGAGCGCGGCACCGAACTGGTGTCGTTCACACAGGACGACGACGGGGTCCGGAGCCGGCTCACCACATCCTCCGGCGAGGAGCAGGAACTCCGGTCCCGCTTCCTCATCGGCTGCGACGGAGCGCACAGCATCGTCCGAAAGACGCTCGGACTCGCCTTCGAAGGCGGCGCATTCCCCGACGAGTACATGCTCGCGGACGTGGAGGTCGACTGGAGCATGCCGCGGGGCTACGGCGTACGCGCCATGCACCAGGTCGACGGAGCCACCGACGACCTGCTGGTCTGCATCCCGCTGCCCGGACGCTCCCGCTACCGCATGTCCATGCTGGTCCCGCCCGAGCTCTCCACCAAGGGACAGCCGGACGACCGGGACGAGGTCGCCCACGGACTGGAAGGCGGCCGCGCACCCGGGCTCGAACACATCCAGGCGGTCCTCGACCGGCTCTCGCCGCAGCCGACCACCGCCTCGGCCATGCGCTGGTCCTCCGTCTTCCGCATCAGCCACCGTATGGTGAACCACTACGCGAACGGCCGGGCCTTCGTCGCCGGCGACGCCGCGCACATCCACCCGCCGACGGGCGCCCAGGGCATGAACACCGGCATCCAGGACGCTTACAACCTGGCCTGGAAGCTGGCCCTCGCCGTAGCGGGCAACGCGCACCCCCGACTACTCGGCAGCTACGACGCCGAACGCCGACCCGTCGGCGAGGAAGTCGTGGGACGCACCGTCCGGCATGCCACCGCGGGCATCCAGGCCGACCCGGCCGACCCCGGGACAATGATGCTGCGAGAAGCCCAGTTGCTCGTCGCGTACCGCGACAGCCCCATCGTGGGACCGGGCACTCCGGGGCAGGACGGCCCCGATGCCGGCGACCGGGCCCCCGACTGCGGCGGCCTCACCGGCGCCATCGCCTCCTTCCCCATGCGGCTGTACGACCTGCTCCGCGACCGCGGCCACCTGCTGCTGCTCTACGCGGACACGAACGCACCGATGGCCGAATTCCACGAACTGGCCGCCGTAGCAAGGAACCTGACCCATGGACAGGTCGATGCCTGTATCGTCCTCGCCGCCGATGCGGGTGCTGACGAGGCGCAACTGCCGGTCTTCCGCGACAGCCGAGGAGACTTCCAGCGGATCTACCACGCCCAGGGCACCACGGCGCTCCTCGTACGCCCCGACGGCTACCTGGGCGCACGTCTCACCCCTGCGACCGCGCCAGAGCTGTCCGCCCACCTCGCGGGCGTCTTCGGGTTCGGGAACGGCATGAAGGAGGGCGCGGAACAGGGGCCGGCGAGCACCGGGGCCCCGGGCGCCGTCGGGCAGGCCGAAACGCTGCTCGCAGCCCTGTCTGATCACCCTGGCAGATCCGACAAGGAATGAACGCCTGCCGCTCCAGGCCGCGCAGCGGCACCGCGTACAGCCGGACTCAAACCCGCTCAGGTTAAAACACAACAAAGTGGGCGTATCCTGTCCAGAACGCCGATAATGCACCGCGGATTTCGACGGAGGCGGCGCATGACTGACCCCCACGGCTTCCTCAAGACACCCCGTCGGCCCAGTGTGGCGCGCCCCGTCGAGGAACGGCTGAGCGACTGGAACGAGGTCCACACAGGACAGACGCTGCTGCCACTCGTCTCCGAGCAGGCAGGGCGCTGTATGGACTGCGGCATACCGTTCTGCCACAGCGGCTGCCCGCTGGGGAATCTCATCCCCGAGTGGAACGCGTACGCGGCGCGGGGCGACTGGCGGGCCGCGGCCGAGCGGCTGCACGCGACCAACAACTTCCCCGAGTTCACCGGGCGACTGTGCCCGGCGCCGTGTGAGGATGCCTGTGTACTGGCCATCAATGCTGATCCAGTCACGATCAAGAACGTCGAGCAGGCCATCGCCGACCAGATCTGGGAGCGCGGGTACGCGCCACCGCAGCCGCCGCAGCGGCTGAGCGGGAAGACGGTCGCCGTCATCGGCTCCGGACCCGCGGGGCTGGCGGCGGCGCAACAGCTCACCCGGACCGGCCACACCGTTGCCGTCTACGAGCGCGCCGACCGCATCGGCGGGCTGCTGCGCTACGGCATCCCCGAGTTCAAGATGGAGAAGCGGCACCTGGACCGCCGTATCGAGCAGATGCGTGCAGAGGGCACGAAGTTCCGCACGGGTGTGAAGGTCGGCAGCGATCTGGACGCCACCGAGCTCAGGAGGCGCCACGACGCGGTGGTCGTCGCTGTCGGGGCCACGGAGCGGCGGGAAATCTCTGTACCCGGACGCGAGCTGTGCGGCATCCATCAGGCAATGGACTACCTGACCCTCGCCAACCGGGTCACGGAGGGTGACTACACCTCACCCCCCATCACCGCCGAGGGCAAGCACGTGGTGATCATCGGCGGCGGGGACACCGGATCGGACTGCCTGGGCACCGTGCTGCGCCAGGGCGCGGCCTCCGTGGTGCAGCTGGACATCAACCCCGAGCCGGGTGACGCCCGGCCGGACAGCGAGCCCTGGCCCACCGTCCACCCGAGGGTCTACCGGATCTCCCATGCCCATGAAGAGGCCCGGGGGCGGGAAGGTACGGATCCGAGGCTCTTCTCCTCCGCCACCTTCCGCTTCGAGGGGAACCGGGCCGGCCACGTGCGCGCGGTGCACCTGACGGAAGTGGAGCCTGAGGCCAGAAGGCCGCGGCAGGGCACCGAGCGGGTGATCCCGGCCGAGCTGGTGCTGCTCGCCCTCGGCTTCTCCGGTCCCGAGCGGGGCAGCGGCGTGATGGAGCAGCTCGGGCTTACGCTGGATGTGCGGGGAAATTTCGCGCGGGACGCCGGCTTCGCGGCCGTGGCAGCGCAGGCGAAGCAGACAGACCGCGTCAAGGCGGAGGGCGTGTTCGTCGCGGGCGACTCGGGGCGCGGCCAATCGCTGGTGGTGTGGGCCATCGCGGAGGGACGGGCCGCAGCGGCGGCCACCGACCTCTATCTCACCGGTTCCACCGTCCTCCCGGCCCCGATCGCGCCGACGGACCGGCCCCTGACGGTGTGACCCGCCGGCCGATTCTTTCCTGTGCGGGATGCCGACAGGGGTGCGTCGAAGCCTGACCGTCCCTCAACTCTCTGTACTCAGAGATGTTTGACCGGTAATCGGTCGAGTTTGGCGCTCAGTGCCCGAAAATCTATTTTCGCTCCGCAGGTCTTGGTAGCGGGTACCCGATCGAGTTCGAGTGGCAACCCGGCGATGGACGGTGAAGACTACAGGTGACGGTTTTGTGACCGGATGAGAGCTCACGAGCTCGTGGCTTCCGGATTGCCCGCTCCCGCCATCGAGGAGCGCGAGGGCACCGGATGCCGGCCGCGCTGGCCCATCGTGTTCGAAATTTCCTCAGGAGAAATTTCTTCAAGGGGCTGAAATGGAAGATAAATCTGTCGAGGTTTTGACGCCCGGGCCGGATGAATCTGCAATCACCAAGCGCAGGTACACCGGCCCGAAGACCGGCATCGAGAAAAACCTCGAGGAGATTCTGGCCGAGGTGCTGGCCGACGTCGTGGGCGTCGAGCGTGTGTCGGTCGACGGCCACTACTTCAATGACCTCTGCGCCAATTCGCTGGTGTTGGCCCATTTCTGTGCACGGGTGAGGAAGCAGGCGGACCTGCCATCGGTGTCGATGAAGGACGTCTACCAAAACCCAACGATCCGAAGCCTGGCGGCGGCGCTCGCGGACACAGCGCCCACCCCTGTCGATTCGTCGGTCCCGGCGTCGACCGAGGTGGTGACACCGGCCAGCACGCTGCAGTACGTCCTATGCGGAACGCTGCAGTTCCTGATTTTCCTCGGATATTGCTTCCTCGCCGGAATTGTCACCGCCAATGGCTACGAGTGGGTCTCCGCCGGCTCAGGTTTGAGCGACATCTACCTGCGGTCGGTCCTCTTCGGCGGCGCCGGCTTCGTTGGCCTGTGCACGTTCCCGATCGTGGCCAAATGGATCCTCATCGGTCGCTGGGAACCCCGCGAGTTCCCAGTCTGGGGTCTGACCTATCTGCGCTTCTGGACCGTCAAGGTGCTGGTCCACGCCAACCCCATGATCTTCTTCGTCGGCAATCCGCTGTACGTGCTGTACCTCAGGGCCCTCGGCGCGCGGATCGGAAAGGGTGTCACGATCCTCTCGCGCACCGTCCCGGTCTGCACCGACCTGCTGACGATCGGCGCCGACACGGTGATCCGCAAAGAGGCGTACTTCCTCTGCTACCGGGCGCACACCGGGCGTATCCAGACCGGCCCGGTCACCCTCGGCCGGGACGTGTTCATCGGCGAGAAGACCGTGCTCGACATCGACACGGCGATGGGCGACGGTGCGCAACTCGGCCACACGTCCGCGCTGTACAGCGGCCAGGTGGTGCCGGACGGTGAGCGGTGGCACGGGTCCCCCGCACAGCGCACCGAACTTGACTATGTGAGGGTCGCTCCGGCCGACTGCGGTGCGCTGCGCCGGGCGAGCTACGGCCTCGTCACCCTGCTCCAGCTGTTCCTCCTGTACATACCGCTGACCATCGGCGGTACGTACATGCTGCTGACCGGGATCCCGTCGGTGGGCAGACTGCTGGCCCCGGGGACGGAGGAGTTCACGTCGTCGCAGCTCTACGTCGACGCGCTGGCCGTCTCCACCGTGGTGTTCTTCGGCTTTCTCGTCGTGGGCCTCGCCGCATTGTTCACCGTCCCGCGGCTGCTGAACCTGGTGATCAAGCCGGACAAGGTCTATCCGCTGTACGGCTTCCATTACTCGGTGCACCGCGCGATCGCGCGCATGACCAACATCAAGTTCTTCAAATGGCTGTTCGGTGACAGCTCCTACATCGTTCACTATCTGCGCGGCCTTGGATACGACCTGTCCCGGGTCGAACAGACCGGGTCGAACTTCGGTACGGAAGTGCAGCACGAGACCCCGTATCTGAGCTCTGTCGGCAGCGGAACGATGGTCGCCGACGGGCTCTCGATCGTGAATGCCGACTTCTCGAGCACGTCCTTCCGTGTGTCCCGGGCGTCGATCGGGGCACACAACTTCCTTGGGAACAACATCGCGTACCCCTCGGGGGCCAGGACAGGTGAGAACTGCCTCCTGGCGACGAAGGTGATGGTTCCGCTCGACGGCGAGGTCCGCGAGGGGGTGGGGCTGCTCGGCTCGCCGTGCTTCGAGATTCCCAGGTCGGTGGAGCGCGACTCCCGGTTCGACAATCTCCGGGCCGGGGACGAACTGCCCCGCCACCTCGCCGCGAAGAACCGCTACAACATCCGCTCGATGATCTTCTTCCTGTTCATGCGGTGGCTGTACGTCTTCGTGCTCACGGTGGTTGGCCTCGCGGCCGTCGACCTGTATGGCGTTCTCGGGCAACTGGTGATCGCCGGGTTCCTGGCGCTGACGCTCGGGTTCACCGCTCTCTACCTCGTACTGGTGGAGCGTGGGATCGCGGCATTCCGCGCGCTGCGCCCTCAGCTGTGCTCCATCTACGACCCGTACTTCTGGTGGCACGAGCGCCTCTGGAAGGTGCCCGACGAGTACCTCAACGTCTTCAACGGCACCCCTTTCAAGAACGTGATCTGGCGGCTGCTGGGTGTTCGGATCGGCAAGCGGGTCTTCGACGACGGCTGCTATCTGACGGAGCGGACGCTCACCACCATCGGGGACGACTGCACCCTCAACGCGGGGAGCAAGATCCAGTGCCACTCGCAGGAGGACGGCACCTTCAAGTCCGACCACAGCACGCTCAGCACCGGCTGCACGCTCGGGGTCGGCGCCCACGTCCACTACGGCGTGACGATGGGCGACGGCGCAGTGCTCGCCGCCGACTCCTTCCTCATGAAAGGCGAGGAGATCCCCCAGCACGCACGGTGGGGAGGAAACCCAGCCACGGAGATGCGAGATCACTATCAGCCAACGACGACTGCGGCGCCGCCCCGTTCGGCGGACCACAGCACCGCGGCGACCGTGAGGCGAGGGGCATGACGATGGGAGCGCAAGTGGAAGCCGACCGCGAGTTCTGGCGCGGTGTGCTCGTCGCCGGTGGATTCACCGCGATTCCGCGGTGGACGCTCAATCCGCTCACGGGCGTTGACGAGCACGAGGCGACGATCCCGGACGACGTCGTGGGAGCGTTGTGCCGGCTGGCCAAGGACCTGGCGGTGCCGCTCAACTCGGTGCTGCTGGCGGCGCATGCCAAGGTGCTCGCCGCCCTGTCCGGCGAGCACGAGGTCGCGACCGGCTACGTCGCCGTGGAGGGCGGCCAACCGTTGCCCTGCCGGCTGACGACCGAACCCGACTCGTGGCGGACACTGCTGCTGAACACCCATCAAGTCGAGTCGGAACTGCTGTCGCACAAGGACTTTGCGGTCGATGGTCTCAAGGCGGAGCTGGGCCTGACCGAACCGTCGCTCGAGACCGTGTTCGATCCGACCGGCGTCGGCGGCGATCTCGCCGAAAGCACGGCGCTGTGGGTGGGATTCTCGCAGCACGCAGGCCAACTACTGCTGCGGTTGCGGTACCGCACCGACGTAGTCGACGCGGACTGTGCCGCCAGGATCGCCGGCTATCACCTCACCGCACTCGCACTGATCGCCGCCGATCCGGATGCCGAGCACGGGCGGCAGAGCCTGCTCTCCGCCGAGGAACTCCAGTTCCAGCTCGAAGGGTTCGCCGGACCGCGCCGGGACCTGCCGGACCGCCGGTTCCACGAACTGTTCGAGCAGCGGGTGAGTGCACACCCGGACGCCGTCGCAGCCGTGCACGGCGAGCGGCAGTGGACCTACGGGGAGCTCAACAGCCGTGCCAACCGGCTGGGACGAGCCCTGTTGGCGCGGGGGCTGCGCCGTGAAGGTGTCGTCGCGGTGGTGACCGAGCGCAACCTGGACTGGATGGCCGCCGTCCTCGCTGTCTTCAAGGCCGGTGGCGTATACCTGCCCATCGAGCCGCATTTCCCGGCCGAGCGCATCAGGACCACGCTCTCCCGTGCCGAGTGCGGGCTCGTACTGACCGAACCCGGCAGCACCACCACGCTCGACCAGGCCCTCGACTCGCTGTCCGGAGTCCAGACGCTCTTCGTCGACGCGGCCTACGAGGAGGACCATGCCGACGGTGATCTCGGCGTCGGCGTCGCGCCGGACCAGCTCGCATACATCTACTTCACCTCCGGCTCCACAGGTGAGCCCAAGGGTGCGATGTGCGAGCACGCGGGCATGCTCAACCACCTCTACGCCAAGATCGACGACCTGGAGATCGGCGAGGGGCAGGTGGTGGCCCAGACCGCACCTCAGTGCTTCGACATCTCGCTGTGGCAACTGGTTTGCGCGCTCCTGGTCGGTGGACGGACCCTGCTGGTCGAGCAGGAGGTGATCCTGGACGTCCAACAGTTCGTCGACAAGATCATTGACGGCGGGGTCGCGGTGCTCCAGGTCGTACCCTCCTACCTGGAAGTCGTCGTGTCCTGTCTGGAGCAGCACCCCCGCGAGCTGCCGGACCTGCGGTACGTGTCGGTCACCGGCGAGGCGCTGAAGAAGGAGCTCACGCAGCGCTGGTTCGCGGCCGAGCCCGAGATCAAGCTGGTCAACGCCTACGGTCTGACCGAGACTTCGGACGACACAAACCACGAGGTCATGGACCGCGTGCCGGACCGGGAACGAGTCCCGCTCGGTCCCCCCGTCAACAACGTGCGCATCTACGTCGTCGACGAGCACCTGTCACCGGTGCCGCTCGGCGCCCCCGGTGCGATCGTCTTCTCCGGAGTCTGCGTCGGCCGCGGGTACGTCAACGACCCCGAGCGCACCCGGCTGGCCTTCATGGCCGATCCGCACCGCGAGGGCCAGCGGCTCTACCGAGGGGGCGACTACGGTCGCTGGCAGCCCGAGGGCAAGCTGGAGTTCCTCGGCCGCCGGGATACCCAGGTCAAGATTCGCGGCTTCCGGATCGAGATCGGCGAGATCGAGAACACCCTGCTGCGGGTACCCGGTGTCCGCGACGGTGCCGTGGTGGTCGCCGAGCGGGCCGACCAGAGCAAGCATCTGGTGGCCTTCTACTCCGGCCCGCAGCCACTCGACGCCGACGTCCTGTCGGACCGGCTGGGTGCGTCACTGCCCGAGTACATGGTCCCGTCCGCCTTCCACTGGCGGGAAAGTCTGCCGCTGACGGCCAACAGCAAGATCGACAGGAAGGCGCTGAGGGCGCTCGCCGGAGAGCTCGACGTCGTCGAGGACGACTACCGCGCGCCGAATACGCCCACGGAAGAGCGGCTGGCGGCCGCATGGGCGAACGTACTCGGCATTCCGCAGCATCAGATCGGACGGCTTGACCACTTCTTCGACCGGGGCGGCACGTCTCTGTCGGCGGTGAAGCTGGCGATCACCCTGGACCGTGCGGTGACCCTCAAGGACGTCACCCGTCACCCGATCCTCGCTGATCTGGCCGAGCTGGTCGACGGCAGGTCCGAGCAGCGCTCCGGGCTGCTGCAGTCACTGTCGGAATCGGACCGCGCGCAGGCCGCCGCCCTGGTGTGCTTCCCCCACGCCGGCGGCAACGCGGTGAACTTCCAGCCGATGGCCAGGGCACTGCCGGCCGACGGCCTGGCGGTCTACGCCGTCGAGCTGCCCGGTCACGACGTGGCCGCCGAGAGCGAGCCGTTCGCGTCGATCGCACAGGTGGCCGAACAGGTCGTCGCCGAGATCGCCCGACGGGGCCTGACCAGGGTCCTGCTGTGGGGCCACTCCTCGGGCACCGCGTTGGCCGTGGAGACGGCCAGGCAGCTGCAGGAGCGCGGGGTGGACGTCCCACGGGTGTTCCTTGGCGCGCAGTTGCTCGGTGACGCCACCGAGCGGCGCGCCGCCATCACCGAGCTGACCGGGCGGAGCAACGCCGAGATCGCCGCGAGGCTGGGCGCAGACAGCGGCCACACCGAACTCGGTGAGCTGGATGCGCAGCATGCCGAGCATGTCGGTGCCGCCTACCGGCACGACTGCGTCGCCGCCCACCGCTATTTCGCCGACGCCCTGGACGCACCGCCGACAGTGAAGCTGTCCGCGCCGGTCACCGTGGTCATTGCCGCGGACGACCCGCACACGGCGGAGTTCCCACGCCGCTACCGCGACTGGCAGCTCCTGGCCGAGCGCGTCGACCTGCACGAACTCGCCGACGGCGGCCACTACTTCCTGCGCACCCGTCCGACCGAGGCGGCCAAGGCCGTGCTGCGCGTCGCCGAATTGCTGACTTCTTCCTGAGCCGCGACCGAAAGGAAAACGAGATGTCGTCCTCATCCCCGGCGTCACTGCTCGACCTGGAGCTGCAACCCGGCAAACCGCCGATGCTGCGGGTCGAGACCACCGGCGACGCGCTGAGCTGGGCGGCCGAGTACCGGGACGCGCTGCGCGCCGTCGTCGCCGAGCACGGTTCGATCCTGACCCGCGGCCTCGGGCTGCGCGACGCGGCCGAGACCGGTGCCGTCTTCTCGAGGCTGACCACCGGGCTGATGACCGAGAAGGAGGCCTTCGCGCCCCGGCGGGCCTACGCCGACGGCGTGTACTCCTCATCGCAGTGGCCGCCGAACCAGCCGATGTGCATGCACCACGAACTGAGCTACCGGCTCGAGTTCCCCGGCCTGATGCTGTTCGCGTGCCTCAGTGCGCCCACCGAGGGCGGGGCTACCGCGGTGGCCGACTCACCGACCGTGCTCGACGCGCTGCCCGCCGAGCTGATCCAGCGGTTCGAGCGGGAGGGCTGGCTGCTCACCCGCAGCTACAACGACGAGATCGGCGCGTCCTTGGCCGAGGCGTTCGGCACCGAGGACCGGGGCGCCGTCGAGAGCTACTGCCGTGCCAACGCGATCGAGTTCGAGTGGCAGCCCGACGGTGGACTGCGCACCAGGCAACGCCGCAGCGCCGTGGTGCGACACCCGGTCACCGGCCGGCGGTGCTGGTTCAACCAGATCGCGTTCCTCAACGAGTGGACGATAGCCCCCGAGGTGCGCGAGTACCTGGTGGACGTCTACGGCGCCGACGGACTGCCGTTCAATACCCGCTTCGGCGAAGGCGACCCGATCGGCGAGGACGTCGTGCAGTTGCTCAACAAGGTCTACGAGGACAACACCGCGCGCGAGCCGTGGCAGGCCGGCGACCTGATGCTCGTGGACAACATCCGCACCGCGCACAGCAGGGAGCCCTTCGAGGGACCGCGCGAAGTGCTCGTGGCGATGGCCGACGCGGTGCGCCTGGCCGACTGCTCGCCAACCGTCGAGGTGACCGCAGGATGACCCCCGTCCGTTCCACCGCTACGGAGTCCGCAATGTCCGAGCCGATCACTGTGCCACCGTTCGCGGTGATCTCCGGTGCCCAGGTTCAGCGCGTGCTGCGGGGGCGCGAGAAAGAGATCGTGGAGTTGGTCGAGGCCACCTACCGGCTGCACAGCGCCGGTCATTCGGTGAACCCCCCGTCCTACTTCCTGCGTTTCCCCGACCGCCCCTCCTCCCGGATCATCGCGTTGCCCGCCTCGATCGGCGGGGAGGTGCGGGTGGACGGCCTGAAGTGGATCTCCAGCTTCCCGGAAAACGTGACGGCAGGCATCCCGCGAGCCTCCGCCGTACTGATCCTCAACGACCATGACACCGGCTACCCGTTCGCCTGTCTGGAAAGCTCGATCATCAGCGCCAGCAGGACGGCCGCGTCGGCGGCGTCGGCGGCCGAATGCCTCAGCCACGGCCGGCCGCGGCCGACACGCGTGGGGTTCATCGGGACGGGCCTGATCGCCCGCTACATCCACACCTTCCTGGCCGGCACCGGCTGGTCGTTCGACGAGATCGGCGTGCACGACCTGTCCGCCGACAGCGCGTCCGGCTTCCGGTGCTACCTGGAGCAGTCCGGCATCGCCGGCCGGATCACCGTGCATGACAGCGCCGAGCAACTGATCCGCCTCAGCGACCTGGTGGTCTTCGCCACCGTCGCCGGTGAACCGTACGTCAGCGACGTCTCGTGGTTCGCACACAATCCACTGGTGCTGCACGTGTCGCTGCGCGACCTCTCGCCGGAGATCGTGCTCGCCTCGACGAACATCGTCGATGACGTCGAGCACTGCTTGAAGGCCAACACCTCGCCGCATCTGGCGGAGCAGCTCACGGGCAACCGGGAGTTCCTGCACGGCACGTTGGACGACGTGATGGCCGGGCGGGTGACGCTGCCGGCGGACCGGCCGCTGGTGTTCTCGCCCTTCGGCCTCGGGGTGCTCGACCTCGCGGTCGGCAAGTACGTCTACGACGAGGTGGTCCGCTCCGGGGAGTTGCACGTCGTCAATGACTTCTTCCACGAACTGAGCCGGTACGGATGAGCCGGCCGAGAGCCCAGGAGGCCTATGCAGGAGTAATCCCAGGAGAGATCGCCGGTCAAGTCGCCGCAGATCAGGGCGTACTGGACCGCGGCCGCTGACGCAGGGCTCCCCCATGCTCTGCTGCAGGTGAGGAGACCATCGTGCCCGTCATATCCGTTCCTTACGCCTTCAATGAAGAAGAGCTCTATGTCGACCTTCGGTCGATCTTCGGGCACTCGCTATTCCTGAAGTGTGAGGGCTTCAACTTCGCCGGCTCCATCAAGCTGAAGGCCGCGACCGAGATGGTGGAGACCGCTGAGCGGGATGGAGTCCTGACGCCGGATTCGATCCTGGTCGAGTCCTCTTCCGGAAACCTCGGCGTGGCGCTGAGCATGATCGCGGCGAGCAAGGGCTACCGCTTCCTGTGCGTGACGGACTCCCGCTGCAACCTGTCGACCAGGTTGATGATGGAGGCGTTGGGCAGCCAGGTGCACATCGTCGCCGGACAGGAGGCATACGGCGGCTTCCTGGGCGCGCGGCTCGACTACGTCCGCGCACTGTGCGCCTCCGATGACCGCTACGTGTGGCTCAGCCAGTACACCAATCCGAGCAACTGGAAGGCGCACTACGGCAAGACAGCGCCGGAGATCGCCCGCCAGTTCCCGGGGCTGGACGTGCTGTTCGTCGGAGCCGGCACTACCGGGACCCTGATGGGCTGCGCGCGCTACTTCCGAGAGTGGCACCGGCCGGTGCGGATCATCGCACTGGACAGCGTGGGTTCGGTGGCCTTCGGTGGTGCGCCGGGCCGCCGGATGATTCCCGGCCTGGGGATGAGCATCCGTCCGCCGCTGCTCGACGAGTCCTATGTGGATGAGGTGATACGCGTCGAGGAGGCGGACACCATCCGTACGTGCCATCGTCTGGCCAGGCACGGATTCCTGTTCGGCGGCTCCACCGGCACGGTGGTCAGCGGCGCGATGGGCTGGTTGACGCAGCATGACGCGCGTGAAATCACCGCGGTGGCCATCGCCCCGGATCTGGGCGATCGCTACCTCGACACCATTTACCAGGCCAACTGGCTGCAGGATCTGTACGGCGAGGACGTGCTCAACTCCGACGAGGTGTCCGCCGGTTCCTGGGCACCCTCCCCCGCGCCACCGACGCGGTCGGGCCGGCGGCCGGACCTGCAGACCGGCGACCGGCGCCATCAGCTCCAGGGTCGTAAGACCTAGGACATGTCCGCATGACCGATCAACAGGGAGTGCGGGGTCGTCGTTGCCTGCGGCGTAGCCGTCTACCTGTGCGACACGCTTGGTTCCGCCGCACACTGCATCTCGGCGGTCCTTGGCTGCGGCTTGGCACCGCGACAGCCGTCCTTGCCACAGTGCCACTTGGTCTCGACGGATCCGCGCTGGGGCAGCTGGCCCTGGTATTCCTCGTGCTCATCGTCGGCCTGATTCTCGACTCGGACTCAGACGTACTCCGACGCGGCATCCAACAGCCAGTCCGCCATATACCCGGCGAAGGACGAACGGACCAGTAGCCAGAACCCGGCCCGGGCCTCGTCGCGTGCAACCAGCACGACCTGCGCGCGGGCCAGGGTGGTCTGGGCGCAGCGCCCAGGACCGAAGGAACGCGGGTGCAGGTCCAGCGGGCAGCCATGGGCCAACAGGTCGCGGGCGCGAGGGCCCGCGACGAGCAGGGTGGTGCGCTGGGCGGAGACGTCCGTGACCGCTGCCGGCTCGTCGCCGGCGGCAGCCCGGATCTGGTGCTCCAGGCCCGCCTGACTGCCGGGCGGGCCGACGACGAGCCATTCGTCGGGGCCGAGCCAGAGGGCAGAGCGGTCACCGGCGTGTACGACGGTGTTGGGTTCGAGGGGCAGTTGGAGACCTAGAGCAAGCCCGACGGCGTCGGCAGCCGGCCCCTTGGGGTCGAGCCGGACGTTGACCTGGGCGAGGAAAGGCAGTTCGGCCAGGCGCAGGTCGCCGCCCGAGGCCCGCGTGGCCGCGGCGAAGCGGCCGGCGGCGTGCGCCAGGGGGCTGTGGCGGGTAGCGGTGTCAGCCATCGCGGCGGGCTCCCTCTGGGTCGTAGAGAACGGGACTTGCGACGGTCACTGGGACCAGACGGTCGCCCACAGGTGCAAACAGCCGCTCGCCGATGCGGTCCCGGCCGCCCTTGATCAAGGCCAGTGCGAACGTCCGGCCGAGCGCCGCGCTGTGGTAGCTCGATGTGACATGACCGAGCATCGGCACCGGTGGCTCGGGGAGCACGCTGTCGGCGACCAGGTGGGTGCCCTCGGGGAGGAACGAGTCGGGGTCTTCCGGGAACAGGCCGACGAGGTGCTTGCGGTCGCCACGCGTGGTGTCGGCGCGTGCGTGGGAACGCTTGCCGACGAAATCGGGCTTCTTCTTGGACACCGCCCAGCTCATGCCGAGGTCCTGAGGGGTGACGGTGCCGTCGGTGTCCTGGCCGATGATCGGATAGCCCTTCTCGGCGCGCAGGACGTGCATGGTCTCGGTGCCGTACGGGGTGATGCCGAATCGGCTCCCCGCCTCGTAGAGCGCCTCCCACAGCGCGCGGGCTTCCCACGGCGACACGTTGATCTCGTAGGCCAGTTCGCCGGAGAAGCTGATCCGGCAGACACGGGCCGGGATTCCGGCGACGGCCGACTCGCGCCATGCCATGAACGGGAAACTGTCGTTGTCCACGGCGAGGTCCGGTGCGAGGGCGACCAGTACGTCGCGGGAGCGGGGGCCGACGAGGGCGACGGTGGCCCACTGCTCGGTGACGGAGGTGCAGTGGACGCGTAGTTCGGGCCACTCGGTCTGCAGCCACTCCTCCATCCAGTCCAGGACGGCGGCCGCGTTGCCGGTCGTGGTGGTGACAAGGAAACGGTCCTGGGCGAGGCGGATGACGGTGCCGTCGTCGAAGACCATGCCGTCGAGGCGGCACATGACGCCGTAGCGGATCATGCCGACCTTGAGGGTGCTCATCATGTTGGTGTAGAGCCGGTCGAGGAACACGGCGGCGTCCGGCCCCTGCACATCGATCTTGCCGAGGGTGGAGGCGTCCATGAAGGCGACGCCCTCGCGGGCCGCACCGCATTCACGGAGCACGGCGGCCTTCATGTCCTCGCCGTCCTGAGGGTAGTACCAGGGCCGCTTCCACTGACCGACGTTCTCGAAGAGCGCGCCATGCTCAACGTGCCAGTCGTGCAGGGCGGTCACGCGCACGGGGTCATGGAGCGCGCCGCGGTCGCGGCCCGCGAGGGTGGTGAAGGAGACGGGGGTGTAGGGAGGGCGAAACGTCGTAGTGCCGAGGGCGGAGATGTCCACGCCAAGGAGCTGGGCGACGGTGCCGCTGGCGAGGACACCGGAGGTCTTGCCCTGGTCGTTGGCGGTGCCCGCGGTGGTGTAGCGCTTGGTGTGCTCGACCGAGCGCATACCGGCGCCGGTCGCGCGGGCGAGGTCGTCGACGGTGACATCACGCTGAAGGTCGATGAAGCGGGGCGCGTCTGCGGCGCCGGGGACGACGAAGACCTGCATGGACGGGGACTGGGGTTCCTCGGCCGTGACCGGGAGTTGGGGTACGCCGGCCACATAGCCCTCGGCCTCGATCGCTCGGGTGCCCGCCGCGGCGCCCTGCGCGAGGACGCCGGGCAGGTCGAAGACACCGGCAACGGAGCCTGCGGCCTCAACCGCCTGACCGCAGGTGTCCGGGACGAACGTGCCGAGCGTCTCGTCGTAGCGCAGCTTTCCGCCCGCCTGGCTGAACAGATGCGCGACGGGGTTCCATCCACCGGAGACCAGCAGCAGGTCGACGGCGAACTCGCGGTTCCCCGCGGACTCTCCGTACGGAGCGACAGTCACCGCCGTGAGGCGCGCACCGCCCTCGGTACCCGTGACGGCATGCCCGGCGAGCACCTCGATCCCGGCGTCCTGGGCGTGTCGCGCCCACTCCCCCGGTTCGGGGCGGGTGTCGACGACCGCCGCGATCTCCACGCCCGCCGCCGCCAGGTCGAGCGCGGCCGCATAGGCACTGTCATTGGTGGTGAAGACAACGGCGCGACGGCCGGGCACCACGCCATAGCGATTGGCGTACGTACGGGCCGATGCCGCCAGCATGACGCCGGGGCGGTCGTTGTCGGCGAAGGCCAGCGACCGCTCGTGCGCTCCGGTGGCCAGGACGACGCGGCGGGCGCGGATGCGCCAGACGCGCTCGCGGGAGACGTACTCGGGGGCTTCGCCGCCGAGATGGTTGGTGCGGCGCTCGACGGCGAGGACGTGATTGTCGTCGTAGTAGCCGAAGACGGTGGTGCGGCGCAGCACGCGCACCTCGGGCTCGGTAGCGAGCCGCTCACCCAACTGACCTGCCCAGTCCAGGAGTTGGCCTGTGCCGAGAAGGCTTCCGCCCAGCTCGGGCTGGTCGTCGGCGAGGATGACGCGCGCCCCGCTGCCGGCGGCGGCGGACGCGGCCGCGAGTCCGGCCGGTCCTGCGCCGACGACGAGCAGGTCGCAGTGGGCGTGGACGGCGTCGTAGCGCGCGGGGTCGGGCTCGGTGGCGAGCCGTCCTTGGCCGGGGAGGCTGCTCGCGACGAGCCCGTCGTACAGTTCCACGGCCGTCGCGGGCAGCATGGGCTCGGGGAACGGCTCCTCGATCTGGACGACGGCGTTGGGCTCCTCGACTCCGGCGGAGAAGATGCCGCGCGGGCGGCCGAGCTTGATGCTGGTGCCGGCCTGGATGATGCCGTTGGCGAGGAGGGCGGAGGCGAGGGTGTCGCCGCGGAAGCCTTCGTACGTCGTGCCGTCGAAGGTGAAGGTGAGCCGTTCGTCCCGGGCGGGGCGACCGCCTGTGGTGAGGCGGAAGGACTGAGTGCCCGTGCCTGCAGCCTCGGGTGCCTGGGGTTTCGTCGCCGGGTGCGGGCCGGTGGGCGGCAGGTTCTCCCCCACCCCGCCCTCCCCCAGAGCTTCGACGGGGAGGTACCCCCGTCCCGAGACCGGGGCTTCGCCCCGGACCCCGCTGGGGGCTCCGCCCCCTACGCCCTGCGGGCGTGGGGGGACCCCCAGCTCTTCAAACGCCGGAGGGGCTGGATGAGCCGGGCGCGGCTCGCCCGTCCGGTACACCGCCAGGATCTCGTTCGTCGCCGTATTACGCACAGCGTTGAACCAACGACGGCATCCGGCCGCATGGCTCCAGCGCTCCGCGAACGGCCCCTTGGGGTTGTCGCGGAAGAAGAGGTAGCGCGCCCACTCCTGGTCGGTCAGGGCAGCACTGTCCTCGGGATAGGGCACGTGTGCCTGACCGCCGTAGTGGAATTCGGCTTCGTCACGGGGCCCGCACCAGGGGCATGGGATGAGCAGCATCGATTCGGCTCCTCAGTGGGCCACCGCGGCCGCGCCGTGCTCGTCGACGAGCGCGCCGGTGGTGAATCGGTCGAGCGAGAAGGGGGCGTTGAGGTGGTGGGGGGTGTCGTGGGCGATGGTGTGGGCGTAGACCCAGCCGACGCCCGGGGTGGCCTTGAACCCGCCGGTCCCCCAGCCGCAGTTGAGGTAGAGGTTGTCGACCGGGCTGAGCCCGATGATCGGCGAGGCGTCGGGGCTGACGTCGACGATGCCGCCCCAGGTACGCAGCACATGGGCACGGGCGAACACCGGGAAGAGTTCCAGGGCGGCGGACATCTGGTGCTCGATGATGTGGAAGGCGCCGCGCTGTGTGTAGGCGTTGTACGCGTCGATGCCCGCGCCCATCACCAGTTCGCCCTTGTGGGCCTGGCTGACGTACACATGCACCGCGTTGGACATCACGACGGTGGGGTGCACGGGCTCGAGCAGCTCGGAGACCAGCGCCTGGAGCGGGTGGCTCTGCAGCGGCAGCTCGAAGCCCGCCATGGCGGCCAGCACCGAGGTGTGACCGGCCGAGCAGAGCGCCACCTTGCCGGCGGCGATGGGGCCGAGCGTGGTCTGCACGCCGACGACCCGTCCGCCCTGGATGTCGATGCCGGTGACTTCGCAGTTCTGGATGATGTCGATGCCGGCGGCGTCGGCGGAACGCGCCAGCCCCCAGGCGACGTGATCGTGCTTGGCGATGCCGGCCCGCGGCTGGTAGGTGCCGCCCATCACCGGATACCGCACGTCGGGCGAGATGTTGACGATGGGGCAGACGTCCTTGACCTGCCGCGGGTCCAGCCATTCGGCATCGACGCCGTTGAGCCGGTTGGCCTCGACGCGGCGCACGCTTTCGCGGACGTCTTGCAGGCTGTGGGCAAGGTTCAGCACACCGCGCTGGGAGAAGAGGATCGGGTAGTCGAGTTCGTCCGCCAGCCCCTCCCACAGCTTGAGGGCGTGCTCGTAGATTCCGGCGCTCTCGTCCCACAGATAGTTGGAACGGATGATGGTGGTGTTGCGGGCCATGTTGCCGCCCGCGAGCCAGCCCTTCTCCAGCACGGCCACATTGGTGATGCCGTGGTTCTTGGCCAGGTAGTGGGCGGTCGCGAGACCGTGTCCGCCGCCGCCCACGATCACCACGTCGTACGACGGCTTCGGCTCGGGCGTGCGCCACAGCCAGTCGGGGTGCTCGGGGAGGTCGGCACCCGGGGTGCGGGGGCTCATCGGGCGTCTCCTGAAAGGTGCGGGTAGAGCGGGTGCTTGGCGGCCAGCGCCTGCGTACGGGCGCGGAGCGCGGCGACATCCGGGGCGGGCTGGAGCGCGAGCGCGATCACATCGGCGACTTCGGCGAAGTCCTCTTCGGTGAAGCCGCGCGTGGCCAGAGCGGGGGTGCCGATGCGCAGCCCTGAAGTGACCATGGGCGGGCGGGGATCGAAGGGGACGGCGTTGCGGTTGACCGTGATGCCGATGTCGTGCAGCAGGTCTTCCGCCTGCTTCCCGTCCAGTTCCGACTCCCTGAGGTCGACCAGGACCAGGTGGACGTCAGTGCCGCCGGTGAGGACACTCACTCCGGCCGCGGTCGCGTCGGGCTGCGTGAGCCGTTCGGCGAGGATGCGGGACCCGGCGAGCGTGCGGGCCTGCCGTTCGGCGAACTCCGGCGACGCGGCGAGCCTGAACGACACCGCCTTCGCGGCGATGACATGCTCCAGCGGTCCGCCCTGCATACCGGGGAACACCGCCGAGTTGATCTTTTTGGCGAGGTCGGCCTCATTGGTGAGGATGACGCCGCCGCGCGGGCCGCCGAGCGTCTTGTGGGTGGTCGTGGTGGTGACATGGGCGTGCGGTACGGGATTGGGGTGCAGCCCGGCGGCCACGAGGCCCGCGAAGTGGGCCATGTCGACCATCAGATACGCGCCCACCTCGTCGGCGATCCGCCGGAAGGCCGCGAAGTCCAGCTGCCGGGGATAGGCCGACCAGCCCGCGATGATCATCTTGGGGCTGTGCTCCTTGGCGAGCCGCTCGACCTCGTCCATGTCGACCAGGTTGTCGGTCTCGTCCACGTGATAGGGCACGACATTGAGCATCTTGCCGCTGTAGTTGATGCGCATGCCGTGGGTGAGGTGCCCGCCGTGCGCGAGGTCGAGGCCGAGGACGGTGTCACCGGGCCTGAGCAGAGCGAAGAAGACGGCGGTGTTCGCCTGGGCGCCGGAGTGCGGCTGCACATTGGCGAACCCGGCGCCGAAGAGGGACTTGATCCGCTCGATGGCCAGCCGCTCGGTCACGTCGACGTGTTCACAGCCGCCGTAGTAGCGGCGACCCGGGTAGCCCTCGGCGTACTTGTTCGTCAGGACCGAACCCTGGGCCTCCATGACCGCCGAGGGGGCGAAGTTCTCCGACGCGATCATTTCGAGGGTGGACTGCTGGCGGTCCAGCTCCGCGGCGACGGCGGCGTGGACCTCCGGGTCCAGCTCGGCGAGTGGCGCGTTCAGCGTGTTCATGCGGCGTTCCTCTCGGCGGCCTCAACGACATTGGCGAGCAGCATCGCCCGCGTCATGGGTCCTACGCCGCCGGGCATGGGCGCGATCCATCCGGCGACCGTGGCGGCGTCGGGGTGGACGTCGCCGATCAGCCCTTCGTCGGTGCGGGTGATTCCGACGTCGAGGACGACGGCACCGGGCCGGAGCATCTCGGGGGTGATCAGTCCGGGTGATCCGGCGGCCGCGATGACGATGTCCGCCTCGCGTACGTGCCAGGCCAAACCCTTGGTCCCGGTGTGGCACAGGGTCACGGTGGCGTTCTCGGACCTGCGGGTGAGCAGCATCCCGATCGGCCGGCCGACGGTGATGCCTCGCCCGATGACGCACACCCGCGCTCCGGCGAGGGGGACATCGTGGCGGCGCAGCAGTTCCACGATGCCGCGCGGGGTGCAGGGCAGCGGGGCCTCGACGCCGAGCGCGAGGCGGCCGAGGCTGACGGGGTGCAGGCCGTCGGCGTCCTTGGCCGGGTCCATGCGCTCCAGTACTGCGTTGGCGTCGAGGCCCCGCGGCAGCGGCAGTTGGACGATGTAGCCGGTGCAGGCGGGGTCGGCGTTGAGCTCGTCGATGACGGCCTCCACCTGCCCCTGCGTAGCGTCGGCGGGCAGTTCGCGCCGGATGGAGGCGATCCCGGCCTGTTCGCAGTCGCGGTGCTTCCCGGCGACGTACGCGTGGCTGCCGGGGTCGTCGCCGACCAGTACGGTGCCGAGGCCCGGCGTGATTCCCCGCGCGGCCAGCTTGGCGACGCGCTCGGCGAGCTCGGTGCGGATCGCGGCCGCGGTCCGCTTGCCGTCCAGAATCCGTGCGTTCACATCGCTCCTCATTCTTGGGCGGTGCGGGCTCAGCCGCGCAGGCGGGACATGGACGGGTCGAACAGCGGCTCGTCGGCGACGACGGCCTCGACGCGCCGGTCGAAGTAGCCGATCTGCACGGCGGTGCCGGTGGTGGCAAGTTCGGCGGGCAGCCACGCATAGGCGATGCCCTTGCCGATCGTGTAGCCGTACGCGGCACTGGTGACGTAGCCGACGGGGCGGTCGCCGTCGTACACCGGCTCCTTGCCCATGACCACGGCCTGCGGGTCGTCGATGGTCAGACAGGTAAGGCGGCGCCGCACATCGGCCTTGCGCCGTTCAAGCGCTGCCTTGCCGATGAAGTCGTCCTTGTCGAGCTTGACGGCGAAGCCGACACCCGCCTCGTAGGGGTCGTGCTCATAGGTCATGTCTGTGCCGAAGGAGCGGTAGCCCTTCTCCAGCCGGAGGCTGTTGAAGGCGCCGCGGCCGGCGGCGATACCGCCGAGGGGCTGGGCGGCCTGCCACAGGGTGTCCCACAGTTTCACGCCCATGTCCGCGGTGGTGTACAGCTCCCAGCCGCGTTCGCCGACGTACGACAGGCGCATCGCGGTGACGGGGACGGAGCCGATGTGGGCGCGCTTGGCGCGGAAGTACTTCAGACCGTCGTTGGAGAAGTCCGAGTCGGCGAGGGGCTGGAGGACCTCGCGGGCCAGCGGGCCCCACAGGCCGATGCAGCAGGTGCCTGCGGTGATGTCGCGTACCTGGACCGACCCGTCCGCCGGCAGGTGCCGGCCGAACCAGTCGAGGTCCAGGCTGCCGTTGGCGCCGACCTGGAAGTGGTCGCGGCCGAGACGGGCGACGGTGATGTCGCTGCGGATGCCGCCGTCCTCGTCGAGGAGCAGGGTGTACGTCACCGAGCCGACCGACTTGTCGACGTTGCCGGTTGACAGCCGCTGGAGGAAGGCGGCGGCGCCGCGACCGGTGACTTCCAGGCGCTTGAGTGCCGTCATGTCGTACATCGCGACGGTCTCGCGGGTGGTCTGGGCCTCCGCGCCGACGATGGGCGACCAGTAGCGCGCTGCCCAGTCGTTGGGAGTGGGAATGGAACGCCCGGTTGCCAGGTGCTCGTTCGCTTCGTACCACTGGGGCCGTTCCCAGCCGGTGGCCTCCAGGAAGAAGGCGCCCAGTTCCTGCTGGCGGGCGTAGAAGGGGCTGGTGCGCAGTGGCCGTGGCGCGCCGGCCGGCTGGAGGGGGTGGAGGATGTCGTAGACCTCGACGAAGTTCTGGCAGTCGCGGGCCAGGACGTACTCCGGCGAGAGCTGGTGCGGCTCGAAGCGGTTGACGTCGCACTCGTGCAGATCGAAGGACGAACAGTGGCCGTCCACGAGCCATTCGGCCACCGCGCGGGCGACACCGGCGGAGTGGGTGACCCACACGGCCTCGGCGACCCAGAAGCCCTTGACTTCCGGTGATTCACCCAGCAGCGGCAGGCCGTCGGTGGTGAAGGAGAACAGGCCGTTGATGCCCTCTTCGATCTTGGCGTCGCGCGTCGCCGGCAGCAGGGCCTGAGTCTCGGCCCAGGCGTCGGCGAAGTCGTCCTCGGTGAACTTCAGGACCGAGGGCATAAGCTCGGCCTCGTCCACCGAGGCGATGTCCTCCGGGTCGACGGGCATGGGCCGGTGGCCGTAGTAGCCGATGCCGATGCGGTCGAAGCGGTCGCGGTAGTACAGGTCCGCGTCCTGGTGGCGCAGGATCGGCCGGACGGCCTCCTCGGCCTGGCCCTCCAGCGCGGGGACGGGGCCGGTCCAGGCGAGCTGGTGAGCGAGCGGGGTCAGCGGCAGGTTCATGCCGACCATGCGGGCGATCTTCGGGCCCCAGATGCCGGCACAGCACACGACGATGTCCGCGGGAATCTCTCCCCGGTCGGTGACGACCCCGCTGACCTTGCCCTCGTCCTGGACGACGTCGAGGACTTCGTGGCGGGCGAGGAAGCGTACGCCGCGCCCGGTGGCCCGCCGGATCTGGGCCTCGACGGCGAGCACCGCCTTGGCCAGGCCGTCGGTGGGGACCAGGAGGCCGCCGAGGACGCGCCCGCCGTCCACCAGCGGGTGCAGTTCGATGCACTCCTCGGGGCTCAGCAGCCGGGACTCGATGCCCCAGGCGGTGACCCAGCCGTGGCGGCGGTGCAGCTCGGTGAGGCGTTCGGGGGTGGTGGCCACCTCGAGGCCCCCGACCTGCAGGAAGCAGGGCTGTCCGTCGACGTCGAGGCTGCAGAACTTCTCGACGGTGTAGCGGGCGAGCTCGGTCATGGTCTTCGAGGAGTTCGTCTGGAAGACCAGCCCCGGAGCATGGGACGAGGACCCGCCGGTGGCGGGGAGGGGCCCCTGGTCGACGACCGTGATGTCGCTCCAGCCTGCGGAGGACAGTTCGTCGGCAAGCGCCGCTCCCACGACGCCCGCTCCGATGATGACCACTCGGGGTCCCGCCATCGCCGCACCTCCGCCTTTTAAGCAGTCCAGTTGCTGTCAGCGCAACATGCTTCAGGTTGCGCAACTCACGATGCCGGTCGCCGAGGGTGGGTGTCAAGGGGCCTTCACGGCCGTAACCGGGGCAAAAAAGAGCCGTGCCCGGCGGGCTGTCACGGCAGCCCGCCGGGCACGGCTGTGCGTCCCGGTCCCTCTTGTGGATCAGCTCGTGCCGAGCCGGTGGATCAGCTCTTCTTGAGCCAGGCGTCGACCTTGTCGCGGTTGGCGTCCACCCACTTCTTGGCCGCCGCCTCCGGTGTCATCTTGTCCTCGGCGATGTACTTCGCCACGAGGTTCTGGTCGTCGTTGGTCCAGGTGAAGTTCTTCACGAGGTCATAGGCAGGGCTGCCCGATTCGGCGAACTTCTTGCTGACGATCTTGTCCAGCTGATACTCGGGGTAGTCGCAGGCGATCTTCTCCGCGTCGGCGTCACAGCCGGGCGCGTACTTCGGCAGACTCACCTTCACCAGGTCGACCTCCGAGAGGAACCACTGTGGCTCGTAGAAGTACCCGATCACCCAGGTCTTCTTCGCCTCGGCCTGTCGGAACGCCTGGATGAGCGCAGCCTCGCTGCCGCCGTAGACAACCTTGTAGTCAAGCTTGAGATTCTTCACCAGTGCCGCGTCGTTCGTGACGAACGACGGGTCGCCGTCGAGGAACTGGCCCTTGGCGCCCGACTCCGACGTCTTGAAGTTGGCGGCGTACTTGTTGAGGTTCTTCCAGTCGGTGATGTCCGGGTGCTTCTTGGCCAGCCATGGCGGCACGAACCAGCCGATGACGCCCTTGTTGCCGGTCGTACCGGCCTGAACGGCGGTCTTCTGGTCGGTGATGTACTTCTTCTTCAGGTCGTCGTGGCCCCAGTTCTCGACTACGGCGTCCACCTCGCCGGTGCCGAAGCCCTGCCAGGCGACCTCTTCCTTGAGGTCCTTCTTGGTGACCTGACACTTCAGGTCCTGCTCGGCGACATACGCGATGACCGCCGCGTTTGCCTCGTATCCGACCCAGGGGTTGATCGCGAGGTTGAACGTGCCGCACTTCCCGGAGTCGCCCCCCGCCTTGTCCGATCCCGACTCGCCGACCTTGGCGCCGCCGCAGCCGGTGAGCGCGGCCAGGCCCAGCGCCAGCCCGGCCGCCACGGCCCGCCGTCTCGCGGGCCGCGACTGCGTGATGAAGTTCCCTGACATGTGCTGCCTCCTGTGCTTTCCTGTGGCCGCTGGTTGTGGCCGGCTTAGCGGGCGCCGGGCATTCGCGTCGTGCGCCGTGCCGCTGCCTGGGTTATCCGGTCGAACATGACCCCGAGCAGAACGATGGCGAGTCCTGCCGCGAGGCCCTTGCCGTACAACTGGCCCTGGGAGAAACCGGCTACGACGTCGTAGCCCAGGGCGCCCGCACCGACGAGACCGCCCACGACCACCATGGACAGGACGTAGATCAGTCCCTGGTTGGTCGCGAGTGTCAGGGCGCTGCGTGACATGGGGAGCTGGACCTTGGTGATGATCTGCCAGGTGCTGGAGCCGGCTGCCGTGGCAGCCTCCACCGTGGTCTGTGGCACCGCTCGCACACCGTCCGCGATGATCTTGATCGTCACGGGGGCCGCGAAGACGACCGCGGCGATGATCGCCGTGAAGCGCGTCGCACCGAACAGCGCCAGGAACGGCACCAAGTACACGAACGAGGGCATGGTCTGGCCCGCGTCGAGGCTGGGTCTGATCAACCGGTCGACCAGCGCACTGCGGCCCATCCAGACACCGACCACGACGCCGAGCAACATGACGATCAGGGTGGCCACCGCCGTGGAGGCCAGCGTCGTCATGCTGTCCGACCACACCCCGGTCCCGACGAGCAGAGCCACACAGACCGCCGCCGTGACACCCGCGCGCCACCCGCCGAGCACTGAGCCGACGGCGACGAGGACGACGCCGACCAGCCACCAGGGTGACTCGGTGAGCAGCGTCTCGAAGGGGTTGAGCAGCGCTGTGGTGATCAGGTCCCTGGTTCCGTTGGTCAGTCCGCCGAAGGTGTCCTGCGTCCATAGCGTGACCGAGTCCGCCGTGCGCGCGATCGCGCCGCCGACTCCGGCGTCGCCGGGGAACTGGGCTGCCCATACATAGGTGTGGGACAGCCACACGCACACAGCGGCCGCCACGCCGCCGGCCAGCAGCAGGGGACGGCGCCACTTCGTGAAGCGGCCGGCGCCACGCTTCCTCGCGGCCTCTACGCGCTCCCCTGCCGCGGTCGTCACCCGGTCCAGCACGATGGCCATGACGACGATGGCGAGGCCGGCGTTGAAGGCGACACCGACGTCGAGGGTCTGCAGCGCCTTGACGACGGTCTTGCCCAGACCGGGCGCGTCGATCAGAGCGGCGATGGTGACCATGGACAGCGCGGCCATGATGGTCTGGTTCACGCCCATCACGACGGTCCGCTTGGACATGGGCAGCAGCACCTTGGTGAGCGTCTGCCGCCGGGTGGATCCCAGCGACTCGGCGGCCTCGACCGTGGTGGCGGGCACCGAGCGGATGGCGTGCGCGGTGATGCGGATGGCGGGAGGCGCGGCGTAGATGAGCGTGGCGATCGTGGCGGATGCCGGGCCGATGAGGAAGAACAGGGTGAGTGGTGCCAGATAGACGAAGGTCGGCATCGTCTGCATGAAGTCCAGGAACGGCGTGATGGCGCGGTTCACCCGGTCGGAGAGCCCGGCCCAGATGCCGAGCGGGATGCCGATGAGCAGAGAGACGAAGACCGCCGACAGGGTCAGGGCCAGCGTGTCCATGCTCTCCTGCCACAGCCCCTGCAGCCCGAGGAAGACGAACCCGGCCACGGCCAGTGCCGCGACGCGGATGTTCCCGAACGCCCAGGAGACATAGCCGGCGAGGGCGACAACGCCCAGCCAGCCGATGACGGGGACCGGACGCCCGTCCTGCGGCTGGGAGATCAGCGACTGGACGAAGGTGACGAGATTGTCGATGACCAGTCGGATCTCGTTGAAGAAGTAGAGGAAGAGCGGGTTGCTGTTGCGGTTCGCCCCGATACTGTCGTTGACCGAGTTGAACCAGCGGTGCAGGTCCGTCAGGTCGGCCGCCGCCAGCGCCAGGGTCTGCCGCCCGCGCAGGGCGGCAAACAGCACCAGCCAGGCGATCACGATCGCGGCCACCACGACGCGGCGGCTGACCCGGCGTACGGAGGCGACAGGTGCGGCTGTTTTGACGACGACGGCCATCACGCGCCGCCTTCCTGCCCGGCCACGACCGCGAGGATCTCCTCGTCGCCGACGATGCCCAGCAGCCGCCCGCCCTCGACGACCTTGACCGGCCTGTCGGCGGCGAGCACCGCCCGCGTCGCCTCGCGCACCACGACGTCCGGCCCCAGCTCCGGGCCGTCGAGGGCGTCTCCGGGCTCGGGGTCCCGCATGATCCAGCGCAGGGTAAGGACTTCGGCGCGGGACACATCCTTGACGAACTCGCGGACATAGTCGTCGGCGGGCGCGCCGACCAGCTCGTCACCGGTGCCGCACTGGACCATCTTGCCGTCGCGCATGATGAGGATGCGATCGCCGAGCTTGAGCGCCTCGGACAGGTCGTGGGTGATGAACACCATGGTCTTGCCGACCTCGTGGTGCAGGCGGATGACCTCGTTCTGCATGTCGCGCCGGATCATCGGGTCGAGCGCGGAGAACGGCTCGTCGAAGAAGAGCACGTCCGGGTCACCGGCGAGCGCCCGGGCGAGACCGACGCGCTGCTGCATCCCGCCGGAGAGCTGATCGGGGTAGGAGTTCTCGTATCCGGCCAGGCCGACCAGTTCGACGACCTCCAGGGCCCGCTTGGCGCGCTCGGCCTTGCCCATGCCGCGTATCTCCAGGCCGTACGAGACGTTGTCGACAACCCTGCGGTGCGGCAGCAGTCCGAAGTGCTGGAAGACCATGGAGAACTTGCGGCGCCGCAGCTCGCGCAGCCGTTTGGCGTCCGCGCCGCGGATGTCCTCGCCCTCGAAGTTGACTTCGCCCGCGGTGGGTTCGATCAGCCGGGTGAGACATCGCACCAATGTGGACTTGCCGGAGCCGGACAGGCCCATGACGACGAAGACCTCGCCGGGCGACACGTCGAAGTTCACATCCCGTACGGCGGCGGTGCATCCCGTGCGGTCCATGAGCTCGCGGCGCGTAAGTCCGCACAGCTCCTCGGAATCCGGCACCTGGTCGGCCTTCGGTCCGAACACCTTCCACAGCCCGCGCACGGAGATGACCGGTGGCCGGTCCTGGTCCTTGGACATGCCGCGCCGCTGCGGCATTTCAGTCTGCGTTGGGGTCACGATCGACCTCTCTTCGGCGTTCAGCCGCGGAACCAGTGCTGCGGCCGGGGTTGGATGTTCTGCCAGATGTGCTTGGGCTCGCGGTATTCGTCCAGGCCCGTCGGCCCCAGTTCCCGGCCCACGCCCGAGTGCCCGAAGCCACCCCATTCCGCCTGCGGTACATAGGGGTGGTAGTCGTTGATCCACACGGTGCCGTGGCGCAGCCGCCGCGCGACCCGCTGGGCCTTGCCGGCGTCCTGCGTCCATACGGCTCCGGCGAGTCCGTACTCGGTGTCATTGGCGATACGTACGGCGTCGTCCTCGCCGCTGAAGCGCTCGACGGTGAGCACGGGTCCGAAGGACTCCTCATGCACCACGCGCATGTCCTGGCGGCACTCGTCGAGCACGGTCGGCGGGTAGTAGTAGCCGTTCCCGAGCGCGCGGTCCTCGGGGCGCGTGCCTCCGCAGCGAAGTACGGCGCCCTCGGCCAGGCCCGCCGCGACATAGGCTTCGACCTTCTCCCGGTGCTGTGCAGAGACCAGCGGTCCCGTATCGGCCTCGGGATCGAAGGGGCCGCCCAGACGGATGCGCCCGGCGCGCCGCACGACCTCGTCGACGAAGGCGTCGTGGAGGGAGTCCTCGACGATGAGGCGGGCGCCAGCCGAGCAGACCTGCCCCGAATGCAGGAAGACGGCCGTGAGAGCGAAGTCCACCGCGGTCTCGAAATTGGCGTCGGCGAAGACGACGTTGGGGTTCTTGCCGCCCAGTTCGAGGGCGACCTTCTTCACGGTCGCGGCGGCAGTGGCCATGATCCTTCGGCCGGTGTCCAGGCCCCCGGTGAAGGAGATCATGTCGACGGCAGGGTCTTCCGACAGCGGTGCGCCCACCTCGGGACCGGAGCCCAGCACAAGGTTGGCGGCACCGGCCGGCAGACCGGCCTCCTCCAGTGCCCGCATCAGCAGGATGGTTGTGGAGGGGGTGAGCTCGCTCGGCTTCACAACGATCGTGTTGCCGGCCACAAGAGCGGGGGCGACCTTCCACGACGCCTGGAGCAGCGGGTAGTTCCACGGGGTGATCAACCCGCACACGCCGACCGGTTCATACGTGACACGGCTGACGGCGTCGTCGCGTCCGGTGTCGACCACCCGGCCGGTGCTGGTGCCCGCGATCCCGCCGTAGTAGCGGAAGCAGGAGACCACATCGGCGATGTCGTACTCGCTCTCCACCAGTCGCTTGCCGGTGTCCAGCGATTCGGCGCGGGCGAACTCCTTGGCGTCGCGCTCGATCAGATCGGCGGTGCGCAGCAGCAGCGCGCCACGCTCCCGCTCGGGGGTTCGCGGCCAGGAGCCTTCGTCGAAAGCCCGGCGGGCCGCTGCGATCGCGGCCTCGCTGTCGGCCCGCGTCCCTTCGGACACGACCGCCGCAAGCGTGCCATCTGCGGGGCAGAGGATCTCCCGGCGGCCTCCGGCCACCGGATCGCGCCATTCTCCGTCCAGATACAGATCTGCCACGAGCGGAGCCCTTCGACCGAAGTTCGTTGCGCATCATGCACCGCATTGCTTGTGGTGGAACACCATGGCCGAACGTGTGACCCGCGTCAAGAGGACGAGACAGGCCGATTCCTCCCCGAGACCCAGTTGTCCCGACTCTCTTGACCACGGCCCACAAGGGGCTGACCATGTTGCGTATCACTCACCGTGTTGTGCAATACGCACCAACGGAGGCCATGTATGTCCCCTCGACCGCAACCTGGCCGCGAATACGTCCTCACGCTCTCGTGCCCGGACCAGCCCGGACTGGTGCACGCCGTGAGCGGCTACCTGGTCAGGAACTCCGGCAACATCCTGGAGAGCCAGCAGTTCGACGACCGGCTTCAGGACCGTTTCTTCATGAGGGTCCACTTCGGTGTGTCCGACCCCGACACCGATGTGAAACACCTGCGTGACCGATTCGGCCCCGTCGCCGAGGCCTACCGGATCTCGTGGACCCTCCAGGACGCCTCGACCCCGACCCGCACGCTCATCATGGTGTCGAAATTCGGCCACTGCCTGAACGACCTGCTCTTCCGCCGGCGCACCGGCGCGCTCAACATCGAAATCCCGGCCATCGTCTCCAACCACGAGGAGTTCGAGGAACTGGCCGGGACCTACGGCATCCCCTTCCACCACATCCCGGTGACCAGGGACACCAAGGCCGACGCCGAGGCACGTCTTCTGGAGCTGGTGCGTGAGCTGGACATCGACCTGGTGGTGCTCGCCCGCTACATGCAGATCCTCTCCGACGACCTGTGCAAGCAGCTCGAGGGCCGGGCCATCAACATCCATCACTCCTTCCTGCCGAGTTTCAAGGGCGCACGCCCGTACGGGCAGGCGTACGACCGCGGCGTGAAGCTCGTCGGCGCCACGGCGCACTATGTGACGCCGGACCTGGACGAGGGGCAGATCATCGAGCAGGACGTGGTCCGCGTGGATCACTCGCTCGACCCGGACGAGCTGGTCACGGTGGGGCGGGACGTGGAGGCGCAGGTGCTGGCGCATGCGGTGAAGTGGCACAGCGAGAGCCGCGTCATGATCGACGGGAACCGTACGGTGGTTTTCCGCTGAGCCTGTAACCGGGGGCTCCGCCCCCGGACCCCCGCTCCTCAATCGCCGGAGGGGCTCCAATGGAGCCCGTTGGGGCCCCCGGACGAAGTCCGGGGGGAGATTGAGGACAACGCCCGAAGGGTGTACCGGGGTCTGGGGCGGCGCCCCCCACGGGGCGGAGCCGCACATCGATACAGCGGGAAGGGGCGGGGTGGGGGCGGGCTAACACCCGTCGAGGCGGTCCAGCATGGCCTGCCTCCAACGCTCCGTCTCGGCGATCTGGTTGAACGTGAACACGTGCAGGCCCGCCACCGCCGCCGAAGGCGCGGTCAGCACGGGCGCACTGCGCCGCAGCAGCCGCTCCGGCGCGTA
The DNA here is from genome assembly GCF_044389785.1 of Streptomyces sp. NPDC019443. Lineage (NCBI taxonomy): Bacteria > Bacillati > Actinomycetota > Actinomycetes > Kitasatosporales > Streptomycetaceae > Streptomyces > Streptomyces sp. NPDC019443. The sequence continues at coordinate 553,769 of NZ_JBIRYJ010000003.1, forward strand.
GCCGCCCGGCACCGCGAAGCGCACGAACCAGGAGGCGTGCCGGGCCAGGAAGCGCGCCGACTCCCCCACGCCGATCTTCGCCGCCATCGCAAGCAGCTTCGTACGCTCGACGGGCCCGGCCACGCCCACGTACACCGGGAGCGTGACATCGCGCCGCCGTACCCGCGTCACCCACTCCCCCAGCACACGCGAGTCGAAGCACAGGTTGCTGACTATGTACGTCGCATGGGCGTGCTTGTCCCACATCGCCTGGATGGTGACGTCGTCGTCGATGAGCGGATGACTCTCCGGGTAGCCGGTGATGCCGACCCTGGCGAAGGGGCTGCCCAGCTCGGCGAGGTGCCGAAGCACGGGCAGTGCGCCCTCGTACGGGCCTGCGGGCGGATCGGCGTCCCCTGCAGGTACGAAGACGTCGTCCACGCCTGCCTCGCGCAGCCGGTGGACGACCTCCGCCACGTGGGTGCCGTCCCGCAGCAGCCGCGCGGGCACGTGCGGCACGACGCGGTAGCCGTGCGCCGCCAGCCGGGTCGCGAGGTCAAGGGTCGGCTCAAGACCCTTGACCGGCGACGCGGTGACCGTGACCACCACGTCGCGCGGCACATGGGCGAGCACCTTGTCCTGCGTGGACTTCGCCGGCAGGACCTCGTAGCGGACGCTCTTCAGCAGTGTTCTCACCGTGGGTCGCGGTGCCGGTAGTACTGGGCCTTGGAGGGCGGAAGCGGCTCCTTGCCGAGGATTAGGTCGGCGGCCTTCTCGGCGATCATCATCACGGGTGCGTAGATGTTCCCGTTGGTGACGTACGGCATCACGGAGGCGTCCACGACGCGCAGCCCCTCCACGCCGTGCACCCGCATGCTCTCCGGGTCGACCACGGCCATCTCGTCGGTGCCCATCTTGCAGGTGCAGGACGGGTGCAGAGCCGTCTCGCCCTCCTTCGCGACCCAGGCAAGGATCTCCTCGTCGCTCTCCACGGACGGCCCGGGTGAGATCTCTCCGTCGTTGTACGGGGCGAGCGCGGGCTGGTTGAGGAGCTTGCGGGTCACCCGGATCGCCTCGGCCCACTCGCGGCGGTCCTGTTCGGTGGACAGATAGTTGAAGCGCAGGGCCGGGTGCTCGCGCGGGTCCTTGCTCTTGATCTTCACGGAGCCGAGGGCGTCGGAGTACATGGGTCCGACGTGCACCTGGTAGCCGTGCCCGCCCGACGGCGAGGAGCCGTCGTAGCGGACCGCAATGGGCAGGAAGTGGAACATCAGGTTGGGGTAGTCCACGTCCTCGTTGCTGCGTGCGAAGCCGCCGGCCTCGAAGTGGTTGGTCGCGGCCGGGCCCTTGCGGAAGAGCCACTGGAGGCCGATGAACGGGGCGCGCCACTTCGCCATGTACGGCTGCATGGAGACAGGCTGCTTGCAGGCGTACTGGACGTACACCTCCAGATGGTCCTGCATGTTCTCGCCGACGCCCGGGAGGTCATGGACGACGTCGATGCCGAGCGTGCTCAGCTCCTCGGCGTTGCCGACGCCGGAGAGCTGCAGCAGCTGCGGGGAGTTGATCGCGCCGCCGCAGAGGATGACCTCGCGGGCGCGGACCTGCTGGGGCTTGCCGCGGCCGCGCCGGTACTCGACGCCGACGGCGCGCTTGCCCTCGAAGAGCACGCGGGTGACCAGGGCACGGGTCTTGACGTCAAGATTCGGCCGCCTCTTCACGGGCTTGAGGTAGGCCTTCGATGCCGACAGACGGCGTCCGCGGTGGACGTTGCGGTCGAAGGGGGCGAAGCCTTCCTGCCGGTAGCCGTTGACGTCGTCGGTGCGGGGGTAGCCGGCTTCCTGGACGGCCTCGAGGAAGGCGGGGAAGAGCGGGCTGGAGGCCGGGCCGCGTTCGAGGACGAGGGGGCCGTCGTGGCCGCGGAACTCGTCGTCGGGGTCGGCCGCCAGGCAGTTCTCCATGCGCTGGAAGTACGGCAGGCAGTGGGCGTAGTCCCAGGCCTCCATGCCCGGGTCGGCCGCCCACCGCTCATAGTCCATGGGGTTGCCGCGCTGGAAGATCATGCCGTTGATGCTGCTGGAGCCGCCGAGCACCTTGCCGCGGGCGTGGTAGACGCGCCGGCCGCCCATGTGGGGCTCGGGCTCGGATTCGTACTTCCAGTCGTAGAAGCGGCTGCCGATGGGGTAGGTCAGCGCCGCCGGCATGTGGATGAACACGTCCCACGGATAGTCGGACCGGCCGGCCTCCAGCACCAGCACGCGGTTGCCCGGATCAGCGGAGAGCCGGTTCGCCAGTGCGCTGCCGGCCGATCCGCCGCCGACGATGACGAAGTCGTATTGCAGGGGAGCCATGGCTGCCTCGTCTCGCTCGCGCCGTTCGATACGCCCGGCATGCTAGTACGAGTAGCGCCATACGCACCAGGTTGCGAGCCACGCAACTTACCGAGACGTGCGGACCTCTGCGCAGCTGTTGTTTACTGCGCGTATAGTTTCGTTGTGAGCAACTACAGTCCAGATACCGAAACGACCGGTTCGCAGCCCGGCGGGGTCCAGTCCGTCGACCGCGCGATCAGCGTGCTGGAAATCCTTGCCCAACACGGTGAAGCGGGCGTCAGTGACGTGGCAGCCGAGATCGAGGTCCATAAATCCACCGCATTCCGCCTGCTCGGCGCGCTGGAGGCGCGCGGTCTGGTGGAGCAGGCGGGCGAGCGCGGCAAGTACCGCCTCGGCTTCGGCATCGTGCGCCTGGCCGGCGCGGTCACGGGCCGCATCGACATCACGCAGCAGGGCCGCCCGGTCTGCGAGCGCCTCGCAGAGGAGATCGGCGAGACCGTCAACGTCGCCGTCAGACAGGAGCACTTCGCGATCAACCTCTTCCAGGTGCGCGGACCTGCGGCGGTGGGGGCGCACAACTGGGTCGGCCAGCTGACCCCGCTGCACGCCACCTCCAGCGGAAAGATCCTGCTGGCCCACCTGCCCGCCAAGGAGCGTGCCGAGCTCCTGTCGGAGGCGGGCCTGAAGAAGATGACCCCGCGCACCCTGACCGCGAAGACAAAGCTCGAGAAGAACCTCGCCGAGGTCAGAGAACACGGCTACTCCTGGACCCTGGGGGAACTGGAGCTCGGACTGCACGCGATGGCCGCGCCGGTCCGCTCCCGGGACGGAGAGGTCATCGCGGCGCTCAGCGCCTCAGGACCCTCGTACCGCTTTACCGAGGAGCGCATGCGCGAGGTCGCCCCGCTGCTGATCAAGGGGGCCGAGGAGATCAGTCACCGAATGGGCTACCTGGGCTGACCCGGGCGCGGTAGAGCCGGATCCGCAGGTAGGGCGTGGGTCACCGCGGGGATTCCCGGCGGCCCAGGTCTTGCCGCACTACTCCGCCTGCCGGGTGCCGAGGCGCTCGTGGATCCAGTCGTGGAACGCGCCGATGTGGTGCTCGCTGGGTACGAGTACCCCGCCCTTGGCGTACAGGCGGGAGCTCATCGCGGGCTGGCAGCGCTCGCAGGCGTCGAAGTCCTGCCGGTTGACCCGGTCGAAGAGCTCCACGGACCGGCTGACATCCCTGCCGCTGTCCACCACGTCCTTGAGGTAGAGCCAGTCGCACTCGACGATCGTGCGGTCGACGGCGACCGGGTACATCCGGTGGAAGATCACGTGGTCGGGGACGAGATTGATGAACACCTGCGGCGGGACGGTGATCGCGTAGTAGCGGCGGTCCTGGTCCTCGGAGACCCCCGGGATGCGGTCCAGGCCTTCGGAGCCGTCCACGGTGAAGCCCTGTATCTCCGCGCCGAATTCGGCGCCGTGGCCGACGTAGTACTGCGCGGCATAGCCGTCGGCGAACTCCGGCAGAACCTCGGTGAGCTCCGGGTGGATCGTGGCGCAGTGGTAGCACTCCATGAAGTTCTCGATGATGAGCTTCCAGTTCGCCTTCACGTCGTAGACGATCCGCCTGCCGACTTCGAGGCATTCCATGTCGTAGCGCTCGATCGACTCCACATCGCCGAGCCGCGCGACGACCTCACCGATGACCTGTTCCTCGAAGGAGGGCGGGGTCTCCGCCAGACAGACCCAGACATAGCCCAGCCATTCGCGAGAGGCCACATTCGCCAGGCCGTACTCGACACGGCCGATGTCGGGCATCTTCGTGAGGTTGGGCGCCGCGACGAGCTTGCCCGTCAGGTCGTACGTCCAGGCGTGGTACGGGCACTGGAAGGCGCGCTTGACCTCGCCGGTCTCCTCCGTGCAGAGCTTGGCGCCGCGGTGCCGGCAGACATTGAAGAAGGCTCGGACGGAGTTGTCCCGGGCCCGGGTGACGAGGATGCTCTCGCGGCCCACGTCGACGGTCCGGAAGGCGCCGGGCCTGGCCAGGTCGGAGGAGCGAGCGACGCAGAACCACATCGCCTCGAAGATGCGCTCCTGCTCCTGGGCGAAGATCCCGGGATCGGTGTAATAGGAGCCGGGGAGCGTGGCGATCAGGCTGTCCGGCAGGCTGGTCGAGGTCACAATGCACTCCTCGCGGGGTGACGTCGTCGGTCGGTCGTCGCGCCGGGGACGAGGCAGTCCGAACGGCGGGTGCGATATGCAAAACATGGCGTGATGAGCAACAGCAGGTGACACCGCACGGGTGGCGTCAGAGCGTGGCGACGGCGAGCTGCTTGCGCCAGCGGGTGAACAGGCGCGGCTGGTTCATCCCGAGAACGGCGACCGGATGTCCCGACCGCCTGTAGACCGCGAGGAAGCTGCGGTCGTCCGGGAGCCCCTCCTCGACGGTCACACTGTCGGCCACGGCGGAGTGCCCGGCGAACTGGATCCGTACGCCGTACTGGTCCGACCAGAAGTACGGCGGCTTGGGCACCGCCGGTGTCGCCGCACCGCCGGACAGCAGCGCGGCCACGGCCGCGTCGGGCCGTTCCCGCGCGCCGGTCCAGTGCTCGACGCGACGGTGGATCCCGGCGACCGGGTCGTACCAGGAGGCGCAGTCGCCGACCGCGACCACACCGGACACGCTTGCGCGGCCGTCCACGCCGCACTTGACGCCGTCGTCCAGTACGACGCCGGATCCCTCCAGCCACTCGACGCACGGGCGGGCGCCCACGCCGACGACGACCGTGTCGGCCGGGATGCTGCGGCCGTCCTCGAGCAGGACCGCCTCGACACGAGCCGCCCCGCTCAGCCCTTTGACGCCGACGCCGCACAGCAGGCGTACGCCGTGGTCCGCATGGAGCGTGGAGACGACGCCGCCCATGACCTCGCCGAGCGGTCCGGCCAGCGGAGTAGGCGCCGCCTCGACGACCGTCACGTCAAGTCCCAGGCCGTACGCGGTCGAGGCGACCTCGGCGCCGATGAACCCGCCGCCGATCACCACCAGCCGCCCGCCCCGGGCGAGGTCGGCCCGCAGGGCACGGGCGTCGTCCAGGGTGCGCAGCGTATGCACCCCGGTGAGGCCCTCGCCGCCCGGCAGCGTGCGCGCGGTCGCACCCGTGGCGACGACGACCCCGTCGGCCCGGACGGACCGGCCGTCCGCAAGCCGCACGGCGTGGTCACCGGGGTCGAATCCCGCGGCCCGCACGCCGAGCAGCCACTCCGCCTGCAGATCCTCGCCGTCCGCCTCCAGCGCGAGATCCGTTTCGCGGATCGTGCCGGCGAGGAACTCCTTGGACAGCGGCGGCCTGTCGTACGGGCGGTGCGGCTCGTCACCGATCAAGAAGAGCCGTCCGTCGTAGCCCTGCTTGCGCAGGGAACGTGCGGCCGACAGTCCGGCGAGCGAGGCGCCCACCACGGCCACGGTTCTCACGCGAGACCTCCGGCGAGCCGCGCCGCGATGCAGGGCGGAAGATTCGGAGCCGCCGTGGACGGCTGGACGTAGATCATGCCGTCCTCGATCAGGACCTGATGGGTGCGGACGGGGAGCTTGGCAGGCGGTGAGTCGACGGCCCCCGTCCGGAGGTCGAACTTCGAGGCATGCAGCGGGCATTCGACCTCGCGGCCCTCCAGCCAGCCGTCGGCGAGCGACGCATCCTGGTGGGTGCAAGTGTCGTCGATGGCGAAGACCTCGCCGCCATCGGTGTGGAACACCGAGACGGGCGGATCGATGTCGAGCCGGCAGGCCTCGCCTCGCGGCAGATCCGCGAGACGGCACGCGGGAATCATCATGACACCTCGGGTGACTCGGGTGCATATAGCGAAACGGATTGCGGTTAGCGCAACGCCAGTTTGAAGTCCCCCAAAGCCCGTGTCAAGGCATCCTCCGGGCGGGCGACCCCTTGTTCCATGTTTCTTTTTACGCAACGCTGTGCGTACTACACAACTTCGAACCCGGAGGGAACGACGTGTCGATCAGCGTCTTCGACCTGTTCAAAGTGGGTATCGGGCCCTCCAGCTCGCACACGGTGGGGCCCATGAAGGCTGCCCGCCGCTTCGTCACCGCACTGGACGAGGACGGTCTGCTGTCCCGCGCCGTCTCGGTGCGGGCAGAGCTCTTCGGATCCCTCGGCGCCACCGGCCACGGTCACGGCAGCGACAAGGCGATACTCCTGGGCCTGGAGGGCGAGGACCCCGAAACCGTCGACACCGACACCGTGGACGACCGCGTGCACCGGATCCGCGAGACGGGTCGGCTGCGACTCCTGGGCGTCAAGGAGGTGGACTTCAGCGAGCCCGAGCACCTGGTGCTGCACCGCCGCCGCACCCTTCCCTTCCACCCCAACGGCATGCGGTTCCAGGCCCTGGACGACGACGGCGGCGAGCTGAGGACGCGTACGTACTACTCGGTGGGCGGGGGCTTCGTCGTCGACGAGAGCGCGACACGACACGCCCGTACGCCTCCCCTTCCGCTCCGCGTCCGAACTCCTACTGCGCGCCTACGAGTCCGGCCTGCCCCTCAGCGGAGTGATGCTCGCCAACGAACTGTCCTGGCGGAGCGAGAGCGAGGTCCGAGCCGGCCTGCTGCGAATCTGGACCGTGATGCGGGAGTGCGTCGACCGCGGCTGCTCACGGACCGAGACCACCCTGCCCGGGGGGCTGAAGGTGCCACGTCGCGCTCCCCAGCTGCTGCGCACCCTCGACGAGGACGCGCAGTCCACGGACCCGCTGAAGGTCATGGACTGGGTCAATCTCTTCGCCCTGGCCGTGAACGAGGAGAACGCCTCGGGCGGCCGCATAGTGACGGCGCCCACCAACGGCGCCGCCGGGATCGTGCCTGCGGTGCTCCACTACTACACCCGCTTCGTTCCCGGGGCCGACGAGGACGGAGTCGTCCGCTTTCTGCTCGCCGCCGGCGCGGTGGGGGCACTGTTCAAGGAGAACGCCTCGATCTCCGGGGCGGAGGTGGGCTGCCAGGGCGAGGTCGGGTCGGCCTGTTCCATGGCTGCGGCCGGTCTTACCGAGGCACTCGGCGGCACGCCGGAACAGGTCGAGAATGCGGCCGAGATCGGCATGGAGCACAACCTCGGACTGACCTGCGACCCGGTCGGGGGCCTGGTCCAGATCCCCTGCATCGAGCGGAATGCCATCGCCTCGGTCAAGGCGATCAATGCGGCGCGGATGGCGCTGCGCGGCGATGGCACTCATGTGGTCTCGCTCGACAAGGTCATCAAGACCATGCGCGAGACCGGCGCCGACATGAAGGTGAAGTACAAGGAGACCTCGCGCGGAGGCCTCGCGGTCAACGTCATCGAGTGCTGAGAAAACCACACCTGATCAGGGATTTCTCCTCGTTCATCTCTGTCACGGCCTTCTCCATCTGCACGCCGGATCGTCCCTGAAGAGTCCCTGGAAGAACGACGACCAGCAGGTTCGAGGCCCCTGCCTCGGATTGCACGGCGATCTCGCTCGCTGCGCGAGAAGGGAGGGCGGAAGCTCCTGCGGAGCGGGGAGCTGCAATTGGCCGCTCAGGAAGGGCTGCAGGCCACGCCCCGTGAGCATGGGTGGGGAAGTTCAAGGCCACGCTGACGATGGAACCGGCCCCGGGGGCCGGGGACGAAGCCGTGCGATTCCGGGAGACCATCCCCATGGGCCCTGAGTACCCCGGGGACCGCAAGGAGCAGTTCACCGTTCCGCCGCCGCTGGTCAGACTTGCATCCGATCGGGCGGGCTGAGGTCCGAGGCCGGGTGTGTGACCCCGGTTTGGTCCTGGAACACGGTTATGTGGAACGGGCGGCCTGCGCTGGCCTTCCGGCCTGCATCGCCGAAAAGGGACTGGTGGGTAACGTGACGCACGGAGCCAAGAAGGGATCCTCTTACAAGGGGACGTCGTCGAAGGCGATCCTTCATCAGTACGATTTCCTGGGCGACTTCTACCGGCTGACGCTGGGCCCCAAGCTCGTCTTCTCCTACGGCATGTGGGAGGAGGGCGACACACTCGAATCGGCCCAGCTGCGCAAGCTCGACTACCACGCCGAAGCGGCGCACGCCGTGGGCGCGGAACGGGTGCTCGATGTCGGCTGCGGCTACGGCAGCCTCCTGCACCGACTGGTGGAGACCCACCACGTCAAGCGCGCGGTAGGGATCACGATGAGTCCCGCCCAGGCCGCGTGGGCCCGTGACCAGCACTGGCCGGGCTGCGAGGTCCGGCTCGAGAACTGGTTCGATCATGAACCAGGCGGGTCCTATGACGCCATCATCGCTATCGAGGCAATCGAGCATTTCGCCGGGAATACCATGTGGCGGTCGAAGCGTGTCGCCCGATACCGGGAGTTCTTTCAGCGCTGCCATTCCTGGCTGCGGCCGGCCGGGCGTCTGTCGTTGCAGGCCAACGCCTGGAACGACCGCGGCTGGCTTGCTTCCCTGGTGCTTCCTCCCCAGCAACTGGCCCCGCACGGCGGGAGTCATGTCGCCAAGGAACGCCTCGGCCTCAAGGGCGTCTACGGCGGTGTCAAGAACGTACGCGAAGGTCTTCACGCGTCGCGGAAGGTGTTCCCCGAGTGCTTCCTGCCGACCCGGGACGAACTGACCGAAGCCGGCCGCGGCCTGTTCCGCATGGTGGAGACGCGAAACGACCCGAGCGACGGCGTGTCCACGGTGGAGAGCTGGTTGGAGCGGGCTGAGGCCAACCGGAGACGCGGCGCGGAACTCATCGGTGAGAGCGCGGTGTCCGACATCATCAGGGAGCAGAAGACCGCACTCCGGTTCATGCGCGAAGGCCGCTTCACCGTCGTTCGTATGGTCTTCGAGAAGGTGTGAGTCGCGTTCCTCGACTGCCGCGGCCGGGCTCGTTCGCACGCGGCGCTCTGGATCGCTGGGGCGAGCTCTCGGCCCACCACACGCTCACGCCCGACGCTGGAGCGGAGCCGATGAGGTCATCGATGCAGTGGGCCGTGGGACAGAGACCGCGGATTTACCACTGCACGCCGGTGGCCGGGTCTCATCTGCGCCGGCGTGTGGCGACCCATGAGGTGAGAAAGAACGCGGGCAGGGTGATGCCGACCAGCAGCGCTGGGCCCGTGACCGCGCTCGAGAGGAATCGGCCCCCCAGGTGAGCGACGCCGTGGTAGTAGCCGACCGCCACGGCCACAAGCATCATGTATCCGCCGAGCGCGGTGCCCGCGACTTGGCGGACCAGTGCGGGCCAGCCGCGCCTGGCGGGTTCTGGCGCGAGCCGTCGCGCAAGGGTCCAGGGTCCGGTCGGGTGGCGTCGCATGATGAGCAGGCCGAGGCCGAGGTAGCCCATGACCAGGAGATAACCGGTCAGCATGAGCGTGATGTTGAGGGACACGGGCAGCATGGCCGGCTCCTGGCGTGATCGCTTTCAGGAGGGGTCTTGGAGAAGGAAGTGCCAGCCGCGGACGAAGGTGTGCCAGCCGAACCACAGCCACAGGGCGAACAGGGCCCAGCGGCCGACGGGGTAGCTCATGACGGCCCTGGTTGCGTCGCTGAGGGTGGGAAAGCCGTCGTGCGGCCGCAGCAGGCCGATGCCTTCCCAGGCGAAGATGGCGCCGAAAAGCAGGGCCCAGACGAGGTAGCCGATCACCGGATGCTCTGTCACTGTGTCTCCCAGTTCTTGAGGAGCTTGTAGGTGCTGTAGAAGAGAATGGCAGCGAAGGCGAAGGGCACCGCGGTGAAGCGGCTGACGACGAGCCGCAGATCAGGGGTGTGGGCAGGGTTGGGTGCCCGACGGTCGTAGAGCCGTCGGGTGTCCGGCCTGGCCGGTCGGGCCGCGGCTTCCATCGGGTTGAGGGTGACGGTGTAGCCGAGCGCCTGGTCGCCCGGCATGCCCGGGCGCGCTTCGCTCCACAGCGTTTCCGCTGGTCATCCACCCGGACCGGACGCAGGCGACCATGAAAGTGCCGGGGCCGCTTCCGGCCGCCGGAGCTGGCTGGCTGGCTGGCCGTATGGCAGCACCGCCGCTGACGACCACTGAGATCGGCGATCGCGGCCGCCGGCCTCCTGGTCACGGCCGCCGTCTCCCGAGGCGGTTAGTCTGATCGAGTCGAGCCGTCGGAGCGCGTCCCACGGCCGGGCACGGGCAGCCCGTACGCAGCTCGCCACATCGAGGGAGGGTCCGCATGCGGGTGGCACGCGTACTCGCCACCGCTGTTGCCGTGGCGCTGCTGCTCGCCGGGTGCGGCGGGAGCGACGAGCCGCCCCGCCCGTCCGGTCGGATCACTTTGGCCACCGGCAACGTGGGCGGCGTCTACGCGGACTACGGGGCCGGCTATGCAGACCTCATCGAGCGCCGGCTGCCCGACGCCTCGGCGCGGGTACTGCACACCGGGGGCAGCGTGGACAACCTACGCCGGGTGGACACCGGACAGGCTAAGGCAGGCTTCGCGCTCGCCGATTCCGCCGCCGACGCCGTCGCCGGGCGCCCGCCCTTTTCCCGTCAGCTGCCCGTCGTGGCACTCGCCGCGCTCTACGACAACTACGTACAGCTGGTGGTCCGCGCGGACAGCCCGGTCCGCGGTGCGAAGGCGCTGCGCGGCCTTCGGGTCTCCGTGGGTGCCGAGGGTTCCGGCACCGCTCTGATCGCCGAACGCATCCTGAAGGTCGCCGGGTTGTCCCCCGATGACGACGTGACCTCGCTGCGACTGGACGTGCGCCAATCGGCGACCGCCCTGGCGGCGGGGCGGATCGACGCCTTCTTCTGGAGCGGTGGTCTGCCGACGGGGGCGATCACCGACCTCCGCCGGAGCACCACGGTCCGCCTGGTCGACCTCGGCGACGTGGTCGGGGAACTCACCCGGTCCTACGGCGAGCTCTACACCGAGACCACCGTGCCCGCCGTCGTCTACGGGGCGGCGCAGAGCGCGGTGACCACGGTGAGCGTGCCGAACTTCCTGGTGGTGCGGCGGGACATGCCGGACTCGGAGGCGTACTGGCTGACGCGGCTGCTGTTCGAGGGGCAGCCCCGGCTCATCCGCGCGCACCCGGAGGCCCGCCGCCTCGACCGGCGTATGGCGATCGCGACCCATCCGCTGGAGCTGCACCCGGGCGCCGCCCGGTGGTATCGCGAGTCACATCCCTGACCCCGTCACACCCGCTCTGCGGGGAGCGCGGGGGCGGCAGGCAACCGTACGGTGGCGGCCAGTCCGTGGGGCTGTGCGGCCGACAGGCGCAGCTCGCCGCCGCCCGCCTCCACCAGCGTGCGGGTGAGCGCGAGGCCGAGCCCCGTACCGCGGACGTTCTGGTGGCGCGCGCTGCGCCAGAACCTCCCTCCTGCCTGGGAGAGTTCCTCTTCGGTCAAGCCGGGGCCCGCGTCCCGTACCGTCACCTCCACCACGCCCGCGGCCGCCCCGCCACGGTCCCCGCATTCATCGCCGTCGCCGGCCGCGGTGCGGCTGACCAGGACATCGACCTGTGTGCCGCCGCCGAACTTGAGCGCGTTGTCGAGCAGGGTGTCGAGTGCGTGGTCGAGGCAGTCGGGCAGGGACAGCGCGCTCACACTTTCCGGAACCTCTGTGGTGAGCCGGACCCCGGCGCTGGCGAAGGCCGTTCGCCAGGCATCGGCCCGGTGCGTCACCACGGCGGAGACGTCGACGGGTCCGCGTTCCGCCACCGACGCCTCCGCCCTGGCCAGCCGCAGCAGCCCGTCGAGAATCTCGCCGAACCGGTCGGCCTCCTCGACCGCGCAGTGCAGTTCGTTCAGCCCGTCCGAGTCGTTCACGAAATCCTCGAGGTTCTCCACCCGCAGCCGGAGCGCGGTCAGCGGATTGCGCAGCTGGTGGGAGGCCTGCGCCACGAACGCCCGCTGCTGCTCCTGGGAGGCGTGCATGCTGTCCGCCATCACATTGAAGCTGTTGGCGAGACGGCGCAGTTCCGGTGCGCCCACCCGCTCCGAGACCCGGGTCTTCAGGCGCCCGAGGGCGACCTCGTGTGTGGCGCGATCCAGATCGTGGACCGGGCGGAGCACCCAGCGGACCACCGGAGTCGCGACCGCGATCACCACGAGGGCAAGCGCGGTGAGGCTGCCCAGCGCCACCAGTGTCAGATGGTCGGCGACCTCCGAACGCGCCCGGTCGGTCGGCGAGACGATCAGCACGGCGCCCAGCACCCGGCCGTCGCGCCTGACCGGCTCGGCCAGCACGAACGGGCGGTCGTCCCAGGGCCACACGACGCTCGGCTGCTCAGGGGGCCGGTCGGCCAGGGCGAGCAGCAGCGCCGACCGCACCTGCGGTTCCTGAAGATCGACGGGGCGCCGCGCGACGACGGTCTCACTGTCGGCGTCGACCACGGCGACCCGTGAGTCGTAGAGGCTCGCGTAGCGGTCGACAGCGGCCTTCAGCCGGCCGGTCCGCCCCGACTCCAGGGCGGTGGCTGCCATGTCCGCGAACCAGGCGCTGTCCTCGACCCGGCCGATGAACGAGGTCTGGACCGTACGCTCCGCGGTGGCTCGTACGAGGGGCACGCTGAGCGCGACGATCAGCCCCGCGACCAGGACGAAGACGATGACGAGGAGTCGGCGGCGCATCCGGTGTCCTCACCCTTCGGCCGCCGCCGGGGCGGCGGCGAGACGGTAGCCGAAACCGCGTATTGTCTGCACCAGGCTTCCGGCCCGCCCCAACTTGCCGCGCAGGGTGGCCACATGGACGTCGAGGGTGCGTGACATCCCCTCGTACGTCGTCTGCCACACTTCTACCACGATGTGGTCGCGGGGCACCGCGGCCCCGCCCGCGCGTGCCAGCAGAGCGAGGACCTCGAACTCCTTGCGGGTGAGAGCCACGGGCCGCCCGTCCACGGTGACCGTGCGCCGCCCGAGGTCCATCTCGAGGCCGTCGACGGCGAAGAGCCGGTCCTCATGGGCGCGTCGACTCACGCTGCGCCGGAGCACCGCCTCGATCCGGGCGAGCAGCTCAGCCGTGCCGAACGGCTTCACCACGTAGTCGTCGGCGCCGCTGCGCAGTCCCCGGACACGGTCGGGCTCGCCTCCTCGCGCGGTCACCGCGATCACCGGAACACTTCCGCGGGCACGCAGCTCCCGGCACACCTCGATGCCGTCGCGGTCCGGCAGGCCCAGGTCGAGCAGGACGAGATCGACCGCAGGCGCGGCCAGGGCGTCGGCGGCGTTGGCGGCGCGGCGCACCTCGTACCCGTGTCGCCGCAGGGCACCGGTCAGGGCGTCGGCGACCCGGTTGTCGTCCTCGACGAGAAGTATCCGCACGCGGTCTCCCGGTTGATGGATCCGCCGGGCCCATGGGCCCGGCGGCATGTATGCCGAGGCAGCGCAGGTCACAGCCGTCGCGACGATCGGGAAGTGACCCCCGTCACTGAACCCTAAACCTACGTTAAGACCTCGGGAGTTCTCTGTTGCCTGCTTGTAACGGCTGCCACGGTCTGGGGGCAAGAGGAAGCACCCAGTCCCAGGAGAGGCCCCGATGAGCATGGCAATGGCGCCGTCCGAGCCGAGGCAGCGATCAACCGAGGAACTGGTGGCCGAGTTCGACCAGGAAAGGCCGGCCCGCAAACTCTCCCCTGGAGTGTCCGCGGCCGTATCCGCCGTGTGCGCCTCGCTGTCGGTGTTCGCGCTCTACGCGATTTTCTTCCCGGTGGCCAAGGGCACCCAGTACTACTTGGCGATCTTCCTTGCCGGGACGCTGCCACTGATCTTCCTGACCCACCGCGGAACGGTGCGCGTACCCGCGCTGCTGCTCCCGTGGCGGCGCGGCGACCGCACCACGGCCGCCGGGAGGACGGCCGTCCGCCACGACAATCCCGGGTGGATCGACTGGCTGCTCGCCGCGGCGGCGCTTGCCGTGTGCATCTACCCCCTGCTGGAGTTCGACGCCTTCATCGAGCGGCGACAGCTGCCCACCGCCCTGGACACGGCAGTTGGCATCGTCATAATCCTTTTGGTCCTGGAGGCGTGCCGGCGCACCACCGGCTGGGTCCTTCCCGCCTTCTGCGCCACCTTCCTGCTCTACGCCTACTACGGCGGGCTGCTCCCGTACGACTGGTCACTGGCGCACGGCGGCTTCGACGTCGACGCCATCGCGGCCCACTTCTTCATGGGTACCGACGGCGTCTACGGCGTACCGCTCAATGTGGCCGGCACCTACATCGTCCTGTTCACCATCTTCGGCGCCGTCCTCGACATCTCCGGTGCCGGCAAGTTCTTCATCGACCTGTCGTTCGCTGCCTTCCGCGGTTCCCGCAGCGCCCCCGGGCGCACGGTGACGGCTGCCGGTTTCCTGCTCGGCACGGTCTCCGGTTCCGGCACCGCGACCGCGGTCAGCCTCGGGTCGGTCGCCTGGCCCGTGCTGCGCCGGGCCGGCTACAGCAAGGAGCAGGGCGGCGGCGTGCTCGCGGCCGCGGGCATCGGCGCGATCCTCTCCCCGCCCACCCTGGGCGCCGCGGCGTTCATCATCGCCGAGTACCTCAAGGAGAGTTACCTCACCGTCCTGCTGTACGCCCTCGTGCCCACGCTCCTGTACTACCTGGGCATCCTCCTCGCGGTCGAGATCGACGCCCGCAAGCACCACGCGCAGCCCGTGGTGGCCGAGGAGCGGACATCGGCGCTGAGGCTGCTGGGCAGGTTCGGCTACCACTTCCTCCCCCTCTTCATGATCGTCGGCTTCATGGCGATGGGACTGCCCCCGTTCAAGGCGGTGGTCTATGCGACGGCCCTGCAGTTCGTGCTGTCGTTCCTCGACCCTCGGCACCGGATGACTCCGCAGCGGCTGTACGCGGCGCTCGCCGAGGGCAGCAGATCGGTGCTCCCGGTGGTCGCCACCTGCGCCGCGGCGGGCATCATCGTCGCCGTCGTCTCCCAGACCGGGCTCGGCCTGAACCTGGCCTCGGTCATCGTGGACGCGGCGGGGGTGTTCGGTGACAACGCGACCACGGAACTGGTCCTGACGGTGCTCTTCGCGGCGGTCTCGGTATCCGTCCTCGGGCTCGCCGTCCCGGTCACCGCCTCCTTCATCATCGCCGCCGTGATCATCGCGCCGGCCCTGCTCTCCCTCGGGGTCGCCACCCACGAGGCGTACATGTTCATCTTCTACTACGCCGTGCTCTCCGAGGTGAGCCCGCCGACGGCGATGGCGGCGGCGGCCTCCGCCGCCATCACCGGGGGCAACCCGATGCGCACCATGGTCGCGACCTGGAAGTACTCCCTCCCCGCGTTCCTGGTGCCGTTCGCTTTCGTACTCACCGACAACGGGTCCCAACTGCTCGGCAAGGGAAGCCTGTCGGGCGTCGTATGGACCACCGCGGTCTCCGCCGTGGCGGTCGCCGCGCTGGCCGCGGCCACCGGGGGCCGGCTGTTCGGGCCGGCAGGCCCTGCGGTGCGGGCGCTCTGCGCCGTCGCCGCACTCTGCCTCCTCTACCTCGAACCCGCAGCGATCACCGCGGGCTTCGCGGCACTCGCACTCGCCGTCGGCGTCCGCCTGGTGCGTCGCAGGCAGCACACCCACACGGTCCCCGCTGCCGGTGAGGACCGCCCAGTGGAAACCATCTCGGAAGGAAAGCTCTCGTCATGAAGCACCGAATGCGCAGCGTGCGCCTCGCCGTCGCCGCCCTCGTCGTCACTCTCTCCGCCACCGCCACCGCCTGCGGCGGCGGGAAGCAGACCGAGAACACGGCCGCCAGCGGCGGCAAGGGAGGCCGACTCACCATCGCGACCGGCCCCACCACAGGCGTCTACTACCAGATCGGCGGCGGCCTCGCGGAGCTGATCTCCGACAACCTCGACGGCTACCGGGCCACCGCCACCACCACCGGCGCATCGGTGCAGAACATCCAGGGCCTCGGGGCGGGCACGTACGACATCGCGTTCTCTCTGCTTGACACCGCCGACGACGCCGTCGAAGGCAAGGAGTCGTTCTCCTCCCCCCAGGAGATCGAGGCCCTGACCCGGCTCTACCCGAACTACACCCAGGTGCTGGTCCGGACCGACTCGGGCATCGAGTCCCTTGAGGACATGAAGGGCAAGAGAGTCTCCACCGGGGCTCCCGGTTCCGGCACGGAAGTGATCGCCAAACGGTTGCTGAAGGCCGCCGGGCTGGACCCCGCCAAGGACGTCTCGGCCGACCGCCTCGGCCTCCCGGAGACCGTGGACGCCATGAAGGACGGCACCATCGACGCGCTGTTCTGGTCCGGCGGGCTGCCCAGCGGCGGCATCACCGACCTCACCACGAGCCTCAAGAAGGAGGTGCGGTTCCTGGACGTGACGCCGCAGCTTCCGGCCCTGAAAAAGGAGTACGGCGACGTCTACCAGAAGGGCTCCGTCCCAGCGTCCGTGTACAAGCAGCCGGAGGCCGTTCCCACGATCGTGGTGCCCAACGTGCTGCTGGTGAAGAAGGGCTTCGACCCGGATCTCGCCGCGGACATCGTCAACCTGATCTACGAGAAGAAGAGCGACCTGGAGAAGGTGAACGCGGCCGCCACGGAGATCGAACTCGACCAGGCGGAGGGGGTCGCACCCGTGTCGCTCAACCCCGGTGCCGAGAAGGCGCTGAAGGCGCTGGCCCAGAAGTCCTGAGCGCAACCGCACGGGAAGGTGGTCGGCCCGGAGCATCCGGCACCGGGCCGCCCCCGACCCGCCCCCAGACGTGCAGACCATGCCGCGCCGAGGGGCGAGCCCTCCCCGAGGGGCGCCCGGGCTGCTGTTGGCCCTCGGCCCTCTTCCGAAAGTCCGCTGCCACGAGCGGGCAACATGTGTGGTCCCCGCCAGGGCCCGCCCACCAAGGAGTGATCATGGTCCCGGCTTCGTCGTTCTGCACCGCTGGGCGGAGATCCTGGAGCGGCACTTCCCGCTGGAGCTCCCCGACCCTGACCGCGCTACCAAGTAGCCACGCCCCGGCACGGCAAACCGTCCGCAGGGCGGCCGTTCACGGCGGGCAACGGATCCGTTCCGAAACGGTCATGGCCCGGGTGACCGGCCGAGTGAGGGCCACGTAGGCGTCGAGGCCCTGGCTGTCTCACTGATCTGCTTCCGGCAGAGACGTGTCCAGGTACAAGGAGACCTCGCGCGCAGGCCTCGCGGTCGACGTCATCGAGTGCTGACCCGAGGAGATGCCGACCCGAGGCCGCCGCGAGGCGGTCAGAACCCGCGGTCGATCCACTCCTGCAGATGCGGGGCCTCCGCGGCGATGGTGGTCGTATCCCCATGGCCGGTGTACACGACAGTGTCGCCCGGCAGTGCCAGCAGCCGGTCCCGGATCGACTCGATGATGGTGCCGAAGTGGCTGTACGACCGACCCGTCGCCCCCGGCCCGCCCGCGAAGAGCGTGTCACCGCTGAAAAGGGCGTTCAGTGCCGGCGCGTACAGGCAGACGGCTCCGGTGGCGTGCCCGGGGGTGTGCAGCACCGTCAGATCGACACCCGCCACTGTCAGGACCTGCCCGTCGGCCAGTTCGGCGTCGGGCAGCCGCTCGGAGTGGGTCTGCTTCCACAACGGAAGGTCGTCCGGGTGCAGCAGAATCGGAGCGCCGGTCCGGCTGGCGAGCGCCGGGGCGGCGTCGATGTGGTCGTTGTGGGCATGTGTGCAGACGATCGCGCGAAGCGTCCGGCCCCCGAGCGCGGCCGCGATGGCGTCCGCGTCGTGCGCGGCGTCGATGACGACCGCTTCTCGGTCGTCGCCGACGATCCACACGTTGTTGTCGACGTCCCAGGTGCCGCCGTCCAGGGAGAAGGTGCCGGAAGTGACCAGTCGGTCGATGCTTGCGACCATCAGAAGACCACCACCGAGCGCAGCACGTCTCCGTGATGCATCCGCTCGAAGGCCTTCTCGACCTCGTCGAGCGCGATCGTCTCTGTTACGAACGCATCCAGATCCAGGCGCCCCTGCAGATGGAGGTCGATCAGCATCGGGAAGTCGCGGCTCGGGAGGCAGTCCCCGTACCAGGACGACTTGAGCGATCCGCCGCGTCCGAAGACGTCCAGCAGCGGAAGCTCGAGCTTCATCTCCGGAGTCGGGACGCCGACGAGGACGACGGTCCCGGCGAGGTCGCGGGCGTAGAAGGCCTGCTTGTACGTCTCCGGGCGGCCGACGGCCTCGATGACGACGTCCGCACCGAAGCCGCCGGTCAGTTCGCGGACCGCCTCGACCGGGTCGGTCTCCTTGGAGTTGACCGTGTGGGTTGCGCCGATCTTCTTCGCGGTGGCCAGCTTCCGGTCGTCGATGTCCACCGCGATGATCTTCGCCGCGCCCGCGAGCCGGGACCCGGCGATCGCCGCGTCACCCACGCCGCCGCAGCCGATGACGGCGACGGAATCGCCACGCCCGACGGCGCCGGTGTTGATGGCGGCACCGATGCCCGCCATCACGCCGCAGCCCAGGAGCCCGGCGACCGCGGCCGACGCCCGCTCGTCGACCTTCGTGCACTGCCCGGCCGCCACGAGCGTCTTCTCGGCGAAGGCGCCGATGCCCAGGGCCGGGGACAGTTCGGTGCCGTCGGCGAGGGTCATCTTCTGCTTGGCGTTGTGGGTGTTGAAGCAGTACCAGGGCCGCCCTCGCATACAGGCCCGGCACTGGCCGCAGACTGCACGCCAGTTCAGGATGACAAAGTCGCCCGGCGCGACCTCGGTGACGCCCTCGCCGACCGCCTCGACCCGGCCCGCGGCCTCATGGCCGAGCAGGAAGGGGAAGTCGTCGTTGATGCCGCCCTCGCGATAGTGCAGATCGGTGTGGCAGACCCCGCAGGCCTCGATGTTCACCAGCGCCTCACCCGGGCCGGGGTCAGGCACGATGATCGTTTCCAGGCTGACGGGGGCGCCTTTCCCTCGCGCGACGACAGCACGGACCTGGTGAGTCATGGCCACTCCTCGACTGATACGCACCCATGGGAATTACGTTGCTTATTACGGCACGCATCTCACGTGTCGCAACAACAGCATCGTGGAGGCGCGATCCACGGTCAAGGACCCTACGCATTGGGCATGGGCTGATGCGGTGTTCCGGTGCCGCTTTCCGGGAAACGGACGGACCACCCGCCCTCGGCAGCGGGCGCGACCCGTCGCAGTGGTGTCCGTACCGAGGCTGTCCTGACGCACGGAGGCCCTTTGAGGGCGTTCTGGAGCCTGCAGGTCGTCCAGTTGGGCGTAGGTCAGCGCGGTGGTCTCGTGCCGTACTGCGATCCGGTCACCGTGCACCGACGCGGAGCCCGTCAGCAGAGTGGCGAGATTGGGCATGGCGGTTCCCTCGGGTTCGGGTTGGACGGTGGTGGGTTCAGCGGACGGCCGACGTAGGTCGGCGTCCTCCTGCGGCGTCGCGATCACCCCCCCGGGGGACGACCCCGCCGCAACCTGCCCCCGGCGGGTCCGGGTACCGCCGGCCGCGGCGTGTGCAGGGAATACCGCGCTCCTTCTGCACGACGGGACGGCACGTACAACGAAGCGCTCGACGCCGTCTCGAGGGCGAGGAACCGGACGTGCCCAGGAGGGCGCCACGAGGTCCTCGGACGGCCTGAACCGGACTTGAGGATCTGCGCAGTTACGTGATCACGAATGCGGGGATCGCCGCCGCGCCGAGCGGAGCGGCGGGCCGTCCCGCGGGGGATGCGGGACGGCGGGTGGGAGCGGACGCGGCGAGGGGCGGATGGTCAGCGAGGTGGTCCGATGATGCGGGTGCCGCGCAGGGCGGCGGCTTCGGCGAGCTTGTCTTTAGTGATCTCGAACCCGTCGGGGCGGGGGGTGGTGACGTCGCGTCCGGCGTGCCGGAACATCTCCTCTATGCCCGCGGGGGTGGCCATGAGGAGGAGGTCTGCGCGGTCGGACGTGATGCGGTAGCCATGGGGGATGTTGCGGGGCAGGTAGACGACGCCGCCTTCGGACAGTTCGTGGCGTTCGTCTCCGACCCACACGAGTGCCTCGCCCTTGAGGAGGAGGAACACCTCGTCCTCGCGGGTGTGGAGGTGGAAGGGCGGGGCCTCGCCCTTGGCGATGTCGAACCGTCCGACACTGAGCTGTCCTTCGGTGGCCTGGCTGTCGAGCAGGATCGTGAACAGCCCGCCGTCGAGCCATTCAAGGGTCTGCTGCTGGTCGGGCTGGGCGAGGTAGGCCATGGTCATGCCGGTCTCCGGGGTGGGTGTGGTGGCCCGCGTGGGGCGGGTCAGGCGGGGAGGAGGCCGACGCCGGCGTCGGCGACGACCTGGACGCGGGGGCCCTGTTGAAGGGCGGTGAGCATGGGGTAGACGCTGCAGACGTCGTTGGTGACGCCGGCGATCGCACCACGAGCTCTTCGGATGGCCTGAACCGGGCGTCAGGATCGGCGCAGTGACGTGATCACGAATGCGGGGATCACCGCGACTCCGACGATGAGGTGCATCAGGGCCAGCAGGAGCTGGTCGGACGCTGTGACGCCGGCCCCGTTGTAGGGAAGGCTGGCGACGAACACCAGAGCCGTGAGCGCCTCCCAGATGACGGTGGCCCGCCGAGGGACGAATCGTTCCAGTAGCTCCAGCAGTCCCCAGCCGAGCAGCGCCGGGACGACGGAGGCGGCGATCACCACGCTGATCAGGATGGACTGGGCCGGTTGGCCGAACCCAGCGGGAGTCCTGAGGTCGTACCCGGCGACGTCGGTGAGGACGAGCACGTACGCGAGGTTCACGAGGAGAGCGATGCCGATGGCGGCCGGTCGCAGTACCCGGGCGGGGGTTTCGGTGAGGCGGCGGGCGGATGGTCTCGGTGAGGACGATGTGGTGGCCACGATGGTTGCTCCGTTGGAAGAAGTGGAGGTCAGCGGATGACGGGCAGGATGAGGTGGGAGGGGTGGTCGGCGTCGTGGTGAATGAGATCGCGGCCCACCTGGTGGCCGTAGTAGTGGTGGAACAGGCCGTCGGCGACAGGGGAGTCGCCGTTGGCGATCTCCAGGCGGATGCGGCTGCCCTTGGGGAAGAGATAGGAGGTCGGCCAGACCTCGATCTCGTAGCGGACGACGGTCCCCGGCTCGATCGGCTGGGGCGGATGGGTGCGGTGGGAGGCCTTCAGCCAGCCGCGGGTGACCATCGCGGAGGGCGGCGGTACGTTCTTCGCGATCCTGCGCATGAGGATCTCCTTGAGCTTGGGCACGGCCTTCTGCTCGGAGATCTTGACGTGGAAGTCGGTGTCGGTCTGGTCGGACTCCGCGTACAGCACCAGGGTGATCTTCCCGGTGACCTCGGTGTCGTGTTCCAGCGGCGCGGTGGTGAAGGTGAGGATGCCCCGGGTGGGCTGTGGGATGCCTTCGGTGATGACGGTGGTGCCCACCGTCCACTCGGGGTTGGGGTAGTCGTAGACGGTCGCCGTTCCGGCCGGCCCGATGGGTGGGGTGGTGGCGAGGCTGCCGTCGTTGAGTGAGAGGACGGCGTGTGCGGGTTCGGGGTCCAGGTAGAGCGTGATCGGCACGGCGCGCCGGGGTGGCCATTCGGCTTCTTCCCGCGGCTGGCGCCCGGAGTTGGCGACCTGGATACGGACCTGCGGGCCGTCCATAACGCCGTTGTCGACGCCCTTGAGCCAGTGGTCGTACCAGGGGCGGATGTAGGTGTCGAGGAAATCGGGCTGGTAGTAGCGCTCGTGGCTGTCGGTGCCGGCGAGTACGACGAGGCGCTTGTCGGTGCCCCCCAGCCGTTCGTAGCCGTCGAGCTGACCGCGCAGGTGCAGGCCGACGCTGTACCACCAGGCGATGTTGAGCACCGGGACATCGATGTCCTCCACCTTCACCGCTCGCTGCTCCCACCAGTCGTCGAAGACGGGCCGGTCCAGGGTCATGCCGATGAGGTCGGCGGTGATGCCGCCGGGCCGGGGCGGAGTGCCGCCGCCGATCGTGGCGCCGGCGCGGAGGTTGTCGGTCGACCAGAAGTTGAGGAACCCCATGGAGTAGACCCCGCCGTGGTAGACCGCGTCGTGGTAGACGTCCGTGAACCCGCTGTAGACCAGCGCGCAGGTCAGGTGCGGCGGGCGCTGCGCGGCGGCCAGCCACTGGTTCACGCTGTAGGCGCTCTCCCCGATCATCGACACTTTGCCGGTCGACCAGGGGCGGGAGGCGATCCACTCGATGGTGTCGTAGAAGTCGCGCTGCTCGGCGGGGCCGAACAGCTCGAACTGCCCCTCGGACCTGCCGGTGCCGCGCTGGTCACCGACCACGACGGCATAGCCGTGGCCGGTCCAGTAGTCGAGGGGGCCGGTCTCGATGAACCGGAACATCGGCACGGCCGGCAGGTACAGCAGGTCCTTCTGGTACGGCGCCACCGCGTACAGAGCCGGGAACGGCCCGTCCCCTTCCGGCAGGTACACATCGGCGCAGATCCGGACGCCGTCGGACGCAGTGATCCACTCGTTCTTCATCGTACGCATGGCGAGCTCCTAATTTCCTCACATGTGGAAACTAATTTCAGCGTATGATGAAACTGTCGTGGACGGAAGTCCCTTCTCTGACCTGTTACGGAAGGTGATGCGGTGTGACTGGGCGAGGCCCCCGGGGAGAACGCGGAGAGCAGGCGGACAAGATCATCGCCGCTGCCCGCAGATCCTTCGCAACCCGCGGCTACGCCGCGACCTCACTGCGGTCGGTCGCCCAGGACGCCGGCGTCGACCCCGGCCTGGTGCACTACTACTTCCGCACCAAGACCGGGCTACTGGAAGCGGTCATGCAACCCCCCGAGGCGTTCGGCGCAGCCGTGGCGGCCGCCGCCGAACAGCCCATACACCAGCGCGGACGCGCGTTCGTGCAGGCCACCCTGCGCCTGTGGGAAGACCCCACCTCCGCCGAGATCCTGCGTTCCATCATCCTCACCGCCGCCCAGGAACCCGCCGCCATGCACCGCCTGCGGCAGTTGTTCTCCGAACTCGTCCTGGCCGTCGTCTCCCACAGCCTGCCCGACACCGAACGCACCCTGCGCGCCAGCCTCATCGCCACCCAGATCGTCGGCATGGTCATGAACCGCTACATCTGGCAGGTCGGCGACATCGCCACCCTCCCCGCCGACACCGTCACCGACCTCCTCACCCCCACCATCCAGCACTACCTCGCCGACCCCCTCCACGACGAAGGCTCAGCGACCGCTGGAGGCTGAGCTGACCGGGCCTGTCGAGTAGACGGCCCTGTCTCTCATTCGGTGGTGACGGAGCGTGCTGTTATCCGAGGAGGATGCGGTGGCGCAGGAGCGTGAACCCTGCCCGTCCGTACATCTGCCGTGCTATCAGCTTCGTCTTGGTGTTGACACCCTCGGTGGGGCCGTTGCCGTACGGAAGGGTCAGACCGGCCACGGCCGCATCGTGGTCCTGCTCGAGGCCGGTGAGGAAGGGCGCCAGCTCGTGCAGCTGGGCCGCGCGCACGTCGGGGATCCAGGCATTGAGGTCGTCTCCTCGGCGTTCCCCCATGAGCTGGGCGAAGTCGTGCACGAGCCGGGCCAGAGCGGTCATCTCGGGTCAGGCGGCGAGGAGTTCATCCAGGTCTGCGCTGCGCTTGGCGGGCAGGTTTTCGGGGCGGCTCGTGATCCAAGCTGTGAGGCGGCGCGGGGAGGGCATGATCCGGTCGCTCTCGTGGCGGCCCTGGTTGAGGTACTTGTGGAGCAGGTTGAGGCTGCCGGTGTAGCCGAGCGCCCGGATCTCCTCGAAGAGGTGCTTGACGGGCACGCCGGGCTTCTCGGTGCGGCGCCGGGGCAGGTGGTCACGGTAGGGGTCGCCCAGGCAGGCACGGTACTGGGGCGGGCGGCGCAACCAGTCCGGCTCGGGTGCGCGGGCGTACCGCTTGACCGTGTTCAACGCCAGGTTCAGCCGACGGGCGCAGTCCAGCAGGCCCACCCCGTTGTCGATCAGGTCGTGGACGGCGTGCCAGCGTTCCAGGGTGGTGCGTTCGCGGGTCAGCTCCCGCCTTTTGGGACCGGCTTTCGCCCAGCAGCCGCTGTGGGCCGCCACCACCTTCTCCGCCGCTCGCGCGAGGCCATGCCACAGGGTACTGGTGGGCCGTCGGCGAGGTGCCTGCTGAGCAGGTCCTTTTCCAACGGCCCCCAGCCCAAACGACGCATGCGACTTTCACCGCACGTCGCTTTCCAGTGATTACTCCGTGGGTGCCGGGACGGGCTTCTTGCCGTTCCGATCACCTGGCCCCCTTCGCCCGATGCGGACGGCTTTCCCGTCCTCCTTGGCCGGTCGTGACTCCGGCGACTACTACGGGGCCTCCGTCGCCATAGGAAGATCTCCTCCCGTAGGCGATCCCATGTTCGTCCTTGTCGTACGTCCTAGCGTGATGTAGGTGCCCAACTCATCCCCTTGAATGCCCTCGTTGGGCATCGCTCCGCACCCCGGAGGTTGCATCGACTATTTCACAAAGCCGTCGCAGAGCGCGGCGCCGGTTACAGGTATCTTTCCGGCGGACTCGACCTTCAGTCTCCTGGAGATTTGGGTTCAGGCAATTCAGCTTTCACCGTGTCACGCGGGTCCCTCGATACCCCGTCTCTGATACCTGAGCCCGGTCATCGATTTCCTGGCATGCTCTGGTCCCCATCACCGTTTCCGGATTGGGTAAGCCATCAGACCCGAGAATCTCCCTCCAAATTCCCCCCGACTGAGTCGGGGATACGACAAGGCGCCTCATGGCGCACTGCCATCGGTCGCTGACCTGCACCGCATCCGGGGCACCCTCACGGATCGCTCCCGCATAGGAGGCGGAGCCGTCGCGGCACGCAATCTCGACGCCGGGGTGCTCTCGCAGCCACGTTTCGAGGGTCTCGGCCTTGCGGTCGGGCAGCACGTCGATCCCTTCGTGGGTCTCGGCGTCGATCACAACCGTGGCCTAGCGGTGGCGCCGACGCAGGGCGAAATCATCGACACCGATCACACGCGGCACCCGTGGCCTGGGCAAAGGAATACGCAGCAGGGTCCGCAGGGCGGTATGACGCGACATGCGCACTGCCCAAGCTGATAGCAGTCGGCCGTCCACCGGCGCATCGGCCACGGTCCGCACGTGATAACCATGCACGACTCCCGAGC
Organism: Streptomyces sp. NPDC019443; assembly: GCF_044389785.1. Classification (NCBI taxonomy): domain Bacteria; kingdom Bacillati; phylum Actinomycetota; class Actinomycetes; order Kitasatosporales; family Streptomycetaceae; genus Streptomyces; species Streptomyces sp. NPDC019443. The sequence goes on from NZ_JBIRYJ010000003.1 coordinate 579,091, forward strand.
GCGCCCCGCAGACCGGACAGGCGGCCGCCCGCTGCGGCGGCCGCGCCCGCACCAGGATCCGGTCACCGCCGTCGGTCACGTCCTCGATGACCAGCGGTGACAATCCCGAAAACACCATGCTCACAAGCTCGTTGAAATCCAGCACGCAATGTCAACGACACCGGCTTCGCTCTCCGTCACCACCGAATGAGAGACAGGGCCGAACGATTTACAGTCCCAGCCAATCGTTTGACAGCCCCTGGCTATACGCCGTGAGTATGGCTTCTGGCGGGACCGCTCGGCTTGTCGAGCTCACGCAACCTCGCGCGGAGGAGTTCGGCGTCGGAATGCCTGAGCTTTTCCAGGATGTGAAGACCATTGGTCCACGCGGTGCGCGCCGCGTCCGGGTGGGCGAGACTCAGCCAGGTGTCGCCCAGGTGCATGAGGGTCGTGGCTTCTGCCCAGGGAAGGCCGCCCACCCTTCGGATGAGTTCCAGGGCGTGCTCGAAGCAGTCGGCAGCCTCGGCGTACTGACCTAGGTGGTGCTGGGCGTAGCCGATGGTGTGGAAAATGTGGACCGCGCCGTAGTCGTCACCTTGTTCTTGGGCGAGGGCCAGTGCGGTCTGGCCGTGGTGGATTGCCTCCTCGTAGCGGCCCAGCAAAGCGTTGTACCAGCCGACCCCGTTACGCGCCCAGGTTCGCAGCTTGTCATTGTCTGGAGTGTTGGGGAGTAGTTGCAGGCACAGCTTCTGGTTGTGCAGGGCTGCTTCGAAATCACCTTGTTGCTCCAGTACGACGCTGAGCTGACGGTGGGTCTCGGCGAGGGCGGTCTTCTCCCCGGCTCTGCCGAACAGCTCAATGGCCCGCTCGAGGCGCGTCCGCGCATACTTGGTCTCCCCGGCATATTTTTGGGCCTGCGCGAGACCGCGCAGGACGTGGGCCTCGGCGGTTGGGTCGGCGAGCCGTCGGGCCGCTGCCATTGCCATGAGGAGGGCGCTCTCAAGTTCGCGCCATTGGCCGTGCCTGCCGAGGTAGTGCTCGATGGCCCAAGCGAGTTGCCAGGTGTGTTGGTCGAACCTGGTGGCTTCGGCCTGATGTACGACCGCGAGCAGTACCGGTTGTTCGGCGGCGAACCAGGCCGAGGCTCGCTGTTTGGAGCCGGTGAACTCCTCGGGGCACACTTCCGGGGACAGCGGGGTGAGTGCGATCCGGTGCCTGATGAAGAACGCTGGCTCCCCCGCCGCGACCGCACTGTACAGATAATGGTCGTATATCCGGTGACGGGTCGCCCGCAGTTCCTCCGGATCGTCGACGGTCTCGGCCAGCTCGCCGGCGTACGCGCGCAGCAGGTCATGGGAGGCGAAGCGGCCCGGGGTGCGCTCGTCCACCAGGTGTGCCTGAGTCAGCTCGGCGAGCAGCCGCCGGACTTGCTGGACGGAGAGCCCGGCCAGGCTTGCGGCGGCGCGGAGGGAGATGTCGGGCCCGGGATGCACGGCAAGCAGGCGGAACAGCCGGGCGGCGTCCGGGGTCAGCGCGTGGTACGACCAGGAGAAAACGGCCCGTACGTCGACGGCGGCGTCCAAGTCGCTGAAGGCGTCCAGTCTGCCCCGGCTGTCGCACAGTTCGTCGACCACGGCCGCGAGGGGAAAGGCGGGCTGGACGGCGGCACGAGCCGCTGTGACCGCCAGTGCCAGCGGCAGCCGGGCGCACAGCTCGATGATCTCGTCTACCGCCTCCGGCTCCGCCGCGACGCGCCGGTGCCCCAAGCGGCGGGCGAGCAGGTCACGGGCCTCGGCCGGGGAGAGCACGTCGAGATGGAGAGGCAACGCACCATCCTTGGCGATCAGCCCGGCCAGCCGGTTCCGGCTGGTGATGATAACCAGTGAGCCGGGCGCCCCGGGTAGCAGCGGTCGTACCTGTTCGGCGTCGCGGGCGTTGTCCAGCAACAGCAGGATCTGCCGGTCAGCGATCAGGGTGCGATAGTGGGCCGCCAGCACGGACGGGTCCCGCGGAAGGCTCTGCGGCGGGACACCGAGCGACTCGAGGACCGTGCGCAGCGCACGTTCCGGCGGGACCGGGACTCCGTCGGGATCGAAGCCGCGCAGATCGAGGCAGATCTGACCGTCGGGAAAGAGGTGGGCGATCTGCCGCGCCCAGTGGACCGCGAAGACCGTCTTCCCGACGCCGGCCATGCCCGCGATGGCGCTGATCACTACCGTGCCACCCGGGACCAGGCGGGTCGCCTCAGCCAGCTGGGTCTCCCGGCCGACAAACACGGCCAGGTCCGCGGGCAGCTGTGCCGGGACGGCAAGTTCACCCTTGGGAGAGAGGAGGGACACGGCAGCGTGCTCGGCCGGGGCGGCAGGGCCCAAAAGTCCCGGGTCGGCTCGCAGCACCCGCTGGTACATGGCCTGGAGCTCCGGGCCCGGATCGACGCCGAGTTCGTCCGCGAGCAGTGCCTGCGCCTCCCGGTAGGTGTCGAGAGCCGCTGCCTGCCTGCCGGACCGGTACAGGGCGAGCATCAGCATATTCCGGAACCGCTCGTCCAGGGGGTGATCGGCGACCTGATCTGTCAGCTCCCCGGTGATCTCCGCGTGGGCACCCAGCTCCAGTTCGGCCGTCAGACGCGCCGCCATCGCGGACAGCTGCAACTCACTGAGCCGCTGTCGCTGGTTCTCGGCGTACTCGCCCCGGAGGCCGGCCAGCGCCGGTCCCCGCCAGAGCGCGAGCGCGTCACGGAGGTGCCCCGCCATGTCCTTGACGTTCCCGGCTCTGCGGGCTTGCTCAGCCTGCGCGAGAAAGCGCCGGAAGGCTCCCAGGTCCAGTTCGTCCGGCGTCGTATGCACACGGTAGCCGTCGCCGACGGACTGAATCACCGACGACGCCTTGTCGACACCCGGCTCCAGTAACTGCCGCAGCCGGTGGACGTAGCCGCGCAGCGTGGACACCGCGGAGGCGGGTACGGCGCTCCCCCATACGGCGTCGACCAGTGCGCCGGCGGACACCTGGGCGCCCTCTGCCAGCAGCAACGCGGCAAGCACCGCCCGCTGCTTCGGCGGGCCGAGCTCGATCTCTTCCGTGCCACGCCACGCGCTGATCGGTCCAAGTACCGCGAACCGCACCTAACTAACGCCCTTCCCCGCCTGCCTTCGAGTCGGCACCTGTGCACCGCGCGTATCACGCGTGGACTTCCCTGCCGGGCCTGCTGTTCGAATCCTTTCGGGGCAACTTGGAATCTTGCGGCAGCATACGACCTGGGCCTTGACGTGTCGATGGTCAGGGCCTGGTGAAGCCGGGAGCGCATGTGTCAATCCCTGCGCATCAGCGTTTGGTGGTGTGGTCCAGGATTGCGGTGGCGAGCGGCGTGTGCACCTCACGTGGGAGTGCGTGCCCCATGCCTGGGATATCGACGATGCGGGCGCCGTGGATCGCCTGGGCGAGGTGGTGGGGATGCGGCGGCGGAGAGACCGGTTCGGCGGGAGCGGAGATGACGAGGGTGGGCACCGTGGTCCGGGCGAGTTGCTCGGTGCGGTCCATGTCGGAGGCGTCGGCGCGGGCATGCGCGGTGCTGGTGGCGTAGTGCCCGGTGTGCTCGATGACCTTCCGCTCCAGGGCGCGGGCGTACTCGGCGTCGAAGGGAAGCTGATCGCCACCCAGGACCCGCCAGTGCTCGACCCGCCGTTCCAACTCTGCTTCCAGGCCGAGGTCCGTCACCGGGCGGGACCACATCTCCAACAGGCGCGGCGCGATACCGGGGAGCTCCTCGGGCGGGGTCCGGGTTCCGTCCGGCTGGACGTACGGGACGGCGCTGAGCGCGCTCGTGCCAATCAGGGTCGCACTGAGCAACCGGTCGGGATGGTCGGCGATGAGGAGTTGCGCGAGCACTCCGCCCAGTGACATGCCCACTATGTGGGCGCGTTGGACGTCGAAGCCGTCCAGCACCTTGAGCGCGTCTTCCGCGAGTTCGATGAGGGGATAGGGCCGCTGGTCGAACGCCCAGGTGGAGCGGCCGGTGTCGCGGTGGTCGTAGCGGATCACGCGATGGCGGGAGGCGAGCATGTCCACCAGTTCGTCCGGCCAGCCCAGGCCGGGTGCTTGCGCACCCATGATCAGCAGCAGCGGAGATGCGTCGGCGGCACCACGGTCTTCCATCCAGAGGCGTACACCGGGTGCTGCGTCGATGAAGCGTTCCATGATGCTCCTCCTGCGCGAGGGAAAGATAAGACGAGACGTATCGTATCGCATGTGGAACCGGGTGCAGCTCTCAGCGCGCGAACCTAAGATCGCGCCCGCGGGTGAGGGGCATCCGGTAGGACTCCGGCCGGGCTTGTCCGGCTGGATCCGTCACTCGGCACGATCATGGTCGAGGCCGGCCAGGCGGCCGAGTCCTCCACCGTGATTCCCCACGCCTTCGGGGCTCACGGCGGTCCGGCGGAGAGCCCCGAACATCTTCGACCACGACGGACAGCGCGCACATCTCCGGCCACGGCCATGACGTCGGCAATATCGATCGAGGCCGAACCGGCCTGGTTCGAGGGGGACTTGGACGCGCATAGCGAGCTGGAGGGTGCCATTGTCTCGACTGCTCCCCTGGCACCGCTTTCTACGGCCTGGGCCCGCTCTGCCCAGCCCCGCCGTTGTCCGGCCGATTGGCATCGGGCCGGGCGCGACAGGAAGCGACCGGCCTTGACGGTCATAATGAAGGAGTACGAGTCGGCGGCTGCCCTCTGCCCCCGGCCCGGCAGCACGGTGCTCGCGCGACGCCCCGAGGTAAGGCGGTGACGCGTACATGCCTCTACCCCACCATGAAGGTACTCGGTTTCCGTCCCGCAGGGGCTACGGAGAAACGGTATTCAGGCCTGAGCGGAGCGGCGAGGCCGAGCGCATCGACCTTGGCGGGCTCACCTATGACGCCACCACCCTGGCCCGGCTCAGCGAGCTGGGAGCCGGCCCAGGCTGGCACTGCCTGGACGTGGGCGCGGGCACCGGCACAGTCGCAAGGCAGTTGCTGAGACGGGCCGGGGTCGCTTCCGTGCTCGCCGTCGACCGCGACGTACGCTTCCTCACGGCGTCCCCCACTGCCGGGCTCCGGATACTGGAGGCCGACATCAGCGCGCCGGACTTCGACCCGGGCCGGTTCCGCCTGGTCCACGCGCGGTTCGTCCTCATGCATCTGCCCTCCTACCGGCGCATGATCACCAAGCTCTGCGAACTGGTGGCCCCTGGCGGTGTGCTGGTTCTCGGCGACGCCGTCGACCTGACGACGGCAGGCGCCCCCAGCACCCCGTACACCGAGGTCATGCGAGCGATGTGGCAAGGGCTGCGAAACACCATCGGCACCGACGTCGCCTGGGTGCCGCAGTATCCACGGCTGCTGCGCGACGCCGGTCTCACCTCCGTCGCGGCCGAGATCCATGTACCTCCCCTACTGCCCGGCAGCCCCATCAGCCGCTTCTGGGCGGAAACTTGGGACCGGGCGAGGACAACCCTCGTGGACACCGGGCTGGTCGAAGAAGCGACGATCGACGCGGCCATCCGTTCTCTCGACTCGCCCGAATGCGCCGAACTCTCACCCGGACTGATCACCGCTTGGGGATGGAAGCCCGAGGAGGCCTTTCCATGACGACCGACACCGTCCGCTCGCAGCTGGAGCGCGCGTGGGAGCTCCACACCAGCAGCGAGTTCACCACACTCGACGTCGACGCGACGATGGAGACCATGACGGACGCACCAGCGGTGCTCCATGTGCCTACTGCCATGGGCGCCCGCGGCAGGGGACCCGTGCACGACTTCTACCGCCGCTGGTTCATCGGCCGCAATCCACGGGACTTCACGCTTGAGACCCTGACCCGGACCACCGGCGACGACCGCATCGTCGAGGAGATGCTGGCCTCGTTCACCCATGACATTGAAGTCCCCTGGATCCTCCCCGGCGTGGCCCCGACGGGGAGGACGATAAGCATCGCGGTCGTAGCGGTCGTGTCGTTCGACGGCATCCTGATCGCGAGCGAGCACATCTACTGGGATCAGGCATCGGTCCTGGGGCAGGCCGGTCTCATCGAGCCCTCCACCGTGGCGCGGCTGCCGGTGGCGATCGATCAGCGCGCCACGCTGACCGACGGCCCTCTCAATGAACTGGCGGGCGTCGGCCGGCGTCCCCTGTCGGGGTGATATCGGTCGAGCGGCCGGTCGGCTCCCGCCAATCGAAGATCGCGACTCTGCCTGATCGTGCTTCAGTCACGTGACCCGGCGGACATGATCTGGAGCGCTCGGCGGCCGGATGAAGGGACATCGGTCAACTTCTACGGCGCGTGGTCAGCACATGAGCGGCTCCGATGAGGATCAGCCCAGAGAACGTGAGGGCGTTCGTCGCAAAGAAGCGGATCTCCCAGGACGGGCTTGGCACGATTCGGAAGTAGAACAGGCCCTGCATCACGCAGGGAGCGCCCACCAGCAAGGCTCCGAGTCCGTGGATCCGCGGCCGGGTGACGCGCCGGCGGACCCAGGGCAGCGTCCATCCGGTGCGTATCGACGCCGTGCCCAGCGCGATCGCCAGCAAGCCCAGGACCATGCCACATCCCGCCACCCATTCCATGGACTCTCCCTCTGCCGATGAGCGTGCCCACCCGGGAACCGGGCCAGATGGATCCGATGACCACGTAGGCCCCTGCCGGCCGCGTCGGTGATCATAGAGGGGCAGCGATCTGCCGGGCCATGGGGCGATGACGGTCACAGGGCATCCGACGCCGCGTCGTGCCCCGGCACCACGCCCTACCTCAGACGTCGGCCGCGTACCGCCAGAAGTCCCGCATCAGCTCAGGGAAGCTGGGTCCGCCCATCTGCAGCTGGCCGAGCACGATGGTGACCGCGCCGGTGGACGGTGTGACGTGCGCGGCCGTGCCGGTACCGCCGACCCAGCCGTAGCGTCCCGGCACGCTCCACGGTTCGACGGCCTCGGCATCGACCGCGCCGCCGAAACCCCAGCCCATCCCCTCGAGGAACAACCCGGCGGACTCACGCTCGGACGGGGTCAGGTGATTGGTGGTCATCTGCCGCACCGACTCCGGCGACAGCAGCCGACGGCCACCGGCCGTCCCTTCGGCGAGCAGCATCCGGCCGAAGGCGAGCCAGTCGTCGACGGTCGAGACCAGACCGCCCGCGCCGGACGGAAAGGCCGGTGGACTGCTCCACTGCCCGTCGGCGGCGTCGACCAGCTCGAGTCCGCCCTCGGGATCGGTTCGGTAGTAGCTGGTGAAGCGGTCGAGCTTGGCGGCCGGTACCACGAACGCCGTGTCGGCCATCCCGAGCGGCTCGAACAGCCGCTCGGCCAGAAACTCGGGCAGCGGCCGGCCCGTGACCCTGGCGATCAGCACGCCCTGAAGGTCGGAGCTGATGTTGTACAGCCAGCCGTCGCCCGGCTGGTGCAGCAGCGGAATGCGCGACAGCCTCGCCATCCACTCGTCCGGCGGGGGGACGGTCTGCGGCTGCGGCGGTCCCTGCTTCAGCTCGCTGAACAGCGGCGCGACCGCGGGCAGTGAGAAGTCGGAGGGGAAGCCGTACCCGGCACGGGAGCTGAGCAGATGGAACACGGTGATCGGCCGGACCGCCGGGACCACGTCGTCCACCGGCGCGGCCGGCGTACGGACGACGCTCGGTGCCGCCAGCTCCGGCAGCCACTGCCCGACCGGGTCGTCCAGCGCGATCCGGCCGTCCTCGACCAGCATCATGACGGCCGCGGCGACGATGGGCTTGGTGATCGATGCGATGCGGAAGATCGAATCCCTGGCCATCGGGGCGGTGCCCTCGACGTCAACGGATCCCACGGCCTCCGCCTCGACCCGGTCACCGCGGGCCACCAGGCCCACCGCTCCCGGCAGCGAGCCCTTACTGACGTGCGTCTCCAGCGTGTCGCGCAGATCGGCCATGGGTCCACCCTCTCAAGTGTGCGGTCGAATACAGGACTCCCGCCGCGACGCAGAATCATCGGTGCCGTCGAATCCGACCCGGTCACCCGCCGCTCACCTCAGCGCGGACGACCCTGCACCCTGGCCGGGGCGTCAGGCCAGGGCTGGCGGAGTGAGGGCGTCCCGTGAGTCGAGCAGATCGCTGAAGAACACCTCCGGTCGGGCCTCCAGCGCATCGGCGCGCTCTGCCCCACTGATCGGTACGAGGTTGACCACCCGTACTCGTTCGGCTCTTGTCTCGATGAAGGCCGGCTGCCCGGCAATCCAGGGCCCCGCCAGGAACACGCTGCGGCAGCCCGGGAACGTCGGAATGTCGTCGGTGAAGGAAACCACTTCGCCCCAGCCGAGCGGCCGCCCGGACGTCCATGGATAGGTCGCCAGGTTCGCGAGCTTCATCGCGATCAGCCCTTCATCGCCCGGCTGGACGATCCCGCGCCTGAACAAGCGGAGTTCTGCATGGCCGCCGGGTCGCCCCTCACGGGGCGGCATGGCTTGGGCCGACATCCCGATCGTCGTAAAGAGCGTGGCGGCCATGGGATCCGTAGCACGGTAGACCATCACGTCGATCCGGTCGACAGGGGACGGACCCTGGTCGAAGGTGATACCTGCGTCCTCTTCCCCCCGTTCCCTCTGCAAGGCGTGGAAGACGTCACTGAGGATTGCAGGAGCGGGCATGCCCACGACTCCAGCTGTCCCGGTTCGCAGCCTTGGCTGCCCGGTCAACAGGCCCGACTACAACCAGCTTGACCAAACCACAGGGGCGCCCTCCCCCGCCGCCGTGGTCCACGACGGGCGGCCGGCTCTCGCCGCTTGAGACATCTCGCCGTGCCGCACCTTCCGATTCTCGGCGGTGAGGGCGGGCGAGGACTTCCTGCGCTGGGGGTCGGCCGGGAGCTGTGCAGATTCGTCGCCTGGAGTCGAGTAGTGGTGGCCCACGGTTGCGGTTGTTCCTGAAGGCCTGTTCGTCCGCCACCCCCCTTGCCCGCCCGGCGAGTTCGGCGGATCCGCCGGGCCATCAGGTCGGCTGTCCCGGACTATTGACTCCGAGTGTGATAGTCGCGATTCTCGTCGCATCGCTTGCACCGGCCATGACAACCCCTCCCCAGAACGGACGTGGCCCCGGGCGACATCGGCTCCTCACCCCCCACCATCCGCTCACCGAAGGCATGAGTGATGCCCATGACTCGACACACGCACCGCAAACGCAGGCCCATCGCGGTTCTGTCGTTGCTCCTCACCGTGGTGGCCATGGTCCTCGGCACAGCGCCCAGTTCATCGGCCGAGTCCGGCTGGTGGACCCCGGCCGCGCGGCCCGCGCCCGACTCCCAGATCAATGTCACGGGCGAGCCCTTCAAGGGGACCGACTCCCAGGGACAGGTACGGGGCTTCGTCGACGCCCACAACCACCTGATGTCCAACGAGGCCTTCGGCGGCCGGCTCATCTGCGGCAAGCCGTTCTCCGAACTGGGGATCGCCGACGCGCTCAAGGACTGCCCGGAGCACTACCCCGACGGCTCGCTCGCGATCTTCGACTTCATCACCAAAGGCGGCGACGGCAAGCACGACCCCAACGGATGGCCGACGTTCAAGGACTGGCCCGCCCATGACTCGCTGACTCATCAGCAGAACTACTACGCCTGGGTCGAACGGGCCTGGCGCGGCGGTCAGCGGGTGCTCGTCAACGACCTCGTCACCAACGGCGTGATCTGCTCGGTCTACTTCTTCAAGGACCGCAGCTGCGACGAGATGACCTCCATCCGCCTGCAGGCGCAGAAGACCTACGACATGCAGGCCTACATCGACAAGATGTACGGCGGGCCGGGCAAGGGCTGGTTCAGGATCGTCACCGACACCGCGCAGGCCCGCCAGGTCATCCAGCAGGGCAAGCTGGCAGTCGTTCTGGGGGTCGAGACCTCCGAGCCGTTCGGCTGCAAGCAGATCCTGGACGTCGCGCAGTGCGGCAAGGCCGACATCGACCGCGGTCTGGACGAGTTGCACAAGCTGGGCGTACGCAGCATGTTCCTGTGCCACAAGTTCGACAATGCCCTGTGCGGGGTCCGTTTCGACGAGGGCACCCTCGGCACGGCGATCAACGTCGGCCAGTTCCTGTCGACCGGCACCTTCTGGAAGACGGAGAAGTGCACAGGCCCGCAGCACGACAACCCCATCGGCCTCGCGTCGGCGCCCAATGCGGAGAAGGAACTTCCGCCGGGCGTGGCGGTCCCCTCGTACACCGCGGACGCACAGTGCAACACCCGAGGTCTCACCGAGCTCGGCGAGTACGCCGTGCGCGGCATGATGAAACGCAAGATGATGCTGGAGATCGACCATATGAGCGTCAAGGCCGCGGGCCGGGCCTTCGACATCTTCGAGTCCGAGTCGTACCCCGGTGTGATCTCCTCGCACAGCTGGATGGACCTCAACTGGACCGAACGGGTCTACCGTCTCGGCGGCTTCATCGCCCAGTACATGCACGGCGCCGAGCAGTTCAGCGCGGAGGCGAAGCGCACGGACGCGCTGCGCGACAAGTACAACGTCGGCTATGGCTACGGCACCGACATGAACGGCGTCGGCGGCTGGCCCGGCCCCCGCGGCGCGGACACCCCGAACCCGGTGCGGTACCCCTTCCGCAGCGCTGACGGCAGCGCCGTCATCGACAGGCAGACCACCGGCGAGCGCACCTGGGACATCAACACCGACGGCGCCGCGCACTACGGTCTGGTCCCGGACTGGCTGGAGGACATACGGATCGTCGGCGGCAAGGGTGTCGTGGACGACCTCTTCCGGGGCGCCGAGTCCTACCTCGACACCTGGAATGCCTCCGAGAACCACAAGGCCGGGGTGAACCTTGCCGCAGGCTCGTCCGCCTCGGCCAGCTCGTCGGAGTGGAGCCTGTTCACGAGTTACGCACCCGACAGGGCCGTGGACGGCAACGCGGACACCCGCTGGGCGAGCGACTGGAGCGACGACCAGTGGCTCCGGATCGACCTCGGGGCACCGAGCCTGATCAAGCGCGTCACCCTCAACTGGGAGCGGGCCTACGGGAAGGCATACCGCATCGAGGTCTCCACCGACGGCACGAACTGGCAGTCCGTATGGTCCACCACCGCCGGTGACGGCGGCCTGGACACGGCGCAGTTCACCGGAACGTCAGCCCGCTACGTACGCATCCACGGGCTGGAGCGCGGCACCGGCTGGGGCTACTCCCTCAACGAAGTCGGCGTCTACGGCAGCTGACGCCACCGATGGAGCGCCCAAGGGCCGGGGGCCGGCCGGATCAGCCATCCTGATCCGGCCGGCCCCGGCGCATGCCCCGGCGCGGTACAAGACCGAAGGGAACCACATGGCACGGATGCCGTCGGCCGAGCGGCGCCGACAGCTGATCGAGGCAGCGATACGCGCGATGACCCGCGACGGTGTCTCCAGGACGACGACCCGGTCCATCGCCGCCGAGGCGGGCGTCTCGCTGAGCGTCTTCCACTACTGCTTCGACTCCAAGCAGGCCCTGCTCGAGTCCGTCATCGCGGCGATCACCGATCACTACGTCACGGTGGTGAAGGAAGCGATCCGGCCGAAGGCAACCCTTCGGGAGACCATCCGGGCGGGATTCCACGCCTACTGGGAGCATGTGTCCGCCAACCCCGGGGAGCACATGCTCACCTACGAACTCACGCAGTACGCCCTGCGCCAGCCGGGGTTCGAGCATCTGGCACGGCGGCAGTACGAGCTGTACTCCGACACCTACACCGAACTCATCGAACAGCTCCGTCACAGCATGAAGTTCGAACTCCGCGTACCTGTCCCCGTGTTGGCCCGCTATCTCGCCGTCATGACCGACGGACTGACTCTGAACTTCCTCGTTCTCGGCGATGACACAGCCGCGGCGGACATCCTCGACATGATCGCCGACCAGGTCGTCAACCTCGTCGGCGACGAAACCCGCCCGGCCGCACACAACATGCCTGCAACGGGGTATCAGGGGCCGTCAGCCCCGAGGGAACCTTGATGGCCACCGTCAGCAACGACGGCACCCCCGGCTGGAAGCTCCAGGCGAAGTTCGTAGCCGCCGTCGGCCGTCGGGCCGGAGGTGACAGTGCCACCGAGGAGCGCGGCGCGCTGACGCAGGCCGACCAGGCCGTAGTGCGCACTGGGCAGAGGGAGAGCGGGCCGGGTCGGTGCGGTATTGGTGACCGTGACACGGACGGCGCCGCCCTCGTGGCAGATGCGAACCGTCGCGGTGGCGCCGGGGGCGTGCTTGCGTACGTTGGTCAGCCCTTCCTGGACGGTGCGGTAGATGGCGCGCTGGACGGTCGGCGGAAGGCCGTCGGGCAGGTCCGTCTGCAGCTCGGCCTCGATGCCGCTGCTCTCGACCAGCCGCTGGAGGTCGGCCAGGGACGGCTGCGGGGTCAGCTCCGTGGGGCGGCCCCCGGAAGCGCGCAGGACGCTGACCATGTGCCGCAGTTCGTCCAGGGTCTGTACGCTCAGCCGCCGGATCGTGGCTGCGGCTTCCTTGACTTCGGCGTCCCGGGCGCCGACCTGGAGCGCTCCGGCCCGCACCGCAATCAGGCTGACCTGGTGAGAGACCACGTCATGCATCTCCCGGGCGAGCTGCGCGCGCTCCTTGGCCAGCACGGTCTGGTCGGTCAGGAGCCGCTCGTGGTCACGCGCCGCGGAGATCTCGGCGAGTCGCAACGACAGATCACGCCGGGCCTGGACGAGCTGGCCGAGGAAGACAGGAGCGACCGCCGTCGCCGCGGTGTAGCCCAGAGTGATCAAGGTCGCGGTCTCCGACAGGTCGAACGTCGGTGACGGCCACGAGGACATGCTGCTGAACGTGAACGCCGCGGCGCAGACGGCCAGCAGGGTGCGGCGGCGGGTGAGTGAGGCGAGTGTGTACAGCGCGGCCAGCGCGGCGAGGATCGCGTCGGAGAACAGGACGGCGGGCAGCGTGAGCAGGAAGGTCAGCAGCGGCAGGCGACGGCGCAGCGCAAGAGCGAAGGCAGCGGCCACGGCGCACGCCATGCGCAGCGGCTCCTCCGTGTCGAAATGGACCCCGACGTCGAGCAGCGCGACCGCGACCAGGGCGGCGTCCAGCAGCGGGGCGGGCAGGCGGCGGGGGGTCATCGCTCCTCCTCGTCCCGCGGCGGCTTGAGGAGGCCGGCGCGTTCGGCGAGCAGGGCGGCCTGGACGCGGCCGCCCACCTCCAGCTTGGTGAGGATGGCGCTCACATGGTCCTTGACCGTGCCGGTACTCAGGTGCATCCGTGTGGCGATGTCGGTGTTGGACAGTCCCTCGGCGATGAGGACGAGTACGGCGCGCTCGCGGTCGGTCAGTCGGTCGAGGCTGCGGGCGGCCGGTTCCTGGGAGCCGGCGGTCAGGTAGCCGTCCACTACCGTCCGGGTGACCTTGGACGACAGCACGGTGCCACCGTCGGCCAGGGTCCGCACCAGGAACGGCAGTCCCTCGGGGTCGGTGTCCTTGAGCAGGAAGCCGGCGGCGCCCGAGCGAAGTGCCGTTGCCACGTACTCGTCCATGTCGAACGTCGTGAGCATGGCAACCACCGGAGGGTGCGGCAGCCGACGGAGGCCGGCCAGGACGGTGAGTCCGTCCACGTCCGGCATCCGGATGTCCAGCAGCACGACGTCGGGACGCATCTGCTGCGCCGTCTGGACCGCCTGGCCGCCGGTAACCGCCCCCACGACCTCGATATCGTCCGCCGCGTCGAGGATGTGCTGAAAGCCCGTACGGATCAGGGCCTCGTCGTCGACCACCAATACCCGGATCACACGTGCTCCACTCGCCATCGGACCACTGTCCGATTCGTACCACGCCGAGGGTCGCCCTGCGGCTGCCCGACGCCGAATACCGCCAGGCGGCGGGGCCGCGCCAGCCAGTCGGCGGGGGCGGTTCCGGACACCTGCCGGATGGTTGTAACTGGCAGCTTTCCCCAACCCTTGAGCTATGACGCACGACGTATCGCAGGCCGTGCCGTCCGAGACGGCACCCGAGGCCGGGGTAGGCCGCTCTCCCTGCTGTACGACGTCAACAGGGCGGCTGATCGGCATAGACCTGGCCCGCGGCCTGGCGGTCCTCGGCATGTACGCGGCCCACGTCGGTCCCGAGCCTTCGGTGGGCGGCCCGCTGGGCTGGGCGATGGAGCTGGCACGCGGCCGGTCCGCTGCCCTGTTCGCTCTGCTTGCCGGGTTCTCCCTGGTCCTGCTCACTGGCCGACCGCGGCCACGGACCGGGCGCGCGGGGCGGCAGGCCGTGGGCAGGGTACTGATCCGCTCCGCCGTCCTGATCGTCCTGGGATACGCCTTGGCCGCCCTGGACACTCCGGTCGACGTGATCCTTGCCTGCTACGGACTGCTCTTCGTCCTCGCCCTCCCGCTGTATCGGCTACGGGCCGTCACGCTGGCCGTCATCGCCGTGTCGACCGCGCTCGTACTGCCCCAAGTCCTGTACCTGCTCCGTGCGGCGATCGACGGCGGAAGCTGGGCCGATGCCGTCATCACCTACGACCCACTGGCCCGAATCAGCGATTCCGACGGGATCGTCGAATTGTTCATTACCGGCGCGTACCCGGTACTGACCTGGCTGCCCTTCATCATCGCCGGAATGGCCGTGGCCAAGCTCGACCTCACCCGGCCCGGCGTACCCGCCAAAATCGCCCTGTCCGGCGGCACGCTGGCCGTGCTCGGCTATGGAGGCTCATGGCTGGCCCTGCACCTGGTCCCCGGCGCGCTGGCCGCCGTGAACGCGGCCACGGACACCGGGGCGGCGGCCTCGGCCTGGTGGTCCGACGGCGTAGGCGAAGACCCGACCGCAGGCGTTCCAGCCTGGCTGCTGGTGGCCGCGCCGCACAGCCAGACGACGTGGTCCATCCTGGGCAACACCGGCGTCGGCCTCGTGGTCCTGGCCGCCTGCTTCATCGCCACGGACCGGTCGGCGCGCCTGCGATGGCTGGCCGCGCCCGTCATCGCGGTCGGCTCCATCGCGCTGACCGCTTATGTCGGCCACATCATCGCCATCAAGGCCCTGGGCATCGACGACCTGCCGGACTCCGCGGCCCTACTGGTCCTCCTCGGCTTCGCCGCAGCTGCCATGCTGCTGGCACTCGCCTGGACCCGGGCCTTCCGGCGCGGACCGCTTGAGTACATGCTGCATGCCGCCACCACACCCGCCCGTCTCATGGACACAGAATGATTCGCCAGAACTGGGAGGTTTCTCCATGACTGGCTGCGACCCGTACGCCCCCAAGGAGTTGCAGACCGCGCAGACTCTCCAGACGCGGTCCCTCGAAAGGCTGACTCTGCTGGAAGCCGCAGACTTCCTCCGCGCCAAAAGCCAAGGCGAGATGTTCACCATGCCGTACATGGCAGTCGAGGCGCCCTTCGCCCACGACGGGATGATCGGAGGCGACGAGTCCATCGAAAGCCACCTGGAACTGCCCAGGGCACTCGGCCTGCACGCGCCGTTCTGGGCACACATCACCGACTACCGGGAAGGCGCCGACGTCATCTACATGACCGGAAAAAGAGAAGCGCTGCACGGGGTTGTGGGCATCGTGCTCTACCCGGACGGCGACGCCCCCGGCGAAGGCCACAAGTACTGGCGCGCTTTTCACGCCCAGTCCGGCACCTACACCACAGAGCGGAACTACCTGTACTACTCGATGAGCTGGAAGCAGACCCATGGCGGCCCGTACCAGGTGGGGTGCCCACACCTCCGGCCCCAGCAAACACGGTGGGCTGGGACGTCCTGCAGCCGCCGAAGGTCACAATCGCTGATCGGCCGGTACACAAACCGCTTCGCCGATCCCTCTTCGTGATCAGGTGAGCCGGTCAGCCGGTGCGCACCGCGGTGACGGTGAAGCGTTCGACCTCGGCGACGTGCCCGCCTGTGGATGCGACAACCGTGAGCACCGGATCGCGGGCTCCGGAGAAGGACACCGACTGTTTCCAGGGCTGGTCGTTGCCGCCCGCCGAGGTGCAGCACGAGGTGCCCAACAGCGCCCCGGACGATGGCTGGCGCACCTGCACGCGGATGCCCTCGTCCACGCCGGTGATCCGCCCGCCGGTCACCATCGGGGAACGCGCGAGCGACCCGTATGCGGGCATGGTCAGGGAGAACGTCGTGTCGTCGGTTCCCACGACCTCCCACGGGGCCTCCGGGCCGGTGCCGTACCGCATGAGGTGGACAATCGCCGCGGTGCCGCCTTCGGGCCCGCTCAGTGCGACGCCGATGCGGGCGTGCGAACCGCTGACGGTGTGTGAGGAGATCCGGCCGATGTCCCGGAAACCGAGGTAGCCCCGGGTGAAGGACAGTGCGGTCTGGTCCGGGTCGAGATGCCAGGGCGCGTGTCCGCCGGAGCGATAGTCACGCTCCCACGCCTGGGCTTCGGCGAGCGTGGTGAACGGCCACAACGGCTGGAAACGCCCGGAGCCGAGCACTGGCAGGCTGCCGCCGGGTGCGGGTGTGGTCGGCACTTGCGAGCCCGGCGGTGTCGTCGCCGGGGCCGAGGGGACGGGCGTCGCGGACGACTGCGACGGTGAGGACGTTCCCGGTGCGGCGGACGGCGATCCCGACGCGGTCGGGGGCCCGCCAGAACCCCCACAGGCTGTGAGCATCAGGCCGGTCACGGCCGTTGCGGCGAAGAGCCGGAATGGGAGCCAGATGTTCATGAGTGCCCCACAGGAAACTTGTACAGACCGCCGATACGGTCCGGGCAGCCATCGTCCCACCACTCCGGTTCACGTCACAGACCCCTGACCGGCCGCGTTCCCCGTGGGCAGCGCGCCGCCTCGTGCCGGGCGGCGGCAGCGAGGGGGCACTCGTAGGGTGACGTGCGTGATCATTCGCAACGGCGCGGTGAACGCAGACGGTGCTTGGCGACCGGGCTATCCGGCTGCGGCAGTGGTGTTCGCCATCGGGATGGCCGGGACCACACTGCCCACACCGTTGTACGGGCTCTACCAGGAAAAGATCGGCTTCTCCGAGCTGATGGTGACCGTTGTCTTCGCCGTGTACGCCGTCGCGGTCATCACCGTGCTGCTGGTGGCGGGAAACTACTCCGACGAGGTCGGCCGACGGCCGGTGCTCCTGATCGCCATGGCCTTGTCGGCCGCGAGCGCGGGATGCTTCCTCCTGGAGAGCGGTCTGCCTCTGCTCTTCGCGGGGCGGCTGCTGTCCGGCTGCGCGGCCGGCCTGTTGAGCGGCGCGGCGACAGCGGCCGTCATCGAGCTGGCCGGTCCTGGGCAGAAGACGCGGGCCGGGTTCGCCGCCACCGCGGCGAACATGGGTGGTCTGGGCTGCGGGCCACTGCTCTCCGGCCTTCTCGCGCAGTACACGCCCTGGCCTCTGACGCTGCCGTTCTGGGTCCACCTGGGGCTGGTGGCTGTGGCCTGTGGGATCACCTGGTTCCTGCCGGAGACCGTGGCGGAGCCGAAGCGATGGCCACCTCTGAAGCCGCAGGGAGTCACGGTGCCGCCGGAGGTGAAGGGTGTGTTCACGCCCGCCGCGCTGGCGGCGTTCGCCGGCTTCGCGCTTCTCGGGCTGTTCACTGCGGTCGCGCCGAGCTTTGCCTCGCAGACGCTGGGTGTGCACAACCTGGCTGTCTCGGGCGCGGTGGTGTTCTCCGTGTTCCTCGCTTCGACCGTCGGGCAGTCCTTGACCCAACGCATCGGCGCGCGCCTCGCGCTCCCCGTTGGGTGCGGCATCCTCATCGTGGGCCTGCTGCTGGTGGCGTCATCACTGATCGCCGAATCCATGCTCCTGCTCGTCCTGGGCGCCCTGTGCGGCGGCACCGGCCAGGGACTGGCCTTTCGCGCGGCGCTCACTCTGGTCAGCGGCGCGGCCCCGGCACAGCGTCGTGGCGGCACCATTTCGGCGTTCTTCGTCGTCGCCTACGCCGGGATCTCGCTGCCGGTGGTCGGTGTCGGCGCCATGGCCACATGGCTCGGGCTGCGCCAAGCCGGGCTGATTTTCACGGGCTGCGTGATGCTGCTGGCGGCGGGCGCGGGAACGTACGCTGCGCGCAGGCCGCCGACGGGGGCGTAACCGGGCGCCTTTGAGGACCGCGCTTCTTGTCGGCTTCGGCCGTCGGCAGCGAAGCGCGTCGACCGCGGTAAGTGGCCGTCATTCCGCACCCGGGGGCGGGGATGGCTCGGTACCGAACGCATGGAGTTCGACGCACGGCTCGGCGGTCGTCGGGCAATGCGCGGTCACATGGACACGGTGCACGCCGTCGACAGGGATGATCGGCACCGAGATGTCGTGCAGGGAACCGTCGGCGGTTGGCGTGATCCGCGCCAGCGGTAATCGGGCAGGGGAATCGAGCACGATCTCTATCCAGGCACCGCCGCCAGGCGGCCCCGCAAGTCTGGCGTGGGCGAGCACGTCCCCGGTGGAGAAATCGACACGGTCGTAGCGCAGGAAAGAGGAGCTTCCCAGGACACGGGTGCCCCGGCCGGAGCCGGCAGTTGTCTCGCGCTGGAACGTGTACGCATCAGCAGGGACGCGGTCTCTGGCCCGGAACGCAGGGGAAGTCGGTGCTTCCGGCGACGGAGAGTCGTCCGGCGCGGGCGAGGACCGGGACGCAGACGGCGGGTGCCCCTGGGCCCCGCGCTGCTGATCGCAAGCGGCCAGCGCGGCCATGCCCACGCCAACGCCGGCCAGGAAGCCGATGACCACGACAGAGGCCCGCGAGCGACGAAGGACCCGCGGGGACGCCGCCCACATTCTTCCCCGGTGACGCGGGGCGGTGGCCGCCGTGGCCCGGGCCAGGCGTACGCGCGAGCGCTGTGCGGGGGCATCGACCCGGGCTTGCTCCATCAGCCTCGTCAGGAACGGCGGATCGTCCAGGGGCACGGGGATGGCCACCTTCGCACGCAGGTAATCCTGACCCGTCCACCACCCCAACAGTCGTACGGGCAGCTGCGCTTCGAGCTGCCCGTCGAGCCGGGACACGTCCTTGTAGACACCCAAGCATGCCGGACAGACGAGGAGATGGTCCGCGGCCTCCTCGGTCGGCGACGCCTCGAGCCGCAGGGCCAGCCGCTTGATCACCTCCCTGCAGTCCTGACGCTCCAGCCGCTCGAGATACAGGTCCGTACGGGCCTGGCGCAGCGCGCTTCTGGCCTGGTCGCACCAGTCCTTGACCGCATGGAGGGCCAGCCCCGTGATGCGGGCCGTCGACGCGGGATCGTCCCGGTCCACCACCGAGTGCCACAGCAGACACTGTGTGGTGGCCGGGAGGCGCTGGAACGCGAGAGCCAGCTGGCCGTCCTCTCCCCAGGGCCACCGGCCTCCCGCGGCGACCCAGGCCCGGAAGTCCGGCGACAGCGCTTCGCGCTCCCGATGCCACCTCGTGATCGCCGCGGTGCGCACGTTGCCCAGCAACTGGGGTCGCAGGCAGCCCGGATGACGTTGTCCGACGAAGCCCTCCCCGGACACCATCCGTTGCAGCAGTTGCGCGAAGACTTGTGATGTCACCTCGTGCGCATGCAGTGGACCCGGCATGCATTGGGAGGCGTACGCCTGCACGGCGGCGTAGTGGCGGCGATAGAGATGCCGAAAGAGTTCGACTCGTCCTTTGCGCACCGCATGAATCAGAGCAGCGTCCGAAAGAGGCTGCCGTGGCGGCCGCGAACCCAGGACCAAATGCATCGGGAAACCTTCCACTCAAGTCCGGTGGCAGCCATGGGTGAAGGCCCGCATGGTGTCACCGGCCTGCCGGCCGACGTCTTGCTCCGGAGCCGGCAAAGTATCCGGGGAGAGTCAGCTGGAGGTGAATTAGGTGATGCTGACGCAGGCATTGCCCGCGGCGTAGCACGCCGTGAGATTCACCGCGTGGACACCGGCGGTGGGCCGCATGGGCGCATGCACCCAACGTGCCGAACTCGCTTGGGGGATGGGGATCGTGGCCACCACCGGAGCGTCGGGCCGGTCGAGGCGGACGGCGATCTCCGCGCCGGGCGGGCCGTGGGCCATGAGGCCGAGCGCGACATCGGTCCGGGTCCGGGCGTCATCGCCGAAATCGATGGTGTCGAAGCGCAACAAGCTTCCGTCGGTGAGGGGGCGAGCCGCACCCTCCGTGTCCAGGGTGCGGCCCCACGCCTCCGGCGCGCGGTTCCACTCGCGCAGCGCCGGCGTGCGCGCGGTGGTCAATAAGTGCACCTGTAGCGAGCCTGCGGGCGGGCCACCGCCCACCGTCGCGTCGTAGAGGTCGCTGAAGACCTGTTCGGTGCCCCTCGGGACAGCTTCCCGGTCCTTGGAGGAGGCTGCCGTTCTGCCGTGTCGTACGAGCTGTCCGATCTCCGCATCGTTGAAGCGCTGGTGCAGGTGGTGCGCGAGGACACTTCGGACCATCGGGGTCCCCCGGGATGTGTGTCGTATGTACAGACGGTCACAAGGAGGACTGTGCCCGGCGGAGGTCATCCCGCCGCTTTGCTAACCCTTTGCCCAATGGGCCCATGCCGCCGGGTGGCGTCGCACGGGCCCTGGCCAGTCGGTCACTTGACGTCGATGTGGTAGCGGAGCCGTGGGGCGTTGTAGTAGTTGTACGTGAGCACGACGGGGGCGTCGTTCTCAGGCGGCGGGTCGTTCCCTTCCCACCAGTCCAGCATGCCGAGTTGCATCTCGTCCCAGGGCTTGCCGTCTTCGAGTTCGGCGCGCACCAGGTAGCTGCCGTCGCTCTCGCCCCACCACGGGTCGAAGCGGAACAGCTGTCCGTCGCCGACCGCGCGGCAGGGTCCCATCCTGATCCGCACGTTGGCAGCGTTGTCGGATACCTCCTGGGTGCCTCCGCGGTAGTCGATGCACTCGCCAGTGGCGGCGTTGCGGAGCCAGGTGTAGTCCTTGTTCTCCTTGAACGAAAAGGTCTCCCAGACCTGGTCCTCACCGTCGTCGCACGCGTTCTGGACGACACTCGTACCGGCGGGCTCGACGCACTTGGCGCTGACTCCCGCGTTGCGGAGGCTGCCTGACCACTTGACGGCCCCGAGGTCGGCCGCGGTGGGCGATGGCTGCGCCGACTCTGCGGATGCGGGAGCTGACGCTGTGGCGGAGTGCCCGGCCTGGCGCGCCGCGGCGGTCCGGGAGGGCTTGGCTGTGAGCGTGACGGGCGGCGGATGATCGGAAACCGAAACGGGCGGCTGCGCTACCCGCGCGTGCGGCGAGCTCTCCGACCCCTTCCCGTCTTCGCCGAAAGGCATCGGCGCGACGAGGACTGCGATCCCGATGGCGGCGACTACTGAACCGGCGACCGCGCCGGAGGACAGCGGGGCGTCCTTGGCCTTGGCCCACCACCCCGTACCGCCGTCCAGGGGGACGGAGCCGTCCGGCGTGCCGGGTGCGATGGCCATACCACCGGCACTCGCGCCCGCTTCGGCCAGCCGCGCCGCCATATACGCCGAGCCTCCCCACAGCAGCACTCCGGCCGGCAGCACCGAGCCCAACCGCTCGTTGAGTTCGGTGAGTTCGATGAGCGCCGCGCGGCAGCGCTCACACTCCGCAAGGTGCCGGTCGAGGTCCTTGTTCGGACGGCGGCCGGTGCGGCGCACGGCGGCGCCGAGCAGGGAGCTGTAGCGGCGGCACTCGTCGGTGCCGGAGGCGTTCTCGCCGTACGCCGCCAGGTAGGCCTCGCGCAGACCTTCCCGGGCGCGGGACGCCAGCGAGCTGACACCGCTCGCGCCCAGGCCGAGCAGGGGGCCGACCGTCGTGGCCGGTTCCTCCTCGACGGCGGTGTGCCAGAGGACGGTCTGCCAGCGCTCGGGCAACGAGCGGAACGCCCGTAGGACAAGGCTGTTCTCCTCCAGACGGAGCATCCGCTCCTCGCCGCTCTCCGCCTCGGGGGTGTCGGACGTGTTGGCGAGCCACTGCTCGAAGTCGGCTGACAGCTCGGTGCGGCGAGCCGTGCCCGCCCAGTCGACGGCGGTACGGCGGACGACGGTGAGGAGGTACGGGCGCCAGGCGGCCTCCGGACCGCCGCCGGACCGTACGGCTTGGAGTGTGCGGACGAAGGCTTCCGAGGTGAGGTCTTCAGCGGTGTGCCGATCGCGGCAGCAGGCGAGTGCGTAGCAGAAAACGGCGGACCGGTGCCGGCGGTATAACTCGTCCACTGGGGCGTCGGACTGCAACTCTCTGACTGCGGCGGTGAGTTCGGCGTCGGACAGGGATATTCCTTGCTCATTGGGCATTGTTACCCATGCCTTCCGGGTGTGACATGAGGGAAGCGGCATTCTCGTAGATGTTCGAATACCGACGGAAGCGTCTGGGATGATGTGGTCTGAGGAGCGAAACGCCGAAGACGCGTGACGCATCCGGGCGGGCGAGAAGTGCGAAACGCAGACCCTACATGGCGCAGTGTTGCCTACGGACGGGCCGGTTGCGGACGCTGGTCGACCTCGCGCTCGCGCCCGAGCACCGGATGATCCCGTGCCGGTCGTACAGGGTCGTGGCCGCGCTGGAGTGCGGCCGCACGTCCTGGACGTACGTACCACACCGATCAACTCGGCGGTGAGTGGACCGAATTGGCAAAGCGTCAGCAAAGCGGCGAGATGGTCGGCGACCCCCACGGCAAGCCCGCACTCGCCCACAACCGGACAGGTGGCGCCGCCTTCTGCGCCGCATCACGGGGCGGCCGCCGCGGCGGCGATGGAGCCCACTGCTCCCGTAATGCCGCGTACGGGCTGGACGGCCACCGCCAGTGACGAAGAGACCGTGGCCGGGAGCAACCGTGCCCAACTCGTCCTCGACCCGCGGGTGTGGCGTTGCAGTCCATAGAGAGCCGTTCCCACCGCGGTGGGAACGGCACTCCCCCGCGCCGACCACGCCCTTCCCTGGAACCTGCTCGCTGCGTATCGCCCGCCTGCCAGTGCGTCCGCGTCGCCGGTCATGTGGTGCAGGCGCGGGCGCACGCTGCGCGTGACCCCCCTCACCCGTACGGGGCAGCCGTTCCAGTCCCAAACGTGTCGACCGAACCCGAGGGCGTGCGGCGGCCCAGGAGAACGTCGGACCCCCGGATCAGACGTCGACGCGGCCGGCCATCTGCCCGTCCCGGCCGCCACTTCCTGTCCTCACCGTGCCGCCGCTCACCCTCACCAGGGGGGAAGACGCCCGACCCGGTGCACCAAGCCCCGGACCTGGAGCGCCCGCATTGCCCGAGAGACTGCTTCAGGTTCATCGGCCCAGGTCAACACACTCGACCCCGGTTTCAGCGGCGCCGCAGGCCAAGGTCGGCATCGGACCCGCGGGCTGGGCGGGATCGCTCTGCCACCGTGCCGGGTCTGCCGCACTGTCCGGCCGTCGTCCGGCCGTCACTGTTTCGCGTTTTCTCATACATTGGGGATTATGTCGGTTCGGCTCCAGACGGTGCACAGCCCCAGGAGACGTGGCAGGAAGATGCCTCGGACGAAGAACTGTCCGGGGCGTGCTGTCGTCGCCGTGACAGCGGCGTGCACGCTCGCCGGCCTCGCCGCCTGCGGGGTGGTCGGCGAGGCAGGCGAGGACGCGGGCGGGAGAACCTCCGGCAGGGGCGGCTTCACGATCGGACTGCTGCTCCCGGACACTCACACCGCTCGCTGGGCGACCGCCGACAAGCCCCTGATCGTGGAGAAGGTCAAGGCGCTGTGCCCCGACTGCAGGGTGACCCACGCCTACGCCTCAGCGGACGTGGCCACGCAGCAGCAGCAGGTCGAATCCATGATCGCGGACGGTGCCAAGGTCCTGATCCTGGATCCCGTCGACGACAAGGCGCTCCGCTCCTCGATCACCAGGGCCCGCGACGCGCACGTCCCGGTGGTCTCCTACGACCGTCTCGCCGAGGGCCCCATCTCGGCCTACTCCAGCTACGACTCGGAGGAGATCGGCAAGATCCAGGCCGAGGAGCTCCTCAAAGCGATGGGCCCCAAGGCGCGCGGCGGCCAGATCGTGATGATGAACGGTGACCCCACCGACCCGAACACGAGAGACCTGATGAGGGGCGCGCTCTCCGTACTCAAGGGCAAGGTGAAGATCGGCAGGTCGTACTACACCGCCGAGTGGATTCCGGAGAACGCGTTCAGGAACATGTCGGCCGCCATCGCCGAGCTGGGCGCGGACAGGATCGACGGCGTCCTGTCGGCCAACGACGGGCTCGCGGGTGGCGTGGTCACCGCGCTCAAGGCCGCCGGTATCAGGCCGCTGCCGCCCGTCACCGGTCAGGATGCCGACCTTTCGGCCGTGCGGCGGATCGTCAAGGGCGAGCAGTACGTCACCATCTACAAGTCCTTCGAAGCAGAGGCCAACGCCGCCGCCGAGATGGCCGTCGCCCTGGGCCGTGGCGAGAAGCTCGACACCATCGCAACGGACCGTGTCAGCAATGACACAAGCAAGGAGATTCCGGCCGTCCTCGGGCCCCTCGTCCCCGTAACCGTCGGCACGATCAAGGACACGGTCGTCAAAAGCGGCCTTTACACGGTCAGCCAGATCTGCACCCCGGCGGTCGAAGCCGCCTGCCGGAAAGCCGGACTCACCGAATAGGCCGCCCGACGCCGCACCTCCCGCACGTCGTGCCGCATCACCGGCCGGGAGAGACGGGACGGGCAAAGGAGGTGGTTCACGTGCCGAGCACGCCCCTGCTGGCGCTGCGCGGAGTCTGCAAACGGTTCGGCGCTGTCTGGGCACTCTCGGACGTCGAGCTGGAGATCCATGCCGGAGAAGTCGTCGCCCTGGTGGGCGACAACGGCGCGGGCAAGTCCACCCTCGTCAAGGTGATCACCGGCGTCGCCCCCGCCGACGAGGGTGTCATCAAGTGGAACGGCCGTCCCGTCCGGATCACTCGCCCCCGAGATGCCCAGGGCCTGGGCATCGCCAGCGTCTTCCAGGACCTCGCGTTGTGCGAGACCCTCGATGTCGTCGGCAACCTCTTCCTCGGCCACGAGATCGGCAGGACCGGAATCCTCGACGAAGTGTCCATGGAGCGCCGGGCCGGGGAACTGGACCTGCTGGACACCCTCTCCATGCGTATCCCCAGCGTCCGCGTCCCCGTCGCCTCCCTCTCCGCGGGCCAACGCCAGACGGTCGCGATCGCGCGCGCTCTTCTCAGCGAACCCAGGATGCTCATCCTCGATGAACCGACCGCTGCGCTGGGCGTCAGGCAGACCATCCATTTCCTCGACCTGATCGACCGGCTGAGGGAACGCGGGGTCGGCGTTCTCCTCGTCAGCCACAACCTGGGTGACGTCAAGGCCGTCGCGGACCGGGTCGCGGTGCTGCACCTCGGTCGCAACAATGGTTTCTTCAGCGTGCCGACCACGTCCCAGGAGCAGATCGTCTCCTCCATCACCGGCGCCACCGACAACGCCGTAACCCATCGCGAGACCTGGGCGTGAGAGGGAGCGATGTGAACAGGACGCGGGCATCCGAGAATCTCGGTCCCACCAGTGCGGATGGCGATTCGGCCGGCACCGTGGCCACAGCCGTCGACCAGCGCCGGGCAGGGAACGGCGAGGGCAGTTTCAGGAGCTACGTCGGCGACTTCACCCGCAAGCTGCGCAGCGGCGAACTCGGATCGCTGCCCGGCATCATCGGCGTCGTCGTGCTCTGGACCGTTTTCCAGAGCCTTCACCAGCAGTTCCTGTCGCCCCGCAACCTGTCCAACCTCAGCGTGGACATCGTCGGCACGGGCATGATCGCCCTCGGCATCGCCTTCGTGCTGCTGCTCGGCGAGGTGGACCTGTCGGTCGCCTCCGTCAGCGGGCTCACGGCGGCGGTGTTCGCCGTGCTGAACGTGAGCAACGGCCTGCCGGAGTGGCTGGCGATCGTCGCCGCCATGCTCGTAGGGGCGGCGATCGGAGCCGTTCAGGGGTTCTTCTCGGCCAGGATCGGCGTACCGGCGTTCGTCGTCACCCTGGCAGGGCTGCTGGCCTGGAACGGCCTCATGCTCTACATCCTGGGCGCGAGCGGCACCATCAACCTCCACGAGCAGGGCCTGATCCACGCGCTGACCAGCTACTACTTCCACGACGCGGCAGTCGCGTACGGGCTGGCGGCGCTCATCGTGGCCGCGTTCCTCCTCGCGTCCTACCGGGACTCACGCCGCCGCAGGGCCGCCGACGTGCGGTCCCGGCCGCTCAGTGTCATCGCCGTGCGCACGGGCGCGGTGGCACTGGTCGCGTTCGCCGCCGCCTATATCCTGAACCGCTTCCAGGGCCTGCCGCTCGCTCTTCTGATCTTCCTGGCCTTCGTCGTCGGCCTCGACTTCGTCCTTCGCCGCACGTTCTACGGGCGGAAGATCCTCTCCATCGGCGGGGGTGCCGAAGCAGCCCGGCGCGCCGGCATCAACGTGGTGTGGTTGCGGATCTCGGCGTTCATGGTGTCCGGGACGCTGGCCGCTGTCGGCGGGCTCTTCCTGGCCTCACGCGTCGCCGCGGTGGGCCAGACCTCGGGCTCCAGCATCCTGCTGATCAACGCCGTCGCCGCAGCCATCATCGGCGGCGTCAGCCTGTTCGGCGGCCGCGGTACAACCTGGTCTGTCCTGCTCGGCATACTCGTCATCCAGTCGATCGCGTCGGGAATGGTTCTCCTGGGCATCCCGACGCCGATGCAATCCGTGATCACCGGTGGTGTGCTCCTCGCCGCCGTGGCCGTCGACTCGCTGTCGCACCTCTCGCAGAAGGCACACGGCAGGGCTTGACCAAACAGGCGCCGGGACCTGGCCACGAACCCGTCGGCACCGGCAGTGCTCCGCGCGAGCCATCGCAAGGGGTCGCTGCACGATTGCGCCTCGGTCACAATGCGTAATGGTTCGCCCATCAAGGGTGGTCCGGCGGTTTGATCCACCCCAACGATCGCTCGACGGCACGCTGCCAGTTTTCGTATTCCGATTCGCGCCGTGCGGAGTCCATGTCCGGCAGCCATTGGGCCGCCCGGTGCCAGTTGCGGCGCAGGACTTCCAGGTCCGACCAGTAGCCGACGGCCAGCCCGGCGGCGTAGGCGGCGCCCAGCGAGACGGTCTCGGCGACCATGGGCCGCACCACGGGCACGTCGAGGACGTCGGCCAGGATCTGCATGAGCAGGTTGTCGGATGTCATGCCGCCGTCGACCTTGAGCTCATTCAGGGTCAGCGAGGAGTCGGCGTTCATGGCGTCGACGACCTCACGCGTCTGCCAGCCGGTGGCTTCCAGCGCAGCTCGGGCCAGGTGCCCCTTAGTGATGTACGAGGTGAGGCCGACGATGACACCGCGTGCGTCGCTGCGCCAGTGGGGCGCGAAGAGACCGGAGAACGCCGGGACGATGTAGCAGCCGCCGTTGTCCTCGACGGTGCGCGCGAGGGTCTCGATCTCCGGCGCGCTGCTGATCAGTCCCAGACGGTCACGGAACCACTGGACCAGCGAGCCTGTGACGGCGATCGGGCCTTCCAGCGCGTAGACCGCGGGCTGATCGGCGATCTTGTACGCAACGGTGGTGAGAAGTCCGTTCCGCGACCGTACGACGTTGTTGCCGGTGTTGAGCAGCAGGAAGCTGCCGGTCCCGTAGGTGCACTTCGCCTCGCCCGGGGAGAAGCAGGTCTGCCCGAAGAGTGCAGCCTGCTGATCGCCGAGCGCGCTCGCGATGCGGATTCCCGGTACGACCGAGCGGTCCTCACCGTAGCTTTCCGCCGAGGACCGGATCTCGGGCAGCATGGCGCGGGGGACCCCGAAGAACCCCAGCAGTTCATCGTCCCAGGTGAGCGTGCCCATGTTCATGAGCATCGTGCGACTGGCGTTGGTGGCGTCGGTGACGTGCTGACCGCCGGCCGTCCCGCCGGTGAGGTTCCAGATCAGCCAGGTCTCCATCGTGCCGAACAGCACCTCCCCGTCCTGGGCTCGCTGTTCCAGCCCCGCGACGTGGTCGAACAGCCAGCGGATTCGTGGCGCGGAGAAATAGGTCGAGGGCGGCAGGCAGCAGCGGTCCAGGAAGAAGTCGTCGCCGGGGTGGTTTCTCAGGTCCTCGACGAGCGGAGCGGTGCGGGTGTCCTGCCAGACGATCGCTCTCCCCAGCGGGGTGCCTGTCCGCCGGTCCCAGAGCACCGTGGTCTCGCGCTGGTTCGCGATGCCCAGGGCGGAGACCTCTCCGCCGGCGGCGCCGACGCCGGACAGGGCCTCGGGCACGACGCGCCGCAGATTGCGCCAGATCTCGAGGGCGTCGTGCTCGACCCAGCCGGGCCTCGGGAAATACTGCTGGTGCTCGCGCTGGGCCACCGACACCAACCGCCCACGGTGGTCGAACAGGATGCAACGGGTGGAGGTGGTGCCCTGGTCAATGGACATCACATACCGTTCAACCATGATCCGGACCGCCTTCCGATGCGTTGAGGATGCGGTGGTGGGACCTACCAGCGGGCCGCCCCCAGGTCTCTGGAGATCGCCCGTGCGGCCTCACGGAGCAGGGTGATCAGGGTCGGCTGAGGTCGGCCCTTGGCATCACAGACCCGCTCGACCGGGCCGGACACGCCGATGGAGCCCACCACAAGACCCCCGTGCCCCCGGATGGGCGCGGCGACGCCGGCGTCACCCATGCTCATCTCCTGAATCTCGGCCGCCCATCCGATCTCCCGGATCTCGGCGAGTGCTCGGTTGAGCTCCTCCGGGACAACCAGGGTGTGCCGGGTGTACGCATCCAGCCCGGCGTCGACCGCCGACTCCACGGTCGCGGTGCCGTAGGCCAGCAGGACCTTGCCGAGCGAGGAGGCGTGCAGCGGCAGCAGCGCGCCCACGTCCAGGGTCTGGAGCGTGTCGTCCGGCCGGAAGACGTGGTGGACGATGAGCACCCTGCCCTCCAGGGGGGTGCCCAGGCGGACTGCCTCCCCGCTGCGGGCGGCGAGGGCGTCGGCCCAGTTGATGGAGCGCGACCGCAGCTCGTTGACGTCGAGGTAACTGGTGCCGAGGTGGAGAAGCGCCGCCCCGAGCTGGTACTTTCCCGTCGCCGCGTCCTGCTCCACGAAATCTACGTGCTGCAAGGTGCGCAGAATGCCGTGGGCGGTGCCCTTCGCCAGCCCCAGCGACGCGGCCACCTCGCCCAGCCCGAGCCGACGAGGGCCGCCGGCGAGCAGGCGCAGAATTGCCGCCGCCCGTTCGATGGACTGGACCGGACCGGCCATAGAGCGATTCTAGGCCCGCCTTTGCCGGTCTATGGAGCGCATGAGGGGTGATTTTTCAGGATCCAGGCACTCCGTTCGGTAATGTCGACCCTTGTTCATTGACCAGGCCGCACCTCGCTCCCTAGCGTGCTTCGAGGCCGGCGTCCGTCGGCAGCGCTACACCGAGGAGGGCACATGGCGGCTCAGCTCAGCACAGTGGCCCGCGAGGCAGTCGATCATGTCTCTCCCGTGCCGCATTTCCCGGGGGCCGTCTCGGTCGTACGCCGCCGTGTCCGCGCGGTGCTCGCCGAGTGGGGCCTTTGCCCGGACGTCACCATGGATGCGCTCCTGGTGGTCTCGGAGCTGCTGACCAATGCGCTCGTCCACGCCGTGCCACCGGCGACGCTGCGGTTGTCGTGGGTCCGCGTCGACGAACGCAGTGCCCTGCGCGTCGAAGTCACCGACGCGGGACGCGCCCTCCCGGCCAGGCAGTCGGATGACCCGGACGAGCACGGCCGCGGAATCGCCATAGTCACCGCCCTGTCGGCCCGCTGCGGCATACACGTCCACACCGGCGGGATCACCCACTGGGCCGATCTCTTCGTAGCGTAGGAAGACAGCCCGGACAGCCGGGCATCCCGGAAACCGGCCGCTGGGAACGGGCCACGGCCGACGCCGAGCAGAACGACACGGGCGCCCGCTGCGCGCGCCTTGTCCACCAGGTGGAAACCTCTCGGGCCGCCGCCATGGCCGGCAGCCACAGGGCCAGGAAGAAGAGGGCCTGCCCCAGCATGCCGGACGCGGCGTACAGCGCCAGGGCCGGCGCGGTCACGGACAGGGCCAGACGCGTCCCTCCGGCACGGCCACGGCCCTCACCGACGGCTGGGGCGGAGCGACCTCCTGGCCCGCTCGCCTACGTTCTGTGTCGTCCCACGTGGTCTGTGTCGTCCCACGTGGCGCCCTCCCCGCGGTTTCGGCTGCTGCGGTTCTCGCCGCCGGTTCATGACCTGTGCAGGGTCTCGTTCACACGTCGTCCGGCGGGCGCTCGAACGGGTCGGAGGACTCGTCCTGCCGGACCACGCACAGGGCCCAGATGATGAACCCCGAGAAAGCGATCATCACGACCGACCAGACCGGGTAGTACGGCAGGGAAAGGAAGTTGGCGATGATGACCAGTCCGGCGATGGCCACCCCGGCGACGCGCGCCCACAACGCCGCCCCGAAGAGTCCGAAACCGACGATCACGGCGACGGCGCCCAGAATGAGATGGATCCAGCCCCAGCCGGTGAGGTCGAACTCGAAGACGTAGTTGCGTGTCGTGACGAAGACGTCGTCCTCGGCGATCGCCATGATGCCCCGGCAGACGCCGAGTACGCCTGCGATGACGAGCATGACGGCTGCGAAAACCGTCAGGCCTTCGGCCCATTGCCGCTTGGCAGTCTGCGTGCGCGCGCTGTGTGTCGCGGCCATCCTGCTGCCTCGTTTCAGTCTCGTACGGTGCCCTCAGCGACCGGAGGTGGAGGTGTCGGTGCCCGCGCGTTCCGACGGGCCGTGGCCGCTCAGGACCAGTTCCTTCGCCCTGCGGAACTCCTCGTCCGTGATGTCGCCGCGGGCGCGGATCTCGGACAGCCTGGCGAGTTCGTCGACGCTGCTGGGCCGGCCGCCGCCGCCCTTGGCGGTCTCCCGGATGTAGCTGTCGAAGGCCTCCTGCTGCCCGCGCGCCTGCGCCACCTCCCGGCGGCCCATGCTCTTGCCGCGGGCGATCACGTAGACGAAGACGCCCAGGAAGGGCAGGACGATGACGCA
The DNA here is from genome assembly GCF_044389785.1 of Streptomyces sp. NPDC019443. Taxonomy (NCBI): domain Bacteria; kingdom Bacillati; phylum Actinomycetota; class Actinomycetes; order Kitasatosporales; family Streptomycetaceae; genus Streptomyces; species Streptomyces sp. NPDC019443. The sequence continues at coordinate 609,940 of NZ_JBIRYJ010000003.1, forward strand.
CACCAGCCAGCCCGCCTTGGCCCAGCCGCTCAAGGTGTCGTCACGGAAGATGTCGGCGACGATCCGGAAGAGCAGGATGAACCACATGATCCACAGGAAGAACAACAGCATGGTCCAGAAGGCGCTCAGCAGCGGATAGTCGTACGCGAGGTACATCTGCCCACTCATGTCTCTCCTCCGTCCCGGGCGTTCGCCCGGCAGCCGTTCTCTGCCGCCTTCAGCCTGCCCCCGGCAAGTACCGGACGGCCTCACCCGAGGCGGGTGAGCGGACGGGCCGCGGACCGTTCCCGGCCGGCGCGGTCCGCAGGCCGACTCACCGGTCTGCCGCGCGGCGGCGCGTCGCAACGGCCGTCCGGTACCAGGTGGACGACGCGACCGCTTCGCCGAGCGCCAGGCCCGAGACGGCCACCAGGAAGACGGCGATCAGCCAGGACAGGAACGTGAAGACCGGTCCGAGCGGACCGAACTCGTGGAGGCTGCGCTCCATGGCCGTGGGCACCACCAGGCGAGCGGCCCAGCTCAGCACCACCGTGCCCGTTCCCGCCAGCAGCGCTCCCGGCACGAGGTCTCGCCAGCCGATCCTGCCGCCCAGCAGCAGATGCTGGGTCCACCACCACAGGAGTGTCGCGGACAGCACCGCCAGCACCAGTCCGGTCACCGCACCACTACCGAAGCCGCCACGCAGCGGCGCCTGGACCAGGAGCACGGCCAGCCAGACGACCAGCCAGAGCAGCCAGCGCCAGACCGCCGCCCGCAGCGGTGCCCGGGGGAGATGCCAGCACCGTTCACACACTGCCTGCAGCGCCCGGCTGAAAGCGGTGGCGGAGACGAGCGTGACCACCACGCCCACGGCTCCGACGGAGTCCCGTGTCGGCCCGGTGGCGGCGAAGGCGCGCCGCACCTCTTCGAGCGTGTCGCCGCGCGCCCCCAGCACCGCGCGGAGGGAGTCGACCAGCAGGTCCTGTACTCCTCGTGGCGCGAAGGCCGCCACCGCCATCAGCAGCGGTAGCACGGTGAGGAAGGCCTGAGCGGCCAGCCGCACGGAGCCCTCCACGATGTTGAGCGCCGCCAGCCGGGGAAGCAGCCGGGCCGCCGGGCCCGACCGCATGCTCGCCGCGACCCGCTTCGCCCTACCCCTGCGGGAGGGCGGAGCCGGGCCGGGCTTCCTGACCATGGCTCACGGGACCGCGCGCTCCAGGACGAGCAACCACCGCACCGACCGTGGGATGGTTCCAGAGCACGAGTGCCGGGGCGCCTGTCCCGATGGCGGTGCCGGCGGCGGTCAGGACATGACCGGTATCCGCGGTTCCGCCGGAGTGGGACGGTACGGAGGTCTTGCCCGAGACCATGGATCCTCCTAGGTCGTGTGTGCCGCCCCCGTCAGCGGCCGGCACACTGCCGTCGGGTGACGCAGGCTGCGGCATCCCCTGTCCGGCGCGCCCACGAACGTTCGTCGCGTCCCGCCGGGGGCTCAGACGGTCCCGGCGGGGCTGCGCGGCCCCGCCGTGCGCGACCTGCGGAGTGCGGCCCGCCATGCGAAGGCCACCGCCACCTCGACCAGGCCGAGCAGGACGAGCCAAAGACCCAGCAGCCGGGTCAGCGCGTGGGCCGATTCGGCCGGCAGGGCCAGCACCACGATTCCCGCGACGATGCCGATCACCGCGGCGCCGAGGACGAACCCGCGGTGGGGCAGGTCCTTGATGGCGATGGCCGTGTAGAGGGTGAGGATGCCGGACACCAGCCAGACGATCCCGACGATCAGCGAGAGCGCGGCGATGGTCTGCAGGGGGTTCCTCAGACACAGCACGCCGGCCAGGACGTACAGCACTGCGAGGAGCAGCCCGTGCAGCCTTTCGCCGTGCTCTTCCCGGGCGAAGGCCGCAACGAACCGGAACGCCCCGGTCACGAGCAGGTACAGGCCGATGAGGACCGCCAGGACGTGCAGGGTCTCGTCCGGCCAGACCAGTACCAAAACGCCCGGCACAAGCGTGGCGACCGCCGAACCCAGGGTCCACGTCCATGAGCGCCCGAGTTCCGCCAGCACTTCCGCGGGGTCGCCCGCCGGTCCGGGGGCCACCCCGTCGGACATGTGTTCCGGTCCGGTATCCGGTGCCGGACCACGCGACACACTCATGGCTCCTCCTCGCGCGATCGAGCGGGTTGCTCCCGGACCGCCGAGGGGCGGTGCGCGGGGATCTCACCTGGCCAGCGTCCCGCCCGCTGTCGGCCACCGGGTCACCCCGGGCGGGTGATCCGTGCGCACCGCCGGGGCGATGCGGTGAGTGCCCAGACCTGCGGCGACGTGCGCCCCACCCACCCCCACGGCGGTCCGTACGCGAAAGCGCCGCCCGTGGCATCGCTCGTCGTACGGACGCGTCACTCCGGCAGCTGGCGCATCTCCAGGACCCGTAGTCCCAGCGACTGGCAGCGGGCCAGCAGCCCGTACAGGTGCGCCTCGTCGACGACGCAGCCGAACAGGACTGTCTGACCGGACATCACCACGTGGTCCAGCTCCGGGAAGGCTCTGGTCAGCGTCTCCGACATGTGTCCGTCGACGCGGATCTCGTAGCGCATGAGCTGCTCTCCCCCTGGTGGCCTGGGACAGGCGGGCTGCGCCCTTTCCCTGCGATCGTCTGCCTCGGCGCACCGCCCGGCCTCACCCCGTAGAGGTGATACATCGCCCGGCACGCGCTCCACCTGCATCAATGCTTCAGGATGACCTTGAACGCGATAATCAGCAGACCGAGCAGCAAATTCACCGAGGCGGTGGCGGCCACCAGGCGCCACGAGGCACTGGCACGACGTGCCCCCCGGCCACCGACCAGCCCGCCTGGCCTGCCACGCCAACCGTGAGCGCCGGCCAGAAGGCCACCCCGTACGTCGAGGCCCAGGAGGGGGCCGACGGCCACCTCGGCGGCCGGCGGGACGGCGGCCTTGACGATCGGCCACTCGTCGCGGCACCGGCGCTCGACGGTGGGCGCTCGGGCCGTGCCGTGCTCGGCGTTGGACATCGCGGCCTGCTCGAAGTCAGCGGCTCGAGCCGTTCGCGTCGGCCCGAGCGCCGGTGTCGGGTTGCTTCGGACGGCTGGCCTGCCGGGTCGGCAGATGCGACGTGACCAGGAAGCTGGCGAGTGTGATTCCCCCGGTGGCGAGGATCGCCGCCTTCAGGCCGTCGAGCTGCGCCGACGCGTACGAGTCCGCGAGGGCGTCGGCCTCGGACGGCGGCAGCCCGGCACGTTCTGCCGCCGAGTGCACCTGCTCGGTGGGTACGAAGGTGATCCCGGCTTCGAGGGCGATACCGGTCTGCCGACGGGCTTCGTCCGACAGCCTCGGGTTGTCCTGCACATGCGTGGTGAAGGCGTGGGCCAGGGCGCCGATGAGCAACGATCCGATGAGCGCGGTGCCCAGCGCGGAGCCCAAATTCTGGGCTGTGAACTGCAGCCCGCCGGCCTCACTGCGTTCCTCCTCGCCCACGCTGGACTGGACGACGTTGCCCAGCTGCGAGGCGAGCAGGCCCACGCCCACGCCGAGCAGGGCCAACGCTCCGGCGAACTGCGCGTCGTCGATGACCGGGTCGATGGTGGCCAGCAGCCACACGATGGCGGCGGCCGTCGTCGCCAGGGCCAGTCGGACCACCCGACGCGGTCCGGCCACCCGCCCCAGCCGGGCGCCGCCCATGGAGGCCGCGAGCATGGTTACGGACACCGGGAGCAGCCGCAGACCCGTCTCGAAGGCGTCGAAACCCTGAACCACCTGCAAGTACAGCGGGATGGTGAAGAACAGTCCCAGCAGGATGAGGTTCTGGCTCAGCAGTGACATCAGGCCGGATCGCAGCGCGGGCTTGCGCAGCAGGGACAGATGCACCAGGGGCTCGGCACCGCGGGCGTCCCGCCGCCGCTCCCAGTGCAGGAAGACGGCCAGCACGGCCACCCCGGCACCGATGACGAACAGCGTCGGCGCGAAGCCCAGGACAGTGAAGGGCGGGTTGCGGGGCTGCACCCATCCCCAGGAGCCGCTCTGCAGCACACCGAACACACCCAGCCCCAGCCCTGCCGCCGAGAGCGCGGCGCCGAACCCGTCCAGCCGGGGGCGCGGACCGGTCCGGGGGGCTTCCGTGATCACCCGGTGGAAGCACAGGACGGCCATGACGACCACGACCTCACCGGCGAACACCAGCCGCCAGGTGAGGTACGTCGTCACCCAGCCGCCCAGCAGCGGGCCGACCGCGATACCAGCCCCGGCGAGTCCGCCGATGACGCCGTAGGCGACGGCACGGTCCCGCCCGCGGTAGGACTCGGCTACGAGGGCCGCCATGGCCGGCAGCACCATCGCGGCACCGAGTCCCTCGACGACCGACCAGCCCAGCGCGAGGACCCACAGAGTGGGAGCCGCGGCGGTCAGGGCCGACCCTGTGCCGTAGACCACGAGGCCGAGGAAGAAGAGGCGACGTCGTCCGAGGATGTCTCCGAACTTGCCGCCGATCATCATGAACGCCGCCATGACCAGCGCGTACAGCGTGATGACGGCCTGGATGGCGGTGACCTCGGTGTCGAAGTCGTCGACCAGTTGGCTGATGGACACGTTCATGACGGACGTGTCGAGGACCATCAGGAACTGGGCGGTTCCCAGGACGATCAGCGCCCGCCAGTGCGTCACCTTGTCCTCCTCGCCGAGTCGGCCCGGGACGCCTGCGGAGTCGGCCGGGCAGCGGTAGGCACATGCCCTGCTGCCACCCCCATCGCAGCCGAAGAACTCTCCCTGTGCCTCACCCACCACGGGCGAGCCGGACGAGCCGCGAAGGCCCCTGCCCGGTCGCGGGGGCCGCGGCGGTGCGCCATGGAGCAGGCCCCTTCACGGCCACGTGGTCAGAGCAGCCGCAGCTCGCGCGCGCGGCGCACCGCGTCGTGGCGCCGGTTCACGGCCAGCTTCCGGTAGACGCTCTTGAGGTGGGTCTTGACCGTGTTCACCGACACATACAGATCGGCGGCGATCTCTTCCGTCGACATCATCTGGGCCAGCCGTTGCAGCACATCGCGCTCGCGTTCACTCAGTTCCTCCACGACCGGCGCCGGCGGCTGGTCTTCGGGCCGAAGCGGGCCGCCGTGCGGCGGCGGGCCGGGGGTGAGCCAGCCGGCGGCCAGCCCTCGCAGTGGCGCCATGCCCAGCAAAGGCCGGATCCACGGTCCGGCTTCGAGGAAGGGGCGCCGCAGCCGCTCGGGCCGTGCCTCGTGCAGAGCCTGGGCAACGAGCCTGCGCGAGGTGGCGGAGTCCCCCGCCTCGTCCGCTGCCTGCGCCCTCACCAGCGAGGCCCGGACGGTCACCGCGGGGCCGGTGCGGCCCTCGGGGTGCACTCTGTCGAGCAGGTCGATCGCCGCGACGGGCTTCCCCGCGGCGAGTTGGGCCCGGGCGGCCCCTACGGCACACGCCACCTGGTCGTCGCGCACCGCTTGCAGCAGCTCGGCGGCTGTCTCCGGCCGGCCTTCGGCCAGGTGTGCCGTGGAGGCCACCAGCGCCATGTGCCCCTCCGCCCAGGGAGATACCACGTCGGCGGCGACGGCCGATTCCGCCGCTTCGAGCGGGGCTTGCGTGTTGCCGCGGGCCAGTAGCAGACGCGCGGTGGCGATGGCCCGCCACGCTTCCATCACCGGGTCCCGCATCACGCGGTGCGAGTCTGCAGCCGCGTCGAGGAGGGCCTGGGCCTGGGCCAGTTCGTTGCGTTCGACGGCAACGGCGGCCAGGACGAGCAGTCCGATGCCGGAGCCGGACGCCTGGGGCAGGCTGAACCGCTCCGTCTCGGTCATCGCCGCCAGGGCCTTGCGCTCCGCCCTGCCGAGCCAGCCGTTCAGGTAGTCGATCAGGGCCAGGTGGCCCAGGGACTCCTCGCGCGGGAGCGCCGTCGAAGCTCCCCCGGAGCAGCCGACCACCGTGGTCAGGGCGGCACGTGCGTCCTCGAAGCGCCCGGCCCACAGCCGCGTCGAGCCAAGATGGGTCAGCAGGAGAGCGGTGAGTTCGGGATGCTCCTCCAGGAGGTGTGTGGGCACCTGCTCCTGGAGTTTCTCGGCCGCCTCCGCGGCCATCTCCGCTCTTCCCGGCGAACCGGCCAGCCGGGCCGCCAGGGCTTCCAGCAGGGCACAGCTCAGCTGGGCCGCCGCCATGCCGGGTGAGTCGTCCCCCGCCGGCATCTGCTCCCCCGCCAGGCTCTGCTCGGCGTGCTGCAAGTGGGTCAGACCCCGGTCGAGGTCGCACCGGGACAATTCACGGGCCGCGCGGACGAGGTCCGTGGCGGGGCTCGTGGTCTCGGGCCCCATCCGTGAGAACAGCTCGGCCAGGTCGTCGGAACGGAGGCCGGCGAAGAGCTGACCGATGGCGAGGTCGTCGACGAGGGCACCGGCGGTGAACTCCCAGTCGCCCGCAGCGGCACCGTGGCCGAGTGACTCCGCGAGGGATCCGGAGCGCCGCAGCCATTGAGCGGCCTGCCGGTGGAGTTCGGGCTCCAGGCCGGGAGACCGCACCCGCAGATGGGCATGGAGGATCTCCCCGAACAGCGGGTGGAGGCGGTACCAGGCGTGCCCGAGGTACTCGACGAACGCGTTCTCGCGGTGCAGCCCGGCCAGGATGGACTCGGCATCGGTGCGCTCCGTCAGCGCGTTCGCCAGCTCGGGACAGAAGCGCTCGAGGACACTGACCCGCAGCAGGAGGTCCTGCGTCTCGGGGGTCTGGCGCTTGAGCACCTCCGCCAGCAGGAAGTCGGCGACTGTGGTGCGGTCGGCCTCGAACTCCTTCAGATACATCTCCGGATCCGGGCTCTCCTGCGCGGCCAGGGCGCACAGGCGCAGTCCGGCGGCCCATCCCCGGGTGCGCTCCACGAGCCCGCGTGCAGCGTGCACCGGAAGGCGCAGCCCGTGCAGCTCCAGCAGCGCGGCCGCTTCCGCGGGAGTGAAGGCCAGCTCCGCGTCCCTTATCTCCGTCATGTCGCCGGCCGCCCGGTAACGGTGCAGCGGCAGCAGCGGTTCGGTGCGGGTGACGAGGATCAGACGCATGCCCCGTCCTGCGTGGTGCAGGACGAACTCCAGCTGCTCCGCGATCTCCGGGTCGGTGACACGGTCGTATTCGTCGAGCACCACGATCACGGGCAGGTCCCGAGCGCTCAGACCGGCGGCGAGTCGCGCCAGCAGCGTGTGGTCCACGCGGCTCGCGTCCGCGGGGAAGCTGACGTCCGCGGGCAGCGGCACACCGGAGGCGCGCAGGGCCTGCAGCAGATATGCCCAGAACATTCCGCACCCCTGGTCCGCCACGTCGGTGGTGAGCCAGGCGACGGACCGGTCCCGCCCCGCGGCCCAGTCTGCGACCAGCAGGGTCTTGCCCGCGCCCGCGGCTCCGTTGACCATCGTCAACGGAGTCAGAAGAGCCTGGTCGAGGTGCCTGACCAGCCGCTCCCGCCGCAGGAACGTCGCAGGGCGCGTCGGTACGGCGAACCGCGTGCGCAGAAACGGGTCTCCCTGGGGATCGGCGCGCGGCGTGGCCGGTTCCGGACCGTTCTCCTCCACCCCAGCCATGGCGCTCACCGCCGCTGTTCGTCAGGTCATGGGCAGCGCTCCCCCCTCAGCATCCCAGTGTTCCTGCGCATGTGCGCGCCGCACAGGGCCCAGTGGTCGGTCAGAGGACAACAACATGGCCAGTGCGCGGGGCGGTCCGTCCGGACTGGACCTCGTGCCAGACCTTCTCCAGGGCCTGAGGGCCGTGGCTGTGGACGACGTCGACCCACTCCTCGACCACGGGGGCGAATCTCTGCCAGGCGTCGGCGAAGCGCCGGTTCAGCCCCTCACGCCCCCAGTCCCCAACGCGCTTGCGCATCTGGTCGGGTGCGAAGAACATGCCCGGTCCGGTATCGGCCAGGGTGCCGGCAGGCCCAGGCTGCTGGTTGGTGACGCCGACCACCACGTGGTGCACCAGGGCATCGCCGAGGTGGCTGCGCAGCGTGGCGGTCAGGGCTTCGTCGCCGGCGAAGTCGGCGTACAGGGTGGGCCGGGAGGGGGAGAGCCGGGGGACATCCTCGTACGCGAGCACCCGGTCGTAGCAGCCCAGGCTCTCGGTGAAGGCGACGTTGCGCCGCGATGTCAGGCCCACCACCTCGCATCCCTGTCCCTGGAGCAGGAAGGCGGCGCCGTAGGCGGTCTTGCTCGACGCGGACGACAGGACGGCGGTGCGGGCACCCAGCCACGTGTTGTCGACGAGCCAGTCGGCCAGCATGAAGGAGGTCCAGAACAGCGGGCGGTAGAGGATCTGCAGGTCCTCGCGGTCGGCCTCGTACGCGAGGTCGCCCGTGGTGAGGGTGTAGGCGTTGTAGGGCGTCGGCAGCGTCGCGCGGTGGGGGCTTGCGTCCCGGAAGCCGCGCTCGTCCACCCGGCCGGGGCGCACCAGCAGGTGGCTCCCGGACGGCAAGTAGCCATAGAGGCGGCTGCCGGGCTCGACGCCGTGGACCCGGGAGGCGACGACCTTGGCGAAGCCCCAGAGCGGGACGATGCCCCAGCCTGCCCGGGTGGGGAAGAACTGCCAGTAGCGGAAGGAGTCGCCGAGCGCGGCGTAGGTGACGTTGTTGGCGGTGAGGCCGACCCGGTCGACCCGCAGCAGCGCCTCACCGTCCCGGACCTCCGGGACCGGCGCGTCGACCAGATCGGCGGTCGACAGGTCATTGCGGGTGACGAGCAGGTTCCAGCCGTGGGATGTGGCAGTGGTGTCCATGGGCCGGAACGTACTTGAATCCGGATTCGGATTCAATAGTCGGCTACCATGCGGCGCATGCCCTCTCCCGAGCACGCACCCTCCGAGACCTCAGCCCCCCGGCGGACCCCGCGCGGGATCCGCACCAGGGACGCCCTGGTCGCCGCCGCCCGGCGGATCTTCGAACGAGACGGCTACCTGGACGCCCGGATCGTCGACATCGCGGCCGAGGCCGGCGTCGCCACCGGCAGCTTCTACACGCACTTCGCCTCCAAGGACGACGTCTTCGCCGCCGTCCTCGCGGAGTTGCAGGACGAGATGCTGCATGCGGGAGTCAGCGACGGCAGCCGCAGGGAGCTGCGGCGTGGTGTTGAGGAAGCCAACCGTGCCTATCTGGAGTCGTACCGCCGCAACGCAGCGCTGATGGCCGCCATGGAGCAGGCCGCCGCCGTGGACCCGCGGTTTCTGCAACTGCGGCTGCAGCGGTCGCAGGCGTTCATCGACCGCAGCGCCGCAGCGATCACGCGGCTCCAGGAGGCGGGACTCGCCGATCCGGCGCTCGACCCGGCGGTCACCGCCCGGGCGCTCAGCGCCATGGTGAGCCGTATGGCGTACGTGACCTTCGCCGCCGACCAGCCCGTGCCCTTCGAGACGCTGGTCGAGACCCTCACCCGGCTCTGGACGAACGCGCTCCGCATGCCCCAGGCGTGATTCCCGGCCCGCAGACCTGGGCGGGCGGTGAACGGCAGCTGCGGCGGGCCGGGGGGCCTTCACCCGGACGGGCCACCGCCCGTGAGGTGTTCGGCATCGCGTTCGAGGTCATCTCGTGCTTCGGCGAAGTGATCCGCGGCATCATGCCGCGCGGAACCCCGGACTTCGACCTCTCACGCGACGCGACGAATCTTCGGGTGATCTACTACAGGGATGTGGGCGACCGCGAGGTCCTGGCGCACGAGCACTCGGGCGTCCAGATGCTGGGGCTCCAGCTGCCGTCGTCCGATCAGGGGCTGCAGTACGTACTGCATGACGACACCTGGGTCGAGCCGGTGATCGCCAAGACGGACATCGTCCTGTGCAATATCGGCCGCATGCTTGCCAGCGCGCGGCTCCGACTACGACCCCTGCGCCGATCATCAGGGCACCGGTCAGCCAGCTGGGCCTGGTTGCGGGCTCCTTCGCCGGTTCCGGCTCGGGGAGTTCCTTGCGCTCGATGTTCTTCATCGAGTAGGCGATCACGGAGGGCGACCTCGCGGATGGCCAAGCCGTCACCGACTCGAGCCCGTTCGCACCCCGCGAGCACCTGGCCGCCGTCGCCGCCGAACTCAACTGCCGCCCATGCAAAACGCTCGGCTGGGAAACCCCAGCCGAGCGCCTGCATGAACCGCTCGCGGCCTGACCAACACGACCACGTGTTGCAACGACCCCTGGAAAGCGCCGACCGGTCCGGGTCTCCGTACCTGCCGCGCTTACTGCGGGGGCGTCAGCCCCGTGCCTGGAACGTCACCTCACTCACGCCCCAGAGGAACTCCCCGCCCAGCGGGTTCTCCGGCCATTCGGCACGGAAATTCCGGACGAGAAACTCCACCATCCCGCAGTCGTAGCGGCTCCACAGCGAGCCGTTGCGCTGATAGACCACGACCGGCCACTTGGCGGGATCGTCGTCCGACGCGTCCCAGCACAACATGTCCGCGGTGGCGTCGACTCCCCAGGTGATCAGCACCGGAGAAGTGCCCTCCAGCTCGGGTGTCTTCTCCTCCGTCTCCCAGTCGGCCTCGGCGTTCGCCGTCTCGATCACCATGCCGTCCCGCGGTGCCTGCTCCAGCGGCACCTTGGGCTCCGGCCTGCCGATCGACAGGTAGTTCTGCACCGCGCCGCCGCCGTAAACCTCCATGAAGCGCTGGTAGTCGAGCGGGAACGGCTTGCCCCACGACGCGGTGAGGGCGGCCCAGTCGACCGTCGTGCCCCCGTCCGTCGGGGGCGGCATGAGCCGTCGCAGGGCGTCCAGGTCGGTCGGCTCACTCATCGGTACCTCGCTCTGTGTCCGTTCGATCCTCGTCGGTCCGCGTCATGGGGTGCTCCCCGTGGGTGTCGGCGCACCGCCGCTGCTCTGTGTGCCGAGATTGTCTCCCGTGCTGAGTTCGTTCGGTATGAACACCTGGAAGTTGAGCCCGACCGAGCCGTCCGGATTGACGCCGTACGCCGACATGTCGTACCCGGTCGGCACCGTCCTGCTGCCGTCGTAGCGGGGTGACACGGTGTACATGACGTCCTGGCCGGCCATCACGGCCGTGTAGACCATGCTCTCGTACTTCCTCATGTGCTCTTCGCCCTGCGTGGAGCCGATCTGCTTGGCGTTGGCGCCGCGCGCGCACGGGGAGAGATTCGCCAGGACGCCCTTGCCCGCCAGCTTGTTGCCGATGAGGTGACAGGCGTTGACGTTCTTCTGCTCGTCCAGGCCCTTGCCCTTGGCGAAGTTCTGCGCCCACGTGTATCCGGGCGGGTTCGAACCCACGGCAGTGCCCTTGTTCTTCTTCAGGTACTCCTTCGTCAGGCAGGCCTCTCCCGCCGTGGCCCGGTTGCCGTTGGCCGCGTCGCGCTGGCCGTACTTGATCCAGCCGTCGCCGCAACCGGACCGGTTGTCGTCGTCGTCGGGCTCGGGCTGGGGCCGCGGCAGGCGCCGCGGGTCGGGTGCGGGCTGGTCGTCGGCGTCGTCCCGCGCCCGCGAGCGCTCGTCGATCCGTTCCCGGACCTCGTTGACGACGTACTCGACGGCGGCAGCGACGGCGATGATCGCGACCGTGACGACCACCGCGGCGACGAAGACCGCGGCGACCACCGGGATGGCGAGGGCGAACCAGTGACCGTCGATCTCGACGTTGCTGATCGGGTTGCCGCCGGTGAAAGCGTAGCGGTTGCCGGTGAAGGGGTCGCTGCCCAGACCCATGTCGGCCAGGGCCCCGTTGTACATGTCCCGGGTGGTGAAGCGGTTCAGCCCCGGGTCGTAGTCGCGGAAGCCCATGTCGTACGTGCCGGATCCGGCGTCCCACCGCTTGGCGTTGTAGCGGTAGGAGTTGTACTCCTCCTTGGTCGGATCGGAGGCGTCCGGCTTGTCGATGCCGGTGAACTCCGACGAGTCGTCATTGCCGTAGGCCGTGTAGCCGTAGGTGGCCTTGGTGTTGCCGCTGCCGTCGGTCAGGGTCTCGACGTCTGTGTGGCTGTTGTAGCCGTAGTACGCGTCCTCGGTCGTCCCGTTCTCGTTGTGCTTGACCTGCGACAGGCGCTGGCCCCACGGGCTGTACTGGTACGACTTGGTGAGCTTGCCGGCCACCTCCTCGGTCAGCACCTCCTGGGAGAGGCCGAGGTAGCGATAGTCGGTGGTCTTGCCGTCGGCGGTCTTGGACGAGGTGCGGTCGAGCGGGTCGAAGGTGTACTTCGTCGACTTCATCGCGCCGTTCGCGTCCCGCTGCTGGGACTCGACGACGTGGTCGAAGCCGTCGTAGATGCTGCGCGAGACGACCTGCCCGTCCTGGGACGTCGACTCCTGACGGCCCAGCGGGTCGTAGTTGAAGGAGGTGACGGACCCGGCGGTGGTCGACGTCTGCAGTCGGTTGCGGTCGTAACGGAAGTCCGTGGCGGTGCCGCCGACGGTCTGCTGGACGACGTTGGCGTTGTCGTCGTGGACGTACGTCTCCGTGGCGGCGCCGTTGCCGGTCTTCACCGACTTGGCGATCCGGTCGACCGGGTCGTAGGTATAGGCGGTGGTGGACTCCAGGTACGCCGAGTGGTTGTCGGCGTTCATCTTCTTCGCCGCGTCCTGCGCCTTGTTGCCGTTGGCGTCGTAGGCGTAGGTGTGCGAGGCGACCAGCGTGCCGTCGGCCTTCTTCTCCGCGCTGGTCTTCACCGAGCCGTCGAGGAAGTAGGTGTGGTCGACGGTGTTGCCGTTGTCCTTGGTCTCCCGCAGCGCCTCACCGCGGTCGGTGTAGGTGTAGGAGGTGACCTTGGGGTCGGTGTCCGTGGGCGACGTGCCCACCGAGACCGACTTGACCTTCTCCCTCAGGTCGTAGGTGTACTTCGAGTACTGGTCGGGGTGGGTGATCGTCTCGGGCTGGTCGTTGGGGTCGTAGGTGTAGGCCGTGCTCGTCTTCTCCTGGCCGGCCAGGGTCTCGGTGATCCGGGACACCCGGTTCAGGCCGGTGTAGGAGATCGTGTACTTGTCGACCTTGGCGCCGGACGACAGGTCGTCGATCAGCGAGAGGTTGTCGTTGAGGTCGTAGGCGTAGCGGAAGTGGTGCTTCTCCGCGTCGATGTCGCCGGTCAGGTCGCGGACCAGTTTGACCCCGTCGGCCACGACCTTGCCGTCGGCGGCCTGGAACAGCTCCAGCTTCGCCGCGTTGCCCTGGGTGAAGTCGTACGTGCCGACACTGACCCAGGTGCCCGCCGCGGTGGACTGGTCGACCGTCTTGTCGGTGCTTCCACCGGCGTGGGTGACCTTGTACCTGGCGGTCTTGCTTGCGCCCGTGACCTGCGGGAACTTCACGTAGGCGGTGTACTTGCCGTTCTTGGGGATGTTCAGTGTCCAGGAGTACGCGTCCGTCCCGCTGCCGGCCGCGTGCACGCGGTGGTCGAAGCCCTGCTGACCGGTGAGGCTCGCCGTGGTCCAGGTGCCGGTGGAGCCGGTGTGCTGGATGTCGGAGTTGTCGACGAGGGGCACCGCGGTGCCGACCGGCACGCCGTCGTCGGTCTTCTCCTTCAGCTTGCCGTTCGGGTAGTAGCTCCAGCCCATGGTGCGGCTGACGGAGTCGCCGGCGGAGCTCAGCGTCCTGGAGGTCTGCAGCCCCAGGTCGTTGTACTCGTAGCTGGTCTTGATGTCCCACGGGTCGGTGGAGCTCCTGGTCCACCCGTTGTCGTAGTAGGTGACCTCGGTGTCGTTGCGGACCGTCTGGCCTTCCGAGGGCGGCAGCGAGGTCCGGGTGACGCGGCCGGCCGCGTCGTAGAACGTCTGCGTGTAGACGTTCGGGTCGTTGTAGCGGGCGTCCGACGGGTTGTACGGCAGGTACTGCTTGACCGGCCGGTTCAGCGCGTCGTACTCGGTGCGCTTGGTGAAGTCGTCGGCGTTCGCGGTCTCCGTGCCGCGCGGGGTGATCACCCGGGTGGCGTTGCCGACCTGGTCGTACTCGTAGCGGGTGGTCCGGTACGTGGTGTCGCCGCCGGTGCCCGAGTGCGGAACCTTGATCTCGGTCTTGCGGCCCCGCTCGTCGTAGCTGGACAGGGTGGTGTTGCCGTCGGGGTCCGTGTCGGCGACGACCAGCGCGTCCTTGTCATAGCTGCGGCGCGTCAGGTTGCCCAGCGGGTCGGTGACCGAGGTGACCCGGTGCTCCAGGTCGTAGGTCATCTTCGACGAGAAGTCGTCGGGGTCCGCCGTCCGGTTCTTCTTCGGGTCGACGACCTTGACGTTGTTGCCCACCGAGTCGTACTCGTAGGAGATCTTCTCGCCGACGGCGTTGACCACCGAGGCGAGCTGGTAGATCTCGTCGTAGTTCTGGGTGGTGGTGTAGTCGTCCGGGATCTCGGGTGTGGCCACGCCCTTCGGCTCGGTCGTCGTCCTCAGGTGACCGGTCTTGTCGTAGGTGTAGGCGGTCCGGCGCAGGGGCTCGGTCGGCGAGTCCTGCGGAGAGGTGGCCTCGGTGATCTGGTCGGCCGCGTCGTAGACCGCCGTGGAGACCGCTCCGGTGGGCGCCATCGCCTTGGTGACGTTGTCGTTGGCGTCGTAGTCGGGTGCCGGAACAGTGATCAGGTCGTTCGTGGCCTGGTCCCTCGGTACCGTCCTGACCAGCGGCCGGCCGTACGTGTCGTACGTCTGCGTGGTGCGGTGGCCCAGCGGATCGGTGGACTTGGTGACCTTGCCGCGCTCGTCGTACTCGTAGGTCGAGCTGTTGTCGAGCGCGTCCGTGATCTTCGCCGGGTAACCGGTCGGGACGAACTCGCTGTTCACCGTGGAGTGGCCGTTGGCGTCGGTGGCCTTGGTGAGCTGACCGTAGGCGTCGTACTCGTACCGGGTCGTGTAGTCGCCCTCGGTGGGCGTCGAGACGCCCTTCGGGTCGGTGACCGACTTCAGGTTGCCGAAGGTGTCATGGCCGAACTCCCAGGCGCGGCCCTCCGGCGACGTCTTGCGGTACAGGTCGGAAGAGTAGCCGTCCAGCCGCTTGACGTACTCGAACTTCTGGGCGTTGACAGGGTACTTGCCGGGCGCGCAGTCGCTCTGGGGCGGGACCCCTCCCGTGTTGTGCTCGGCGGTGCGCTTCCACAGCGGGTAGCCGGTGAGCGCGTCGTAGCAGTACGCGGTGACGGCTCCGTTGTTCTCCTCCATGTAGGTGACGTTGTTGTCCGCGTCCCACGCCAGCTCGGTCTGCTGCGACTTGGCGTTGACGGACCGCACCGGGCGCCCGTAGTCGTCGGTGACGTACGTGGCGTCGTGGCCCTCGGCGTCGGTGACCACGGTGGACGTGAAGCGGGTGTCGGCCGTGTCCGGGGCGTAGGCGAACTCGGTGGTGCCGCCGATGCGGTCGGTGATGGTCTGGGTCCACCAGTGGTACTTCGGGTCGTCGCCCTCGCTCGGGTAGTAGTAGTCGAGGCCGGTGGCGTTACCGCGCGGGTCGCTGATCTGGACCAGCTTGACGTTCTTGTTGCCCTGGGTGGCGTCGTACGTGAAGCCGAAGACCTTCGGCTGGGACGAGCCCGCGCCGTCCGTCAGCTTGGTCAGCAGTCCCTTGTCGGAGTACTCGAAGGCCAGCTTGCGGCCCGAGACGTCGGTCATCGACTTGAGGTGGTCGATGATCTTGGGGCTGCTGGTGTCCGACTTGGTGTAGTAGGCAGCGGTGAGCGTCTGCCGCCCGGCAGGGTCGGTGATGTACTTGAGGAACTTCGTCGGTTTGTTGTTGGACTTGCGTTCCTCGTAGGTGAACGTCTGGGTGTTGCCGTTCTTGTCGACGACGGACGTCTGGTAGCCGTCACAGCCGAACAGGAACCGGGTGCCGTCCGGGCGCGTCAGCGTCCAGGCGTCCGGTACCGGGTCCTTCGCAGGGGTGCAGTCCAGTCCCGGTTTGGCCGACAGCCGGAAGTGGACGCCGGCCGGCGCCTTCCACGTGCCGTCTTCCTGCTTGCGGAAGACGTGGGTGGTCCCGTCCCCGTCGGGCAGCCGGACCTCTCGCGGGTTCGGGTTCGGGTGGAAGTCCAGCGGGGCCCCGAGCCGGATCGGCCCCGCGGCCTGCACGGACCAGCCGTGACCGGCGACGGTGTCCGACGTGTCCTGGGTGTTGTAGGCGAAGCGGACGAAGGTGTTCAGACCGCGGCCCGGGTTGCTGAGGGCGTTGTACTGCCAGACGCTGTTCCCGGCGGCGGTGTTGTTCATCAGCGACGAACCCGCGCCGGTGTTCTTGCCGTTGTACGAGTAGTACTTCTCCAGGCCGAGCTGGTCCGAGGTCGGGTCCTCGACGGTGACGTTCTGCTGGAGTCCGGGTATGCCGCCCGTGCTGGACAGCCAGGTGCCCGCCGCCGTGTCCCGGACGTCCCAGGTGAGGACGTACTCGGTGCGCTTGTTGCCGGAGTCGGAGTTGATGGGGGCGCGGATCGCGGCCTGCAGGGTGACCGAGTCACCAGGCAGCAGATCGGCGGGCAGGGCCGTCTGGAGCTGGTTGCCGCCGGTGGTGACGTCCGTGCCGTCCGGGAGCGTCCACCGGTAGCTCAGGGCGTGGGTGCCGGCCTTCCAGACGTATGTGGTGGTGTTGGTGAGGGTGAACTCGACGGTGTGGTCGCTGTTCGGGGTGATCCGTGCCGGGGTCTGCGGCGCGTAGTACGTCGACTCGGTGGTCGAGTCGATGTAGGTGACCACGATCCTGGGGTGGAGACGGGGCTCGGCGCCCTCGGAGGACAGGAACAGGGTGCGTTCCTGGGAGGCGGCCTCGTCGGCCATCTTGATGGCCACGCCCTGCTGGGAGGCGGGGGTGGTCACCCACGACTGCGCGAGGGAGGTGATGCCCCAGTCGTGGCGGGCCGGGTCGTTCGTCTTCGCGCCCGTGTCGCCCGCGACGGCGCCGAAGTCACCGCCCGCGGTCGTCCAGTTGGTGTTCGAGTTGGCCTTGACCCAGGTCGCGGTGGCCTCGTCGAAGTCACGGGTGAGCGGCCGCAGCTCATACACGGCCCCCGCAGTGTCCTGAGCGGTCTGCGTGCTCCACAGCCGTACGTTCGCGTCCAGGACCCGGGCGGTGGTGGGGATGCCGAGGGCCGGGAACTTCAGCAGGGCGCGGGTGTCGCCGTAGGTGGCGGAGTTGTTGCCGACGCTCAGCCAGTTCTTCGGGCCGCCGTCGTCGATGGTGTCGTGGGTGTTGGTGGAGCGGACCGAGGACAGGGTGGTGTCCTGCGACGCTGTCAGCACCTTCGTCGTCCGGCCCGCCTTCGGGAGGCGGACCAGCTGCGTCGGAGCGGCGACGACCTGCCCGTCCTTCGTCTTCACCGCGACCATGTAGTAGTACGCGCGACCGAAGGGGTCCGGGTCGCCCGCCTTCGTCGGCACACCCGTGGTGTCCGTGAACGCCGTGGTGCCCGGCGCGACGGGCGACACCAGAGTGGCGGCCGAGGGGGTGAAGGTCTGGTTGATGGAGCGGTGGACCTGGTACTCGACGATGTCGTCGCCGGTCCCGATCGGGTCCTGGTCCTGATACGCGGACCAGGAAAGCTCCGCGCCGGTGTCGTGGATGGTGGTCGGAGCCGCGAGATCCACACCCTGACGCCCGAAGGTGAGGACGAGGCGCGGGTAGTTGGCGGTCTCACCGCCGTATGCGAACTCACTGCCCTCGTACCGCGGACCGCCCTTGGGGCCGTTCGCGGACTCGTCACCGGCCTTGATCACGAAACCGTGGTTCGTGTAGGTGCCGTCGACCCACTGCTGGACGGTCTTGGTGACGGGGAAGGTGTGCCAGGTGTTCAGCTCACCGGGCTTCTTGGTGACCACACCGCCCTTGGTGAACCGGACGGCGTCCGCGATCACCGACGTCGACGTCGACGCTGGACCGTCACCCAGGACGATCTTGCCGAGCGTGCCCGCCTTGAACCGATGCGACCCGAGCGTCTTCCAGACCCCGGCCGTGCCGGCCTGCTGGTTAACCAGGTACTGCTTCGACCCGCCGTCGTAGGTGACGGTGTACGGGGCGTTGGTGGCACGGTCCGAAGCCGGGACGTAGTGCGTCTCGACCTGATACGTACCGTCCTCGGGAAGGCTCGGCTGCCAGGTGTACGTGTCACCCGCGACCGTGTCCTTGTTGTACAGGTAGTCCTGGTTCACCGCGTGCTGCGTGTACGTCGTGTTCCCCGACGCCGGCCACGAGCCCACCGCAGCGGTCTTCCCGGAGTCGCCGTCGTCGACGACCACGGCCGTGCCCGACAGCTCACCGGTGAAGGTGTTCGCGCTGTTCCAGGTGGCGTTCTCCTCGGTCCACGCCTGGGTGGCGCGGTGCGCCTCCAGCTGGACCTCGGTCTCGCCGGTGGTGTGGGTCTGGTCGTAGTACAGCTTCAGGTCGGCCGCATCCAGCTTGGTGCCGGCCGGTACGCCGGTCAGCGGGAACTTCAGCAGTGCGCGGGAGGCGCCCGTGCTGGTGTTGCCGACCGACAGACGCCAGTTGTCGTCGTAGTTCGACGCCGGACCGTCCGAGGAGATCATCACGTCCTGCGCCGTGGTCGGCGTCGGCGCGATGGCGATCGTCGGGTCGATCGTGACCGGGTACTGCCGCTCCGGTGCGGCGAGCCATTTCGCGTCCGGAGTGACCGTGAGCTTCCAGCCCTTGCCGGCCCTGGTCAGCTTCTGGGTGACCTTGTTGCTGTACGAGAACCCGTACGGCGACTGGGCGTTCTTCCTGGCGTCCGTCATGAACGCCGCGGGGATCACCAGGACCGGATTGGCGGCCTCGCCGTAGAAGGAGACCGAACCGTCCTTGCCCGGCTTCGGCGTCAGCCCGCCGGCGTCCAGCGTGAACGTGAAGGAGACCGGGCCCGTGGGCTTCCGGTCCAGAACGATGTTCTCCTTCACCCGGCCCGGACCGACCTGGTACGCCAGGTCCGCACCGGCCACGGCGTCCTTGTACGTGACGGTGTCGCCCTTGGCGACGGGGGTGAGCTCGCCCGCGCCCTCGAGGCCCAGAGTGACAGCATGCCCGTCACCGGACTCGAAACGGATCAGCCTGCCGGCGTCCGATCCGAACCAACTACGCGCGGCATTCGTCGTGTTGGCGAAGGCGAAGCCCTTGGCACCGGTCGGGGTGACCGTCGGATCGATGTCCTTCCACGACTTCCCCGACCGGTACGCCGTCGGCACCGCCGACACCTCGGCCTGCACCCGGCCGTCGGACAGCTGCCAGTATCGGGCGTTCGCCGTACGACTGCCCGTCAGTTCCGCAATGCGCTTCGGCTTCGCGGCCACCTTGCCCTTCGGCAGCTTCTCCCGGCTCGGCAGCGTCGGAGTCCCACCGGTCGACGGCTCCTCCGGCCCGCTCGACTCGCTCTCGTCCTCCGAGAACCAGCCCGCAAAGGCATCGACGATACCCTCGTCGTTATCGCGCGAAACCGGTGCCGCATAAGCGACTTGTGGCAGCAAGGTCCCGGCGACCGCCGAAACCACGAGGCAGGCTATCGCCCGCCCGTATCTCATTCTCACGCCATCCCCTTCATCGGCACCCATTCCGCAAGGCGAAAAAGGCGCACCGCCGCGCCGACGCGGCCACTCCGTCGCCGGTCACGGTGGACCTGACCTCGGACCGGAGCACCTCAAGGCACGCCAGACCAGGCCACCTTCCGCATACGGAAGAGTGGCCTCGTCAGAGGTGAGCCGATCACGGCGGGAGGATCCTCGTCACACAGTTGATGGTTCGTCAACCGACCGCGCAATTACGGCATTTCGCTGGACAGACCGATGCCAGTTGAGGTCACCTTGACCGAATTTTCTGCTGCCTGGCACTCCTTGAATCCGATGGTGTATAACCCAGCCGAATTCACGTCTACAGAAAGCCGGGCCATGCCGACGACCGAAGAACCGGCAGGACGGGATGAGTCCGAAGCCCCGGACGCCACAAGGGTTTCCCGGACCCCGGACGACCGCCGCACCGACCGCGGCGGCATCGCCGTCGCCGCGGCTCTGCTGCTCGCATGCGGCGCGTTCGTCACCTATGGAGTCCTCAACTCCGACGACGACCCGGCGGACAAGCGGGCGACCACGCCCACCGTCGAGGTGACCTACGAGGTGCTCGGCGAGGGCGCGGCCGACATCTCCTACCGCGGGGCCGGCGGCGACAAGGCGAATACCGTCACGAACGTCGGCCTGCCATGGCGGAAGACCGTGAGCGTTCCGCTCGGCGCCTCCCCGATCTTCAACGTCACCCTGGGCGAGAAGGGCGGCACGGCCAGCTGCACCCTCGCCGTACGTGGCAAGCACGTCCAACGCGCCACCGCCACCGGTACCTTCGGCCGGACCACGTGCAGCAGTGAACTCCCCACCCCCAAAGCGTCCGCAGCGCCTGAAGGAGCCCAGTGACCCCCGCACCTCTTCCGCCGTACGGGCAGGGGCGTGGTGGCCACCGCCGTCACCCTCGCGACCCTCGGTCTGACCTCCCCGGCGACGCCCGCGGCGCAGATTCCGGCCGGAGTGCGGAGCATCGCGCTGCACGGCTCCGATCCCGCCCAGCGGTCGCTGCCCGCTCGGCGCACAGAGCCGCTCAGCCTGCTCGGCGTCACCTGGGCCGAACCGCGCACCGAGCTCGGCGGCACGGCAGAGGTCCGTACGCGCGACAGGGCCACCGGTGTCTGCGGTCGAGCCCCGCGCGACGCCGCCAGCGGTGGAGCAAGGGATCAGATTGGGCTGGCGTCGGCCGCATGCCGGATGAGCCCAGGCGGTGTCCCCCATCCGCACGGAATGTCGAAGTTCAACGCTGCGTAGTCAGCACCAAGTCAGCACGGGAGAGGTGATCAGGGGTGCTGACGTGGGGTTTCAGGTCAGCACCGAACCAGCACGGGAATCAGCACCGGGCCACCAAACCGTGGCGAATCACGCAACTCCGATAGGCCCCTTCCCCACTCCAATTCGCACTCTGACCCAGCCCCCACGCTCCCGTCATGGTGGTCGCGCGCACCCTGACCCCCCGAACTGTGGTGTCCCACCACATGTGCCGGTGACCTGCGCGTTTCTACGGTGTGGCGACACCTAAACGTCCCCGCACCTCGCCCGGAAGTGGTGACCATGGCCGCCTCTGCAGCCGCTCCACCCACACCCAGCTCACTCAAGCGCATCGTCGCCGCGAGCCTCATAGGCACGACCATCGAGTGGTACGACTTCTTCCTCTACGGATCGGCCGCCGCGCTGGTCTTCAACAAGCTGTTCTTCCCCGGCTCCGACCCGCTCGTCGGGACTCTCCTCTCCTTCCTCACCTACGCCGTCGGCTTCGCCGCCCGCCCCCTCGGGGCGCTGGTCTTCGGGCACTACGGCGACCGGCTCGGCCGCAAGAAGCTGCTGGTGCTGAGCCTGCTGCTGATGGGTGGGGCGACCTTCGCCATCGGGCTGCTGCCGACGCACGCCACCATCGGGAGCGCCGCGCCCGTGCTACTCACCGTGTTGCGGCTGGTGCAGGGGTTCGCGCTCGGCGGTGAGTGGGGCGGGGCCGTGTTGCTCGTGTCGGAGCACGGGGACGCCAAGCGGCGCGGGTTCTGGGCTTCGTGGCCGCAGACCGGGGCGCCCGCCGGGCAGTTGCTCGCCACCGGGGTGCTCTCCGCTCTCACCGCGTTGCTCTCGGATGCCGCCTTCACCTCATGGGGCTGGCGCATACCGTTCCTCCTCTCCGGTGTGCTCGTGATCGTCGGTTTGTGGATACGTCTCTCTGTCGATGAATCTCCGGTGTTCAAGGCGGCGCTGGCACAGGCCGAGGAGCGCAAGGCGGTCTCCGGGCAGGTCGAGAAGATGCCGCTGGTCGCCGTGCTGCGGCACCACTGGCGCGATGTGCTGGTGGCGATGGGTGCGCGGATGGCGGAGAACATCAGCTACTACGTCATCACGGCGTTCATCCTCGTCTACGCGACGACCGCGGTGGAACTCAGCAAGCAGACCGCGCTCAATGCCGTACTCATTGCCTCAGCCGTGCACTTCGCGGTGATCCCGGCGTGGGGCGCGCTGTCGGACCGGATCGGGCGCAGGCCTGTGTATCTCGTCGGCGCGATCGGTGTCGGCGCCTGGATGTTCCCGTTCTTCGCGCTCATCGACAGGGGCAGCTTCGGCAGTCTGCTGCTCGCCGTCACGGTGGGACTTGTGCTGCACGGGGCGATGTACGCGCCCCAGGCGGCGTTCTTCTCCGAGATGTTCGCCACGCGCATGCGCTATTCCGGGGCCTCCATCGGTGCACAGTTTTCATCCGTCGCGGCCGGTGCTCCGGCTCCGCTGATCGCCACCGCGCTCCTCGCCGACTACGACTCGTCGACGCCGATCGCGCTGTACGTCATCGCCGCCGCGCTGCTCACCGTCGTGGCCATCGGCTGTGCGCGCGAGACCCGGCAGCGGGATCTGAACGCAGTCGAGGCCGAGCCGGTGGAAGACGGCGGGCCGGCGGCTCGAGCGGCCGATGCGCGAACTGCCTGACAGGCAGGCCGGTAGGTAGGTAGGCAGACGTATGGCGTAGGGCCCTGCGCGGATCCCAACGGGGTCCGCGCAGCGGCGCGTTCAGTGGGCGACCGCCGCAGACATCGCATGCAGCCGCAGTGCCAGCTGGATCTCCAGCGCCCTCGCCGGTGACTGCCAGTCGGGGCCGAGCAGTCGGCCTATTCGCTCCAGGCGCTGGGCCACAGTGTTCACATGGACGTGCAGGTCGTCCTTCGTACGGGCCGGGCTCATACCGCTCGCGAAGTACGCGTCGAGCGTACGGACCAGGTCAGTGCCGCGCCGCCGGTCGTACTCGACGACCTCGCCCATCGTGCGCTGTACGAAGCCGTCGATGTCGCCGGGGTCGGCGAGCAGCAGGCCGAGGAAACCCAAGTCCTGTGCCGCGGCGCCCTGTCCGGAGCGGCCGAGCAGGCGCAGGGCGTCGAGGCAGCGACGCGCCTGTGCGTACGCGCCGGCTATCGGGCTCGGATCGCCGGCGGGCGCGGCCACCGGTGAGGACGCGCCGACGGTGACCAACTCCCTGAGCGTGCCGCCCAGTGACCTGGCGGTCTGGCGCGCGACGTCGGACGCACTGTCGTCGGGGCCGAGCGGCAGCAGCAGTACGGTGCCGCCGTCGCGAGCAGCCGCCAGGCCCGAGCGGGTCGCGGCCAGGTGCGAGGCGGCGGACCACAGACGCTGTCGGTCCGCGGTCTCCCGCTCGGCGGTAGCGGTGTCCCGTCCGGTGGAGTCCCGGCAGGCCGCGTCCCGGTCCGCGGCGTCCGTGCCGGGGCCGTCGATGCGGGCTGCGAGCACCACATGCGGGGCGTCCAGGTCGGCCCGAAGCCGTGCGGCCCGCTCACGCAGCAGCCGCGGGTCGCGGTCGGCGGCGTCGAGGAGGTCATCGAGCAGCTCGCCCCGTACACGCTGTTCGGCGGCGTGGGCGGAGCGCCGGGCGAGGAGCAGCAGCGAGGTGACCATGGCGGCGCGCTCCAAGGTGCGCCGGTCGACGGGATCGAGGTCCCGTCGGCCGCGGAGCACCAGGGCGCCCAGCAGCTCGCCGCCCGCCGAGACCGCTGCCACCCAGTCGTCTCCCTGGCGTATCGCACGGCCGTCGGCGCCGGTCGCGTCGAGGTCGTCGTCCGTGAACTCGACCGAGCCGTCCAGGACTTCGGACAGGGCGGCGGCCACGTCATGAACGCCTCCGCCCCGCAGCACCACTTCGGTCAGCCGGTCGTGGACCTCCGAGGCACGCTCGATGACGCCGCTGTGATCCCGGATGATTTCGTTGGCCCGTTCCAGCTCGGCGAGCGCCGAGCGGGTCTCCGCCAGCAGGTTGGCGGTGTCGATGGCGACGGCGGCATGGGCGGCGAAGGAGGCCAGCAGCGCGACCTGTTCGCGTTCGAAGACTCTCTCGCGGCGGTCCGCGGCGAAGAGCACGCCGATCACCTGGCTGCCGAGCATCAGCGGCACCCCGAGGATCGCGACCAGGCCCTCGTCGCTGACGGCAGTGTCTATCGCCCTCGTGTGTTCGAAGCGGGCGTCGTCGAAATAGCTGTCGGTGACATACGGTCGGGCGGTCTGGGCGACGAGCCCGCCGAGCCCCTCCCCCATGCCTAGCCGCAGCTGCTGGAAGCGCGCCGACACCGACCCTTCCGTGACCCGCATATAGGTGTCGCCCGCCGACGGGTCGTTGAGGCTCAGATAGGCGACCTCGGTGCCGAGCAGCGAGCGGGCGCGCTGCACGATCGCCCGCAGCACGGCGTCGAGGTCGCGCAGACCTGCCAGGTCGTGCGCGGTCTCGAAGAGCGCGGACAGCTCGGCCTCGCGCCGTCGCCGCCCCTCCAGCTCGGCGCGCACCCGCAGCGCGAGCTGCTTGGCGTGCTCGATGGCGGCGAGCTCGTCCGGTGCCGCGCCGCTCGCGCGGGCGAGCAGCACGGGCCGTTCGTACGCCTCGGTGGCGGCACCGCGTGCGAGGAGCTCCAGGTAGGAGGCTTGATCGTGGGACATGGACACAGGATTACCTGCCGTACGGGTGGTCGCACCAGCCCTGTGGACGACGAAGCCGTTGTGGACAACCGCGTCACCCTCGACAGGCGGCCGCGGGATGTCTCGGGAAGCCCCGGATGTCTAGTGGGCGGTCCAGCCACCGTCGATGGCGAGCGAGGTGCCGGTAATGAAGGAGGCCTGCGGGCTGCACAGATACAGCACCGCTTCGGCGACCTCCTCCGGCTCGACCAGGCGCTTGATCGCGGAGTCCCTGAGCAGTACGTCGGCGAGGACGCGCTCCTCGGCCACGGAATGGGCCGCGGCCTGATCGGCGATCTGTCGCTCGACCAGCGGGGTCCTTACATAGCTGGGATTGACACATACGGACGTCACCCCATGTGGAGCACCCTCCAGGGCCGCGGTCTTCGAAAGCCCCTCCAGACCGTGTTTGGCGGACACATAGGCGGACTTGAAGGCAGAGGCTCGCAGCCCATGTGCGGAAGAGATATTGACGATTCGGCCCCACCCTTGGGCGTACATGTGCGGAAGGGCGCCCCTGATCAGCCGGAACGGCGCTTCCAGCATCACGGTGAGCACAGTGTGGAAGACGTCCGGCGGGAACTCCTCGATGGGCCGGACCAGTTGCAGCCCCGCGTTGTTGACCAGGATGTCCGCACCGGCGGCCGCCGCCTCCGCCGCATCGAGATCGGTGAGGTCCAGAACCTGCGGTTCCACGGCGCCGGCCAGCCCCGGGGAGTCCGCGGCCAGGGCCTCGAGGCCATCGGCGTCCCGGTCGACGGCTCTGACCTTCGCACCGGCGGCTGCGAGCCGCAGCGCGCAGGCTCGGCCGATGCCGCCCGCCGCGCCGGTGACGAGTGCCGTACGGCCACCGAGGTCGAGGTCGACCGTACGAGGATGGCGAGGACGAGACTGAGGTGCGGGACCTGGTGTGGTGGGCGCGGTCATGCTTCGCACCCTAGGCAGTGATCACCCCCCGACCGATGTGGTCGCCACCCATACTTCACTGCTCGATGGTGGGTTGAAACCATGCCGGTCCCTCGGTCTGCGCCTGCTTGATCCGGAAGAGTGAGAACTCCTTCAGCTCCGGCAGCGCGTCCACAGAGAACCACCCCACCTCCAGCGACTCGTCATCATTGACGCGAGCCTGTCCGCCCACCGCCCGACAGCGAATGCAGACGTCCATGAACTGGCACTGATCGCCGTTGGGGTAGGTGACCGGCTTCCGCAACGTCTGCACGAGCACGACCCGCTCCGCGACACACTGCACCGCGGTCTCCTCGTACACCTCCCGCACAGCCGCCACCGCCGGCTGCTCCCCGGGCTCCGGAATCCCGCCGATGATCGACCACTTGCCGGTGTCGGCACGTCTGCCCAGCAGCACCCGCCCCTCGTCGTCGAAGACGACCGCGCTGACGCCCGGCAGGAAGAGAAGCTGATGCCCGGCGGTGGCCCGGATCTCGCGGATGAAGTCAGGGGTTGCCATGCCTTCGACCCTAACCGGCGTCGACCGGGCCCTGCTCCGACCGCTCCGACGGCTCCACCCGCTGTTCCCGCTGTTCCCGCTGCTCCTGCTGCCCCCGCCGAGTCCGTACGCCCCGAACGACCACCCAGCCCAGACCGCCCACCCCGACCAGCACCAGGAAGCGCTCCGGCCAGGTCCCCAGCCGGGTCGCCGGAGTCAGCGACGAGCGCAGCGGCACCTCGGCCACCAGCGCGTCCGGGGTGAACATCTTCGTCTTCTGGACGATCTTCCCGTCCGGCATGATCACCGCGCTGACGCCGCTGGTGACGGGGACGACGACCGAGCGCCCGTGCTCGACCGCCCGCACCCGCGACATCGCCAGCTGCTGATACGTCATCTCGCTGCGCCCGAAAGTGGCGTTGTTGCTGGGTACGGAGATCAGCTGGGCACCGTGTGTGACGGTGTCCCTCGCCGCGTCGTCGAACGCCGCCTCGAAGCAGGTGACCATGCCGACCTTGGTGCCCGCCAGATCGAAAACGCCCACCTTGTGGCCGGGGCCGAAGTCCCGGCGGACGCGGTCGACGTCCGAGTTGACGAGCCGTACGAGCGAACGCATCGGGATGTACTCGCCGAACGGCTGCACATGGCGCTTGTCGTAGGTGTCGACGGGGCCGCGCGTGGGGTCCCACTCGATCAGGGTGTTGCGGAGCTTCCCCGTGTCGGGAGTTACCACCGCGCCGACGACGGTCGGCACGCCGATCGCCCTCACCGCGTCGTCGATGACCACCCGGGCGTCGCCGTTGCGGTACGGGTCGAGGTCCGAGGAGTTCTCCGGCCACAGCACGAAGTCCGGCTGGGCCACCTTGCCCGCCTTCACATCGGCGGCGAGCTGCTCGGTGCGGCGCGCATGGTTGTCGAGGACCGCACGGCGCTGGGAGTTGAAGTCGAGCCCCAGGCGCGGCACATTGCCCTGGATCGCGGCGACGGTCGCGGTGCCGTCCTCGGCGGAGTCGTCGACGAGCGGCAGGGCGGCGAGTGCCGCGGTGACGGGGACGAGCACGCTGAGGAGCGCGGCGGCCGCGGCGCTGCGCGGCAGCTCGCCGGTGCGCCGGTAGGCGAGGACCCGGCGGACGGTTTCGTACAGCCCGAATCCGCACAGTGCGACGGCGAAACCGAGCAGCGGGGTCCCACCGACCGCCGCGAGCGGCAGGAAAAAGCCGTCCGCCTGGCCAAAGGCGATCTTGCCCCAGGGGAAGCCGCCGAACGGCACCCGGGCGCGGGCCGCCTCGCCCACGATCCACACGGCGGCCGCCCACACCGGCCATACCGGCAGCCGGGAGACGGCGGCGATGCCCAGACAGGCGAGCGCGACGAACACCGCTTCCACCGCCGCCAGTGCCACCCACGGCACCGGGCCGACCTCTTCGCCCGTCCAGATGAGGAGCGGCAGCAGAAAGCCGAGGCCGGTGAGGTAGCCGAGACCGAGGGCGGGCAGCGGCCGACGTCCGTACAGCGTCCAGCCAAGCAGCGCGAAGGCGGGCAGCACCAGCCACCACAGGGGCCGCGGCGGGAAGCTCACGAAGAGCAGCACCCCCGAAAGCGCGGCGGCACCCGGCCGTACGAACCGGCGCAGCAATGATCGGCCGGCGGTGGCGGGCTGAGGGGTGTCGACGGTGGTGATGGTGGCGCTCACCTGGCGGAGTCTACGGCGGCAGGCTGTGCTCCCGGCAGTCCGGTCCGCGCTGTCGGCAGTGCAGACCGCGCTTGTCGGCAGCGCGGACCGGGGCGGGCGCCGGACTGCCGAAGCCTCGGCCGCAGCAACGTTCCTGCGCAACCCATCCACAAACCCCCGTCTCTGCCGTTACCGTGTGCGCCAGTCCCTGCCACCCGACCCGGTTCGGCTGCTACGGCAGGGCCCGTCACAGGTCGGGGGGTCGACGGGATGGCTGCACCGGACAGCCGGTCCGCGGCGCGGGAGCACGGCGGCGCGAGCGATGTCGCCGGCGTCGTCGTCCTGAGCGGGTGCGCCGTCTGGTCGCTGATCAGCGCGGCGGGACGCGAGGCCCGGCCCGAGGGTGTGCTGCTCGCCGTGTTCGCCGTGGCCGCGGGGTACGCCTGCGGCCGCATCTGCGGCACGCTCCTGCCCGCTGCCACCGCGTCGGCCGCGGCACTCGCGGCCCTCGGCCTGGCGATCGCCTCGCGGCAGGGAGTGCCCGGCGCGAACGTCGGAGCGGCCACCCAGCCCGGGCATACAGGCGCGGCCGCCGCGCTGCTGGTCCTCGCCGCCGGCGCGGCCTGTTGCGCCGCCTCCGCGGCCCGTCCGCCCGTGCTGCGCCTTGGGCTGCGGGTGCTCGCTCTCGCCGTCGCCTGCACCGCGCTCGCACTCGGATCCTTGGTCGGGTTCGCTGCTGCCCTCGGCGTACTGCTCTGCTCGCTCGCGGCCGTTCGGATGCGTCGGCGGACGGTGGCGATCGCAGGTCTGGCCCTCGCCGCCGGCCTGGTCGTCGCCACGTCCTGGGGCGTGGCCGAAGACGCGCTGCCGGACGGACTGACCGTCTCGCTGGAGGGCCAGCTGACCCAGAACCGGGTGGCGTTGTGGCGGGACGCGATCGCGCTCGCCCAGGAGGATCCGATACGGGGCGTGGGCCCCGACCGCTTCGGCAAGCTGAGCAGCACGGCTCAGCAGTCGCTGGGCTCCGACGGCAAACCGCACTCCGCCTCGCTGCAGCAGGCGGCCGAGCAGGGTGTGGTGGGGGTGGCGCTGCTGGGGGCGGCGTTCGGCTGGATGCTGTACGGCCTACTGCGCTCGCCCCGGTCCACGCCGGTGGTACTGAGCGCGGGCGCCGCGCTCACGGCGCTGGCGGTGCTGGCGAGCGTCGGCAATGCGCTGAGCTTCGCCCCGGTGACGGCGGGCGCGGGGCTGCTCGCGGGCCTGGCGACGGCGCGCGTGGCGGCCGAGGGCGGGGCGGGGGCGGGTACGCAGGTGGCGCGCCAGACGGAAGCGGACAGTCGCGCGGTATAGAGGCGACATAGCGGCGACCAGTGTTCAAGGGGGCCGCACGGTTCAGCCGGGCCTCAGAGGCCGATGGCGGCGCAGCGCTACGCCCCCGCGGGCTTGGTCGTACCCGTCAGGTGGAGGCGGTCGCGGATCGCCCGCACCGCCGCTTCCGCGTCGTCCACGGTGACCGTGAAGATCCTGCCGTCGCCCAACGTGACGACCAGGCCCTCGCCGCGGCGTACGACCACGGCCGTGCCCATCTCCGGGCGCCAGCGGTACCCCCAGCCGCCCCATTGACACGGGGTGACCTTCGCTACGAACTCCGCGTCCACCACGTGGGAGAGCGGGATCCGCCGACGCGGCAGGCCGATGTGGCCGCAGCGCACCTCGACGGCATCGCTGTCGACCTTGACCGCCACATGGACGAAGGCCAGGGTCCCGTAGAGGATCATCAGGCCCGCCGCGACGCAGCCGATCACGGACATCAGCAGTGGGACGATGCCCGTGGTCCATGCGTAGTCGACGGCCAGCTCGATGCCGAGCGCCATGCAGGCGGCACCCGCCGCGGCGAGCAGCCACTGAATGCGGTTGGTCGCACGGCCGGTCCAGATCGCGGGCGGGGGCGTTGTGGGATGCCCCGATTCGCGGAAGTGGTCCCTCATGGCAAGCAGGGTACTCAGATTCCTACGGCAGGGCATGGTCTCGACCGTATGGATCACAAGGAAGGAGCGGCCCCGGTAGGGGCGTTAGGACGAGCGCTGAGCTGGCCCGATCACGATCAGTGCGCGGGGCTCACTGCCTCCAGCAGGCCGCCTTCCAGGTAACTGAGCGCCTGCTCGGGGAGGGTGGACTCGCGGCCGCTGAGCAGCACCGTGAGCCGGTTGCTCGGAGCGGCGTCGGGGGCCGGCTGCTCGCCGATACGGCGTAGTGCCTGCGCGGCGACCGCCCCGGCCGACCCGTGCAGAGCCACGGAGTGTCCGACAGCGGCACGGATCCGGTCGGCGACCAGCTCGTAATGGGTGCAGCCCAGGACGACGGCCCTTACATCACTGGGCGTGAGGGCGGCCGCGGCTGCCACCGCCGCGTCGATGGCGCTCTCGTCGGCCCACTGCACGGCGTCCGCGAGCCCAGGGCAGGGCACTTCGGTGACGGCGACCGAGCCGGCGAAATCCCGGATGAGGCCACGCTGATACGGGCTGCCCGTGGTGGCGGGCGTGGCCCATATCGCGACGGGGCCGCCGCCGGCCGAGGCCGGCTTGATCGCGGGGACCGTGCCGATGACCGGGATCCCCGGCTCGAGCTCGGCGCGCAGAGTGGGCAGGGCGTGCACCGATGCGGTGTTGCAGGCGACGATCAGCGCGTCGGGGCGGTGCAGGGCGGCCGCGCGGGCCGCGGCGAGTGCACGCCGGGCGACATCGTCGGGCGTACGCGGCCCCCAAGGCATGCCGTCGGGGTCGGAGGAGAGGACGAGATCCGCGTCCGGCCGCAGCCTGCGTACCGCGGCGGCCGCCGCAAGCAGGCCGATTCCGGAGTCCATGAGCGCGATCTTCACCCGGTCACCATAGTCGACTGCCCTTGCGGTACTGGCGCAGTGGGGCAGACTGCGGCGAATGAGCGCCGTTGCCTGGATCGCCGTGGGATCACTGGCCACATGGGGATGGCTGCTGCTCGGGCAGGGCTTCTTCTGGCTCACGGACCAGCGACTGCCCCGGCGCGAGGCCCCCGACCGCTGGCCGGATGTCGCCGTTGTCGTGCCCGCGCGAGACGAGGCAGAGGTGCTGCCGTTCAGCCTGCCTTCCCTGCTGGCGCAGGTTTATCCGGGCCGTGCGGAGATCGTGCTGGTCGACGACGGCAGTACGGACGGCACGGGGGGACTGGCCCGCTCCCTCTCCGAGCGCCATGGCGGACTGCCGCTGCGTGTGGTCTCCCCCGGCGAGCCGGAGCCCGGCTGGACGGGGAAGCTCTGGGCGCTCCGGCACGGCATCGCCCTGGCCCGGGCCGACGGTCCCGAATATCTGCTCCTCACCGATGCCGATATCGCGCATGAGCCGGACAGTCTGCGCGAGTTGGTGGCAGCGGCCCGTACGAACGGGCTGGACCTCGTCTCCCAGATGGCGCGGCTGCGCGTCGCGAGCGGATGGGAGCGGCTGATCGTGCCCGCTTTCGTCTACTTCTTCTCGCAGCTCTACCCCTTCCGGTGGGTCAACCGCCCGGGGTCGCGGACGGCGGCCGCTGCGGGCGGCTGCGTCCTGTTGCGCGCGGTGGCGGCCGAGCGGGCGGGCATTCCGAAGTCGATCCGGCAGGCGGTGATCGACGATGTGTCGCTGGCGCGGGCCGTGCGGCGCTCAGGCGGCCGGATCTGGCTGGGGCTGGCGGACGGGGTGGACAGCGTGCGGCCGTATCCGCGG
The DNA here is from genome assembly GCF_044389785.1 of Streptomyces sp. NPDC019443. NCBI lineage: Bacteria > Bacillati > Actinomycetota > Actinomycetes > Kitasatosporales > Streptomycetaceae > Streptomyces > Streptomyces sp. NPDC019443. The sequence continues at coordinate 641,199 of NZ_JBIRYJ010000003.1, forward strand.
CTGGCGGACCTGTGGCGGATGGTGTCGCGCAGCGCGTACGCCCAACTGCTGCACAGTCCCCTGCTGCTGGCCGGGACCGTGGTGGGGCTCGCGCTGGTGTATCTCGCGCCGCCCGTCACACTGTGCGCCGGCGTGTGGGGGCACGATGCGGCGGCCGGCTGGGCCGGGGGGTTCGCGTGGGCGGTGATGACGGGGACGTATCTCCCGACGCTGCGCTACTACGGGCAGCCGCTGCTGCTCGCGCCCCTGCTGCCCTTCACCGCCCTGCTGTATCTGCTGATGACCGTCGATTCGGCGGTACAGCACCACCGCGGGCGCGGCGCGGCCTGGAAGGGGCGTACGTACGCCCGACCCGAGGCCACGCCGGACCGGTGACCTGCCCAACCGGCGTTACTTCCTGCCGGGCGTCCAGTTCATGCCCCAGCCGTACGCGTAGTCGATCGTCCGCTGCGGGCTCACACCGCGCTCCGGGACCAGGAAGCGGGCTTCGCGCTGGACGACGAGATCCGAGCCGGTATTGGTGATCAGTGCGAGCGCGCAGACGGTCGACGGTACGGTGCACTCGCCGAGCGAGAAGTCGATGGCGGCGCCGTGCTGCGGCTGGAGGGTGACCGTCGCGTCCAGATCGGCGAAGCTGCGAGCGCCTTGGTAGATGGTCACGAAGATGACGACGCGGCGGAGCCGGTCCTTGTGGTCCAGGTTGATGGTGAGGTTCTCGCCGGATGTCCCGCCGGTGCGGTCGTCGCCGTCGAGATGGATGTACGGGGGCTGCTGGAGCGAGCCGAAGGCGTTGCCGAGGGCCTGGACGACTCCCTTGCGGCCGTCGGCGAGTTCGTAGAGCGCGCACAGGTCGAGGTCGAGGTCCGCGTGCATGGCGACGGCCCGGCCGAGTTTGGCGCCCCAGCCCTGGAACTGCTTGCGCACCTGCCAGCTGAGGTTGACGCGCATCGCGCCGGAGGTGCCGCCCTGCTTGGTCAGGGAGACGGACGGGGTCTCCTTCGTCAGCGTCACCTTGCTCAGACGTACGGGAGCGGAAGGAGCGGGCGCCGACGGCGGAGACACAGGCTTCACGGGGGCGGGCGCGACGGGCGCCGCGGGCGTTACAGGAGCCGTCGAAGCGGCAGCCGGGGCCGCCTGCTGAGGCTCGTCGACAGAGATGCCGAAGTCCGTCGCCAGGCCCTCGAGTCCGGTGCTGTAGCCCTGCCCCACCGCGCGGAACTTCCACGCGCCCTGGCGCCGGTACAGCTCGCCGAGCACAAAGGCCGTCTCGACCGTCGCGTCCTGGCTGTCGTACCGCGCGATCTCGGCGCCGGACGCCGCGTCAAGCACCTTGATGTACAGGCCGGGCACCTGCCCGAAGCTGCCGCCGTCGGCCGAAGCGGCCAGCACGATCTTCTCGATCGCGGGCTCCACGCGCGCGAGGTCGACCGACAGCAGGTCCGTCACGTTGTCCGGCGCGCTCTGCTTCCCCTCGTGGCGTACGGCTCCCGAGGCGTGCGACGGCTGGTTGTAGAAGACGAAGTCCGCGTCGGAGCGGACCTTTCCCGATGCGAGGAGGAGCGCCGAGGCGTCGACATCCGGTGCACCGGGACCTGTACGCCATCCCAATTCGACGCGAACGTGCTGCGCCGGCACCGGAGTATTGGCTCCTTTTAGCATGGACATGCTCGCCCCCATCGCGAGTCGGGGTGTCCCGGAAAATTCATCTGCCGCCAACCTAATCCCCAGGGCACCCGGGACGCCCTGGCCGACCCGTGGGTAACCCGCTCTCAGCTTGCCCTTTACACGATCTACGCGCTTCCCGGCGACCGATTTTCCCGGGTTCGCTCGCATTGGGGATCCGCGGTCACTCGCATCTACTGAAACAACCCTCTTATCGGGCTCCCCAACCAGCACATCGTGGGCTTAACTTATGTGCCATGACCTCCCCCCGCGCCACCTACGGCGGCGGTTACTACTCCGCTCCGTCGTTCCCCGACACCCCCATCTACGACTCCCTGGTCGCGGAGCGGGGCACGCCTCAGATCGCCCCGATCCGAGTGCCTGCTGCGTACGACACCGGCAACAGCTATCTGCCGGCGCTACCCGCGGCCCTGCCCGCCCTCCCGGCGGGCCCCTCGTATTCCTCTCCCTCCTACGGCTCGTACGGCTACCCGCAGCAGATGCAGCAGCCCGTGCCGCTGCAGCACGCGCCCGCGCCGTACATCCCTCAGCAGACCTCCGTGCCGCGCGGGTACCCGGGCCCTCAGCCCCAGGCCCAGCCGCAGCAGCAGCGTCCGGTGCCCACCGGTTACGAGGCGATGCGCCCGGCGGCCGCGCGTCCTGCGCCGACGCCCGCCCCCTACGACGACCCGTACAACCGTCCGTACCAAGGCCGGGGGTACTGACCGGCCGGATGTCAGCGGGGGCTGGCACTATGGCTGTATGTCCAACCCAACCATCCGCTCCATCCATGTCCACCCGGTCAAATCGGTGGCGGGGTACGCACTCGGCGAGACGGCTGTAGAGCCGTGGGGACTCGCCGGGGACCGTCGGTGGACGCTGATCGACCCCTCGGCCAAGGTGGTCACCCAACGCCAGCAGCCACGGCTGGCGTTGGCCCGTGCCGAGGCGATGCCGGACGGCGGGATCCGGCTGACCGCGCCCGGGCACGAGCCGCTGACCGTCGCCGTTCCCGAGCCGGTCGGGACTGTCGCGGTGCAACTTTTCGGGGACAAGGTCGAGACGGTGCCTGTCGAGGGGCCCGCGGACGACTGGTTCAGCGACTATCTGGGCGCCGAGGTGCGGCTCGTCCATCTCGACGACCCGGCCACTCGGCGCCCCATTGACCCTCAGTACGCGCTCCCCGGCGAGACGGTCCATCTCGGCGACGGGTATCCGCTGCTCGTCACCACCCTCGCCTCACTCGACGCTCTCAACTCCCTCATCGCACAGGGTGATCACGCCGACGAGGGACCGCTGCCCATGACCCGGTTCCGGCCGAATGTCGTCGTCGACGGCACGGCACCCTGGGCCGAGGACGACTGGCAGCGGATCGTGCTGGGCGAGGTCACCTTCCGGGTGGCCAGGCCCTGCGGCCGCTGCGTCATCACCACCACCGACCAGCGCACTGCCGAGCGTGGCAAGGAGCCGCTGCGGACGCTCGCCCGGCACCGCCGCGTCGGGGACAAGGTGGTCTTCGGGCAGTACCTGGTGCCGGAGCGGACCGGCGTCATCCGGGCCGGCGACACCGTCAGCGTCCTCGCATAGGTCGCCACGACCCGGGAACCCTCCAACCCGGGAACACCCCGCGGTGACAGACGCGTTGGACGGTTGGCGGGTGTGGGTGGCGGGTGAGGGGCGCCGGGTGACTTTCCTCTCTCTTCGCGCCACTCGTGCTTTTGCCGTGCCGTACCGGGCTATGACGGACGCGGAAGGGGGTGCAGGACAGTGCGAGCAGCCGCAGGAGTCTGGCGCTGGCGCCGCAATCCCCTGCGCCGTGCGACCGATCTCTTGGAGGCGTGGGCGGCGCTCGTCGCCGCCGTGCTTCTCGTCACCGCGGCCCCGGCCGTCGGCTGGATCACCGGGAGCCTGACCGACGAGTCGTTGCGCCAGTCGGTACGCATGCAGCGCGAGCAGCGTCACGCGGTCACCGCGACGGTGCTGAAACCGGCCCCGGCGCACAAGCCCGCCGCGTACGACCCCGAGTCCTCCGCGGCCCACGACAAGCGCCGTCCGATCGTCGCGAAGTGGACGGCGGCGGATGGCAGTCGGCACACCGGTACGGTCTCCACCGTGCTGCGGACCGTGCGGCCCGGCGACACGTTCACCATCTGGACCGACCGCGCCGGCCGGATCGTCACTCGCCCGATGGACGCGGCGACTGCCGGCGTGCACGCCGCCCTGGCCGGGACAGGCGCCGCGTTCGCCGCCGCGGGACTCGTCGAATGCGCCAGACGGCTGGTCGTCTCGCGACTTGTACGGCGCAGATACGCGCGCCTTGACCGGGCGTGGGCCGCGGCCGGCCCCGACTGGGGTCGTACGGGCGCGGGCAGCTGACCGGTCACGTCTCGTCAACTCCCGCTCGTCGCGCGCGCTACGGTTGGGCATCCCCCTCGGGGGTCAGGGGGCGTCCCCTTCAGAGACGCGGCGGCAACAGGATCACGAGGTGGGGGCAGAGCAGCACCATGGCACAGGGCACGGTCCAGGTGACGCACACCGGCACATCGCGGTGGCGGCGCCGCACGGGCGAGTACCCCTCACTCGCCGCAGCCCTGGAGGCCGCAGGGGACGGTGACATCCTCACCGTCGCGCCGGGGACGTACCGCGAGAATCTCGTCGTCCAGCGGGCGGTCACCCTGCGCGGCTCCGAGGGCGCGGTCGGCTCGGTGCGCATCGCGCCCGCCGACGGAGTGCCGCTCACCGTGCGCGCTTCCGCCATCGTCCAGGACCTCCATGTGGAGGGGCAGGACGCGTCAGCGCCCGCGCTGCTGGTCGAGGACGGCACCCCCGAGCTGATCGATCTGCGGATCGTCACCCGTTCCGCTGCCGGTCTCGAAGTGCGCGGCGCGGCCCGCCCCACCGTCCGCCGCTGCACAGTCGACAACCCGGCGGGCGTCGGCATCGGCGTACTGGACGGCGCCGGTGGGGTGTTCGAGGAGTGCGAGGTGGTCTCGGCCGGCCGGTCCGGCGTCTCCGTGGGTGGCGGCGCGCATCCGAGGCTGGAGCGATGCCGGGTGCATCATGCGTCGGGCGCGGGCCTGACCGTCACCGGCGAGGGCAGCGGCCTCGATGCGATCGGCTGCGAGGTGTACGAGATCAAGGGCACCGGCGTCCAGATCGCCTCCCGCGCGAGCGCCCATCTCACCGACTCCACCGTGCACCGCACTTCGGCCGACGGCATAACCCTCGACACGGACGCCGTACTCACGCTGTCCGACTGCGACATCCACGACATCCCGGAGAACGCGATCGATCTGCGCTCCCGGTCCGTGCTCACGCTCACGCGGTCGACGGTGCGCCGCTTCGGGCGCAACGGCCTGTCGGTCTGGGACCCGGGCACGCGGGTGGACGCCAACCAGTGCGAGATCCATGACAGCACGGGCGACTATCCGGCCGTCTGGGTCAGCGACGGCGCGACCGCCGTGCTCGACTCCTGCCGCGTGCACGACGTCCCGGACGCGATCTTCGTACTCGACCGCGGTTCGCGCGCCGATGTCGTCGACAGTGATCTCTCCCAGGTCCGCAACACCGCGGTGTCGGTGAGCGACGGTGCGACGGCGCAGCTCGACGACTGCCGGATCAGGGAGGCGTCCACCGGCGCCTGGTTCCGCGACCACGGCAGCGGCGGCACACTCAACGGCTGCACCATCGACGCCGCACAGACCGGCGTGATCGTCACCAAGGGCGCCGATCCGGTGATCGAACGCTGCACGGTCACCTCGCCCGCAGAGGCCGGTTTCTATGTGTCGGCGGAGGGCCGCGGCACCTTCCGCGGCTGCCGGGTCACGGGCAGCGGAGGCTACGGCTTCCATGTGATGGACGGCTGCCGTACGACACTGAGCCGCTGCCGCACCGAGCGATGTGCGCGCGGCGGTTACGAGCTGGCGGAGGACGACGGCTCGGTCGTCGAGGACTGCACCAGCGACGAGAGCGGCGTACGGCCGGGGGCCGAGCAGACGACGGCCGTGCTGACCGCGACGCAGTCGCCGGGGCTGCTCGGCGCGATCCCCGACCAGCGCGCCCCCGAGGCCGCGCCGGCCGAGCCCGTACGCACCTCGGGCGCGGTCCTCGGCGAACTGGACGCGCTGGTCGGCCTGGACAGCGTCAAGCGCGAGGTCCGCACGCTCACCAACATGATCGAGGTCGGCAGGCGCCGCCAGGAGGCAGGGCTGAAGGCCGCCTCCGCCCGCCGTCACCTGGTTTTCACCGGCTCCCCCGGCACCGGCAAGACGACCGTGGCACGGCTGTACGGCGAGATCCTGGCCTCGCTCGGGGTGCTGGAGCGCGGCCATCTCGTCGAGGTCTCCCGGGTGGACCTGGTCGGCGAGCACATCGGCTCCACCGCGATCCGCACCCAGGAGGCGTTCGACCGGGCGCGCGGCGGAGTGCTCTTCATCGACGAGGCGTACGCCCTGTCTCCCGAGGACTCCGGGCGGGACTTCGGCAAGGAGGCCATCGACACGCTGGTGAAGCTGATGGAGGACCACCGGGACGCCGTCGTGGTGATCGTCGCCGGGTACACGGCGGAGATGGAGCGGTTTCTGTCCGTCAACCCCGGTGTGGCGTCCCGTTTTTCGCGGACCATCACCTTCAGCGACTATGTGCCCGAGGAGCTGCTGCGGATCGTGGAGCAGCAGGCCGAGGAGCATGAGTACCGGCTGGGCACGGGCACCGGCGAGGCGCTGCTGAAGTACTTCACCGCGCTGCCCAAGGGGCCCGCCTTCGGCAACGGCCGCACCGCCCGCCAGACCTTCGAGTCGATGGTCGAGCGGCACGCGGGCCGGGTCGCCGAGCTCGCCGAGGCGAGCACCGACGACCTGACCCTGCTCTACCCGGAGGATCTGCCCGAACTGCCCTGAGCTTGGGCCTGACCCGGGGCCTGAGTCCCCGCCTGACCGTGACCCGGGGCCTGAGTCCCCGCCTGGACCTGCCGGGGCACCGCCGGGGTGAGCCGGTCGAGAAGCTCCCGGCGTTCCCTGTCGAAGGCCTTGTCGGCCTGGTACTCGGAGTGCCCAAGGATCGGTTCCGGCAGCGGATGCCGTTCCGAACGCCCGTACACCACCGGGTCTTTGAGTGCATCCCGGTCCACCGCGGGGTGTTCGCCCTCAGCGGGGACCAGCACCGGCCCGCCGATCGGGTCAGTACGCCGCCACAGATTGCGCCAGCAGCTCACCTCGCTGCGCAGCTCGCGCAGGGCGACGGGTCCGAAGTACGCGGGGAACCAGCGGCCGTAGAGCCGCTCCAGGGGTGATCCGTACGTCAGCAGCGCCACCCGGCGGCGGGTGGCGGCGGGCAGCTGCCAGACGGCCGCCGCGGCCAGCACACTGCCCTGCGAATGGCCGGAGATGACGAGCCGTCCGCCGGTGAGTCCGGTCCAGGTGCACATCCGCCAGGTGAGGTCGGGGACGGCACGCTCCGCGTAGCAAGGGGGTGCGAAGGGGTGTGCCGCGCGCGGCCAGAAGGTGCCGACGTCCCAGAGGATGCCGATGGTGCGCCGGGCCGAGGCGTCTCGGTAGGCGCGGCGGCCCCAGGTGACGAAGAGTATGAATCCGAAGCCGATCAGCCAGGAGCCGAGGGACTGTGCGGCCTCCGCTGCGGACTCGACGAAGCCGTCGCTGTGACCGAAGGCCCTGCCGGGCACTTCGCCGCTCGCCCAGGCGCCGGCGACCGCGCCCGCGCCGAGGAGCAGGGTGGCGCCGGAGACGATGCCGACGAACCAGGGGGCGGCGTCGGTGAGGGCGGCCCGGGCGCGGGTGCCCGCTATCCGCCGGGTGCGGACGGCGTCCGGGCGGCCCTCGTCGTAGTCCGCCTCGACCGGGCCCGCGAGCCGGCGGGCCTTCAGCCAGGTCCGTGCGGCAAGGACGACGGCGGGGACGAACAGGACGATCAGCAGCACGGGGATGACCGAGGCCTGCCAGCTGAGCAGCACCGGAGGCCCTGGAATCGAGCCCTCCCCGTCCATGCCAGGCGTGCCGGGGCCGTCCAGCCAGTCGGCCACACGCTGAGCGACTCCGCCGGTCATCACCCCGCCCAGGGCGCAGGCGAGCATCGCGACGGCGGGCCCGCCGAAGCCGGACATGGCGGTACGCGGGTGGCGCGCGCGGCGGTGCAGGACGCGTGCCGCCATTGCGAGGGAAACAACCAGGGCGCCCTGGACGAGGGCGATGACGCGGAAGGTGACATCGCCGGGGAGGGTGGCGCTGGAGACCCAGCCGGGGCGGGACCAGGAGGCGTACAGCAGGGACAGAACGAGCAGTACGAGGGCGGTGCCGGGCAGATAGCGGACGGCGGCGCGATCGATGCGGGCGTCGATCCGCCGCTCGCTGCGGCCCCTGCGGATGACGACCCAGAGCACGGCGAGCAGCGCCACGACGAGAGCTGCCTCCAGCAGGAGGCCGCAGATTTCCAGCGCCGTGCCGGAGGCTCGGCGGTCATGGCGGGCGGCGGCCCCTGCGACCGCGGCGGAGACGGTCAGGAATCCGGCTGCGGTGTGCGCGGCGCGCAGCCGGGCGACGAGCCGGCGACCGTACCAGAATCCGGGCCTGCCGAGCGCGGGCCGCACGGTCGGCTTCGTGCCGCCCGTATCTTCGCCCTTGTCCCCGTCCCCGTCCGCGTCCTCGTCCGGGCCTTCCTCGCCCTCCTCCATGTCTTCGCCGGTCGGCGGCCGCTGCGATTCGTACGCGCTCCAGGTGCGGTTGGAGAGGTACCACAGCAGCCCCACCAGCGCGGCCGGAACAACCGCGGCGAGCGCGAGACGGCGGCCCGGTTGCGACCACCAGCCGCCCTGAGCGCTCGACAGGAAGCCGAGCCAGGACCTCTCCCGGGTGCAGTCGGGAGAGCCCGCGCACTGCCACGCCACCAGGTCCAGCGCGACCTCGCAGGCGGCGGCCGTCAGCAGCACGGTGAGGCTGAGCGCGACAAGCCGCACCAGCACTCCGTATAACCGGGTCGTCCTGGCGCGGCCCCTGGCGCGGGGCCGCATCCAGTGCGCGAGGTTGACCACCATGAAGGGGAGCAGCAGCAGCCACAGGGCCCGCGCGCCGTTGCCCGAGGTGAGGTTGGACCAGCAGTACGCCTCGGGGATGGGCCGGTCCGCGTACCGCTCGGGGTGGCGCTCCGCCTCCTCGTCGTCGGTGCGCCGGAACACCGCGGCTTTCTCGTCGCCGGAGATCCGGACCGTACGTGGGTCGCCGAGCATGTCCTGCGGGGTGGCGCCGCCGACGCCGTGGACCAGCAGTTCCAGCGCGGGCCCTCCGCTCTGCGGGACCGGAGTGGCAGGGGACACTTCTTTGACTCGCTCTCTCGATGGGAGGATCGATCAGTGCGCGGCCGCGCGGCAGTTCATGACCAGAATCCCGGATCATGGCAGCTCACCGCACGGCTCTCACGGAATCTCCCCGAGACGGGCCGCGTCGCCCGTGCGAGGATGAGCCACCTTCGCCCCAGGCGGTGTACGACGAGCGGTGCACGACGACATGGAAGGACCGGCCCCGGCAGTGACCGACAACCAGAACCTGCTCGCGGAGCAGCGGCGCGCCCTGATCCTCGACGAGGTGCGCAGGCGCGGCGGGGTGCGGGTCAACGAGCTCACCCGCAAGCTCAATGTCTCCGACATGACGGTGCGCCGGGATCTGGACGCCCTGGCCCGGCAGGGGGTCATCGAGAAGGTCCACGGCGGCGCGGTGCCGGTGGTTGAGGCGAGCACGCACGAGCCGGGGTTCGAGGCAAAGTCGGCGCTTGAACTGAGCGCCAAGGAGGACATCGCGCGGGCGGCCGCGCAGATGGCGGTGCCCGGGAGCGCGATCGCGCTGTCCGGCGGCACCACGACCTATGCGCTGGCGCACCATCTGCTGGAGGTGCCGGATCTGACGGTGGTCACCAACTCGGTGCGGGTCGCGGATGTGTTCCACGCGGCGCAACGGGCGGGTGCGGCGGGCGGCCAGCGTTCCGGCGCCGCGACGGTGGTCCTCACCGGCGGTGTGCGTACGCCCTCCGACTCGTTGGTCGGGCCGGTCGCCGACCAGGCGATCCGCTCGCTCCACTTCGATGTGCTGTTCCTCGGGGTGCACGGCATCTCGGTGGAGGCCGGGCTCTCCACGCCGAATCTGGCGGAGGCCGAGACGAACCGCCGCTTCGTCCAGGCCGCGCGCCGGGTCGTGGTGGTCGCCGACCATACGAAGTGGGGGACGGTGGGCCTGAGTTCGTTCGCCCGGCTCGCGGAGGTGGACACGCTGGTGACCGATGCGGGTCTTTCGGCCGAGGCGCGCGAGGAGATCGCGGAGCATCTGCCCGGCCTGGTGGTGGCGGGCGGTCGCGAGGTCGCCGACGGGCAGGACGGCTGACGCCGGGTGACCGCCTTCCGGATCGCACGGGCCGTCACGCTGCCCGCCGATGAGGCCTGGCTGCGGGTCACCGACTGGCGGGCGCACGCCGCTCAGGTGCCGTTGACAACCGTGTCCTCTGTGACGCCGTCGCCCACCCGGGTAGGCACTGTGTTCGTGGCGCGCTCCGGACTGGGCCACTCGGGACTTCGCCGCTCCGAACCTGGCCGCTTCAGGCTTGACCGCTTTGGACTTGACCGCTTCGGACCTGGCCGCTTCGGCTTCGACGATCCGATGGAGGTCGTCCACTGGCAGCCGCCCGAGGACGGCGCACCGGGGCTGTGCCGGCTGGAGAAGCGCGGCCGCGTCATCAAGGGCTGGGCGGAGATCGAGGTGCTCCCTCAGGGGTCTGGCGCCGTGGTGGTCTGGGTGGAGGAGCTCCATATCCGGCTGGTTCCCCGGCTGTTCGACCCGCTGGTCGTCCGGGTGGCGCGGCTGGTGTTCGGCCGCGCGCTGGATGGACTCCTCACACGGCCGAGGCCGCCCGCTACGGACAACTGACGGTCCGCCAGCTATGGTGTGCGGGCCCGCCCCACCCCTCTCCAGCTGGAGGTACGGTCCATGGCACGCCGACTCCGCCCCCTGGAACTCGACTTCGTCCAGTCGGCCCCGCTGCGCCTGGTCTTCTCGGCCGAGTTGTCGGCCTCGCCGCAGGACGTGTACGAAGCGCTCGCCGAGGATGTCCCGGGCTGGGCCTCGTGGTTCACCGCTGTCAGCTCGGCCACGCCCACCCAAGGGGGCGCGGGCCGCGAGATCAGGCTCAAAGGAGGCGTCGTCTTCCTCGAGACGATCCTGGCCACGGACCCCGGCGAGCGGTATGCCTACCGCGTCGACGAGACCAACGCACCTGGCCTTCGTGCCCTGTTGGAGGAGTGGCGGATCACCCCCACCGCGAACGGCACCCGGGTGCAGTGGACCTTCGCGGCGGACGTCCCGGCGCCGCTGCTCGTCGTCCTGAAGCTGGGCCGCCCGGGGCTGGCCACGTCCTTCCGCGGCGCGGTGCGCAATCTCGGCCGCAGGCTCGCCCGGTCCGCCGCGCAGTGACATGAACCGACGCGGTCAGCCGGGCCAGACGCCGCTGTCCAGGAACTCCTCGATCGCCACGGTGTACGGGGCGATGTCCAGGCCCTGTTCGTCCAGCCAGGCGTCGGAGTAGTACTTGTCGAGGTAGCGGTCGCCCGGGTCACAGAGCAGCGTGACCACGCTCCCCTTGCGCCCGTCGACCAGCATCTCGCCGATGATCTTCAGCGCGCTCCACAGGCCGGTGCCGGTGGAGCCGCCCGCCTTGCGGCCGATGGCCGCGTCCAGGGCACGTACGGCGGCGACGCTCGCCGCGTCCGGCACCTTCATCATCCGGTCGATGGCCCCGGGCACGAAGCTCGGCTCCATGCGCGGCCGTCCGATGCCCTCGATGCGGGAGCTGCAGTCACTGCTGGCATACGGATCGCGGTTCGTCCAGCCGTCGAAGAAACAGGAGTTCTCCGGGTCGGGGACGCAGATACGGGTGTCGTGCTGCATGTAGTGGACATAGCGGGCGATGGTCGCCGAGGTGCCGCCGGTGCCGGCCGTCGCGACGATCCACGCGGGCTCGGGATAGCGCTCCAACTTCAGCTGCTGGTAGATCGATTCGGCGATGTTGTTGTTGCCGCGCCAGTCGGTGGCCCGTTCCGCGTAGGTGAACTGGTCCATGTAGTGGCCGCCGGTCCGTTCCGCGAGCGCCGCCGACTCCTCGTACATCTTCCGCGAGTCGTCGACGAAGTAGCACTGGCCGCCGTGGAATTCGATCAGCCGGATCTTCTCGGTGCTGGTGGTTCGCGGCATCACGGCGACGAAGGGGACGCCGATCAGCTTGGCGAAGTACGCCTCGGAGACTGCGGTCGAGCCGCTGGACGCCTCGATAACGGGCTTGCCAGGCCGGATCCAGCCATTGCACAGGCCGTACAGGAACAGCGACCGCGCGAGGCGGTGCTTGAGGCTGCCTGTCGGATGGGTGGACTCGTCCTTGAGGTAGAGATCGATGCCCCACTCCTCGGGCAGCGGGAATCGCAGCAGGTGGGTGTCGGCGGAGCGGTTGGCGTCGGCCTGGACCTTGCGCACCGCCTCCTTCAGCCAGGCCCGGTAATCCGGATCGCTGCGGTCCACATCGACGGTCGGCATCGCCTCGCCCGTCACTGGCTTCTCACTCGTGCTCATGCGCGCCGTTCCTCGTCCTGTCGACTTCGGCCCCCACACGCCACAGTAAGCCCCTCACCTGCACAAACGTTCACTTTGGGCATCCATAGGGGTCACTTGCAGGGCTGGACTGGCCCGGGTCCTTCCCCACGTACTGGTGCATACGCCCGGAGTTGTGCAGACTGCCAACAGGAAACGGTGTGAAGGGGCGGAGAGTCCATGGGGATGGCAGAGCCCGAATTCAGCGCTACGGGCGTACGGATCGAGCGGTGGCCGCGCTCGCTGACGAAGGCCGGACAAGTGCGGATCAAGGACGGCAGGCTGGCACTGCTCACCAGCTACGGCCGGGTGATCGAGAGTGCCCCTGTCCGCGGGGTCAGGGCCGGCAAGCCCTGGTTCGCCGATGAGGCGAGCACGGTGGCGACGGTCAACGGCAAGAGGTACCGGCTCACGATGGGACAGCGCAGCCGCAGGCCTGAGGGCCGGGCGCTGGCCGGGCGCTTCCTGGAGGCGCTGCGCGGCGCAGGCGGCACCAGGAGCTGAGAGTAACCACCCGGGTGCTGCGAGTTGCGGGACCGTGGTCAATGGTTCACGCTGGTTTCACATCACTCAGGGTGCACCGGCGGTCATGCTGCGATCCAGCCCGCCGGACAAATCAGCAGCCAGCCAACTGCTGGATCCGATCCTTCGTCTTCTTCCGGACCTCATTCGGGGAGTCGCAGCCGTGATCAGCCAGCCAAGCAGGCACTGCACGGTGGAGCTCCAGGCCCTGCCGTCGCGGATCGGTCAGGTCCGCAGAATCATCTCGGCGCAATTGCGCTACTGGCATCTCGATCCCTTGATCGACCAGGCAGCACTCGGCGTCACCGAGTTGCTGACCAATGTCCACCAGCACGCCGAGCCGGACAAGATGTGCACCGTGGAGATCGAGCTGCTGCTCGACCGGCTCACGGTCTCGGTTCATGACCACGATCCACGGATCCCGACGGTCGAGGACTCCGACCACTTCGCCACCTCCGGCCGCGGGCTCGCGCTGATAGCGGCGGTGAGCGAGAGCTGGGGCGTACGGCCCCAGGGCGACACCGGGAAGAGCGTCTGGTTCACGCTCTCGGCGCCGTCGCCCGTGGCGCTGCCGCCGTATGCGGTGGTGTACGGGGCGACAACCGACGGCCCCTTGCGCAAACACACCACCGTGCGGTCAACCATCGCGAGCTGACCGGGTCCACTGACCGGGGCTCCGCCCCAGACCCCGGCCCTCAATTGCCGGGCGGCTGGATTTTCAGCCGCACTATTCGGTGGCGATGGCGCGCAGTACGTCCAGGCGGGCGGCGCGGCGCGCGGGCCGCCAGCCCGCAACCGCTCCGGCCAGCAGACCGACCAGCGCGACCACCAGGAGCTGCACCGGCGGTACGGCGAACGCGAAGGCGGTGTCGCCGGCGCCCTCGGACGCCTTGACGAGCACCCAGCCGAGCAGTCCGCCGAGCGCCAGGCCACCTGCCGTGCCGAACGCGGCGACCAGCACCGACTCGTAGCGCACCATCGAGCGCAGCTGGCTCCTGGTCTGTCCGACGGCACGCAACAGCCCCAGTTCCCTGGTGCGTTCGTGGATCGCGAGGGTGAGGGTGTTGGCGATGCCGAGCAGCGCGATCACCACGGCGAGCGCGAGAAGGGCGTAGACCAGGGTGAGCATCATGTCGATGGCCCCGGCCGCGGTCTGCGCGTACTCGTCGCGGGTCTGCACTTCGGGATTGCCGTACGCCGCCGCGGTCTTCTCGACCGCCGCGGTGCCGTCGGCAGTGGACACCCCGTCGTTGAAGCTGACGGCGATCAGGGTGTCGGAGTCCCGTCCCCGGTGCGGGGCCCAGGCCTCGCGGGTGATGACGTAGTCGCCCGCCAGCTCCGACTGCTCGAAGACCGCGCGGACCGTGAAGGTCTGCTTCTTGCCGTCGGTGAAGGCGAGTTCGGCGGTGGAGCCGGGCTTCCAGCCCCGCTTGTCCGCCTCGGTGTCCGCCACGGCCATGCCGTTCGTGCCGAGTCCGTCGAGCGAGCCCCGCACCGTGCCGAGGTCGAAGGCCCTGCCGAGCGCGACCGGGTCGGTGACGGTGAGCCGGCGTCCCGCGCCGTCGACCTCCGCGACGCCCTTGCCGAGGCCTACCGCGGTCTGCACCTCGGGCTGTGCGGCGACGGCCGGGGCGAGCTTCGGGCTGAGTCCGCTGCCACCGGCGCCGAACGCCGGGACGCTGACCGCGACATCGCCCGCGAAGGACCGGGAGACCGACTGGTCCATGGTCGCCTTGAGCGAGGCGCCGAAGACGGTGAACAGGGACACGACAGCCACGCCGATCATCAGCGCGGTCGCGGTGGCGGCGGTGCGCTTGGGGCTGCGCAGGGCGTTGCGCTTGGCCAGGCTGCCGGAGACTCCGCGCAGCCGGTCGAGGGGCCTGCCCAGGGCGCGTACGGCGAGCGAGGAGGCGACAGGACCGAGCACCACGAAGGCGGCCAGGGCCAGCACCGCGCCCGCGGCGGCGAGCCAGATGGACGGGGATGCGACGACGCCGACCAGGATGATGCCGATACCGGCCAGGGCGACGCCCGTTCCGGCGTACGCACGTGTCCGCGAGGCTGCCGAGTGATCGACGGCCGTCTCGCGCAGCGCTGCCAGGGGTGCGGTGCGCCCGGCGCGTACGGCGGGCATCAGAGCGGAGCCGAGGCAGACGAGCACGCCGACAGCGAGCGGCAGCAGCATCGAGACGCCGCTGATCACCAGGCTGCCTTCCGGGAAGGGGAAACCGATGAGGGGGAAGAGCGCCTGGAGTCCGGCGGCGATGCCGATGCCGCCGAGCAGTCCCGCGGCGGACGCGACCAGTGCGACGACGGCCGCTTCGACGAGCGTCGAGCCGAAGACCTGACGGCGGGAGGCGCCGAGCGCGCGCAGCAGCGCGTTCTCACGGGTGCGCTGGGCGATGACGATCGCGAAGGTGTTGTAGATGGAGAAGGTCGCGACCAGCAGCACGATGCCGGAGAAGACCAGCAGCAGGGTGGTGAACAGATTCAGGAACTGACCGGCGATCATGTCCTGGTTCTCTTCGGTGGACTCCTGTCCGGTGATCGCCTCGACTCCCTCGGGGAGCACGGGCGTCAGCGCGTCCACGAGTTCCTGCTGGCTGATGCCGGGGCCAGCCCGCACCTGGATGGAAGCCGCCTCGCCCGGCTTCGGCGTGAGGTACTTCTCGGCGTCGGCCTGGGTCATCCCGGTGTAGGTGACCTGGGCCATGCCGGCCTCGCCGCCGAAGGTGGCCAGGCCGACGACGGTGACCTGCACCGGGTCGGGGGTGCGCAGCACGGTGCGGTCGCCGATCTTCAGCCCGCCCTTGTCGGCGGCACCGCGGTTGACGACGACCTCGCCGCCTCTGGCCGGGGTACGTCCCTCGGCGAGCCGGTACGGGTTGAGCTTCGGGTCGTCGATCCAGTTGCCGGCGACGGTGGGCGGGCCCTGCCCACCGATGGGCTTGCCGTCCGCGCCGACCAACTGTCCGGCGCCCTGGATGCTGGGCACGGCGGCCGCGACGCCGGGCGTCTTCTCGATCTTCGGGACGAGATCCGTGCGCACGGGCTGCCGGGCGCCCTGGCTCTCGCCGGAGACGGTGACGACGTTGGAGCTGCGGACGACGGCGTCGGTGCCGCCGTTGGCGCCGGCGAACATCGTGTCGAAGCTGCCGCGCAATGTGTCGCCCATGACGAGGGTGCCCGCCAGGAAGGCGACGCCGAGCAGTACGGCGGTGAAGGTCCCGGCGAAGCGCCGTTTGTGGGCGCGCAGCGAGTTGAGGCTGATGAGCAGCGAGGCACGGCTGCCACTCATGTCGTCGCCCCATTGGCCTCGAAGGCCTTCAATCGGTCGAGGACGCGATCGGCGGTCGGCGCCTCCATCCGGTCGACGAGCCGCCCGTCGGCGAGGAAGACGACCTCGTCGGCGTGTGCGGCTGCGACCGGGTCGTGGGTGACCATGACGACGGTGCGGTCCGTCTGGCGCACTGCCCGGCCGAGCAGCCGCAGCACCTCTTCGCCCGAGCGGGAGTCTAGGTTGCCGGTGGGCTCGTCGGCGAAGACGACGTCCGGTCGGCCGGCGAAGGCGCGGGCCACGGCGACCCTCTGCTGCTGGCCGCCGGAGAGCTCGCTCGGCCGGTGGTGCAGCCGGTCGCGCAGTCCGACGGTGTCGACGAGGGCGTCGAGCCACTCCTGGTCGGCCCGCTCCCCCGCCAGGTCCATGGGAAGCGTGATGTTCTCGGCGACGGTGAGGGTGGGGATGAGGTTGAACGCCTGGAAGACGAAGCCGATGCGCTCGCGCCGCAGCAGGGTGAGCCTGCGGTCGTCGAGGGCGCTGAGGTCGGTGTCGCCGACGAGGGCGGAGCCCGAGGTGAGGGTGTCGAGTCCGGCGGCGCAGTGCATCAGCGTCGATTTGCCGGAGCCCGAAGGCCCCATGATCGCGGTGAAGCGGCCGACCGGGAAGTCGACGCTCACCCCGTCCAGGGCCCTCACTTCGGTATCGCCCTTGCCGTAGATCTTCACGGCGTCGACGACCCTGGCTGCGGTTCGGGTCCGGGTGGCGGTGGCGGTCATGCCGCACCGTCCTTGCCCACACGGCCGAACTGCTCGTCCAGAACGGACAGCCGCCGCCAGTACTCGTCCTCGTCGATCTCACCGGCGGCGAAGCGGCGGCCGAGCAGTGCGATCGGCGAGTTCTCGCCGTGCGTGGAGCCGGGCCTCTGCGTCGAGCGGGGTCCCTGCCAGGGGCCGCGGCGGCCGCGCCACACTCCGGTGCGGCGCAGAACGGTGACGACGCCGACGACGACGGCCGCCCAGATCAGCGGGAAGAAGAGAATCCACGGGCCTGGCCCGTCTGCGTACGCCAGGGTGTTCATCTCGGCTCAGCTCCTCGGTGGCGATGGTGGTGCGTGGGTTCCTTGTCGCCTTTGAGGCTCCCGCCGGGAGGGGGTCGAAGTCGTCGTACGGCCAGCGGCACTGCGCGTACCACCCGGGGAGTATTCAGGGCTTTCGTGGCTGCTCCCAGCCGCTCTGGATTCTGTACCTACTAGTATGTACAGTGAGCTCATGAGCACACCCGAGCGGCTGATCGAGGCCACCCGCGAGCTGCTGTGGGAGCGCGGCTACGTGGGCACCAGCCCCAAGGCGATCCAGCAGCAGGCCGGGGCCGGCCAGGGCAGCATGTACCACCACTTCACGGGCAAGCCCGATCTGGCGCTGGCCGCGATCCGGCGTACGGCGGAGGAGATGCGGGCCACCGCGGAGGCGGCGCTGAGCGGCGAGGGGACCGCGTACGAGCGGATCAGCGCGTATCTGCTGCGGGAGCGCGATGTGCTGCGCGGCTGCCCGGTGGGACGCCTGACGATGGACCCGGACGTCATCGCGAGCGACGAGCTGCGCGCCCCGGTCGACGAGACGCTGGACTGGCTGCGCGGCCGGCTCGCCACGATCGTCCAGGAAGGCCGGGAGCGGGGAGAGTTGAGCACCGCGCTGGTGCCCGCCGAGATCGCGGCGACGATCGTCGCGACCGTGCAGGGCGGCTATGTGCTGGCTCGCGCGTCCGGCTCGACGGCCGCGTTCGACGCGGGGGTACGGGGGCTGCTCACCCTGCTGCGTACGACCGGGAGGGCCTGATGCATGCCATGCAGTACGAGATCACCTTGCCCGCCGATTACGACATGGGGGTCATCCGCAAGCGGGTCGCGACGAAGGGGCATCTCCTCGACGACTTCTCCGGGCTCGGCCTCAAGGCGTATCTGATGCGCGAGCGCGGCCACGACTCACCGGTGAATCAGTACGCGCCGTTCTATCTGTGGGCCGCTCCCGAGGGCATGAACCGTTTCCTGTGGGGGCCGGGATTCCAGGGCATCGTCGATGACTTCGGGCGGCCCGTGGTGCAGCACTGGACCGGGCTCGCGTACGAGGAGGGGCCTGCGGCCGCCGCCACGCCGCGCACCGCCGTGCGGCGCAGGCAGCGGATTCCGCAGCCTGCTCCGCTCGCCGCGGTGATCGAGGAGGCGGTACGGGAGACGCGGCGCCTAGCGCGGCTGGACGGCGTGGTGTGTGCGGCGCTGGCCGTCGATCCGCGCCACTGGGAGCTGCTGCACTTCACGCTCTGGGAGTACGAAACGCCCGAGGCGACCGGCGACCGCTACGAGGTGCTCCACCTCTCGGCCCCGCGGCGGGACGGGCTCCCCCGCGGGCGACAGTGGTGAGCTCCAGTCGGGGGGTCCGCCTCGCGCCCTCGCCGTCTGGTGGGCCTAGGGAGCGTCTTCCGGCTCGCGTTCCAGTCGGCGCCGCACGCTTTCTTCGTGGATGAGCCGTCCCACGAGCGCCCCTCCGTAGACGACCACGCCGACGCCGACGAGCCAGGACTGAATGACCAGGACAGTTCCGAACGGGCCGTAGGTGACCGCGCTCGACGCGATCAGCGGTGAGAAGACGAGCTGCGAGAAGACCCGCAGGCCGAGCATGCCCAGGGCCGTCGCCATCGCCCCCGGCAGCAGGGCCCGCCAGCGGACCCGGCCGCCGAGCAGCACTCGCTGGGACAGCCAGAAGAAGATGAAGGTGCCGATCAGATCGGCCAGGGCGCCGAGGATCGTCCCCCAGACAGCGTCGGTGGACACGGGCGTGCTGGCGAAGATCACCAGGGAGAAGACGAGCAGGGCCAGCCAGACGACATGCCGCCACATGGTGTGCCAGCGAGCCGTCGGCAGGTCCCAGACCTTCTCGTAGCCGGTCTGTACCGCCGAACCGAAGGTCAGACCGAACACGGTGAGCGCGGCGAGACCGAACGCGGTCGTGCGCTGCAGCGCCTGCCCCGGCAGGCCGAACAGCCGCTCGACCTCGTCCTGGGATGCCTCCGAGACCCCCAGCGCCTGGCCCAGCCAGCGGGCGAAGCCCTGTCCGCTTGCCGGGTCGGCCGCCGCGACGACGATCAGGAGCGGGACAAGCGTGAGAAAGCCGAGTGCGGCGAAGCCCATCGCGCGGTGCATCAGCTCCACCTCGCGGCCGCGGTTCCAGGCGAGCCCGAGGGGTGACGCGAGAATCCTGCTGTGCAGGTTCCGGAGCCGGTGCGCATGGTGCTCCGCGCCGGAAGGCTTCTGGGTCATAGGTCGTCGCCTACCCGAAAGTGCGCCGCGAAGCGTCCATCGTGCCCCCGGACGGGTGTCGTCGCCCGTCAGCCGAGCGCGCCCAGCGGGTCGTCCAGGACCGGCTGCCACGCCAACTCCGCCGCTCCCACCAGACTGTTGTGGTCCAGCGTGCAGGCCAGGATCGGCACTCCGCCGCTGCGACCCCACAGACTGCGGTCGGCGACCACGGCGCGCAGTCGCTCGGGGTCGGCGTCGAGGAGCTCGCGGTGCAGCCCGCCGAGGATGATCCGGTCGGGGTTGAGGATGTTGACCAGCCCGGCGAGCCCGAGGCCGAGGCGGTCGATGAGCTCCTCGCCCGCGTTCCGTACGGCCGGGTCGTCGTACTCCGTACGCAGCAGCTGCCGGGACTGCTGCAGCAGCGAGACCTCGGGGCCCGGGTCGCGGCCCGCGGCGGTGAGGAAGGCGAGCGGGTCGGCCTCGACGTCGAGGCAGCCGCGGCTGCCGCAGTGACAGGGGCGGCCCTCGGGGTTGACGGTGAGATGGCCGACCTCGAGGGCGAGGCCCGAACTGCCGGTGTGCAGACGGCCGTCGAGGACAAGCGCGCCGCCGACGCCGCGGTGACCTGTGGCGACGCAGAGCAGATGCTGGGCGCCGCGGCCCGCGCCGTGCCGGTGCTCGGCGAGCGCCGCGAGGTTGACATCGTTGCCGGTGAAGGCGGGGCCCTGGATGCCCGCCGCGCGTACCCGCTCGGCGAAGATGTCCCGGACGGGGGCGCCTGCGGGCCAGGCGAGGTGCAGCGGGTTGAGAGCGGTGCCGTCAGGCTCGGCGACCGCGGAGGGCACGGCGAGGCCCGCGCCCACGCACCGTCGCCCGCTCTCGTGCAGCAGGGCCGCGCCCGCGTCGACGACCTCGCCGAGCACCTGGGCGGGGTCGGCTGAGACGGCGACGCAGCCGGGGGCGGTGGCGACGGTGCGGCCGCCCAGTCCGACCAGCGCGGCGCGGAATCCGTCGGCGTGCACCTGGGCGGCGAGGACGACGGGACCCGTGTCGTCGACGGAGAGCCGGTGCGAGGGGCGGCCCTGGGAGCCGGCGGCGGCGCCGGGCCGGGAGTCGACCCGGATGAGGCCGAGCGCTTCGAGTTCCGCGGCCACCGCCCCGGCGGTGGCGCGGGTGACGCCGAGTTCGGCGGTGAGCACGGCGCGGGTGGGCGCACGGCCCGTATGAACCAGTTCCAGCGCGGGGCCGAGCGCGCTGCGGCCCCTCTCCGGCCTTGCTTTGGTGGTCGTCGCCTTGCCGTTCATGGAGGCGAGTCTCCCATGATCCGGGGGCTGAGCAGCCGCCTTGTACGGATCGGTCCCCGGCCCCTATGCTGAGTTTGTGCCGCACCTAAACAAACTACGGACGGCCGTTCCGGGGGGACCCGGCGGAAACCCCGCCCCACCCTCCTTGTTCCGCCTCCGTACCGCGCTGACCGTGTTCTTCGCCCTCGACGGCTTTCTCTTCGCCGGCTGGGTGGTCCGCATCCCCGCGATCAAGCAGCAGACCGGCTCGTCAGCGAGCGATCTGGGGCTGGCGCTGCTCGGGGTCTCGGCGGGCGCGGTGGTGACGATGACGCTGACCGGCCGGCTCTGCCGCCGGTTCGGCAGCCATCCGATGACCGTCGTCAGCGCCGTACTGCTGCCTCTGAGCATCGCGCTCCCGCCGTTGACGCACTCGGCGCTCGCCCTCGGCCTTGTGCTGCTGGTCTTCGGTGCGGCGTACGGCGGAATCAATGTCGCGATGAACAGCGCGGCGGTCGATCTGGTCGCGACCATGCGACGGCCGGTGATGCCGAGCTTCCACGCGGCGTTCAGCCTCGGCGGCATGATCGGCGCGGGGCTCGGCGGTCTGGTCGCGGGCGGCCTCTCCCCCACCGCGCATCTGCTCACCCTCACCGCCGTCGGCCTGCTGGTCACCGCCGTCGCGGGACCCGTTCTACTGCGCCACCCGGCACCGGCAGCCGGGCCCGCGGCGAAGGAGTCGGTGCCGCGCCGGCTGAAGGGGCGTACGCGCCAACTCGTCGTCCTCTTCGGCGTGATCGCACTCTGCACGGCGTACGGAGAAGGTGCGCTGGCCGACTGGGGCGCGCTCCACCTTGAAGAGGATCTGCACGCACACCCCGGCGTCGCCGCCGCCGGATACTCCCTCTTCGCGCTGGCCATGACGGCCGGCCGGCTCTCCGGCACGGCCATGCTGGAGCGGCTCGGCCAGACCCGCACCCTAGTCGCGGGCGGCACGACGGCCGCGGCCGGCATGCTGCTCGGCGCGCTCGCGCCCAGCGTGTGGCTCGCGCTGCTGGGCTTCGCCGTCACCGGCCTGGGCCTCGCGAACATCTTCCCGGTGGCGGTGGCCAGGGCGGGCGCGCTGGCCGGCCCCGGCGGGGTCGCGGCCGCGTCCACGCTCGGCTACGGCGGGATGCTGCTCGGGCCGCCCGCGATCGGCTTCCTCGCCGACTGGTTCTCGCTGCCCGTGGCGCTGACGACGGTGGCCGCCCTCGCGGGTGGCGCGGCACTGCTGGGGTACACGGCCCGCAATGCGTCGGCGCCGCGGGACGACTGAGTAGCCGGGGGACAACTGAGTAGGCGTACTCAGGCAGAACCACCGCCCCGGACGCACCATGGGAGCAATGACGTCCAGGTGGGGAGAAGGCCATGAAGTCTGAACGGCTCGGCACGCTGACGCGACTCGCCTTCGGCAATCGCGCCTCTCAGGCGTATCTGTTGCTGGTCGCCGTGGCAACGGTCTACGTCACGATCGACACCGTCTTCGTCCATCACGAGGACGCCTCGTTCGCCGGCATATGGCTGTTCCTGCTGACCGCTCCGACCGTGTTCGGCTTCTTCGTCGTCGGCTCGATGTTCGGCGAGGCGGTCTCCTCGGCCGCGTGGTTCATGTACACCGCCCTGGTTCTGTCGGTGCTCATCCAGTCCGTCGCCCTCGGTTTCTTCGTACAGCTGCTGCGCGGACGCCCGCGCTCCGCGCACCCCCAGGGGGCTTGAGCCCAGTGGCACAATTTCCCGCATGGAGACCGCCGAGCTGATCAAATCCCTCGTCCGTGAGGGCCAACTGCTGGCCGCGGCCGCCGTCGAAGCGGGCCCGGGCGCGAGAGTGCCGACGTGCCCCGGCTGGCAGGTGCGGGACGTGCTCAGGCACACGGGCATGGTCCACCGCTGGGCGACGGCCTTCGTCACCGAGGGATACGTCGGCTTCCACCCCGCCGATGAGCTGTCGCAGCTCGACGGTGACGAGCTGGTGGAGTGGTTCAGGGACGGGCACGGTCTGCTGGTGGCGGCGCTGAGCGAGGCGCCCGCGGACGTGGAGTGCTGGACCTTCCTGCCCGCGCCGTCGCCGCTCGCGTTCTGGGCCCGGCGGCAGGCGCACGAGACCGCGATCCACCGCGCCGACGTCGAGTCGGCCCTGGGCGGCAAGCCCAGTCCGATCGCCGCGGAGTTCGCGGCCGACGGCATCGCGGAGCTGCTGACCGGCTTCCACGCACGCTCCCGGAGCCGGGTGCGCTCCGAGGCACCGCGCTCACTGCGCGTTCGGCCGATCGACACCGATGACGTGTGGACCGTATGGGTATCGACGGACGCGCCCCGCACGGAACCCAGCGAAGAGGGTCCCGCGGACTGCGAGTTGAGCGGCAGGGCCGAGCAGCTCTATCTGACGCTCTGGAACCGGCTGCCGCAGACCGCTGTGTCCGTCACGGGCGACGCGGAGCTCGCGAAGCTGTGGCGCGAGCAGTCCGCCGTCACCTGGTCATAGACGGTCACACGGACTTACGCGGACGGGCCCGGACTTACGCGGACGGGCCCGGGCTTACACCGACGGGCCGGGCTTACTCGGACGGGCCCGGCAGCATCCGGGACAGCACCGCGCGCTGCAGCGGCTGCACCTCGGCATGGCGTGCCCGGCCCGCTTCGGTCAGCGAGACCTGCACACCACGCCGGTCCACGGGGCACATCCCGCGTGTCACAAGACCGTCCTTCTCCAGCCGCGCGATCAACCGCGACAGGGCGCTCTGGCTGAGATGGACCCGGGACGCCAGCTCCTGCACGCGGAAGGAACACCCGCCGTCCTCCGCCTGCTCTTCGGCGAGCACATCGAGGACCTCGAAGTCACTGGCGCCGAGCCCGTGCTGATGCAGCTCGCGGTCGAGCTCGCAGATCGTACGGGCATGCAGCGCGAGGACGTCCCGCCACTCATCCGCGAGCGCTCGCTCGGACTTCTTCGCCGCCATGACCGCACGTTAGCAGAAAAGACCCATTTCGTTGCACCGGAATTAAATGCACTTGCATTCAATGCATGTGCATGTACTGTCCTCTCCATGACCTCTCCGCTCACCGACCACCCCGTAGTGCAGGAGCGCTGGAGCCCGCGGCTGTGGGGCACCCTGCTCGTGCTCTGCGCCGCGATGTTCCTCGACGCCCTCGACGTCTCGATGGTCGGCGTCGCCCTGCCCTCGATCGCCACCGATCTCGACCTGTCCACTTCGACCCTGCAGTGGATCGTCAGCGGCTACATCCTCGGATACGGCGGCCTCCTGCTGCTCGGCGGCCGCGCCGCCGACCTCCTCGGCCGGCGCCGGGTGTTCCTGATCGCGCTCGCCGTCTTCGCGCTTGCCTCGCTGCTCGGGGGACTCGTCGACTCCGGACCGCTGCTGATCGCCAGCCGCTTCATCAAGGGGCTGAGCGCCGCGTTCACCGCGCCCGCCGGGCTCTCGATCATCACCACGACCTTCAAGGAAGGACCTCAGCGCAACCGCGCGCTCGCCATCTACACCACCTGCGCCGCCACCGGCTTCTCCATGGGCCTGGTGCTGTCCGGGCTGCTCACCGAGGTGAGCTGGCGGCTGACGATGCTGCTGCCCGCGCCCATCGCCCTGATCGCGCTCGTGGCCGGCATCAAGCTGATCCCGCAGAGCAGCCGTGAAGACTCCGGCAAGGGGTACGACGTGCCGGGCGCCGTCACCGGTACGGCCTCGATGCTGCTGCTGGTCTTCACCGTCGTACAGGCCCCCGAAGCGGGCTGGGCCTCGGCCCGCACCCTGCTGTCCTTCCTGGCCGTCGCCGTGCTGCTCACCGCCTTCGTCACCATCGAACGGCGCAGCTCGCACCCGCTGATCCGGCTGGGTGTGCTGCGCGCGGGCAGCCAGATCCGGGCCAATCTCGGCGCGGCCTTCTTCTTCGGCTCGTATGTCGGTTTCCAGTTCCTCGTCACGCAGTACATGCAGTCCCTGCTCGGCTGGTCGGCGCTGCAGACGGCGCTGGCCTTCCTTCCGGCAGGCGCGCTGGTGGCGCTCTCCTCGACAAAGATCGGCTCGGTCGTGGACCGGTTCGGCACGCCACGTGTGATCGCCGTCGGCTTCACGCTGCTGGTGGTCGCGTACGCGCTCTTCCTCCAGATCGACCTCACGCCGAGCTACGCCGCTGTGATCCTGCCGTCGATGCTGCTGCTCGGCGCGGCCTGCGCACTGGTCTTCCCCTCGCTCAACATCCAGGCCACCAACGGGGTGGAGGACCACGAACAGGGCATGGTCTCCGGCCTGCTGAACACCTCGATCCAGGTCGGCGGGGCCATCTTCCTGGCCGTGGTCACCGCGGTGATCACCGCGAGCGGCAGCGACGGCGGCTCCCCGCAGGAGGTTCTGGACAGCTTCCGCCCCGGCCTGGTGGTGGTGACGGCGGTCGCGGCGGCCGGACTGCTCACCACACTGACGGGACTGCGCACCCGGCGCGGACCCGGTCGCCAAAAGACCGTCCTGGTCGCGAAGTCCGTACCGGATTCCGAGCCCGAGCGGGTGACGGTCGGCGACTGACCGACGCCACGCTCCGGAGGGGGGCGGCGGCCGGCGGGACTCCTTGCCCGTCGGCCGCCGCCCCTGTGACACTTCGGTCATGGGGCGACGTACACAGGCGGACCGGGACGCGATGACAGTCGAGATCGGCTACGCGCTCATCAGCGCGACACTGGTCGCGGCACTGGCCTTCGGTGCGATCGCGGGACCGAAGCTGATGTTCACCATGTCGTACGCCGCCGAGCGCGGGCTGCTCGTCGCGGGCGGGGCAGCGGCCGCGATCGCCTTCGTCGTACGCGTCGTGACCGTGCTGTGGCGCTTTTCCCGGGCGCCCGGTCAGCCCAGCCAGCCCGGTCGCACCAGCCCCGACTCGTAGGCCAGCACCACCAGTTGGGCCCGGTCGCGGGCGCCGAGCTTCACCATGGTGCGGCTCACATGGGTCTTGGCGGTGAGCGGGCTGACGACCAGCCGACGGGCGATCTCCTCGTTGGACAGACCGATGCCGACCAGGGCCATCACCTCGCGCTCCCGTTCGGTGAGCTCGCCGAGGCGCTCGGCGTCCGCGGGCGGCTTGGAGCGGGCCGCGAACTCCGCGATCAGCCGGCGCGTCACCCCCGGGGACAGCAGCGCGTCCCCCTCCACCACCGCCCTTACCGCACGCAGCAGTTCCTCCGGTTCGGTGTCCTTCACCAGGAAGCCCGACGCGCCGGAGCGGATCGCCTCGAAGACGTACTCATCGAGCTCGAAGGTGGTGAGCATGACCACCTTCACGCCGTCCAGCCGCTCGTCCCCGGTGATCCGGCGGGTGGCGGCGAGGCCGTCCAGCCGGGGCATCCGGATGTCCATCAGTACGACATCGGGGCGCAGTTCGCCCACCAGCCGCACCGCCTCCTCGCCGTCGGCGGCCTCGCCCGCCACCTCGATGTCCTGCTGGGCATCGAGCAGCGCCCTGAACCCTGCCCTGACCAGCAGCTGATCGTCGGCGAGCAATACCCGGATCACATCGTCTCCTTAGGCTGCACCGGGAGGTCGGCCCACACCCGGAAGCCGCCGTCCGGCCGTGGACCGGCCTCGATCGTGCCACCGAGCGCGGCGGCCCGCTCCCGCATTCCGACAAGGCCGTTGCCGCTGCCTCCCGCGTCCGATCCGGTGGCCGGGCCTTCGTCGTCGATCCGCAGACCGAGCCGGCCGGGCGCGTAGGTGATCCGCACCCGCGCGGTGCGCGATCCCGAATGCCGTACGACGTTGGTCAGGGCCTCCTGGACGATCCGGAAGGCGGCGAGGTCG
The DNA here is from genome assembly GCF_044389785.1 of Streptomyces sp. NPDC019443. Lineage (NCBI taxonomy): Bacteria > Bacillati > Actinomycetota > Actinomycetes > Kitasatosporales > Streptomycetaceae > Streptomyces > Streptomyces sp. NPDC019443. The sequence continues at coordinate 667,712 of NZ_JBIRYJ010000003.1, forward strand.
GTGCCGGGCGGCAGCGCCGCACGCTCGCCCTCCGTTACGACCTTGACGCTCAGCCCGGCGCTCGCGGCCTGTTCGACGAGCTCGGGCAGCCGGTCGAGACCGGGCACGGGCGCGCGCGGGGCGTCTCCGGGCGTGCGCAGCGTGTCGAGCACCTGGCGCACCTCGCCCAGCGCCTCCTTGCTCGCCGCCTTGATGGTGGTGAGCGCGGTGCGGGCCTGCTCGGGGCTCGTGTCGAGGAGCGCGAGGCCGACGCCCGCCTGGACGTTGATGACCGAGATGGAGTGCGCGAGGACGTCGTGCAGTTCACGCGCGATCCGCAGCCGCTCCTCGTCGGCGCGGCGCTTCTCGGCGGCGGCGCGCTCCTCGCGCTCACGGGCCCAGACCTCACGTCGTACGCGTACGAGCTCGGAGGCCGCGAGGATCGCCACCGCCCAGGCGGCGATGAACAGGTCCTGCCCCCAGGGCGTGGCGTCGTCCTTCTCAGGCGGCAGATATTGGTAGAGCCAGTGCCCGATCAGCACATGCCCCACCCAGAAACCGCCAGTCGCCCACCAGGCAGCGCGCCGATGCCCGGAGACGACGGCCGCGAAAGCGGCCACGGCGAGGATGAAGAGGACCGGTCCGTAGGGATAGCCCGCACCGAAGTAGATGAGCGTCACCGCCGAGACGCCGAAGACGGAGACGACCGGCCATCGGTTGCGCAGCAGAAGCAGGGCGGGGCCCGCCAGCAGCAGCACCCGCGCGAAGGCGTCGAGCGGCTCGCGGTCCGGCTGGCCGTGCGCCGCGAACCCCGACCCCACCATGACGAACACGGCCACTGCGAGGGTCGACGGCCAGGGCAGTCTGGCGGTGTTCCGCCGCGCCTGCCAATGACGCAAGCCCGGTGGTCCGCCCCGTGCCCACGGGGGACCACCGCACATGCCGGTGCGCTGCTCTTCCATAACGGCCACGCTAGACCGGGCCCGGGCGGGCGGGCGTCAGCCAGGCGTGGCGATCACGCGTACTCCCTGCGCAGTACGGCGTCGGGGTCGCGGCCCGCACGAACGGGGGCCGTGGTGGGCGTCGCGAACAGTGGAGATCAAGGCGATGCCGACGTCGATCCGGTGCAGACTGCTGTCAACGGGGAGCACTGCTCGCTCGCACCAGCTGACGCAGGGAGATCGCCATGTCGCAGGCGCACTACATCAAGCCCGGCCGGTTGGACAACATCCTCAACGGTGCCATCGGCTGGCTCGCCCGCCGCGGTATCAGCCTGATGGGCACCGCTGAGCTCTCCGTACGCGGCCGCACCAGCGGCGAGTGGCGGCGCATCCCGGTCAACCCGCTCCCCTACGAGGGCGGCCCGTACCTGATCTCGGCGCGCGGCCACTCCCAGTGGGTGCGCAATCTGCGCGCCGCGGGCGGCGGGAAGCTCCAGGTCGGCCGCAAGACCAAGCAGTTCACCGCGGTGGAGCTGCCCGACGAGGAGAAGCCCGTCCTGCTGCGGACCTACCTCGAGCGCTGGGGCTGGGAGGTCGGCCGGTTCTTCGGGGAGATCAACGCCAAGTCCACGGACGAGGAGCTGCTCGCCGCGGCGCACAAGCACCCCGTCTTCCGGATAACCGTGACCAAGTGAGCCGAGCGGCCCAGTGTCGCGCCCCGCGCGCTAGGCGCGCCGGTCCATCGCTTCCAGCGCCCGCCGCGCCACCGCATGCGTACGCACAATCCCGGCCAGCGTCGTCGACCCGCGCGTGATGTCCGCGAACGCCTTCCACGCGGGTCTGAAGCCGGTGATCACCGCGTGCAGCAGCCCCGGGCGGCGCTCGAAGAGGGCGAGCATCCGCCGCCCGACCCCCATCTCCACACCCAGTCCCGCCTTGATCGCGAACGCGTAGTTCAGCGCCTGCCGGCGGGCGTCCACGGCGTCGTGGGCCTCCGAGATCCGTACCGCCCACTCCCCCGCGAGCCGCCCCGACCGCAGCGCGAAGGAGATGCCCTCCCGAGTCCACGGCTCAAGGAGCCCTGCCGCGTCACCGCAGACCAGCACCCGCCCGCGCGACAGCGGCGAGTCGTCGCTGCGGCACCGGGTCAGATGCCCCGAGGAGATCGCCGGCTCGAATCCGGCGAGCCCCAGCCGGGCGATGAAGTCCTCCAGATACCGCTTGGTCGCCGCGCCCTCGCCGCGGGCCGAGATCACCCCGACGGTGAGCGTCTGCCCCTTGGGGAACACCCAGCCGTAACTCCCGGGCATCGGTCCCCAGTCGATGAGCACCCGCCCCGCCCAGTCCTCGGCCACCGTCGCCGGCACCGGAATCTCCGCCTCCAGACCGAGGTCCACCTGGTCGAGCTTCACCCCGACGTGCGCCCCTATCCGGCTGGCACTGCCGTCCGCGCCGACGACCGCGCGCGCGAGCACCGTCTCGCCGTCCGCCAGCATCACGGCGACCGTGCGCCGGTCCGGCACGGCGGGTCCGTGCTGCTCGACCCGGGAGACCGTCGCACCCGTACGCAGCACGGCGCCGGCCTTCTGTGCCTGCTCGACCAGGCCGGCGTCGAACTCGGGGCGATTGATGAGGCCGAAGAGCATCCGCTTGGAGCGGCGCGTACGCGTCAGCCTGCCGTTCAGCGAGAAGGTGACGGCGTGCACCCTGTCCCGCAGCGGCAGCTCGAAGCCGGGCGGCAGGCTGTCGCGCGAGGGGCCGATGATCCCTCCGCCGCAGGTTTTGTAGCGGGGCAGCTCGGCCTTCTCCAGCAGGAGTACCTGACGGCCCGCGACTGCCGCCGCATAGGCCGCCGAGGCCCCGGCGGGCCCTGCGCCGACCACGACGACATCCCACACCGGCTCGCCGTGCTCTCCTACGGCGTCTGCGTTCTCGCTGCTCACGATCTGCTTCTGCTCCCGATCCGTTGCGTGACCATGGTCTCGACGGCATCCTACGGCGCGGTCACTTCCTGCCCGTGCGAGGATCAACCACACCGTCGCCTTGCACACATCGCACAACGTCGCACCCACAAGGAGCGTGCCCATGACCGCGAATCCGATCGCCGAGACCATCGCCTCACTGATGCCCCGCGCCAAGGCGGAGCTGACCGAGCTGGTGGCCTTCCAATCGGTGGCGGACGAGGCAGTGGCGCCGCGGAGTGAGTGCGAGGCCGCCGCGAACTGGGTGGCCGATGCGCTGCGCACCGAGGGATTCCAGGACGTCGCGCTGCTCGACACCCCCGACGGTTCGCAGTCGGTGTACGGGCTGCTGCCCGGCCCTGAGGGTGCGCCGACGGTGCTGCTGTACGCGCACTACGACGTGCAGCCGAAGCTGGACGAGTCCGCGTGGGTGACCCCGCCCTTTGAACTGACCGAGCGGGACGGCCGCTGGTACGGACGTGGTGCCGCCGACTGCAAGGGCGGCTTCATCATGCATCTGCTCGCGCTGCGCGCCCTCAGGACGAACGGCGGCATACCGGTCACCGTGAAGGTGATCGTGGAGGGCTCGGAGGAGCAGGGCACGGGCGGTCTGGAGCAGTACGCCGAGGCGCACCCGGAGCTGCTGACGGCCGATGCCATCGTGATCGGCGACACCGGGAACTTCCGGGTGGGTCTTCCCACCGTGACGGCGACGCTGCGCGGCATGACGATGATCCGCGTCCAGATCGACACTCTTGAGGGCAATCTGCACTCGGGCCAGTTCGGCGGCGCCGCGCCCGACGCGCTGGCCGCGCTCATCCGCGTACTGGACTCGCTGCGTGCCGAGGACGGCTCGACGGTGATCGACGGGCTCCCGGCGCAGGCGCAGTGGGAGGGACTGCAGTACCCCGAGGGCGAGTTCCGCAAGGACGCCAAGGTCCTCGACGGTGTCGGCCTGACCGGCAACGGCACGGTCGCCGACCGTATCTGGGCGCGTCCCGCCGTCACCGTGATCGGCATCGACTGCCACCCGGTGGCCGGCGCGACTCCCTCCATTCCGGGGAGCGCCCGGGCGCAGATCAGCCTGCGGGTGCCGCCGGGCCAGGACGCCGCCGAGGCGACCGAGCTGCTGTTCGCGCACATCGAGAAGCACACGCCGTGGAACGCCCGGGTGTCGATGGAGCAGGTGGGTAAGGGCCAGGCGTTCCAGGCGGACGTCACCAGCCCCGCCTACACCTCGATGGCCGAGGCGATGCGCGTCGCGTACCCGGGAGAGGAGATGCAGGCGTCCGGCATGGGCGGCTCGATTCCGCTCTGCAATACGCTCGCCGCGCTCTACCCCGATGCGGAGATCCTGCTGATCGGCCTGAGCGAGCCGGAGGCGCAGATCCACGCGGTGAACGAGTCCGTCTCGCCCGAGGAGCTGGAGCGGCTCTCCGTCGCGGAGGCGCACTTCCTGGTCAACTACGCCGAGTCCAAGAAGGCTTGAGCGAGCGGGCTTGAGCGAGCGGGCTTAAGCGCTCAGCGTAGATCGCCACAAGCGTAGATCCGTGCGGCGGGCGTACGACGCTGCGTACGTTCGCCGCATGGACTTCATCGAGGTACTGCCTCAACTGCACATGTTCCGCTTCCCGATCGGCCAGGCCTACCTGTGGCGCGACGGCGACGAGCTGACCCTGATCGACGCGGGGAACGTGCACGCCGCACCGGACCTCGAGAAGGCGATACGGAGCGCGGGCCAAAGCCCCAGCTCCATCCGCCGCATCGTGCTCACCCACTGCCACCGGGACCATGTGGGCGCGGCCGAGGAGCTGGCGGACCGGTACGGCGCCGAGGTGCTGGCCCACCGACTCGACGCCCCCGTCGTCCGCGGCGAGCGGCCCGTCCCCGAGCCGGTCCTGCTCGACTGGGAGGTTCCGCTGTACGAGCACGGGCTCACGGTGCCGCCGGCCCCGCCCACCCGCGTCGACCACGAGCTCGAGGACGGCGACGAGCTCGGCTTCGGCGACGGGGCCGTGGTGGTCCATGCCCCCGGCCACACCGCCGGCTCCATCGGCATCCATCTCCCCCGCCACGGCGTGCTGTTCACGGGCGACTGCGTCGCGGCCGTGGGTCAGGTGATGCTGGGCGTCTTCAATGTGGACCGCGCGCGGGCCGAGGCGTCGATGCGCCGCCTTGCCTCGCTCGCGCCGTCCACCGTCTGCTTCGGGCACGGCGATCCCCTCACCGAGGATGCCGCGGCGGTGCTGCGCGCCTCAGCCGACGGGGACGCCGGCCTCTAGGTTGAGCACGGTCCCGCGCTCGCGCGCCCGCAGCGCCCAGCGGAGCCGCTCGTAGCGCGTCGGCGGCAGCAGTTGCGCCGCCTCCTGCTCGCATACGAAGCGCCAGCCGCGCAGCTCCGATCCGGGCAGCAGCACCCGTCCGGCCTCGACGCTGTGCAGCCGGCCGCCGTCGAAGAGCAGCCGCAGCCCGCCGAACCCGGGCGGCCGCGGCGCCTCCCAGTCGACCACCAACAGCCTTGGCACCTGGGCGAGTTCGATGCCGAGCTCTTCGGTCACCTCGCGCATTCCGGCCCGCGCGGGCGCCTCACCCCGTTCAACGACTCCGCCCGGGAACTCCCAGCCCGGTTTGTAGGTCGGGTCGACGAGGAGCACCCGGTCCTCCTCGTCGAAGAGCAGCACTCCGGCGGCGAGGGTTTCGGCGGTCGGCTCGGGCGTCTGAACGATCTCGCAGACCGCGGCGTCCCCGTTCCGTACCGCCTCGGCTATGTGCTGCGCCGTCTCGTGCGGGTCCAGTCGGCTGGTGTCGACGACGTGCGCGTCGGCGCCGATCCAGTCCAGGGCGGCGAGGTAGGGCTCGATGTGGTCGTACGCCCACTGACTGACGCGCTGGTCGGCGTCCGGGATGTCCGGCTCCTCGCGGGCGGCGATCCGCGCGCGCAGGATCGTTTCCTCCGGTCGAAGCAGCACATGCCGTACGGGAATCCGGCGGGAGGCGAGCCCGCCGAAGATCTCGTCGCGGTACTCCTGACGCAGCAGGGTCATGGGCACCACCAGCACACCGCCGAGCTCGGCCAGCAGCGCCGCCGCGGTGTCCACCACGAGCCGCCGCCAGATCGGCAGATCCTGGTAGTCGCTCACCTCGGCGAGGCGTTTCGGCGGCAGCAGGTGGCGCAAGTGGCCGCCGATGAGTTCGGGGTCGTACAGCGTGCTGTTCGGGATCAGATCGATCAGTTCGCGCGCGGTACTGCTCTTGCCCGCTCCGAACGCACCGTTGATCCAGACGATCACGGTTCCCCCTCTTTCGTAGCCCACAGTGGATTGCCCGCAACACCCTGCCACGGAAACCCGTGTCGGGAGCCGACTGGTTGATCGCGGACACAATCGCGGACACAACTGTGCCCTTGCTGTTGCCGGTTCACCACAGCCGTCCTGAACCCTGGTGCGTCTCACCATACGAACCGATGACTTCGCCCGAACCGTGACACCGGGCTGCGAAGCGCCGTTGGAGCTGGAGAGACAAGGGGGTGCGGGATGCGCCGTACGGTGTTGGAGAGGTTTCCCGCCGGGGGCCCGCGCGGAAGCTGGCCGGCCGAGGAATTCGCCCGGGCCCGCCGGGACGAGGGTCTGGCGGCGGAGGTCGTGATGGACCTCGAAGCGGATGCGTTCCTGGTGGTCCTGCCCAAGCAGACAGCGGACGCGATCACTTAGTGGCGCGGCGAGGCCCCCGTCCCGGACGGGACGGGGGCCTCGCCTGTCAGCCCTTGGTGGAGCCGAGGGTGAGCCCGGCGATGAAGTGCCGCTGCAGCAGGAGGAAGACCAGCAGCGTCGGCAGTGCCACGATCACCGAGCCCGCGGCGAGCAGGTTGTAGTCGGTGAAGAACTGGCCGCGGAGGTTGTTCAGCGCCGAGGTGATGGGGAGCTTGTCGCCGTCGGAGATGAAGACGAGCGCCCAGAGGAAGTCGTTGTACATCCAGGTGAACTGGAGCGTGCCGAGCGCCGCCAGGGCCGGACGGCACAGCGGGAGCGTGATGCGCCAGTACTGCGTCCACACACTCGCGCCGTCCACGATCGCCGCCTCCAGGATCTCCTGCGGCAGGGTGCGCATGAAGTTGGCGAGGACGAAGACGCAGAACCCGATCTGGAAACCGACCTGGACGGAGATGACGGCCCAGAACGAGTCGAACATCGTCATCGAGTCGGACATCCAGTACGGCAGCGGAATGCGGTTGAACAGCACGTACAGCGGAGTGACGATCACCTGCTGGGGCAGCAGATTGCCCGCGGTGAAGAGCATCAGCAGCACCATGGAGCCGCGCATCCTCAGCCGTGACACGGCAAAGGCCACGAACGAGGCGAAGAAGAGCGCCAGCAGCACTCCGGGCACAGCGATGATGAGGGTGTTGACGAAGTACTTCATCATCCCCGAGTCGCTGAAGGCCTGCTGGTAGTAGTCGAAGGAGAGCTTCTTCGGCAGTGAGAAGTACCCGTGCTCGGAGGTCTCGTCGTACGGCCTGAGTGAGGCGTAGACCGCGAGCAGCAGCGGCGCGAGGAACGCCAGCGAGACGGTCAGCAGGAAGGCGTGCAGGCCGAGCCGGCCGGGGCGGACCAGGCGCTTGCGGGGCGCCGCGGGAACTGCCGGGGTCGCGGCGGGCGGCGGGGCGGTGTCGAGCGTCATCGGTTCTTCTCCCCACGGATCTCCTGGACCAGATACGTCACGACGAATCCCATGGAGACGAGCAGCAGCACGACGGCGATGGCCGAGCCGAATCCGATCCGGCTGGCCTCGCCGATGATGTTGTCGGTGACGAGGACCGAGAGCAGCTCCAGGCCGTTTCTGCCCTTGTTGACGGCGTAGACGATGTCGAAGGCGCGCAGCGCTTCGATGACGGTGATGACGCCGACGATGACATTGACGGGCCGCAGGGTCGGGAAGACGACGCGAAAGAAGGTCTGCGTCTCACTGGCCCCGTCGATGGCGGCGGCTTCCTTCAGCGAGGGATCGACCGCTTTCAGCCCCGCCAGGTAGAGGATCATCACATAGCCGGTGTGCCGCCAGGCGGCGGCCAGCAGGATCATCCAGAGATTGAGGTCGGGGTCGCCGAGCCAGTCGGTGGGCGACTCGGTGTCGGCGAGGATCGCGTTGAGGGCGCCCTGGTCGCGGGAGAAGACCAGTTGGGCGATGAAGCCGACGACGGCGAGCGAGAGCACGACCGGCATGTACAGCGTCGACTGGTAGAAGCGGCTGAACCGTACGCCCTTGTCGATGAGGACGGCGAGCAGCAGTCCGAACGGGGTGGCGATCAGTCCGAGGAAGGCCAGCCAGAGCAGGTTGTGGCGGGCGGCCGGCCAGAACTGCGGATAGTTGGTCAAGAGGGTCTCGTAGTTCTGCGTGCCGACCCAGGAGATGTCCCCGATGCCGTCCCAGCTGGTGAAGGAGAGCACGACGGAAGCGAGGGTCGGCCCCCACACGATGGCCACGTCGAGCAGGATCGGTATGCCCAGCAGCACGCCGAGGACGGCGAGGTCGCGGCGGGTGAACCGCCGGGGCCCTCCTCGTGCGGTGCGCCGCGAGACGCTCACCTTCGTTCGCCCCCCGGTGCCCTTCGGGGCGCCCCGGGCGGCCTGCGGTTCCGGCCTGGGGGTCCCCCCGGGCCCGGAGGGCCGAGAGGGAGGGTCCAGGGGTTGTCCCCCGGGAGATTGCATCAGCGGCACGGGTGGTGACTCCAAGTCGGTCTCGGCCGGCGTCGGTCAGTCTTCGGAGGCGAAGATGGTCTTCTTCTGCCTCTCGATGCTGTTGACCAACCCGTCCACGTCCTTCGGCTTGTTGATGAAGGTCTGAATGGCCGGGATCATCACGGTCGACGAGAAGTCGGGCCTGGTGTCACGGTCGAGGAACTGCGAGATCTGCTCGGCGCCGGAGACGAGTTCGACGGCCTTCTTCTGCAGCGGGGTGTACTTCGAGAGGTCGGCCTCGTCGCTCACGGCGATGTTGTTGGGGTCACTGGCGAGGTAGATGTCCTCCGCCTTGCCGGTGGCCAGCCACTTCAGCAGGTCCTTTGCGCTCTCCATGTTCTTCGCGTTCTTGAGGTTCTTGGACTTCTTCGCGAGCAGGAAGCCGTCGATGGGCGCCTCGACGGCGTCCTGGCCGTGCTCCGGGTTGATCACCGGGAACGGGAAGAAGTCGATGTCGGCCTGTTCGGCCTTGGGGAACTGCGCGCCGGGGTGCGGGAGTCCGAAGACGGCCATGCCCGTCTGCTTCTTCTGCAGGCTGGTGGCGGCCTCCTGCCAGGTGCGGCCGTTGGCGCCGGGCTGGCAGTACGGGAGGATGCTGCGCCAGGTGTCGAAGACGTCCTTGACGCGCTTGTCGGTCCACGCCTCCTTGCCCGCCATGAGGCTCTTGTGGAACTCGTATCCGTTGGTGCGCATGTTGATGTAGTCGAAGGTGCCCATCGCGGGCCAGCCGTCCTTGTCGCAGAACGCGATGGGGACGAGCTTGTCCTTCTGCATCTGCCTGGCGAGCGCTATGTACTCGTCGAGCGTCTTGGGCGCCTGGTAGCCGTACTGCTGGAAGACGCTTTTGCGGTGGAAGACGGCCCACGGGTAGTAGTAGTACGGCGTGAGGTACTGCTTGCCGTCCTCGCCCGTCGACTGGGCCTTGAGGGCCGGCGAGAAGCCCTGGTAGCTCTCCCAGTTGTCGCTGATGTCGTGCAACAGCCCCTTCTTGGCGAAGAACTGCATGCGGTAGCCCGCGAACCACATGAAGACATCGTCCGGCTTGCCCTGCAGATAGCGGTTGATGTTCTCCTGGAAGGTGTTGTGGTCAACGGTGTTGACCTTGACCTTCCGGCCGTCCTTGGACTGCTTCGCGTACGCGGCGAAGGCGTCGGCGAACGCCTTCTTCGGCACCGGGTCGGACGAGTTGGACCCCATGGTGATGGTCTTGCCGTCCCCGCCGGGGCCACTGCCGCAGGCAGCGAGCAGTGAGGGCAGCGCGATCGCACCTGCACCCGCGGCCGCACCCCGCAGCAGATTCCGCCGGGACATCCGATGTCCTGCCACGCTCCCGGGCGCGGCAGAACCGTTGAACGATGACTGCGCCATGTCCCCTCCTCCGGGGTGCAACTCAACACAACCCAACGCGAGGATTGGATCTCACTCCCAAGAAGTGGTGTCGTCAAGGGTTTTGGCGAGACATCGAACAACCGTTACCGCATCTCTTCCAACAGACTCCAACACGGCCTACCGTAAACGCTCGCCACTGACAAACACATGCCGTCATCCCAATATGCGCGAGTACGGAGGAACGTTACGATGCGTCACCTTCCCACCCGCACTACCCGCCATAGAGTCGTCGGAGCGCTGGCCGCCGCGCTGCTCAGCGCGGCAGGACTGGGCACTCCGGCGATCGCCTCGGGCGCCCCGGCCGTGCCGGCCGAACCCGCACCGGCCGGCGCGCAGCTCGACGAAGGGCTCGCCCTGACCCCTCCGATGGGGTTCAACAACTGGAACACCACCCACTGCCGGGCGGAGTTCAACGAGGCGATGGTCAAGGGAATCGCCGACATCTTCGTCGAGAAGGGCCTCAAGGAGGCCGGGTACGAGTACGTCAATCTGGACGACTGCTGGGCACTGCCGCAGCGCGACGCGAACGGCAAGCTCGTCCCCGACCCGGTGCGCTTCCCGGGCGGCATCAAGGCCGTCGCCGACTACGTCCACGCCAAGGGACTGAAGTTCGGCATCTACACCAGCGCCGGGACCAAGACCTGCAACACCGCCGGTTTCCCGGGCGGGCTCGGACATGAGTACAGCGACGCGCAGCAGTTCGCCGACTGGGGCGTCGACTACCTCAAGTACGACAACTGCAACAACCAGGGCGTGGACGCCAAACTCCGCTACACCACGATGCGCGACGCCCTGAAGGCCGCCTCTGAGACAACAGGTCGCCCCATCGTCTACAGCATCTGCGAGTGGGGCCAGAACAGGCCCTGGGAGTGGGCCGCGGACGTCGGACAGCTCTGGCGCACCACCGGGGACATCAGCGACAACTGGGGCTCCATGTTGTCGATCATGAAGAAGAATCTGCCGCTCGCGCAGTACGCGGGCCCTGGCCACTGGAACGACCCCGACATGCTGGAGGTCGGCAATGGCGGCATGACGGACACGGAGTACCGCTCCCACTTCTCCATGTGGTCGATCATGGCCGCGCCGCTGCTGATCGGCTCCGATCTGCGCAAGGCGCCCGCCTCCGCGTTTGAGATCCTCGGCAACCGCGAGGTCATCGCCGTCGACCAGGACCCGCTGGGCAAGCAGGGCACGGTGATCAGCTCCGAGGGCGGCCGCTGGGTGGTGGCCAAGGAGATGCAGGACGGCAGCCGCGCGGTCGCGCTCTTCAACGAGAGCGGCAGCCCGCAGCGGATCGCCACCACGGCGAAGGCAGTCGGACTGCCGGACGCCCCCGGCTACCGGCTGCGCGATCTGTGGCGGCACACCGACGCCAACACCGCGGGGACGATCTCCGCGACCGTGCCCGCGCACGGCACGGTACTGGTGCGCGTCTCGACGGACCGCAAGTGGGCGCTGCTGCCGCCGGCCGTCGAAGTGAGCGCCGACGAGGGCCTGATGGCCGAGGCGGGCCAGACCGGGAAGCTCACCTCGACCGTCACCGACCTGGGCCGTACGCCCGCGCTCGCCGTCTCGGTCGCAATGACCGGGCCCGAGGGCTGGCGCGTCAAGGCAACGTCCAAGGCCACCGCCGCGGTGCTCACCAGCGGAAGGAAGCTGACGACGGGCTGGGAGATCGCTGTGCCGCCGGGCGCCGCGCCCGGTTCGTACGCACTGACCCTGACGGCGAAGTACCGCTCCCCGACCGGACAGCGGCTGACCGTCGCCGTGCCCGGGAGTGTGCACGTGGTCGTGGCGCCGCCCGCCGGTCAGTCGTATCTCAGCGATCTCGCCGCGCTGAGCACGGCGAACGGCTGGGGTCCGGTGGAGAAGGACACCAGTAACGGCGAGAGCAAGGCGGGCGACGGAAGGCCGATCACCATCGGCGGCCAGGTCTTCGCCAAGGGTCTGGGCGTGCATGCCGCGAGCGCGGTGGAGTACTACGCCGGTGGCCGGTGTACCACGGTGAGCGCGCAGGTCGGCGTGGACGACGAGAAGGGGACGCGCGGCACGGTCGCCTTCGAGATCTGGGCGGACGGAAAGAAGGCCGCGTCGACGGGCGTCCTGACCAACGCCATGCCCCCACAGCCGATTTCGGCGGACGTCAGTGGCGCGAAGGTCGTACGTCTGGTGGTCACCGACGGCGGGGACGGTATCGATTCCGACCACGCCGACTGGGCCGATCTCAGGATCGGCTGCTGACCACCGCTGCCGCCTCGCCGTGACGGCCGAGCGAGGCGGCAGCTGCCGCACCCACCAGACCCGCGTCCGTGCCCGTCAGGGCCGGAGCCACGGTCAGCCGCTGTACGAAGGAGAGCGTGGCGTAGTCGCGCAGCGAACGGCGCAGCGGGGCGAAGAGCACCTCGCCCGCGTTCGCCACTCCCCCGCCGATCACCGCGATTTCGATCTCCACGAGGGTCGCGGTGGCGGCGATCCCGGCGGCGAGCGCCTGAGCCGCGCGCTCGAAGGAGGCGACGGCGACCGGGTCTTGGGCCCGGGCCGCGGCGGCCACCGCGGCCGCCGAGGTGTCGCCGTCGGGGCCCGGCTGCCAGCCGCCCTCCAGCGCCCGGCGCGCGATGTTCGGGCCGCTGGCGATGCGCTCGACGCAGCCGCGCGCGCCGCAGGGGCACAGATCGCCGTCGAGGTCGACGCTGATGTGGCCGATGTGCCCGGCGTTGCCGGTGGGCCCGGGGTGAAGCTTCCCGCCGAGGACGAGTCCGCCGCCGACGCCCGTGGAGACCACCATGCACAGCGCGTTGTCGTACCCGCGGGCCGCACCCTGCCAGTGCTCGGCCGCCGTCATCGCGACACCGTCGCCCACCAGCTCGACGGGCAGACCGCCGACGGCTCTTCGCACCCGCGCGACCAGCGGAAAGTCACGCCAGCCCGGGACATTGACCGGGCTGACCGTGCCGGCGGACGCGTCCACCGGACCGGCGCTGCCGATGCCAACGGCCGACGCGCGCGCCCAGAGCGGGGATACGGACAGCTCGGCGAGGACTCCCTCGACGGCGCGCATCACCGTCTCGCCGTCCTCCTGGGCAGGTGTCGGGCGCTGGGCGCGCACGAGGATCCTGCCGCTGCCGTCCACCAACGCGCCGGCGATCTTGGTGCCGCCGATGTCGAGCGCGGCGACGAGGTCGGTATGCATCGGTGTCGGATCCCCCGGGAGCTGGTCGGACCTGCGGATTCAGTAACAGTCTCCATTCCCCTGACAACGTTGTCCAGGGCCTATGCTCGACGCCACACCCTTGCACACCCGGACGACGACAGGACAGCGCACTGTGGCAGAGACCGACCATCCCGTGCCTTCGCCGGGGCGCCCCCGAGGGCCCGAGCCCCGCTACGGCAATCGGCCGACCATGAAAGACGTCGCCGCCCGCGCGGGCGTCGGCCTCAAAACGGTCTCGCGGGTGGTCAATGGGGAGCCGGGTGTCACACCCGACACCGAGCGCCGGGTGCAGGAGGCCATCGAGTCCCTCGGCTTCCGCCGCAACGACAGCGCGCGCGTGCTTCGCAAGGGCCGCACCGCCTCCGTCGGCCTCGTCCTGGAGGACCTCGCAGACCCCTTCTACGGTCCGCTGAGCCGTGCGGTCGAGGAGGTCGCCCGGGCGCATGGCGCGCTGCTCATCAACGGCTCCAGCGCCGAGGACCCGGACCGCGAGCAGGAACTGGTGCTGGCCCTGTGCGCCCGCCGGGTCGACGGTCTGATCGTGATCCCGGCCGGCCACGACCACCGCTATCTGGAGCCCGAGATCAAGGCGGGCATCGCGACGGTGTTCGTGGACCGCCCGGCTGGGCAGATCGACGCGGACGTGGTGCTCTCCGACAGCTTCGGCGGCGCCCGCACCGGCGTGGCCCATCTGATCGCGCACGGCCACCGCCGTATCGGCTTCATCGGCGACCAGCCGCGCATCCACACGGCCGTCGAGCGGCTGCGCGGCTACCGCACCGCCATGGAGGACGCCGGGCTCGATGTGGACGAGTCCTGGGTCTCGCTGGGCTCCACCGCGCCGGAGCGGGTGCGGGCCGCCGTCACCGAGATGCTGGCGGGGCCCGACCCGGTCACCGCGGTCTTCGCGGGCAACAACCGGGTGACGGTCACAGCGGTACGGGTCCTGGCCGGGCACCACCGGCCGGTCGCCCTGGTCGGCTTCGACGACATCGAACTCGCCGACCTGCTGGGCATCACGGTCATAGCCCAGGACGCGGCAGCCCTGGGGCGTACCGCCGCGGAACGGCTGTTCCGCCGCCTCGACGGCGTGGACGACGCGCCTTCGCAGGTGGCGCTGGAGACGGTACTCATCCCGCGCGGCTCGGGCGAGATCCCGCCGTCAGCAGACGGGTAGGCCCGGCACCGGCTGGTCGTTTTCGCCGCCCTGGATGTAGACGTCGCTGACGAAGACATTGGTGTTGCCGCTGTCGTCGTCGGTCTTGGCCCACCAGACGTTCGTCCACTGGCCGGAGGTCTCGCGGCGGCCCAGATTCTGCTGGCAGTAGAAGTAGTTGGTGCCCGCGTTGAGCACCCCCTTCTCGGTGCCGGACGCGGTGTACGACTTCGCCTGCTTCCAGACCTGGCAGTTGTACTTGCCGCCGCCGATCGAGTGGCAGACGGGCGCCGGGTCCGGGTCCGAACCTCCGGTCGTAGAACCGCCGTTGGTGGAGGTGCCGCCGCCGCCCGTGGGGGTCGAGCCGCCGGTCGTGCCCGAGGACCCGCCGCTGGTCGAGCCGCCGGAGTCCGATCCTCCGGTTGCCTTGCCGGGCGCGGGCGGCTTGGCGGACTGGGTGGGCGACTTGGTGGCGCCCTGCTCGGTGGGCTTGGTGCTCGGGCTCTGCTTGCCGCCGGAGGCGCTCGCGAGCGGGCCCCCGGGTGCGCTCGAACTCGCCGCCGGACTCTCGGCCCGGCCGCCCGCGAGCTCCCGGCCGCCCGATCCGTCACGGTCGACGAGGGCGTACGTCACGCCTCCCCCGGCGAGCAGGACGGCGACGACTCCGGCCGTCACCAGGACCCTCGCCCGACCGCGACCGCCGGACGCGGGTGGCGCGGCCGGGGCGGGTGCGGGTATCGGTGCGGGAGAAGCATGCGGGGCCGGGGCCTGCGGCGCCGCGGGGCCGAAGCCGTCGGGCCGGTGCGGCGCCGCGTTGAGCACGGTCGGCACCCGGGTCGCCGGATCCGGTGCGGCCGGCGGCGCTGTCCCCAGCGACACGGTCGAGGTGCCGGTGTCCTGGCCCGCCGCCACGGCAGAGAGCAGCCGCGCCGCGGTGTCCGCGTCGGGCCGCTGCGCCGGGTCCTTGTGCATCAGCTCCCGCAGTACGGGTCCGAGCGCGCCGGCCCGCAGCGGCTCGGGCAGCGGCTCCACGACGATCGCGTTGAGCGTCGACCAGGTGGAGGTGCGGCGGAACGGAGCCGCGCCCTCCACAGCCGCATACAGCGTGGCGCCGAGCGCCCAGATGTCGGACGCGGGACCGGGGTCCTGGCCCTGGGCGCGCTCGGGCGCCAAGTAGTCGAGCGAGCCGACCAGTTCGCCGCTGCGCGTCAGATGGGTGGTCGCGCCGTCGCCGGGGTCGTCCATCGCCGCGATGCCGAAGTCGGTGAGCACCACCCGGCCCCCGCGGTCCAGCAGCACATTGCCGGGCTTCACGTCGCGATGCAGCACCCCGGCGCGGTGGGCGGCGCCCAGCGCCTGCATCACCTTGGCTCCGATGGCGGCCACCTCGCGCGCGTCCATGACGCCGCGCTCACTGAGCACATCGTCCAGCGAGGGGCCGTCGATGAGCTCCATCACGATGACCGGACGGCCTTCGTGTTCGGTGACGTCGTGGACGGCGATGACCGCGGGGTGGCGTACGCGGGCCGCCGCGCGGGCCTCGCGTTGCATCCGCACTCTGAGGTCGGCCAGTTCGGGGCCCGACGAGTCGCTGTAGGTGCGCAGTTCCTTGACGGCGACTTCGCGGCCGAGTACCTCGTCGACGGCGCGCCAGACGACGCCCATGCCGCCGCGGCCCAGCTGTTCGATCACCCGGTAACGGCCGGCGAGCCGCTCGTTCTCCCCCGAAGACACGGCTGCCCCGATCCTTGTTGCGACTGTGGTCGCGCACAGACTAGAGGGCAGCGGTGAGAGCAGCGCCGACTGTTACTTGGCTGTGGCCGTGAGGTCCCCGCGGCGCGGTGCGGCGAAGCCGTCGAGATCAGCGCGCGTGAGTCCGGTGAGCCGGGCGACTTCGGCGGTGTCGAGGGCGCCGCAGTCGATGCCACGCAGCAGATAGCTGCTCAGCGCCTTGGCGGTGGCGGGCTCGTCCATGACGTCGCCGGCCGCGTGGTTGGCATACGCGGACAGCCGCGCGGCGGCCTGCTCGAAGCCCTCGCGGTAGAAGGCGAACACGGCGGCGTAGCGGGTCGGCAGGTGGCCGGGGTGCATGTCCCAGCCCTGGTAGTAGGCGCGGGCCAGGGCTCGGCGGGTCAGGCCGTAGTGCAGCCGCCAGGCGTCGTGGACCTTCTCGGTGGTGCCGACCGGAAGGACGTTTGTAGAGCCGTCCGAGACGCGAACGCCGGTGCCCGCGGCCGCGACCTGCATGACGGCCTTGGCGTGGTCGGCGGCGGGGTGGTCGCTGGCCTGGTAGGCGGCGCTGACGCCGAGGCAGGCGCTGTAGTCGAAGGTGCCGTAGTGCAGTCCGGTGGCCCGGCCCTCGGCGGCGTCGATCATCCGCGCCACGGCGGCGGTGCCGTCGGCGGCGAGGATGGACTGGCTGGTCTCGATCTGGATCTCGAAGCCGATCCGGCCCGCGTGCAGACCGCGCGCCTTCTCGAACTCCTCCAGCAGCCGCACCATCGCGGTGACCTGCTCGGTGTAGGTGACCTTGGGGAGGGTCAGGACGAGGCCGTCGGGCAGCCCGTCGGCCTCGATGAGGCCGGTGAGGAAGATGTCGAGGGTGCGGATGCCCCGGTCGCGTACGGCGGCCTCCATGCACTTCATACGGATGCCCATGTACGGGGCGGCGGTGCCCTGCGCGTATGCCTCGGTGACCAGGCGGGCGGCGCGGGCGGCGTGCGCGTCCTCCTCGGCGTCGCCGCGGCCGCCGTAGCCGTCCTCGAAGTCGATGCGCAGGTCCTCGATGGGCTCACGCTCCAGCTTGGCCCGTACGCGGTCGTACACCGGGGCCGCGAGTTCGCCGGAGAGGCCGAGGACGGCTGCGAGGGACGCGGCGTCCGGGGCGTGCTCGTCGAGCGCGGCGAGCGCCTGGTCGCCCCAGGAACGGATGGTGTCGGAGGCGAAGACATCACCGGGTACGTAGACCGTGTGAACGGGCTGGCGAGTGCCGGGGTCTCCCGGGTAGCGGCGGGCGAGCTCCGCGTCCACCGGCGCGAGGGAGGCGCTGATTTCCTCGCTGACCGCTCCGGCGAGGCTCGTTGCCACCTTCTCCTGCTGACCCATCCTGCACCCTCCTATTTTCCGCAGCACGGAATTAACAATCCGTATGGCGAAGTTAGTCGGCGGTTACGACCTGCGTCAATGGTCCCCCGTAACAGACTGGGGCCGCGCGGTGAAGATCACCGCGCGGCCCCAGGCCGTACAGAAAGCGGAGGTCAGCCCTTGCGCGTCTGGACCTCTTCGGTCAGCTGCGGGACGACCTCGAAGAGGTCGCCGACCACGCCGTAGTCGACCAGGTCGAAGATCGGAGCCTCGGCGTCCTTGTTGATTGCCACGATGGTCTTCGAGGTCTGCATGCCGGCCCGGTGCTGGATCGCGCCGGAGATGCCCGAGGCGATGTACAGCTGCGGGGAGACCGACTTGCCGGTCTGGCCGACCTGGTTGGAGTGCGGGTACCAGCCGGCATCCACCGCGGCGCGCGAGGCGCCGACAGCCGCGCCGAGCGAGTCGGCCAGCGCCTCGATGATGTGGAAGTTCTCGGCGCCGTTGACACCGCGGCCACCGGAGACCACGATCGCGGCCTCGGTCAGCTCGGGACGGCCGGTGGACTCGCGCGGGGTGCGGGAGACGACCTTGGTGCCGGTGGCCTTCTCGGAGAAGGAGACGGCGAGCGCCTCGACGGCGCCCGCGGCCGGAGCGGCCTCCACAGCGGCCGAGTTCGGCTTGACCGTGATGACCGGGGTGCCCTTGGAGACACGGGACTTGGTGGTGAAGGAGGCGGCGAACGCGGCCTGCGTGGCCACCGGACCCTCGTCGCCGGCCTCGAGGTCGACGGCGTCGGTGATGATGCCGGAGCCGATGCGGACCGCGAGGCGGGCCGCGATCTCCTTGCCCTCGGCGGAGGACGGGACGAGCACGGCGGCCGGCGAGACGGCCTCGTACGCGGCCTGCAGCGCGTCCACCTTCGGTACGACGAGGTAGTCGGCGAACTCGGGGGCATCGGCGGTCAGGACCTTGACCGCGCCGTGCTCGGCGAGCGCGGGGGCGGTGGCCTCGGCGCCGGAGCCGAGGGCGACGGCGACCGGCTCGCCGATGCGGCGGGCGAGGGTCAGCAGCTCGAGGGTGGGCTTGCGGACGGCGCCGTCCACGTGGTCGACATAGACGAGAACTTCAGCCATGGGATTGCTCTCCTGCGAATGCGAAGTATCTGGGGGCGGTTGGGGATATGACCGAAGCTCAGATGAACTTCTGGCTCGCGAGGAACTCCGCGAGCTGCTTGCCGCCCTCGCCCTCGTCCTTGACGATCGTGCCGGCGGTGCGGGCCGGACGCTCGGCGGCCGAGTCCACAGCGGTCCAGGCGCCCTCGAGGCCGACCTCGTCGGCGTCGATCTCGAGGTCCTCCAGGTCCAGGGACTCCACCGGCTTCTTCTTCGCGGCCATGATGCCCTTGAAGGACGGGTAGCGAGCCTCGCCCGACTGGTCCGTCACGGACACGACGGCCGGCAGGGACGCCTCGAGCTGCTCGCTCGCGGTGTCGCCGTCACGGCGGCCCTTCACGACGCCGTCCTCGACGGAGACCTCGGAGAGCAGCGTGACCTGCGGAACGCCCAGGCGCTCGGCGAGAATCGCCGGCAGCACACCCATGGTGCCGTCCGTCGAGGCCATACCGGCGATGACCAGGTCGTAACCGGTCTTCTCGATCGCCTTGGCGAGCACCAGCGAGGTGCCCATGACGTCGCTGCCGTGCAGGTCGTCGTCCTCGACGTGGACGGCCTTGTCGGCACCCATGGACAGCGCCTTGCGCAGCGCGTCCTTGGCGTCCTCGGGACCGACGGTCAGCACGGTGATCTCCGCGTCGTCCGCCTCGTCGGCGATCTGCAGCGCCTGCTCGACCGCGTACTCATCCAGCTCCGACAGCAGGCCGTCGACGTCGTCGCGGTCGACGGTCAGGTCATCGGCGAAGTGCCGGTCGCCGGTGGCGTCGGGCACGTACTTCACACAGACAACGATCCTCAAGCTCACGCCGGCTCTCCTACTGCATCGTCTCTACTGGGCTGCCTTGCACGCAGCATAGGCGTCTGACGGGGCGGATCCCGGTCGGGGCGGGCCGCGCTCCGAACGAAATATTACTCGCCAGTACTCCCAGTACATCCAGTTCATCCCCAGTAAGCAAGCGCTTTGTACTGTGACCTTGCCAACGCTCCGTAACCGGCGGCTCCCAGAAAAACGCTTCAGTCCTTCAGCCCGTTGAAGCGTCCCTGGTGGTACAGCAGCGGCCGGCCGCCTCCGGCGGGGTCGCCGACGACGACCTCGGCGATCACGATGCGATGATCCCCGGCCGGGACGCGGTTGATGATCCGGCACACCAGCCACGCCAGTACGCCGTCGAGCACCGGAACGCCCTCGGGGCCGCTGCGCCAGCCGGTGGGCGGCGCGAAGCGGTCGGCACCGCTGCGGGCGAAGGTGGCGGCCAGATCCTGCTGGTGGTCGCCGAGTATGTGTACGCCGATGTGCTCGGCCCGGGCGATCACCGGCCAGCTGGAGGACGACGTACCCACGCCGAAGGAGATCAACGGCGGCTCGGCGGCTACCGAGTTGAGAGAGGTGGCGGTGAATCCGACGGGGTGGTCACCCTGGGCGGTGATCACCGCTACCCCCGCGGCGTGCTGCCGGAAGACGGAGCGGAGCAGGTCGGGAGAGGCCAGCTGAGGTGTGCTTAGTTCGGGCGAAGCCGTCATGGAGTTGTCCTTCTGCAAGGGATGCGAACGGGGCGGCCGTGGCTGCTCAGACAGCCGGACAGCGCGCACTCGCGTTCCGCGCGAGGTCGATATGAGCCCGCCCGTAGAGAAGGAGTTCTGGAAGCACAGCGTCAGCGTGACGATGCATGGCGCGTGCAGTCAAGTGCGTTCCAGCATGTGCGACATGGGTCACGAGGTGTCACACCGCCTGTCCGAGCGCGGCGATCACATCCGCCTTGCGCGGCTGGCCGGAGGCCCGGGTGACGATGTTGCCGCCCGCGTCGAGCACCAGCACGGTGGGCGTCTTGAGGATGCCGAGCTCCCGGACCAGGGCGAGCCGCTCCTCCGCGTCGATCTCGACATGGGTGACTCCTTCGACCATGTCCGCGACTTCGGCGAGGGTGCGCCTCGTCGCCCGGCACGGCTGGCAGAACGCGCTGGAGAACTGGACGAGCGTCGCCCGCTGCCCCAGGTCCGCGCCGAGTTCGGCCACGCCGAGCCGTCTGTCAGCGTCCCGACCCCGCACCTTCAGCCTCCCGCCGTTTCGCCGCTGCCACAGCCCGAAGGCGCTCGCCGCCGCGAGCACCACCGCACACACCACAAGTCCAGTCATCCCCGCGTGCAGCGTTCACAGGACCGTAAAGATTCCCGCGCCCGCACCACGGATCCGCTGCGCGATGCTGAGGGCATGGACATCGACGTCAGGGGGCCGCGTTTCGGGGCCGCCGTCACCACGGTCGTACTCGCCGCCGTTCTCGTCACGGGCAGCGGCGCCCTGCTCGGCTGGCAGGCGCTCTGCTTCGCCGCGGGTGCGGCATTCGGCGTGCGGCGTTCTCCGTACGGATGGCTTTACCGCACGGCGGTACGGCCGCGGCTCGGGCCGTCGGCGGAGCTGGAGTCGCCCGCGCCGCCGCGGTTCGCGCAGGGTGTGGGGCTCGCCTTCGCCCTGGTCGGTCTGGTCGGGTACTTCTGGGGACCGTCGTGGCTCGCTCTCGTCGCCACCGGATGCGCGCTGGCCGCCGCGTTCCTCAACGCCGTATTCGGGTACTGCCTGGGGTGCGAGATGTACTTGGTGCTGCGCCGGGCGAGTGCTGTCCGGTCATGATGTGACAAGAACGGCGTGAGAAGAATCTCGCGCGCCCAAGGCGCCAGGACTGGTCAGCACGCCCCGTATGGGGCACGATCTGCCCAATGCCGAAAACCTACGGCTGCGTAACTTCCGCCGGGAGAACCCTCCCCGGGTACAACAGAAGGGCCCTCTCCTGATGGCAGAGCTCGTCTATCGGCCGGTCGTCGGCGCCGCTCTCACGCTGTTCAAGGCGCTGGACCTGAAGATCGACACTCAGGGATCGGAGAACATCCCGCGCTCTGGCGGTGCTGTGCTGGTCAGCAATCACATCAGCTATCTGGACTTCATCTTCACCGGCCTCGCGGCGCTGCCTCAGAAGCGCCTGGTGCGCTTCATGGCGAAGGAATCCGTCTTCCGGCACAAGATCTCCGGCCCGCTGATGCGCGGCATGAAGCACATCCCGGTGGACCGCAAGCAGGGTGAGGCGGCCTACTCGCACGCGCTGGACTCGCTGCGCTCGGGCGAGATCATCGGTGTCTTCCCCGAGGCAACGATCTCCCAGTCGTTCACCCTCAAGTCCTTCAAGTCGGGTGCGGCCCGGCTGGCCCAGGAGGCCGGCGTTCCGCTGATCCCGATGGCGCTGTGGGGTACCCAGCGGATCTGGACGAAGGGCCGCCCGCGCAACTTCAGGCGCAGCCACATCCCGGTGACGATCCGGGTGGGCGAGCCCGTGGAGGCTCCTGCCGACCAGTACGCGGGCGCGATCACGCGGCGGCTGCGCGAGCGGGTGCAGGAACTTCTCGAAGCCGCGCAGCGCGCCTATCCCGTACGCCCCAAGGACGCGAGCGACACCTGGTGGGTGCCCGCGCACCTCGGGGGTACGGCGCCGACTCCGGCCGAGGTCCGCGAGGCCGGCTGAAGCGTCACACCCCTGCCTGCGGCGGCCGGACGGTGATCCGCGCTCCGGGGCTCAACTTCTCCAGCGACTCGGCGAGTTCGGCGGCTGCGGCCTCGAGCTCGCCGGTCGTCGTGGGGGCCATACCCTCCAGCAGGAAGAGCGCGTTCACCGACTCCTCGGTGAGCCGGGTGCGTACTCCCTGACGCCAGTTCCAGCGCCGGCAGGTGACGCCTTCGTCGTCGCACCAGACGACCTCGCCGGCGTCCGGCTGCTCCACGGCCTCCTCGCCGCCCGCGACGGTGACGAACGGCTCCTGGCCGGTGGCGCGTACGAGCCGCATCCCGCCCTTGATGTGGTCGGTGTCCTCGCCGCCGACCGGGACGAGATGAGCCACGCTGATCGCGTTGTAGAGGTCGACCAGCACATTGATGCGCGGCAGCCCGCCGTCGGCGAGCGCCCGCTTGGCCAGCGCCTCGGCGGAGTTGCGGGTACGGGACGGCTTGGCGCCGAAGGCGGAGTACGCGGCGCGCCAGGCGGCCATGTGAGGGTCCTCGTGCGGGGCGCGTCCGTCCAGGCGCTCGGCGAGCCGGCGGGCGGCGTCGTCGAGCAGGGCCGAACTGTCGGCGTTGCTGGACCCGTTGACCAGGCCGCGCGCCTCGACCGCGAGATGGATGAAGCCGGGCGCGAGGTCCCTGACCTCGTCGGAGACGGTGAGTGTGAGTGTGAGCGTCATGGTCGGGGATGCCTCACAGTTCGGTGGGGAGTTGGAGCCATAGCGACTCACGGTCCGACGCGGTCTGGAGCGCTTGGAGCACGGCCGGGTGCGGTGCAGCATAGAGTACCGGATAGTCCACATCATTGGACCCCGGTTGCACCGAAAAGGCCAGCCGCTCCACATCGAGGGAGAACTGCGCGTCGACTCCGGGCTTGTTCCCGCGCGGATCCTGCCGCGACCACCGCCCCTGCCCCGGCAGTTGCACGGCCACGAGCCCGTGGACGACACCCAGTCGCTGGTAGCAGAGGGCGGTAGGGATGCCTTCGGCGCGCAGCAGTGCGGTCAGCGCATGGGCTTTTGCGTGGCAGATGCCGGTCCGCTGCTCCAGCACGTCCGAGGCGCGCCAGGTGACGCGCATATCCCCCGCATCGTGCGAGTGCGGGATGGTGTCGCGTACGAACTCGAAGACCGCCTTGGCGTATGCGTATGCATCAGCAGCATCGGTACGCAGGCGGCCGGCCGTCTCGCGTACCAGCGGGTGCTCATGGTCGATCGCCTCGTCGACGGCTAGATAGGCGGCTAGTTCAGGGTTCTGCTGGATCAGCTCCATGGCCGCCGACCCTAAGGAAGTGGCCGACCGGAAGTCAATCATTTTCCGGTCGGCCACATATCTATGCAATACTCGAGGCTACTTGGCCATCTCTTCCTTCAGCGCCTGCACGAAGTCGTCCACATCGTCCTCGGTGGTGTCGAAGGAGCACATCCAGCGGACGTCGCCGGCCGCCTCGTTCCAGAAGTAGAAGCGGAAACGCTTCTGCAGCCGCTCGCTCACATCGTGCGGGAGGCGCGCGAAGACGGCGTTGGCCTGGACGGGGTGGAGGATCTCCACACCGTCGACGCCGCGGACGCCCGCGGCCAGCCGCTGGGCCATGGTGTTGGCGTGCCGGGCGTTGCGCAGCCACAGATCGCGCGCCAGCAGGGCCTCCAACTGCACCGATACGAAACGCATCTTGGAGGCGAGCTGCATCGACATCTTCCGCAGATGCTTCATATGGCTCACCGCGTCCGGGTTGAGGACGACGACGGCCTCGCCGAACACCATGCCGTTCTTCGTGCCCCCGAAGGAGAGCACGTCGACGCCGACGGCATTGGTGAAGGTCCGCATGGGGACGTTCAGCGACGCCGCGGCGTTCGCTATCCGAGCCCCGTCCAGATGGACCTTCATGCCCCGCGCATGGGCGTGCTCGCAGATCGCACGGATCTCGGCGGGGGTGTAAACCGTGCCCAGCTCGGTGTTCTGGGTGATCGACACGACCTGCGGCATCGCCCGGTGCTCGTCGTCCCAGCCGTACGCCTGCCGGTCGATGAGCTCTGGCGTGAGCTTGCCGTCCGGGGTCGGTACGGTCAGCAGCTTCAGCCCGCCCATCCGCTCCGGCGCGCCGCCCTCGTCGACGTTGATGTGCGCGGTCTCGGCGCAGATCACCGCGCCCCAGCGGTCGGTGAGCGCCTGGAGCGCCGTGACGTTGGAGCCGGTGCCGTTGAAGACCGGGAAGGCCTCGGCCGTCGGCCCGAAATGGCTGTGCATGACCCGCTGGAGGTGCTCGGTGTACACATCCTCGCCATAGGCGATCTGGTGACCGCCGTTGGCGACGGCGAGCGCCGCGAGGATCTCGGGGTGCGCGCCCGCGTAGTTGTCGCTGGCGAAGCCGCGTACCTCGGGGTCGTGATGGCGTCGGGCGTCGGTCTTCACGGTTTGGGGGTCAGCCACAGACGCTGTCCATTCGCTTCCCCGGCGGGCCGGTCCCAGACTCCGGCGATGGCCTCGGCCAGTTCCGTCACATCCGTAAAGCCCGCGAACTTCGCATTCGGGCGCTCGGCGCGCATGGCGTCGTGCACCAGTGCCTTGAGGACCAGGATGACAGCCGCGGCCTTCGGACCTTCTTCGCCCCCTGCCTTGCGGAACGAGTCGGCGAGCGCCAGGGTCCAGGCCTCGGCGGCCGCCTTGGCCGCGGCGTAGGCGGCGTTGCCCTCGGTGGGCTTGGTGGCCCCGGACTGGCTGACCAGGACGAAGCGGCCCCTGTCACTGCGCTTCAGCGGCTCGTGGAAGGCGAGGGAGGTGTGCTGGACCGTGCGGATCAGCAGCTTCTCGAGGAACTGCCAGTCGGCGAGCTCGGTCTCGGCGAAGGTGGCGCTGCCGCGCCAGCCGCCGACGAGATGGACCAGACCGTCGATCCTGCCGAACTCCTTCTCGGTCTGCTCGGCCCATGCGCGGGTGGCGTCCAGGTCGAGGAGATTGACGGTGTCGCCGGTTACGGTCGCGCCACCGTGCGCATAGCGGGCGGCGTCGACCGCCTCGGCAAGACGCTCGGTGTCCGCGTCCGAGGCCACGACTGTCGCACCGGCCTCGGCCAGCCGCAGCAAGGCGGCCCGGCCCGCCGGGCCCGCAGCTCCGGCGACCGCGACCACGGCGCCCTCCAGCCGACTGCTCCCGTTTCCATTCATGGTCCCAGTCTCCTCCGTACGAGAGCTCACGCAGCCACCTGCTCGGCAGTCTCCGCGGTGATCCCCTTGGTGGAGGCGATCACCGACTTCAGCTTCTTGGAGAGCGCCTCATAGAACATGCTGAGCGGAAACTCGTCAGGAAGCACGTCGTCGACGAGCTTGCGCGGAGGCTGTGACAGATCGAGGGCGTCCGGGCCCTTGGCCCAGCGCGAGCCGGGGTGTGGTGCGAGGTAGGTCGAGACCAGATCGTACGCGGCGAACCAGTGGACCAGCTTGGGGCGGTCGATGCCGTCGCGGTAGAGCTTCTCGATCTCGGCGCAGAGCTCGTTGGTGACCTGCGGTGCGCGCTCCCAGTCGATCTTCAGGGTGTTGTCGGTCCAGCGCACCACATCGTGCTTGTGGAGGTACGCGAAGAGCAGCTGGCCGCCGAGCCCGTCGTAGTTGCGCACCCGGTCACCCGTGACCGGGAAGCGGAACATCCGGTCGAACAGCACCGCGTACTGCACATCACGGCCGTGCTGGTTGCCTTCGGCCTCCAGCTTCACGGCCTCCTTGAAGGCGGTGAGGTCGCAGCGCAGCTCCTCCAGGCCGTACATCCAGAACGGCTGGCGCTGCTTGATCATGAACGGGTCGAAGGGCAGGTCGCCGTGGCTGTGGGTGCGGTCGTGGACCATGTCCCAGAGCACGAAGGCCTGCTCGCAGCGCGCCTGGTCGCCGATCATCTCCCGGATGTCGTCAGGGAGTTCGAGGCCGAGGATGCGTACGGCCTCCGTGGTGACTGCGCGAAAACGGGCGGCCTCGCGGTCGCAGAAGATGCCGCCCCAGGTGAATCGCTCGGGGGCTTCGCGCACGGCGATGGTCTCCGGGAAGAGAACCGCGGAGTTGGTGTCGTAGCCCGCGGTGAAGTCCTCGAAGGTGATGCCGCAGAAGAGGGGGTTGTCGTAGCGGGTGCGCTCCAGCTCGGCGAGCCACTCGGGCCAGACCATGCGCAGCACGACTGCCTCAAGATTGCGGTCCGGGTTGCCGTTCTGCGTGTACATGGGGAAAAGGACCAGGTGCTGCAGTCCGTCGGCGCGGGTGGCGGCGGGCTGGAAGGCAAGCAGCGAGTCCAGAAAGTCGGGGACACCGAAGGCGCTGTCGGCCCACTTGTGCAGATCGGCGACGAGCGCGCGGTGGTACGCGGCGTCGTGCGGGAGCAGCGCGGCGAGCTCCTCCACGGCGTCGATCACGCGGCCGAGCGCGGCTTCGGCGGTGACGCGGGCGGGGGCGCCCTCGGCGTCGAAGTCGATGGAGCCGTCCTTGGACTGCCAGGGGCGGATCTCCTCGACGGCATTCTTGAGCGTCGGCCATGCCGGGTGGTCGATCACCCGGGCGGTTTGGGATATGCCCTCTGGGGCAGCGGTCTGCACAAGAATTTCCGTCATGTCACTTCCTTCACAGGAGAACCTCGCGTCAAGACACCGTATCTGTGTGTGGTTCTCCCGTACAAGTAGGACCTTGGGAAATTATCCCGTCCCACCCCCATGATCACCGAATTATTTGCGGTCGGGGGTCGTTCAGGCGATTGCTTCGACCAAGCCGTCAGCTGAGCGCAACCTCGCGTCAAGCCGTGCAGGACGCGCCCACGAGCGGGTGACGCGACCGGCTGCGGGCGGCCCGCCATGGGTAGGACAGAAGGGTCCACCCCTCGCCCGCCTCTCCAGGAGCCTTATCGCGTGAGCACCCGTGCCGTCCTTGTCGCAGCCCTCATCACCGGTTTCGTCCTGGGGATCGCGGGGGCCAGAGCGGACCACTCCACTCCCCCTCGCGAGACCGGTCCCATCGCGGAGGCGGGCCGTTAGGCTGCGTGATTGCCGCGCGGCTGCCGGGATGCGCCTCGCGGGAGCCGCCGTCGACGGAAGCGAGAGAATCTTGACTTTCCTCACCATCGGTCATCGCGGGGTCATGGGCGTCGAGCCGGAGAACACCCTGCGCTCCTTCGTCCGCGCCGAACAGGCCGGAATGGACGCCATCGAACTGGATCTGCATCTCACCAAGGACGGCGCGCTCGCCGTCATGCACGACGCCGACGTGGACCGTACAACCGACGGAAAGGGCCCGATCGCCGACAAGACCCTCGCCGAGCTGCGGGAGCTCGACGCGGGCGGTGGCGAGCGGGTGCCGGTCTTCGAGGAGGTACTCGACGCCGTGCGGGCACCGCTCCAGGCGGAGATCAAGGACGTGGCCGCGGCCCGGGCACTGGCCGAGGTGATGCTCAGCCGCGATCTCGTGCACCGCGTCGAGGTGTCGTCGTTCCACGACGACGCGGTCGCCGAGATCGCGGGTCTGGTGCCCGGTGTACGCACGGTGCTCATCGCCAGCCGATGGGGCGCCGACGTCGTGGACCGTGCCAAGGCGGTGGGCGCCGCCTCCCTCGCGCTGAACATCCGCAGGCTGACCCTGGAGACCGTCGAGCACGCGCACGGCGAAGGCCTTCATGTGATCGGCTGGGTGGTGAACACCCAGGAGCATCTGCGGCTGGTGCGCGCCCTCGAACTCGACGGCGCGACCACCGACTTCCCCGAGATCCGGCGCACCGGCCGGTTCACGGCCTGAAGACCGTGTTCTCGGGACCGTCCTCTAGGACAGTTCCTTCACCAGCAGCTCGAAGGCGAGATCGTCGCGCTGCGGGACGCCGAAGCGCTCGTCGCCGTACGGGAAGGGGCTCAGCTTTCCCGTACGGCGGTAGCCGCGGCGCTCGTACCAGGCGATCAGCTCGTCCCGTACCGAGATCACGGTCATGTGCATCTCGCGCGCCCCCCAGCGCTCGCGCGCGATGCGCTCCGCCTCCGTGATGATCCGGCGGCCGAGGCCCCCGCCCTGCAGCTCGGGGCGGACGGCGAACATGCCGAAGTACACAGCTTCACCCCGGTGCTCGAGCTGGCAGCAGGCGATCGGCTCGCCGCCGCGCTCCACTATGAGGAGGGTGCCGCCTGCGGCATTGATGACCTCCAGGACGCCTTCCGGGTCGGTGCGCTGTCCGTCGAGAATGTCCGCCTCGGTGGTCCAGCCGGTGCGGCTCGCATCGCCTCGGTACGCGGACTCGATCAGCGGAACGAGGGCGGGCACATCGGTCTCGACCGCGTCACGGTAGGTGAGCTCGCCGGATTCCCGGGCCGGTGCGGTGTCCATTGAGGGCACTCCCATCTCGACGGTGTACAGGTGTCCCGAGACTAACCCGGACCTCTCCGCCCTAGGGTTTGCCCATGGTGCATGTGCTGAGCAGCCGGATCCTGCTGCGCCCGACCGACCCCGAGCGGTCGCGGCGGTTCTACGGGCAGACACTCGGACTCCCCGTCTACCGCGAATTCGGCACTGGTCCCGAGCGGGGCACGGTCTACTTCCTGGGCGGCGGGTTTCTGGAAGTGTCAGGGCGCTCAACGGCCCCGGCCGCGACCGGTCCCGAGCTGTGGCTCCAGGTCGAGGACACGGCGGCGGTCCACGCCGAGCTGTCCGCGCGGGACGTCGAGGTGCTGCGGCCGCCCAGGCGTGAGCCGTGGGGCCTGATCGAGATGTGGATCGCCGACCCGGACGGCCACCGGATCGCGATCGTCGAAGTGCCGGCCGATCATCCGCTGCGGTATCGCCCCTGAGCCGCCACAGGGCGTCCGGGGCGGGCCGGATTGCCGCGCTGTGCTTCCCGTGCACCTCCGTGCACCTCCGTGCGCTCGCGTAGGCCCCCGAGCCGCCGGGCATCGACTCTTTGACACCGTCGAAGGGGGAGGTGCGCCGTGCACGGACCGGCCATGTCCGGCTGGCTGCTCGTCGCGCTGTGTGGCGGGACCGGCGCGTACTGCCTGGTGCGGATGCGCAGTTGCTCCGGCGAGGCACGCGAGGCGGCCGGCGGCGAAGCCCTGATGGGGTGGGGGATGGCGGCGATGGCGGTGCCCGCCGCCGTGTTCGCGCCGCCCAGTTGGGGGTGGGTGGTGTACGCGGTTGTCTTCGGGGCGGCGGCGCTGCGCGCCCTGTGGCCGGCCCGCCGGGGCGCTCACCATCTGCATCACGTCGTGGGTTCCCTCGCGATGGTCTACATGGCGGTGGCGATGACGTCCGGCGGCGGCCACCCCGGGCATGCGGCCGCCGGAATCCCCCTGCTCACCGGCGGGCTGCTGGTGTACTACGCCGTCTACGTGCTGCGCTCCGGCGTCCGCTTGATGCCTGCGCCGTCCCCCGCGGGCGGTGTGGCGACGGTCTCCTGGAGCGCGCGGCCCGAACTGGCGCCGGCCTGCCGGCTCGCCATGGGCCTCGCCATGCTGGCGATGCTGCTCGCTCTCTGAGCCGTCTGCGGGCGGGGCGCACCGAAACCGTGTCGTACGTCACTTGGAGCGCGCGGCCATACCCGCAAGTAGCCCCGCGCTCATAGGCTGACAGCATGTTGGTCTCCCTCGTGCTGCTGCTTCTCGGCGCACTGGCCGCTGTCGTGGCCCCGCGACTTGTGTCGCGTGCCGACTGGCCGGAGCGCGAGCCCGTGGTGGCACTGTGGGTCTGGCAGTGCGTGGTCGCGGCCGTACTGCTGTGCTTCGCGCTCTCCATGACGTTCAGCGCGGCGGCGGCCTGGCAGCTTGTCCGGGGTCATGTCTTCGCGCCCGCGCCGCACGGGGTGGTGGAGGCGTACGCCCTCGGCGCGAACGAACCGTGGTCCGCCGTCCTCGCTGTCGTCCTGGCCTGCGGGGGCCTGTGGACCGGTGCGATGCTCACCCGCGAGATCCATGGGGCTCATGTCCGGCGCAAGCGGCGGCGCACAGAGCTTCTGGTGCGTGCCCCTCTGATGCCGGGCGAGGAGCCGGGCAGCGAACCTCTGGTCGTCCTGGAGGGCGTGCGGCCCGACGTCTGGTGGCTGCCGGGCGCGGCACCCCAACTGGTTGTCACCACGGCCGCGTTGCGCCGCCTGAAAGACGGACAGCTCGATGCCGTACTGGCGCACGAGCAGGGGCACGCGCAGGCACGGCACGACTGGCTGCTGCACTGTTCCGCCGCGCTCGCCAACGGCTTTCCGCAGATCCCGGTGTTCGCGGCGTTCCGCGACGAGATGCACCGGCTGGTCGAGCTGGCGGCCGACGATGTCGCGTCCAGGCGCTTCGGCCGGCTGACGATCGCCCTGGCACTGGTCGAACTCAACGAGGACCGTGGCGTGTTCGGACCCTGCCCCACGCCGGACGCCCAACTGCCGCAGCGAGTGAACCGGCTGCTGACACCCGTGCCGCGGCTCACCGCGGGCCGCCGGCTGCGGCTGACCGCGGCCGCCGCCCTGGTGCCTGTGATCCCCCTGCTGGTGGCATTCGTGCCCGCGCTGCGCGCGCTGGGATAGCTGTATGAGCCGGTGAGCGGCGAAGATCTCCCCCATGCACTTCCAGCGCTCTGCGCCTCCCACTCCGCCGGCGCACACCCGGGTCGGCGCAGCCGCCCGTACGAGCGCGCTGCTCGCCGCCCTCTCGGCGGTGCTGCTGACCCTGGTCGCGGTTTCCTGGGCCCCCCTCGTCTCCTTCGACCACACGGTCGCGGACGGCCTGCACGGCTGGGCTGTGACCGAGCCGGGGCTCACCCGGGTGAACCAGGTGCTCACCGACTGGGTGTGGGACCCGTGGACGATGCGCGCACTGCTCGCTGCGGCCGTCCTTTGGCTGTGGTGGCTGCGGGAGTGGCTGCTGGCGGTGTGGGTCGTGGTAACGAGCGCGGTGGGCACCCTCTTACAGCAGGGGCTGAAGTCCGCCGTGGGCCGGGAGCGGCCGCAATGGCCGGATCCCGTCGACTCCGCGCACTACGCGGCCTTCCCCTCCGGCCACGCGATGACGGCCATGATCAGCTGCACTCTGCTGCTGTGGCTGCTCAGGCGGCACGGAGGAGAGGGGTGGCTGTGGCACTGGAGCATCGCGGCCGCCGTAGTCTCCGTCGTCGGGGTCGGCCTCACCCGGCTCTACCTTGGCGTGCACTGGCCCTCGGACGTGGTGGGCGGCTGGCTGCTCGGCGCCTGCTGGGTGGCGCTGTCGATCGCCGCGTACGAGCGTGTGGTCTTGTCCCGGCAGCGCTGACCCCGGAAGGATCGCGGTCATGGCGATCAAGGGTGTGCTCTTCGACTTCTCCGGAACGCTGTTTCGCATCGAGCCCGCGCGGGACTGGCTTCGCGCGGTCCTCGACGCACGGGGCAGCAGTCTCCCCGAGGCCGAACTGGCCCGGTACGCCGAACAGTTGGCGGCGGCAGGAGCGCTCCCCGGCGGCTCGTCGCCACAGCGGATGCCACCAGGTCTCGCCGAGCTGTGGGAGACCCGCGACGAGAGCGCGGAACGGCACCGTGCCGCGTACACCGGTCTCGCCCGCCAGGTGGAGCTTCCGGACCCGGGTCTGTACGACGCGCTCTACGAACGCCATATGACGCCCGCCGCCTGGCGCCCGTACCCCGACGCCGCCGACGTGCTGCGCACGCTGCGGGAGTGGGGAGTTGGCATCGCCGTGGTCAGCAACATCGGCTGGGACCTGCGGCCGGTCTTCCGCGCCCACGGTCTGGATGCCTGGGTGGACGCGTATGCCCTCTCGTTCGAGCACGGCGTACAGAAGCCCGACGTACGCCTTTTCCGCTCGGCCTGTGAGGCGCTGGGCAAGGATCCGGGCGAGGTCCTGATGGTCGGCGACGACACATATGCGGACGGCGGGGCCGCGAATCTGGGATGTGCGGTCCATTTCGTGGACCATCTGCCGGTGGAGGAGCGTCCGGCGGGGCTGCGCCCGGTGCTCGGGCTCATCGACTGAAACCGACCGGAGGCTCACGGAGGCACACTTAAGGCATGACAAAGCCACCCAAACCGGACGATCCCCCGCGTCGCCCGGTTCGGGCAGCACCCCGCTGACCAGGCCCTGAAAGCCTCGCACCGGGGCACCCTGAGTATATTGGCTCGGAGCCAGTCAACGCAGGAGTCAAGCATGTCCCCGCGGAGCGCATCGGTCAATGAAGAGCTTCGTCGGCGTTCCCGGGAGCGGCTTTTGCAGGCCACCGTGGAGCTGGTCGGAGAGCGCGGGTACGAGGCGACGACACTGGCCGACATCGCCGACAGAGCGGGCTCGGCACGCGGGCTTGTCTCGTACTACTACCCGGGCAAACGGCAGCTGCTGCAGTCGGCCGTGCACCGTTTGATGCATCGCACACTGGAAGCGGCGCTGGAGCGCGAACCCAGAACCGATGACGGGCGCGAGCGGCTCGCGCGGGCGATCGACGCCATCCTCGGGCTCGCGGTCGACCGGCCCATGCTGATGCGGACGCACATGTCGGGGGTCCTGCAGGCCGAGGGGTTCTGGCAGTGCCCGGAACAGCAGCGTCTTGCAGCCCTGCTGCGCGACACGGTGGAGCGCTACGGATCACAGGATGTCGACGCCGACTATCCGCTGCTGCGCGCCCTGCTGATGGGAGCGGTTTTCGCGATCCTGCTGCCGGGGGTGCCTATGCCGCTGGCTCGGCTGCGCGCGGAACTGTTCCAGCGGTACGAGCTCGACTGGGAGCTCGGCGTCCCGCCGGGCGAGAGACCGCCCGGCGGAACGCGTGTTGAGGCAGGGGATCAGTCGCGGTCGAAGTAGTCGGGCTGGGTCTGCACATTGAGCTCGTGCAGCCGCACCCGCTTCGCCGGATCCGTGCGCCTGTCCTTGATCTTCAGCACGTCGAAGCCCTTGGCGATGTCGTTCGCGTAGATGTAGCCGTTGTAGTAGTACGCCGACCAGGCACCGCCTCCGATCAACGTGTCCGCGCTCAGCGGGCCGCGCTCGAAGTAGGCGATCTCCTTGGGCTTCGAGGAGTCGGTGAAGTCCCAGACCGAGACGCCGCCCTGGTACCAGGCCTGGACCATGAGGTCGCGGCCCTTGACCGGGATGATCGAACCGTTGTGGGCCACGCAGTTCTCGGTGTCCGCCTGATGGCGGGGGATCTTGTAGTAGCTGCGGAAGACCAGCTTGCGGTGGTCGCCCCTGCCAACGATGTCGTAGATGCCGTCAGCGCCGCGGTCCGGGCCGATCGTGGCGTTGCAGGTGGCCGCGCCGCCGCCGCCGAGCTCGTCGGTGAAGACGACCTTGTTCGCCTTCTGGTTGAAGGTCGCCGAGTGCCAGAACGCGAAGTTCACATTGTCCTGGACCTGGTCGATGACCTTCGGGTGCTCGGGGTCCTTGATGTCGAACAGGATGCCGTCACCCATGCAGGCGCCGGCGGCCAGGTCCCTGGACGGGAGCACGGTGATGTCGTGGCAGCCGGTGGTCTTGGAGACGCCCGGGTTGGTGGGCGAGCCCGGGTTGCCGCCACCGTCCGGGCCCTCGCCCGGGAAGAGCACCGGGAAGTTCACGACCGCCGCCTTCTCGGGGGCCTTGCGCGGCACCTTGATGACGGAGATTCCGTCGTGCGGCGGCCGGCAGTCCGGGAAGGTCGCACTCGGCGAGTACGAGGAGACGTAGATGTAGACGTTGCGGCGCTCCGGCACCAGCGTGTGCGTGTGGGAGCCGCAGAAGGTCTCGACGGCGGCGACGTACTTCGGGTTGCGCTTGTCGCTGATGTCGAAGATCTTCATGCCCTCCCAGGACGACTTCTCCGTCGCGGGCTGCGTGGTGCTGTTGCAGGAGTTGTCGCTGCGCGAGGAGTCGGTGGACAGGAAGAGCAGGTCACCGGAGACGGAGATGTCGTTCTGCGAGCCGGGACACAGGACCTGTGCGACGGTCTTCGGGGCTCGCGGATCGCTGATGTCGAAGATCCGGAAACCGTCGTAGTTGCCCGCGTAGGCGTACTTGCCCTGGAAGGCCAGGTCCGAATTGGTGCCCTTGAGGGCTTCCTTGGGGATGTTGACGAGGTGTTCGACGTTGTCGCTGTGCACGACCGCGTCCACTGGAGGTATCTCGCCGCTCTTGATAGCCGCCTTGGTGTCGGCGGCCTGCCCCGATGAGACCTTTCCCTGGGCGGGGGTGTCCCCGGGGTCGGGTGTGGCGACCGCTGGTCCGGCCGTCAGCAGTGTGGCGAGGAGCCCGGCCGCGGCTGCCGCCACGCCCAGACGTCTGCGCCGCACTCGGGTGGGGTGCAACAGGGTCACTGCGTCCTCCCTTGTATCCGTTCGCAGTTGAACGGTTCACGGACCTCGGCAGTATCTTCCCTTCCATGTACATCTCAACAGATGGCAACACGGACGTAATGAAAGTTTTTGATCAACGGCGTGCGGAAGCGTGCTAGGAACGTCCCCAAACACCCCAAGTGCCACAGGAGGTCACCGTGTTGAACCGCCGTAGGGCCGCGTGTGTCCGCAGGTCGGTCGCCCTGGCCGCGGTCTCGGCCGCCGTACTCGCTATGGGTGCCTGCGAGTCGGACTCCGGCACTCCCGCCAGGGCCAAGGGCGCTGCCGGACCCTCCGTGGTGGCACCGGGCAAACCGGGTGAGCCGGCCAGGACCCTCTCCCCCGAGGAAGCCGTGAAGGCCGCCCCCGACGACTCCCCCAACGTGACGGACTTCTCCTACGCGCAGATGATGATCGCGCACCACGGCCAGGCGCTGCAGATGACCGCCCTGGCACCGGACCGCGCGGGATCCACACAGGTCAAGCGGCTGGCGGAGCGGATTGCCTCCTCACAGAAGCCGGAGATCGGCGCGATGCAGGGGTGGCTGAAAACGAACGGCGGGGCGAAGGGAAAGGGCGGTCACGACCACGGGCAGGCCCCGATGCCCGGAATGGCCACCACGGCCCAACTCGCCCAGCTGCGCGGGGCGAAGGGCAAGGCGTTCGACGAACTCTTCCTGAAGCTGATGATCACTCACCACCAGGGGGCCATCACCATGGCCACCGACGCCCTGTCGAAGGGCAACAACATCCTGATCGAGGAGATGGCGAGCGATGTGATCGCTCAGCAGACGAGTGAGATCAACCGGATGCGCGCGTTGTGACCTTCCGCTGGACGGCGCCTGGCTCGGGCCGGCGGCGGTTGTGGCGTGGCGCGAGATAGCCCTCGTCTCGGGCGCCCGCAATGAGCCGGAGCGACTTGCGGCGGCTCCGCCCGGTCGCGGCCATCACGGCGAGCACCGGGTCGCGCCCGTCCTGCTGCGCGGCCCGGTAGGCGTCGGCCGCCATCCGCCGCCCGGCGCTGCCGCGCGGCACTGCTGGGCGGGCCCGGCGGCGGTCGGGACCCGGCGCGTCCGCGTGCCCGCCGGCGCAGGGTGGGGCGGGCTCCGGTTCATCGGGGGCAGGTGGCGGCGTGGCCACCCGGCAGGCGTCCTCGAGCGGGTCCTCGATCCGCTCTGCGAGCACCGCGAAGCCCCCGAGCGGCAGCGGCGGATCGGCATGCAGATCCTCAATGGCGATCTGCCCGTCGTCGACGACGGCAAGGACGTCGATGCGGGCACCGTCGGCAAAGGTCAGCCGGACGTTGAACCAGGGCGGGGGGATCTGAGGGCCGGGGATCTGAGGGCCGGGGATCTGAGGGCCGGGGATCTCGGGGTCGGGGATCTCGGGGTCGGGGCCGCTGGGCTCCGAGGTGACCGTGCCGGCACCTTGTAGCTCCCAGACGGGTGGGTAGGGCAGCGCCCCACCCAGGTCATACTGATCATTAGCGTTAAGAAACGTAGTTTCTTGCACAATTAGCACGTAACCAGCCAAATCCGGACCTTCCGCGGCGGCACGCACATCGTGACGACACAAGACACCCCGTTAGAGCATCTCCCCGATCTGCGCATACCGGTGCGATGCTGGAATCCCCTGCGGGAAGGAGCGCAGCTGTGCTTCGCGTCGCTGTCGTCGGATCGGGACCCAGCGGGGTCTACGCCGCGCAGGACCTCGTCCAGCAGAGCCGGGTTCCGGATGTGCGGGTGCACGTACTGGACCGGCTCCCCTGCCCCTACGGACTCGTGCGCTACGGAGTCGCGCCCGACCACGAGAAGATCAAGTCCCTGCAGAACAATCTGCGCACGGTGCTGGAGCACGAGCGGATCGACTTCATCGGCAATGTGGAGGTGGGCAGGCACGGGCTCGGCCCCGAGCGGCTCCTGGAGCTTTACCACGCCGTCGTCTACTGCGTCGGGGCCGCCAAGGACCGCAGGCTCGGCATTCCCGGCGAGGATCTGCCCGGCAGCCGCTCGGCCACCGATTTCGTCTCCTGGTACAGCGCGCATCCCGACTCGGCGGGCAACGGCTTCGCTCTCGGGGCCCGTTCGGCCGTGGTCATCGGCGTCGGCAATGTGGCCGTCGACGTGGCCCGCATCCTCGCGCGGGGCGCGGACGAGCTGCGGCCCACCGATGTGCCGCAGACGGCACTCGGGGCGCTGGCGCTCAGCCAGGTGCGCGAGGTGCACATGGTGGGCAGACGCGGCCCCTCGCAGGCGAAGTTCACCACCAAGGAGCTGCGGGAGCTCGGCTCGCTGCCTGCGGCCCAGGTACTGGTCGATCCCGCGGACCTCGCGCTCGACCCCGCGTACGCGGATCCATCTGCTTCCGCCGTGTCCGCGCTGCCCGCGGTCAACCGGCGCAACCTCGATGTCGTACGCGGCTGGGCGGCGCAGCCTGCGCAGAGCCGGGACCGCCAGATCCATCTACGGTTCTTCCTGCGTCCGGTGGAGCTGCTGGAGCAGGGTGGGCAGGTGGCCGGCGTACGGTTCGAGCGCACCGTTCCGGACGGTGACGGAGGCATTCGGGGCACCGGAGCGTACGAGGAGATCGAGGCTCAGCTGGTGCTGCGGGCAGTGGGCTACCGCGGTGTCCCGCTGCCCGGGCTGCCGTTCGACGAGGGCCGCGGCACGGTGCCACACGCGGCCGGGCGGATACTGCGGGACGGCGTACCGTCGCCCGGGGAGTACGTGGCGGGGTGGATCAAGCGCGGCCCGACCGGGGTGATCGGCACCAACCGGCCGTGCGCCAAGGAAACGGTGGCCTCGCTTCTCGACGATGCCGCGACGCTCGCACTTCGGCCCGTCGCCGAGGATCCGCTGGCCGAACTGCGTAAGTCTGGACACCGCCCCGTGCAGTGGCCGGGCTGGCTGTCGATCGAGACGGCGGAGTCGGTGCTGGGCCGCACGCTCGGCCGGCGTACCGTCAAAATCCCTGACTGGCCAGGGCTGTTGAGCGCGGCGGGCGATTGAGCGACGGGCGCGGGCGCGCCCGCGCCTCAGCCCTCGCCGAGGCGCTCCGCCTGGCCGCCGGCGGCGGCGAGGACGCTGTCGAGCAGCCCGGGGAAAAGCGCGTCCAGGTCGTCCCGCCGCAGTCCGTTCATCTTGGCGGTGCCCTGGTAGGTCTGCTGGATCACGCCGTTCTCACGCAGGACGCGGAAGTGGTGGGTGGTCGTCGACTTGGTGACGGGCAGGTCGAAGTGCGAACAGGACAGTTTGTCCTCGGCCCTCGCGAGCTCACGCACCACACGCAGCCGCATCGGGTCGGAGAGCGCGTGGAGCACATTCTCCAGACGGATCTCTTCGCGCGTGGGATGGGCAAGCACGCGGGGGCTTGTCACGGTGGTCACGGCGGCTCCACTTCATCGGGGTCTCCATTGTACGAGGGCTCTCGTAGTTTGACACTCGCCGTAATACGGTGAATGCCGTACGAGCCGAAGAGCCGAGCCGCACAGGCAATGCGGGACGACGGATGGCATGATCGCCGCGAACCGTGCTCCTCGTACAGCCGTGAGGCGCGGTGCAGTGCGCGAAAGGAGCTGACTCCATGTCCCGGCGCGGAGCTGACCTCGACGAACTCGACCGCAAGATCATCTCGGCCCTGATGGCCGACGCGCGGGCGAGTCTGCGGGAGATCGGCGTGTCGATCGGCCTGTCGGCGCCCGCCGTCAAGCGCCGGGTGGACCGGCTCAGGGAGCAGGAGGTGATCACAGGTTTCACCACGGTGGTGAAGCCCGCGGCGCTCGGCTGGCACACCGAAGCGTATGTGGAGGTGTTCTGTGACGGAGCCGCTCCGCCGAGGAGACTGGCGGAGGTGGTCCGAAATCACCCCGAGGTCCAGTCAGCCGTGACGGTCACCGGACGAGCCGACGCCATCCTGCACATCAGGGCGCTGGACGTCGCGCACTTCGAGGACGTCCTCGAACGAATCCGGTCCGAGTCTTTCGTGAAGGCCACCAACAGCTTCATCGTGCTCTCGCACCTTCTGCCGAGCAGCCCCGAGGCCGGATCGGGAAGCATCACGCCGGACCTGACCTAACAAGTAGTGGCTCCACATCCCTTACACGCAACATTGTTGCGAGTAGACGCAATTCATTCGTCTTGTCGCTGTCCGTCACCATCTCTAGCGTGGTGGGTACCCCCGGTCCGATGAGAGGAAGACGCGGATGCCGTCCATCCGAACCGCGAGGAAGCGCCGGTATCTCGTCTGCCCGCCGGAGCACTTCGACGTCCGTTACGCCATCAACCCCTGGATGACCTCGGGGGAGCCGGTCGACATCGGCCTGGCGCGGAAGCAGTGGGACGGGCTCGTATCCCTGTATCGCGAGCTGGGTCACACCGTGGAGGTTGTGGATCCGGTCGAGGATCTCCCCGACATGGTGTTCGCGGCCAATTCGGCAGTGGTGCTCGACGGCAAGGCGTTCGGCGCACAATTCCATGCACCGGAGCGGCAACCGGAAGCCGCCCATTACCGGACCTGGTTCCAGAGGGCCGGATTCGAGACTCGGATCCCGTCCCATACCTGCGAAGGAGAAGGCGACTTCACACCGGTCGGCGGATACATCCTCGCCGGCACCGGGTTCCGCACGCTTCCGGCAGCCCATCCCGAAGTCCAGGAATTCTTCGGCACGCCGACAGTGAGTCTTCACTTGATCGACCCGCATTTCTATCACCTGGACACAGCCCTCTTCGCTCTCGACGACAGCAATATCGCCTACTACCCGGGCGCTTTCTCCAAAGGCAGTCAGCAGGTCCTGCGGACTCTTTTCCCGCACGCCGTCGTTGCCACCAGGGAGGATGCGCTGGCCTTCGGGCTCAACTCCGTCTCCGACGGACGCAATGTGGTGATGGCGCAGGACGCGACGGGCCTCATGGAGGACGTGGCAGCGCTCGGCTACGTCCCCGTCTCCGTGGACCTCTCGGAGTTCCGCAAGGCTGGCGGCGGAGCGAAGTGCTGCACGCAGGAGCTCCGCGAGTAGGGCGTCGCCGGTGCAATGTACGAGAACTCTCGTAGTTTGACACTCCCCGTACTACGATGGGTATCGTACGAGTCGTACACCGGCCCCACCCCGATTGGAGTCCGCCGTGAGCGCGCTGTTCCAGCCCTACACCCTGCGGTCGCTTACCGTCCCCAACCGCGTCTGGATGGCACCCATGTGCCAGTACAGCGCGGAGGTGTTCGGCCCGAACGCCGGCGTCGCGAACGACTG
Organism: Streptomyces sp. NPDC019443; assembly: GCF_044389785.1. Taxonomy (NCBI): domain Bacteria; kingdom Bacillati; phylum Actinomycetota; class Actinomycetes; order Kitasatosporales; family Streptomycetaceae; genus Streptomyces; species Streptomyces sp. NPDC019443. Next base: position 707,400 of record NZ_JBIRYJ010000003.1, read on the forward strand.
GCACTTCGCCCACTACGCCGCCCGCGCCACCGGCGGCACGGGCCTGATCCTCACCGAGGCGACCGCGGTCAGCCCGGAGGGCCGGATCAGCCCCGCTGACCTCGGGATCTGGAACGACACCCAGGTCGAGGCGTTCCGCCGGATCACCCGCTTCCTGGGGAGCCAGGGCACCGTCCCCGGCATCCAGCTGGCGCACGCCGGGCGCAAGGCGTCCACCGACCGCCCCTGGAAGGGTGGCGCACCGGTGGGCGCCGACGATTACGGCTGGCAGCCGCTCGGGCCAAGCCCGCTCCCCTTCGACGAGGGGCACCCCGTCCCCACCGAGGTGACGGCCACTCAGATACGGGACATCACCGGCCAGTTCGCGGCCGCCGCCCGCCGCGCGCTGGACGCCGGATTCGAGGTCGCCGAGATCCACGGTGCACACGGCTATCTGATCGGCGAATTCCTGTCGCCGCACAGCAACCAGCGGGACGACGAGTACGGCGGGTCCTTCGAGAACCGCACCCGCTTCGCACTCGAGGTTGTCGACGCTGTGCGCGCGGTGTGGCCCGACGAGCTGCCGCTCTTCTTCCGTATCTCCGCCACCGACTGGCTGGACGAGGCCGGCTGGACGGCCGACGACACGGTCCGCTTCGCCACCCTGCTCAAGGAGCACGGCATCGACCTCCTCGACGTCTCCACCGGCGGCAACGCACCGCGGGTGCGCATCCCGGCCGGACCCGGCTACCAGGTGCCGTTCGCCGCGCAGGTGAAGGCGGAGACCGGGCTCCCGGTCGCCGCGGTCGGCATGATCACCGACGCCGGGCAGGCGGAGAAGATCCTGGGCAACGGCGAGGCCGACGCGGTGCTGCTCGGCCGCGAGCTGCTGCGTAACCCGTCGTGGGCCCGGCACGCGGCCCGTGAGCTGGGCGGCGAGATGCGCATCCCGGAGCAGTACCACCGCTCGGTCTGAGATCCCCGTGAGATCCCGGCACTCCGGCGACCGATGAGTTCAGGGGCCCCGGCCGGTCTGCACTGAGTACGTACGTACTCAGGAGGCACATCGTGCTGCTCGAAAACAAGAACGCCGTCATCTACGGAGGTGGAGGTGCCATCGGCGGGGCGGTCGCCCGCGCCTTCGCCCGCGAAGGTGCGCGGGTCCATCTCGCCGGACGCACCCGCAAGAGCCTGGAAGAGGTCGCCGATGCCGTCCGCGCCGCGGGTGGCACGGCCGAGACCGATCAGGTCGACGCGCTCGACGAGGAGGCGGTCGACCGGCACGCCGATGCCGTGGCCGAGCGGGCCGGGAGCCTCGACATCTCGTTCAATCTCATCTCGTACGCCGAAGTCCAGGGGACGCCGCTCGCCGGGATGGCGCTTGCGGACTTCGAGCGGCCGGTCCACAACGCCGTACGCACGATGTTCCTGACCTCCAGGGCCGCCGCGAGGCACATGATGAGGCAGAAGTCCGGCGTGATCCTCGCCTTCGGCGGTTACGGCGACCCGCCGCGCGACCACTACATGGGCGGATTCCAGGTGGCGTTCGGCGCCGTGGAGTCCCTCCGCCGGAATCTGGCCTGCGAGCTGGGCCCGCACGGTATCCGAGTCCTCACACTCCAGACCGGCGGCGTGCCCGAGACGATCCCCGAGGGATTCGAGTGGGGCAAGGCCATCACCGAGGAGATCGCAGGGAACACCATGCTGGGCCGGGCGGCCTCGCTCGCCGACGTCGGCAATGTGGCGGTCTTCGCCGCCTCGGACCTGGCTCGTTCGATGACCGCGACAGCTCTCAACATCACCGGCGGGTCGGTCGTCGACTGAACCGTCCGCCCAACCGTCTGCACAGATCGCCCCCGAAGACCGTTCCCGAAGACCGTTCCCGAAGACCGTTTCACACTCGGGCTGAGCTGCGAAAAGACCCGCCCCACGGGCCGCTGTCAGTGGGCGGGTGCAGACTGGCCCGTATCCGAGACAGCGGCGTCCTGGAGGTAAAAGGCCATGACCGATGTTCTTCTGACCGTAGGCACTCGAAAAGGGCTCTTCATCGGCCGCAGGCGTGGCGGCACATGGGAATTCGACGGCCCGCACTTCAATGCGCAGGCCGTGTACTCGATCGGGATCGACACGCGCCGGTCCGTGCCCCGCCTGCTGGTGGGCGGCGACAGCGCGCACTGGGGCCCTTCGGTGTTCCACTCCGACGACCTCGGCAAGACCTGGATCGAGCCGGAGCAACCGGCCGTGAAGTTCCCCAAGGACACCGGGGCGTCACTGGAGCGCGTTTGGCAGCTGCATCCGGCCGGTCCCGCCGCGCCGGACGTTGTGTACGCGGGGACGGAGCCTGCCGCGCTGTTCCGTTCGGACGACCGCGGCGCGACCTTCGAGCTCGTACGGCCCCTGTGGGAGCATCCCACCCGCTCGAAGTGGGAACCGGGCGGCGGCGGTGAGGCGGTGCACACCGTGGTGACCGACCGCCGGGACCCTCAGGCCGTGACGGTCGCGGTGTCGGCGGCCGGGGTGTTCCGCTCCAAGGACGGCGGCGCAAGCTGGGCACCCTCCAACCAGGGGGTGTCGGCGGTCTTCCTGCCCGACCCCAACCCGGAGTTCGGGCAGTGCGTCCACAAGATCGCACAGGACGCGGGCGATCTGGACCGGCTGTATCTGCAGAACCACTGGGGTGTGTACCGCAGCGACGACGCGGGCGCCAAGTGGACCGACATCGGCGAGGGGCTGCCGTCCGACTTCGGTTTCGCGGTCGCCGCACATCCGCACCGCCCCGACACGGCCTATGTCTTCCCGATCACGGCCGACGCGGACCGAGTGCCTGCCGGACGTCGCTGTCGCGTCTACCGTACGAGCGACGCGGGCGGCAGCTGGGAGGCGCTGTCGGCCGGGCTGCCCGAGGGCGACCACTTCGGCACTGTGCTGCGGGACGCGCTGCGCACGGACGACGCGGATCCGGCCGGTGTGTACTTCGGCAATCGCAACGGCGAGGTGTATGCAAGCGCGGACGACGGAGACAGCTGGCAGCTGCTCGCCTCCCACCTGCCGGATGTGCTCTGCGTACGGGCGGCGGCCATGGGTTGAGAGACATGGCCGCCGCACCAGTAGAGTGACGCCCCGTGCGAGCGGGCACCGCAAGGTGTCATTCGTTTTCAAATGCGCCTGGCCGCCTGACCAGCGCGAATACCCAAGAGCCACCGCCAAGCGCGGTGGCTCTTCTCGTTGGGAGGCCCCATGGCCAGAGACAAGGGACGCGTGGATCTTCGCGTGGACATACGCGAAGCCCTCGCGCCGTACATGGACACGGAGTCCAGCTACCCGGCGGTCACCGCCGTGGTGACGGCGGTGCTGCCCCACTTCGAGCTGGCGTACAAGCGCGGCCAGGAGGCCGCGGGCAGCCGCGCCGGATACCGCGTGGTGCAGGAGAACGAGCGTCTCCGGCGCGAGCTGGAGTTGGTCAAGAAGGGACTGACGTGACGACTGACGAAACACCGCCTGGCCGCCTTCAGGGCGGCCTTTCTCGTATCCGCGACCGGCTACACCTCCTCCGCTTCCTGCGGAAGAACGGCAATCGCATCGCCTGGGCGTTCGCCGAGGCCGTCATTGGTGCGGGTGTCGGCGTCCTCGCCATCGCGGCGTACTGCGAATACCGATAGGAGGCGATGTGCTAGAGCGGGACGAGCGGCGTTTCTACGCCAAGGTCGCCCTGCCGAATGAGCAGGGCTGCATGTTGTGGCTCGGCTGCCGGACACAGTCCGGCTATGGCCAGTTCAAGCTGGGCGGCCAGGCCGCGTACGCCCATCGCCTCTCTTATGAGCTGGCGTACGGGTCCGTGCCGGAGGGCACGGAGCTGGACCACCTTTGCCGAGTGCGCGCATGCGTACGTGCGGATCACCTGGAGGCGGTAACGCATCGAGAAAACACTCTGAGAGGTGACACGATCCCCGCCCGGCGCGCCATAAAGACCCACTGCTTGCGGGGCCATCCGTACAACACGGAGAACACGTACCGCTCCCCGAAGAACCATCGCAGCTGCCGCAGCTGCCGCCGTGAGCGAAGGCGGTGATTCGGATGTTGTATGCCCCGGAGCGGCGCTGGATAGACCGGGCTCTGTGTCAGGACGTGAGTCCAGCGCTCTTCTTCGCTGAGAACGCCAGCCAGTTGGGGCGTACGCCGTTCCCGCATGTGCAGGAGTCCTGGAACAAGGCCAAGGAGATCTGCGCGCAGCCCTGTCCTGGAGGAATGCCGACGGGACACCCTCGGTGAGGAGTTCGGGGTGTGGGGCGGCAAGGACGAGCATGAGCGGCACTTGGAGCGCCGCAAGCTGCCCCGCAAGGCCAAGAGCTGGGAGCCGTCGCTACGCCTTGCCTGGGGCAAGGAGCTGTCTCGGCTCCGACCCAAGAACCTGCCCATGGACTGGGCCGACATCAGGCGCATGACCGGCATTACCAAGCCTCTTGGTGAAGAGCTCATTGCCGAATGGCGGGAGCACTGCCGGGTCCAGACCGAGCAGGCCGGAGCGCTGTCATCGACCTGCCGCTACCGGAGCACGACACGCCCCCCTTCCCGCCCGGCCGTGGCGACAGTGACATGTGGGTGCGCCACAACGGCTTGGTGGCCAGCGGCTATTACCAGGGCGAGACCTCTGACGGGCAGTGGATTCGCGTCCAGGTCAAGACCGGCAAGGGCAACGCCATCAAGTGGGTGCGACGCGAAGACGTCCGCTTCCACGATCCCAAGCCCGTGATGATCATTGAGTACATCGGGAGGCCCGATCGTGCCGAGCAAGAGCCCGCCCAAAAGGCGGGCTGAGGCCCCGAAACACATCTCGCACAGCGCCAGGGAAACCCTGGAGAGATGCGCCAAGAGCTATTTCTTGGGCCGCATCGCAGGAGCCCCCATGTCATCCAGGCACTGGATGACGTCAGATCAAGAACACATCGCCTGGCCGTAGTCGGCCAGATTCAATAGACGATTCTCCGGCCAGGAGGGCCCGGAGGTCCGCATTGACTGGGTCGTCAATCAGGAGCACGACCCAGACTCCTACGGTCGCCTGCTGAAGCTGCTGTTCTTGCCCCGCGCTGACAGACCCGCCGCATAGGATGCGGCCCACATGGGTGATCCCGGCGGTGCAGCAACACCGGCCGGGATCTGTCAGTCGTGAAGGGACCGACAGTGACCAAGACTCTCACGCTGAGAGCAGTGGACTACCTCAGGGTGTCCACCGAGGAGCAGGCCAAGGGCTACGGCGTGCAGGCCGCCTCCAAGAAGACCACCAAGCACATTGGCAGGAAGGGCTGGGAGCACATCGGCACCTTTGCCGACGAAGGGCTCAGCGGCTCTCTGGAGGCTCACGACCGCCCCGACCTCAAGCGCCTCATGGAGGAGGCCCGATCCACCCCCCGCCCCTTTGACATGGTCGTGGTCTCCGAAGGCCGGGCCATCGGCCGCACCGGCCGCGCCTTCTGGCGCTGGGTGTGGGAGCTCGAAGAGCTCGGGGTGTACGTCGCTGTCGTCAAGGGCGACTACGACAACTCCACTCAGGACGGGCGCAAGAAGATGCGCAAGGATGCGGACTATGCCGAAGAAGAGCGCGAGATCATCCGCGAGCGCACACAGGGCGGCATCCAGGAGAAGGCTGAAGAGGGCGGCCACTTCGGCGGTAACGCCCCGTACGGCTGGCGCATCGAGGACAAGGGCAAGCTGAAGCTCAGCCGTCTAGTCATTGACGAGGACGCGGCCAAGGTACTGCGCGAGGCGTATCGCCTCATGGCGGGCGAGCGCATGAACATGCGCGAGGCCGCCCAGGAGCTCATCTTGCAGAACCATCCAGCCCCACGCGGCGGCAAGTGGTCCGCCAACAGCCTCCGCAAGATCCTCAAAGGCGCGCCCGTTCAGGAGGGCGTGCGCATCTACCGCAGCTCCAGAAGCTCCACCGGCACGCGCGGCACCAAGCTGGACGCCGACGGCCGCCCGGTCTACGGCGAGACCGTCACCGTGGAGCTGGACCGCATCTTCACCGAAGAGGAGGTGACCAAGCTCAACGCCGCCATGGAGCGCACCGCACGCAAGCCCTTCAAGAAGGGCGGAGCCGCCCACCCCTTGAGCAAGCGCCTCTACGGCGCTTGCGGCAAGCACTACACCGGGGTCAACCGCACCGACCGGTACGGCCGTTCATACCGGTGCTCGGGAAAGATCGAGGCTTACGCCGGACAGCCGCGCTGCGGCTGCTCCCAGGTGGATGCCCAGGGCCTGGAAGCCAGGGTCTGGGGTGAGGTCTGCAAGCTCCTTCAGGACCCGGAGCGCCTTCAGGCCATGGCTGGCGACTGGGCCGACCTCGCAGCACGGAGCGGCGTGAATTACGAGGACCGCATTGCCGAGCTGGAGCAGCAGATCAGCGGGCAAGACGCCGCGATCACCGCGGCGGTCGTCGCTGCCGCCAAGGAACCGGACGCTGCTGCTGCCATCGGTGCGGCGGTGGCTCAGTTGAAGGACGAGCGGGCCCGCCTGAATGACCTCCTGGAGGAGGCCAAGGCGTGGCACACCGAGTCCCTGGCCGCCGGACAGAGGGCCCGGGACCTTCAGGCCCTGGCCGAGATGGCCCGCGAGCGGCTGCACGACATGCAGCCACAGGAGCAGGCCGAAGTCCTGGCGCTGCTGGATGTGAAGGTCACCATCCTGGGCGAGGTGCCGGTACGGGTGCGCGAGGACGACCGCGTAAGCGGCTGGTTCCGCTCACGCAAGCGGATCGTCCCTGACCTGACCGATACCGCCTGGGCGCTGGTTGCGCCGGTCCTGACCGCCAAGCGGCCGGGGCGGCCGACTCTGGACCCACGCACGGCGCTGGACGCCATGCTGCACAAGGCCCGCACGGGCTGCACCTGGCGGGATCTGCCGGAGCACTACGGCCGCTTCGGGACGGTGGCCAGCGCCTTCAACCGCTGGCAGCGCTCAGGCCTTTGGGAGCAATCCCTGGATCTGCTGGCGGGCCTGCCCGGCACGCCGCTGCCGGAGGTCATCGTACTGCCGCCCCTTCGGGTTGAGGGACGGCTTGACCCGCGATTGCTTATTGGCGAACAAGTGGCACCTGGAGAGATGCGCTCGTGGCAGCACGACCCTTGAAAGAAATCATCGAGCCTGGGTGGGCGGACGCCCTCGCTCCCGTGGCCGAACACGTCGCCGCGATGGGGGACTTCCTGCGGGCGGAGATCGCCGCGGGACGCACCTATCTGCCGGCCGGACCGAATGTGCTGCGCGCCTTTCAGCAGCCCTTCGAGGACGTGCGCGTCCTGATCGTCGGTCAGGATCCGTATCCCACGCCCGGGCACGCCGTGGGGCTGAGCTTCTCGGTGGCGCCCGAAGTGCGGCCGGTGCCCGGCAGCCTGGACAACATCTTCCGGGAGATGCACGCCGACCTGGGGCACCCCCGACCGGCCAACGGCGATCTCACGCCATGGACCCGGCAGGGCGTGCTGCTGCTCAACAGGGCGCTGACCACCGCGCCCCGCAAGCCCGCCGCGCACCGCGGCAAGGGCTGGGAGGAGGTGACCGAGCAGGCCATCCGGGCCCTCGCCGCGCGCGGCAAACCCCTGGTGTCCGTGCTGTGGGGGCGTGATGCCCGCAATCTGCGTCCGCTTCTCGGCGACCTCCCGGCGATCGAGTCCTCGCACCCCTCCCCCATGTCCGCGGACCGCGGCTTCTTCGGCTCCCGCCCGTTCAGCCGGACCAACGAACTCCTCGAACGCCAGGGGGCGCAGCCGGTCGACTGGCGGCTTCCGTGACGGTGAGCTGGGTCCTCGCAGTGGACTCCGGCGGCTCCGGTCTGCGTACGGCACTTGCCGACGCCTCCGACCCGGCACGCGTCGACAGTGTCGAGTCGCGCGAGCCGGTGCGCACCGGCGAGGGGGGCATCGACGCGGAGCATCTGCTGGACCAGCTGCTGCCGATGGCGCGCACACTGCTGGACCGGGCCGGGGGCGGCACCGTGTCCGCGGTCGCGATCGGCGCGGCCGGGATGGCGACGCTCGGCGGCCGGCTGCGCGCCGAACTCCCCGCCGCACTGGCCGAGTCACTGGGCGTACACCGTCTCGCGCTCGCCGCGGACGCGGTCACCGCATACACAGGGGCGCTCGGCCAGCGTCCCGGGGCCGTGGTCTCGGCAGGCACCGGCATGATCGCGATGGGTACGGATCTGTCCGCCTGGCACCGGGCTGACGGCTGGGGCCATCTGCTGGGCGACTGCGGCGGGGGCGCCTGGATCGGCCGGGCCGGTCTGGAGGCTGCGCTGCGCGCCCACGACGGGCGGCGCGGCGGTTCCGCCGCGCTGCTGGCCAGGATGGAGTCGGTGTTCGGTGCGGCGCAGGAGCTGCCGGGAATGCTGTATCCGCGCCCGGACCGGCCCGCGGTGCTCGCCTCCTTCGCGCCCGAGGTCGGGCGGTGCGCGGCGGAGGGCGACGCGGTGTCCGCGACCATCCTCGCCGGGGCCGCCCGGCATATCGCGGAAGCGGCCGCGGCCGTGTGTCCACCGGCCGCCAGTGCACCCGGTGGTTGTGAAGTCGCCCTGACCGGCGGGCTGTTCAAGATGGGCGACCCACTGCTCGTACCACTGAGGAGTGAGCTGGCCGGGCAGCTGCCGCACGCCCGGCCGGTGTCCGCGGCGGGCGATCCGCTCACCGGCGCGGTGCTTCTCGCGGCGGCGCTCGCCACCGATTCGCTGCGACTGCCACGCCATCCGACGCTGCTGCATGTACCGACAGAGCAGGGCAGTTGAGGCGTACGACATTCACCGGATAAATACGGACAGATAACACTTGAGTGCCCCCTCCCCGAACAGCCGCACCCCCAAAACCAGTAGCATGCGGCGCCATGAGCTCCCCCACTGGGCCCGCATCCGGCCTGCCTGTACGAATGCCGCGACCCCGCCAGTCCGGGCGGCACCGCCGCCCGGAACCCGTGGCGGCTCCTGAGGGCGCGCCCGCGCTGGTGCTCGCCGTTCCCGGCGCTCCCGCGTACGCCACGCGCAGCCTGGCCGAAGAGGTCATAAGCATCGCCCGTTCCGAGCTGCCCGGCCTCGACGTGGCCATCGGGTATCTCGACGGCGACGACGCCGAGTACCCCACGCTCGAGAGCGTCCTCGCGCACACCGCCGCCCGGCGCACCGAGCGGTACGAGATCGCGAAGGCCGCCGGCCGTGAGGTGGCCGCTCCCGAGGGTCCCGCCGCCGTCGTGGTACCGCTCCTCGCGGGCCCTGACAACGCCCTGATGCGGCGTATCCGCCAGGCCGTCATGGACAGCCGCGCGAGGGCCGAGCTGACCGACGTCCTGGGCCCGCACCCGCTGCTCGCCGAAGCACTGCACGTCCGGCTCTCGGAGGCCGGCCTGGCGCGCGCCGACCGCGCCCGGCTGTTCACCGTGGCCACGGCGGCCGACGGCATCATCCTGGCCACGGTCGGCGGTGAGGAGGCCGTCCAGGCTGCCGGGATCACCGGCATGCTGCTGGCCGCGCGCCTCGCGGTGCCGGTGATGGCCGCGGCGCTCGACCAGGAGGGCGCGGTGGCCGCGATCGCCGAGCAGCTGCGCGGCTCCGGCTCGGCGCAGCTCGCCCTGGCCCCGTATCTGGTCGGCCCGGAGCTGCCCGAGGGCCTGCTGGAGGCCGCCGTCAAGGAGGCGGGCTGTGCCGCCGCCGAGGCGCTCGGCGCCTACCCGGCGATCGGCAAGCTGGTGCTGTCGCAGTACACGACCGCGCTGGGCATCGCCCCGCAGCCGCAGGGCTCGCCCTCGCACTGACGGCACGGTCGTAGGTACGCAGAGCAGATGCGCAGAAGGGCCCGCACCACTCGAACGGTGCGGGCCCTCGCGCTACGGCCCGGTGATCAGGCGAAGATCACGCAGGAGGCCGCGGGGGCGTCAAGGGAGCCCGCCCTGCGCGGCACGCCGGTCTTAGGGTCGATATCGAACCAGGTGACGTCCCCGGAGCGCTCGTTGGCGGCGTACAGCCTGCGTCCTGTCGGGTCCAGGGCGAGGTCGCGCGGCCAGTGCCCGCCGCACGGCACCGTGGTGACCAGCTCCGCCTTCTCGCGCGTCTCGTCGAGCGCGAGTACGGCGATGCTGTCGTGGCCGCGGTTGGCGGTCCACAGATGCCTGCCGTCGTGCGAGACGACCACCTCGGACGGGTAGACGGGCCCATCGACGCCGTCCGGCAGCACCGGCGTCTCGCCGACCGGTTCGAGCACACCCGCGTCCGCGTCCCAGCGGCAGACGGTGAGGGTCGGCTCGAGCTCGTTCAGCACATAGGCATGACTGCCCGCGGGGTGGAAGGCGAGATGGCGCGGGCCTGTTCCGGGGCGCAGCGCGGTCTCGCCGTGCAGGGTCAGCTCACCCGCATCGGGGTCCAGTTCGCAGATCCGTATGGAGTCGGTGCCGAGGTCGACGCCGAGCACCCAGCGCCCGGTCGGATCGGGCAGCACCTGGTGAGCGTGCGGGCCGCGCTGCCGTTCCGGGTCCGGTCCCGCGCCCTCGTGCTGCAGTACGCCACTGGCGGCGCCCGGCTCTCCACCGGCCCCGACGGGGAGCACGGTGACGCTGCCCGAGCCGTAGTTGGCGGTCACCAGATGGCCCGCCGCGAGCGCGAGATGGGTGGGGCCTGCGCCGCACACCGGGATCCGGGCGCCGATCGGCTTCGGCGATGGCCCGTTGACGTCGAAGGCCGCCACCGCGCCCTCGGCGGTCTCCGAGACGGCGTAGAGGACCGGGCCGCCGGATCCGATCGCGATGGCGAGATACGACGGGTCGGCGATTGCGTCACTCGCCCCCGTCTCGGCGAGCGCACCGGTCTCCCCGTCCACGGCGGCGGCGATGATCCCGCGGCCTCCGGCCGAGGTGAACGACCCGATGAATGCTCGCCCGGCGCCCTTGTCACCCACAGCGTTTCCCTCTCCGCCGTCTGATCGCTTGTTGCCCGGCCGACGGTAGCAGGTGCGGTCTAGACCAAGTCCGTCTACTGCCCGCCCCGTTCACCGAGAGCGCGCGCCTGCGCCTCGGGGTGGTGGACATAGGCGGGCCGCCGCTGGGTGGGGTCGTACGTACGGTGGAAGACGGGCGTCGCGGAGCCCGAGATCGGCGGCACGATCCACGACCAGTCGGCGCCGACGCAGCGGCCCCGGCTCGCCTCCCGGTCCAGATGCGTGAGGAAGCGGCGGGATTCGGTGTGGTGGTCGGTGACGGTGACACCCGCGCGGTCGAAGGAGTGCAGCACGGCGCGGTTGAGCTCGACCAGCGCGCGGTCCTTCCACAGCGAGCGGTCGTTCGTCGTGTCGAGGCCCAGCCGGTCGGCGATGCGCGGCAGCAGGTCGTAGCGGTCGGTGTCGGCGAGGTTGCGGGCGCCGATCTCGGTGCCCATGTACCAGCCGTTGAAGGGAGCTGCGGGGTAGCAGATACCGCCGATCTCCAGGCACATGTTCGCGACGGCGGGTACGGCGTGCCAGCGCAGGCCCAGCTCCGCGTACCAGCTCTCCTCCGGATGGTGCAGCTCCACTTCGAGCACGGCGTCGCGCGGCAGCTCGAACCAGCGGGGCTTGCCGTCGCCGTCCTCGATGACGAGCGGCAGCAGGTCGAAGGGCGTGCCGGGGCCGCCCTGCCAGCCGAGCCCCAAGGCGACGTCGGTGAGTGCGACGTTGCGGGGGTCGCCCACGGTGGGCCCGTGGGCGGAGCCGTAGCCCGCGTACCGTACGAGCTGCTCGTTCCAGATGCGCGGGCCGGGGCGGCCGGGCGCGTCCGGGGCGAAGACGGTGATCATCGGGCGGATGCGGCCGCCGTTGGTGGCCTGGCGCAGGTGTTCCGCCGACTCGCGTGCCACGGAGTCGGCGTTGTCGATGTGTCTTCGGTCGCGTATCCGCAGGGAGCGCCAGTAGAGGCGGCCGATGCAGCGATTGCTGTTGCGCCAGGCGACGCGTGCACCGTAGACGAGTTCCGCGCGGGTGTGGCGGTATGTGCCGGTCTCGTCGATCTCCGCGAGGACGGCGGCGATCCGGGCTGCCGGGTCGCCCGCCGCTCGCTCCTCCAGGTGGTGGAGACGTATGAAGTCCTCGGCCTCCTGCCGGTCCACCTGTGCGCCGGTCAGGCACAACGGTCTGAACAGAGACTTGGGCATGGTGCGCAACCCCCGGGCTCGTGGAGGGACGTACATGGATGCCGCTGTGGTTACCCCTTGAACGGCCTGATCCACCCTGTGTGTGCCGGGGGAATTTGCCTCATTCAAGGGCTTTGCGACTATTCCCCAGGTCAGGCAGGCACGAGAGGAGCGCGCGGAGAGGTACGCAGGGGCGCGTCCAGCTCCGCGAGCGCCCGCTCCAGTGCCTGGAGATGCGTGAGGGCCGCCTCGGCACCGGGGTGGTGCTGAGGCACCGGTACGGAGTCGCTGTGGGCCTTCGCCTGGCGGGTGGCGGGCGGCACCAGGGCGTGCACCGCGGCCTCGACTCGGTGGCAGGCGGCAGCCAGCCGCGCGTCGTGCGAAGCATCCGGGTCGGCGGCGACGGCGGCGAGGCCACGGACCTCGCGTGCGCATTCGTCCAGCAGCACGATCACCTGGCGGGCGCGCGCCTTGCGGGCCCGCAGCGGGCTGAGCGGGTGGACGAGCGGGGCGAGGGAGAGTCGTACCCGGCCGAGCAGCAGCTCCAGTTCGGCGGCGAGCGGCGCCGGGTCGGCCTGCTCGTCCCCGGCCAGCCTGCGCGCCGCAGCGGTGGTGCAGCCGTGAACGCAGTGCAGGGCGCGCCGGATCCAGGCGTCGGTCGCCGCATGCGTGGTGACGGGCAGGATCAGGGCGACGCCGAGCGCCGCACCGAGCGCGCCGACCGCCGTCTCCTCGAACCGGAGCAGCAGCAGCCCGGGGTGCAGCACGCCAAGCAGCCCGTACAGCAGGCCGGCCATGACGGTGACGAAGAACATCATCCAGCTGTACGAGGGGGCGGCCGTGTAGAAGATGCCGAAGACGCAGACGGCGACCAGGGCTGCCGTAGGCACGGGCGCGCCCGCGATCGGGATGGCGATCAGCAGACCGGCGGCGATGCCGGTGACGGTGCCGACGACGCGGCGGAAGCCGCGCACCAGGGCCTCGCCGCGCGATGCAGTATTGACGAAGATCCACCAGGCGGTGCCGACGGCCCAGTACCAGCGGTCCGGCGAGATCAGCTGCCCGGCCGCGAGCGCGAGGCCGCAGGCGAAGGTCGCCTGGAAGGCCTGCCGTGTGGTGGGGCGGGCGAGTCCGCGTCCGGGGAGCGGCGTGGGAGCCGCGGGCGGCGGCGTGCGCCGTTCGATGCACCACAGGCCGAAGCGGACCGCCGAACAGGTGGCTAGGGCCAGCGCCACCGATGCGTACAGCTCCGGCAGCTGGGCCGGGACCGCGTGCAGGAACTGGGTGACGAAGAACATCATGAAGGCGAAGATCCCCAGCGCGTGCCCGCGCGGGCCCCAGCGCCGGGCGTAGACGCCGCAGAAGACCACGGCGAGCCAGGCGGCGGCGCGCGGCAGCGGTTCGCTGTGCAGGGTGGTCGCCAGGGCCAGGACCGGGAATCCGGCGGCCGGGAGCAGGGCGGTGGTCAGCGCCTGGGCACGCACGGACACGTCGGTGACGGTGAAGAGTGCCAGCAGAGCCGCCAGGCCCCCGGTGATGGAGGCGGTCAGCGAGAGCCCGGCCAGTTCGGCCGCCGCGACGGCGAGGCTCACGCCGATGACGGCGCGCAGCGAGTTCCTCAGACGCAGACGCCCCGGATCCGGAGCCACAAACATCCTCTTCACGGCGGTCGGCCGCCCCTCTTTGTCTTGCCTCACCGCCCGCCGCGGGCCGCCGGGGGTGGTGGGGCGTCCGCAGGCACGGCGAAGGCGCCGCGGTCCGGATCCGGCCTCGTTGCCGTCCGGCGCTGCGCGGCGCCGATTGTGCATGGATGCGACACAGATAAGCATCTGTAGGGGCAGCGGCTCAACACATGCTCGATGGGCTGTGCCATTGGCGCACCACAAGGTAAAAATTTCAGCCACGAGGAGGCCAACGGACCAGGAGGGCAAGGTCCAGCGCCGGAGGCCACCCGGGGGAGCCTGAACGCCGCGGTAGGCCGTAGCGGCACCGGCACGTGTCCCGGCAGCTCGACCGGCCCCGGTCATCCGGAGTCCTTGTCCGGCCGCGGAGCCGCTTGTACGGCCGGACCGGGGCCCGGGATGTTCCTCAGGGCGCGATGTTGTGGTTCAGACGGAACAGGTTGCCGGGGTCGTAGCGTCGCTTGATCGCCGTCAGTCGGTCGTAGTTCTGACGGTAGTTGGCCCGGACCCGGTCCTGGTCGTCGTGGTCCATGAAGTTCACGTAGCCGCCCTCCAAGGAGGAAGGCTCGAGTGCCGCGGCGAAGGCGCGCGCCCAGCCGACGTTGGCCTCGCAGTCGGCGCGGGTAGGGAGGGTCGGGCTGAGTGCGGTTGCGAAGTCGGCGTCCCGGTAGGTGAATGCGGTCTCCTCGGGCCCCACTCTGTGGCAGGCGCCGTCGATGGGGAACACCACCGTCGCGCTCTGGATGGTGGGCGTCGTGGCGCCGTACTCGACGTACGCGTCGATGGCCCCGTCCGGCAGGCCCTGGCTGAAGGTGCCCTTCCAGTAGTGGAAGAGGCCCGCGGGCAGCAGTTCGTCGAAGAGGGTGTTGATCAGCGGATACGGTATGCGCCCGACGTGCTGCCCCACCACCGGGCCGAGCTCGTCGAGACGGGCACGGACCTGGTCGTCCTGGGCCTCGGGACCGGTCCAGCAGGTGACCACTCCGCAGAGCGGCCGTCCGTGCCACCGCTCGGGCAGGAACGGGAGAGGCGGGCCGAGCGCGACGACGAGCAGGGCGCTGAACTTCTCGTCCGAGTCGGCGATCAGCTCCCGGTATCTCCGCATCACGTCCCCGTCGAGCGGGTAGAACGTCGGCCCGCCAAGAATGTCGGCCACGGGGTGAAGCCGGTACTCGAAGGACGCGACGACCCCGAAGTTCCCGCCCCCGCCGCGCAGTGCCCACAGCAGGTCGGCGTTGTGCTCCTGGGTACAGGTCAGGAAGGACCCGTCGGCCGTGACCAGGTCGGCCGAGATCAGGTTGTCGCAGGCCAGCCCGCAGCGCCGGGCCAGATAGCCCATGCCGCCTCCCGTGGTGAGCCCGCCGATACCGGTACTGGACACCACGCCGCCCGTGGTGGCCAGACCGAAGGCGTGCGTGGCGTGGTTGACATCGGCCCAGGTGCAGCCGCCCTCGGCCCTGGCCGTACGCGTCTCGGGGTCGACCCGAATCCCGCGCATGCGCCCGAGGTCGAGCACGACGCCGCCGTCGCAGGTGCCGTGGCCAGGGACGCTGTGACTGCCGCCGCGCACCGCCAGTAGCAGATTCTGCTCCCGGGCGAAGTCCACGGTGGCGACGATGTCGCCAGCGTCGACGGCCCGGACGATGATCGCGGGCCGCTTGTCGTGCATCGCGTTGTAGACCTTGCGGGCCGCGTCGTAGTCGGGTTCGCCGGGCTGGATGATGTCGCCGCGTACGGACCCCTGCAGCCGCTCCAACAGCGTGTCGTCGAGGGCTGGTGTGTAGGTGATCATGGCCGCCACCGGCTTTCCGCGTCTTCGGACATGGGCACAGCACTGTTGTAGCCACGGGGCCGGCCGACGCTCATCGCCGGAACCGCCCATATCGCCGAAGCGGGCATGGGCAGAACAGCCCATGCTCCGCATCGCGTACGGGATCACGCAAGGCCGTGCGCGTACGCGTACGCCGTGGCAGCTGCCCTCGATGACACATCGAGCTTCGCGAAGATGTTGTTGAGGTGCCGGGCGACGGTGTGCTCGCTGATCACCAGCTCGGAGGCGATGGACCGGTTGGTCCTGCCCGCGGCCACGAGGCGGAGCACTTGGACCTCGCGCTCGGTGAGTTCGCCGGGGAGCCGATGGTGCACGGCGCTGAGCAGGGCCGCCGCCCGCCGCGCGTCGGGCACCGCGCCCAGATGCGCGAAGACCGCCTGCGCGGCTTGGAGTTCCAGCCGTGCGCCTTCGTCGTCCCCCGCGGCGCGGTCGGCAGCGGCGAGGGTCATACGGACCTGCGCCGCCTCGTACGGGACTCCCAGTTCCAGCCACAGCGACAGCGCCCGGTGCAGCAGGGGCAGCGCACGTTCGAGGTCACGGTCGGCGAATGCCACCGCGCCGCCCGCCGCCGCGGCGGTCGCATGCAGCACCGTGCTCTCGGACTCGCGCCGCTGCTGCCACTCGCGAGCGGTCGACTCCAGTTCGTCCGCTGCCGTACGTGCCTGGTCGAGCTGTCGGAGGGCGAGCGAGACCTCGACCTGGGCCGCCAGCATCCGGCAGCGCCCGAGGCGGCCAGGACCACCGCCGCCATCCCCACTGTCCTCGGCCGCCAGTGCGACCCGCAGGGCGGCAGCGGAGGAGTCGGCCTTGCCCTGAGCCAGGCGCAGCAGCGCGAGGCCCGGCTGCGGGTCGCGGCCGAGTTCGTGCGCGCGGTCGTACGATGCCTCGGCCTCGGCCAACTCACCGCGCCGCCGCTGGATACCCCCGGTCAGGTAGAACGCCTCCGCGGCGATCCTCGCCTCGTACGGCAGCAGCTCCCTGCAGGTGAGGGCGGCTTCCGTCTCGGCCCGGGGCCAGTCACCGCACAGCTCCAGCACCTCCACCCGGTGTACCCGGCACAGACCCCGGAAGTTGTTCTCCTCGGGCATCGACGCGCACCAGGTCATGGCGGCGTCGGTCCACTCGACGGCTCGCTTCAGGTCGGCGGAGGCCATGCACTGCTGGAGTCCCAGGCAGTAGATCCACCCGGTGAAGAACGAGCTGAGCTCACCCGCCATGGCCGAGCACATGGCGTCATCGAGCAGTGCGAGCCCGCCGGCGACCCGCCCCTGGGCCAGCAGCACGCTCGCCTGCGCCTGGGTGCTCATGGCGAGGAGATCCGGGCTGCCGCAGCGCCGCGCGATGCCGGCCATGCGGTGGGCGCAGCTCATGGCCTCGTCGAATGCGCCACGCTGCTGTGCCTCTTCTGCTTCGACCCAAGCGAGATAGCACTGCTCGACACACTCGGGCTCGCTGCTGAGGTGCTGCCGGGACCGGCGCAGCCAGCCGGCGGCCGCGGCCGTACGTCCCGCAAGCTGATATTCGTAGAACAGCATCCAGGCGCTGAATCCGGCCTGCCGGGCGGCGCCCGCCGCCACGTAGCCGGAGTAGGCCTTTGTCCGCGCTGCGATCGATTCCTCGACGCGGCTGGTCCACCAGGCGGCATCGGCGAGTGCGGCAAGGTCGTCGGAGGTCATCCGGTCATGGTCGAGGTCGCTCAGAGCGGCGTAGGCATCGGCCCATGCCTCGCGGGCGACA
Organism: Streptomyces sp. NPDC019443; assembly: GCF_044389785.1. Taxonomy (NCBI): domain Bacteria; kingdom Bacillati; phylum Actinomycetota; class Actinomycetes; order Kitasatosporales; family Streptomycetaceae; genus Streptomyces; species Streptomyces sp. NPDC019443. The sequence continues at coordinate 724,759 of NZ_JBIRYJ010000003.1, forward strand.
GCGTCCCTCGCCTGCTCGATCGCCCGTTCGGTGCCGGTGATCTGCTCAGCCACCGCGGCTCCCTTCCCGCTCTCCGCGAGCCGGACCACCCCTCACCAGGATAGGAGCGGGCAGCTCCGACGGGCGACGACCATCCTCTTCGCACATCCCTCTGCACAATGGCTCAACTCGATCGACGCAGGCTGGCCATTGGTACAGTCATGCACTGGAGTACCGGACCAGACGGAGGCCAGCGGACCATGGCGGTGGACGCGCTCGACACCCGCATCCTGCGGCTGATGATCGAGCAGCCGCGCACCAGCGTGCGCGAGTACGCCCGGATCCTTGGCATCGCCCGCGGCACCCTGCAGGCCAGGATCGACCGGCTTGAGCGGGACGGCGTGATCACGGGCATGGGACCGCACCTCTCCCCCGCGGCCCTCGGACACCCGGTCCTCGCCTTCGTCCATATCGAGGTCACCCAGGGCCATCTGGACGAGGTCGGCGACGCGCTCGCGGCCGTACCGGAAATCATCGAGGCGTTCTCGATCACCGGCGGCGGGGATCTGCTGACCCGGGTCGCCGCGCGCGACAACGGACATCTCGAGGACGTCATCCAGCGGCTGATCCAACTGCCGGGCGTGGTGCGCACACGCACCGAGATGGCGCTCCGGGAGCGGGTGCCGCACCGGCTGCTGCCGCTGGTCGAATCGGTCGGCAGGACGGCCGGCACCTCACGCTGAGCCGCGCCTTGGCATGCTGGACCGCATGAGCAATTCGCGCACCCCTTCGGTCATCTTCGATCTCGACGGCACACTCGTGGACAGCGAGCCGAACTACTACGAGGCAGGGCGCAGGCTCCTGGCCCAGCACGGCGTGCCGGACTTCACCTGGGAGCACCACACGCGCTTCATCGGCATCAGCACGCGGGAGACGCTGGAGATTCTGCGCGGGGAGTACGGGATCGAGGCGCCGATCGACGAGTTGCTGGCCGGGAAGAACCGGAACTATCTGGAGCTGGCCCGCGCCTCGACGGAGGTCTTCCCCGAGATGCGGAAGTTCGTGGAATTGCTGCACACGGAAGAAGTGCCGATGGCGGTGGCATCCGGCTCGTCCCGCGCCGCCATCGAGGCGGTGCTGGCGGGCACCGGCCTTGACGCGTTCATTGAGACGGTCGTCTCCGCCGAGGAGGTTGCGCAGGGCAAGCCGGAGCCCGACATCTTCCTTGAGGCCGCGCGCCGCCTGGGGGCCGGTCCCGGCGACTGCGTGGTGCTGGAGGACGCGCCTCCGGGCGCGGCGGCCGCACACTCGGCCGGCATGCGCTGCATCGCCATTCCCTACGTGCCCGCGACGGCCGACGACCCGGCGTTCCGGGCAGCGGGGCTGCTTTTCGCGGGCGGGCAGGGCGAGTTCACGGCGCGGGCCGCGTACGACTGGCTCGTCGCGTAGCGGGCGGCCGGTGCCCACACCTGCGGACCTTGGCGGAGGCGGGCTACGGCTCGGGGCTCGCCGGCGCCCGCGGTGCCCTCAGGAAGCCTGCCGACAACGCCACCACGATGGCGCAGATCGCGGTCCACGCCGCCCAGATGGTGGGCGCTGGAACCTCGTAGACGGCGCCGAACAGCGCACCGCCGGTGATCGCCATGCCGACGAGGGAACTCACCCACACCAGAGGCCTGTTCACATGGTCGCGCAGCCCGCGCGGTGCGCCGAGGCACATGGCGAAGTAGATGGCGGCCAGGCTGAAGACGCCGAAGGCGGACAGCCAGGCGAACCAGCTGACATGGTCCGGGAGTCCCGGTACGGCGACCGCACCACCGAAGACCTGGCTGACCAGGATGGTGGCGAGATAGGCGACGCCGACCACGACCGTGCCGCCGACCGGGGTGCCCCGGCGTGCACTCTGCTTGCCGAGCCGCTGCGGCAGCCAGCCGTCGCGGGACATCGTCAGCACACCGCGGGTGACCGAGACCGAGACGCCGATGTACACGGCGAGCATGTCGAGCACGATGACGAGTTCGACGAGCCGTGCGACCCACGGGGCGCCGAACATTCCGGGCGAGGCCAGGGCGACGAGCGGGGCACCGGCGTTGTCGGCCACGGCGTCGACGCTGAAGTGGAAGCCGGCGATCTGCGCGTAGCAGCCGAGCAGGAAAAAGACCGCGGCGGTGAACAGGGAGATCAGCACGGCTCTGGGGATGAACCGCTCGGGCTCGGCGGTCTCCTCGGCGAGGTTGGCCGCGGCCTCGAAGCCGGTGAAGAGCAGCACACCGTAGATGACGGAGAAGGCGATGCCGCCCCAGCCCTGCGCCGAGCTGGAGGGTTTGAAGGCGGACAGGCTGTTGTCGCCACCGACCTTGACGATCACGTAGATGAAGAAGATGGCGAGCACGCCGATGGAGACGAGCGCGAGCACCAGCTGGGCCCTGACCGAGACCTGGATGCCGACGTGCACGATGGTGAGGAGAACGGCGAGCAGGAGCAGCTGCCATGCCCAGACGGGCAGGGCGGCGACGCCGAACTCGGTCTTGAGGAAGTCGTGCAGCGTGCCGCCGATGAGGACGGCGATGCCCGCCCCCAGGACGAGGACGCCCAGGTAGTAGACATAGCCCGCGGCGGCGCCGACGCGGGTGCCGAGACCTGAGGTGACGTAGTCGTACAGCGAGCCGGCTGTCCGGGTCCGGCGCGCGTAGGCGGAGACGATCCAGCCGACGCCGAGCATCCCGACGGTGCCCAGGAGTACGGCGAGCGGCGCGGCACCGCCGGCGCCCTTGCCGGTGGCGGTGGTGACGCCGACGAGCATCGGCAGCAGAAAGGACACCGCGAAGGCGGGGCCCATGAAGCCGACGGACTGAGCGACCACGTCGACGAGCGACAGTGAGCCGGGCGGTCTGCCGGGCTGGGCTTCGGTACCGGGTGATGATCGTGCGATGCGGCGCGACATCAATCGCTCCATGGGGAGTGGCCCCGCGGCCGGGCGGTGACGGAACGGCGCTGACAGAGGGAGTGGCCTGGTCACACCCTTACCAGGAGGCCAACCGGAATATGGCGGGTCAGGCCTCCCGCGTGGCGGGTTCGTCGGCCGACAGCGGTGTATCGGCCGACAGCGGTGTAGGCGTGTGACGCGCCGCCCGCTGAAAGCCCTCCCGGCCCGTTTCCCGGCGTCGCCGGCGCACTGCGCTACGCCGCCGAGGACACACATCCAGCCCGGCACGCTGCTCGCCGGTCTCACCGACGACAAGGTCGACGTCTCCTGCCACCAGTGCGTGGACCGGCTGGGCCGCGGCCTCACCGTCACCGCCCGAGTGGCGGACGCGTCACCGTCGAGGCGGTGGAGCGGCCCGGCTCGCCCGGCTGGCTCGTCACCGTCCAGTGGCATCCCGAGGACATCGCCGCCACCGACGCGACGAGCCGAGCGCTCTTCGAGGCCCTCATCGGGGAAGCACGCCGCCGGTAGCTACGGGCTCGCCCGTTTCGAGCAGGCTGCACCAGAAGTTGACCAAAGAGATAATTACGCCAGGACCCGGAGCAGTGAGCGCCTGCCACAGATCAAGAAGTGGGGCGGAGCAATGCACGACCCCGTATTCCACGACGCTTCCGGCGTGCTGTCGGAACCGGACGACGAGGCCTATGCCGTCCTGGATGTGCATGGTGTGCTGATGAGCTGGAGCCCGGGGGCGGAGCGCCTGCTCGGCTACACGGCCCAGGAGGTCCAGGGGTGGCGTGGGACTGATCTGCTGCACAACCGCTCGGACGCTGCCGGACTCGTAGCGCGGTGTGGGCTGGATGAAGTCATCCAGCTGGGGCAGGCGGTCCTGCGGCACCGGAGCGGGCACGGAGTCGAGGTCGCGTTGCAGGCACGTCCCCTGGAGTCCACACCCGGTGACCGGCAGTGGCTGATCAGGGTGACGGATGCCGAGGCAACGCGACGGCACGAACTCGGCGACGCGCTCCTGAGGGGACTGTTCACCGAATCGCCCTTCCTCATCGATGTCTTCGACAAGCAGTTGCGCTTCGTGGCGCAGAACGATGCGCAGCGTCGCGCCGGGGGATTCGTGGCCACGGAGTTCACCGGACGCACGATGTCCGAGGTGGCGCCTCCCGGGCTGTTGGACATGGCGGCTCTCGAGGCCCGGCAGCGGCAGGTACTGGAGAGCGGTGAGGCTCAGATCCAGACGGAGGTGCGTGGCCGCACACCCGACGACCCCGACCGTGAGCACGTCTGGTCCGAGTCCATCCTTCCGCTCCGGAGCCGGTCCGGGGAGGTGATCGCGCTGGCGCACGCGGTGGCCGATACGACGGAACGGGCCAGGGCACGGGAGCGGTTGGCGCTGGTGAACGATGCGAGTACGCGCATCGGCAGCACCCTGGACGTGCTGCGGACCGCGCAGGAACTCGTTGATGTGGCCGTCCCGCAGTTCGCCGACCACGCCTACGTCAACCTGCTGGACCCGGTCTTCGGCGGCGAGGACCCGGTAGCCGAACCCGTTGGCGAGGCCGTGCCGCTGCGCCGTGCGGCGAGCTCCCCACCCGCCGGGGCGTCGGCGGACCCGGTGGTCGCGACCGGCGATGTCGACCCTTTCGCTTCGGGAGTGGGATCCCTGTTCGCCGGAGCCATGACGAGCGGCGAGCCCCTCCTGCTGACAGGGGAGCAACTGGCCACCGAGCTCACCCCGGTCGATCCCCGGCGTGCCGCGCTGATCCATGAACACGGAGTCCACTCCTGGCTGCTGGTGCCGATGTCCGCACGCGGTGCCGTACTCGGCGCGGTGGTCTTCATCCGCTGCAGGCGCGCCCACGGGTTCGAGACGGACGATGTGCTGCTGGCCGAGGAAATCGTGGCGCGTGCTGCCGTCTGCATCGACAACGCGCGCCGGTACACCCGGGAGCGGACGACGGCTTTGGCGCTCCAACGCAGTCTGCTGCCCCATCGAATGCCGGTGCTCGGCGCCGTGGAGGCGGTGTCCCGCTACCTTCCGGCGAGTAGCCATACGGTGCCGGGGGGTGCCTGGTTCGACGTGATCCCGCTGTCGGGCGCGCGGGTAGCGCTGGTGGTAGGGGATGTGAAGGGGCACGGCCTGCACTCGGCGGTGACCATGGGGCGGTTGCGTACCGCCGTACGGACACTCGCGGACCTCGATCTGTCACCCGAGGAGTTGCTCACGCATCTCGACGACCAGGTCAGCCGGTTCCAGGACGAGTACGCTGATGGGCTGACGGGCACGGCCGCGGGCACGACCTGTGTGTTCGCGGTCTTCGATCCGATCTCACGGCTGTGCGTGGTGGCACGGGCGGGTCATCGGCCGCCCGCTCTGGCGACGGCTGACGGCAAGGTCGAGGTTCTCGATCTGCCCGGCGGACCTCCCCTCGGGCTCGGCGGAGCGCCGTTCGAGAGCGGCGAGGTAACTCTGACCGACGGGGATCTGCTCGTCCTGTACTCCGACGGTCTGGTGAAGTCGCGGGATCAGAGCATCGATGTGGGTGTCGGACGACTGCGCGAGGCATTGTCCGACGCCCAACTCGCCCCGCTTGCCGGTCTGTCCCGTCCCGGACACGGACTCGATGATGTCTGCGACGTGGTGATCGGCCGGCTGATGCCGTACCGCCCGCACGACGACGTGGCACTCCTGGCGGTACGTGTACGTGAGCTGGATCCGGACCACCACGTGACCTGGGAACTGCCGCCCGAACCCGAGGTGGTGGGCCGGGCCCGCACGCTCGCGGCCCGCAAGCTGGCCGACTGGGGCCTGGAGGAGCTGGAGTTCACCACAGAGCTGGTGGTCAGCGAACTGGTCACCAACGCCATCCACTACGGCACTCCGCCGATCCAGTTGCGGCTGATCCGCGACCGCAACCTGATCTGCGAGGTCTCCGACGGCAGCAGCACCTCCCCCCACGTGCGGCGCGCACTTGACACCGACGAAGGAGGACGCGGGCTGTTCATGGTCGCGCAGGTCGCCCAGCTCTGGGGCACCCGCCACCACGACCGTGGCAAGACCATCTGGGCCGAGCAGCCCTTCCCCGACGGCGACGGTGCCTTCACAACGGACCTGCGGGGCTCACCCGGGTGAGCGGCCACTCCGGTGGCCCGAAGCTGTCGACCAGGCCCACGCCGGCTTCGCCGCACTCCAGAACGCCGACGTCCCCCGACCCCGCCCGGACGCCATGACGCTCAGCCCACGACCGTGATCAATCTCAGCGCCAACCACGGTTCCCTTGATCCCCGAGGCCGGATTCCGCGTCCGTCGGCGGACCCGGCTGCCGCTACCCGGCGCCGGAGGTACCGGTGGCCATCGGATGGCCGTTCACGAAGCCGTTGCCCACGGTCGGCTCCCGAAGTGTCACAACCGCCTCGGCCGGCCGCCGGCGGCGGCGAGAGTGGCCCCGAAGGACGAACCGGCCTCGATCCGCGGCGCGGGCCCGTACGGATGGGGACGCGTCATGTGGATCGAGCCGAGCTTCTTCGGGCAGTCCTGGTGGAAGCCGCGCGCGACGGCGAAGGCCTCGCACCCAGATGTACCCAAAGGCGCCGAGAAGCCAATGGAGGTTCAGGTCCGAGGCCGCCGGCCGGAGCGCCTCGGCGCGGGCTTCGCCCCGCCCAGCAACTCCTGGCGCCGCTCCTCCCCGCGCTCCTCGAGCTGGGCGACGATGGCCCGCAGCCCGTCCGCGAGTCGCAGGCACTCCTCGGCGCTGAGCGGCGAGGCCACGAAGGCCTCCTCCTCACTGAACACCGGGAAGAGCCGCTCCATGAGCGCCTCCCCCTCCTGGGTCAGCGAGAGCAGTACCCGTCGGCCGTCCTCGGGACAGGGCGCTCGAGAAACCAAGCCACGCGACTCCAGCGTCCGGGCGACGCCAGTGAGGGTGCCTTTGGTGATTCCCGCCTCCTCGGCCACATGGCGGGTCTCCGTCTCGTCCCAGATCCACAGCACCCAGAGCACCACGAACCCGGTCCAGGTCAGCTCGGCGGGGCGCAGCACCGAGTTCTCCAGGTGCTGCCGGACGGCGGCTGCCGCACGGTGAATGCCGGCGACGGCCGCCATCTGTTCCCGCTGCAGCCGGAAGTCGCCGAGCTTCGCCTCGACGGCCTTCTCGGTCTCGATGATGGATCGATGGCCGGACACAGGCTCCCCTCGGTCGCGGCTGGCAGCGCGCCGCCCCACTTCGTTCGTTTGCCCCCAAATATTACGCTCCCACCCCGCCTTCACGCGGGCTCCGCAGGAGCCGATCCCCCTCGATGCACAGGCGAATTGCAGGCGGGCTCTTGTGGCGATGTCATCCCGCCCAAGTCATTTGGCTTCAAACAAGTATCTGCGGCTTCCACAGTGCGCCCAAGGCACAGATCGCATGTGCACCATGGTGATACGGGTTTCCACACGTACCGCCATGCCTTGCCCGTACCCCCAGGAGACCGACGGTGAGCACTGATCAGTCCGGACAGATCCAGCAGAAGATCGAGGCGCTCGCCGCCCAGGGCATCGACGTCGTGCGCATCACCTACCCCGACCTCATGGGCTCCGACCGCGGCCGGGACATCCTGCTCCACCACCTGCCCAACGCGACCGGCCACGGCCTGGCCTTCTGCCGCGCGATCTACCACACCGGCGCTCTGGGCGACCACTCCGACGTCCCTGGCGGGCTGGACGCCGGAATGCCCGACGTTGCCGTACGACCCGACCTGAGCACCCTTGTCCCGCTGCCCTGGGAACCCGGGGTGGCCTGGTGCATCGGCGACGCCCGCGACCCCGAGACCGGCCTGCCCGCCCCAGAATCCCCCCGCGACCTGCTGCGCCGGGTCACCGGACAGCTGGCCGAGAGCGGGCTCACGGCTGTCATCGGCCCCGAACTGGAGTACGTCCTGCTCGACCCGGCCCCGGACTCCCCCACCGGCTGGCGTCGCTACGCCGCCACCCCCGGCAATGTCTACACCGTCGGGCGCAAGGGCGACCCGGACGGACACCTGTTGCGGACGCTGCGCCACCTGCACGGCCTCGGCATCGGCGTCAGCGGCGGCAACAGGGAGTACGACGGCGGGCAGTTCGAGATCAACCTCGACCACTCCGAGGCGCTGGACGCCGCCGACCGTGCCTTCCGCTTCAAGGCCGCGGTCAAGGAACTCGCCCGCGCCGAGGGCCGGTTGGCGACCTTCATGGCGAAACCCCTCAATGACGGCGGCGGTTCCGGCTTCCACCTGCACATCTCCTTGGTCGACCCGGACAGGCGCAACGTCTTCGACGCGCCCGGACAGCCCTTCGGACTGTCCGACACAGCCCGCCACGCCATCGCCGGTCCGCTCGCCCACGCCCCCGCACTCGCAGCACTGTTCAACCCCACGATCAACTCCTACAAGCGCTTCGGCCCCGACACCACCGCGCCCTGGCTGATCGACTGGGGCCTGGACCACCGCGGCGCCATGGTGCGAATCCCGCCCGAGCGCGGCAGTGCCGCCCGCCTGGAAATGCGCCTCGGCGACGCCACCGCCAACCCCTACCTCGCCATCGCCGGCCTGGTCGCCGCCGTCCAGTTGGGCATCCGGTCCGGGGCCGAGCCGCCCACCCCGACCGGCGGCTACGGCTACGATCCGGCCGGCGCCCCCAAGCTGCCGACAAGTCTCGGCGAAGCGCTCGACGCTCTCGAAAGCGACCACGAACTCACCGAAGTGCTCGGCAAACCCTTTGTCGACGCCTTCCTGATCTTCAAGCGCGACGAGCTGGCCCGCTTCGGGCGGCATGTCACCGACTGGGAGTTCCGCGAGTACGCCCAGCTGCTCTGAAGCGATGTTCCGGGGCAGCGGTTCAGGCGCGTTTGGTGGAGTCGAGGTGGGCGAACACCACCACGTTGTCCGTGTAGTCCTTCGCCTTCTTGTCGTAGTCGCCTCCGCAGGTGATCAGACGCAGCTGCGGGGAGGGGGTGTCGGCGTAGACCCGCTCATTGGGGAAGCGCGCCTTGCTGAAGGTTTCGACGGAGTCGACTTTGAACGTGGCGACGGTGCCGTCTTCGCGGGTGATGTCGACCTTGCTTCCAGCCTTGAGCAGGCTGAGCTGCAGGAATACGGCCGGGCCGGTCTTGGTGTCGACGTGGCCCGCGATGACTGAGGTGCCGCGCTCGCCGGGTGTGACACCCCCCTCGAACCAGCCGACGAGGTTGTTGTCGTCTGCGGGTGGCGCGTCCAGCTGTCCGGAGGGGCCGATGGACAACGCCGTGAAGGGCGCGTCGACGGCGATCTCCATGATCGAGATCCGCTTCGGGGCGGACCGGGGCAGCACCAGATCGTCGGCAGGGGCTACAGCCCCGGGTGCGGCGGGGGCGGAGACCGCAGCGCGGGCCGGCGGCTTGAGTCCCATCGAGGCGCCGACGGAGTTGTAGATAAGGAGGAAACCCAGCACAACCGCCAGAGCGGGCCACAGCAGGGCACGGCCGATGGGACGGGAGGCAAGGGCGATACCGGGAGGCTGCTGGGCGGTCATGCGAGCGTGCCTTTCGCGTACGAGGCGTCAGTGGGGCGCGGACAGGCGATGGAACAGTGCGGTGCGGGAAGGGCAATCGCCGCGGCCACCGCCCGGGAGGGGCGGCGGCCGCGACGGCAAGCGAACTGCTACAGGTTCGACCCCATCAGGCCACCGAAGTACCCGACGAGTTGCGGCGGCGCAGCTTGTACGCCCCTGCGCCGAGACCACCGAGCATCAGCACCGCACCGGCACCCAGGCTCCCGCCGGACATGGCCAGGGCACCGCCACCGGTGTGAACGCCACCGTTCGGCTTGTCGTGGTCGCCCTTGTCGTGGTCGCCCTTCCAGGACTTGTCGTAGTCGCCCTTGTCGCCCTTGTCGTAGTCGCCCTTGTCGGACTTCTCATCCTTGTCAGACTTCTCGTCCTTGTCAGACTTCTCGTCCTTCTCGGACTTGTCGCCCTTCTCAGACTTGTCGCCGTAGCTGTCCTCGTCGCCCTCGGCAGGAGTCATGGCCAGGGCGCCGCCACCGGTGTGAACGCCACCGTTCGGCTTGTCGTGGTCGCCCTTGTCGTAGTCGCCCTTGTCGTGGTCGCCCTTGTCGTGGTCGCCCTTGTCGTGGTCGCCCTTGTCGTGGTCGCCCTTCTCGGACTTGTCGTAGTCGCCCTTGTCAGACTTCTCGTCCTTCTCAGACTTGTCGCCCTTCTCGGACTTCTCTTCCTTGTCAGACTTCTCGTCCTTCTCGGACTTGTCACTCTTCTCGGACTTGTCGCCGTAGCTGTCCTCGTCGCCCTCGGCAGGAGTCATGGCCAGGGCGCCGCCACCGGTGTGAACGCCACCGTTCGGCTTGTCGTGGTCG
>NZ_JBIRYJ010000003.1:735138-838498 GCF_044389785.1 Streptomyces sp. NPDC019443
CGCCCTTGTCGTAGTCGCCCTTGTCGTGGTCGCCCTTCTCGGACTTGTCGTAGTCGCCCTTGTCAGACTTGTCGTAGTCGCCCTTGTCGGACTTCTCTTCCTTGTCAGACTTCTCGTCCTTCTCGGACTTGTCGCCCTTCTCGGACTTGTCGTAGTCGCCCTTCTCGGACTTCTCATCCTTCTCGGACTTCTCGTCCTTCTCGGACTTGTCGCCCTTCTCGGACTCTTGGCCGTACTCGCTGGAGGAGGAGCCACTGTCGTGGTCCTCGCCCAGGGCCAGCGCATATGCGGCGGGAGAGGTGATCGCCAGGACCGCGGAGACGGCCGCCGACGCGAACAGGGTGCGGGCAGAGCGCATGAGGCACATTCCTTTCGCCGCGACTGCGACGGCCGACACTTCATCGGCTCATGGAATCGCAGGGGCGACGTGATTCACCGTTAGCCGGATTTCGCCTCCGCACCACCGGAGAGCTCCGCATTCGAGCTACACCATGGGGCCCTTCGTGTGACAACCAGCCAATAGTCACCCGTTGGACGGCACGCCACGCCGAGTAGAGGTTTCATCCGTCGCAGCCACGCTCATCCGCTGACGGCGCCTCACTCTCGGCTCGCTGGAAGTGAAGTCGCGCGGACTATGCGGACCGACGGACCCGGGCGGCCCTGCGGGCCTCGGCGGTCTGCCGGGCCTCGGCGGACCGACGGGACTCACCACCAGAGCGGCCGGGCTGACCCGGGCGGGTGCCCCGGCCGCGGAACGGGGCGCCACCGCGCTTGGGGCGCTCCGTGACCGGCGCGCTGACGCTGATTGGGACGCCGGAGGGGGCCTGGGCGCCGGTGATGCGGCTCAGTTCGGCCTCGCCGGAGCGCACCTGGGCGATCTGCGGGGTGATGCCGGCGGCGGCCATCAGGCGCGCCATGTCGCGGCGCTGGTTGGGCAGGACCAGGGTGACGACGCTGCCGGACTCGCCGGCGCGGGCGGTGCGCCCGCCTCGGTGCAGGTAGTCCTTGTGGTCGCTGGGCGGGTCGACGTTGACCACGAGGTCGAGGTTGTCGACATGGATGCCGCGGGCCGCGACGTTGGTGGCTACCAGCACCGTGACATGACCGGTCTTGAACTGGGCCAGCGTGCGGGTGCGTTGGGGCTGGGACTTGCCGCCGTGCAGCGCCGCCGCCCGTACGCCGCTGTTCAGCAGATGCTTGGTCAGCCCGTCGACCGCGTGCTTGGTGTCCAGGAACATGATCACCCGGCCGTCGCGGGCGGCGATCTCGGTGGTGGTGGCGTACTTGTCGGCACCCTGGACGTGCAGTACGTGGTGCTCCATCGTGGTGACCGCGCCCGCGGCGGGGTCCACGGAGTGGACCACCGGATCGTGCAGGTACCGGCGGACCAGTAGGTCGACGTTGCGGTCCAATGTGGCCGAGAACAGCATCCGCTGGCCGCCGGGACGGACCTGGTCCAGCAGCTCGGTGACCTGAGGCATGAAGCCCATGTCCGCCATCTGGTCCGCCTCGTCCAACACGGTGATGTCCACCCGGTCCAGACGGCAGTCCTTGCGCTCGATGAGGTCCTTCAGCCGGCCCGGAGTCGCAACGACGACCTCGGCCCCGGAGCGCAGCGCACCGGCCTGCCGGCCGATCGACATCCCACCGACCACCGTCGCCAGCCGCAGCTTCAACGACCGGGCATACGGGGTCAGCGCGTCGGTCACCTGCTGCGCCAGCTCCCGGGTCGGGACAAGCACCAGAGCCAGCGGCTGGCGCGGCTCCGCACGCCGGCCCGCGGTGCGCACCAGCAGGGCCAGACCGAAGGCAAGCGTCTTGCCCGAGCCGGTGCGGCCACGGCCCAGAACGTCCCGGCCCGCCAACGAGTTCGGCAGCGTCGCCGCCTGGATCGGAAACGGCTCGTTCATGCCGAGGCCGGTGAGCGTCTTCAGCAGTTCGGCCGGCATGTCCAGTTCGCCGAAGGTCGCAGCGGCGGGGAGGGCCGGTGTGATGGTGACGGGCAGGGCGAACTCGCCCTGCGGCGCGGAGGGACGGCGCCCGTATCCGCCGGAGCGGTTGCCGGGACGGCCCTGGCCCTGCCCCTGCGGGCGGAACCGGGCGCCGCGGTCGGAACCGGCGGAGCCGCCCTTGCGGGGGTTGGAGTAGCGGTCGTTCGTGCGAACTGAGCGGTTCATGCAGAACCTTCCTCGATATGGCACGTATCGAGGAATTCTCGGCGGAATGGCCGAATGAATTGCAAGAACGAGCCGAATAAAAGACTGGGACGAAGCCGGCCGCACCGGCGCAGAAAACAGCGGCGCCTGGCATCAGAATTCCAGGAATCCACCGGAATGGGCGGCTGGGGCCGGAGTCGGGGGTGCGGGCGGACCCTGCACACAGCAACGAGCTGGGGCCCGCACCCACGGTGCGGGCCCCAGCTGCGTCGTACGCGTCAGCGTCAGGCGGGAACGATGTTCTCGGCCTGCGGGCCCTTCTGGCCCTGCGTGACGTCGAAGGAAACCTTCTGGCCCTCCTGGAGCTCACGGAAGCCCGAGGTGGCGATGTTCGAGTAGTGGGCGAAGACGTCGGGGCCGCCGCCGTCCTGCTCGATGAAGCCGAAACCCTTTTCCGCGTTGAACCACTTCACGGTGCCAGTAGCCATATCAAATCTCCTTAGGGGCAGTGCCCGGTGCCCGCACTGTGCGAGCTCCGCGTCGCCGCAATGATTGCCCCGTCCGGAAAACAGCACCGGAAATACAAAAGTGCCCGACGGCATATAGCCGTCAAAGGCACTTGAAGTCTATGGGAACCACAACTGCAACTTGGATCAAGAGTAGCACGGCGGGCAAATTCTGAACCCGCAGCAGCATATTCGCTGCCCAAGGGCGTCCGAGGCATGGGCTCGCGCGATCGGCGACGTGGATGCGTGCAGGCGTCGGATCCCCCCTACCCGCGGGTCATTTGGCTGATCATCATCTCACCGCGGCTGGTTCTGCACCTCTACGCTCCGATTCACCGCGCCGGTGGGCGGTGCCTCGGTGGCACGACGGTCCGAGCCACATGGAGCCCCAGTGAGACGAACGCAACGCCACGGCGGACACCGCGCGAGGGTCCGGACAACCAGTGCCGCCATCGCCGCGGTGCTCGCCCTCGTTGGAACGGTCACCGCAGCACCCGCGGCACTCAGGTCAGCGCCCCCGGGGCAGGAGCACACGGCAGCGCATGCCACAGCAGGCCCCTTCTTCCGCCTCGCCGACATCCCGATGAAGGACGGTGTAGTCCTCAAGGCGAACGTGTTCACCCCCGCCCCCGGCGCACCCGGCGCTGACGCGCACGGCCGCTACCCGGTGATCGTGCAGCCGGCCAGCTGGGGGCAGAACGACCTCGAGTACGTCCCCCAGGGCAGGAAGCTCGCCGCACGCGGCTAAGGCGTGTTTTAGAAGTCCCGCCTGCCCCGCGACGCCTGGCACGCACACTCGCGATGTTGTCGGAGTCGCCCAAGTACGCCCAGTACGAGGGCGACCCTCCGCCTTGCGATTGCACGCACCAGACGCCGCAGGGCCCGCCCTGCGGGCGGACGGCGCTACTTCTAAAACACGCCCTAGATCTCCAACGCCCCGCAGAGCTGGTCCGGCAGGACATCGGCTGGCTCCTGGTCCTGGATACCAAGGACCCGCTGGACGGCGGTCGCACACCGCTGGGCAGCAAGGTGTCGTTCGGCTCGCCGGAGGACGACCCGTCCGAACTGGTGCTGCCCCTGCGCTGATTGCCGACCCGTATGGTCACACGTCAGCCGAGGAAGCTCAGCCGCACCTGACGGTCGGGGTTGTCGTGGTTGGTGTCCGCCAAACTCCGTCAGGGCGATCCTCAGTCAGCCGTCAGCGGCGGAGGGCCGCCAAATCCGTACCGGGCAGGTGGATCCAGCCCTCCTGCCGGGCGGCCGCGCGCTCGTCCGGAGAACGCGGCCACAGAGTGTCCCCGATCAGGACGGCGCGAGCGACCAGGGCGCAGACCAACGCGTCCAGATGGTCGTGGCTGTCGGAACACTGCCCGCGCACCGGCTCGGGGAGCGCCACCCCCAAGCCCGCCTCGACCGAGCGGACGATGTGCTCCCGGACGGCACGCGCTCCGGGTGTGGCGCTCTTGTAGCTACCAGGAAGGTGGATCCCCCACCGCCGCAGTGCGGCAGCGGGGTAGACCTCGGCAACCGGTCCCGACCCGTCCCGGGGCACGGGGACACCGGTCGCCGCGAGTCCATCCAGCAGATAAGCCGCCCGCAGCGCCACGACGCCCAGAAGATCGGTGGACACCGACAGCGGAGGCCGCATCGAGGTCGCCTTCCATGTGAGGTCGTCGGTGACCCTGAATCGCAGCGCATCCAGACCGGGCCTCCCGTCCGCACGCTCCTCGAACCTGACGGCAGGCGGCAGCCGCTCGCCCCGGTGGTGGGCCAGGACCGTTGCCACAAAGCGCGACGGCCAGCCAAGAGGGCAGTCGAGGCCTGTCTTGTCGGCAGCCCGGACAACCGCCAGCAGACCCTCATCCCCCTCGGGCACGACGAACTCCACCGCCAAGCCGTCTCCGCCACCCCAGAGCACCCGGCACACAGCCGTACGCCGTGCGCTCGCAGCAAGGTCGACCCCGACCGTGACCGACTGTCGTTGCCTCATGCCGCGATCCTCCCGCAGCAGGCCGGCAGACCACCGCACCCGGGCGCTACGTGCAATGCCAGACCGGCAGGACAAGCTCCGGGAACCGGGGCCCGACCGCGGTGCGGGCACCGAGCGCCCTTTCCTTGCACCGGCCGAGCTCGCGCCGATAGAGATCGGCGCCCGCGCAGAAGCCTCGGCACCGGTGATCACCACCGCCCAGATCTCGGGAGCGGCACTGCACTCATCGAGCAGGCTCCCGAGCGCGGTGGCGACCGCGGCGTTCACCGCATTCATCGCCTCGGGCCGGTTCAACGTCACGATGCCGATGTGTTCGCGGCGCTCGAACAGCACCGCCGAGCCCTGGGCGGACATCACTACGCCTTCTCAGATCCCGGCTTCGTCAGCGATTCGGCATGCCTTGTCCACGAGCGCATCGATGCGTTCCACGGTGGGCGTGCCTGTCGCGCTCTTGTTTCTCGGTTCATCGATGGCTCGCCTCATCACGCCCTCGGCAATCACAGCCACCTTCCACAGGCCCAGCACGTGCCAGAATTTCAGTGCCGCCGGGTCCCGGCCTGTTTCGGTCAGATACGTCTGAGCGAGCTCGGCACGGCCCGGGAAGCCTTCGAGGACGGAGGCGGCGAAATCGCCCCCGGTCTCCTCCTCTCCCGGTTCCGGCCAGTACGCCAGCAGGCTGCCCATGTCCGCCAACGGATCCCCCAGCGTCGACAGCTCCCAGTCGAGCGCCGCGGTCACCTCCCCGCTGTCATAGGAGGTGATGACGTTGCGCAGATGGAAGTCGCCGTGTACGAGCGTCAGTTCGCGCTGCTCCGGGACGGCCGCGACAAGGCGCCGGGTGAGGTCCTCGAGGGCGGGCAGCTCGCGGGTCCTGGACTTCTCCCACTGGCCCGACCACCGCTTCAGCTGACGCTGCGCATACGGCTTGTGGCCGGCCAGACCGGTCAGCCCGGTCGCCTCGAGATCGACCGCGTGGATCTTCGCCAGCGTCCGCGGCAACGACATCCCGATCGCCCGGCGGCGCTCGGGCGTCAACGACTGCGCGATCGACATCCTGTCGACGACCTGGCCGTCCACGAACTCCATGAGAAGCAGCGGGACATCGGTCACGGCAGGATCACCGGTCAGCCCGAGCACCCGTGGGGTCGGGACGGCGGTGCCCTCCAGCGCGGTCAGAATCCGCGCCTCGCGGGCCACGTCGTGCGCCGACGCCAACAGGTGACCCAGCGGTGGGCGCCGCAGCACCCACCTGCGGCCGTCCTGGTCCCGTACCAGGTAGGTCAGATTCGACTGGCCGAGCCCGATCCGGGCGAAGGTCAGCGGCCGGGCGAAGTCGACGCCGAGGGTCTCGAACCAGCGGTTCACCGCCTCGGCGTCGATTCCGACGAGGTCCGCGCTAGACACCGATGCCGGCCCCTTGCCTGAACGGGAGCACGTCGCCGAGCAGCTGCCCGCCGTCGATCACCAGGGTCTCACCGGTGATCCAACTCGCGGCGTCCGAGACGAGAAAGGCGACCGCCGCGGCGATGTCGGCAGGCTCCCCTATACGCCCAAGTGCCGTCGAGGCGGACAGGGCCTGCTCGTGCTCCTTCCACAGAGCCTCGGCCAGCTTCGTACGCACCACACCCGGTGCCACCGCGTTGACGCGAACCTTCGGCGAGAGTTCCAGGGCCAG
Source organism: Streptomyces sp. NPDC019443 (assembly GCF_044389785.1). NCBI lineage: Bacteria > Bacillati > Actinomycetota > Actinomycetes > Kitasatosporales > Streptomycetaceae > Streptomyces > Streptomyces sp. NPDC019443. Next base: position 741,466 of record NZ_JBIRYJ010000003.1, read on the forward strand.
TTGCTTCGTGAGATGGATCAGTGCGGCCTTCGAGGCGTTGTACAGCCCGATGTTCGCCTCGAACGCCATGCCGCCGACCGACGCGGTGTTGACGACCGCCCCGCCGTGCTCGCCCATCCAGGCCCGCGTGGCCAGCCCTGTCCACAGGACGGGAGCCCACAGATTCACGTCGAAGGTCTTGGCGAACCGGCCGTGGTCCTGGTCGATGACCGGCCCGAAGGCCGGGTTGGTCCCCGCGTTGTTGACGAGGATGTCCAGGCTTCCGAAGCGCTCGAGCGTCAGATCCACACAGCGCCGGGCCGCCTCTTCGTCGACCGCATGCGCACCGACGCCGACCGCCGTTCCCTTGACCTGGGCCGCGGCGGCGTCTGCCGCCTCCTGGGACCGGGAGGTGAGGACGACGTTTGCGCCGGCCGCGGCGATGGCCCGGGCGATCGCCAGCCCGATACCGCGTGAGGCGCCGGTGACGACCGCGGTGCGACCGGTGAGATCGAGTCCTGCCATGTCAGTTCACCGCTGCCGTGGCCGTGTCGCGGTACTGCCGCAGTTCCTGTTTGGCGATGGCCCTCTTGTGGACCTCGTCGGGACCGTCCGCCAGCCGCAACGTCCGCAGATGCGCGTACATCATGGCCAACGGGAAGTCGTCGGTCACTCCGGCTCCCCCGTGCACCTGGATCGCGCGGTCGATGATCTTCAACGCGATGTTCGGGGCGGCCACCTTGATGGCCGCGATCTCGGTGCGCGCTTCCTTGTTCCCGACCGTGTCCATCAGATGCGCGGCCTTGAGCGTGAGCAGGCGGATCATCTCGATGTCGATACGCGCTTCCGCGATCCAGTCCTGGACATTGGACCGTTCGGCAACCGGACGACCGAATGTCACCCGTGACTGCGCGCGCCGGCACATCAGCTCCAGCGCCCGCTCGGCCGCGCCGATCGCCCGCATGCAGTGGTGGATACGACCGGGCCCGAGGCGGGCCTGGCTGATCGCGAAGCCCTCGCCCTCACCTTTGAGGATGTCCTTGGCCGGCACGCGCACATTCTCGAAGGTGATCTCCGCGTGGCCCTCGCGATCGGCGTACCCGAAGACCGGGAGGTTCCGGATCACGGTGACCCCGGGGGCGTCGATGGCGACGACCATCATCGACTGCTGGCGATGTGGGGCCGCCGTGAGGTCGGTCTTGCCCATCACGATGAGCACCTTGCAGTTCTTGTGCATCGCGTTCGAGGCGAACCACTTTCGGCCGTTGAGGATGTACTCGTCGCCGTCGCGCTCCATGCGCAGCTCGATGTTGGTGGCGTCGGAACTGGCCACTGCCGGCTCGGTCATCGCAAAGGCTGAGGCCATGGTGCCCTCGAGCAGCGGCCCCAGGTACTTCTCCTTGTGCTCGTCGGTGCCGAAGAGGGTGAGCACCTCCATGTTCCCGGTGTCCGGGGCATTGCAGTTGCACGCTTCCGAAGCGATGTGGCTGCGCCCCATGATCTCCGCCAGTGGCGCGTACTCGAGGTTGGTGAGTCCGGGCCCCCAGTCGGGATGCGGGTGGAAGAGGTTCCACAGTCCCCGCCGACGGGCCTCGACCTTGAGCTCCTCGATGATGGGGGGCTGGAAGTGCGGGTCACCCGACGCGCGCATCTGGTCGTCGTACACCGCCTCAGCGGGGTAGATGTGCGAATCCATGAACTCGAGCAGATCCGCCTGGTACTTCTTGGCTCGGTCCGAGGTCTCAAACAGCGACATCTGAACTCCTGATGGGTAGGGAGGGAAAATTCGGTGGGCGCTTGTCGAGGTGACTGGCCACGCCTTCGACGAAATCGGCCCCGCGGAAGGCCTGGAGCATGACGCCTTCCGCCCGGGTCACGGAATCGCCGTAGGTTCCGTCCGCGTCGTCGCGCAGTTGGTTCTTGATGGTGGCCATGGACGCCGGGGAGCAGCGTGTCGCCAGATCGGCGGCGTACGCGACAGCGGCATCGACGACACTGCCGGTGTGGACCAGGTGGTCGAGGAGTCCGATACGGAGTGCCTCATCGGCGTCCACCATGCGACTCGACAGCAGCAGGTCAGTTCCCCGGCCGTGGCCCACCAGCCGGGGCAACAGCCAGGAGATCCCGTACTCGGCGATCAGCCCGCGCTGCGCGAATGCCGTGGTGAACCGGGCCGAGGGCGAGCCGAAGCGAATGTCGCAGTAGAGCGCTTCCACCATGCCCAGACCCGCGGCAACCCCGTTGACCGCGCCGATCAGCGGTTTGCGCAGGGTCAGCGGCACGTCGCGCGGCCGGCGCCGCGCCCTGTCCGCCTCGGAGACCTCGCCGACCGCTTGCAGCCTCTGGAGGTCGGCGCCTGCGCAGAATCCGCGTCCGGCGCCGGTGACCACGACGGCGCGTACGTCCGGGTCGTCCTCGGCGGCGTCGAGCAGCGTGAAGTAGCGGTTTTCGAGTTCGTCGGTCCAGGCGTTCAGCTTGGCGGGCCGGTTGAACGTGAGCACCAGTACGGGCCCGCGATGTTCGGCGAGGACGAGCTCACCCGGCGCGCCGGTCATGCCTGCGCCAGCAGGGAGCTCTGGTAACGGCGCATCCCGCGCAGCCACCGGTCGTAGTCCGAGCTCTTGTGCCGGTACATGTCCAGAACCTCTTCCTGCGGCAGAATCAGGAAGCGCTCGTCCTCGATCGCGGCGAGGACGGCGTCGGCGACCTCGGCCGGCTCGAGGACGTCACCCGCGGACGTGACGGCCCTCGTGGCCGCTTGCCCCAGGGCGTCCCCGGAGTCCTTCCCCAAGGACAGCATCCTGGTGTTCACCCCCATCGGACACAGACAGCTCACATGGACTCCGCGATCGCCATAGGTGACGCTCAGCCATTCGGCGAAGCCGACGGCCGCGTGCTTGGTGACGGCGTACGTGGCGGAGCCGATCTGGGTGAGCAGCCCGGCCGCCGAGGCGGTGCTGACGAAGTAGCCCTCGCCGCGCTCGAGCCACCGCGGCACCAGCAGCGTTGCCGCTCGGATGTGGGCTCGCAGGTTCACGTCGATCGAGAGGTCCCAGTCCTGCTCGCTCGCGTCGAGGCCGGGTGCGCCGGCGATACCCGCGTTCGCGAAGTAGAGGTCGACCGGACCGAACGCGCTCTCCGCCAGGTCGATCAACTGCTGGATCTGCGCGGTGTCCGACGCGTCCGCACCGGCGCTCACGGTGCTTCCCGGATGGTCGGCGTTGACTGACTCCGATACCGCCCGCGCGGTGTCCGCATCAAGGTCCGCGACGACGATCCGGGCACCTTCGCGAGCGAGCCGTGCGACCAGCGCGCCGCCGATGCCGCCTCCGCCACCGGTGACGATGGCGACTCTTTGTGCAACGTTCACAGCGAACCCTCTCCATGGCGGGGCGTGCGGTGCCGGGCACAGTCCCCGAGATGGTGCGACCGTGGCCTCCGCCCACCTGTATAATTGAATCCGACGTCAAGTTCAACTATCTGACCGCATCACCACGCGGAGCAGCTCGCCTCGCCCCACTGGATTGCGGACAGAGAATTCACGGTGGACGTCGCCGCACTTTCGTCCGCCCCCGGGGGCAGGAGCGGCCCACCGAACAAGGCACGGCCCGGCGCCGCGTCGTCTCAACTGCTGACGTCCGACGGCTGCGCCCTGAGCCATCGACGACGGCTACGGCCAGGTACCCTCCCCCGGCCCCTGACCGGTCGGCTCACCCATTCGCCTGCGCGCGACGTCACACCCGTGGAGGAGAGGAGAAGACCCGCGGCGGCGGTCTCCGCCCCGACCGCGCGCTACTGCCGGATCAGGATCAGCGGTGGCCGGGGAACCGCAGGGCGTTCGCCCAGAGCCGGGTGACCGTGGAGACGAGTTCCTCGAAGTCCACCGGCGTACCTTCTTCTTGCCCTTCGCCGAGCGCGAAGGCGTTGTAGGCCATGACGCTGACCATGCCCGACAGCGCACGGGAGGCCAACATCGGATCGACCTCACGGTCTGCGACACCCCGCGCCTGCAGGTCGGCGATGCCGCGGGCGTTGCGGCTGATGAACGCATCCGTGCGCCGGGTCCGGAACTCACGGAGCTCCGGCTCCACTTGTGCGACCTGCTCAAGCAGTGCCATCAGCTTCGCGTTCCGCTTATACGCCTCGAGATACGCGCGATTGCTCGCCTCGAGTACCGCGTATGGATCGTCGGTACCCTGCACCCGGCCCATGCCGGGGTGCATCATGTCCTCCTGCGCCTCCAGCAGGACGGCGGCAAGCACCTCTTCTTTGTTCGCGAAGTAGGTGTAGAAGGATCCCGCCGCGCATTGGGCCTCTTTGGCGATGTCGATCAGGCGGGTGTCGAGGTAGCCGTCCCTCTCGAACACCTTCCGCGCGGCCTTCACCAAGGCGGCCCGTGTCCGAGCTCCGCGCTTCGTCGTCGGCGGCTCGCGAAGTGACGAGAGGGGCGCCATCGGCGGTGCCTTCTCGCTGTAATTCTCCTCGGGCGCGGTGGTATCCATCGCCGGAAGGGTACTTGAATCCGACACCGGAGTCACAAATCCGCCAAGTGCGCGCGGGGTTCCCGACGCCCTGACCGGCGCCCCAGATGTCCCGCCGCGCCTTCGCCTGCTCGATGCCCTGGTTTCCGAAGTCCATGGCGGACGGACCGGGTCCGGGCAGTGCTTGTACGGGTCCTCCGCGTTCGCCTCGTCGGTGGCGATGAACGCCGAACCCACGGCCGCTCGATCCTCGCGGCGCAGGCCGCTGGCGCCGACCTCGCCCACGTGTCCGGACACATCTCGTCCGCCGGCGGATGTTCAGTTACCGGCGGGCGGGTGCGTCGCCGAGCGCGGGGGCGCGGGTCAGTTCCGTACGGTCGATGGAACGCTTGAGGATCTTCCCGCTGGGGCCCTTGGGCAGTTCGTCGACGAACCGGATGATGCGCGGGATCTTGTAGGCGGACAGTCGCTCCCGTGTCCAGCTCGACACCTCGGAGGCACCGAGCTCCGAACCCGGCCGGGCAGTGATGAGCGCGGCCACCTCCTCGCCGTAGTGGTCGTCGGGAACGCCGATCACGGCTGCCTCGATGATGTCCGGGTGCTCGTAGAGAACTTCCTCGACCTCACCGGGGTAGACGTTGTAGCCACCGCGGATGATCAGGTCCTTGATCCGGTCGACGATGCGCAGGTCGCCGTCCGTGTCCGTTTCGCCCAGGTCGCCGGTCCGGAACCAGCCGTCGGGCGAGATCGCCGCGGCGGTGTCCGCGGGGCGGTTGAAGTAGCCGCGCATCACCGTGGGTCCCTTGATGTGGACCTCGCCGACGGTACCCGGTGGACACTCGTTGCCTTCGAAGTCACGCACCTGGATCTGCAGCCGCGGGACCGCCCGTCCGGTGTACCCGGTCTTGCCGCCGCGGTCGATGTCGTTGAAGGTGCCGAACGCGGTGGTCTCGGTGAGCCCATAGCCTTCGAGGATGGTGCAGCCGAATCGGGCCTCGAACGCCCGGGCGATCTCCCCGGGCAGCGAGGCGCCGCCGGAGACGGCGACACGGAGCTGGGCGAAGTCCGCCGGGTTCGCATCGCCCGCCGCGTGCAGCAGCGCGTTCCACATGGTCGGTACGCCGGCCATGATGGTGAGCCGGTCGCGGCGCAGCATCTCCAGCATCGACGCCGGGTCGAATCGGGCCAGCAACGACATCGAACCACCCGCGGTCAAGGTCGCCATCATGACCGACGCCTGGCCGAACACATGGAACAGCGGGAGTCCGGTGCCGGTACGGTCGGCGCTCGATCCGCGGCTGCACTCGGCGCCGATCTCCCCGGCGGACAACAGGTTTCCGACCGTGAGCTGGGCGCCCTTCGGCCGCCCTGTCGTACCCGAGGTGTACAGGATGGCCGCGGTCTCGTCGCCGTCCCGGTCGACCACGGAGACGGGGTCGGCATCGGTGACCATCGCGCCCGGGGACAGCGTCCAGGAGGGCACCTTGAGCGTCGCGGCCGCCTCGGCGACGGCGGGGCCGAGGGCGTGCCATGCGATCGCCAACGAGCACCCGGCATCGCCGAGGACGTACTCGGCCTCGGCCCGGGTGGACATCGTGTTGACCGGCACCACAACGCAGCCCGCGGCCTGGATCCCGAGGTAGGCCACCACGAACTCGGGCACCGACGGCGCCGCCAGCAGCACCCGGTCCCCCGGGGACAGGCCGGCGGTGGCCAGGGCGCCCGCGTACCGAACGCTCGCGTCGCGCAGTTGCCGGTAGGTCCACTGATCCGCGCCGGCGCGCAGCGCGATGTTGTCGGGAGTTGCAGCCGCGTGGCGGCAGACCGGGTCGAAAACACTGGCCATGGGCGGTGCCTTCCGGGGATGTGAGCAGCTGATGCGGTGGGGGTCCCCCTCGCCCACCAGTAGAATTGAATCCGACCTCAACTTCAAGTCATGCGACGGCGGGAATGGCGGGGGGTTGCATCGCCCAGGCGTCGGGCCGTGGTCGCCGGCGAGGCCGTCCACGAACCGCGTACGGAAGTTCATCCGGAGAGGACTCGGCCGACGGCGGGACTTGAAGGAGGGCGCAGGCGTCCTGGCCGCCTGGGCAGGCAGAGGTGGTACCGAAGTGCATGAGTCCGCACTGGGCGGGCGCGAGCACTCTCGCTCCGCCCGCGGGCGGCATCGGTCCCGGGCATGACCGTTCTCCCGCGCCCGGCCTCCCATCGATCGGCCGGTCGGTCGATCGGTCAGGTCGGTCGATCGGTCAGGCTGTGATCCTGAAGCGTTCGGCGAGTTGGCGGCGGGTGTCGGTGGCACCGGTGTGCAGCACACCCCCGATTCCGATTCGCGCCGCTCCGTCGAGGTTCTGCCGCAGATCGTCGATCATGACTGCCTCCTCGGGCGTGACGCCGAGTCGTTCACATGCGATCGCGTAAATCCGACGGGAAGGCTTGCGGATCCCGACCTCGGCGGAGATGACGACCGCGTCGGCCACAGCGGCGAGGTCGACGCCATCGTAGGTTCCGTTCCCGAACGAATTGGATACCAGCGCCACGGGGTAGCCGGCGGCGCGAAGATCACCGAGCAGGGCGAGCATGTCCTGGTCGATCGACATTCCCGCTTGCATCCGGGCCGTGAGGCCCTCGGCGGATACGTCGGCGCCGTGGGCACGGAGACGTTCGGCGAATCCTCGCTCAAAGGCTTCCGCGTCGATACGGCCGCACTCGTGGTCGGCCAGGAGGCCGCGTGAGGGCTGGTCCCGGCTGAGGAGGTCCAGCGGCAGGCGCGGGTCGCCGCCGAGTGAGGCGCCGAAGTCGGTGAAAGCTCGCAACACACTGGAGGTGATGACCCCACCGAAGTCCACGAGGACCGCGGTTCGGGCCTTTTCCACCACGCTCGACACAGCATCCACACCCTCTCTCGCGGCCGGCTACCCACCGGCCGATGCGGCCACGGCCGGCTTCGCACCGGCCGTGGCGACGGCAGTCATGGTCGGCCGATTCTCATGAGGACTAAGCGACCTCGAACAGCCCGGCTGCACCCATTCCGCCGCCGACACACATCGAGATCACTACATATCGGACGCCACGGCGCTTGCCCTCGATCAGGGCGTGCCCCACCAGGCGGGCACCGGTCATTCCGTACGGATGGCCGACCGAGACTCCGCCGCCATTGACGTTGAACCGCTTCGGGTCGATGTTCAGTTCGTCACGGCAGTACAGCACCTGGGAAGCGAACGCCTCGTTGACTTCCCACAGACCGATGTCGTCGATGGTGAGGTCATGCTGCTTCAGCAGTTTCGGAATGGCGAACACCGGACCGATCCCCATCTCGTCCGGCCCGCAACCGGCAACGGCCATACCCCGGTATAGGCCCAGCGGCTCCAGTCCGCGGCGCTCGGCTTCCTTCGACTCCATCAACACCGACGCCGAAGCCCCGTCCGACAATTGCGAGGAGTTGCCCGCCGTCACGCTGGAATGCGCGGTCACCTGGCCGTCCGGCAGCACTGGCGCCAACCCGGCCAGGCCCTCGAGTGTGGTCGACGCGCGGTTGCCCTCGTCCCGGGTCAGGGTCACGGCCTCGTCCCGCACCTCCCCGGACTGCTTGTCCATGACCTTCTTGACGCTGTCGAGCGCGACGATCTCCTGGTCGAACCGCCCGGCCGCTTGCGCCGCCGCAGTGCGCTGCTGTGACACCAGCGCGAACTCGTCCTGTCGTTCCCGGCTCACGGCGTAGCGTTCGGCGACGATCTCCGCCGTCTGCAACATCGGCATGTAGATACTCGGCTTGTGCTCGACCAGCCAGGGATCCGTCATGCGGTGGGTGTTCATGTGCTCGTTCTGCACCAGGGAGATCGACTCGACACCGCCGCCGACAGCGACCTGCATGCCGTCGCCGACGATCTGCTTGGCGGCCGTCGCAATCGCCATGAGGCCCGACGAGCACTGCCGGTCGATCGTCATCCCGGACACGGAGTCCGGAAGTCCGGCACGGAGAGCGGCCTGGCGGGCGACGTTGCCACCGGATGACCCCTGCTGCATGGCGCAGCCGAAGATCACATCTTCGACCTCGCCTCCCTCGAGCCCGGCGCGCTGCACCGCGTGCGAGAGGGCATGGGCGGCAAGTTCCTGCGCCGGGGTGTCATTGAACGCGCCGCGGTACGCCTTCCCGATCGGCGTCCGTGCCGTCGAAACGATGACTGCTTCCCTCATGTCACCTCACTGCTTCCTGTCAGTCCGGTTCGTCTGGGCACTTCAGGGCTGGAATCCCGAGCTCCGTGAGCCGGAGCCGATACCGGTTGGGGCCCGATGCCGGCTGGCCGGGCTCGATGCCGGTAGGCGGTGCCGCACGCCAACCGGAGCGCTGTGGCAGTTGGTTACCGTCCCCTCCGTTACCGATGACGTGCGCCACGGCCGCAGGGTGACGGGAGCCGGCCTCGCGATGTTTATAGTTGAATTCGACGTCAAGTTCAATAGATCTCCGGGGAGGGCGGCACGCGGCTGCCGTTGCGGGAACTGCGCGTGTTCTCGACCTTGACAATCCCCTTCCACAGATTAAGGCTGACCGACCAGTCGGTATGAAGGGGCGGATCGTGACCGAGCTGAGCATCTCCACCGCTGCGGGCGTGTTCGACGCGACCGTGGCGGGTCCGCCCGAAGGCCGCCCGGTGCTGCTGCTCCACGGCTTCCCGCAGACGCGGCTGGTGTGGCACCGGCAGATCGCGGAACTGGCCGGGCACGGCTACCGGGTGGTGGCACCCGACCAGCGTGGGTACTCCCCCGGGGCCCGCCCCGAACGGCCCGAGGACTACCGCATCAGCGTCCTGGTCGACGATGTGGTCGCGATCACGGAGGAACTGGGCTGGGCGTCGTTCGACCTGGTCGGCCATGACTGGGGAGGCGCGGTGGCGTGGTGGACCGCCGATGCCCACCCCGGCCGCGTACGTACCCTGACGGTGGTCTCGACCCCGCACCCCGGCGCTCTGGCCACCACATTGCGCACCGACCAGGACCAGCGCGAACGATCGCAGTACATGACGGCCTGGCGTGAAACGCCCGCGACCGAAGAGCGCATGCTCGCAGGCGATGCCGAGGCACTTCGCGCCACATACGCCGGAAAGGTCCCGCAGGCCAGCGCCGAGGCCTATGTGCGGCACCTGTCCCAGCCGGGTGCTCTCACCGCAGCGCTGAACTGGTACCGGGCCGGCCGCCCCGACGGCGCGATCGGCGTCATCGACGTGCCCACGCTGTACGTCTGGAGCACACAGGACAGCGCGTTCGGCCCGGCGGCCGCGCGGGAGACCGAGCAGTGGGTCAACGGGCCGTACCGGTTCGAGACCCTCCAGGGCGTCAGCCACTGGGTCCCCGAGGAGGCACCCGAGACGCTGAGCCGCCTGCTGCTCGAACATCTGCGAGCGCACGGCGAGCACAGAACCACGGCGAACACCCCGTCGCCCGACTCTCAGAAGAGGTGACCCCATGAAGACAGCGCGAGCAGCCTGGCGCCGGCTCGAGCCCGTACACGGCATGATCTACTTCGCCCCGGAGGGAAGGCGACGGTACGCGGACCTCGGACTGAGCGGTCGCGCCGGGTACTTCGCCTCCCGGAGCGCCGCCTTCGGCCGAGCCTCCGCCGAGCTGGTCATCTCGACCTTCTACAACTTCAATCCCGGTCTCGTACGGAAGGCGATCGACGGGGTCTGGGAGGCGGCGACGCCGCAGCAGGTGCTGGACGCGCGGCACGCCGCCGCGAGCGAGGCCCTGAGACGGGCCGGGATCCACCAACTCCCCGCTTTGGACGAGGTCCTGGCGCTGACCCGCACGGCCGCCGAGGCGGCCTGCGAACACGCGCAGGGCCGACCGCTGTTCGCCGCGCACGCCGCCCTGCCCTGGCCGGAGGAGCCGGTACTGCAGCTGTGGCACGCCCAGACGCTGCTCCGGGAGTTCCGTGGAGACGGCCATGTAGCGTGCTTGCTGAGCGAGGGTGTGGGGGGCTTGGAGGCCCTGGTTCTGCACGCTGCCACCGGTGAGGTTCCCGTCGACTTCCTCAAGGCAAGCCGCGCATGGCCCGAGGAGGAGTGGGCCGACACCGAGGAGCGCCTGCGCACACGAGGTCTCCTCGACGGCGACTCCCTCAGCCCGGAAGGCGTACGCCTGCGCCGGCACATCGAGGACCGCACCGACCGCCTGGCCCTGCCCGCCTACGCCGCCCTGGGTGACGCCGACTGCGAACGTCTCGCCGAACTGGCGAGCCCCTTCGGCCGCACCGTCATCGAAGCCGGGCTCCTCAAGCTCGGCTGAGCGCGCGCTTCACGCCCCCTCCGCCTCGCGCTTGATCTGCTCGAACTGGGCGGCCATGGCCTCGGAGAGGGCGCTCCATGCCCAGCTCACGCGCTACCCGAAGCAGCTGAACCGCACCTGACGGTCGGGGTTGTCGTGGTTGGTGTCCACCAACCTCCGCCAAGACAACCCCGACCCCACTCCCTGGCACGGGCATACCGAACAGCTGTGACCGCGGGCCCGAGAGGAGGCAAGGCACCTTGGCTCATCCGTCCGGGCAGGCCCCAAGGCAAAGTCCGGCCGACCGAGTAAGAGGGCTGCCTCAGAAGGAGCGTTGGGCATTCGCAGCGAGCTGCCCGCTTGCGTGCGGGCAACCGAAGCCGTCCGCAGCACGGCAGTGCATGCCACCCGCCCCCTGTAGGAGGCCGTGAAACGGCTGCTCAGCCAACAGGGCGTGTGGTCCTGGACACCATCCTCCTGATTCGACGCGGACGCGCAGACCGCCCGGGCGTAGGCTTCGCTCAGCATGGACGCGGCGGGGGGCGGAGCACATGACGGCTGAGTCAACAAAGAGGTTGGGGTCGACCCTCGATTCGGTCGTGGTGTACGCGCAGGGCGCGGTCTGCCACCGCCTGGCCCGGGGCAGCGTGTCGCCCGACGGCCGGGTGCGGGTGACGGGACTGCCCCGCTCGCTGGACCCGGGCTCGCTGCGGGCCCGTGTCCTGGGCGCCCCCGGGGTGCGCGTCACCGAGGCCCGGGTGGAAGTCGAGGCCGAGCCGCTCGGCACGGGCACGCCCGACGAGTTGCGGCGCGAGGTCGAGCGGCTGAGCGACGAGTACGCGGCGGCGCAGGGACGCCGGGACCGACAGCTGAGCCTGATCGAGGAGGTCAGGGCTCTCCACCCGGTCCCACCTGCCCGCAGACGCGAGGAGCCGCACCGCCGCACCCCGGTCGACGCGTTGCTGGAGCTCGCCGACTTCGTCGACGAGCGGCTGACGGGGCTGCACAACCGCCTCGTCGAGCTGGAGGAGGCACTGCGCAACGTCGAGCACGAGCTCACCGTCGCTGCCGACAGGCTCGCCCGCGCCTCCACCGATGCGCCGTCAGCGCACGTGGAGACCACGGTCTGCGCGGTCCTGACCCTCGACGGCACCGGTGATGCGGAGGAGGTGGAGCTGGAGCTGGAATACGGGGTGCCGGGCGCCGTCTGGGTGCCAGCCTACCGTCTCACTCACCGTCAGGGCGACGGCAGCGGCCGTCTGGTGCTGCGCGCCTCGGTCGCCCAGCGGACCGGCGAGGACTGGACCGGCGTGCGCATCGCCCTGGCCACCGCCGATCTTCGGCGCCGCACCGACCTGCCGAGGCTCCGCTCGATCCGGATCGGACGCAGTCAGCCCGCCCCCGCGCCTTCTGGCTGGCGCGAGCCCCCGGCCGGGCTCGTCGACCTGTTCTCCGGGTACGACGCGGCAGGCCCTGGCCAGTCTTCGGCGGCCAGATGCCCGCCCTCGCGCAGCCAGCCGGGTCGCGACCGGGCGACCGGCCGCGCTCCGGCGGCAGGTCCTTCGCGGGTGCCCCCGCCGCCATGGCGCCCGCGGCTCCTGGCCGGGCTGCGCCGCCACCCCCTCCGGCACCGGTAGCCGGTCCGCCGCAGCCGAGCGGCGCCGAGCTCGACTATGCCGCCCTTGTCCTGTGCGGCCCCGACGAGCAGGGCGGTCGCAGAGGCCGGCTGTTTCCCGACTCTCCCTTCGACCCGGTGGCGGCCGAGTACCGCCGCCGCGCCGAAGCGGTGGCCGCGCTGCCGTTGCCCGGACAGGCCGTGCGGCCCCGCGAGTCGGCGGGTTCCTTCGACCACCGCTTCGATGCCACCGCCCGCGCCGACATTCCGTCGGACGGCACCTGGCACACCGTCACCGTCGGCGAGATCCCGGTCGGCCTGCGTACCGAGTACCTCTGCGTGCCGTCCGTGGAGCAGACCGTGTACGCGACGTTGGTGCTCTCCAACGCCACCGACCAGGCACTGCTGGCCGGCCCGGTGGAGGTCACCGTCGACGACGACTTCCTGCTGACTGCCGCACTGCCCACGCTTGCCCCCGGCGGTGTCCGCCGGGTGGGGCTCGGGCCGGCCGAGGGCATCCGGGTCACCCGCCGTACGAACCTGCACGAGTCGACCTCGGGCCTGCGCAACAACACCACCGTGCTCGACCACCGCGTCCACGTGGAGCTGGCCAACCAGCTCGCGAGGCCCGTCACCGTGGAAGTCCGCGAGCGGGTGCCGGTCACCTCCGAACCGGACGTCCGGATCGAGGAACGGGCCGACTGGACGGCACCCGACGACGGCACGGGGCCCGATCGACATGCGCCGGGCACCCGCGTCTGGCGACTGGACCTGCCCGCAGGCGCCACTGCCGCCTTCGACGGCGGCTACGAGATCCGCATCCCGACCGGCAAGGCCCTGGTCGGCGGCAACCGCAGGAGCTGACACACGCCATGTCCACGGCCCCAAAGCCGATCGTCCTCCCCGTCACCGCCGTCACGTGCCTTGAGGATCGCGCCCACATCGAGCGCGCCGTCGTGCTCGACCTGGAGGCCGGGGTCCAGCGGCTGCGTCTCGGGCCGGTCAGTGCACTGGCCGTCGACCGGACCCTCCATGCCGAGCTGACCGCCGATCACCCCGCGACCGTGCTCGACGTTCGGATCGTCCGCAGCTGGACGCCGCGCGGGCCGCTGCCGTCCACCGACGACGACTCCGCCCTGCGCCACCGCGTACACACCCTCGAAGAGGAGCGGCTGGCCCTGGGGCAGCGACGCGACCGGCTGCATGCCCGCCTTGACCTGCTCGGCCGCCTCGCCGCCGATCTGCTGCGGGAGATCGGCGAAGGCGCCGGCTCCGGGGAGACCGAACGGCTCCGCTGGGCTCGCGAACTGGACCGGGTGGACGACGAGCGCGACGCGCACGGCGAGCAACTCCGCACCGTGGAGGCCCGGCTGGCCGACCTCGCTGCCGAACTCGGTGAAGCCCAGCGGGCCATGCACCTCTCCGAGGAGGAGCCCGCCGAGCTGGTCGGCCATATCGAGTTGACCGTGGAGGCCGCAGTCGCCGGGCCGGTCGGGCTGCGCCTGAGCCACCTCACCCCGTGTGCGCTGTGGCGGCCCGCCTACAGGGCCGTGCTCGACGGGGACTCCCTCACACTGGAGACCGACGCGATGGTCTGGCAGCGCACCGGTGAGGACTGGTCGGACGTACGGCTGACATTGTCGACGGCCCGCTCGGCGCTGGCCACCGATCCGCCACTGCTGGGCGAGGACCGGCTGACGCTCAAGGACCGCTCCGCAGCGGAGCGCCGCACGGTCGACGTCGAGCTGCGCGAGGAGGAGATCGGGGCCCTCGGCCCGGCCCCGGTGCTCGGCCTGCCGGGGGTGGACGACGGCGGCGAGGCGCGGGTGTTGAGATCCCCCGCGCCGGTCTCGGTGCCCGGTGACGGCCGCGCCCACCGAGTGCTGCTCTCCGCATTCACCACGGCCGCGCCCAGTGAGTACGCGTGTTCACCGGAGTTGTCCTCCCTGGTCACCCAGGTGGTGCGGTTCGACAACCTGTCCGGCCACGCGCTGCTCGCCGGGCCCGTGGACCTGGTCCGCGGCAGCGGATTCAGCGGCCGCGGCACGCTGGACTTCACTGCCCCCGGCGCCCCCGTTGAGCTGGCCTTCGGCAGCTGCGACGACTACAGGGTGGTCCGGCATGCCGAGGAGTCCCGCGACTCCGCCGGAATCACCCAGCGGACCGTGGTCACCCGCAAGGTCCGGCTGCACCTGTCCCGGTTCTCCGCCCCCGGGGAGCACGGCGAGCGGGTGGTCGTCCTTCGGGAGCGGATCCCGGTCTCCGAGGTCTCGGCGGTGGAGATACGCCTGCACAAGGATTCATGCTCCCCCGCGCCCGACGTGGTCGACGCCGAGGGCATCGCCCGCTGGGACGTCACCCTCCCGCCCGGCAGCCGCCGCACGGTCACCCTGGTCTACGAGCTGTCGGCGAGCGCCAAAGTCACCGGGCTCTGAACTCGGTGGGCGGCTGCACGCCTGCTGGTGCAGGCCTGATCTGGGCTCCCGCCCCATCACTCCGAGCGCGGAGAGGCAGAACCCACCCATCCGCCGTGCCCACCGCGTCTGCGCCCTATCGGACCAAGATCCGGACCATCCACGGACCCGTTACGCCTCAGCCACGGCGATTCCCTCCGTTTGCGCACGTGCCAATGCGCCGGCTGTACCACCAGCAGACGAAGAACCTGCTGAAACGGCAGACAAGAACGCCACTTGGTGCGGCCGGGGATGCCGGGTACGGTCGCGCTCGCGACCGCTACCAAAGGAAAGTCAACCGCACTTGACGGTTGGCATTTTCTTTATTGGTATCGGCCAAACTCCGTTAGGGCAACGCCCTACTACCCCGAACTGGGCACTCCACATGGTTCGTCGTCGGGAAGGCATGGAGATGGCGGAATCCCCGTAAAGACACAGGTCAAGGCGCAGTGGCGGTCACGAACTGCCAGAGTCGGGCAGTTCGGCGGGCAGTGCGTCATGTTCCTGCTCGACGGCGGGCTCGCCGGAGGAGGGGAGCAGTTGCGGGATGCCGTCGACGATCGGATAGCGGCGGCGCAGGCGCGGATTGTAAAGAGCGCCCCTGATCTCGTCGAGGATCAGCGGACCCTTGTCGAGCGGGCAGGCGAGGATCTTCAGCAGCGGGTTGTCAGGCTTCATGGCCGGTTCCTTCGGAGGTGGAGGTGTCCGCGTCGTGTCGCGGCATGGTGAGCAGGACCGTCAGTGCCAACGCGGTGCCGCCGAGGCGCAGCAGCAGCCGCAGCGGGTCCTCGGGCAGTGGCTCGTCGAACGCGATCGTGCCACTGACGATGGTGAACACGCAGGTCACCGTCGAGCAGACCGGGACGATCAGCGACGCGCGGCAGCGCTGCAGGGCGGTCTGGGACAGCACCAGTCCGCTGATCCCGGTGAACAGCAGAAGGTACGGGTAGGGGGAGGCGAGCAGGGCCGGCACGGAGCCTTGGAGGTCCGAGGTGCCCAGGTGTCCGGAGATGCCCTTGATGGCGAGCGAGCTGACCCCGTACAGCAGACCGACCGCCACCGCGTAGGCCACTCCGGTGGTCGGCTGCCGGTGACGCCGGCGGGCTCGCCGTTCCGCGGCCGCGTACAGCAGCAGTCCGGCCGCGAGTGTCGGCACGCACAGCGCCAGCAGGAGACCCGCGGGCGCGCTGCGGCTGACCTCCTCGCTGCTCTCGTACAGCGAGGACACCACCATGACCAGCGCCAGCCCGATGACGGCGACCGCGCGCTGCTCACGGCCGGAGGGGCGCTCACCGAGCACCACCGACGAGAGCACCAGCAGGAGGACCAGCCCTGACAGGAACAGACCCTGGGCGGCGGCGATCGGCAGTGTGCGGTAGACGGCCAGTTGGGCGGCGAACCCCAGGGCGAGCACCGTGGCCCCGCAGATCCACAAGGGCCTGCCGGCCAGCAGGAGCAGGGCCCGGCCCGGCTGTGCGGCGCTCAGCGGCGGCATGCCGGCCAGAGCCCGCTTCTCCAGGACGAAGCCGGTGCTGTACAGGACGTTCGCCGCCAGTGCGGCGGCCACTCCCCACACCACGGGCTACACCTTCCTCGCGTGAACCAGGAGGATGGAGGCGAGGGACGGCAGTCGGCAGGCCAAGCGGTCCAGCGGGCGGAGCGGGCGCGGCACTCCGTGGAACGGCGCACCGGCGACCGTCACCACCTCGAACCCGGACGCCGCCACGAACTCGCGCAGTGCGCGCGCCGTGTACAGCCGCAGATGACCCACCACCTGGCTGCCCGGCCTGCCGTGGATGCGGCGCAGACTCACCTCGGAGAACACCGGTTGGACTCCGGCGAGCAGCAGCCCGCGGTTGTACCAGGCGGCAAGGTTCGGCGTGGAGAGCATCAGATGCCCCCCGGGTCGCAGCACCCGGTGCAGTTCGTCGAGGGCGCTGTCGGGGTCGACGAGGTGCTCGACGACCTCGCTGAACAGCACGGCATCGGCGCTGCCGGAGGCGAACGGCAGCCCACCGCCGGTCAGCTCGCCGCGGACGACCTGGCTCAGACGCGGCGCCGCCCGGCGCAGCGCGTCCTGCGACCAGTCGACTCCCACGATGCGATGCCCCCTCAGTACGCGGGCGGCAGTCGCGGCCGCCGAGCCGTCACCGCAGCCCACGTCGAGCACGGTCGCGGCCGGGCGGCCGGGCCCGGCGGGCCCGAGCGCATCGGCCAGCATCCGGGCCTGGCGCAGACTACGGGCCTCGCCGGAGGCGACGGGGACGGTGGGGTCCTCGTAGAAATCCCGCAGCCCGGGGACGGGCCGGGTCGGCGAATGCACCGGTGCCTCGGGCGATTTCCCGGCGGCGGAGCCGTTGGATGAGGGGGTCATGACGGCCTCCCACGGTTCTCCCGGGCGGAGCGGACTCCACCCGGTGTCGGGTCCGGACGCAATGCGTCGCGGTCGTACGGCCCGCCGGGTCGGCATGCCTTGTCCCGAGCTCCGGGCGCTTCGGGGTCCGGAGCGGTGGCGTCCGCCTCCGGAATGTCAGCTTCCGACCCAAAACCCCAAGCGTTCGACCCGGCCCGGGTGACCTGTGACGTCGTCGAAAGCGACTGCTCGAACAAGCCTGCCAGGTGCGCGCCCGCCGCGTCACCGAGCAGCGCCCGCGACCAGCGCAGCGTCACATGCAGTCGCCCGTCGGTGGAAGCCGCCGCCACGCTCAGCCCGCGCGGCATGCGCGCCGGTGCGGAGAACCACACGGCTTTCGCCCGGCCGGCATCACCGAAGTCCAGCGAGTACGGAACGCGTCCGATATTGGTGACCAGCGCCGTCGACGTCCAGGGCGCCGCCGCCCGCCGCGCGCCACGGGTGAGCGCGCCCCGGATTCCGACCGGCAGCAGCCGCGCGGTCAACAGGCTCGCCCCGGAACCCAGCGGCGCACCCTGGGCCGACTTCAGCGCGCGGGTGCGCCGAGCGGTGGTGCCCAGCAACCGGGCCACGGCCGCCAGGTCCGGCCGCTCACCGAGCAGCAGGTCCGTGTCGCGCGGGTCCTCGGAGGTCATGGCCACCTCGACGAGCCGGGTTCCGTTCCCCATCGGCATCTCTCTGCCGCGCGGACGGTCGTCGACGGGCATGGTGATCCGCACCGGACCGGCCTGCCTGCCCTGCGAGACGTTCCAGCGGCCCACCATCAGTGACGCCGCGACCAGAAGTTGGTCGTTGACGGTCCACGGCGCGAGCCCGCCGGTCCGACCCACACGCGGCGGAACGGGCAGTTCCGCCTGCAGCATGCCGTTGCCCGCGGCGCGGGCGCGCACCGGCTCGGGGCGGGAGTCCGGCGCGACTCGCACGGGCCGCGCGCACACCGCGCGGCCCGTGCCGTCGGTCGCGACCGGGGCCGGCCCCGAGGGGTCCAGCCGAACCGGCCCGGGGACGGGGAGAGCGGCCGAACCGCCGTACCGTTCCGCGGTCGTGGCGAGCACCCGCAGCCCGGACCCTGCGTCGAGGGCCGTGTGATGCATCGTCAGCAGCAGCACGGTCCGGGTCGCCCCCGGCACGCCCGCCTCCGGCGGCTCACCGGCGGCCGTTCCCCCGTCCACCTCGATGACTTCCAGGCGCATCGGCGGCGACAGTGCCAGTGACGGGCATTGGGTCAGGGCTCGCGCGCGGGCGCGGCCCAACGCGTCGGGTCCCGGCTGCGCGAAGCTCACCTGGTCGCTGTCCGGTTCGCCGGTCAGCTCCCACGCGAAGGACCGCCGGTACCGGCGGCCGGGCACTTCCCGCATCAACACCCGGGGGTGCGTCAGCAGCGCCCGTCGGAAGGCGGTCCGCAACCGTGCCGGGTCCAGCCGTCCGGGCAGATGGACCTCGATGTGTACGGTCTCCGGCTCGTCGTCACTTAGGCAGTGCCGCGACACCTCATCGATGACCGGAAAGGGAAGCCGGACCCCGCCGGGAGGGGTTGCGGTCCCCCACCCGGCGGCGGTCCGCGACGAGGTCATGACGGGCCACCGCCTCCCGGATGCCGAGGGGGCGGCTCGGGCCAGTCCCCGGCGCCCGTGCTTCTCTGCCGGGCCGTGACCACCGGTCCGGCTACGGGCGCGTCGGCACCGCCGTCGCTTTCCGGCGCGTCGGCACCGCCGTCGCTTTTCCAACCGGCGGCCGCGGACGCCGGGCTTACCGCCGTCACCAAGGCGGCGGACAGGGCCACGAGTGCCAGTACCTGGGCGAAGGCGCTGAACGCGCCTTGTCCGGCGGCGGCCGGCTCCGCGGCTCCGACGGCCGCGGCGATGCCCGCTCCGGCCATCGCCACCGCGGCGGTCGGCACCAGGACAGCCGGCCGGAACCGGGCCGCCACGGCGAGTACGGGCACCACCAGGGCCAGCGGACCCGCCGCCACCGCGACGACGGCGGTCAGCGCCAGCGTCCCGAGCAGCATCCCGGGGGCCGCCGGTTCGGGCAGCTCCTCGTCGGTTCCGCCGGCGTTGCGCCTGCGGCCCACGAAGGCCAGTGCGGCCAGCGCGGCGAGCGCGATCACACCGCCGATCAGGGCGGCCCGGTACGGCCTGGACGGCTCGAACTCCAGGTTCACCGTGCCGGACGCCCCGGCCGGGACCACCCAGGCCTGCTGCCAGCCGTCGAGCCGCACCGACTCCAGCTCCGTGCCGTCCAGGGTGGCCTTCCAGCCGTCGTTGGCGTTCTCGTAGGTCTGCAGGTACGCGGCGTCGCCGGAGCCGGCCGACACTGACACGGTCCGGCTGTCGTCGGTCCACTTGGTGACGGTGGCCTCGCGGCCCGCCGCTCCCGCGATCTCCTGCGGGGTGCCCTGGGTCAGCGTGACGTCGCTGATCGCCAGCGGACCCGCGTCACCCGCCTCCACCTCGTGCTTTCCCGCCGGAAGGTCCAGAATGCCGTCCTTTTCCTCTCCCGCGCAGAGTGCGACGGTGACGGGACGCCGCTCGGTGAGGTCCCGGACGGATCCGGAGGCCTTCGTCTTGTGCAGGACGCCGCCGACGGCAAGGTCCGGGCCCTCACCGCACGGCAGCGAGAAGCGCGCGGACGGCTTCGGAGGCGGCACCCGCAGGTCGGCCAGCGCGGGAACGTGGACCTCACTGAGCCCGACCGGCAGCTGCAACTGCGCGTCCGCCACCGGATTGTGGACGGTGAGCGGGGCGACCCTGCTGACGGTGATGTCGAGCCGGTTCGTCTCGATCTCCGGGAAGCGCACCCGCCCGTTCTCGTCCACATCAGCCGTCGCGGCGCCGTGCGGCGAGTTGATCAGCACCTGCTCGGGCCGGGTGGACACCCCGCCCGCCGACGCCAGGATGATCTCGTCAACCTTCTCCTTCTTGGGCCAGCTCAGGTGGACGACCGGCCGGTCGCCCGCGATCCAGGCGGTCGTCAGATCACCGTCGACCAGGTTGCGGGCGCTGAGTGACATGCCGTTGCGGCTGGTGGAGTCCGCGGAGGCCGTCACCCGGTTCTTCGATCCCGGAGCCGAAAGGTCCAGCAGTTCGTCCAACGGGCCGCCGGGCACGGCGACGGCTCGCGCCGACACCTTGTACTCGCCCGGTTCCTGGGTGCTGAACTGCCGGTGCAGTCCCACCTCGGCCGATACGGGCGACAAGCCGCCCGCGTCGGTGCCGCGGTGCAGGGAGTACACGGTCGCCGCCGCGTCGGTGCGCTTCGCGTCGGCGGGCAGCGCCAGCATGCGCGTAACCTGCACATCCGGGATCGACACCTCGGAGAAGCCGGCCCCTGACAGGCCCGGCCGCGCCTGCTGCGCGGCAAGGACGGTGATCTTCATCCAGGAGGCCTCGCCGACGGGCGCCTTGACGGTCTGCGGCTGGCCGTTCGTCTGCAGCGGGCTTTCGGCCGAACCGCGGTCGGTCTCGATCCGCACCCGCGTGGGCGCAGCGCGCATGCTGTCGCCCGGGAGGGGCGTCAGCTGGATGGAGGCCGGGATGTCGGTCGGCCCGGAGAAGTCCACCTTGAGCCACTGACCGGCCGGCTTGCCCGGGCTGCCCTCGGCCCAGGCGGTGTCCGGGTTGCCGTCGAAGGCGTTCACCGGGTCGTACTGCGGCAGGTGGAACAGCCAATTGCCGCTGCTGGAGGCCGTCACGGACGTCGCGCCGCGCAGGTCGGCCGTCGTCTGGTGATCGGTGCCCTCCGACGGCAGGATCTGCTTGGGCTTCTCGCCCGGGTTCTGCAGGCTGCCGGAGTGATTGCGCTCGTCCTGGGTGTACGTGTACGAGGTGTTGTTGTTGACCAGGCCGAACCGGGTGTCGGCTCGGCGCAGCCCGTCCGCGACGGCCTTCACCGGTGCGGTGACGCCGTTGGGAAGACTGTCCCCGGCCAGCACGGCCGGCCGGCCGGCCATCGAGGGGTCGGCCGACAGCTGGAGCAACGCCTCGGGTCCGCCACTGACCACGGCTGTGTCGGCCGCGGCCGACACACCGACCCTCTCGGGACGCACGTCGCGATCCTGCGGCTGATAGATCTCCACGGACTGGAGCCGCGGATACAGCCCCTGCACCTGCAGCGGGGTGTCGGCGGCGATGCGCCCGCCGGTCACGAGCGGGCCGAACCCTGCGACCTTGCTGTAGCCGGACGATTCCAAGGTCCGTTTCACCGTCTGCGGCGGGACATATCCGATCTGGTCGGGGTCGAGGTCATTACGCACGACCACTTCGTGCATGCCGGCCCGTGCCAGGTACGCCTGAAGGCCCGGAACCTCGGTGCCGGACAGCAGCGCCTGCTCGACGGCGTCCGTCGCACGGCGTGAACCGGGTGTACCGAAGGGGACGAAGTCACGCTGTGCCCAGGGCGTTTCGGCCAGCACGTCGAACGGCTGGTCGATGGGGGAACCCCAGGTGTAGATGCCGTGCGCCGTCGCCGGTACGACCATGGCCCGGCTGTTCGGGGCGTTGCCCTTGAGCCAGTCGGCAGCCTTCTCCCAGTGGGTGGGCAGCTTGGTGAAGGCGCCGGGCTGCAGGATCGAGCCATTGAGGTACGGCAGGGCCAGGCCAGGCAGTACCAGCACCGCCACCACCGCGGGCGCCCAGCGGCGACCGGGAAGTGCGCGAGGACTTCTGCTCGCGGAGAACACAGCTGTCAGGTGGGCCAGGCCGAGGGCGAGCGCGAGGGCCAGTCCCGGCTGGAACTTGTAGATGTTACGGAAGGGCTTCAGCGACCCGTTCAACCACTCCTGCACGACACCGTGGAACGGACCGCCGAAGGCGCCGCCGTACCCGGCCAGCGTGATCAGGACGACGGCCAGGACGGTCAGCAGCAGCCAGCGGCGCTCCGGCAGGTCCCGGCGGGCCAGGCCCGCCAGCCCCATCGCCGCGGCGAACGCCGAACCCAGGACGGTGACGACGGAGGCCGCGACGGTCCAGCCCGCCGGCAGCCATGCCTCACCGAAGTTGAGATACGCCACCCAGTTGCCGGCGCCGCGCAGCAGCTCGGTCGCGGACATGGTGGCGGTGGTGGTCTCGGCCTGCTCGACGTACGGCATGAAGTTCTCGCCGTGGATGGCGAGCAGGAACAGCGGCACCACCCACCACACGGTGGCCAGCACGACGCCCGGTATCCACCAGCCCAGCAGCGCGCGCCGACGCCGGCCGGCCGGGCGGCTGAGCAGGTACAGACCCACGGGCAGCAGCGAGGCCAGCGTCGAGGCGGCGTTCACGCCACCCATAACGGGGATCAGCATGGCCGAGCGTGCGGCGGCCATACGGGGGCTCAGCGCCGCGGAGGTCAGCGGCAGCAGCACCCAGGGCAGCAGTGCACCGGGCAGCGCGGCGGCGGAGGTCGAGCCAATGACGATCGTGAAGGTGGGCCACAGCGCGTATACCACCGCACCGAGCAGCCGTGTCGCGGGCGTGCCCACACGCAGCCGTTCGGCGAGCCTGAGCGCACCCCAGAAGGCGGCGGTCACGATGATCGACAGCCAGAGCCGCTCGGCCAGCCACACCGGCACCTGCAGCAGGTCCATGAACGCGTAGTAAGGGAGCGCCGGGAAGGCGTAGCCGATGTACTGGTTGGCTATGCCGCCGAGGCCCACGTTGCCGTTCCACAGCGAACCGAGGTCGCCGAGGAAGCGCCCGGGGTCGAGGGCGACGCCGAGTTTGGTCTCGAACGTCATCTTCCCCGGTGACACCGCGAGGAAGGACACCAGCACGACGGCCCAGAAGCCGAAAAGCGGACGTCGTCCGCGCGGCGCCCCGGACGCCTCGGACGGCGTCGGGCCGGGCTGCGGCGCCCGGGTGGGCGCCTGGACCGTAGTGGTCATGACCGTTCCTCGCTTCGCTTGCTCATGGGCTTCGCCTGAGAATCAGCAGCAGATTCCAGGTGGCGATCTCGCGGAGTCCCGGGACCCGGGTGATCGTGCTCGCGAAGAATGGCCAGTAACGGGACCGCGCCGTGACGATTTGCACGTCGTCGCGGCCGCGGACGTGCCGCAGGGTGGGACCGATATGTACGGGGAACAGGTTTTCGCCGACCGTGTGCTTGGCCTCGTGGCCGGTGCGCCGTTCGTAGCGTTCGCGGGCCCGGTCGGCCCCGAGGTAGTGCCACGGCGCTGTCTCGTGACCTCCCCAGGGGGAGAGCCAGTTGGTGAACGACAGGTAGATCAGTCCGCCGGGGCGGGTGACCCGCACCATCTCGCTGATGAACGTCTGCGGGTCCGACACGTGCTCCAGCACATTGGACGAGAAGCACACGTCCGCCGCGCCGTCGGCGAGCGGCAGCAGATAGCCGTCGGCGAGCACCGCGTCCTCGGTCACCGGGCCGCGGGCGCTCAGCTCCCGCAGGTCGGGTTCGAAGAGGTAGCTCCGCGCGCCGTGGCGGCGGAACTCCTCGGTGAAGTGGCCACTGCCGCCGCCGATGTCGACGACGATCTTGCCGGGCAGGTCGATATGACGTGCCACTTGTGCGACCGAGTCACGGGCCAGCAGGGTGTAGCACCGCTCGGGGTCGCTCTGTTCGCGCATGAACGCCCGGAAGAGGGTGGCCGATCGCCGCAGCGACGGATCCTTGAACGCGCGTTCGGTGACATCAAAAATGGCTGCTCACCTCCCGCGTCCCGGGGCGGAGGCGAGCGCCGCGGCCTCGGCGGCGACCGCCTGGAACTGACGGACCGTCGATCTCCAGCGGAAGCGCTCGGCGCGACGCGCGGCGGCACGTCCCATGGCTGCGCGCCGGTGGGCACTGAGGGACAGAGTGCACCACGCGGCGGCGAACGAACTCTCGCCCCGGGCCAGCACCCCGGTCTCCCCGTCCTCGATGGAGTCGCACAGGCCCGGTATGTCGAAACCGACTGCGGGAGTGGCCCGGGCGGCGGCCTCGGTGACGACCAGCCCCCAGCCCTCGACGAGGGAGGGGTGCAACAGCAGCCACGCCTCGCACATCAGCCGGTGCTTCTCGGCCTCCGACACCCGGCCGGCGAACGTCACACCGGGGCCGGCCATGGCTTCCAGCCGCTCCCGTTCAGGGCCGTCACCGACGATGACGAGCCGACCGCCGGTGACCGGACGGACCCGCTCCCACAGCCGCAGGAGCAGATCGATGCGCTTGTACTCCACCAGCCGGCCGACGGCCAGGAACAGCGGTTCCTTCGCCTCGGGCAGCAGCGCGCCGGGGTCTTCGACGCCGTTGTTGACGATCCGGATGCGGTCCGCGGCCACGCCGATGCCGCGAAGCTCGGAGGCGGTCGACTCGGAGACGGCCACCATCAGGTTTGCGCGGTGGGTGCCTGCCAGCGCCCAGTGCTCCAGCCTGCGGCCGAGCCGGGCCGCCGGGCCCGGGTAACGCATCTGCCAAAGATCGGTGTGCACATGGTTGACCAGGCACAACGTCGGTCCGCGGTGCCACAGCGGCGCCAGGTACGGCATGCCGTTGCACACCTCGACCAGCAGGTCGCAGTCGCCGACCTCGCGGGCGAAGGTTTTCCTGGCGCGCAGGAAGTGTCCTGCGTCACCGCCCGCGGAGACCACCCGGTAGTCGCGTTCTGCGGCCGGGCCGCCACACACGAGCGTGACCTCGTGGCCGCCGGCGGTCAGACCGCCGGCTATCCGGTCGATGAGCAGTTCCGAGCCGCCGGCGGCCTGGTTGCCCAGGTCACGGCGGGCGAGGAAGGTGATCCGGCGCGGCAGAGGTTCCGCGACGGGTGCGATGTGCGGGTCATCGGCGAGCGAGTTGGTGACTGCGCTGCCGGTACGGGCTTGAGCGGGGACGGAGTCCTCCTGGCCGGAGGCCAGAGCGGACGCGTGCTGGGGCATAGAGGTGCTCCAACTCGGCGGCTGCGGGGGCAGGCGGGTGAGGGATTGCCGGGCTTCCGGGGGTGAAGCGCTGGGCTGGCTCGGTGTGCGGGGTACGCCGGCGGACTCCTGAGGGTGGGAGTCCGACGCAAACCGGAATCACTGGTTCCTACTGTGGGGTAACCCAAGTGTTCGTTCGAGTGATTCGTTCCACTACTCACGCGGGTGACAAGTTTGGGCCGGTCGTCGGCCCACTTTCATCACTCGGCTGAGTGTTCCGTCTGCCGGCGGCCACGGATCAGCATCAGCGCGCCGGCGGCGGCGAGCAGACCGCCCGCGATCCCGCCCACAACGGGCGCAGTCTCGCCGAGCAGCTTCAGCCGACTGCCGTCGTCCGAGGCCAGCGTCACCTGCTCGCGCCGGGTCGCCTCGGTGAACTCCAGCCGCTTACTGGACAGCAGGGTGACCGCGTCCTTCTTCGAACCCGGGGCCCGCAGCGTCTTCGTCGGCGCGATCACCGCGTTCATGATCCGGCCCGTGCGCTGGTCCACCGTCAGCTCAATCCCCGCGTTGGAGTACCACTCCTCGGCGAGCACCTGGCCCTGCGGGCGGCCCACCAGCACGCCGGGCACTTGACGGGTGCCGGTGGCGGTGGCCGCGACGGTGCCGACGAAGAGGTAGCCCCGGTGGCCGCGGATCTTGGTGGTGCCCTTGAACTCCAGCGGCACAGTGGCACCCAGGGTGCTGTCCCACCAGGTGTAAACGCGCTTCTCGACGTCGAACGGGAACTTCAGGTAGGCCTCGCCCTCGAACCTGGGCTTCTCCTCGCAGCAGCGCACCGGCAGGTTCGTCCGGCGGTCGGTGACCCAGCGTTCCGTGGTCCACTGCAGGGATTTCCGCGGGTCGGCCAGCGGCAGCGTCTTCGGGGTGTCGATCTGTGTCGACACGTCCCAGATCGCGTTTCCGCTGCGCTCGCTGCCGGCGACGTCGCCCAGCACCCGGCGGGTGATCGTTATCGTCTGGCCGTCCACCGTGGAGACGGATCCGGTGTCGAAATAACTACCCTCACCACTGAAGACCGTCGTGGAGTTCACGTCGGTCGGCGTGCGCTTGGCACGCGGCTCCACGTACCAGACGAGCAGCTGAGTGAGTACCAGCAGAAAAACGCCAGTACCCAGCAAAATCAGGGACAAACGCGACGTTGAACGGCGCATGCGGGGTACTCCAATGCGGGCGGGATATGCGGGGCGTTCGTGGACAGTGCGGGAAGGGGTCACACGCACGGATCTCAGCCTGTCCGGGCCGAGGAGTGGCGTACCCGGGAGTAACAGCGCTGTGACCGGCGAAATTAGGCGGAGCTTGACCACCTGTCAATGCGACTCGCATACTGATCGCGCCGGACCGGGCCGGCGCGCTGGGTGACAACCTCATCGATAGAGAGGCCGATCACCCTCATGCCCAGACTGCTCGCCGCCTTCCTGACCTGCGTCGCCTCCGCCGTCCTGGCCACAGTCGCCGCCTTCGGAATCGTCGCCGCCCTCAATGTCACACCCGAGCAGCAGAATGTGCCGCTCGTCACGTTCCCCGACCCTCCCGCCAACGGGACGTCCGGCACACCGAGCTCCAGCGCGGGCTAGGTTGTGAAGATCCCGGCCCGCTGATCGAGCGGCATGCGGACCGGACGTCCGGGAGAAGGTGCTGTGGCAGCGTCGTCAGCGTGGCACGACGTGCCACGAGAACAGATTCAGCGGTTCGCCGACCGAGCCTTGGAGCAGGTCCCCGAGCTTGCACAGGACATCCTCGCCGCGATCCGACGGGAATATCCGGGTCTGGCGTTCATCGCCGACGAGTCCGGAGAGCCGAAGGCCCTGGTGGCGATCCGGCACGCGCTGGAGCTCTTCGTGGAGCAGATGACCACGGGGTCGGACCGGCCGCGCGCCCTTCCCGAGATGTTCCAGGACTTCGGGCGCGGCGAAGTCACGCAGGGGCGCAGCCTGGACTCCTTGCAGGGTATCTACCGGCTGGGCGTACGCCTTTCCTGGCGGCGTAT
The DNA here is from genome assembly GCF_044389785.1 of Streptomyces sp. NPDC019443. NCBI lineage: Bacteria > Bacillati > Actinomycetota > Actinomycetes > Kitasatosporales > Streptomycetaceae > Streptomyces > Streptomyces sp. NPDC019443. The sequence goes on from NZ_JBIRYJ010000003.1 coordinate 768,553, forward strand.
GGCGGAGATCGGCCAGCAGGTCGACATCCCGCCCGCAGCCATGTACGAACTCGCCGAGTCCGCGTTCGAGTACCTCGACGTCATGGTGGCCCAGTCGGTACGCGGCTACGCCGAGGCCGTCGCCCGCCAGGCCGGGGAGCGGCTGCGCCTGCAACGACAACTCGTCGAGCTCCTGCTCGCCGAGCACCGCACGGATCCGTCCGCCTTCCTCGCCGACCGCGCGGCCGGCGTCGGCTGGCAACTGCCCGAAAAGGTGGCGGTGGCCGTGCTGCTCCGCCCCGCCCAAGAGGCTGTCGCCCCCGCCGTGGGCGTCGAGGTGCTGCTCGACATGGAGGGCGAGCACCCGCGCATGGTGGTGCCGGACCCGGAGGCCCCCGGGCGCGCGGAGTTGCTGCACCGGGCGATGGCCAACTGGTCCGGCGCGATCGGCCCGTCGGTTCCCCTGGCGGAGGCCGCCACGTCGCTGCGCTGGGCGGAGACCGCCGTCGGGATGATCGAGCAGGGCCTGTTGCCGCAAGGGCGGCTCCTGCACTGCGGCGAGCACGTCGAAGCCCTGGTGCTGCTGCCTGCAGGGGAGTTGATCGACGAGCTGGCGCGGCGGCGGCTCGCCCAGTTGGACGAGTGTGGCGGCCCGGCGCACGCCCACCGTCTCGCCGAGACCCTGCTGGCCTGGCTGGAAACGCGAGGTGGCACGCCGGAGGTGGCCGCCCGGCTCGGAGTCCACCCGCAAACCGTGCGCTACCGGCTGAGACAGCTCCGTGAGTTGTGGGGCGAGGACCTGGACGACCCGGACCGCCGCTTCGAACTGGAGCTGGTGCTTCGCGCTCGGCGGCTGCGCGGTGATCTCGTCCCACCGCCTGACTGACCCGGGAGAATCGGCGGCCACCCCCAGGACAATCTTGATCAACCTAGGAAACTCAGCCGCACCTGGCGGTTCGGGTTGTCCTTGTTCGTGTCGACGAGGCAGACGGACTGCCAGGTGCCGAGTTCCAGCCGGCCGCCGATCACCGGCAGAGTGGCGTGCGGCGGGACGAGGGCCGGCAGGACATGGTCCCTGCCGTGGCCGGGGCTGCCGTGCCGGTGCTGCCAGCGGTCGTCGGCGGGCAGCAGCGTGAGCAGCGTGGCGAGCAGATCGTCGTCGCTGCCCGCGCCGGTCTCGATGACGGCAATGCCGGCCGTCGCATGCGGGACGAAGACATTGAGCAAGCCGTCTCTGCCGCCCGCGGTCTCCTGGAGAAACTGCTCGCAGGCGCGGGTCAGATCGGTCACCGTCTCGTCCGAGCCGGTGGAGATGTTCAGGATTCTGGTGGTGAAGGGTCCGGGCATGGGTCCATCTTCTCGTTCGTTCCGCAAGATCGCGCGTCCGAGGACCGAGACGCCAGTGACCGGATCCGGCACCGGTCGCTGCGTTCTGCGCCATGTTGCGTACAGCTCTGGTCACCACGCGCGGTCACGTAGACCTGCTGCGGGTGGCTTCCGCCGCGTGTTGTCGCGGCTGACGCCTTTCAGCTTCCTCCCCGTTTGCAGCGCCCTCCCCGCGCGCTCTTTCGTTTCTGCTGCCCCCCTCACTGAGCCCGTGCCCGCGTAGTCGCGCCGTGTACGGGCGCTGAGGCTCATCTCCCCTGCCTGTGGAGCCTCCATGGCCATCGGTCATGCCCGCCGGATATATCGCTCGTTTCCCAGAACCCGACATCCCCCGAACTGGAACTGGAGCCGGTGAGCCCCGCATCGGACCCCGGATCCCGTGGTCGCTCCGTACCCGCGCCGGCCGCGGCGCACCGTTGGCCCGCTGCTCTCCAACGTGTCGCGGTCGGGCTGCTGTTGGAGGGCGTGGTCGGCGTCGCGCTACGCGGGCATCCGTGGTGTTGACGAGCAATTCATCGAGGCCGGGCAGTCGTTCACCCTCAACGCCGGTGACCAGAAAGGCGGTGTGCCGACGACGGTCGGACGCCCCGTCGCCGCGCGGCGCAGCGCCTCGATCAGGACCTCCACCGACGGCCGCCCGCGGGATGCGGCCCGTACGGCTACCACCACATGGCGTTCGACCACGTCGTGGAGCGGCACCGGGGCGATGCCCTCCGAGCGCAGTCGCAGCATGAGCCCGGTCAGCGGGGCCAGACCGAGCCCCGCACCGGCCATGGCCAGTGAGGTCGCGGTGTCGGTGACCTCGTGGACGACGCGCGGTTCGAACCCGGCCCGGCGGCAGGCTGTACGCACAGCACGTCCGTAGTACGACTCGGGGGCAGGCAGGATCCACTCCCGCTCGGCCAGCTCGGTCAGCCGCCAGGCCGTCCCGGCCGACGGCGCGTCCGGCGTCGGCACAGCCACGGAGAACCGCTCGGAGTGGAGCCGTACCAGTTCAGAGGCCTCGTCCCGGGCGAGCGGGGCGTCTGGGTAGTCCAGTCCGAGCGCCAGGTCGACCCGCCCGGCGGAGACCTCCGCATGGGCCTGGTCGACGTCCACCTCCTGGCTGACCACCCGCACGCCCGGGTGGTGCTCGCCGAGCCAGCGCAAGGCGGGCGGCAGGAACGCGGCCGCCGCCGTGCCGAACACCCCGAGCCGCAGCCGCGCCGCGATCTCCGTGCGGGTGCGCTCGATCGCGGCCGCCGCCTCGGCCTGGGCCCGCAGGATGTGACCGGCGTGGACGACCAGGGTGTGCCCGGCGTCCGTGAGCTCGACCCGGCGCCCGACCCGTCGTATCAGTTGCGCGCCCGCGGTGCGCTCCAGCTGGGCGATCTGCTGGGAGATCGCGCCAGGGGTGTAGCCGCGCGCGGCAGCGGTCATCGTGCCGCAGCGGGCGAGTTCGACCAGCGCGCGCAGATGTACTCCGCCCAGTTCCATAGAGAGGATCTAAAAGATCGACTGCTGAAACTGTCAATGGACGCGAAGAGTCGGCGGCGTCCACCATGGCTCTCACCGCACGGACTCCGCCTCATACCGGCTCATACCGGCTCACACCGAGATGTATACCGGGATGTATACCGGGATGTGTCGAGCAGACGGGACGGCTCTTTCATGGTTCACAGCGCTCTCCGTTCGGATTCCGCTCCCTCGGCTCCCCTTCCCGCGGCCGCGGACGTCGTCATCGTCGGCGGTGGCGTCGTCGGGGCGAGCGTCGCCTTCCACCTGGCCGAGGCCGGGGTCAGGGATGTCCTGGTGGTGGAGCGCGACGAGCCGGCGTCCGGCTCGTCGGGCAAGCCGATCGGCGGGATTCGCGCGCAGTTCTCGGATCCGCTCAACATCCGGCTGGGGCAGCGCAGCCTGGAGGCCTGGCGCGCGTTCACCACGCGCCCGGGTGCCGACATCGGGATCGACAGCGTCGGCTATCTCTTCCTCCTCGGCAGCGAGGCGGAGGTTGCGACCTTCCAGCAGGCTGTACGCGTACAGAACGAGCTCGGTGTCCGCAGCAGGATCATCGCGCCCCGCGCGGCGCACGAACTCTGCCCTTTTCTCGATCCGCGCTCGATCGTCGCGGCCGCGTACTCCCCCGCCGACGGCTACGCACTGCCGAAGGCTGCGGTGATCGGCTATCTGTGCGCGGCCCAGCGGCTGGGCGCGACGGTCCGTACGCACACCACCGTCACCGGAATCGACGTCGACGGCGGACATGTGCGTGCGGTGCGGACGACGGCGGGGACGGTGCGCACCCGGGCGGTGGTCTGCGCCGCGGGCCCCTGGTCGGCGGCCGTCGGCGCGATGGCGGGAGTGGACCTCCCCGTCACCCCGCTGCGCCGGCAGATCGCCCTGACCGGTCCGCTGACCCCCGCCCCGCCGCGGATCCCCTTCACCCTCGACTTCGCCTCGACGCTCTACTTCCACAACGACGGCGCGGGCGGCCTGGTCCTCGGCCTGTCCGATCCGCGCCAGGAGCCGGGCTTCGGGCGGGAGTTCAGCCGGGAGTGGCTGGAGCCGTTCCGCGACGCGGCGCTGCGGCGGGCACCGGCGCTGGCGGATCTGGAGGCGAAGAGCGGCTGGGCGGGACTGTACGAGATGACGCCCGACCGCAATGCGCTGATCGGCCGGGCGGGGGAAGTGAGCGGCTTCCTGTATGCCACCGGCTTCTCCGGGCACGGGTTTCTACAGGCGCCCGCGGTCGGCGAGATCGTCCGCGACCTCTATCTGGACAGGACGCCGTTCATCGATGTCGGACCGCTCTCCGCGGCCCGCTTCGAGGGGCATGCCGCGGCCGTCCGCCCCGAGGCCCACATCATCTGACCCCCATCCCCACCGGACCGGAAGGAGGACTCGGTGATCCCCACCTGGCGGCTGCGGGCCGAGTTCGCCCGTCGGCTCTCCGACATGTACGGCGCGGAAGTCCCCGCGTACACCACGCTTCTGGAGGTGTCGGCGCAGGTCAACGACGAGGTGATCGGCAAGAACGGCGACGCGGGACGGCTCGGCGGCATCGAGCGCGTCACGGCGGAGCGGCACGGCGCCATCCGCGTCGGCACCGCGCGCGAGATGCGCCAGGCCGCCCAGATCTTCGCCGCGCTGGGCATGGAGCCGGTGGGCTTCTACGACCTACGCGAGGCCGCGGCCAGCGCGGTCCCGGTCGTCTCCACCGCGTTCCGGCCCATCGACGCCGAGGAGCTGGAACGCAACCCCTTCCGAGTCTTCACCTCCATGCTCACCACCGCCGACCGCCGGTTCTTCGACGCCGGGCTCGAGGCCCGCCTCGAGTCGTTCCTGGGCCGGCGTGAACTCTTCCCGACCGAGCTCATCGACCTGGCAGCGCGCGCCGAGCGGGAACAGGGCCTCGACGAGCCGCAGGCGGAGCGCTTCCTCACCCTGGCGGTGGCCGCTTTCGAACTGTCCCCGGAGCCGGTGGACCGTCCCTGGTACGCCGAGCTGGAGCGGATCTCCGCCGTCGCCGCCGACATCGGGGGCGTCGCCAGCACCCATATCAACCACCTCACACCGCGGGTGCTCGACATCGACGAGCTCTACCGGCGCATGGGCGAGCGCGGCATCACGATGATCGACCGGATCCAGGGGCCGCCGCGCTGGGACGGTCCAGATGTGCTGCTGCGCCAGACGTCGTTCCGCGCTCTGGCCGAGCCGCGCCGCTTCCGCGAGCCGGACGGCAGCGTCGGCGAAGGTTCCCTGCGGGTGCGCTTCGGTGAGGTCGAGGCGCGCGGCATCGCACTCACCCGGGCGGGCCGAGCCCTCTACGACGAGCTGATCGGCGAGCCCGCTGAGGTCTGGGCCGCCCGCTTCCCGCGCACCGAACGCCAACTGGCCGTCGAGGAACAGGCGTTCTTCCGCTACGAGCCGACAGACGACCGGCCCGGGGACGGCCGCACACCGCCGCAGGATCTCGCGGGCCTCGTCGACGGCGACTGGGTGAGCGCCGGCCCCATCGTCTACGAGGACTTCCTGCCCCGGTCGGCCGCCGGGATCTTCCAGTCGAACCTCAGCGAAGAGGGCACCAGGGACGCCACCGCCCTGGGCGCTCACTACGACCAGCAGTGGCTCTCCGGCGTACTGGAGCGCCCTGTCCACGACCCCTTCGACCTCTATGCCGCTCAGCAGGACAGTTCACTTCGGCAGGCCCGCCAGGCCCTCGGACTCCCCAAGGACACGCCTTGACCAGCAACAGCACCACGCTTCCCGACAACGACTCGCTGCGCGCCCGGGCCCGGGAGAGCCTGCTGCGCTGCGGCGCCGGGCTGCCTGCGGGCGGCGGCGGCGACGTCATCGCCCGTACACCGCTGACCGGCGCCACTTTGTTCACGCTGCCCGCCACCACGCCCGAGCAGGCCGACGCGGCGATCGGCGAGGCTGATGAGGCTTTCCGGCAGTGGCGCACGATTCCCGCGCCGCAGCGCGGGGCGCTGGTGAAGCGGCTGGGCGAGCTGCTGACCGAGCACAAGGAGCACCTGGCCGATCTGGTCACCATCGAGGCCGGCAAGATCCGCTCCGAGGCGCTCGGCGAAGTACAGGAAATGATCGACATCTGTGACTTCGCCGTCGGTCTCTCCCGGCAGCTCTACGGGCGGACCATGGCGTCCGAGCGGCCGGGCCACCGGCTCTCGGAGAGCTGGCACCCTCTCGGCGTGGTAGGAGTGATCTCGGCCTTCAACTTCCCGGTCGCCGTCTGGTCGTGGAACACCGCGATCGCCCTGGTCTGCGGTGACACCGTCGTCTGGAAACCCTCGGAGCTGACTCCGCTGACCGCTCTGGCCTGCGACGCCCTGCTCGCCCGCGCCGCCGCCGACACCGGTGCGCCCGAGGGTGTGCACCGGCTCCTCCTGGGCGACCGTCAGACGGGCGAGCGGCTGGTCGACGACGCGCGCGTCGCGCTGGTGAGCGCGACCGGCTCGGTCCGGATGGGGCGCGAGGTCGCGCCTCGGGTGGCCGCCCGCTTCGGCCGCTGTCTGCTCGAACTGGGCGGCAACAACGCGGCGATCGTCACCTCGTCCGCCGACCTCGACCTCGCGGTGCGCGGGATCGTCTTCTCCGCGGCGGGCACCGCGGGCCAGCGCTGCACCACCCTGCGCCGGCTGATCGTCCACGAGGACGTCGCCGAGCAGCTGCTGGAAAAGATCGTTCACGCGTACGGGCAGCTGCCGGTCGGCGACCCGTTCGAGGAAGGCACCCTGGTGGGCCCCCTGATCTCCGGTACGGCGCACCACGCGATGGCCGAGGCGCTGGCGGCGGCCGAGGCCGACGGCGGGAAGATCCTCACCGGCGGCGACCGGCAGCTGGCGGAGCAGGCGCCCGACGCGGCGTATGTGCGGCCCGCGGTCGTACGGATGCCCGCGCAGACGGCCGTCGTACGCCGGGAGACCTTCGCCCCGATCCTCTATGTGCTCACCTACCGGAGCCTGGAGGAGGCGGTCGCGCTTCACAACGGCGTCCCACAGGGCCTGTCGTCCAGCATCTTCACGCAGGACCAGCGGGAGGCGGAGCGCTTCCTGGCCTCCGACGGCTCGGACTGTGGCATCGCCAATGTGAACATCGGCACCTCGGGCGCAGAGATCGGCGGGGCGTTCGGCGGCGAGAAGGAGACCGGCGGCGGGCGCGAGTCGGGCTCGGACGCCTGGCGGGCGTACATGCGCCGGGCGACGAACACGGTGAACTACTCGGACAGCCTTCCCCTGGCACAGGGAGTCAACTTCCTGTAAGTGCGCGGGAAGATCCACGGCCCCGGCGCGGTTGGTAGAAGTGTGAACAACTTCGGGGCGCGGGACATGGACGTAGTCGTCATCGGCGCCGGACAGGCAGGCCTGTCCGGCGCCTACCATCTGCGACGCGCCGGTCTGGTTCCGGACCGCGACTTCGTGGTGCTCGACCACGCCCCGCGAGCGGGCGGTGCCTGGCAGTTCCGCTGGCCATCGCTGACGTACGGCAAAGTGCACGGCATGCACGCGCTGCCTGGCATGGAGTTGACCGGCGCGGACGACGCGCGGCCCTCCTCCGAGGTGATCGGTGCCTACTTCTCGGCGTACGAGCAGCGCTTCGATCTGCGCGTCCACCGGCCCGTCGACGTCACCGCGGTACGCGAGGGCGAGGGCGGGCGCCTGCTCGTGGAGACCTCGGAGGGGACCTGGTCGACGCGGGCGCTGATCAATGCGACCGGCACCTGGGACCGCCCGTTCTGGCCCCGCTACCCCGGCCAGGAGACGTTCCGGGGACGGCAGTTGCACACAGTGAACTACCCCGGGCCGGAGGAGTTCGCCGGGCAGCGCGTGGTGGTGGTCGGCGGCGGGTCCTCGGGGACCCAGCATCTGATGGAGATCGCGGGGGTGGCGGCGGACACCACCTGGGTGACACGGCGGCCGCCGGTCTTCCGCGAGGGCCCGTTCAACGAGGACTTCGGGCGGGCGGCCGTGGCCATGGTGGAGGAGCGCGTACGCCGCGGACTGCCGCCGCAGAGCGTGGTCTCGGTGACCGGGCTGCCGCTCAACGACGCCGTGCGGCGCGCCCGCGAGTCGGGGGTCCTGGAGCGGCAGCCGATGTTCGACCGAATCACGCCGACTGGAGTGGCCTGGGACGACGGGCGGACGGTGGAGGCGGATGTGATCCTCTGGGCGACCGGTTTCCGCGCGGCGATCGACCACCTCCCACCACTGAAGCTGCGCGAGCCGGGCGGCGGCATCCAAGTCGACGGCACTCGTGCCGTACGGGACGCACGCATCCATCTCGTCGGCTACGGGCCGTCGGCCTCGACGATCGGCGCCAACCGCGCCGGGCGGGACGCGGTCCGAGAGATCATGCGGCTGCTGGAGGGCGAAGCGGCACTGGTGTAACGGCAGTCAGCGGCCGCTGCTCGCGCTTGAGCGGTTGGCGTTGAACTGCTCGACGTTGCGCAGGTGCTCCCGATAACTGGCGGTGAAGCGGGTGTCCCCCGGCGCGACGGTGACGAAGTAGAGCCAGTTCCCGGGCGTCGGATTGATCGCCCCGTGCATCGCCTGCTCCCCCGGGTTGTCGATGGGGGTCGGCGGCAGGCCCGTGCGTTCATAGCTGTTGTACGGGCTGTCGATCTTCGTGTCTGCGGCCGTGGTGTCCAAAGTGCTGCGGTTCAGCGCGTAGTTCAGGGTCGAGTCCATCTGGAGCGGCATCCCCTCGGCGAGCCGGTTGTAGATGACCCGGGCGACCTTTCCCATGTCCTGGGGGGTGTCTGCCTCGGCCTGCACGATGCTGGCGATGTTCACCGTCTGATAGATCGTCACGCCGCTGCGCTTTGCGCCGCTGCTGATGTGGTCGGCCCCGAACCGCTGATTGGCCGTGTTGACCATGTAGCTGAGCAGGCTCGCCGGCGTGGTCTTGTCGTCGATGGGATACGTGGCGGGGAAGAGGTAGCCCTCGGGGTTGCCCTTGGCATCGGCGGGCAGCTTCAGCGTCGCCGTAGCGACGGCCTTCCGGGTGGTGCCGGGCCGCTTGTCGAGGGCCTTGTCGACGGCGGCGTAGACCTGCGAGGCGCGCCAGCCCTCGGGGATCAGCAGCGAGGCCTTCTCCTTCTCCTTGGCCGGCTTCAGCAGCAGGGACACCAGCACCGCGGCCGCCGCGATGACGACGACCGCGCTCACGATCAGGACCAGCCGGCCACGGCGGGTCAGGCGGAACCTGCGCCCGGGCCGGACCGGCGGGGGTTCGTTCATCATGCGGGCACGCTAACCCGGCGGCTGCGCCGATCGCCGGACCCGGCCCGCAGCGACACGGCCCCTACGGCGTGAAGGGCGGCAGGGCAGCGAATTCCGGTACCACCCGGACCGCTTCGGTGAGCGCGTCGAGGGTGCGCCGCACCCTGGTCAGCGGGTGATCGGGGAACTGCGCGTCCCATTGGGCGTGGTCGGCGGCGTGGAAGGGGAGACCGCCCTGCACCTCGGGGGCATACGGGTGCGGCCGGAAGTAGTTGTCGTGGCCCACCTGGGCCATCACCATGGCCTCGCGCATCCCCGTCATGCCGCGCTCGGGCGCCTGGATCTTCACCACGGTGCTGCAGTTGCCGCGCGGCACGGTGAAGCTGCCGATGAATGCCTGGCCGCTGGGCTGTCCCGGCAGCGGCAGTTTCAGTATCTGCTTCAGCGCGGGCAGCTGTGCGGGCAACTGCCCCAGCGACTTGACCGAGGCCTCGATCAGGCCGCCGCCCGCCTCTGCGGTCAGACGGGTGAGCGCGCCGCGCAGCGCGGGACCGTCATCGAGCGACGCGGGCAGGTCCGGCGGCAGCCCGAAGAAGTGCAGCGACAGCACGTCGCCTTCGTCATTGGTCCATACGTCATGGTCGACGGGCCGGTATCCGGGCAGGTCCACCCCAAGAAGAGCTCTCATGGGCGGTGATCATGCCGTACCCGACGAATGGCGGTCGGTTAGGGTGCGACCGGGGTCAACTGCGCGTCCCTGCGCACCAGAGCGGCATAGCGGCCGTCCCGGTCGAGCAGTTCCTCGTGGCTGCCGCGCTCGGCTATTCGCCCCGCGTCGAGGACCACGATCTGGTCGGCGTCCCTGACGGTGGAGAGCCGGTGGGCGATGGTGATGGTGGTCCGGCCCGTGGAGAGCGCGTCGATCGCCCGCTGCACCGCGTGCTCGGTACGGGTGTCGAGGGCGCTGGTCGCTTCGTCGAGAATGAGGACGGGCGGGTCGCGCAGAATCGTCCTGGCAATGGCGAGGCGCTGCTTCTCGCCGCCGGAGAAGCGATAGCCGCGCTCGCCGACCAGGGTGTCGTAGCCGTCGGGCAGCGACGCGATGTGGTCGTGGATCTGCGCGGCGCGCGCGGCCGCCTCTATCTCCGCCTCGGTGGCGTCCGGCTTGGCGAAGCGCAGATTCTCGGCGACGGAGGCATGGAAGAGATACGTCTCCTGGGAGACGACTCCCACGGCCCGGGCGAGGGTGTCGAAGTCGAGGTCCTGTACGTCGACTCCGTCGATGGTGACTCTGCCCCCGGTGACGTCGTACAGCCGGGGCACCAGATAGCTGAGCGTGGACTTGCCGGAGCCGGTGGGCCCGACGACTGCGAGGCTGCCGCCCGCGGGCACGGTCACATCGATGCCGTCGAGGGTCGGCCGCGTCTGCTTGTTGTCGTATGCGAAGTCGACGTCCTCGAACCGCACTTCGCCGCTGATGTTCTCCAGCCGCACCGGCTTTTCGGGCTCGGTGATGTCGACGGGCAGGTCGAGGTACTCGAAGATCCGCTGGAAGAGGGCGAGCGAGGTCTGCATCTGCACTCCGGTGGAGAGCAGGCTCACGGCCGGGCGGAACAGGCCCTGCTGGAGCGAGACGAAGGCGACGAGCGTGCCGATCGATATCTGGGGGCCGCCGGACTGGAGCGCGAGGCCCGCGGCCCAGTAGATCAGGGCGGGCATGGCGGCCATGACGATGCCGATGGTGGACATCCGCCACCGCCCGGCCATGCTGGAGCGCACTTCGAGGTCGACGAGGCGCTCGGACTCCTCGGCGAAGGCCTTGGTCAGCGAGTCGGCGCGGCCCATCGTGCGGCCGAGCAGGATGCCGCTGACGGAGAGCGACTCGGTGACGGTGGCAGCCATTGCGGCCATCTGCTTCTGGCGCTGCGTGGTGATCTTCTTGCGCTCGCGGCCGACGCGGCGGCTGATCCAGACGAACAGTGGCAGCAGGAGCAGCGAGACGGCGGTGAGCCGCCAGTCCAGCGCCAGCATCGCGACGACGGTGGCGACCACCGCCGTGAGGTTGGAGACCAGGGAGGTCGCGGTGGAGGTCACGGTCGCCTGCATCCCGCCGATGTCATTGGCGATGCGCGACTGGACCTCTCCGGTGCGGGTCCTGGTGAAGAAGGCGAGCGGCATCCGCTGCAGCTGGGCATAGACGGCGGTGCGCAGATCGTGCATGACGCGCTGGCCGACGGTGGTGGAGATCAGCGTCTGGAGTACGCCGAAGACGCTGGTCATCACCGCGGTCAGGATCATGCCGAGGGCGAGCAGGCTGAGCAGGCCGGTGCGGCCCTGCGGGATCGCGGTGTCGAGGATCTCGCGCAGCATGAAGGGGGAAGCGACCGAGACGAGCGACGCGGCGCCGACGAGCAGGCCGACGACGGCGAGGCGGCCTCGGTAGGGACGGAAAAGCCGGAGGATCCGTCGCACCTGGGCGGGCGGCTGCTCCGGATCACGTGGTGGTGGTGTCCAGGTGGACTCGGCGTGGATGCGCATGGGCTCCTTCGACAAGGGCTCGACGGGTTCGACGGGATGGAACAGTGAAGATCTTGGGAGCATAGCTCATTGTTACCTATCTTCACAATGAGTCTGGTCCTGATATTGTTCCCACATGCTGTCCTCATCTTCAGGGCTCCCCGATCCCGACGGCCTGTTGGCCGAGCAGTTGCTGCGGCTGACCCGGCGGCTCCACCGCAGCCAGAAGCGGCAGCTGGAGGCGGCCGACATCGCGATCACCCCCGCCCAGTCCCGGCTGCTGCGCACCCTCGCGCATTACGACGAGCCGCCGCGCATGGCCGATCTCGCCGCCCGCCTCGAGGTGGTCCCCCGCGCCGTGACCAGCCTGGTGGACGGTCTGGAAGCGAGTGGCTGCGTCCGCCGCGCCCCCGACCCGACCAACCGCCGGGTGATCCGGATCGAGCTCACCGACACCGGCCGTGCCACGCTCAGGGCGCTGCGCGAGGCGCGACGAGCGGCCGCCGAGGACATCCTGGCTCCCCTGACCGCCGACCAGCGCGAGGTGCTCGGCGGGCTGCTGTCCACCCTGGTCGACGGGCCCGCGCCGCGCTGCTGAGCCGTCGCAACTCACCTTCAGCTCGCCCCAGTCGGCGCATTCGCGTCGTGAGGCGGTACTGAAGGCATTCCGCTTGCGCCGGGCCAGGTCCCCGGCGAACTCGCGCAGAAGAGTCCATGAGCTCGGACCAAGAGTCCAAACAAGTTCTCTTGCGCATCAGCAGCACCAACTACCAAGGTCCTTACCGAGGTTCACTGAACCGGCCGCAGCACGCCGCGCAACGTCAGCTCAACGACACGTCTCCTGGAGGCTCGATGAACGACGCAGCACAGCAGGACCCCGGTATGGCGGAGGGCGACGACGGCTCGCTGAGCCGTCGCTCCGTACTGCGGACCACGGCCGGTGTGGCGGGCGCCGGGCTCGGCCTCGGCGCGCTCGGCACCGGCCCCGCGGCGGCGGCGGAGAGCGGCACGGCCGGTGCGGCAGCGCAGACGGCGGCCTCGCAGGCCGAAGCGGAGACCGCCGAAGCGCCCGCCCGCAGGGGCGGCACGATGGCCGGGGTGCCCTTCGAGCGGCGCGGCACCGTGCGCGTCGGGATCGTCGGCCTCGGCAATCGCGGCGGCAGCATGATCGACCTCTTTCTCGCCCTCCCCGGAGTCCAGGTCGTCGGCCTCTGCGACCCGGTCAAGGCAAAGACCGAGAGCGCAGCCGCCAAGGTGGTCAAGGCCGGCCAGCCCGCGCCGGCCGTCTACACCAACGGCGAGGACGACTACGAGAACCTGTGCAAGCGCGGCGACATCGACTTCGTCTATGTGGCCACGCCCTGGGACTTCCACTTCGAGATGGCCAAGACCGCCATGCTGAACGGCAAGCACGTCGGCGTGGAGTGTCCGATCGCCATGCGCCTGGACGAGCTGTGGGAGCTGGTAGACCTCTCCGAGCGCACCAGACGGCACTGCATGCAGTTGGAGAACTGTTGTTACGGCAAGAACGAGATGCGGGTGCTGCGCATGGCGCACGCCGGCAAGTTCGGCGACCTGCTGCACGGCGCGGGCGCGTACAACCACGATCTGCGCGGCCTGATGTTCGCCCCGGACTACTACGAAGGTCCCTGGCGGCGGCTGTGGCACACCCGGCTGCGTGGCGACCTCTACCCGAACCACGGCTTCGGCCCGGTCTCCAACTACATGGACATCAACCGCGGTGACCGTGTGACGCACATATCCAGTTTCGGTACGCCCGCGCTGGGTCTTGCCGAGTACCGGAAGGCCACCATGCCGCCGGGCGACCCGAGCTGGAAGGAGACGTACATCGAGAGCGACCGTACGATCAGCCTGGTCCAGACGGCGAAGGGACGGGTCATCCGCCTGGAGCACGATGTGTCGACGCCACATCCCTACAGCCGGATCAACAGCCTCGGCGGGACGAAGGGTGTCTTCGAGGACTACCCGTCGCGGATCTATATCGAGCCCGACCACACCGACGACCAGTGGGGCGATTTCGCGAAGTACGCCGACTGGGACCACTGGCTGTGGAAGGAGCACTCCAACCCGCCCGGCGGTCATGGGGGCATGGACTACATCATGATCTTCCGGCTGATGCAGTGCATGCAGCGTGGTCTCGTGCCCGACTTCGATGTGTACGACGCGGCGACCTGGACGGCTCCGGTGCCGCTGAGCCATGCGTCGATCAAGGCGAAGGGCGCACCGCAGCCGATCCCGGACTTCACCCGGGGCGAGTGGAAGAAGTCCCGCCCCGGCGTGGACTCGGTCAAGCCCACAGCCTGATGGGGCAGGCGGGGCCCGGCTCGCACAGACCGGGCCCCGCCCACCTCGACTCGCTTGGGCCGATTCGCCCTTGCTACAGGAGCCTCGACGTCCTCAGCAGCGCCGCCTGTCCTCGGTCACCACCCCCTGGACCGTCCGCAGAGCGCGGTCGTAGCAGCCCCCGGAGCCGTACAGCCGGTAGCGCTCCGCCGTCGTGCCGACCGCGTGCCGCTGGTCGCGCGGCACATTGGCGGTGTACGTCGCGTCACCCGCGTACGCGTCGAACAGCCGCGACCAAGTCAGTCTCTTCCCGCCCCGGGTGACGACGGTGTCGGCCTCGTCCCCCAGGGTGAGGACGGTACGCAGCCGGTCCCCGGCGCCCAGCGTGGTGACGCCGTCCATCGTGTACGTCCGGTGGGTGGCCGTGATCTGCCGCCCGCTTGTCACGGTCTCGTCGTCCCTCCAGGTCCCTTTGAGCGCATCCTGGTTCTCGCCCTCGGTCCAGCGGTGGACGGAGGCGCCCGCGAGCGCGCGGTGCACGGTTGTCGCGACCCTTCCGTGCGAGGTGTCGAGGTGACCGGTGACGGTGAGCCGGTGACCGCCCCTGGTGTCGAGCCGGTGTTCCGAACCCGGCGTGTACGTCGTGGAGTTGACGGGTGCGCTCTCCTCGTGGCGGGTCAGCGCGCCGGTGACGACCTCCCTCCCCTCGTCCTGCCACACCAGCACATTGGTGGGCGTGGACCAGCCGGTCTGGCCGGCCGGGACTCCGACGACGGACACCTCGACGCGGTGCGGCCTGCCGTCGTTGAGCCGGGCGGCGAAAGGCGTGAGGTCGTACTGGACGGGCTTGATGTCGAAGGCCCGCGGCCCCGGGATCACGTACCACAGGAAGGGGTTGGACCAGCCGCCGGTCCACACCGTGGGGAAGGGGGCGGCGATTCCTGCGAGCTGCCCGTCGACCTTGATCTGCACCTCGCGGTAGGGGCCGTCGGCGGCCTTGCAGGAGTACGGCGCAGCGTCCGGGACAGTCAGATACCAGTACTCCTCGCAGCCGCCGCCCGATCCGGTGGCGTACACCTCGGCGACGATCCGCTCGGAGTTGCGCGGTGTGGTGAGCGAAGTGCCGTCCAGCGCAAGCACCTTGTCGGGCATCGCCGCACTCGTCGCAGCGCGCCCGGCGGCGTAGAAGGTCAGCGTGACCGTGACATCGAAGATGCCGGTGTACGTCTCGTTGACGACATTGCCGATGAGCATCTCGACCGGCTGGGCGCCGCGCAGGGTGTCGCTGTAGCGCGTGACGTCCTTCTCCACCGACCAGGCGATGCCGTCCGGCGAAGGCTGCGGGGTGGAGGTGCGCAGGATCTCCACGCCTCCGACGGTGAGATAGCCGAGGCGGTCGTACTGCCGTCCCTTGACGCTTCCTTCGAGCCGCAGCACCACCTTGCTCCAGCGGTCGCCACACCCCTTCGGGGGCGTGTAACTGCCCTTGTACGGCGTGAAATCGCGGAACTGTGCCTCGGCGAGCGTCACTTGGCAGGACTTCGTACCGGGCCGGCCGACGGGCGGTACGGCGGTGACCGGGTCGTGCCAGTCGCTGCCGAACTCCGCCGGAGGATCGTCGGCCGCGGCGGCGGTCCCGGCGCCGAGCAGCGACCCGGCCGCCAGCGCCAGCCCGGCGAGCATGGACATGATCTGTCGTCGTCTCATGCGTCAGGAGTGAAGCGTGCGGCGGGTCCCAAGCACCAGGGCGAGTTGTTCGATCTTGGCGTGTTGTGTGCACTGCCGCACAAAAACAGATTGCGGGACGGGGCAGCAAAAGGCGAACCTTGCACGGTTTCCGCCACACTTCGAGCCCTGGGACGTCATGCAGATTCGCGATCTTCCGTATCCCGACCCCGGTGTGGCCGATGCCAGGTCAGGGCCGCGATTCCTGTTGTGGCTGGGGCGGAATCAGCTGGGCGGCCAACTGAAGTCGCTGGCCTGGGGACTGCTGCACTTCTGCGGTGTCGCCGGGCTGCCGCTGGGCGTCGGCCAGGCCGTGCAGGCGGTCGTGGACCGCTCCGGCGGCCGCCTCGCGCTCGCAGGCGCGCTCATCGCGCTGTGCGGCGTGGCGATCACCCTGGGCGACACGATGCTGCACCGCACCGCCGTCACCAACTGGATCACCGCCGCGGCACGCGTCCAGCAGCTCCTCGCACGCAAGACGGCGGAACTGGGCTCGGCGCTGACCCGTCGGGTCGCCGCCGGCGAGGTGGTCGCGGTCTCCACCGGCGACGTCGAGAAGATCGGGTGGTTCGTGGAGGCGGTCTCGCGCTTCGCCGCGGCAGCCATCACGGTGGTTCTGATCTGCGTCGGCCTGGTCCTGTACGAACCGGCACTGGGCGTCGTGGTCGCCGTCGGCGTACCGGTGCTGGCCCTGGCCGTACTGCCGCTGCTCCCGCGGGCCACCCGGCGCGCCGACATCCAGCGCGAAAAGGCCGGCAAGGCCACCGAACTGGCCTCGGACACCGTCGCGGGCCTTCGGGTCCTGCGCGGCATCGGCGGCGAGGAACTGTTCCTCGGCCGCTACCGCCAGGCCTCCCAGGAGGTGCGCAGGGCGGCCGTCCGCAGCGCCCGCATGTGGTCGCTCATCTCGGCGATCCAGGTGCTGCTGCCGGGTCTGCTGCTGATCACGGTGGTCTGGTACGGCGCGGGGCTCGCCCGCGACGGCCGGGTCGAGGTCGGCGAGTTGGTCACCGCCTTCAGCGCGGTCACGCTCCTGATGTACCCGCTGCGGCACTTCGAGGAGATCGCCATGGCGTACTCCTTCTCGCGGCCCTCCGCGCAGCGGGCGGTCCGGGTGCTGTCGCTGGAGCGGACCTCCTACGAGGGCGAGCGCGGCGGCCTCGACGATGCCGCCCTTCCGGCCGGGGATCTCTATGACCCCGCCACCGGTCTGCTCGCCCCGGCGGGCCGGTTCACCGCAGTCGTGTGCGGCGACCCGGACGCGGCCGGGCTGCTCGCCGAGCGGCTGGGCGGTCATGCCGCAGAGGAGGAGAAGAGCCCCTCCGTCCTGCTGGGCGGGGTGGCGCTGGACGACCTGCCGCTCGATGGAGCTCGGACCTGCGTCCTCGTACAGGACAAGGACCCGGTGCTGCTCTCCGGGACGCTGTGGGAGCTGCTGGACGTGCCGGCCTCGGGCGAGGTGAGTGCCGAGGCGGCGCTGCGGGCAGCGCAGTGCGGTGACGTACTGGACGCGCTCGCGCAGGCGTCGGAAGAGGACTCGGGCGACCCGATGCGGACGCGGATCACCGAGCGCGGCCGCTCGCTGTCCGGCGGGCAGCGCCAACGGCTCGCGCTGGCACGTTCGTTGGTGACCGACCCCGAGGTGCTGGTGCTGGACGAGCCCACGTCGGCCGTGGACTCGCACACGGAGGCGCGGATCGCGCAGGGCGTCAGGGAGCTGCGGGCCGGCCGCACCACGGTCGTGTTCGCCTCCTCACCGCTGCTGCTCGACCGCGCGGACCGGGTGGTGTTCGTGCACGACGCCGAGGTGTCGGTGGTCGGCGTGCACCGCGAACTGCTGTACAGCAACGCCGAATACCGCGCGGTCGTCACCCGCGAGACCGAGGAAGAGCAGCTCGGTGGCATCGATGCCATCGACGCGCTGAAAGCACTGGAAGAGATCGAGGAGTCGGCATGATCGGCGTGGCGCCACCGGCGTACGACCCGGCGGCCCCGGAGGCGGCGGCGACCCTGCCCGTCGGGACCCCGGCGACCGTGCGGGCATACGTCAGCGAACTGCTGCGGCGGCACCGCAGGGCCTTCGTGCTGCTCGTCTCCGTCAATGCCGTCGCGGTGATCGCCTCGATGGTCGGCCCGTATCTGCTCGGCGGACTCGTCGAGGACCTGGCGGACGGGGCGCGCGAGCTCCATCTGGAGCGCACCGCCGCGTTGTTCGCGCTCGCGCTGGTCGTGCAGACCGTGTTCGTACGGCTGATGCGGCTGCGCGGGGCGATGCTCGGAGAGGAGATGCTGGCCGACCTGCGCGAGGACTTCCTCGTGCGGTCGGTCGGGCTGCCGCCCGGTGTGCTTGAGCGGGCCGGTACGGGTGATCTGCTCTCCCGTATCACCACCGACATCGACCGGCTGGCCAACGCGATGCGCGAGGCCGTGCCGCAGCTGGCGATCGGCGTGGTCTGGGCGGGCCTGCTCATCGGCGCGCTCACGGTGACCGCGCCGCCGCTGGCGCTCGCGGTGCTCGTCGCCGTCCCGGTGCTGGTGATCGGCTGCCGCTGGTACTTCAGGCGGGCGCCCTCCGCGTACCGCTCGGAGGCCGCCGGATACGCGGCGGTCGCCGCCATGCTGGCCGAGACGGTGGACGCCGGGCGGACCGTGGAGGCGCACCGCCTCGGCGGTCGCCGGGTGGCGCTGTCCGAGCAGCGGATCAAGGAGTGGACCGCGTGGGAGCGTTACACGCTCTATCTGCGGTCTGTGCTCTTCCCCGTCATCAACGTGACGCATGTGACGATCCTCTGCTCGGTGCTGCTGATCGGCGGCGTCTTCGTGCTGCACGGCTGGATCAGTGTCGGGCAGCTGACGACGGGCGCCCTGCTCGCGCAGATGCTGGTCGACCCGGTCAACCTGATCCTGCGCTGGTACGACGAGCTCCAGGTCGCCCAGGTGTCGATCGCCCGGCTGGTCGGCGTACGCGACATCGAGCCGGACGCCGGCGACCCGGGCGTGGTGCCGGACGGCCGCAGGGTTCGCGCCGACACGGTGCACTTCGGCTACCGCGAGGGCGTCGACGTGCTGCACCGGGTGACGCTGAACGTCGAACCGGGCACCCGGCTGGCTCTGGTCGGTCCTTCGGGCGCCGGCAAGTCCACGCTCGGGCGGCTGCTCGCGGGCATCTACGCACCGCGCGCGGGACAGATCACGCTCGGGGGCGCGGAACTGGCCGAGATGCCCGCCGAGCGGGTCCGTGAGCATGTGGCACTGGTCAACCAGGAGCACCACGTGTTCGTGGGCTCCCTGCGCGACAACCTGCTGCTGGCCCGCACGAGCGCGTCGGACGCGGAGTTGTGGGCCGCGCTCGGAGCGGTCGACGCGGACAGTTGGTCGCGGGCGCTGGACGACGGCCTGGACACCGAGGTCGGCTCGGGCGGTCTCGCCCTCACCCCGGCCCAGGCCCAGCAGATCGCCCTGGCCCGGCTGGTCCTGGCGGACCCGCACACGCTGGTCCTGGACGAGGCGACCTCGCTGCTGGACCCGCGCGCGGCCCGCCATCTGGAGCGCTCGCTCTCCCGGGTCCTGGACGGCCGCACGGTGGTGGCCATCGCCCACCGGCTGCACACGGCGCACGACGCGGATGTGATCGCGGTGGTGGAGGAGGGCCGGATCAGCGAACTGGGCAGCCACGACGAACTGGTGGCCGCCGACGGCGCGTACGCGGCGCTGTGGCGGTCCTGGCACGGGTGAGGCGGGGGCGGTTCCGGCGCCGGGTGAAGCGCGCGGCGCCCCTCAGAGGTATCCGATCAGAGGTATCCGAGGGCCGCCGCGCCGCCCACTCCCCCGAGCAGCATGAACAGCGGCATCAGCACCTTCAGCTCCACCCAGCTGCCCGCCCTGAACCGCATCGCCTTGGGCGGCCCCACCGGGTACCAGCGCTTGCGCCCCAACGGAATCGGCCACAGTATCGGGCAGCCCGAGACCGTCAGCGCGTCGCCGATGTCGTGCACCAGCGCACCCAGCACGATCGGCAGGCCCAGCCACAGATACTCCTGGCCGGGGGCGGTGAACAGCCAGTCCGCGCCGTTGCCGGGCTTGTCCAGTACGCCCGCCAGGATCCACGCGCTCGTCGCGCCGAGCAGCCACACCAGTACATCGCTGGAGACCCGCGCCGCCCGCCACAGCAGGCCCTCGACCGCGAGCACCAGGTGGATGAAGAGGATCACGAGGACCGCCCAGCGGCCGCCCGTGATCGCCAGCGCGGAGGTGCCCGCGCCGATCAGGACCGCCCACAGCCAGGTGTGGGTGAGCGTGCGGTGGCCGCCGGTCCTGCGCTTGTCGCCCTGTTTCTTCGTCGCTTTGTAGACCGCGTACGACAGCTTGTCGACGACCTCGCACAGTCCGCGCGAGATGGGCCCGAAGGCCCGCGAGATCGTCGCCGCCTTGTGGTCGAGGTCCGGCGCGAGCGCCGCGCCCGCGCAGATAAGCGCTCCGACAACGAGGACCGGCCATGGCATCGAGTGGCCGGCGGCAGCGGTCGCCGCGCCCACCCCCAGCCAGGCAGCCGCCCCGGACAGAGAGTGCGCCGGTCCCATCATGTGCGTTCCCGCCCCATTTGCTCTTGTGGTGAAGCCAGTTGACAGGGCAGCGTATCGCCCCGTGATCTTGCCGTCGCCGTCCGGTTCCCTGATCGGGGGTGAAGGCAGGCAAGATGGGGGGCGTGACACTTATCGATCAGCTGCCGCCGGATGCCGACCCCGATGCCCTCTTCGAAGCCTTCTCGTCATGGGCCGAAGGCCAGGGCATCACGCTCTACCCGGCTCAGGAGGAGGCGCTGATCGAGGTGGTTTCCGGGGCAAATGTGATCCTTTCGACCCCCACCGGCTCAGGTAAGAGCCTCGTCGCCGCGGGCGCGCACTTCACGGCTCTGGCCCAGGACAAGGTCACCTTCTACACCGCGCCGATCAAGGCGCTGGTCTCCGAGAAGTTCTTCGACCTCTGCAAGCTCTTCGGCACCGAGAACGTCGGCATGCTGACGGGCGACGCCTCCGTCAACGCCGACGCCCCGGTCATCTGCTGCACCGCCGAGGTGCTGGCCTCCATCGCCCTGCGCGACGGCAAGGACGCCGACATCGGCCAGGTCGTGATGGACGAGTTCCACTTCTACGCCGAGCCGGACCGCGGCTGGGCCTGGCAGATCCCGCTCCTCGAACTGCCGCAGGCGCAGTTCATCCTGATGTCGGCGACCCTCGGCGACGTCTCCATGTTCGAGAAGGACCTGACCCGCCGCACCGGCCGCGAGACCTCGGTCGTGCGGTCCGCGACCCGGCCTGTCCCGCTCTCGTACGAGTACGTCACGACGCCCATCACGGAGACCCTGACCGAGCTGCTCGAAACCAGGCAGGCGCCGGTCTACATCGTGCACTTCACACAGGCCCAGGCGGTCGAGCGCGCGCAGTCGCTGATGAGCATCAACATGTGCACGCGCGAGGAGAAGGACAAGATCGCCGAACTGATCGGCAACTTCCGCTTCACCACCAAGTTCGGGCAGAACCTGTCCCGTTACGTACGCCATGGCATCGGCGTGCACCACGCCGGCATGCTGCCCAAGTACCGCCGTCTGGTCGAAAAGCTCGCGCAGGCAGGCCTGTTGAAGGTCATCTGCGGTACCGACACGCTCGGCGTCGGCGTCAACGTTCCCATCCGCACGGTGCTGTTCACCGCTCTCACCAAGTACGACGGCAATCGCGTACGTACTCTCCGCGCCCGCGAGTTCCATCAGATCGCAGGTCGCGCCGGGCGGGCCGGATTCGACACCGCCGGTTTCGTGGTCGCCCAGGCCCCCGAGCACGTCATCGAGAACGAGAAGGCGCTCGCGAAGGCCGGCGACGACCCGAAGAAGCGCCGCAAGGTGGTCAGGAAGAAGGCTCCCGAGGGCTTCGTCGCCTGGTCGGACACCACGTTCGAGAAGCTGATCGGCTCCGAGCCGGAGCCGCTGACCTCGCGCTTCCGGGTCACCAACATCATGCTGCTCTCGGTGATCGCCCGGCCCGGGAACGCCTTCGCGGCGATGCGCCGCCTCCTCGAGGACAACCACGAGCCGCGCAAGGCGCAGCTGCGCCATATCCGCCGGGCCATCGCCATCTACCGCTCGCTGCTCGACGGCGGGGTGGTCGAGCAGCTGGACAAGCCCGACGCCGAGGGCCGCACCATCCGGCTCACCGTCGACCTCCAGCAGGACTTCGCGCTGCACCAGCCACTGTCGACGTTCGCGCTCGCCGCCTTCGACCTGCTCGACCCGGAGTCCCCGTCCTACGCCCTGGACATGGTCTCCGTCGTCGAGTCGACGCTCGACGACCCCCGCCAGATCCTCGCCGCCATGCAGAACAAGGCGCGCGGTGAGGCGGTCGGACAGATGAAGGCGGACGGCATCGAGTACGAGGAGCGCATGGAACGGCTCCAGGACATCTCGTACCCCAAGCCGCTGGAAGAGCTGCTCTGGCACGCGTACAACGTCTACAAGAAGTCGCACCCGTGGGTCGGTGACCACCCGGTCTCGCCGAAGTCCGTCATCCGTGACATGTACGAACGGGCCCTCACCTTCACGGAGTTCACCTCCTGGTACGAACTCGCCCGCACCGAGGGCATCGTGCTGCGCTATCTCGCGAGCGCGTACAAGGCGCTGGAGCACACCATCCCGGACGATCTGAAGTCCGAGGATCTCGAGGACCTGATCGCCTGGCTCGGTGAGATGGTGCGGCAGGTCGACTCCAGCCTGCTGGACGAGTGGGAGCAGCTCGCCAACCCGGAGATCGAGACTGCCGAGCAGGCCCAGGAGAAGGCCGACCAGGTCAAGCCGGTCACGGCCAATGCCCGCGCCTTCCGGGTGCTCGTGCGCAACGCCATGTTCCGCCGGGTCGAACTGGCCGCGCTGGACCACGTCCGCGAGCTCGGCGAGCTGGACGCCGAGTCCGGCTGGGACGAGGACGCCTGGGGCGAGGCGATGGACAAGTACTGGGACGAGTACGAGGACCTGGGCACCGGGCCGGACGCGCGGGGCCCGAAGCTGCTGCTGATCGAGGAGGACGCGCAGCACGGGCTGTGGCGCGTCCGGCAGATCTTCGCCGACCCGAACGGCGACCATGACTGGGGTATCGGCGCGGAGGTCGATCTGGCGGCCTCCGACGAGGAAGGCCGTGCCGTTGTGCGCGTCACCGACGTCGGCCAGCTCTGACACTGGGAACACAGGAGAACACCCGATGACGAACCCGGCCGAGCGCCTGGTCGATCTGCTCGACCTGGAGCAGATCGAGGTCAATATCTTCCGCGGGCGCAGCCCGGAGGAGTCCCTGCAACGGGTCTTCGGCGGGCAGGTGGCGGGCCAGGCGCTGGTCGCGGCCGGCCGCACCACCGACGGTGAGCGCCCGGTCCACTCGCTGCACGCGTACTTCCTGCGCCCGGGCATCCCCGGGGTGTCGATCGTCTACCAGGTCGAGCGCGTGCGGGACGGCCGGTCGTTCACCACCCGCCGGGTCACGGCGGTGCAGCAGGGAAAGACCATCTTCAATCTGACCGCCTCCTTCCACCGGCCGGAGGAGGGCAGCATCGAGCACCAGCTGCCGCCGCGTCTCGACTTCCCGGACCCCGAGACCCTCCCCACGGTCACCGCGGAGATCCGTGAGCATCTGGGCGCGCTGCCCGAGGCGCTGGAGCGGATGGCCCGCCGCCAGCCCTTCGACATCCGCTACGCCGAACGGCTGCGCTGGACCCCGGAGGAGATCAAGGAGGCGGACCCGCGCAGCGCAGTGTGGATGCGCGCGGTCGGGCCCCTGGGCGACGACCCGCTGGTGCACACTTGCGCGCTGACATACGCGAGCGACATGACGCTCCTCGACGCCGTCCGCATCCCGGTGGAGCCGCTGTGGGGCAGACGCGGCTTCGACATGGCCTCGCTGGACCACGCGATGTGGTTCCACCGGCCCTTCCGTGCGGACGAGTGGTTCCTGTACGACCAGGAGTCGCCGATCGCGACGGGCGGCCGGGGACTGGCGCGCGGCCGTATCTACGACCGTGAGGGCAATCTTCTCGTATCGGTCGTGCAGGAAGGTCTCTTCCGTCCCTGGCGTTCACAATGAACGTCGATTGCCTGCCACTGAGGAGATTCCATGACCCTGTACGACATCCCGCTGCGCACGCTCGCCGGTGAACCCACCTCGCTCGCCGACTACCAGGGCAAGGCCGTCCTGCTGGTGAACGTCGCCTCCAAGTGCGGGCTGACCCCGCAGTACGGCGGTCTGGAGCGGCTGCAGAAGCAGTACGGCGACCAGGGGTTCAGCGTCCTCGGCGTGCCGTGCAACCAGTTCGCGGGCCAGGAGCCGGGCAGCGCGGAGGAGATCCAGTCCTTCTGCTCGGCGACGTACGGCGTGACCTTCCCGATGCTGGAGAAGACGGATGTGAACGGCGCCGACCGGCACCCGCTGTACACGGAGCTGACGAAGGTCGCGGACGCCGACGGTGAGGCGGGCGACATCCAGTGGAACTTCGAGAAGTTCCTCATCGGCAAGGACGGCCAGGTCGTGGCCCGGATCCGGCCGACCACAGAGCCTGAGGCCGCGGAGGTCGTCGCCGCGATCGAGGCGCTGCTCGCCGCCTGACCTCGCCGCGGGTCCCCTTGCCGGGCCGCACGCAATTGCCGGACGGGCTTGATATCAAGCCCGTCCGGCAATTCCGGCAAATAACGACAGAGACTAACGAATCGGCATCCCCGAAAGGGTTCTGGCGATCACCAGGCGCTGGATCTCGCTGGTGCCCTCGAAGATCGTGTAGATCGCGGCGTCACGGTGCATGCGCTCCACGGGGTACTCGCGGGTGAAGCCGTTGCCGCCCAGGATCTGGATGGCCTGCGCCGTCACCTTCTTCGCGGTCTCGGACGCGTACAGCTTGGACATGGAGCCCTCGGCGGAGGTGAAGGGCTTGCCCGTCGCCGCCATCCAGGAGGCGCGCCACACCAGCAGCCGAGCGGCGTCGATCTGGGTGCGCATATCGGCCAGCTGGAAGGCGATGCCCTGGTTGTCGATGATCGGGCGGCCGAACTGGCTGCGGGTCGTGGCGTAGTCGAGGGCGACTTCGTACGCGGCGCGGGCGGTGCCCACCGCCATCGCGCCGACGGCCGGGCGGGACGCCTCGAAGGTGGCCATGGCCGCGTTCTTCAGTCGCTCGCCGCCCGCCTTGGCCCTCTCCCGCGCCCGGGCGAGACGCTCGTCGAGCTTCTCCTTGCCGCCGAGCAGGCAGTGCCCGGGGACACGGACATCCTCCAGGACCACCTCGGCGGTGTGGGACGCGCGGATGCCGTGCTTCTTGAACTTCTGGCCCTGCGAGAGGCCGGGGGTCTGCGGCGGGACGATGAAGGAGGCGTGGCCCTTGGAGCCGATCTCCGGGTCGACGACGGCGACCACGACATGGACGCCCGCAATGCCGCCGTTGGTCGCCCAGGTCTTGGTGCCGTTCAGCACCCATTCATCCTTGGCCTCGTCGTAGACCGCGCGGGTGCGCATTGCCCCGACGTCGGAGCCCGCGTCCGGCTCGGAGGAACAGAAGGCCGCGACCTTGACGTCGTCCACATCGCCGTACATCTGGGGGATCCAGGTGCC
This sequence comes from Streptomyces sp. NPDC019443, assembly GCF_044389785.1. Lineage (NCBI taxonomy): Bacteria > Bacillati > Actinomycetota > Actinomycetes > Kitasatosporales > Streptomycetaceae > Streptomyces > Streptomyces sp. NPDC019443. Next base: position 793,820 of record NZ_JBIRYJ010000003.1, read on the forward strand.
GATCTGCTCCTCGGTGCCGTTCGCGAGGACGCCGACGGCCGCGAGCCCGGTGCCGACGATGGAGAGGGCGATCCCGGCGTCACCCCAGAAGAGCTCCTCCATCGCCATCGGGATGCCGAGTCCGGTCGGGTCGAAGAACTGCTGGGCGTAGAAGTCGAGGGAGTAGATTCCCACCTTGGCCGCTTCCTGTATGACCGGCCAGGGGGTTTCCTCACGCTCGTCCCACTCGGCGGCGGCCGGGCGGATCACGTCCTTGGCGAAGCCGTTCAGCCAATCGCGGACCTGCTTCTGGTCGTCGTTGAGTTCGAGCGTGAACTCGGCCATGTTCCCTCCAGCACTGCGGTGACTTCCTGCATGTTACTTGCGGTAACAGAAGTCTGTTACCGGCAAGTAGCGCGTGTCAACCAGCCATGGCCGGTTGACCTGGAACAGCGGTCAGGGTGTTACGTTGCGCAGGCGTCACGCAATCGCTCGGGCGGGGAGATAGAACTATGGAGACCACACAGCAGGCGGCGGACCAGCAGAGGCCGGCCGACCAGCGGCGCCGGGAGCTGCTCGAAGCGGCGGACCGGGTGGTGCTCCGGGACGGGCCACAGGCCTCCATGAACGCCATCGCCGCGGAGGCGGGCATCACCAAGCCCATCCTGTACCGGCACTTCGGCGACAAGGGCGGCCTGTACCGGGCGCTCGCCAAGCGCCACACGGACGCGCTGCTGGACGCGTTGCGGGCGGCGGTCGACGCGCCCGCGGATCGCCGCGAGCGGGTCGAGGCCACGCTCGACACGTATCTCGCGGCGATCGAAGCACGCCCGCAGGTCTATCGCTTCCTGATGCATCCGGCCGAGGACGCCCAGCCGTCGGAGGCGGGCTTCGACGTCGGCCGCCACTCGGCGCCGCTGCTGCGCCGACTCGGCGAGGAGCTGGCGAAGGTGATCCACGACCGGGTCGACCTGGGCCCCGGCAGCGAGCAGCTGGCGCGGGTGTGGGGCCACGGCATCGTCGGCATGATGCACGCGGCGGGCGACTGGTGGCTCGGCGAACGTCCTTGCTCCCGCGCGGAGTTGGTGCGGAGCCTGGCCGATCTGCTCTGGGGCCGCTTGGCGGCGGCGGGCGACCGCGCGGGCGGCCCTGGCTTCTAGGGGCTTTGTCAACTGGGGCTCCGCCCCAGACCCCGCACCCCCCTCAGTCGCTGCCCTCAAGCGCCGGACGGGCCTGAATTTCCGCCCGTCCGGCGGAAATTCAGGCCTCGTGGGGTCCCTCCGGACGAAGTCCGGCGGAGTTTGAGACGCGGGGCCCGGGACGGAGCCCCAGTTCGGGAAAGAGTCCGCCGGTTACCAGGCTGCCCTGCGCGCCGCGCGCAGTGTCTTCGTGCGGCGCCAGCCCCTGAGGCGGTCGGGGTAGACCAGCCCGTCCAAGTGGTCGCACTCGTGCTGAAGGCACCGCGCGAAGAAGCCCGTGCCCTCCACCCGCACCGGCGCCCCGTCCGACGTCACGCCCTCCACCACCGCGCGGTCGTAGCGCTCCGTCCCGGCCTCCAGGCCCGGCAGCGAGAGGCAGCCCTCCGGGCCGCGCACCGTGACCCCGTCCGCCTCCACCAGGCGGGGGTTGACGATGTGTCCGAGGTGGCGGACGTCCTCGTCGTCCGGGCAGTCGTAGACGAACACCCGCAGAGGCGTCCCCACCTGGTTTGCCGCAAGGCCCACCCCCTGGGCCGCGTACATCGTCGCGAACATGTCCTCGATGAGCTTGCTCAGCCCTGCCGAGAAGTCGCTGACGGTCTCGCAGGGGGCGTGCAGCACCGGATCTCCGAACAGGCTCATGGCCCTCACGAGTCCGGAACTGCCGGGGATCGGCCGGTTTCGCATGGCCGTAAGCGTACGGTCCCGCGTGACCTCCACGTTTTCCGACGGTGCCGACGTACGGGCGCCCGACCGGACCTCGATAGGCTGGGCCGGACCGATGCAAGGAGGATCAAGGACGATGTCAGGCAACTCGGAGCCCCTGACGCCGCGCGCCAAGCTGGCCGTGACGGCAGGCAAGGCCGCGGCAGCGGTGTCGCGCGCCGCCGGACGCGGCAGCGGATCAGTGATCGGCGGCCGGGTCGCGCTCAAGCTCGACCCCGATCTGCTGGGGCGGCTGGCGCAGCACCTGGACGTCGTCCTCGTGTCGGCGACCAACGGCAAGACCACGACGACCCGGCTGATTGCCGAGGCTCTGCGGGCCAGCGGCCCTGTCGTCTCCAACGCGCTCGGCGCCAATATGCCCGCCGGCATCACTTCGGCACTGGCCGGCGGCTCCGACGCCAAGTTCGGTGTGATCGAGGTCGACGAGAAATACCTGGCCGGCGTCGCCCGCGACGTGACCCCGAAGGCGATTGCGCTGCTCAACCTCTCGCGCGACCAGCTGGACCGCGCGGCCGAGACCCGGATGCTCGCCGAGAAGTGGCGTGAGGGCCTTGCCGGTACGAAGGCCATGGTCATCGCCAACGCCGACGACCCGCTGATCGTGTGGGCCGCGTCCTCGTCGCCCAATGTGGTGTGGGTGGCCGCCGGCCAGGAGTGGAAGGACGACGCCTGGTCCTGCCCATCCTGCGGCGGTGTGATGCAGCGCCCCGGCGACGACTGGTTCTGCGGCGAGTGCGGCTTCCGCCGGCCCGCCCCGAGCTGGGTGCTCAGCGGCGATCACGTCCTGGACCCGCACGGATCGGCCTGGCCGATCCACCTCCAGCTGCCGGGCCGCGCCAACAAGGCGAACGCCGCCACCTCCGCCGCGGTCGCCGCCTGCTTCGGCGTGCCGCCGCAGGTCGCCCTGGAGCGCATGTACTCCGTGCAGGCCGTCGCCGGCCGCTATGACGTCGTCTCCTTCCTGAACCGCGACCTGCGCCTGCTGCTGGCGAAGAACCCGGCCGGCTGGCTCGAAACGTTCTCCCTGATCGACCCGCCGCCGACCCCGGTCATCCTGTCGGTCAACGCCCGTGGCGCCGACGGCACGGACACCTCGTGGCTCTGGGACGTCGACTACACCCGGCTCGCCGGCCACCCGATCCTTGTCATCGGCGACCGCAAACTGGACCTCGCGGTCCGGCTCGAGGTCGCGGGCCTGGACTTCCGGGTGTGTGAGTCCGTCGACGAGGCGGTGCAGCTGGCCCCGCCCGGGCGGATCGAGGCGATCGCCAACTACACCGCTTTCCAGGACCTGCGCCGCCGCGTCGGCAACTGACCGCGGACCCCGAAAAGGACATGAGCATGAGCGACAACAGCCTGCGTCTGGTCTGGGTCTACCCGGACCTGCTCAGCACCTACGGCGACCAGGGCAACGCCCTCGTCGTCGAGCGCCGGGCCCGGCAGCGCGGCCTGGACGTGATGCGTATGGACGTACGCAGCGACCAGCCGGTCCCCACCTCCGGCGACATCTATCTGATCGGCGGCGGCGAAGACCGGCCGCAGCGGCTGGCGGCCGAGCGGCTGCGCCGCGACGGCGGGCTCAGCCGAGCCGCGTCCAACGGCGCGATCATCTTCTCGGTCTGCGCCGGGTACCAGATCCTCGGCCACGAGTTCATCAACGACCTGGGCGAGCGTGAGCCGGGTCTCGGTCTGATCGACGTGGTCTCCACGCGCGGCGAGGGCGAGCGGTGCGTCGGCGACGTACTGGCCGACATCGACCCGCGCTTGGGGCTGCCGCAGCTGACCGGCTTCGAGAACCACCAGGGCATCACGCATCTCGGCCCGACGGCCCGCCCGTTCGCGCGCACGATCCTCGGCCGGGGCAACGGCACGGGCGACGGAACCGAAGGCGCGTACAACGAGACGGTGTTCGGCACCTACATGCACGGTCCCGTGATGGCCCGCAACCCGCAGGTCGCGGACCTGCTGCTGAAGCTGGCCCTCGATGTGAACGCGCTGCCGCCGACGGACGACCGGTGGTACGAGTCGCTGCGGGCCGAGCGCATCGCAGCCGCGACCCAGCCCGCCTGACAGTCGGTCGCGTCCACCCCTCGGACGCCCGGTTCGGCTCCGTCACCCCGCGCCGGTAGGGTGGCGGGGATCGAACCGGACGACGTGGTCCGGAAGTCGGCCCACGTTGCAAAGGTATTTCGGGCTATGCGCATTGGTGTGCTCACCTCCGGCGGCGACTGCCCCGGTCTGAACGCCGTCATCCGTTCCGTCGTGCACCGCGCCGTCGTCGACCACGGCGACGAGGTCATCGGCTTCCACGACGGCTGGAAGGGCCTTCTGGAGTGCGACTACCGCAAGCTCGACCTTGACGCGGTGGGCGGCATCCTGGCCCGCGGCGGCACGATTCTCGGCTCCTCCCGGGTCCAGCCGGCTCATCTGCGCGACGGTGTGGAGCGGGCCAAGGGACATGTCGCCGAGCTGGGGCTCGACGCGATCATCCCGATCGGCGGCGAAGGCACCCTCAAGGCCGCCAACCTCCTCTCCGAGAACGGGCTGCCGATCGTCGGCGTACCGAAGACCATCGACAACGACATAGCGTCGACCGACGTCACCTTCGGTTTCGACACCGCCGTCGGGGTCGCCACCGAGGCGCTCGACCGGCTGAAGACCACGGCCGAATCGCACCAGCGTGTGCTGATCGTCGAGGTCATGGGGCGGCACACCGGCTGGATCGCGCTGCACTCCGGCATGGCGGCGGGCGCGCACGCCATCGTCGTCCCGGAGCGGCCGTTCGACATCGCCGAGCTGACCGAGCGGGTCGGTGAGCGTTTCTCGGCGGGCAAGAAGTTCGCGATCGTCGTGGTCGCGGAGGGCGCCAAGCCGCGCGAGGGCTCGATGGAGTTCAACGAGGGCGGCAAGGACATCTACGGGCACGAGCGCTTCGCGGGCGTTGCCCAGCAGCTCTCTGTCGAGCTGGAGCAGCGACTCGGCAAGGAAGCCCGTGCGGTGATCCTCGGCCACGTCCAGCGCGGCGGTACCCCGACCGCGTACGACCGTGTCCTCGCCACCCGCTTCGGCTGGCATGCCGTGGAGGCCGCGCACCGCGGTGAGTTCGGCATGATGACGGCGCTGCGCGGCACGGACATCACGATGGTGCCGCTGGCCCAGGCCGTGGAGACGCTGAAGACCGTCCCGGCCGAGCGGTACGCCGAGGCCGAGTGCGTGCTCTGACACCGCGGACAACCGAGTCGCGAATAACCGAGTCGCGCATCTCTGAAATCGCGCATATCTGAACGAACTGCCCCCGGTCGCAGGCGCGGCCGGGGGCAGTTCTACTCTGGTCCGGACAAGCGGACAACCCAGTACGAAGCAGGAGCCGGCGGATGGATCACAGCGGGCACGGCATGACGATGGATCTGCCGCCGTTCACGCTGGGGCGGGGGCTCGAACTCTCACCGGACCCCTTCTTCCTCATCGGCTGTCTGCTCGGGCTCGGTCTGTACGGCTGGGGCGTGCTGCGGCTGCGCAGGCGCGGCGACAGCTGGCCGGTCAGCCGTACCGTCCTGTTCACCGTCGGCGTGCTGAGCGTGGCGCTGGTGATGTGCACCAAGCTCAATGACTACGGCATGGTCATGTTCAGCGTGCACATGGTGCAGCACATGGTGATCAGCATGATCTCCCCCATCATGCTGCTGCTCGGGGCGCCGGTGACGCTGGCGCTGCGCGCGCTGCCGGTCGCCTCGCGCCGCGGCAGCAAGGGGCCGCGTGAGCTGCTGCTCGCCCTGCTGCACAGCCGCTACATGCGGATCGTCACGCACCCCGTCTTCACGATCCCGCTCTTCATCGCGAGCCTGTACGCGCTCTACTTCACGCCCCTGTTCGACTTCCTGATGGGGTCCAAGACCGGGCATGTGGCGATGATGGTGCACTTCCTGGCGGTCGGCCTGGTGTTCTTCTGGCCGATCATGGGCGTGGACCCGGGGCCGCACCGGCCCGGCTATGTGATGCGGATGCTGGAGCTCTTCGCGGGCATGCCGTTCCACGCCTTCTTCGGCATCGCGCTGATGATGGCGACCGAACCGATGATCAAGGCGTATGAGAATCCGCCGGCCTCGCTCGGCATCGACGCGCTCGCCGACCAGAACGCGGCCGGCGGCATCGCCTGGGCGTTCAGCGAGATCCCTTCCGTGCTGGTGCTGGTCGCGCTGGTCTTCCAGTGGTACCGCTCCGAGCAGCGGGAGGCGAGGCGCCTGGACCGTGCCGCGGACCGGGACGGCGACAAGGATCTCGCGGCGTACAACGCGTACCTCGCCTCGCTCCAAGCGCGCGGACAGTAGCCGGGCAGTAGCGCAAGGCCCTCCTCACGGGTGACGATGAGCTCTGACGGCCGCGGCCGTCGGAGGAGGGCGCGCATGTCCGGATCCACGAAGGCGATGGGAGTGCTCACCGTCGGGACCCTGGTGGTCGTGACGGCCTATACGGCGGCACTCGGAAGCAATGGCTGGCTCTGGTTCGGCTGGGTGGTTCTCGGCCTGGTGACGATCGGGGTGATCACTTCGCGCGGAAACTGAGGCGGCGCGCCGGGCAACCTGCTCCGAGCGGAAGCAGAGGATTCAGAAGTCGAAGACTTCTCCGGTTGCCGCGTCGAGTTCGCACGCGTTGGCATACGTCTTGTGCCACTGGATGGGTCTGCCTCGCCAGGTGCCGGTGGCCCCGACCGTGACCGGGTCGAACTTGTCGATGCACGGATGCGGATTGCCGGGCAGCCGGTCCAGATCCCCGCGCGCGGCGGCGAGCTCCTCGCAGGCGGCGACGGGATTGGGGTGCGCCCCGCCGGGCACCGGCGAACAGTGCAGCAGCACCCCGCGGATCCAGGTGTTCTGGCTGCCGGACACGGTCAGGAACAGGCCCCGCGGCGCGGTGGGCCCGTCGGCGACCGCGTGGGCGGGAACGGCCGCGGCGAGGGTGAACAGGGCAGCTGCGGCGAAGGTGGCGCTACGGTGCATCCGGTGCTCCTGGCTCTCGAGGGCCCGACGCAGAGGTCGGGCCGGGGAGATGGCCAGGGCACCTGTCGATGCCGGCGCGAACAAGGCGCCGCGCGGCCGGGTAGCGCGTACGGGCGAGGTGTTTCGCCCGTACGGCCCCTGCGTCAGCCGACTGCCGCGACGCGGACGCGATCCCGCTCCCGGATGTTCTCCGGCGCGGCCGGGCCCGGCTCCCGCCGCAGCGGGGCGTTCGGCGGCAGCGGCTTGAACTCACGCGTGGGCAGCATCGGGACAGGCGCGGCCCGCAGGATGTGCTGGACCTCCTTGACGCGCCTGCTGAACCAGATCACCTTGCCGGTGGCGGTGCCGCATGTGCCCCAGCTGTCACTGAGGAACGCGACGGTGGCGAGCCCGCCCCTGTTCGGGCAGGAACTGGTCACCCGCGGCATCCGGCGGTCCTTGTCCGCCACGGACGCGATCAGGTGCCTTCCCGTCCAGCGCACCTCCACCACGCATGTCTTGTCGCCCTCGACGTGCTGGACGACGTTGCCGACGAGTTCGTCGACAGCGCGGCAGACCGGTGTGATGTGGTGCTCGAGGCTCCAATACCGAAGGTGCGCTGCCAGAATGCGCCGGATCTGGGGAATCCGCTCTGTGGATGCCTGCACTTCCAAGGTGTAGCGGCAGGCGGTCGTGACGTGCATGACCGTTGCTCCTCACCGCGACCTGGTCACCTCTTCGGCTGCGGACCCCCGAGTGCGAAGAGTGAGCGCATGTCGCTTCTGGGTCACACACCAGAGTGACCGGGGGTGCCCAAGACCGCAACACGTCGCCCGTCCGGAGCAAGCCGGCCGCCCCGGCATGGGCCGGATTCAGGAGCTGAGTGAGCGTGCCGTCATCGGCATCCTGGGCACCTGATGGCCGCCGCTGGCGAGCATCCGTACCTCCCCCCGGTCGCTGATCTCCGCGCGTACGATCCCCGTTTCGTCCTCGTAGATCGGATACCCGCCCGCTCCCGCCTTGTCGGTGCGCCGGACGATCACGACGTCGTCCTCCACGGCGGGCGCCTGAAATATCAACTCGTAGCTTTCTGGGTATTCCATGGGAGCCTCCCGACTTCTTCCATCGTCGGCCACGTCCGCCGAGTCGGCGCGCCCGGCGGCCCGAATCGACCGCGTATTCCGATGTGCGGGTCGTCCCGCTGGTAGGACACTGGGGATATGGCTACAAAGGCAGTCCTTGAGGGTGGCCCGGACGACCTGCGCGAGCGGATCGTTCCGATCACCCCTCCCGGACAAGAGCTGAAGATTCCGCACCGCGGCGGGTACGAGCACTTCAAGATCACTTCGCGGCATCAGGACAGCCCGGAGGGACGCCTGCCTGTCTACGAGTGGTGGGAACGGACCGAGATCGCCGAGTGACCTCAGCCGCCGCCGTCCCCGAGGGCAGCCAGCCGGCGGCGGGCAGGGGCCAGTGAGCGACCGCGGCGCAGGGCGTCCTGCCAGGGGTCCCTGTTCAGGCGGTCCGTGACGGTCTTCATCGTCCAGCGGCCGGCGTCGAGGTCCGGATCGTCGACCTCCGGCCAGGCTAGCGGTGTGGCGACCGGAGCGCCGGGGCGGGCCCGTACTGCGTAGGGCGCGACGGCCGTCTGGCCGTAGGCGTTGCGCTGGACGTCGAGGTAGAGGCGACCACGCCGGGCCTGCTTCCGTGGTGCGGTGGTGAGGGCGTCGGGGTGGCGTGCGGCGAGCAGTTCGGCCACATCGCGGGCGAAGACGCGTACGTCGTCGAAGGGGACGCGGCGGTCCAGGGGCACCACGACGTGCAGTCCGCGGGAGCCGGTGGTCATCACTGCCGACGGCAGCTTCAGTTCGTCCAGCAGCTGGTGCAGCGCCCCGGCGGCTTCGCGTACTGGAGTGAAGTCGTCCCCGGGCGGGTCGAGGTCGAACACCAGCCGGTCGGGGTGGTCCGGGCGGTCGGCCCTGGACAGCCAGCGGTGCGGTGTGATGCACGCCTGGTCGGCGAGGTAGAGCAGGGTGGCCGTGTGGTCACAGAGCATGTACGTGACGGTGCCGTCCTCCTTGGGCAGTTCGGCCCGGTGGATCCAGTCGGGGAAGTGGCCGGGCACGTCCTTGTGCATGAACGACTGTCCGTCGATTCCGTCCGGGTGGCGCTCCATCATCAGCGGCCGCCCGCGCAGCTGCGGCAGCATGCGCCGGGCGACGGTGCGGTAGTACTCCGCGAGGTCGGCCTTGGTGATTCCCTCGCCGGGGAACAGCACCTTGTCCGGCCGGTTGATCCGTACGGTGCGGCGCCCGGCGGGTACGTCCAGTGCGGGGCTCATCGGGGTCCTCCCACGGGTTGCTCGCGGACCACGTCAGCGGCGCGTTTGTCGTCGCGCAGTCCCAGGAATCGGGGGTGGCGCAGCATGCCGGTGCGTGTCCACTCGGTGAATCCGATCTGCGCGACCAGTTCCGCTCCGCAATTTTTCGAGAAGTCGCGTTTGCCGCGGTAGTGCGCGAGTGCGTCGGTCGCGGTCATGGCCTCCTCCAGGGGAGCAGCTGCCGTCCGGCCGGATTCAGGTGGTGGGCTCAGGTGCCGGGACGGGCCCTGGCATCCGGCTCGGGTGGGGGCGCCTGTCGCATCGGACTCTTCCGATCATTCCTGCCGGGCGAGTGCCCAGGCCCGCCGTCGGCAAACGGCAGCAGCACGGGTGCCCCGCCTGGCCACCGGCGGCGGTCCTTCACACGGCTCACGGACGGCGGCGGGGGCCCGGTGACGGTCGGGGCGGCATTGCTCGGCGCGTGGATGCCCTCAGGACGCCTGACATGACGTCAGGAGGGCCGGATCGAGTCAGGATGTGTCTGATCGCAGACGCTTACACGTGGCGATCCTGCACTTACACTGATCCCTCCCGGCATGCCTGATGACCTGGCACAACGTGGCCCTGGAGCCGGTCCCGCGGAGTGAGGAGCGCCCCCGTGTTCTACTACGTGCTCAAATACGTCATTCTGGGGCCGCTGTTGCGGTTGCTGTTCCGGCCCAGGATCGAGGGACTCGAGCACATCCCGGCCGAGGGCGCTGCGATCGTCGCGGGCAATCATCTGTCGTTCTCGGACCACTTCCTGATGCCGGCGATCATCAAACGGCGCATCACATTCCTCGCGAAGGCCGAGTACTTCACCGGGCCGGGACTGAAAGGCAGGCTGACCGCGGCGTTCTTCCACAGCGCCGGGCAGATCCCGGTGGACCGCTCCGGCAAGGAGGCCGGGAAGGCGGCGATCCGCGAGGGGCTGGGCGTGCTGAGCAAGGGTGAGCTGCTGGGGATCTATCCCGAGGGCACGCGCTCGCACGACGGCAGGCTCTACAAGGGCAAGGTCGGCGTCGCCGTGATGGCACTCAGGGCGCAGGTGCCGGTGGTGCCGTGCGCGATGGTCGGGACGTTCGAGATCCAGCCGCCGGGGCAGGTCCTGCCGAAGATCAAGCGGGTCACCGTGCGGTTCGGGGAGCCGCTGGACTTCTCGCGTTATGCGGGAATGGAGAACGAGAAGGCGGCGATCCGTGCCGTCACCGACGAGATCATGTATGCGATTCTCGACCTGTCCGGCCAGGAGTACGTGGACCGTTACGCAGCCGACGTCAAGGCGGAGCTGGAGCAGCCGAAGAAGTTCCCGCGGCGCAGAAGCTGAGGGCGGATCCGCGCTCGGCGAACTTCTCTGGGCCCGGCGTCCGGCGCCCGCCTAGCGTGCCTCCCATGACCACGAGAAGCGCAGTTGTGCTGGGAGCGACCGGACAGGTGGGGCGGGCCGCGGTGCGCGCGCTCGCCGCGGACGGCTGGGAGGTGCGGGCGGTGTCGCGCGGCGGCGGCGACGAGGACTGGCCCGGCGAGGTGCGGGCAGTGCGGGCCGACCGGGAGGACGATGCGGCGCTGGCCGCCGTGCTCGGCGACGGCTGTGACGTGTTGGTGGACATGGTCGCGTACGGACCGGGCCACGCACGGCAGTTGAAGAGCCTCGCGGACCGGATCGGCTCGGCGGTGGTGATCTCCAGCGGCGCGGTGTACGAGGACGACCAGGGCCGCAGCTTCGACACCCAGGACGAACCCGACGGCTTTCCGGCCTACCCGGTGCCGATCCCGGAGAGGCAGCCCACCGTGGCGCCCGGAGAGGCGAGCTACGGCACCCGGAAGGTGGCTCTGGAGCGGGATCTGCTGGCGGCGGGCGCCGAGCTGCCGACGACGCTGCTGCGCGCGGGCGCGATCCACGGACCGTACTGCCGTGGTCCGCGCGAACTGTACTTCGTGAAGCGGGCGCTGGACCGGCGGCCGGTACGCATCCTCGCGTACAACGGGCAGTCGCGCTTCCACCCCGTCCATGTCGGCAATCTCGCCGAGTTGATCCGGCTGGCGGCTGCGAAGCCGGGCTCGCGGGTGCTCAACGCCGGTGATCCGGACGTGCCGACGGTCCGGGAGATCAGCGCGGGAGTGGATGCGGCGCTCAGTGTGACGAGCGAGACCGTCCTCGTCGACGGACCGGCGCCGGCGGGGACGGTGGGGCTCACCCCGTGGGGGTTGGACCGTCCGATCGTGTACGACATGACGGCGGCCGAGCGGGAGTTGGGCTACCGGGCCGTCACGAGCTATGCCGCAGCTCTGCCGGCGACCGTCGAGTGGCTGGCCCGGCAGCTCGACGGCCGGCACTGGCGCGAGATCTTCAGTGGCCTCGTCAAGTACGAGGACGACTGGTTCGACTACGGGGCGGAGGACTCCTGGCTGAAGGCAACGCGGTGAGCCGGTCCGGACGCGAAGGAGGTGCGGCCGTGACCGGCCGCCCCTCCCCCCGTATCGCTGTGCCTTACGGCTTCGGCGTGGCGTGCGGAGCGCACGTCACATCGCTGCTGTCCAGCTTGCCGCTGAGCAGGTAGGCGTCCACCCGCTGGTTGATGCACGGGTTGACCAGGCCGGTCACACCGTGCGAGCCCGCGTCCTTCTCGATGATCAGCCGCGAACCCTTGAGCCGCTTGTGCAGCTCGACGGCGCCCTCGAAGGGAGTGGCGGCGTCACGGGTCGACTGCACGATGAGCACCTGCGGCAGGCCCTTGCCCGACTTCACGTACAGCGGGGTCTGCTGCTTGGACGACCAGGTGGCGCACGGGAGGTTCATCCAGGCGTTGGCCCACGTCATGAAGGGATAGTCCTGGTGGAGCCGGGTGTTGTCCCGGTCCCACTTCCGCCAGCTGGTCGGCCACTTGGCGTCCGCGCACTCGACGGCCGTGTAGACGGCGTTGCCGTTCTCCGAGGCGATGTTGCCGGCGGTGTCGGACAGGTCGGGTGCCGCGGCGTCGACCAGTGCCTGGGTGTCACCGGCGAGGTACTTGCTCCAGGTCCGGGCGACGGGCACCCAGGAGGAGTCGTAGTACGGAGCGCTCTGGAAGAAGCCGATGAGCTCCGCCGGTCCGACGACCCCGCCGAGCGGGCTCTTCTTGGCGGTGGCCCGCAGCTTCAGCCACTGCTGCTCGACCTTCTCCGGGGTGTCCCCGATGTGGAAGGCCGCGTCGTTCTTGGCGACCCAGGCCTTCCAGTCGTCCCAGCGCATCTGGAAGGCGACGTCCTGGTCGAGGTTGGCCTCGTACCAGATCTTCTCCCGCGACGGGTTGACGACGCTGTCGACGATCATCCGGCGGACATGGCCGGGGAAGAGCGTCGCGTAGACCGCGCCGATGTACGTGCCGTAGGAGACGCCCAGGAAGTTGAGCTTCTTCTCACCGAGGGCGGCCCGGACGACATCCAGGTCGCGCGCGGTGTTCGGCGTGGTCATGTGCGGCAGCATCCAGCCGCTGCGCTCGGCGCACCCGTCCGCGTACTCCGCGGCGAGCTTGCGCTGGGCGCGCTTGTCGGCCTCGCTGTCGGGCACCGGGTCGGCCTTCGGCGCCTTGACGAACTCCTGCGGGTCGACACAGGAGATCGGCGTCGAGTGACCGACGCCCCGCGGGTCGAAGCCCACGAAGTCGTACGCCTTGGCGGTGCCCGCCCAGAGCGGGTTCTTGTTCGTGACCCGGGCCGGGAAGCGCATGCCCGAGCCGCCGGGGCCGCCCGGGTTGTAGATGAGGGCGCCTTGGCGATCGGCCTGGGAACCGGTGTTGCCGATCCGGTCGACGGCAATCCTGATCTGCTTGCCGTTCGGCCGCGCGTAGTCGAGCGGAACGCTCACCCAGCCGCACTGGATGGGCTTGGCGATCCCCCAGTCCGCCGGACAGTCCGTCCAGTCGATGCCCTTCTTGGCGGCCCGCTCGGCGGCGACCTGAACACCGCGTGCCTCGGACCAGCCACTGATGCTGCCTTCGGCACTTGCCGCCGGAGCCGCGATCGCGCCCGCTATGAGGGTGCCCGCGACCAGAGTGCCGGCCGAGCCGAGCACTGCTGTGCGTCTCACGTAGAAATCCCCCTTCAGTTTTCGAGTCTCCGGGGATCCTTTCGTCTTCGGGGCTTCCGGGAACAGGCCGTACTGGTGTTCTTTACCGAACCAATAACCGGTGTGAGGTGTCCCGCTGAGCGGTGCTGTCAGCCGGGCAGTTGGGCCTGCAGCACCTGATCCAGTACGCGCCGCAGTTGGCGGGCGTCCGGTGCGACGGCGGTGACCAGAAAGGCCGGACCGGCGAGCGGCGTGAGGGCCGCGGTCTCGCCGAGCAGCTGCGGTTCGGCGGGCTTGTCCCCGAACTCCGGGTCCACGACGAGGAGTTGGCCCACCGCCCGGTGTCCGGCGAGGACCGCGGCGCCGTCCCAGCCGCCGGGTGCGCCGGGGCCGTAGCCGAGCTCCTGGTCGAGCAGGGGGCGTCCGGCGCGGTGGACGGTGAGGCGGGTGGCGAGGGTGCCGGACTGTTCGCCGTACCGGCCCAGGATCTGCTCCTCGCGCAGCACCAGCCGTGCGGTGGCGGCCAGTTCGACCCGCGTACGCATGCGCAGATCGCTGCCGTACGCGGAGATGAGCTGCTCCGGCAGCCAGCGCAGCTCGGCGTCCTCACCGACCGTCAGTCGCACGTCGTAGTGGGCCTGTTCGGGAGTCCGCCCGGGCAGCGCGATGGTCGCGGCGGCGGAGTCGACGAGGAGCCGCGCCCCCTCCTCCACGTCGGCCTCGATGGCGAGCCGGTCGCCGCCGAGCGGCGCGCTCATCGCGCCGACGACGGTGACGCGGGTGTACGGGCCCGTGCCGCGGGTGCGGCGCACGGCGAGCGGCCCGTCGCTCACCAGCACCGGCAGGCCGTCGCGGGTGGCGACGATACGGGCGGTGGCCTGGATGCTCATGCGGTCCAGGCGGCGAACTGTGCGCGCACCCAGTCCGCGACCGGGCCGACGCCCTCCTCGCCCTTCAACGAGGTGAAGGCGACGGGGAGTTCACCGCGCTGTTCCTTGGCGTCGCGGGCCATGCGCTGCAGATCGGAGCCGACGTGGGGCGCGAGGTCGGTCTTGTTGATGACGAGGAGGTCGGCGGTGGTGACGCCGGGGCCGCCCTTGCGCGGGATGTCGTCGCCACCCGCGACGTCGATGACGAAGATCTGGGCGTCGACGAGGCCCTTGGAGAACGTCGCGGTGAGATTGTCGCCTCCGGACTCGACGAGGATCAGATCGAGCGGGCCGACGCTCTCCTCCAGATCCTCGACGGCTTCGAGGTTGGCGGAGATGTCGTCGCGGATCGCGGTGTGCGGGCAGGCGCCGGTCTCGACGGCCTGGATCCGCTCGGGCGGCAGTACGGCGTGACGGAGCAGGAATTCGGCGTCCTCGCGGGTGTAGATGTCGTTGGTGACGACGGCGATGGACAGCTGGTCGCGCAGTTCGGCGCAGAGCGCGGCGACGGTGGCGGTCTTGCCGGAACCGACGGGTCCGCCGAGGCCGATGCGCAGGGCGCGCCGGTTGCCGTCGGGGCGCACGGCGTCGGCGCTGACGGCGGCAGGACCGTCGTGGGAGTGGTCGAGGTGCATGGTGCGGCTCCTTGATGTCCTACGAGGCGAAGAGGCGTACGGGCCAGGCGGCATGGGCCTGAGCCGTGATGTCGAGCAGCGGCGCTGATGCGGCGGGCAGCGCTTCGATGCCGTCGTGCGCGGCCCGTGCCGCCCGTTCGGCGACCTGGTCGAGTTCGGGTGCGAGGCGGGCGAGGACGGCGGTGGCCTCGAAGGGGTCCAGGCTGAGGAGGCGTACGGCAGCGGTGGCCGGGCCACTGACCGTCTCGTACGCCGCACAGTGCGCGGCGTCCTCGGGGCCGAGCCCGGCACAGCGGGCGGCGAGCCCGAGGACGATCGGCTGGTGGGCGCCGCGCGGGCGGGCGGCGGCCAGCGCGTCGAGTTCGGTGCTGGGCCAGGTGGAGCGGGCGGCGCGCATCATCTGCCGGCCGAGCTTGCGGGCGGTGGCCCGCAACGCGGGCGAGGGGGTACGGGCGTCGGCCGCGTCGTCCAGCTCCAGCGGGTCGAGGCCCAGGGCGGCCGCGGCGGCCAGCGCCGCCGAGGTGAGGCCGGTGGTGTGCAGCCGCCCCCGGCAGAACTCCGCCAGGTCCCGGGCATCGCGGACCCGCCCCGCCTTGACGGCCGGTTCGACTCCGCCGGAGTGGGCGTGCCCACCGGCGGGAAACCGGCCGTCGGCGAGGACCAGCAAGGCTGCTCTACTCATCGCGGCTCATCAGAAGAGGAAGTAGCGCTGAGCCATGGGGAGTTCGGCGGCGGGTGCCGGCTCGACCGGCTCGCCGTCGATTCTCACCGTGAATGTGTCGGCGTCGACCTCGACTCGCGGCCGGGCGTCGTTCTCCCGCATATCGGACTTGGTGACGTGCCGGGTGCTGGTGATCGGTGTGAACTTCTTGGCCAGGCCCAGGCGTTCGGGCAGTCCGTCCTCGATCGCCGCCTCGGCGACGAAGTTGACCGAGCTCACCGACGCTGCCCGCCCCAGCGCACCGAACATCGGCCTCGGCATGACGGGTTGCGGGGTCGGGATGGAGGCGTTGGCGTCGCCCATCTGCGCGTACGCGATCTGCCCGCCCTTGATGACGAGGAGCGGCTTGACGCCGAAGAACGCCGGGTCCCACAGCACCAGGTCGGCGAGCTTACCGGTCTCCACCGAGCCGATCTCGTGGTCGAGGCCCTGTGCGACCGCGGGGTTGATGGTGTATTTGGCGACATAGCGACGTGCGCGGTGGTTGTCGGCACGGCCGTCCCCGGGCAGTGCGCCCCGGCGCTGCTTCATCACATGCGCGGTCTGCCAGGTACGCATGATCACTTCGCCGACGCGGCCCATGGCCTGGGAGTCGGAGGAGATGATCGAGATGGCGCCCAGGTCGTGCAGTATGTCCTCGGCAGCGATGGTGGAGGGCCGGATCCGTGACTCGGCGAAGGCGAGGTCCTCGGGCACGGACGGGTTGAGGTGGTGGCAGACCATCAGCATGTCGAGGTGTTCCTCGATGGTGTTGACGGTGTGCGGCCGGGTCGGGTTGGTGGAGCTGGGCAGGACATAGGGCTCGGAGACCACGGTGATGATGTCCGGTGCGTGCCCGCCGCCCGCGCCCTCGGTGTGGTACGCGTGGATCGTGCGGCCCGCGATGGCGGCGAGGGTGTCGCCGACGAAGCCCGCCTCGTTCAGCGTGTCCGTGTGGATGGCGAGCTGCGCGCCGGTCTCCTCGCAGACGCTCAGGCAGGCGTCGATGACGGCGGGGGTCGAGCCCCAGTCCTCGTGGATCTTGAACCCGAGCGCCCCGCCGCGCAGTTGGGAGTGCATGGCCTCGCGGCACATGGTGTTGCCCTTGCCGAGCAGTCCGATGTTGACGGGCAGGGAGTCCATCGCCTCGAACATCCGGGCAAGGTGCCACGGCCCGGGCGTGATGGTGGTGGCCTTGGTACCTTCGGCCGGTCCGGTGCCGCCGCCGACGAGGGTGGTGACGCCGGTCGCGAGGGCCTGGTCGATGATCGTCGGCGAGATGAAGTGGACGTGCGCGTCGATCGCGCCCGCGGTGACGAACCTCCCGTTGCCGGCGATGATCTCGGTCTCGGGGCCGATGACCAGGTCGGGGTGAACGCCGTCCATCGTGTCGGGGTTGCCGGCCTTGCCGATGCCCGCGATCCGTCCGTCGCGGATGCCGATGTCGGCCTTGACGATGCCCCAGTGGTCGATGATGACGACACCGGTGACCACCGTGTCGGGCGCGCCTTCAGCACGCGTCGTACGGGACTGGCCCATGGACTCGCGGATGACCTTTCCGCCGCCGAACACAGCCTCGTCGCCCGCGAGTCCGGGTCCGCCGGAGCGGTCCTCCTCGATCTCGACGAAGAGGCCGGTGTCGGCCAGGCGGATCCGGTCGCCGGTGGTCGGGCCGAAGAGGTCGGCGTATACGGCACGGTTGAGTTCAGGCATCGAGCGCACCTCCGGTCTCTCCCCGAAGTCCGGCGATGACGCGCAGTCCGGTGAAGGGGACGAGTTCGACGTCGACGGGGATACCGGGCTCGAAGCGCACGGCGGTGCCCGCCGCGATGTTCAGCCGCAGGCCGCGGGCGGCCGCGCGGTCGAAGTCCAGACCGGGGTTGGCCTCGGCGAAGTGGTAGTGGGAGCCGACCTGCACGGGGCGGTCGGCGGCGTTGACGACGCTGAGGCGGGTGACCTCGCGGCCCTCGTTGAGGGGAACGCGCCCTTCGGCGTAGAGGATCTCTCCGGGGATCATCGGTGGTCCTCCCCCTCAGTCGATCGGGTCGTGGACGGTGACGAGCTTGGTGCCGTCCGGGAAGGTCGCCTCGACCTGGACGTCGTGGATCATTTCGGGGACGCCTTCCATGACGTCCGCGCGGGTGAGCACCTTGCGGCCCGACGCCATGAGTTCGGCGACGGTGCGTCCGTCCCTGGCCCCTTCGAGGAGGTGCGAGGTGATGAGGGCGACCGACTCGGGGTGGTTCAGCTTCACCCCTCGCGCACGGCGCTTCTCCGCAACGTCGGCTGCCACATGAATGAGCAGTCTTTCCTGCTCGTGCGGGGAGAGTTGCACGCGTCCACCTCACAGTCGTCCGGCCCGGGCCCGCCTGGGCGCAGCGGGCTCCAGGTCACGTCAACGCTCCGTCGACCTGTAGACGAGCACCTCGCGGGCAGGGGTTGAACGGTAAGGCGGAATCTTTTCCGTCGCGTTAACTGATCTTTGTATCCCCCATCGACATCAGCGCCCGCAGACCGTCCTCCAGCACATCGACCCGGACATCGCCGAAGAGCGCCTGCTGGGCGATGAAGCCCTGGGCTGTGGCGATGAGCGTGCGGGCCACATGGTCGGCGGGTACGTCGGCGCCCATCAGGCCGTTGTCGCGGTACGCGTCGACGAGCTTCGCCCACAGCTGGCGCATTCCGTCGTAGCCCTCCTCGAGGGTCGCGGCGAGCTGTTCGTTGCGCAGCGTCTCGGTCCACACCTGCACGACCAGCCGGGCGAAGGCCTGCTTGTCCCCGCCGGGCACCTGCTCCTCAGTCATCCGGCGCAGCACTCGGCCGAGCAGTACGACGGGGGTCGGCGGCGGGGTGGTCCGGGCGGCCTCTTCGAAGGCTCCGCGGATCGCCGCGAAGGCTTCGTCGGCGATGGCCGCGATCAGCTCCTCCTTGCTGCGGAAGTAGCGGTAGACGGCGCCTGCCGACAGGTCTGCCTCGCGCAGGATGTCCTGCATCGATGTGGCGTGGAAGCCATTGCGGGCGAAGCAGCGGGCGGCGCCGTCGAGGATCTGGCGGCGGCGGGCGTCGAGGTGTTCCTGGGATACGCGGGCCATGCGACAAATCTAAAACGAACATTCCTTCTTGACAAGGACGGATCCCGGCGGGACAGTGAGGCCAACCATAAAAACGAACGATCCTTCTCTTTGAATTGAGGGTCAACATGTCCGCTACGCCCACCCGCCGCATGGTCGCGGTGATGGTGCTGATCCCCGCCGTGGTGGCGCTCGCCCTCTGGGCCTTCGCCTGGCCGGCGGCCCGAACCGCACCCCGCGACCTGCCCATCGGCATCGCAGGACCTGCCGCCGCGACCGCCCAGCTGGAGGAGCGCTTCGAGCAGCAGGAGGGAGCCTTCGACGTTCACCGCTACGACGACGAGGCCGCCGCCCGCACCGCGATCGAGGATCGGGTCGTATACGGAGCGGTGGTCGTCACCGACCGGAGCCCGCAGCTGCTGACCGCGTCGGCGGCGAGCCCTGTCGTCGCTCAGCTCCTCAAGGAGGCCGTCACCTCGCAGGCTCCGGCCGGCGCCCCGGTACAGGTGACGGATGTCGTGCCGACATCCGCCGGCGACCCGCGCGGCAGCGCGCTCGGCGCGAGCATCCTTCCGCTGGCGCTGGCAGGCGTCGCGGCCGGCGCGGCCGTCACCCTGCTGCGACTGCGCGGGGCGCGCACAGCGGCCGCGCTGATCGGCGCCGCGGTCCTGGCCGGCATCACCGCGGCCCTGCTGGCCGACAGCTGGCTCGGCGTGCTCAGCGGCTCCTGGTGGGCCGAGGCGGGAGTGCTCGCTCTGACGGTCCTCGCCACGAGTGCGGGGGTGGCCGGGCTCGGCGCTCTGATCGGCGCACCGGGAGTCGCCCTCGGCGGCCTGCTGATGGTGCTGATCGGCAACCCGTTCTCCGGAGCCGCGAGCGCGCCCGAACTGCTGCCGGAACCGGCCGGAACGCTAGGCCAGATGCTGCCGCCGGGCGCGGGCGCCACGCTGCTCCGCTCGGTGGCGTACTTCGACGGCAGCGCCGCGGGGGCGGCCGTCCTCACCCTCTCGCTCTGGGCCACGCTCGGACTGGCCGCGGTGCTGGCGGGAGCGCGTCGGGGCGGGCGGCCCGTCGTGGCCGCGGAACGCCGGGAAGCCACCCCCGTACCTGCCGGCTGATCCCTTCGACCGGCCGCGTGTCCCCGCTGTAGCGGACGGGGGCGCGCGGCCCTTTCTGTGTCCCTTGCGCAGTGGGGCGCGGTGGGGCGCGGTGGGGCTCGGTCAGTCGCGCCGGTCGGGGCGGCGGTGCTCGGCCGCCAGACCGAAGCGTCCCCGTTCGCCGGAAGCGGACGCGACCGAGCCGAGCGAGGACACCGAGCTGATCACCTGCTCCTCGGCAGCCTCCTGCTCCTTCTCAAGTCGTTCCAGGTCAGCGGCCGACACAAGCGCCACGAGCGGCTTCCCGTGCCGGGTCACGACGACTCGCTCCCCGCCGTAGACAACGCGGTTGATCAGTTCGGCGAGCTCTGCGCGGGCTTGCGTCACCGGAATCTCGTAGGCCATGCTCCCCATCATAACGGCCTGTACGTCCTGTACATTTTTTACAGAGGCCCCAGCTATACCTGCGCGAGGAGAGGTACGTCATGAACCGCCCTGCCCGCCCTGCCGCCCGCTACGTCCTGCCCCAGTTCACCGAGCGCACCACCGGCGGATCCCGCACCCTTGATCCGTACTCCAAGCTGCTCGACGAGCGGATCATCTTCCTCGGCACCGTCGTCGACGACACCGCGGCCAACGATGTGATCGCGCAGTTCCTGCACCTCGAGTACGCCGCCCCGGACCGGGACATCTCCCTCTACATCAACTCCCCCGGCGGCTCGCTGAGCGCCATGTCCGCCATCTACGACACGATGCAGGTGGTCACCTGCGACGTGGAGACGACCTGTCTGGGGCAGGCAGCATCGACCGCCGCCCTGCTGCTCGCCGCCGGCGCCCCCGGCAAGCGGATGGCGCTGCCCGGCGCCCGGATTGTCGTCCAGCAGCCCGCGTTCGAGGAGCCGTTGCAGGGCCAGCCGTCCGATCTGGAGATCCAGGCACAGGAGTTGCTGCGGCTGCGCGCCCAACTCGCCGGGATGCTCGTACGCCACACCGGCCAGAGTCCGGAGCGGATCGCCGCCGACCTGGAGCGCGACAAGATCTTCGCGGCGCAGGACGCCAAGGCCTACGGACTGGTCGACCACGTGATCAAGAACCGCAAGACGTCACTCTCCGCCCCCGGTTCCAGGTGAACGCCCGATGCCGCTACCCGAACTGCCGCCGCTGCCGGCGCTGACCCGCGCCGAGTGCGAGTTCATCGACAGCTATCTCGAAGTCCTCGATCTCCTGGGACGGATCAATCCGGCCCGCTCAACGCACACCTATGGAGCGCTGCGTGCGGCACAGGCATTGGTCGGCCGGGCCACCGCGCTCAAGGACGCCCTGACGCTGATGCATATGCGCGGCGAGAGCGAGGTCCATGCGTCGACCCTCGCCGAGGCGCTCAGGGTTCTCGACGGCGAACGCAGGGCGCGCCGGGTGACAATGCCGCCCGCCTCCATGAGTTGACGAATCCTCCGCTTCCGTCAACGGCCATTGGGGTACCTGCAGTCGTCCCCCATTCGGTGTAGTTGCGGTCTCCTGAACTACTACGGAGAAGTTGCGCACCACGACTACCGATCTGGCGGAATGGGCTGTTCCGCTGCTGGTGCGGGAGTCCTCAGGTGTCCGTAGCCGGGCCCCAAATCAACTCTGTCCACCCGAACAGGTCAGTGGTGTCGAACCTCACATACCGCCGTTTCGGCTCGGAATTCCGGCGTGATGTGGGTCAAGATCCCTGGGACGACAAGCCCCCGCCATCCCTGGCGGGGCGGTCCGGGCGGACGCCGAGTCCTGCCGCCGCTCCGGATGTCTGGTCGACAGAAGTGCACCGGCAGGAGTGGAGGACCCAAGCAGTACGGGACATCCGGACAGTCCGGTCGTCCCTCGGGGTGAAGCCGCATTCCGCGGCCGGGCATCTTCGTCCGTCCGAACCCGACAGGTCATCCTTCACAGGCGGCTGACGAAGGGTTGCGCATGGCTGCGCAGATTCACGTCCCGTTTCTGCTGACCCGGGCAGGCGCCGTATCGGCCCTGACCCTCGCCGCCGTCGGCGGCTCAGTGCTGGTGCCGGGCGCCGCTTCCGAGGCACTCGCGGCTACGGCCCACGCCAACAAGGCACTTCAGGTTGCCTCTTCGAAGAAGGGAGCGCCGTACAAGTACGGCGCGTCGGGTCCATCCCGGTTCGACTGCTCGGGGCTGACGCTCTATTCGTACAAGAAGGCGGGCAAGAAGCTCCCACGCACCGCCCAGCAGCAGTTCAACAAGACCCGCCATGTCTCGGCGTCCTCGCGCCAGCGAGGGGATCTGGTCTTCTTCCACTCCGGCAGCAGCGTCTACCACGTGGGGATCTACGCCGGCAGCGGCAAGATCTGGCACTCGCCCAAGTCGGGCTCCTGGGTGAAACTCGAGAAGATCTGGACCAAGCGCGTCTGGTACGGCCGGGTGCGCTGACGGCCCCGGTGGCGCACCGGACACGCTCCCGGTGCGCCACACCGCGTCAGTGCGCCAGCGGCTCGGCCAGCAGGGTCACGCCCAGCGCGGTGAGTGCCCCGCCGGTGACGCCTTCCACGGCGCGGGTGGTGCGCGGCCGCCGCAGCCACGTCCCGAGCCGGTCCACCAGCAGCGCGACCGCCGGGAACCAGAACAGCGCCAGGACGACGACGATCGCGGCAAGCAGCAAGGTGCGCGGCAGCACCGGCGCACCGTCCGGCACGAACTGCGGTAGCAGGCTGAGGAAGAGGACCGGCGCCTTCGGATTGAGGACGTTGGTGAGGAAGCCCTGCCGCAGACTGCGTCCGACGCCGTCGCCCGCCTCGCGCTCCAGGTCCGGCCCGGCGAGCGCCGGACGCAGCGCGCCGCGCACCGCCCGTACCCCCAGGTAGAGCACATAGGCGCCGCCCACGATCTGCAGCGTGCGGAACAGCACCGGCACCGCCACCAGGACCGCCGCGAGCCCCGCCACCGCGAGCGCGGTGTGCACGAGCAGTCCCCCGGCGACGCCGACGGCACAGGCCACGCCCGCGCGCCGGGAGGCGAGGGCGTTGCGTACGACGACGGTGAAGTCCGCGCCCGGCATGGCGACCATGCCCGCGGCGACCCCGGTGAAGGCGACGAGTTGTGCGTCCATGGCAGCCATCCTGGACCGGAGCGGGCCTTAGCGTGTACTTGCAATCTTCTAGGTCTGCCCAAAGCAATGCTTAAGGGGTGCCATGTACGACCCGACACGGCTGGCGGCGCTGGTGGCGGTCGCCGAGGCCGGTTCGATCACCCGGGCCGCAGCCCGTCTGGGCTATACCGCGCCCGCGCTCTCGCAGCAACTTGCCAAGCTGGAGCGCGAGGCGGGGGCGGCGCTGCTGGTGCGCCACCACCGCGGGGCGCGGCTGACGGCCGCGGGCGAGCTGCTGGCGACGCGGGCCCGCCGGGTGCTGGACGAGATGGAGCAGGCGCGGCACGAGCTGGCGCGGCTGGCAGGTCTGTCCGGCGGGCGGCTGCGGGTGGGCACCTTCACGACGGTCGGCATCCATCTGCTGCCGCCGGTCCTGAGCGCGTTTCGCCGTGCGCATCCGGATGTGGAGCTCACCGTCGCGGAGTACGAACCACCGGCCGGGGTCCTGGCCGTGGCGGCGGGCGATGTGGATCTGGCGTTGACCCATGCGTACGAACCGGGCGAATCGGCGCCGCTGCCCGCAGGTGTGGTGCTGGATCCACTGCTGGTGGAGGAGTTGGTTCTGGTCACGGCGCCCGGCCATGCGCTCGCGGGCGGCTCGGGCCGACTGCCGGTGGCCGGGCTGGCGGGCCAGCCGCTTATCAGCAGCGCTCCTTCGCATCCGTCGCGCAAGGGGGTCGAGGGTGCCTTGGCTCAGGCGGGGGCGAGTCCCGCCGTGGTCTGCGAGTCGCCGGGCTATGCGCTGGTGTGCGCGCTCGTCAGCGCGGGGCTCGGGGTGGCGGTTGTGCCGGAGATGGTCGCCGCGATGGCCGCGACACCGCTCGGCGTACGGCAGTTGGAACCGGCGGCGTTCCGGCGGACGATCTCGGTGGCACACCGCGGCGAGGAGTCGGGGCCGGCTGCCGAGTCACTGCGGGCTCTGCTGCGCGGCGCGTTCGGTCGCGCGGGAAACTGACCGCCGGGCCGTGATCAGGTCCGCACCGGTACGGTCCACGGCAGGACGATCCAGACGGTCTTGCCGCCCTCCGGGGTCGGGGTGACCAGGAGCTGTCCGCCGCACTCCGCGGTGAGGCTGCGGATGATGACCATGCCGCGGCCGTTGTCCTGGCGGACGGCGGCGGGCAGCCGCTGCGGCCAGCGGGGGTGACTGTCGGTGACACCGATGCGCAGCTCCTCGTCCCGCTCGAGGCGCAGGTCCACGGTGAAGGTGGGCGACTGGCCGAAGGTGTGCTGAACGGCGTTGGTGGCGAGTTCGGAGACGATCAGCCGGACGGTGTCGACGGCTTCGGTCTCGACCGGCAGGCCCCATTCGGAGACGACGTCGGTGGCATATCTCCGGGCGGCGGAGACCGAGGCGGGGGCGCTCGGCAGAGTGACGGAGGCTTCCTGATGGTCTGCCATGGCGACGCTGTCCCTTTCCCACCGGGGCCGGGCTCCGACTCGTAGCGGATGAATGCGAGGACGGCCACGGATTGCGCTTCGCGCCAGAGTGCCACCTATCGTGCCGTCAGGGGCGGCGATCCACCAAGATGTGCATATATCTGTCGCTCAAAGCGGTGAACTCTGCTACGCGAGACCGTATTTGGGCGGCCCACTCACGATTTGGGCACTGTTCGGAAAGGAGCGGGAGATGCGGCACGGCCCCGCGGTGTGCCGTCGCAAACTCAGCGAGGAGCTGCGGAGGCTGCGCCTGGACGCGGGCCTCACCAGCCGGGAGGCCGGGCGGCTGGCGGGCTGGCACCAGTCGAAAGTGAGCCGGATCGAGACCGGCGCCAGCGGGGTCAAGGCGGCCGATGTGACCCTGCTGCTGGAAGTGTACGGCGTTGGTGATCCTCAACTGGGGTCGCCGCTCGAGACCTTGGCGGGCGCGGCGGGCGGTGCGGGCAGCGGCTGGTGGCATGCGTTCCGCGGGCTGATCCCGCCCGAGTACCGGGACTTCATCAGTCTGGAGGCCAATGCATGTGCGGCGCGCACGCTGGAGACCTCGGTGGTGCCGGGCCTGTTGCAGACGTCCGCCAGCAGGCCTGGTCCCGCTTTTTGACCGCAGGTGACGAGGAGACCGTCAATTGACGTCGGCTGACGGTCAATTGACGGGCGCGGTCCCGATGATCGTGGCGATCGCCGCCTCGATCTGCTGAGCCGTCAGATCTGCCCTCGCCGTGAGCCTGATCCGGGAGATGCCGTCCGGCACCGACGGAGGGCGGAAACAACCCACGACGAGCCCGGCGGCGCGGCAGTCGGCGGCCCAGCGCAGCGCGGACTCCGGGGACGGCGCCCGTACGGAGACGACGGCGGCGTCCGGTCGTGCGGCGGTCAGGCCCGCGTCGGTGAGCCGGCGGTGCAGGGTCGCGGCGACCGTGCGGGCCCGCTCGGCCAGCGCCGGTTCACGGCCGAGGAGCCGTAGGCTCGCCAGCGCGGCTCCCGCGGCGGCGGGCGCCAGGCCCGTGTCGAAGATGAACGTACGGGCGGTGTTGACCAGGTGGTCGATCACCCGGGCCGGGCCGAGGACCGCTCCGCCCTGGCTGCCCAGGGACTTGGAAAGGGTGAGCGTGGCGACGACGCCTGCGCCGCCCGCGATGCCCGCGGCGTTCAGCGCTCCGCGCCCTCCGTCGCCGAGTACGCCGAGACCGTGCGCGTCGTCGACGAGCAGCGCGGCGCCGTGCTCACTGCACGCCTTGGCGAGGTCCGTCAGCGGAGCGGCATCGCCGTCCACCGAGAAGACCGAGTCGGTGACCGCGAGGGCGCGCCGCCCGGGGTCCGCGTCGAGCGTCTTGCGTACGGCATCGACGTCGGCGTGTGGGACGACCGCGGTCTCCGCGCGCGAGAGCCGGCAGCCGTCCACGATCGAGGCGTGGTTGCCCGCGTCGGAAACGATCAGCGAGCCGCGGCCGCTCAGCGCGGTCACGGCGGCGAGGTTCGCGGCATAGCCGGAGGACAGCACCAGAGCTGCCTCGAATCCGCAGAAGGCGGCAAGCTCCCGCTCCAGCTCGGCGTGGAGCGCTGTGCTGCCCGTGACCAGCCGGGAGCCGGTGGCCCCCGCGCCCCAGCGGCGGGCCGCCTCAGCCGCGGCGCCGGTGATCTCCGGACGACGGGTGAGACCCAGGTAGTCGTTGCTGGCGAGATCCAGCAGCTCGGAGTCGGCGGTGCGCGGCCGGAGCGTACGCACGAGACCCGCACGCTCACGGCGGCGCGACTCGTCGTCGATCCAGTCGAAAGGATCCTGGGGCATGGTGGTCCGGTCCTTTTGTAGGCAGCGCACAGACCCTAACCGGGCTCACTCGCAGAGCGGATGTGGCCATGCACACACCTCAAACATGCTCTGTTGTGGGGTTCCTCCTTGGCCCGGACGTGTGCCGTACGTCAGGATCTGCGCCATGGACCTGCTGAACACGCTGGTGGAGAAGGGGTTGCGGCGCGAGCTGCCGACCCGTGAAGAAGCGCTCGCCGTGCTGGCGACCTCCGACGATGATCTGCTCGAAGTGGTGGCCGCGGCCGGCAAGGTACGCCGCCAGTGGTTCGGGCGTCGGGTGAAGCTGAACTATCTCGTCAACCTGAAGTCGGGGCTGTGCCCCGAGGACTGCTCGTACTGCTCTCAGCGGCTCGGCTCCAAGGCCGAGATCCTCAAGTACACCTGGCTGAAGCCCGACGAGGCCTCGCAGGCGGCCGCGGCGGGGGTGGCGGGCGGCGCCAAGCGGGTCTGCCTGGTGGCCAGCGGCCGCGGCCCGACGGACCGCGACGTCGACCGGGTCTCCAAGACGATCGAGGCGATCAAGGAGCAGAACGAGGGCGTCGAGGTCTGCGCCTGTCTCGGGCTGCTCTCAGGTGGGCAGGCGGAGCGGCTGCGGGCCGCGGGCGCAGACGCGTACAACCACAACCTCAACACGTCCGAGGGGACATACGTGGACATCACCACCACCCACACGTACGCCGATCGGGTGGACACGGTGCACCAGGCGCAGGCCGCGGGTCTCTCCGCCTGCTCCGGGCTGATCGCGGGCATGGGCGAGAGCGACGATGACCTTGTCGATGTCGTCTTCTCGCTGCGCGAGCTGGACCCGGACTCGGTGCCGGTGAACTTCCTGATCCCGTTCGAGGGCACGCCGCTCGCCAAGGAGTGGAACCTCACCCCGCAGCGCGCGCTGCGCATCCTGGCCATGGTCCGGTTCGTCTGCCCGGACGTGGAGGTACGGCTCGCGGGCGGGCGCGAGGTGCATCTGCGCTCGATGCAGCCGCTTGCGCTGCACCTGGCCAACTCGATCTTCCTCGGCGACTACCTCACCAGCGAGGGGCAGGCCGGGCAGGCCGACCTCGACATGATCGCGGACGCGGGGTTCGAGGTGGAGGGCGCGGGCACGACGACGCTGCCGGAACACCGGACGGACAGCGCGGCCGGGGGCGGATGCGGTTCGCACTCCGGCGGGTGCGCGCCATGCGGTGACAGCGAGCCCGCCGCTCAGGTGCCGGCGGCACAAGGGCCTGGCGCCCGTACGGATCTGGTCGCGGTACGCCGCCGTGGCGCCGGCACCGATCTGGCGCCCAATGCCTGAGTCGGGTCTCGGCCCCGGCGAGTTGCTGGCCCTGGACCGGGCGCATGTCTGGCATCCATACGGCCCCATGCCCGGGCGCAGTGATCCGCTGATCGTCGAGTCGGCGTCCGGGGTACGGCTGCGGCTGGCCGACCCGGTCCACGGGCAGCGCGAGTTGATCGACGGCATGTCGTCCTGGTGGTCGGCGATCCACGGCTACAACCACCCGGTGCTCAACGAGGCGGCGCACAGCCAGCTGGAGCGGATGAGCCATGTGATGTTCGGCGGGCTCACACACGAACCCGCCGTACGGCTGGCGACCCGGCTGGTCGAGATCACGCCCGAGCCGCTGCGCCATGTCTTCCTCTGCGACTCGGGCTCGGTCTCGGTCGAGGTCGCGGTGAAGATGTGCCTGCAGTACTGGCGCTCGGTGGGGCGGCCGGCCAAGCAGCGGCTGCTGACGTGGCGCGGCGGGTACCACGGGGACACCTGGCAGCCGATGTCGGTGTGCGACCCCGAGGGCGGGATGCACGAGCTGTGGTCGGGGGTGCTGCCGCGCCAGATCTTCGTGGATGCGCCTCCGGCCGCCTTCGAGGAGTCGTACGCACAGCAGCTGCGCGACGCCGTCGCGCAGCACGCGGACGAGCTGGCCGCGGTGATCGTGGAGCCCGTGGTGCAGGGGGCGGGCGGGATGCGGTTCCACTCCCCCGAGTATCTGCGGGTGCTGCGGGAGGCGTGCGACGAGCACGGCGTGCTGCTGATCTTCGACGAGATCGCGACGGGGTTCGGCCGTACGGGCGCGCTGTTCGCGGCTGAGCACGCGGGGGTCTCGCCGGATGTGATGTGCCTGGGCAAAGCGCTGACCGGCGGCTATCTCACCATGGCGGCGACGCTGTGCACCTCGCGTGTGGCGGACGGCATCTCCCAGGGCGAGGTGCCGGTACTGGCGCACGGCCCGACGTTCATGGGCAACCCGCTGGCTTCGGCGGTGGCCTGCGCATCGATCGATCTGCTGCTCGGCCAGGACTGGCAGCAGGAGGTCAAGCGGATCGAGGCCGCACTGGCAGAGGGGCTGGCGCCGGCGCGCGGGCTGCCGGGTGTGAAGGACGTACGGGTGCTGGGGGCGATCGGCGTCGTACAGCTGGACCACGAGGTGGACATGGCGGCGGCGACGGAGGCGGCGGTGCGCGAGGGGGTGTGGCTGCGGCCCTTCCGGGACCTGATCTACACCATGCCGCCGTTTGTGTCGGCTGACGAGGACGTGGCCCGGATAGTGCGGGCGGTGTGCGCGTCGGCGGCGTCGGGGTGATCCCCACGCAAGGGTACGGATGCGGGACAGGGCAAGGAGCGGGATGAGCGTCATCGTCGTCAGCGGGACCGGGACCGAGATCGGCAAGACCGTCGTGACCGCGGCCGTCGCCTCGGTCTTCCGGGCGCAGGGGCGGTCCGTCGCCGTCGTCAAACCGGCGCAGACCGGGGTCGCACCCGGTGAGCCGGGGGACGTGGCCGAGGTCGCTCGGCTGGCGGGGGCGGTAACCGGGGTCGAACTCGCGCGGTTTCCCGAGCCGTTGGCCCCTGCGACCGCCGCGCGGCGGGCCGGGATGGCGACGGTACGGACGCGTGACGTGGTCGAGGCCGTCGAGAAGCTGGCCGCGGAGCATGACCTCGTGCTGGTCGAGGGGGCCGGGGGGCTGCTAGTGCGGTTCGACGAGGACGGGGGGTCGCTCGCCGATGTCGCCCGGCTGCTGGGCGCGCCCGTGCTGGTCGTCGCACCCGCCGGTCTTGGCACGCTCAATGCGGTGGCACTGACCGCCGAGGCCCTGCGGGGACGGGAGTTGGAGCAGCTCGGCGTGGTGGTCGGGAGCTGGCCCGGCGAACCGGATCTGGCCGCGCAGTGCAATCTCGCGGATCTGCCCGAGGCCGCGGGCGCGCCCCTGCTGGGGGCCGTGCCGGAAGGGGCGGGTGCGCTGGCGCCCGCCGAGTTCCGTGCGCGGGCCGGGAGTTGGCTCGCGGGCAGGCTCGGCGGCGAGTGGGACGCCCAGGCGTTCACCGCCGCCGTACGCTGATCCTCATGCGAGCCCAAATCGACGAGATCGTCTTCGACTGCCACGACCCCGCTCGCCTGGTGCGCTTCTGGGCGTCCCTGCTCGGCGGGGACCCGGTGGACCGCAGCGACGACTGGTCGTACATCGATCCGCCCGGTTTCGTACGGGTCGCCTTCCAGCGCGTGCCGGAGGGCAAGGCGGCGAAGAACCGGCTCCATCTCGATCTGGACGGGGGCGAGGTGGAGGAGGCGGCAGACGAGGCCGTGCGGCTCGGCGCCGCACGGCTCGGCGCGGTCGTCACCAACGATCACGGAAGGTTCCAGGTCCTGACCGATCCCGAGGGGAACGAGTTCTGCTTTGTCGCCGCAGGGGGACAATGACGGTGAGCGCACCGCCGTTCCGAGGAGGCCCGCAATGCCCCTGCGCAGCACCAAAGTGCCCCGGGACGCCGTCCATCACCCGGTGTTCGCCCGCGTCTACGCCAAGGTCAGCGTGGCGGCCGAGACGAACGCGGGTATCGCCGCCTACCGCAAGGAACTGCTGTCCGGGCTGTCCGGCAGGGTGATCGAGATCGGCGCGGGCAACGGTCTGAACTTCGCGCACTACCCGCCGGCCGTCTCCGAGGTCGTGGCGCTCGAACCGGAGCGCAGCCTGCGGCACTTGGCGGCGCAGGCCGCGCGGAGCACCGAGGTCCCGGTGGACGTGGCGCCAGGGGCGGCCGAGGCGCTGCCGGTCAAGAGTGAGGCATTCGACGCGGCCGTGGTGTCACTGGTGCTGTGTTCCGTACGGGATCTGCCGCGGGCGCTCGCCGAGATCAGGCGGGTCCTGCGGCCGGAGGGTGAGCTGCGGTTCTTCGAGCACGGTCTGGCCGAGACCAAGGGCATGGCACGGACCCAGCGCGCCCTGGACCGCACGGTCTGGCCGCTGCTGTTCGGCGGGTGTCACACCGCGCGGGACACCATCGCCGCGATCGAGGCGGCGGGCTTCGAGCTCGGGACGTATCGCAGGCTGCAGGTGCCCGAGAGGGGCATCCGGTTGCCTTCGTCCCCCTGTGTGCTGGGCGTGGCGCGGCGACCCTTCAGCGATACCGCGGGTGCGTGATCACCGGCCCGCGCGTGATCACTGGCCCGCGCGTGATCACTGGCTCCACTGCCGCAGCTCGTCGGCGATGGTTCTGACGTCCGCCTTGCCCTCCTTGACCAGCCGCGCCAGGTCCCGTACCTGCACGGGCGAGGTGACGACCTTCAGTCCGCTGGCCACGAGATAGCCGTACGCGACGGCGGAAGCGAACATCGCGTTGGAGTGCTCGAGCGCGGGCACATGGAGCAGCAGCTGAAGCAGGGACGCGGCGCGGGCATGCGGGTCGCTGTAGACGGGGATGCCGAATATCTCGGCGTCATGACGGCTGACCGCGGCGACGAGCGCGCCCCAGTCGGTGACCTGTGGATCGCCGGGGGTCTTGTGCTCGGCGACCATGAGCAGCCACGCGAGGTCGATCTGAAGAGTCAACGCTTGCCTTCGCGGCCGGTGCCGGTGCTGGTACCCGTACCGGCGCCGGTGCCGAACTCGCCGAACTCCTCCGCGAACACGGATTCGTACTGCTTCATGAAGTCCGACGCCGCCTCCACGAAGGTGCGTCCCACCTCGCCCGCGTCCTGCTTGACGAGCTCTTCGATGTAGCGATTGACGCTCATCCCGCGCTGCATCGCCCGCCGGCGCGCGGCCTCCGCGGTGGTCTCGTCCACTCTCACGTTCAGCTGAGTCTTCGCCACGGAGTAAAGCTAGCGCACAGACGCTAGCATGAGCAACAGGTCCGTCAGGTGCCCCCTACATGAGCCCGGAGGACCGGACCTACGAGGGATACCGACGCACGCACGCCCCGTCTACTCTCGCCACTTGTACGGGAGTCGGAGCAGCCACGACCCGGGAGGCGGCCTTGTTCACACCTGCCACTGCACCCGCCCACGGCCAGGCCTCGGATGTGCCGCTCGCCGCCCGGGCGCGGGCCCTGACCAAGGCGTACGGCAGCGGGGAGACGACCGTACGCGCCCTGGACGCCGTCGACGTCGACATCGCGCGCGGCCGGTTCACCGCGGTCATGGGTCCCTCCGGGTCCGGGAAGTCCACGCTGATGCACTGCCTCGCCGGACTCGACACCGTCTCCGCCGGTCAGGTCTGGCTGGGCGACACGAAGATCACCGGTCTGAAGGACCGCGAGCTGACCCGGCTGCGCCGGGACCGGATCGGCTTTATGTTCCAGGCGTTCAACCTGCTGCCCACGCTGAGCGCCGCCGAGAACATCACGCTCCCCATGGACATCGCCGGGCGCAAACCCGACAGCGAATGGGTCGAGCAGGTCATCGACACGCTCGGGCTGCGCGACCGGCTGCGGCACCGGCCCGCCCAGCTCTCCGGCGGGCAGCAGCAGCGGGTGGCCTGCGCGCGGGCGCTGGCCTCCCGCCCCGAGCTGATCTTCGCGGACGAGCCGACCGGCAATCTCGACTCGCGCGCGGGTGCCGAGGTGCTCACCTTCCTGCGCGAAGCCGTCGACCGGCTGGACCAGACGGTGGTGATGGTGACGCACGATCCGGGCGCGGCCGCCTACTCCGACCTGGTGCTGTTCCTGGCGGACGGACGGATCGTCGACGTCATGCAGGACCCGACGGCGGAGGCGGTACTGGAACGCATGCGGCTCTTCTCCGGGGCACAGCCCCAGACCCCCGGCTCCGACGCCCTGCGCAAGAGCTGAGGCCACGATGCTGAAAGCGACGCTGCGGAGCTTCTTCGCACACAAGGGCCGACTGCTGCTTTCGGCGCTGGCGGTGCTGCTGTCCGTGGCCTTCGTGAGTGGCAGCCTGATCTTCTCGGACACCGTCTCCCGTACCTTCGACCGGCTCTTCGCCTCCACCTCGGCGGATGTGACGGTCGCGCCGAAGGAGGGCATCGACGAGAGGCTGCCTACCGGAGTCGTACGCACCCTGCCCACCGAACTCGCCGACCGGATCGGCTCGGTCGACGGCGTCAAAGCCACACACATCGACGCAGCGGTGGAGAACATCACCGTCGTCGACGACAAGAACGACCCCGTCGGACCGACGACCGGCGCCCCCACCATCGCCACCAACTGGAATGTCACCGAACGCAGTCCGGTGAAGCTGACCAGCGGGCGCGCGCCGAGCGGGCCGGGCGAGGCGCTGCTCGACAAGGACACCGCCGACAAGAAGAAGGTGGACATCGGGGACACGCTCACCGTCCTCGCGCAGCCCGGCTCGTTCAGGGTCGAGGTCGTCGGTATCGCGACCTTCACCACCACCAACCCGGGCGCCGCGCTGGTCTTCCTGGACACCCCGACGGCCCAGACCAAGCTGCTTGGCAGGCCCGGGGTGGCCACCTCGATCTCGGTGGACGCCGCGGACACGGTCAGCGACGCGACGCTCAAGCAGCGGATCGCGGCCGAACTGGGTGATGCGTACGACCTCAGGACCGCCGACGAGCAGGCCGAGTCGGCCGCCGCCCAGCTGGGCGGCTTCCTCGATGTCATCAAGTGGGTGATGCTCGGCTTCGCGGGTGTCGCCGTGCTGGTCGGCATCTTCCTGATCGTCAACACCTTCTCGATGCTGATCGCCCAGCGCACCCGCGAGCTGGGGCTGCTGCGGGCGCTCGGCGCGGACCGCCGCCAGGTGCGCCGCTCCGTGCTCACCGAGGCGGTGCTGCTGGGGCTTGTCGGCTCGACGCTCGGTCTTGCCGCCGGGATCGGGCTCGCGGCCGGGCTGATCGAGCTGATGGGTCTGCTCGGCATGAATCTGAGCGCCGCCGAGATGGTGGTGGGCGTGGCGACACCGGTGTCGGCGTACGCGGTCGGCCTCGGCGTCACCTTCGTGGCCGCCTATCTGCCGGCCCGGCGGGCGGCCAGGGTCTCCCCCATGGCCGCGCTGGCGGATGCCGAAGTCGCGGGTGTGGGACGGCCGTTGAAGATCCGGGCGATCACCGGAACCGTGGTCGGCGCGGCGGGAGCGGCAGCGCTGGCCGGCTGCGTGGTGAGCGAGAAGACCGCGACCGCGTCTTCCCTGCTCGGCCTTGGCGTGGTGCTGACGCTGATCGCGACTGTGGTGGCGGGGCCGCTACTGGTGCGGCCGGTGATCCGGGTGCTGGGCGGGGCGTTCCCCAAGGTGTTCGGCTCGGTCGGCCGGATGAGCCAGCGCAACGCGCTGCGCAATCCGCGGCGCACGGGCGCCACCGCGGCCGCGCTGATGGTGGGCCTGGCGCTGGTGGGCGGGCTCTCGATCGCCAGCGCCTCGATGACCAAGTCCTTCGACAACCAGATCGACAAGACGCTGGGCGCGGACTTCGTCGTACAGAACAGCAACTTCATGCCGTTCCCGCAAGAGATCACCGAAAAGGTGAAGGGGGTCGACAGCGCGGGCACCGTCGTACGGCAGCGCTTCGCGCCGCTCGCGCTGAGCCTGCCGGACGGGAAGCGGGTGGAGTCG
This sequence comes from Streptomyces sp. NPDC019443, assembly GCF_044389785.1. Lineage (NCBI taxonomy): Bacteria > Bacillati > Actinomycetota > Actinomycetes > Kitasatosporales > Streptomycetaceae > Streptomyces > Streptomyces sp. NPDC019443. The sequence goes on from NZ_JBIRYJ010000003.1 coordinate 827,745, forward strand.
ACGGCTTCCGGCTACGACCCGCAGCTCGACGAGGCCGCCCACATCACCTATGCGAGCGGCGACACCGCGGCCGCCCTCGCGCCGGACAGCATCGCCATGGACCGTAAGTACGCCACCGAACACAAGGTGCGCATCGGGTCGGTCCTGCCGGCCGAGTTCGCGGGCGGACAGCGCGCGAGACTGACGGTGGGGGCGCTCACCGACATGGAACAGAGCGGCGGGCCCGGGATGGAGGGCGGCCTGTTCATGGGGCTCGCCACCGCCGAGAAGTATCTGCCGGGCGGGCAGGAGGCCGCGCTCTACGTCAACGCCAAGAGCGGCAGCGACGCCCAGGACCTGCGCAAGGGCCTGGAGACGGCCCTCGATCCGTATCCGCAGGTGCAGGTCAGGGATCAGGCCGACTACAAGGAGCTGGTCCGCCAGCAGATCGCCGTGATGCTCTACCTGGTGTACGCGCTGCTGGGGCTGGCGATCGTCATCGCCGTGCTGGGTGTGGTCAACACCCTTGCGCTGTCGGTGGTGGAGCGGACCCGGGAGATCGGGCTGCTGCGCGCGATCGGTCTCTCCCGCGTCCAGCTGCGGCACATGATCCGGCTGGAATCGGTCGTGATCGCGGTCTTCGGGGCGCTGCTGGGGCTCGCGTTGGGCATGGTGTGGGGTGTGGCGGTGCAGCAGGTGCTGGCGCTGGAGGGACTGACGGCGTTCGCCGTGCCGTGGGGCATGGTCGTCGCGGTCGTGGTGGGCTCGGTGGTCGTGGGGCTCGCGGCGGCGGTGCTTCCGGCGCTGCGAGCCTCGCGGATGAATGTGCTGGCCGCCATCGCGCACGAGTAGTCGGCCCGGTGATCGGGGAGAGTCGGCCCGATGATCCAGGAGCTGCGCCTTGGGCCGGAAGCCGCACGCCCACGGCCCGTCTCGAACCCTGAAAGTCGGTGGCGCGCCCGTTCCCCCGCGTGCTTGGCTCCCGTCCGTGATCGACCTGCAGATACGCGCCGCCAGGGCCGACGAGGCCGAGACCGTCCTCAGCTTCTGGAAAGAAGCGGCGGAGGGCACGAGCATCACGGACGACGTGGACGGGGTCACCCGTCTTGTCGCGCGCGATCCCGAGGCGTTGATCCTCGCCGAGTCCGAGGGCAGGGTGGTGGGCTCGGTGATCGCCGGGTACGACGGGTGGCGCTGCTCGCTGTACCGGCTTGCCGTGCTGCCGTCCCACCGTCGGCAGGGGGTCGCTTCGGCGCTGCTGGAGGCGGCCGAAAGTCGCTTCCTGGCTGTGGGCGGCAGGCGCGGCGACGCCATGGTCCTGGAGGCCAATGAGCGGGCCCGGCGGGCGTGGGCCGCCGCCGGGTACCAACGCGAGGACCACTGGCGCCGCTGGGTGAAGCCCTTCGTCTAGGCGCCGCCGTCGCATCGGACACTTTGCAGGTCCTTTACCATGGGCAGACCATCCTCTCCGTACGAAAGGTGTGAGCGTCCGCCCATGGGCGAGCCTCCCAGTAGCCGACACAGAGCATTCCTCCAGTCCCTGCCCGATCATGGGACGGAGGTGAACCGATGACCGAAGTGCTCTTGCTTGTCGTGGCGGTGCTGCTCTCGGTCGCCTGCGGCGCCTTCGTCGCGGCGGAGTTCTCCCTCACCACGGTCGAGCGCGGCGACCTCGAGCGCGCCGCCGAGCGCGGCGAGCGCGGTGCGGCCGGCGCCCTCAAGGCCGCCCGGAGCCTCACCTTCCAGCTCTCCGGCGCCCAGCTCGGCATCACCGTCACCAACCTGATCGTCGGCATGCTCGCCGAGCCGTCCATCGCCAAGCTGATCCGCGGCCCGCTCGAGGCTCTCGGCGTTTCCCCCTCGGTGGCCTCATCCACTGCCCTGGTCATCGGCACCGGGCTGTCCACCATCGTGCTGATGGTCGTCGGCGAGCTGGTCCCGAAGAACTGGGCCATCTCCTCCCCGCTGGCCGTGGCAAAGGTCGTGGCGCCACCGCAGCGGATCTTCACCGCCGCCTTCAAGCCCTTCATCAGCCACCTCAACAACACGGCCAACCGCATCCTGCGCCGAATCGGAATGGAGCCGACCGAGGAGCTGGCCTCCGCGCGCAGCCCGAAGGAACTGGTCGCGCTGGCCCGCCACTCCGCGAAGGAGGGCGCGTTGGAGGCGGACACCGCCGAGCTGTTCGTACGCACCCTCAATCTGGCCGAGCTGACCGCGGAGAATGTGATGACCCCGAGGGTCCAGGTCACCGCCCTGGAGGTGCAGGCCACCGCCGAGGACGTAGCCAACGCCACGCGCGCGACCGGCCTGTCCCGCTTCCCTGTCTACCGGGGCAGCCTCGACACCGTCGTCGGGATCGCGCACATCAAGGACGTGCTGGCCCTCCCGGCCGGGCGACGGCCCCGGCACCCGGTCTCCGAACTGCTGCGCGAGCCGCTGCTCGTGCCCGAGACACTGACCGTGGACCGGCTCCTGGACCGACTGTCCGGCAAGAACACGATGGCCGTCGTCATCGACGAGTACGGCGGCACGGCCGGCGTGGTCACGCTGGAGGACATCGTGGAGGAAGTGGTCGGCGAGGTGCGCGACGAGCACGATCCGCACGAGACGCCGGACCTGGCGCCGGCCGGCGAGGACGCGGACGGACGCACCCTGTGGTCGGCGGACGGCGCCGCCCGCACCGACCAACTTGAGCGGGTCGGGCTGCGGGTGCCGGAAGGCCCGTACGAAACACTCGCCGGACTTATCGCCACCGAGCTGGGGCGCATCCCCGCAGAGGGCGACCGGATCGAGCTGGAGGGCTGGCAGCTCGATGTGGTGGATGCCTCCGGACGGCGTGCGGCGCGGGTGCTGATGCATGCGCCGATCCCCTCGGCCGGCGACCCCGAGGAGGCCCGACGATGGTCGTGATTCAGCTCCTCATCGGTTTTCTGACCCTGGTGGTCAACGCCTTCTTCGTCGGCGCGGAGTTCGCCCTGATCTCCGTACGCCGCAGCCAGATCGAGCCTGAGGCGGAGGCTGGGAACCGGCGGGCGCGCAGCGTCCTGTGGGGCCTTGAGCATGTCTCGGCGCTGCTGGCCGCGGCCCAGCTCGGCATCACGCTGTGCACCCTGGTGCTCGGCATCGTCGCCGAGCCGGCCATCGCGCATCTGCTGGAGCCCGTCTTCGACGCGGTGGGCGTGCCGCACGGCCTGGTGCACCCGATCTCCTTCGTGATCGCGCTGGCGGCGGCCACATATCTGCACATGCTGCTCGGCGAGATGGTGCCGAAGAACATCGCGCTGGCCGAGCCCACGCGGACCGCGCTGCTGCTCGGACCGCCGCTGGTCACGCTGGCCCGTGCGCTGCGCCCGGTGATCTTCACCGTCAACGCCTTCGCCAACGGGCTGCTGAAGCTACTGCGGGTGGAGACGAAGGACGAGGTGTCGGCGACCTTCTCGGACGACGAACTGGCGCGGCTGGTGCGGGACGCGGGCGACGCCGGGCTGCTCGACGGCCGGTCTGCCGAGCGGTTGCGCGACGCGCTGGAGCTGGGGCGCCGACCGGTGCGGGATGTGGTGATGCCGATCGAGCGGGTGGTGTACGCACGGGCCGGGACCACGCCCGAGCAGCTGGAGCAGCTGGCGGCCGAGTCAGGGTTCTCCCGCTTCCCGGTTCTCGACGCGAGCCGCCGGATCCTCGGCTATCTCCATGTGAAGGACGCGCTGGACGCGACTCCGCGCGATGTGCCGTTCCCGGTCTCGGCGATGCGCCCGATCGCCCGGGTGCGGGCGACCACTCCGCTCGACGATGTGCTGACCGCGATGCGGCGCAGCCGTACGCATCTGGCGGCGGTGGTGGACGAGGACGGCACGCCGGTGGGACTCGTGACGATGGAGGACGTGCTGCGCGAGCTGGTGGGCAGACCCGGCTAACTCACCTCACGGGTGACGGCCCGTTCCGTGGTCTCGGTGATACCCGGTCCTGGCCGTCCGGCCTTGGCCGCGCCTATCGCGGTGAGGACGGCGAGGAGGGTGGCCAGGCCGGCGGTGGCGAGTGCGGCCTGCCAGTCGACGTCGAAGAGGTTTGTCGCACCGGCCGTCAGGACGGCGACGAGCGACTGCGCGAAGGTGCGCACGGCGCGCTCCGCGGTGGCTTTCCAGAAGTCTGTGGTGAACATGCTCTGGACATACTGCGGAACGCGCCGTGCCGACAGCCCTCGCGGACGGGCCGCCTGCCCGATTACAGCGCAGCGTGACCTCGGCGCTGCCGGCCAGCCACTGCGGATAAGCCGCCGGGTCTTCGGGCAGGTCGAGAGGGACGTCCCGCGACCAGACGCGCTCGGCGGCCCGGGTCCGTACGAGATGTTCCATCCAGCGATGCGTCGTGCCGTGGTGCTTGACGAGGTCGGCGAAGGTCCAGTCGGGGCAGCTCGGCACAGGCGTGGCGGGGTCCACGTCCCGTACGGTCTCGACGAACCGGCGCTCCAGCTGCTCGATGGCGTCGCAGTACAGCTCGTGCTGGTCGTCGTCGAGGCCGAACTCCTCGGAGATCCGGAGCAGATCGTCCCGCCAGGCTCCGTCGGGCTGGCGCCCGGCGGCCCGGCGTAGCAGGTGGGACAGAGCCCGGCGGTCGGCGGGCGACAGCCGGTCGAGCAGATAGCCGGTCGTCTCCAGCCATTTCACCGCGGTGTCGGGGTCGAGCACGTCGTCGTCACAGGTGTCGATCGAGGTCACTGGATCGGCCAGCGCCTCGGCCAGCGCGTCACTCACAGGGCTCCCTCCCGGTACGGAACCGACGGACGTTACCGCGCGGTAGGATCGCTTCGCCATGGAGATGAGTGCCTCTTACACCAGTTTTGTCGCGGTCGGCGATTCCTTTACCGAAGGAATGTCCGACCTGTTGCCCGACGGTTCGTACCGCGGCTGGGCGGATCTGCTCGCGGGCCGGCTGGCCGCTCGCACGCCGGGCTTCCGGTACGCGAATCTCGCGGTGCGCGGAAAGCTCATCGGGCAGATCGTCGACGAGCAGGTGGACGTGGCGGCCGCCATGCAGGCGGATGTGGTCACGCTGGTGGGCGGGCTCAATGACACGCTGCGGCCCAAGTGCGACATGGGGCGGGTGCGCGGGCTCCTGGAGGAGGCCGTGGAGAAGCTGACGCCGTCCTGCGGTCAACTGGTGCTGATGCGCAGCCCGGGCCGCAACGGTCCGGTGATGGAGCGCTTCCGCCCACGCATGGAGGAGCTGTTCAGTTACATCGACGAACTGGCGGCCCGGCACGGTGCCCTGGTGGTGGATCTGTACGGGTCCCAAGTCCTCGGCGACCAGCGCATGTGGGACGTCGACCGGCTGCATCTGACGGCCGAGGGGCACCGGCGGGTCGCCGAGGCCGTCTGGCAGACGCTGGGACTGGACGCGGAGCACGACTGGCAGACACTGCTGCCGTCGGCGGCACGGGCCGGCTGGGCGGCGCGGCGGGCCGGCGATCTGCGGTTCGCGCGGCAGCATCTGGGGCCGTGGATCGCGCGGCGGCTGACGGGGCGCTCATCCGGGGATGGCCGGCCGGCGAAGCGGCCAGAGCTCCTGCCGTACGAGCCGCCGCTCTCGTAGCCCGTCGTAGTTCCTCGTCGTCTCGCGTAGTCCTTCGGAGTTCCTCGGACTTCCTCGGAGGACCTCGGAGCCTTTCGTAGCAAGGTACAACTGGGACCGCGTCGCTGGCCTGCAGAAACCGCCAGTAGAATCTGGACACGTGACTGCTGTGTCTGCGAAGCCTCGCATCCCCAATGTCCTGGCCGGCCGCTACGCCTCCGCGGAGCTGGCCGTCCTGTGGTCCCCCGAGCAGAAGGTGAAGCTGGAGCGTCAGCTCTGGCTCGCGGTGCTGCGCGCCCAGAAGGACCTCGGCATCGAGGTGCCCGAGGCCGCGATCGCCGATTACGAGCGGGTGCTCGACCAGGTCGACCTGGCGTCGATCGCCGAGCGCGAGAAGGTCACCCGCCACGACGTGAAGGCGCGGATCGAGGAGTTCAACGCGCTCGCGGGCCATGAGCAGGTCCACAAGGGCATGACCTCCCGCGACCTGACCGAGAACGTCGAGCAGCTGCAGATCCGGCTCTCGCTGGAGCTGATGCGCGACCGCACGGTCGCCGTGCTCGCCCGGCTGGGCAAGCTCTCCGGTGAGTACGCCGAGCTGGTGATGGCCGGACGGTCGCACAATGTCGCCGCGCAGGCCACGACGCTGGGCAAGCGGTTCGCGACCGCGGCCGACGAGCTGCTTGTGGCGTACGGACGGCTCGAGGACCTGCTGGGCCGCTATCCGCTGCGCGGCATCAAGGGCCCGGTCGGCACCGCGCAGGACATGCTCGACCTGTTGGGCGGCGACGCCGCGAAGCTCGCCGAGCTGGAGCAGCGCATCGCCGGGCACCTCGGCTTCGCGCACGCCTTCACCTCGGTCGGCCAGGTCTACCCCCGGTCCCTCGACTACGACGTGGTGTCCGCGCTGGTGCAGCTGGCCGCCGCGCCGTCCTCCGTCGCCAAGACGATCCGGCTGATGGCCGGCCACGAGCTGGTCACCGAGGGCTTCAAGCCCGGCCAGGTCGGCTCCTCCGCGATGCCGCACAAGATGAACACCCGCTCCTGCGAGCGCGTCAACGGCCTGATGGTCATCCTGCGCGGCTACGCCTCGATGACCGGCGAGCTGGCGGGCGACCAGTGGAACGAGGGCGATGTGTCCTGCTCCGTGGTGCGCCGGGTGGCGCTGCCGGACGCGTTCTTCGCCTTCGACGGCCTGCTGGAGACCTTCCTGACGGTGCTCGACGAGTTCGGCGCGTTCCCCGCGGTCGTCGCCCGTGAGCTGGACCGGTACCTCCCCTTCCTCGCCACGACCAAGGTGCTGATGGCCGCTGTTCGGGCCGGGGTGGGCCGCGAACTCGCGCACGAGGCCATCAAGAAGAACGCCGTCGCTTCGGCGCTGGCGATGCGTGAGCAGGGCGCAGAGCGCAATGAGCTGCTCGACAAGCTCGCCGCGGACGAGCGGATCCCGCTGGACCGGGCGGAGCTGGACGCGCTGATGGCCGACAAGCTGTCGTTCACGGGCGCGGCGAGCGACCAGGTGGCAGCGGTGGTCTCCCGGATCGAGGAGATCGTCAAGCAGCACCCGGAGGCCGCCGGCTACACCCCGGGGTCGATCCTCTGACCCCCGCCGAGCTCGAGGCCGCCCGCGACCGCATCGTTCCGGATGTGGTGGCGGGCGGTCTTTCTGTGCTCTTCTGCGGCATCAACCCGGCCTGATGACGGCGGCGACCGGCCATCACTTCGCCCGCCCCGGCAACCGGTTCTGGCCGGTGCTGCTCCTCTGCACTTCACTCGTTCGTGTTATGCCACGCAGGTAGTTCGTCAATGAATCTCCTTTGGTGCGGGGGCAGTTGGTGTGAGGGCGTGTGAATTCCGGGACTGATCAGAGGCGCCCTGCGTTCTGAGATCAGCGGCATCAGAACGGCAGGGAGCTCAAACGTCTTGGGTCGTGGTGCGCTGGCCGGCGGTATTCGCCCTCGGGCCGAACCTGGCGCCGTCGGCGCAGATGCTCCGAGGAGAAAAGGGCTGCGGCGGTAGACCGGGGCCGGTAACGTGCCGACCGTGCGTTGATCTTCAGGGCGGCGGCACTGCGGCCGTCGCAGACGGAGTGACCGCTCTCCCGTCGGCATGGCGGCGAGGGATGGTCGGCATGTGCAGTCCGTCCAACTCACTGGAGATCACGGCATGATTCCCAAGCTGACTTATGAGGCGTTGCTTGCCCGCGTCGCCAGCGACCCGGCCGTCCTCGGGCTTGTCCTCAAGGGCTCCCATGCTCACGACGGCCTGGCCACCAAACATTCCGACCGCGATGTATACATCATCGTCGCGGAGGAGGCGGATTCCGGCCTCTCGGATCTCAATGGTCACCGTTCTGCTGAGCTCGATGTCCTCGTCACCACGGTCGACGCATTCCGTCGGCTCGGTGGCCATGAGCGTTATGCCCTCGCTCGCGCCCGGATTGTGATCGACCGGCTCGACGGTGAGATCGCCGACATCGTCGCTGCCAAGGGGCGGCTTGACAGCGACGAGGCGTTTCGGGCGGCGGCTGGTTGGATGGATGCGTATGCCAACTCTCTGTATCGATCGGTCAAGAACGCCCGGGATGGCCACCTGCTGGCGGCCCGTCTCGATGCGGCCGACAGCATCGGCTTCCTGCTGGAGCTGTTGTTCACCCTGGATCGTCGTCCGCGTCCCTATAACAAGTACCTGGAGTGGGAGCTGCAGAGATTTCCCCTGCCGGGGTGGGAAACGGGCGTGCTGCTGGACACGATCGGACTGATCGCAGGGACTGGTGACGTGGACCTCCAGCGGAGGCTCTTCGCCCGGGTCGAGACTGTTGCACGAAAGGCTGGCCATGGGCCCACGCTCGATGCATGGGGCGAGGATCTGCTGCTGATGCGTCCGGGGCCGGACCACAGGTCGTAGTGATCACTCCTTTCTCCTCGTCGCGCGGTGCCGGGGCTGTGGGGTGCCCAGGTCGACAGCCGCGCGCCGGGCTCGTCGCCGGGTCTCCTCGCGCTTGGCGCGCAGGAAGGTCAGCGTGAGGTTGATGCGTTCGACCTCGCCGATCCAGCGCTCGTCCTGAGCCCGCCGCAGGCGAGCATGTAGGTCGGCTTCTAGTTCTTCGAGGCGGTCCAGCATCTTCGGGTTGATGTGCAGCATCGGACAGCGGATGCAGGCTTCTCTGAACTAGTGCTGTGACCGCATAGGTTCGCCGGGTTGGTGGTTGTGGCGGTTGGATGTGGGGTGATTGCCGATCCGACTGCTGGAGGTGCGGTGGCTGAGCCTGTCCGTGTGCGCAGACTGACCGACCAGGAGGGGCAGAAGCTGCAGCAGGTAGTGCGCCGGGGCAGCACTAACTCGGTGCGCTACCGGCGCGCGATGATGCTGCTGGCCTCGGTCGGCGGGAACCGGGTGCCGGTGATCGCCCAGCTGGTACAGGCCGACGAGGACACCGTCCGGGATGTAATCCACCGCTTCAACGAGATCGGCTTGGCCTGCCTGGACCCTCAGTGGGCGGGAGGCCGTCCCCGCCTGCTGAGCGGTGACGACGGGGACTTCGTCATCGCGACGGCCACCACCCGACCGGCCAAACTCGGCCAGCCCTTCACCCGCTGGTCGCTGCGCAAGCTGGTCGCCCACCTACGGAAGGTCCACGGCCGAGTCATCCGAATCGGCCACGAGGCGTTACGCGGTCTACTCGCCCGCCGCGGCGTCACCTTCCAGCGCACCAAGACATGGAAGGAGTCTCCGGACCCTCAGCGCGAGGCGAAGCTGGACCGGATCGAAGGGGTCCTGGACCGCTTTGCGGACAGGGTCTTCGCCTTCGACGAGTTCGGCCCGCTCGGGATCAGGCCCACCGCGGGCTCTGGCTGGGCCGAGCAGGGGCGCCCTGACCGTGTGCCGGCCACCTACCACCGCACCCACGGAGTGCGCTACTTCCACGGCTGCTACTCGGTCGGCGACGACACCCTGTGGGACGTCAACCGCCGCAAAAAGGGCGCCGCGAACACGCTGGCCGCGCTGAAGTCGATCCGCGCCGCACGGCCCGACGGCGCCCCGATCTACGTGATCCTGGACAACCTGTCCGCCCACAAAGGCGCCCACATCCGCCGCTGGGCCAGGAAACACCGGGTCGAGTTGTGCTTCACCCCGACCTACGCGTCGTGGGCGAACCCGATCGAAGCTCACTTCGGACCACTGCGGCAGTTCACCATCGCCAACTCGAACTACTCCAACCACCCCGTGCAGACCCGGGCCGCACTCCTACCTGCGCTGGCGCAATGCCAACGCCCGCCACCGGGATGTCCTGGCTGCCGAACGACGTGAGCGGGCCCGAATCCGCTGCGAGAAGGGCATCCGCTGGGGCGGACACCCCCTCAAGGTTGCTGCATGACCGCCTCTCCTGGTCCAACTCACAGTCCCTCATGAAAGGCTGATCAGCATGGTCGGACCGTCTGAGAACCCAGAACTCTGGGCGTTCCTGGAATCACTGCGCTGCGGCGAGCTCCTTTCCGGCACAGTCACAGCGATCGAACGGTTCGGCGTGTTCGTGGCGTTGGACGACGGACCCGACCACCCGGTCTTCCCCGGCGTCGGGTTCATCACGATCCCCGAACTGTCCTGGCGACGCTTCGAAGCAGCCTCGGACGTCGTTCACGCTGGCCAGCGCGTTTCATGCGAGTTCCTCCAGTTCGACACGTGGAACGCAGAGGCCAGGCTGTCCATGCGAGCGACGCAACCCGACCCCTTCCAGGCGTTCGCCGACCACACCGCGGTGGGCCAGGAACTGCAGGGGCAGGTCACCAAACTGCTCCGATTCGGCGTCTTCGTTCAGGTCGCCGACGGCATCGAGGGACTGGTCCACCTGCGAGAACTCACATGGCCGCCCGTGGAAGCTCCGGAGGATATCTTCCAGGTCGGCGACGAGGTCACGGTCGTCGTCACCGAAATCGATCGAGAGCGACGCAGGCTGTCCCTCTCTCGACGGCAGGTCTCACCCGCCCTTCAATGACCCCTCCGTGTTGCCATCACACGGTTCCTCTGCACGAGCGTCTCCGGGCACCATTCGCCTGCGCAGTGAAGGGGAGACCCCTGTCCCAACACGGCGAACCTATACGGTCACAGCACTAGTGTCCTGCGCCGGAGATCCGTCGGCAGAAACGGGCGAGGGAGTCGAGGATCTCCTCGGCCGTCTTGGTCCAGATGAACGGCTTGGGGTC
>NZ_JBIRYJ010000004.1:0-672240 GCF_044389785.1 Streptomyces sp. NPDC019443
CTCAGTCCCAGTGTGGCCGGTCGCCCTCTCAGGCCGGCTACCCGTCGTCGCCTTGGTAGGCCATCACCCCACCAACAAGCTGATAGGCCGCGGGCTCATCCTGCACCGCCGGAGCTTTCAACCTCCTCCCATGCGGAAGGAAGTGTCATCCGGTATTAGACCCCGTTTCCAGGGCTTGTCCCAGAGTGCAGGGCAGATTGCCCACGTGTTACTCACCCGTTCGCCACTAATCCACCCCGAAGGGCTTCATCGTTCGACTTGCATGTGTTAAGCACGCCGCCAGCGTTCGTCCTGAGCCAGGATCAAACTCTCCGTGAATGTTTTCCCGTAATCGGGACACACATCACGAGAGCGGAACGGACAAGCCGGAATAAGGCCTGCCGTTCACAGCGTCCTCGCTGTGTAATTGCCTACCCGCCACATGGGCCGGTAGGACTTCAAAGGAACCACGACCATCCGAAGATGGACGGGGTATCAACATATCTGGCGTTGACTTTTGGCACGCTGTTGAGTTCTCAAGGAACGGATGCTTCCTTCAGACCCTTTTCACGGGATCCTCCGGGCGCTTCCCTTCGGTCTTGCGTTTCCAACCCTACCAGAATCTCTTTCCGTTCCGTTTCCGGTGAGGAATTCGAATCCAGTGGCCGATTGGAGTGGCCTGTTTGCCTTTCGGCTGACCCGACATTATCAGAAGCATTTCGGTCGACCTAATCGACCTTCGTGATCCGGATTAAGAATCGAGAGGCTCTGCGGAAATTCAATTCCCGTCGAGAGCGAGAGAGACACTAACGGTCACACTCGCACTTGTCCAGTCCGAGGCAACCGTTAAAATCTACCTCCCCACTGCTCCCGTGTCAACGGGTTTCGTGGGGCGAAGAGGAGACTAGCAGGTCAGAGCATGCGATCGCACATCAGGCAGCGGCCGGGAGTTCGGCGCTGCGGTCTGTCGCCTCCACGTCGCCCATGTCGCCCATTCGGGCTGCTCGGCCGCCCAGGATGTAGACGTACGCCAGAAAGGCCAGCTCAGCGACGATGCCGATGGTGATGCGCGCCCAGGTCGGCAGACCCGAGGGGGTGACAAAGCCTTCGATCACGCCCGATACGAAGAGGACGAGGGCCAGGCCGATGGCCATGCCGATCGCGGCGCGGCCCTGTTGAGCGAGGGCTGTGCGCCGGGATTGAGGGCCTGGGTCGATGACTGTCCAGCCGAGACGGAGGCCTGTGCCCGCGGCGACGAAGACTGCGGTCAGTTCGAGCAGGCCGTGCGGGAGGACAAGGCCCAGGAAAACGTCGAGGCGACCCACCGATGACATCAGGCCGATGCCGACGCCGAGGTTCAGCACATTGAGGAAGAGGATCCAGATCACCGGGAGGCAGAGGAACGCGCCCAGAGTCAGGCACATGGCGGCGGCCTGGGCGTTGTTCGTCCAGACCTGGGCGGCGAAGGAGGCCGCGGGGTGGCTGGAGTAATACGTCTCGTACTCACCGCCGGGGCGGGTGAGCTGGCGGAGTTCTTCGGGGGCGGCGATCGCCGACTGGACCTCGGGATGGGTGCCGATCCACCAGCCGATGATCGCGGCGAGGACCGTGGAGAGGACCGCGGTGGGTATCCACCACTGGCGGGACCGGTAGACAGCCGCGGGGAAGCCGGCGGTGAGGAAGCGGACCGCGTCTCGCCAGGTGGCGCGTCGGGTGCCGGTGACGGTGGAGCGGGCGCGGGCCACGAGCTGGGTGAGCTTGCCCGTAAGCATCGGGTCAGGGGCACTGGACTGGATGAGGGAGAGGTGTGTGGCTGTGCGCTGGTAGAGGGCGACGAGTTCGTCGGCCTCGGCGCCGGTGAGGTGGCGTCCCCGGTGCAGGAGGTGGTCCAGGCGGTCCCACTCGGCGCGGTGGGCGGTCACGAAGACATCGAGGTCCATGGTCGGCTGCTGCTCCAGGCACTGGGTGCGTACGGTCCGTACTACTGCACTACTGCGGCACTACTGCACTACTGCGACGCGCTGCGGGCCAGCTTGGCAGACTGAGGAATCAGGGGGCAGTGGAGATCTACGGAAAGAGGCGGGCAGCGGTGAGTGCGCTTGTGACGGGGGATGCGGTTGTACTGGGGCTGCAGCCGGCGAGACTGCCGAGCCGGGCGCTCGCCCTCGTGATCGATCTAGTAGTCGTGTGGACCGTGTATCTCCTGATATCGATCGGGCTCGCGTTGGCGACTGCCTCGCTGGACGAGGCGGCGGTCATGGCGGTGTCGATCGCGACGTTCCTGCTGGTCCTGGTGGGGGCGCCGATAGCCGTGGAGACCCTCAGCCATGGGCGCTCACTCGGGAAGCTCGCCTGTGGGCTGCGGGTGGTGCGGGACGACGGTGGGCCGATCCGGTTCCGGCATGCGCTGGTGCGTGGGGCGATGGGCGTGGTGGAGATCCTGCTGTCGTTCGGGGTCATCGCCTGTATCGCTTCGCTGGTGTCGGCGCGGGGGCGGCGGATAGGGGACGTGTTCGCGGGGACGCTGGTGGTGCGGGAACGGATGCCGGCCGCGCGGGGAACGCTGGTGCCGCCTCCGCCGCCGTGGCTCGTCGGCCGGTTCGCCGAGCTCGATCTGTCGGGGGTGCCGGACGATCTTTGGCTTGCGATACGTCAGTACCTGACGCGGATGAGGCAGCTGGACCCGTCGGTGAGCTGGTCCATGGCGGGGCGGCTGGCCGGTGATCTGGCGGCGTGCACGGGGGCTCCCGCGCCGGAGGGAGTGCCGCCGGCCGCGTATTTGGCTGCCGTGGTGAATGAGCGGCAGGCACGTGACGCCCGTCGGGCCTTCGGGGCCGAGGCGAGGGCAGCCGCAAGGGCAGGGGGCGGTGGCGCAGCAGCCGCGGGCGCGGTGGGCGCAGGCGCGGGCGCTGCGGGACCGGTGGACGCAGGACCAGTTGCCGCAGGACCAGTAGACGCGCGCCCGGGTGCGGCCGGACCGGTGATCGCCGATGCGGTTGAGGCCGCAGGGGCCGGCGGTGCTCGTGGAGCAGATGTGCCGCTCGGGGTGGCAACAGGGGCCGAGCCGGTGTCGAAGCCCACCACCGGATTCGCACCGCCTGCGTAGGCCGGTCGCCGGGAGAAGCCACCGGGAGAAGTCAGGGGAAGACCGAGGGCGGGGTCTCGAGGTCTTCCAGTTCGATGCCGGGGGCCGCGAGGACCACGTCGCCGGCGATGTGAACGATGTGCTGCTCACCCGTGTCCAGGGCGCTGACCTGGTATTCGTCCACTGTCAGGGGGCCATTGTCAGTGGCATGCGCTTCACTCTTCATCAGGGCCCAGGACTGGTCGAGAGTGCGGGGGGCGAGGACAGGATCCGTGAAGGCGACGAGGCGGACGCGCGTCGCGGGGGAGCCGGGGGTGAGTCGCAGGAGACGTGCGGTCGCGACGAGGAAAGCAGGGGATGTGCCGGTGAAGGCGTGGGCGCGGACATTGCCTTCGGTGGCATGAGTGCCGGTGGGGTCGGTGCGGACCCAGGTGACGCCGTCGAGGGCGGCACCGCGGACCTGCCAGCTCGCGGCGTGGAGTTCGAGACGGATGGGACGGCCGAGTTCGTCGATGGCGAGGTCGACGGAGCCGACGTGGTCGCCGGAGGGGGTGGTGATCTGGGAGACGTAACGCCAGCCGGAGGGGCCGGGGGCGCACTGGAAGTGTTCTTCGCCGAGGGGGGTGTGATCGTGCGGATCGTGGAGCGAATAGCGGCCGCGGGGCATGGGGGCGTAGGTGTCCTTGTGCGGTGAGGCTCTGGATGTGGAACCGGAGCCGGAGCCGTTCGGGGACGGTACGGGGCAGGCCCCCGACACGGGGGTGCGGGGGCCTGCCTGGTACCGCGGGTACCTGCTGCTGAGGGTGTGTCAGTAGCCGATCAGTAGCGGTAGTGGTCGGACTTGTACGGGCCCTCGACCTCGACGCCGATGTAGGCGGCCTGCTCCGGGCGCAGGGTCGTCAGCTTCACGCCGAGCGCGTCCAGGTGGAGCCGGGCGACCTTCTCGTCCAGGTGCTTGGGCAGCACGTAGACGTCGGTCGGGTACTCCTCGGGCTTGGTGAACAGCTCGATCTGGGCCAGCGTCTGGTCCGCGAAGCTGTTGGACATCACGAACGAGGGGTGACCGGTCGCGTTGCCCAGGTTCAGCAGACGGCCCTCGGAGAGCACGATCAGGACCTTGCCGTCGGGGAAGGTCCAGGTGTGGACCTGGGGCTTGACCTCGTCCTTGACGATGCCCGGGGTCTGCGCCAGGCCGGCCATGTCGATCTCGTTGTCGAAGTGGCCGATGTTGCCCACGATCGCCTGGTGCTTCATCTTGGCCATGTCCGCGGCCATGATGATGTCCTTGTTGCCCGTGGTCGTGACGAAGATGTCGGCCTTGTCGACGACCTCGTCCAGCGTGGTGACCTGGTAGCCGTCCATGGCCGCCTGCAGCGCGCAGATCGGGTCGATCTCCGTGACGATCACCCGGGCGCCCTGCCCGCGCAGGGACTCCGCGCAGCCCTTGCCCACATCCCCGTAACCGCACACGACCACCGTCTTGCCGCCGATCAGCACATCGGTGGCACGGTTGATGCCGTCGATCAACGAGTGCCGGCAGCCGTACTTGTTGTCGAACTTCGACTTGGTGACAGCGTCGTTGACGTTGATCGCCGGGAACAGGAGGGTGCCGTCGCGGTGCATCTCGTACAGCCGGTGCACACCGGTCGTGGTCTCCTCGGTGACGCCGCGGATCTCCGAAGCCAGCTGCGTCCACTTCTGCGGGGACTCGCCAAGGGTGCGGTTGAGCAGGGTCAGGATGTACCCGTACTCCTCGCTGTCCGCCGTCGACGGGTCCGGGGCCGACCCGGCTTTCTCGAACTCCACGCCCTTGTGCACCAGGAGCGTGGCGTCGCCGCCGTCGTCGAGGATCATGTTCGGGCCGCCGGTGGGGGTGTTCGGCCAGGTCAGCGCCTGCTCCGTGCACCACCAGTACTCCTCCAGCGTCTCGCCCTTCCAGGCGAAGACCGGCACACCCTGCGGCGCCTCCGGGGTGCCGTTCGGGCCGACCGCGATCGCCGCGGCCGCGTGGTCCTGGGTGGAGAAGATGTTGCAGGACGCCCAGCGCACCTCGGCGCCCAGCGCGACCAGCGTCTCGATCAGTACGGCGGTCTGCACGGTCATGTGCAGCGAGCCGGTGATACGCGCGCCGGCCAGCGGCTGCGTGGCGGCGTACTCCTTACGGATCGACATCAGACCGGGCATCTCATGCTCGGCGAGAGTGATCTCCTTGCGGCCGAAGGCGGCGAGGGAAAGGTCGGCGACCTTGAAATCCTGGCCGGTGGCGACAGTCGTCATGCGAGCTGCTCCTCGTGGTTGGGTCGAGGGTGGGTACGGCTGACTCTGCGGCGGCCATAGGCATACCAATGCCCGGGCCCTCGCAGTGCAGTCCGTCGGAGGCCCTCTCTCCCTCGGCCGGTCCGCACAACGGGACCGCCCGACCGCCATCAGCAGCGACGTCTGACTCTGGTCACGAATCTACACCGATCGGCGCAGTGGGCCCCAGCCCGCCCACCGCCGGGTTCCGGCCACATTCAGGGTCCGTCGGCCGTGACAAGTAGGGCCGCGGGGCTTTTGATGGCGCGCTTGTCTGGTGCACGATGCTCTGCGGATCGGGGACATCCGCACGATCTGCGCCACGAAGTGTAAGGAGAACCACGTGACCAGTCCGGCGAGTGAGCAGCGGACATTGAAGCTGCTTGCGGTGACCGCCTGTCCGACAGGCATCGCCCACACATATATGGCCGCGGAGAAGCTGGCGCAGGCCGCAGACGCGCTCGGCATCGAGATGAAGGTGGAGACGCAGGGCTCCATCGGGGCCGAGAATGTCTTGACTGACAACGATGTCAAAAACGCGGACGGCGTCATCATCGCCGCCGACAAGAACGTCGACCGCAGTCGGTTCGTGGGGAAGAAGGTGCTGGTCGTCGGTGTCGCCGAGGGCATTCACCACCCCGAGCGACTGATCGAGCGGGTGCAGAACGCGCCGGTGCACGGGGCGGGCGGCCAAGACGGGGGCACCACGCCGCCGACCGGCTCGGGCGGCTCTGGCAGCTCCGGCGGTGGCGGCAAGGAGCGCAGTGCCGCGTACAAGGCACTGATGAACGGTGTCTCGTACATGATCCCGTTCGTGGTGGTGGGCGGGTTGCTCATCGCCATCTCGCTGGCACTGGGCGGCGACGCGACCTCAAAGGGCTACATCATCCCGGAGGGGACCTTCTGGGCACACGTCAACGCCATCGGCGTCATCGGCTTCACGCTGATGATCCCCATCCTGTCCGGCTACATCGCCTACGCGATCGGCGACCGGCCCGCACTCGTGCCGGGCATGATCGGCGGCTGGATAGCCAACACCGGTGAGCTGTACGACTCGAAGGCCGGCGCGGGCTTCATCGGCGCGATCGTCACCGGCTTCCTGGCCGGTTATCTGGTGCTGTGGATCAAGAAGGTCAAGGTCCCCAACTTCGCACGGCCGATCATGCCGATCATCGTGATCCCGATCGTCGCGACGACGGCGCTGGGACTGTTCTTCATCTACGTCATCGGCAAGCCGATCTCGTGGGTCTTCACGCATCTCACCGACTGGCTCAGCGGCATGACCGGGACCAGTGCGATTCTGCTGGGCGCGATTCTGGGGCTCATGATCGCGTTCGACATGGGCGGGCCGGTCAACAAGACCGCGTTCCTGTTCGGCGCCGGGCTCATCGCGACCGGCAACCAGACCGTCATGGGTATGTGCGCGGCCGCGATTCCGGTCATGCCTCTGGGGCAGGGACTCGCCACGCTGATCCGGCGGCGGCTCTACTCGGAGCAGGAGCGGGAGACCGGTATGGCCGCGATCTTCATGGGCATGTTCGGCATCTCCGAGGGTGCGATCCCCTTCGCGGCGGCAAGGCCCGCCCAGGTCATTCCGGCGAACATGCTCGGTGGTGCGGTGGCCGGTGGGATCGCCGGTCTGGCCAGTGTGAGGGACGCGGTTCCGCACGGTGGCCCGATTGTGGCCGTGCTCGGCGCGGTCGGTGGGGTGCCGATGTTCTTCCTGGCCGTCGCCATCGGCACAGTCGTCACCGCGATCACCACGAATGCGCTGATCGACATCAAGGAGCGGAAGAACCGTGGCGCTGCGGGGGCGGATGCCCTCGTGCCTGCCGGTGCCGGTGCCGGTTTGGGGGTGGCGCCGGAACCGGTACTCGCCGGGGTCGGTGCCGGTACGGGTGTCGGTACGGAGGTCTCGGGCCCCGGAGGCGTACGTACGGAGAAGTCGCTCACTCCCCCGCCCACCGCAGCCGAACCGTCCGAGGACGAGGTGCTGTCCGGGTATCTGACCGCGCAGACCGTGAAAGTTCAGCTGGCCGCCGACAACAAGGACGGCGCCATCCGCGAGATGGCCGCGATGCTCGCCACCACCGGCAAGGTCGCCGATCCCGACTCGCTCGTGGCGGCCGCCTTCGCCCGCGAGGACCAGGGCACCACCGGGCTCGGCGAGGAGATCGCCATCCCGCACGCCAAGACCGATGCGGTCACCGCGCCGATCGTCGGATTCGCGCGGTCGGCGGAGGGCGTCGAGTGGGGTTCGCTCGACGGCACGAAGGCCAAGTTGATCTTCATGATCACGGTGCCGGAGGCAGCCGCCGGGGATGAGCACCTGCGGATTCTGGCGATGCTGTCCCGCAAGCTCATGGACACCGGCTTTCGGGACCGGCTGTCGGCCGCGCCCGACGAGACGGCCGTCCTCGATGTGCTGCGTGAGATCCAGTAGCGCGTACGGATATGACGCGACGGCCCCCCGCCCGTGTGGGCGGGGGGCCGTCGCGTCGTACTCAGCTCAGCGCCGTACTCAGCTCAGTCGTACGCAGCTCAGTGGGCCGCAGCTCAGTGGGCCGCGTCCGGGCCCGGGCCGCCCGGGGACTTCGCCGGGTTGACGCCCGCCGCTGCCGCCGACTCGCTGTAGATGTCCGGTTCCAGGTAGATCACGCGGGCGATCGGGACCGCGGCGCGGATGCGCTCCTCCGCCGCGTTGATCGCGGCCGCGACCTCCGCGGCCGTGTCGTCGTGCTGGACAGCGACCTTGGCCGCGACCAGCAGTTCCTCCGGGCCGA
Source organism: Streptomyces sp. NPDC019443 (assembly GCF_044389785.1). Taxonomy (NCBI): domain Bacteria; kingdom Bacillati; phylum Actinomycetota; class Actinomycetes; order Kitasatosporales; family Streptomycetaceae; genus Streptomyces; species Streptomyces sp. NPDC019443. The sequence continues at coordinate 8,143 of NZ_JBIRYJ010000004.1, forward strand.
GGTGGAGCGTACGCATGTGGATGATGCCGGTGACCGTGTCACCGTCCACCGCCGCTGCCTTGATCTTCTCGATGTCCTCGAGACCCGCGGCCTCGCCCAGCAGCAGCGACTTCGTCTCGGCCGCCAGGACGAGCGCGATCACGATGAGCAGGATGCCGATGCAGAGCGTGCCGATGCCGTCCCACACGCCGTTGCCCGTGACCAGGGCCAGGCCCACGCCGCCGAGCGCCAGGATCAGACCGACAAGCGCGCCGAGGTCCTCGAGGAGCACGACCGGCAGCTCGGGGGCCTTGGCGTGGCGCACGAACTCCGTCCACGACCGCTTGCCGCGCGTCTCGTTGGACTCTTTGATCGCCGTACGGAAGGAGAAGGACTCGGCGATGATCGCGAAGACGAGGACGCCGACCGGCCAGTACCAGGCCTCGATCTCGTGCGGGTGCTTGATCTTCTCGTAGCCCTCGTAGATCGCGAACATGCCGCCGACCGAGAAGAGCACGATGGAGACGAGGAAGGCGTAGATGTAGCGCTCGCGGCCGTAGCCGAAGGGGTGCTGCGGAGTCGCCTCGCGCTTGGCCTTCTTGCCGCCGAGGAGCAGCAGACCCTGGTTGCCGGAGTCCGCGACCGAGTGGACGCTCTCAGCGAGCATCGACGACGAGCCGCTGAACAGGAACGCAACGAACTTCGCTACCGCGATTGCGAGGTTGGCGGCGAGTGCCGCCACGATCGCCTTGGTTCCGCCTGACGCGCTCATGTGTGCCGGATATCCCTTCGTGCCTACGTGGGTCGCCGCCCGGACTTTGCCCGGTCTTTGCGATGCGCCATTGTTGCAGCCCCTGAAGATGGCGCCGCGTCAGGCCACCACAGTGGCGCGGAAGACCGTGCCCGCGCCGCCGCCGGTGCCCGAGATCTCCGTCTTGTCCCCCGCCGGTACGAACGCCGACTCGCCCGGGGCGAGCGTCAGATCGCCGGCCGTCACGCTGCCCGCTGTGCAGAGCAGGATCTGCGGGGTGGGTGCGGTGAGGTCGCGGGGCGTCGCGTCCGGCGCGAGGACGTAACGCGAGAGACGGAATTCGTCGGTCGGAGTGTCGTAGACCTCTTCGCCCGACGGCGAGGCCTCGGGGCGCAGGACGCCGGGGTCGCTCGCCTCGAAGCGGACGATACGCAGCAGTTCCGCGACGTCCACATGCTTGGGGGTCAGTCCGCAGCGCAGCACGTTGTCGGAGTTGGCCATGATCTCCACGCCGAGGCCGTTGAGATAGGCGTGCGGGATGCCGGCGCCGAGGAACAGGGCCTCGCCTGGCTGGAGTTGGACGTAGTTGAGCAGCATGGCGGCGATGACGCCCGGGTCACCGGGATAGTGGTGCGCGATCGAGGCGTACGGGGCGTAGGCGCCGCCGAGCCGTTCCGCGGCGGCCGCGGCCTCCGCGACGGTGGCCGTCATCTCGTCGGGGTCGGCGGTCAGCACCGCGGTCAGGACCTCGCGGAGCGCGGCCTCCTCCGGGTGGGCGTGCAGGAGGTCGACGTACGGCTTGAGCGAGTCCACGTCGAGTCCGGCGAGGAGATCGGCGGCTTCGAGGGGCGTACGGAATCCGCACAGGCCGTCGAAGGGCGTGAGCGCGCAGATCAGTTCCGGCTTGTGGTTGGCGTCCTTGTAGTTGCGGTGCGGGGCGTCTGTCGGGACGCCCGCGCTCTCCTCGGCTGCGTAACCCTCCTTCGCCTGCGCGAGGTTCGGGTGGACCTGGAGGGAGAGGGGGGCGCCGGCCGCGAGGAGCTTGAGGAGGAAGGGGAGACGCGGACCGAACTTCTCGACGGCCGCGGGGCCCAGTTCGCGTACCGGGTCGGCGGCAATCACGTCGGAGAGCGGCTGCTCGGCGGCGATCACCTCCGAGAGCGGCTGCCCGGCCGTGGCACGGGTGACGCGGGAGGGCGCTCCCGGGTGGGCGCCCATCCACATCTCGGCCTGGGGCTCGCCGGTGGGGGCGATGCCGAGCAGTTCCGGGATGGCGGTCGTGGAGCCCCAGGCGTAGGGGCGCACGGTGTTGGAGAGGCGATCCATGGTCTTCCCGGTTCTTCCTGTCTTCCTGGTGCTTGCGGGAGGCGTCGTTACTTGGGGGTGTGGGAGGCCGCCAGGGCCAGGTAGACGGCGGCGAAGTCGGTGACGGCGAGGAGTTCGGCGATCGACTCGAGATCGGTGCCCTCCTCCGGTTCGAGCTCGCTGATCGCTGTGTCGTGGCTGAGCGCCAGTTCCCGGGCGGCGGGGGCGGCGCTCAGGCCGCCGACGGGGCGGTCGCGCAGCAGTACGACACGGGCCCGCAGTGCCTGCTGCTCCTCGACACGGTCGCGGAAGAAGTCCTCCGGGTCGGCGCCGCCCGCGAAGTCGCCGGCGAGCAGCACGCCGTGGGCGGGGAGCGCCTCGGGGAGTTCCGCGGCGAGGGCGGGGCGGCCTGCCAGCTCTGCCAGTACGGCGGCGAAACGGCGGCCTGCCGGGGCGGCGCCCGCGCCCTCTGTCCAGATGAGCGGAAGGCTGTCGGCGAGCTCGGCGGCGAGCGTCTTGGCCGGGTTGCTGTACGTCGCGATGGCCGGGCCGCACCGTTCGGCGGTGCGGTCGAGACGGTCGGCGACCTTGGCGAGGGTCTCCGGGGGCGCTTCCAGCAGGCCGACACGGTCGAGGAGGACGAGGAGGGGGGTGAACAGGGCCCACAGCTCGCCGGGGCTCGCGGTCTGGATCTCCTCGTACGTCTCGTGCGGGGCGGTGGCCATGGGGACCACCAGGCCGTGCGCGCCGTCGACGGCCTCGGAGAGCGGGGAGCGCTCGGGGGCGACGGCGACGACGTTGCAACCGCGGCGGTACGCCTGCTCGGCGAGGAGGGCGAGGCCGGGTTCGCTGCCGTCGGTGGTCGCGACAAGGAGAAGGTCCACGGAGCCCGCCCAGCCGGGGAGCGCCCAGCGCAGCGCGCCGGCGGCGGGGGCTACGCCGGTGGGGTGGAGCCGGGTGACGGGGGCGGAGGCTCCGGCAAGGGCGCCGATGAGGTCGGCGACGCCGGTGGCGGCGGTGCCGGAGCCCGCGAGGAGGACGGCGCGTGGGCGGCCCTCGGGGGTGAGCTCGGCGATACCGGCCTCGGCGGCGTGCCGGGCGGCGGTGCGTAGGCGCGCCCCGGCCTCGGCGGCGCCTCGGAGCAGTCCTCGGCGATCGGCGCGGGCCAGGGCTTCCGGTTCGTCGAGGAGCGACTCGTCGAGCATGGGGGTGGGCCTCCGATCGCCGTGCGGTGGTGGGTCAGGCGGGGCGGCGTGCCTCGTCCACGAGGAGGACGGGGATTCCGTCCCGTACGGGGTAGGCCAGGCCGCAGTCCTTGCCGGTGCAGATCAGCTCGGGGGTGTCGGCTGCCGTGCGGTCGCGGAGGGGGGCGTGGCAGGCCGGACAGGCGAGGATCTCCAGGAGGCCGGCTTCGAGCGGCATGTGTGGGGTGTCCTTTCGGGCATTCCGCATGTCGCACATGCGGTCGCGGTGATCCGGATCGAGCGACGTCAGCGTACCGCTGGGGGGCGGGGGGCGGCGCGTTCTGGGGGTACGGGCGGCTGTTCCCCGTGCCCGTCCGGCCGGTACGGGCTGTTTCCCGTACGTACCAGCCCGGCCAGTACGGGGGCTGTTCCCCGTGCCCGTCCGGCCAGTACAGGGGCTGTTCCCCATACGTAGCAGCCAGGCCGCGCCCCGCGCCCCTGGTCCGGGCGTCACGCCCCCCGGACCAGTCCCAGCACCTCGTCCCTCACCTTTGCCATCGTCTGCTCGTCACGCGCCTCCACGTTCAGGCGCAGCAGCGGTTCCGTGTTCGACGGGCGGAGATTGAACCACCAGGCCTTCGTCAACACCGTCAGGCCGTCGAGTTCGTCGATCGTGACGTCCTCGCGGGACGCGTACGCCGCCCTCACCGCCGCCGTGCGGGCCGCCTGGTCGTCGACCGTGGAGTTGATCTCGCCCGAGCCGCTGTAGCGGTCGTACTGCGCGACCAGCCCGGACAGCGGGCCCTCCTGCGAGCCCAGCGCCGCAAGGACGTGGAGGGCCGCCAGCATGCCCGTGTCCGCGTTCCAGAAGTCGCGGAAGTAGTAGTGCGCCGAGTGCTCGCCGCCGAAGATCGCTCCCGTACTGGCCATCTCCTGCTTGATGAAGGAGTGGCCGACCCGGGTACGGACCGGGGTCCCGCCGTGCTCGCGGACCACCTCCGGGACCGACCACGACGTGATCAGGTTGTGGATCACCGTGCCGCCGGGGTGCTTCGCCAGCTCGCGCGCCGCGACCAGTGCTGTGATCGCCGACGGCGAGATGCCCTGGCCCCGCTCGTCCACCACGAAGCAGCGGTCCGCGTCCCCGTCGAAAGCCAGGCCCAGGTCCGCGCCCTCGGAGAGAACGCGGGCCTGGAGGTCGACGATGTTCGCCGGGTCCAGCGGGTTCGCCTCGTGGTTGGGGAAGGTGCCGTCAAGCTCGAAGTACATCGGTACGAGGGTGACGGGAAGGGGCTCGAAAACCGTCGGGACCGTGTGGCCGCCCATCCCGTTGCCCGCGTCCACGACCACCTTCAGCGGACGCATCGACGACAGGTCCACCAGCGACAGCAGATGGGCCGCATAGTCGGTGAGCGTGTCCCGCTCCGTCACCTTGCCTCGATCGGCCGCGGGTTCCGGGGCGCCCTGTTCGGACCAGGACTCGACCAGCGCGCGGATGTCCGCCAGACCCGTGTCCCGGCCCACCGGCGCCGCGCCCGCCCGGCACATCTTGATGCCGTTGTACTGCGCCGGGTTGTGCGACGCGGTGAACATCGCGCCCGGCAGGTCCAGCACCCCCGACGCGAAGTACAGCTGGTCCGTCGAGCACAGCCCGATCAACGTGACATCCGCGCCCCGGGCCGCGGCCCCCCGCGCGAACGCCCCCGAGAGCCCCGGCGACGACGGCCGCATGTCATGGCCGACGACAATCGCATCCGCTCCCGTCACCTGGACGAACGCTGCGCCGAACAGCTCGGCCAGTGGCTCGTCCCACTGATCCGGCACCACCCCGCGAACGTCGTACGCCTTCACGATCTGCGACAGATCAGCAGTCACGGGCCACCCCTCCAGGAATCTCTGCGGTCACCACAAAGTACCCGCACAAACCAGGGGAGCATCCAGCCCACCACGGCCGTGCTCTGCGCCGTAACAATCAGGCACATCACCAGGAGCAGTCCCAGACTCCACGGCAGCACCTTGCGCAACAGATCACCCTCCTTCCCCGCGCGCCCCACCGCCGCGCAAGCGATCGTCAGATTCTGCGGGGAGATCATCTTGCCGAGTACGCCGCCGGAGCTGTTGGCAGCCGCCAACAGCTCCGGAGAGAACCCCGATTCCCGCGCCGCCGTCACCTGGAGAGCGCCGAAGAGCGCGCTCGCGGAGGCGTCCGAGCCGGACACGGCGACGCCGAACCGGCCGAGCACCGGCGAGAGGACGGCGAGGCCCGCGCCCGCCGCCGCCACGAAGTGACCGATGGTGGCGGCCTGTCCGGACGTACGGAGCGTAGGCGCGCGCCACTTCGCGCCGCGGGTCCTCGCGGTCCAGGTCCTCGCGGTCCAGGTCCTCGCTCCGTACGCCGGTCAGCACGCCGCCCGCACCGGCTCCGCGGCCGGCTTGCGCGCACCCGGCACCGCGACCAGCGCGGCCGCGCCCACCAACGCCGCTCCGATGTCGGCGAGTTGCGCCGAGACATGGTTGGCCGCCGCGAACTGGGCAGCTGCGAAAGCGAATCCGCGGGCCATCGCGGGTGTCCAGGTCTCGCGCAGACCTCGCCGCCCGTCGACGAGCCAGACCAGTACGAGCGGTACGACGAGGGCGAGCAGCGGAGTCTGCCGGCTGACCATCGAGGTTACGGAAAGCGGTTTCTCGCGAGTGGAGGAATCGTCGTGTCCGCGACAAGCGGAGGTCAATGGTCCGTACAGGATTCAAGTACGGGATTCCATGAGTGAGTGATGAACCCGAGGTGGCGCGAGGGGCACCGAGGTGGCGCGAGGGGCGGCTCAGGAGTCCGGGGAACGCAGCACCCGCAGATGGCCGCGGCGCGCGACCTCCATCGGGTCCGCCGTCCGCCGGCCGTTCTGCGCACCGGCCTCGGCCGCACGCCCCTGAGGGCGGGCCGCTTCCCGTACGGCATTGGCGAGCGCCTCGAGATCGTCACCGCTGGGCCGGGGCGGGGCAGAGCCGTCGGTGAGCCGGACGACCTCCCAGCCGCGCGGGGCGGTCAGGCGCTCACTGTGCTCGGCGCACAGGTCATAGCAATGGGGCTCGGCATAGGTGGCGAGCGGGCCGAGGACCGCAGTCGAGTCGGCATAGACGTACGTCAGTGTCGCGACGGCAGGGCGGCCGCACGCGGTGCGCGAACAGCGACGTACAGGGCTCACGACGTTGGACGGTACCGCACTCTTGAGCGGGCTGCGACGACTCTCCACCAGGTCACTCCACCGTGTCGTGCTGCGACATCGTCCGTGGCGACTCCCTCAGCAACTGCCCTGACCTGCACGGAAAGAGAAGCGCGCGGTCGACGACCGCCCGTGATCCGGTCATGACTTGGTGTAAATGAGGTCAATCACGATGAGATCGGCGATCGCGGGGAGACCTGCAATCGGGCCCAAGCTTGGCCGGAATGTTCAATTAGCGACAAGCTTCCGGCCCGGCGCGCGCACGCGATCGCCGCGCGCCGGGGAGAGCTACTCTGCGTCAGTGATGGACAGTCCCGTACCTCCCCGCCCGACCGAGCCACGGCCGCGCCGCCGCGACCGCCACGGCCGCGGCATGCGCGGGCCCGTCGCTCCGCCCCAGGTACCCCTCGCCGCGAGCCGGGCCGAGTCCTTCCGGGACCTCGTGCAGGACTCGGTGGAACGGCTGGAACGGCGCTGGCCACAGCTGGCCGACGTGGATTTCCTGGTACTGGACGTGCCGGGCGCGCCGGAGGGGTCGGTGCCGCTGGGCAGCTCGGTTCCGGCGAACAAGGGACAGCCGGCCCAGATCGTGGTCTACCGGCGACCCGTCGAGATCCGCACGAAGAATCGCGACGAGCGGGCGCTGCTGGTGCACGAGGTGGTCGTGGAGCAGGTCGCGGAGCTGCTGGGACTTGCGCCGGAGTCGGTGGATCCGCGGTACGGACAGGACTGACGGCTGACAGATTTCAAAATTTGTCAGCCGTCAATCGTCATCCGTCAATCGAAATCCGATAGCCGTCAGACGTCAGACGTCAGTCGTCGAGTACGGACAGGTCCTGCTCGGCATCCGGTACCGCCACCGTCCCCCTGTCGTCCGGCAGCGTCTGCACCGTGAACATCGAGATGCCGTTCTGCGGCAGCGCCAGCGTCCGCGACGCGTGCACCGGGCCGCCCGACTGCGTCTCCACCGTCAGCGCGTACGAGCCCTTCAGGCCGGCCGGGACGGGCGGGGTGACCGCCAGCGTCGTACCGGCCTTGACCGTGTACGTCTTGACGACCTGGGTGCCGCCCTGCGTGCCCGCCGATGCGGTGACCTTGACCTGCGCGGTGGCGCCCGGCGCGGTCAGGGAGAGCGTCGAGCCCTTGGCCCGGTTGTCGGCGGCGGTCGCCCGCGCCCCCACCGGCGCGGTCGCCGGGATGTAGGCGACCTCCTGCTTGTCGCCCTTGCCGCGTACGACGCGCAGCGCCGCGACCACCGGGGTCCCCCGGCCGCTCTGGGACGGGCTGAGGATCAGCGATCCGGCCTCGCCCTTGGTGACGTCCAGCAGGTCCACGCTCGCGGTCATGCCCGACTTGACGTGCAGCGTCTCGTGTCCGGCCGGGGTGATCCGGCCGCCCGCGCCCGCGAGTTGCACCTTCAGGTCGGCGTCGTCGTCGCCGGGCGCGAAGGCCACCAGACGTACCGATGTGGCGTCTGCCGGGATGCCGGGCAGCACGGCGGTGCCCGACGGGTCGGCCGAGGCGGTCAGCCAGTCGCTGCCCGCCTTGTCGTCGGCGGCCCGCACCACGGCCCCCACCCGTCCGGTACGGGTGGTGACATGAACGGTCACATCCGCGGCAGGCTCGGCGGCTGTCAGGGTGGAGAGCAGGACCGGGACGCTGGATCCGGCGGGGACCGGGATGCCCTCGGTCAGCGTGGTCTTGAGGGCGCCGTCCTTGCCGTAGAGCTCGATGTCGGCGACAGCCGCGGTGTCGTCGGGGTTGGTGAGGTGGACGTAATCCTGCCGGTCCTCGGCCGTGGACGCGCCGGGGAACCAGAAGTCGGTGTCCGGCCCGGTGCAGCTCAGGCCGAGCAGGCCGCGCGAGCCGCCCGCGGTGACCGTAGTGGTCTGCTGGGTGGTCCAGCCGGGGGCAAGGCGGCCGGTGGCCGTGCCGACGAGGGCGGGAGCATCGCCGCCCTCGGCCGTGGCGGCGACGGGTTTGCCGGGCTCCTTCAGCGCGAGCACCGGCTTGCCGGGCGCGGGCTTCTTCGCACCCTTCGCCGCGTCGCCCTTCGCCGCGTCGCCCTTCTTGGCCCCGTCCTTCGTCGTCGCGTCGTCCTTCTTGGGCGCGGTGTCCGGGTCCGTCAACACGGCCGTGGACGGCTTCAGTTCGCCCGTACCGTTTTTCGCGTCCCCGGCCGTTCCCGCCGGGGTGAAGGAGGTGTAGTCGGTCTTCGCGACCTCCGAGCTGCTCGGCGCGGGGCAGAGCAGGCTGGAGCGCTCGACCGGAAGCCGCGCCGGGGCCTTGGCGTCCGTCGCCGCACCACCGTCCGGCGCGGTGAGCGCGGCGACACCGGTGACCGCGGCGAGGGCGGTGGCGGTGGCGAGCAGGGAGATGGTTGTGCGCTTCACTCTGACTCGCCTCGCGTTGCGTTGCCGGCGTTGCCGTTCGGGTCGGGGTGCTGGTCGGTCTCGCTGCCGTAGGCGTAGGGGTCGTACTGACCCTCCTGGTACTGCCCGTCTTGGTACTGACCCTCTTGGTACTGCCCGTCGGCGTAGGACGCGGGCTGGTACTGGTCGGCCTGGTACGGGTCCTGGAACTGTTCGCCCTGGTACGGCTGTTGCTCGTACGGCTGCTGGTACTGCTCCCCGCCGTACTGCTGCTCCCCGCCGTACTGCTGCTCGGCGCCGTACGTGGCGCCCTGGTACTGCTCGTTGGTGTACGGGGCGGCGTATCCGGCGTCCGCGTACGACTGCGCGTCCCATTCGCCGTACTGCTGCTGCGGCACCGCCACATAGGGCGACTGCTGCTGCCCCCCTTGCTGTTGCTGCGCGAAGGCGTCCTGTTCGGCGGGGAGTTGAGCGTACGGATCGGGGTGGGCCGCGGCAGCCTCGGGCGGCGAAGACGACGAAGACGACGAAGACGACGAAGACGAGGAAGGCAACGAAGTCCCGGCCTCCTCTTCCATCTCCGCTTCCGCCTGCGCGCGCAGCCTGCGTGCCCTGCGCCCTTCGCCCTCCACCGCCTGGGCGGGGACCACGATCTCCTCGTCCGGCAGGTCGTCGTCGATCTCCCGCCGCCTGCCCGGCAGTGCGAGGACCAGCAGCACCAGCGCGAGCCCGACCTGGGCCCAGATCCAGCCGGTGTGGGTGGCGGGGCCGTCGTACGTCAGATCCAGCCGGCCGCCCTCGGCGGGGAGTTCGAAGCCCTGGGCCCAGCCGTCGACGGTGGTCTTCTTCAGTACGCGGCCGTCGAGCGTGGCCTGCCAGCCGTCGTCCGCGCGGTCCGCGATGCGCAGCACCCGTCCCGACTGACCCGCCGGGATCTTGGCGTGGGCCTCGACGGCGTCGGACGCGACAGGCAGCGGGTCGCCCTTGCCGCTGACGATGGTGGCCCTGGCGACCTGGCGGTCGACGCGCCACAGTGCGCTGCCGTCGAGCTGGCTGAGCCTGCTCAGGCCGGGTGTGGCGTCGAGGACGCGGCTGGTCTGGCGGGGTGCTCCGTCGCGTACGAGTACGTAGCGAATGGCGAATCCGCTGAGCTGGCTGGTCTGGTCGGCGCCGGAGCCTGCCACGAGATTCGCGACGATCTTGTCGAGGCGGGGGTCGCTGCCGCCCGCCTCGGCGAGTTCGGCGTCGCCGAGCCGGCCGCCGGAGCCGCGTACGAGGGTGTAGGAGACCTTGGCGGCCGAGGTCCCGCCGAGGACGAGGGTGCGCGGCTGGTCGCGGGTGTCGCTCTCCTCTGCGACGAACGCGGGCACCTGGACGGGGTCGCGCCGTTCCAGCGGGCCTGCGGCGCCGCTGAGCATCCAGTTGCCCGCGGCGAGCAGGGGTGCCAGGCCGGCCGCGAGGGCGATCAGGCCGGCGACCGGCTGGCGCCAGCCGAAGTCCTGGGCGGCGACGCGGGCACGGCCGCCCTCGGCGCCGAGTACGGCCGCGGCGAGCAGGGCGATGCTGTAGACGAGGGTGGCCGGGCCTGCCCAGCCGGAGCCGTTGGCGATCACCGCGAAGACGAGTCCGACCAGCGCCACGGCCCAGGAGGCACGGATCGCGAACTGCCGTTCGCCGCGCAGCAGGGCGGCGAGTGCCGCCAGGACGACGCCGATGAAGAGGATTCCGCCTGCGGCCTTGGCGCCGCCGGGACTCATGCCGAGGAGGTCGAGTGCGCTCGCCGATCCGGTGCCGAATTCGAGTCCGGCTTCGCGGAAGAAGGCGGACGGGCCGGTCAGCAGGGTCAGCGACCAGGGTGCGAGGACGAGCAGCGGGGCGCCGAGGGCGGCGAGGAAGCGCAGCCCGTACGCCGTGATGTCGTCGCGTCGCAGCACGAGGACGGCGACGCCGAGGACGAGCGCGATCAGCCACAGGATGGGCGTGAACGCCATCGCGAGGGTGAGCAGGAGCGCGTACGCCCAGGTGGCGCGCCAGCTGCCGCGCCCGCCGCCGGTGCCGCTGCGCAGTCCGTGGGCCGCGACGCCTGCCCGGGCGATGAGCGGCAGCAGGATCGTGAGGACGGCGGTGCCGAGCCGTCCGGTGGCGAGTGCGCCGGTCGCGGCGGGCAGGAAGGCGTACGCGATGCTCGCCCAGGCCCGCAGCAGCCGGGATTCGACGATGGGGCGGGAGGCGAAGTAGGCGGTGAGTCCGGCGAGCGGGACCGAGCAGACGAGCAGCACGGTGAGCGCGAAGCCGGTGGAGCCAAGGAAGAGGGTGGACAGGGCGGCGAGCACGGCGAGGTAGGGGGGCGCGGTCTGGGTGCCGCCGGTGCCGAGGGGGTGCCAGTTGTCGGCGTAGCGGGACCACAGGTCGGAGACGTCGGCGGGGGCGGGCAGGAGTGCGCCGCCGGCCAGCGCCCCGCTGCCGAAGAGTCCGCGGCAGGCGACGAGCGAGACGAGGAGCAGTACGGCGAAGAGCACCGGCCCCGGCTTGCGGGCGAGTTTCTTCAGGCGTGCGAACTGTTCGATCTCGAGGAAGTCGGCGTCGTCTCCGCCGGGTCCTGATTCGACGGCGCCGTGGCGTGAGCCGCCGGAGTCGGCGTCGGAGCCGCCGCCGACGTGGCCCGCGACCTGTTCGACGGTGGCGCGGATGGTCGCGCCGGGCGGCGGGAAGAGCGGGCGCAGTTCGCCCGCTTCGACGGCGCCGCCCTGCTTGGCGCGCCTGCGGCGTCCGGCGATGATCCGTTCGGGCCGCAGCAGGGTGCCGAAGAGGCCCATGACTTCGTCGACGGCCTGGCCGGGGACTTTGCCGACGAGGTAGGCGAGGGTGCGCAGCAGGGTGCCGAAGACGATGCGCAGCAGTACGTAGGGGAAGGCGGCGCCGCGTGAGTTGGTGAGCAGGGTGTAGACGGCGCCGGCCTTGTCGACGCGGTGGGGGCTGGCGACGGAGCGGCCGGCGCAGTCGACAGTGCGGCGTTCGCGGGCGGCGGCTTCGGCGTGCCGCATGACGGCGTCGGGGGCGATGAGGACGCGGTGGCCGGCGGCGTGGGCGCGCCAGCACAGGTCGACGTCGTCGCGCATGAGGGGCAACCGCCGGTCGAAGCCGCCGAGCTGCTCGAAGACGTCACGGCGGATGAGCATGCCGGCGGAGGAGACAGACAGGACGGAGCGGATCTGGTCGTGCTGTCCCTGGTCCTGTTCGCGGCGGTCGAGTCCGGTCCAGCGGCGTCCGCTGTTGGCGATGGAGACGCCTGCTTCGAGGAGTTGCTTGCGGTCGTACCAGCCGCGGAGTTTGGGGCCGACGATGGCGGCGTATTCGTCGGAGTCGGCGACGCGCAGCAGTTCGGCGAGGGCGTCGGGTTCGGGTGCGCAGTCGTCGTGGAGCAGCCACAGCCACTGGACGGGTTCGCCGTAGGGCAGTTCGGGCATGTCGTACGCGTCGTCGCGCCAGCTCCTGGTGACAGGATCCCAGCCGCTGGGCCGCTTCAGGTAGGGCAGGTCGTCGGGGGTGAGCACGCCCGCGGTGCGGGCCGCTTCCTCGACTGCGCTTCCGAAGCCGGTGCGGCGGGCGAGGTGCAGTACGCGCTCGGCGCCGAGTGCCTCGGTGACCAGCCGCGCGGAGTCGTCGGCGCTGCCGGTGTCGGCGGCGACGACGTTCTGTACGGGGCGTTCCTGGCCGAGGAGTCCGGCGAGGGCGTCGGGGAGCCAGCGTGCGCCGTCGTGGGAGACGAGCACGGCGGTGACGACGTGCCGCGGGAACTCGGGCGGGTGTGCGGGGGCGAACGCGGCTGTGGTGGCGGACATTGAGGTACGGGCCCTCCGGCCGGGGGGTCGCCCCGTAGGGGCGTTGGAGCGTCTCGGACGGGGCCCCACACTAACGGCTGGTACACGAACGGTCCGCCGACTGCGGTCAGGATGCAGTCGGCGGACCGAGGGTTACGTACCTGCTTGTGGTGTTTCGTCGGGCCCGGGGTGGGGCCTCAGGTCGAGCTTCGGTTACCGGCCGGGCCTCGGATCGGGCCCGGGGTCGGGCCCCGGATCGGACTTTGGATCGGGCTTCGGATATCGGTGCGGGTTTCAGACGGCAGCCTTCTTCAGCCGACGGCGTTCGCGTTCGGACAGGCCGCCCCAGATCCCGAATCGCTCGTCGTTGGCGAGGGCGTACTCAAGGCATTCGGAGCGGACTTCGCAGGCGAGGCAGACCTTCTTGGCCTCGCGGGTGGAACCGCCCTTCTCGGGGAAGAAGGACTCGGGATCGGTCTGGGCGCACAACGCGCGCTCCTGCCAGCCGAGTTCCTCGTCCGCGTCCTCGACCAGCAGTTGTTCGAACAGCTCGGTCATGTGCGCCCCTCGATCTGTCTTTGCGTCCCCGTGATGTTGCCGTTGTCGATTTTCGGCCGAACGACACGAGTGAAATTACAAGTGTGTGGCTCCGGGCCAGTCAAGCTGAGATCTGCTATTGGGCCCGGTATTCACTCTGCGGAACCAAAGCTATGCGGAAAGTGTTCAAATCACTAAAAACCTGACACATGCCAGAGGCCTGCCCCCGCACCCTCCTCTCACGAGGAGGAGACGCCGCAGGGTTCGATCTTGTTGCGATCGAGCCAATTAAGCGATCCGGATCACAGTCCGATCACGGGGCCGCAACGACGTTTACGAGCACGGTTGCTGCGCCATGTCTCCGCGGCCACGGCTGCACAAACCTTTCTCCGCACCCAGTAACCGGATGAGGTGAAACATTACCGCCAAATCGGTCATTGAGTTGACAGTAAGGACCCCAGCCGTCACCTTTGATTCCATGCCAGCGACCTCAGCGCACACCGCGACCCCACTCCGTGGGTTCCGCAGCGCTGTCCAGGCGCGCTGTTGCTGTTCCAGCTGTTGATTGCGCCGTAGCGCTCCAGCCACTCACCGAATGCGGCTCAGCCCGCATGCACCGCTTGCACCGCATGCCCTGCGACACCCTCCCCCGGACTCCGTCCGGGCCCCCAGCACTGCAACTCACGTTCTCTGCCGAGGAACCACCGCACCCATGAACAGCGACAGCGACCTCCAGATCGCCGGCGACATCCTCGCCGTACAGCACCTGCTCCAGCCCGCCCGCGAGCACCCGGCCACCGTCGCCGACTTCGTGGGGCTGGCCCGCTCCATCGCCGCAGACCGCGCGCAGTGGGCCCACCTCGTCCAGTACGACACCACCTCCCGCTGGTACCACCGGCTGCGCACCGGACCCGGCTACGAGGTGTGGCTGCTGTCCTGGGTCCCCGGTCAGGGCAGCGGGCTGCACGACCACGGACTGTCGTCAGGCGTCCTGACCGTCCTCGACGGCGAGCTCACCGAGCGCAGCGAGCAGGCCTCCCGGTCTCTCGCCGCGGGCGCGCAGCGAGTGTTCGCGCCCGGCTATGTGCACGAAGTCGTCAATGATTCGCTCGAACCGGCCGTCAGTCTGCACATCTACCACCCGGGTCTGACCGAGATGCCGATGCATCATGCCCAGTGCTCCCCGGCCGAACGCGACGTCGTGCCCGCCTGACAGACTGCTGTTCATGCGCATTGTGGTTCTGGCCGGCGGCATCGGCGGCGCCCGTTTCCTCCGCGGTCTCAGGCAGGCCGCGCCCGAAGCGGACGTCACGGTGATCGGCAACACCGGTGACGACATCCATCTGTTCGGGCTGAAGGTCTGTCCCGACCTCGACACCGTGATGTACACCCTCGGCGGTGGCATCAATGAGGAGCAGGGCTGGGGGCGTACGGACGAGAGCTTCCGGGTCAAGGAAGAGCTCGCGGCCTACGGCGTGGGGCCCGAGTGGTTCGGCCTCGGTGACCGCGACTTCGCGACGCACATCGTCCGTACACAGATGCTCGCCGCGGGCTATCCGCTCAGCGCCGTCACCGAAGCGCTCTGCGCCCGCTGGAACCCGGGCGTGCGGCTGCTGCCGATGTCCGACGACCGCGTGGAGACGCATGTCGCCGTCGAGGTCGAGGGCCAGCGGAAGGTCATCCACTTCCAGGAGTACTGGGTGAAGCTGCGGGCGTCCGTGGCCGCGGAGGCCGTCGTGCCGGTCGGCGCGGACCAGGCGAAGCCCGCGCCGGGGGTGCTGGAGGCGATCGCCTCCGCCGACGTGATCGTCTTCCCGCCGTCCAACCCCGTCGTCAGCGTCGGCACGATCCTGGCGGTGCCGGGAATCCGCGAGGCCATCGCCGAGGCGGGCGTCCCGGTGGTGGGCCTGTCCCCCATCGTCGGGGACGCGCCGGTGCGCGGGATGGCCGACAAGGTGCTGGCGGCGGTGGGCGTGGAGGCGACCGCCGCGGCCGTCGCCCAGCACTACGGCTCCGGGCTGCTGGACGGCTGGCTGGTCGACACGGTGGACGCGGGCGCGGTGGCGGAGGTCGAAGGGGCGGGGATCCGCTGCCGGGCGGTGCCGCTGCTGATGACGGACTTGGACGCGACGGCGGAGATGGCGCGGCAGGCGCTGGAGCTGGCCGAGGAGGTACGGGCGTGAGCTCGCCCTCGTCTTCGCCCTCTCCTCCCTCTCCCTCGTACCGCGTCTGGGCGCTGACCGGTCTTGGCGAGGTCCGGCCGGGCGACGACCTCGCCAAGCTGATCGCCGCCACGGAGCCGGGGCTCGTGGACGGCGACGTCCTGCTGGTCACGTCCAAGATCGTGAGCAAGGCGGAGGGGCGGGTCGTCGACGCGGCGGACCGTGAGGCGGCGATAGACGCGGAGACGGTACGCGTGGTGGCGCGCCGCGGGCCCCTTCGTATCGTCGAGAACCGGCAGGGCCTGGTGATGGCCGCGGCAGGCGTCGACGCCTCCAACACCCCTGCCGGAACTGTGCTGTTGCTGCCTGCCGACCCTGATGCCTCGGCGCGCGCGATCCGCGAGGGGCTGCGGGCGGCGCTGGGCGTCGACGTCGGCGTGATCGTCACGGACACCTTCGGGCGGCCCTGGCGCAACGGCCTGACGGATGTCGCGATCGGCGCGGCCGGAGTGCGGGTCCTCGACGATCTGCGGGGTGGGTCTGATGCGCACGGCAATCCGCTGAGCGCGACCGTCGTCGCCACCGCGGACGAACTGGCCGCCGCCGGTGACCTGGTGAAGGGCAAGGCGGAGGGCCTGCCGGTCGCGGTGGTGCGTGGTCTGCCGCATCTGGTCGAGGAGGGCGACGGCGCCCGCGCGATGGTGCGCACCGCCGCGGACGACATGTTCCGCCTCGGTACGTCGGAGGCGGTACGGGAGGCGGTCACCCAGCGCCGTACGGTGCGGGAGTTCACCGACGAGCCGGTGGACGGTGGGGCGGTCCGGCGGGCGGTCGCGGCTGCGGTGACTGCTCCGGCGCCGCATCACACGACGCCGTGGCGCTTCGTACTGCTCGAATCCGCTTCGTCCCGCGCCGAGTTGCTGGACGCGATGCGGGACGCGTGGATCGCTGATCTGCGGCGCGACGGCAAGTCGGAGGAGTCCATCGCGAAGCGGGTGAAGCGGGGCGATGTCCTGCGCAACGCGCCGTACTTGGTCGTCCCCTGCCTGGTGATGGACGGCTCGCACCACTACGGGGATCCGCGCCGGGACACCGCCGAACGCGAGATGTTCGTGGTCGCGGCGGGCGCGGGCGTGCAGAACTTCCTGGTGGCACTGGCGGGCGAACGGCTCGGCTCGGCGTGGGTGTCGTCGACGATGTTCTGCCGCGAGGTGGTACGGGATGTGCTGGGGCTTGAGGAGGGGTGGGACCCGATGGGCGCGGTGGCGGTGGGGCACGCCGCCGCACCGCCGAAGGAACGCCCGGCGCGGCAGCCGGGGGACTTCATCGCGGTCCGCTGAGCGGGCGGGTCCCCGCGAAGGCTTCGCTGCGCGAGAGCGGAGCCGGCCGCCCCATTGCGCCCCTCGGCGTACGGGCAAGGCGGGCGCTTCAGGCGGTGTCGACCTCAACTCTCCGGCGGCCGCGGCCAATTCGGCCAACGGCGTGGACGAGCAGTACGGCGCCTCCGGCTGGGCCACCAGCAACATCCGGCTGCTTGTGGGCACACCCGACGCCAACAAGGACGGCATCCCTGACATCTGGACACTGCGGGCGGACGGTGCTGTCCGCTTCTACGCGGGCTCGCGCGGGGAGATGGCGCACTCCGGAGTCGAGATCGTCGGCAACAGTGACGACGGCTGGAGGAACAAGATGACCACCGGCTGACGCGGGTGAGGCATGGGGGCCCGGTCAGTTTCCGACCGGGCCCTCGGCGTTCTACAGCGCGCCGATGTCGACGCGTGGCATCTTCGGCTTGCGGCGGGGCGGGGTGCGGCCGCCGAGGAGGATGAGGCGGGCGGCGCGGTGGCGTTGGCCCTTGTAGGGGGCGAGGAGTTCGAGCATCGCCGCGTCGTCGGCGTTGCGGTCGCCCGCGAGTGCGTAGCCGACGATGCGGGGCAGATGCAGGTCGCCGACGGTGACCGCGTCGGGGGCACCGTTGCTGCGCTGGACCGTCTCGGCGGAGGTCCAGGGGCCGATGCCGGGGATCAACTCCAGGCGTTCCTGGGCCTGTTGGGGCTCCATCGCCGCGGCCTCCTCCAGGCGGCGGGCGACGCGGACAGCGCGCAGGATGGTGGAGGCGCGCTTGTTGTCGACGCCGGCGCGGTGCCACTCCCAGGAGGGGATCATCCGCCAGGCGGACGGGTCCGGCATGACATGCATACGGTGCGAACCGTCGGCCGGTCCGGGGGCGGGCTCGCCGTACTTCCGTACGAGCAGCCGCCAGGCGCGGTACGCCTCGTCCGTGGTGACCTTCTGCTCCAGGATCGAGGGGATCAGGGACTCGAGAACCAGTCCGGTGCGGGTGAGGCGGAGGCCGGGGCAGCGACGCTGGGACGCGGCGACCAGGCGGTGGCGGGGCTCGAAAAGGTCCGGCTCGTCCTGCGACCCGAGCAGCTCCGGCAGCCGGCCGAGCAGCCACTGTGCGCCGGGGCCCCATGCTTCGGCCTCGGCCTGCGCGGCTGCCGGCCGGAGGGCGACCCGGAGGGTGCCGGGGCCGTCGGGCGTACGGGTTGCACGCCAGACGGAGCCGTCGGGGGTGGTACGGAAGGTGGGGTCGGCGGGGCCGCGGCGGAGGGGGCCGAGGACGAGGCCGAGGTCGAGGGGTCCGGGCGGGGTCCAGCGGCGGGTGTGGGACGCGGACGCCTGCCTGGGGATGCCGGTGGGGGCGGGCACGGTGGTGTGACCGCCTCGCACGGTGGTGCGGGTGGGTTGGTTCTGTGCGAAGCGTCCTGCCACGGTGACGAGAGTACGGGCCCGCGTCGCCCGCGGCGGGCTTTTCCCCCGCCGCCCTTCCCGTAACTGGGGGCAAGCTCCCGGACCCCCCGTACTCCCCCCACGTCCGCAGGGTGCAGGGGGAGGGTCCTCAAACGCCGGACGGGCTCCTTTGGAGTACCGCTACTGGTCGGACGAGAAGCGCACCGACGCCCGCGGCAGCACCGCGTCGCACCACACCCTCGCGCCCTCGCGCAGTTCGTTGTCCGCCCCCACCACCGCGCCGTCGCCGATCACCACCCCCGACAGCACGGTGCGCGCGCCGATTCGGGCGCCCGCCCCGATGAGGGAGGAGGAGATCACCGCGCCCTCCTCCACGATCGCGCCCTCCAGGACCGCGCTGCCGTCGATGCGGGCGCCTTCTGCGATCACCGCGTTCGCGCCGATGACCGTGCCGCCGGTGAGCTTGGCGTCGGGGGCGACAGACGCCGAGGGCAGGACCAGGCGGTCGCCGCGGCGGCCCGGGACCGCCGGGGACGGGGCGCGGCCCAGCACCAGGTCGGCCGAGCCGCGGACGAAGGCCTGCGGGGTGCCGAGGTCCAGCCAGTATGTGGAGTCGACCATGCCCTGGAGGTGGGCTCCCGAGGACAGCAGGTCGGGGAACGTCTCGCGCTCCACCGAGACCGGGCGGCCCGTCGGGATCGTGTCGATGACCGAGCGGCGGAAGACGTACGCGCCCGCGTTGATCTGATCGGTGACGATCTCCTCGGGGGTCTGCGGCTTTTCGAGGAAGGCCGTGACCCGGCCGCTCCGGTCCGTCGGGACCAGACCGAACGCCCGCGGGTCCTCGACCTTGGTGAGGTGGAGGGAAACGTCCGCGCCCGACGAGCGGTGCGTGGTGACCAGCGCCTCGATGTCCAGGCCCGTCAGGATGTCGCCGTTGAAGATCAGTACGGGGTCCTCTGGGCCCGACCGCAGCCGGGAGGCGACATTGCGGATCGCGCCTCCCGTGCCGAGCGGTTCCTCCTCGGTGACGTACTCCAGGTGGAGGCCGAGCGCGGAGCCGTCCCCGAAGTACGGCTCGAAGACCTCCGCCAGATACGACGTCGCCAGCACGATGTGCTCGACGCCCGCCGCCCTGGCCCGTGCCAGTTGGTGCGTGAGGAACGGGACGCCCGCCGCCGGAACCATCGGCTTGGGCGTGTTGACGGTGAGCGGGCGCAGCCGGGTGCCCTTGCCGCCGACCAGGAGGATCGCTTCTGTCACCTTGTCGTCTCTGCTTCCTGCTGGGGCCGGCATGGTCACTCGTCTTGGTCACTCGTTCGAGACCGGCCAGTTTATGCAGTTGGTTGGTGCGGTCCGTCCCCTGTTTCAGGCGCGTCCCTGGTACTTGGCCGAGGCACTCCGAGCGGTGCCGAGCCTGCTGTAGAGGAGGGCCCCCGGACAGTCCGTGAAGAAGCCGTCCCGGTGCCCGGAAATGACATTGAAGTTGACCCTTACGCCCTTCGCGTACTTACCGCTCCCTCCCGACGTCAGCACCACCTTGCCTCGCGGATTGCCGCCGTACAGCCCGAGCTTCCAGGCGGTCAGCCGGGCGACGGCGGTGACGGCGGCGGCCGGTGGGGTGGAGAGACTGTACGTGCCGAGCACGGCAATTCCCACGCTATCCGTGTTAAATCCCAGCGTGTGCGCGCCGAGAACCGCCTTGGCCACGCCTCCCGCGCGCCCTTCGTAGATGTTTCCGCACTTGTCGACGGCGAAGTTGTAGCCGAAGTCGCGCCAGCCACTGCTCACGACGTGGTAGCGGTAGATACTGCGCAGGACGGAGGGTGCCTGCGCGCAGGTGTAGTTGTTTCCGGTGGCGCTGTGGTGTACGAAAGCGGCTTTCACGGACGTCGTGTAGACGAAGGTCCTCTCGCGCAGCGACTCGTCGGCGCCCCATCCCTGGCGAGTGATGATGCGCGGGCGCGGTCCGATGTACGGCGTCGCGCCTGCGACGGCCGGGTCCGCCTCAGCTTCTGTCTCGGCTCGTGACAGCTCGGGGAGCACGTTCCCGTCCGGGGGTGCGGGTGCGGGTTCGGTCGCCCGGTCGGCTCCCGCGGGTGCGGGTTCCTCGGACGCGGGATCGTCGGACGCGGGCTCCGCAGGCGCGGGACCGTCGGACGCCGGTTCCTCGGACACGGCTCCCTCGGACGCGGGCTCCGCGGGCGCCGGTTCCTCGGAGGCGAGCTCCACGGGCGCGGCTCCCCCCGACGCGGGTCCCTCGCCCGGGTCCACGAGTTCGAGGCGCAGGCCCTCGGGCAGTGGTGCCGTTCCGGCCGCCTCCGAACGTACGCGGACCTCCACGCCGTCCGATTCGCCCACCCACAGCGGGGCCGTGGAGCCACGCACCTTCCCCGACTCGCTCTCCGCGCTGTCCGGGTCCGCGCCGTGCTCGTGGTTGTGGGTCTCCACGTCCTGCCAGCCGGACCATTCGCCGGAGCCGACGGCCCGGGTTCGGACCTGGACCGTGCCGTGCAGTTCGGCGTTCACGTCGTCCCAGACGACGCCGACGAGGGAAAAGGGTCTGACATCACGTTCCGTCACCCCCTGTTCCGTCGCCGCGCCGCGGGACCGGTCCGACGCCCCCTCCCCGATCGGCGCCAACGGCAGCGACTGGGTGGAGCCGGGCAGATCCGGCACCTGCGGGGGCTCGGTGGCCGCGCCGGAGAGCAGCGAGAGCGGAAATATCAGCGCGGCTATGCACGCGACGCCGACGGAAGAAGCAAGAAATCCACGCATGATGACGATCCTGAGCCGGGGCCGCCGACTCCGCTATCCGGGAAACTGACCGCCCATCGGTCCGACCGGAGGACCCCGTCACCGGTACGGCGGCTTCCCGCCCGCCCCGCCGCGTACCCTTGCGCGGGTGAACGCCAGCGACCGTACCCCTGCCGACCTGCTGCGATCCGCGCTCGCCGCGGACCCGGCGCGCCCCTTGGTCACTTTCTACGACGATGCCACCGGTGAGCGGGTCGAATTGTCCGTGGCCACCCTCGCCAATTGGGTGGCAAAGACGGCGAATCTGCTCCAGGGCGACCTGGCCGCCGGGCCCGGCGACCGGCTCGTGCTGCTGCTTCCCGCGCACTGGCAGAGCGCGGTCTGGCTGCTCGCCTGCTCCTCGGTCGGCGTGAGCGTCGAGGTGGGCGGCGACCCGGCGGACGCGGATCTCGTGGTCAGCGGTCCGGACACGCTGGAGGAGGCGCGCGCCTGTTCCGGGGAGCGGGTGGCGCTCGCGCTGCGGCCGCTTGGCGGGCGGTTCCCGCAGCCGCCGGCGGGCTTCGTCGACTACGCGGTGGAGGTGCCGGGTCAGGGCGACCGTTTCGCGCCGTACGCACCGGTGGATCCGTCCGCGCCCGCGCTCACCGTGGGCGGCAGGGGACTGACGGGCGCCGAGCTGGTGGAGCGGGCCCGCGCGGACGCGGCCGGTATGGGCCTTGCGCCCGGCTCGCGGCTGCTGACGGGACGCGGGTACGACTCGTGGGAGGGACTGTCGGCCGGGCTGTACGCGCCGCTTGCGGCTGGTGGGTCGGTGGTGCTCTGCCGAAACCTCGGCGAGCTGTCCCAGGAGGGCCTCGAGAAGCGGATCGAGAGCGAGCGCGTCACGAACACCGCGGTGTGACAACCCTCTGAGGTCCACTCGTGTGGCGCACACCCGGGCCGAGCCCCCCGGCCTGAGCGTCAACTCCGGTGGATGATCGGCGATACGCGTGCTTCAACGCACAACCAAGCGCGAGGTTCAGCCGTCTAGTCCTGCGATCGGCGACCCAGCGCGCCGCCGACGCCATGAAGGATGGACGCAGACGTGACGGACAGTGCTGGCACGCCCGCCGACCCGGACGGCCCGGCCGCTGACGAGCCGCCGACCGGAACGCGCGGGCCTGGTAGTACGGGCGAGGCTGATACCGGCGAGGGTCCGGCAAAGGCGGACGCGGCCGGCACGAACGCGGCCGGCACGGACGCAGAAACCCCCAACCGCAAGCATCACTTGTTGCGTTGGATCGCCCTCGGTACCGCCGTCGTCGTCCTCGCCGCCGGCGCCGTCGGGTGGTGGTTCTACCGCAAGTTCGACGCCAACATCACCACCGACATCACCGCGGCCTCCGAGCTCGAGGCGTACGAGAAGGAGCGGCCCAAGGCCCTCGCGCGCGACGCGAAGAACATCCTGCTCCTCGGCTCCGACACCCGCTCCGGCGAGGGCAACAGCAAGTACGGCCGCGACGACGGCGGCAGTCAGCGCTCCGACACCACGATCCTGCTGCACATCTCCGGGAACCGGAAGAGCGCGACCGCGATGTCCATCCCGCGTGACCTGATGGTCAGCATCCCGAGCTGCCGCAAGCCCGACCGCACCCGTACGAAGGCGCAGTTCGCGCAGTTCAACTGGGCGTTCGAGTTCGGCGGCGCGGCCTGCACGATCCGTACCGTCGAGCGGTTCACCGGCGTCCGCATCGACCACCACATGGTGGTGGACTTCAGCGGCTTCAAGGGCATGGTCGACGCCGTGCACGGGGTCGAGATCTGCCTCAAGGAGCCGATCGACGACCCGGACGCGCACCTCAAGCTGCGCGCGGGCAAGCAGACGCTGCGCGGCGAGCAGGCCCTCGGTTTCGTACGGGCCCGAAAGTCCATCGGCAACGGCAGTGACACCGAACGCATGGAACGCCAGCAGCAGTTCCTCGGCGCACTGGTCAAGAAGGTGCAGAGCAATGGCGTACTGCTCAATCCGACCCGGCTCTTCCCGGTACTGGACGCGGCTACCAAGTCACTGACCACCGACCCGGGTCTGAGCTCGCTGAAGGATCTGTACGAACTAACCCGCTCAATCCGTAGCATTCCAACCGAAAAGGTACAGTTCCTCACCGTTCCGCGGCAGCCGTACAGCGCCGACCCGAACCGCGACGAGCTCGTGGAGCCCGACGCGGCCCAGCTCTTCAAGCGACTGCGCGAGGACATGCCTGTCACCGTCGCCCCGGACAAGGACAACGGGGAAAGGCCCTCGCGGAAGAAAACCTCGCCCGACGAAAAGCCGGACGACAGCGGGTCCGCGACACCGACGCCGTCGCCGATTTTCTCCGGTACTACCGCCGCAGAGGGCACGTGTGAGTAAAGCGATGGCCAAGCCGGAGCCAGCAGTCCATGACGATTGGGCGGAATGCCCGCTTGTAAGGAGCGTGGAATTTGTCACTGACGTCGCTCGACGTTGAACTGGGCGGATAGTGTGACGCGACCTGGTGCTTCCGACCTTGGGTCGCGCACTGCTGGATCGAAAGACCGAGCGCCCTTCGGGGGAGGCGCCTCGCGTGGCACCGACGGAGGACTCAAGCAACCGTGGATGCGCAAAGCCGTGGACAGGCGGACGAGATCGACCCCGCCGACCAGTGGGTCCTCAACCCGCAGACCGGCAATTACGAATTGCGACTGAACCAATCCGCACAGCAGTCGTCCGCGTCGACAAGCGCCGCTCCCAGGACTCCGGCGCCGAGAAGTCCGCGGGACCGCAGGACCGCTTCTCCTGAGCGGGAGGTGCCGGGTCAGCGCTCGCGCCGTGCGGGCAATGCCTCCGGCGGTACGACCCCCCCCACGGCGGGCCGGCGCAAGCGCAAGCAGCCCAAGTCCCGCAAGAAGAAAGCGCTTCTGTGGACGGGTGGCGTGACAGCCTTCGTCGTGGTCGCCGCTGCCGTGGGCGCGTATCTCGTCTACCAGCATTTCGACTCGAACCTGAACACGGTCGACGTCGCGGGCGCCGGCACCGGCGGCTTCAAGAAGGACCAGGCCGTCAACATCCTCGTCATCGGCACAGACAAGCGGTCCGGCGAGGGCAATGAGTCCTACGGCGACAAGAACAGCGTCGGGCACGCCGACACCACGATCCTGTTCCATGTCTCCAAGGACCGGACGAACGCCACCGCACTGTCCATCCCGCGCGACCTGATCACCAACATCCCCACCTGCGAGACCAAGACCTCAGACGGCACCAAGGACATCGCCGGTACGCGCAAGACCCGGTTCAACGAGAGCCTCGGCCAGTCGGGCCGCGACCCGGGCTGCACCATGCGTACGGTCAAGGAGCTCACCGGCGTCACCGTCGACCACTTCATGATGGCCGACTTCAACGCGGTCAAGACGATGACGACCGCCGTCGGCGGCGTCGAGGTCTGTCTCGCCAAGGACATCAAGGACAAGGACTCCAAGCTCAACCTCACGGCGGGCAAGCACGTCGTGGAGGGTGAGCAGGCGCTGGCGTTCGTACGCACGCGTCACTCGGTGGGCTTCGGCGGCGACCTGAGCCGGATCGAGATCCAGCAGCAGTTCCTGAGCTCGCTGATCCGCAAGATGAAGTCCAGCGACACGCTCTCCAGCCCCTCCAAGATGTGGGACCTGGCGGAGGCCGCCACCAAGGCGCTCACCGTCGATACCGGCATAGGCAAGATCTCCAGGCTGCGCGATCTCGGCATGGAGCTGTCGAAGGTGGACCCGAAGAACATCACCTTCGCGACCGTGCCGGTGGTCGACAACACCGACGGCGCCACCGTGCTGCTCAACGAGGCCAAGGCCAAGCCGCTGTTCTCGATGATTCAGAACGACACCTCGCTCACCGAGGTGAAGCAGCAGCAACAGGACGCCAAGAACAAGCAGCAGGGCCTGCTCAAGGGGACCAGGGCGGCCGCGTCCGAGGTGCGGGTCGCGGTCTTCAACGGCAGCGATACGCAGGGGGCGGCGCTGACGACCCTGACCTGGCTGCAGAACGAGCAGGGCGTACTGAAGTCGAGCAACGAGGGCAATGCCCCGAGCAAGCTTCCCAAGACGACGCTGACGTACGCGCCGAACCAGGCCGATCAGGCCCGCAAGCTCGCGGACCTCATGGGCCTGCCGGCGACGGCGCTGAAGCCGGGCACCAAGGACGCAGTGGGGCTTGAGGCCATGCAGCTGACCCTCGGCGCGGATTTCAAGGGCGCGGGTGTGCCCATCACCGGTCCGGCGAAGGCCCCGGAGGGTGTGCAGAAGGTCGAGGCGGACAAACAGGTGTGTGCCAAGTGACGCCGGAACACCGGGTCATCAGGAGCGCCTGAACGACAGGGGGGACCCGGGGTGGGACAGAACAGCGTGCGGGGGGAGGGGACGCGGCATCGCGTCCCGCACGCCCGCGAACTGGGCTGGGACGACAGCCTGTACGGCGCAGGGGACGACCAGGCGGCCGGCGGCCGCAGGAGAAGAACCGGCAGACAGGCCGGTCCTGATGGGCCGGACGGCGGGCCCGGGCAAGGCGGCGGCCCCGAGGCCGGACACCGGCACGGTGGCCCACGGCGTGGAAAACGGGGCAAACGCCGCATACTTCGCTGGGTCGCCTCCGTGCTGTCGCTGCTGATACTTGGCACGGCGGGCGCCGGTTACCTCTACTACGAGCACCTCAACAGCAAGCTCAAGAAGGACGACCTCACGCTCGGCGGCAAGATGCCCGAGCACCAGGCCAACGCCGCCGGTCAGGTCCCGCTGAACATCCTGCTCATCGGCTCGGACGCGCGGGACTCCAAGGAGAACCAGAAGCTCGGCGGCGCCAGGAGCACGTTCGGCGGACAGCCGCTCGCCGATGTGCAGATGCTGCTGCACCTCTCGGCCGACCGCAGCAATATCTCGGTGATCAGCATGCCGCGCGACACCGTGGTCAAGATCCCCGAGTGCAAGGACCCGGACACCGACAAGACCTACGCCGCGACCGGCTGGACGCTGACCAACGAATCACTCGGCCGCGGCGGCCCCGGCTGCACGGTCGCGACCTGGTACGCCCTCACCGGCATCACCATCGACCACTTCATGATGATCGACTTCGCCGGTGTGGTCTCCATGGCCGACGCCATCGGCGGCGTCCCGGTCTGCGTCGAGAAAAACGTCTACTCGCGCAACAGTAAGGGCCAGGGCTCCGGGCTGAAGCTGGAGGCGGGCACTCACCCCGTCAAGGGCGAGCAGGCGCTCCAGTGGCTGCGTACGCGCTACGGCTTCGACGACGGCACCGACCTCGCCCGCACCCGCGCGCAGCACATGTACATGAACTCGATGGTCCGGGAGCTGCGCAGGAACACCAAGCTCACCGACCCGAACAAGCTGCGCAAGCTCGCCGAGGCGGCCATCGGAGCACTCACCGTCGACAAGGGCATCAACTCCGTCAAACAGCTCTTCGACCTGGGCGAGGAGCTCAAGAGCGTCCCGACCGGCCGGATCACCATGACCACGATGCCGAACTTCTACTCCCAGCGGCCGGGGTTCGCCGGCAAGGTCGAGCCCCAGCCGGGCGACGCCGAGCAGCTGTTCCGGATGGTCCGCGAGGACATTCCGCTGGACGGCAAGGCGCCGAAGAAGAAGCCGGCCACCACCACGCCCGCCGTGTCCAAGGACCCGGCTGCGGCGCCCGGTGAGATCGCGGTGATGGTGCAGAACGGCACCTCGGGCGACGGCCAGTTCGCCGAGAAGGGTCGTGCGGCGGCGGTCGCCGGGATCCTGTCCGGCAAGGGCTTCACACAGGCCAGGGCGGACGCCACGAGGGACCCGCAGAAGAAGACGGTCGTCCTGTTCTCCAACGCCGAGCTCGAGGGCGATGCTCAGGCGGTCGCCAAGTCCCTCGGGATTCCGCTGACTTCGGTGCAGAAGTCGACGGATGTCACCGGTATCTCGCTGATCGTGGGCGCGGACTGGCGCCAGGGCGACGCGTACCCGAAGTCGGCGGTGCAGGACGACAACAAGACCCCGGCGTCGGCGAAGGCGCTGAAGGGCGACAACGACGAGTACTGCATGCCCGTGCAGGACGGCTTCACCTGGTAGCTCGGACGCGAAAGGCCCCGGGTGCGCGTGCACCCGGGGCCCTCTCGTCTCTGTCAGAAGCGTACGAGAGTCAGGCGGCCTCGGCCTTCACGGCCGGGCGGCGGCTCGCTATGACCTTCTTCGCCAGTGCGCGCGGGCTGGTGAGGAAGCCGTACCCCCACGACATGTGCATGGTGGCCAGCGCCACGGGGATCTGCAGGCGCGCCTTGAGCGGCAGGCCCTTGCCCGCCGGGAGGGAGCCCGCGGCTATCGCGGCCAGATAGCCGCCCGGGACGATGAAGCCCCAGGGGGTGAGAGCCGCGCCCACCACGATGCCCGCGGCTATCACGCAGACCGCGGTCGGCGGGGCGAGGTAGCGCAGGTTGATGGAGCCCTCGTGGAAGCGGGCGACGACATGGCGCCAGCGGCCGTAGTCCTTGTACTGCTTCGCCAGCGCGCGCACGCTCGGCCGCGGCCGGTACTGCACCTTGAGTTCGGGCGAGAACCAGACCAGGCCGCCCGCCTCGCGGATGCGGAAGTTCAGCTCCCAGTCCTGGGCGCGGATGAACTCCTCGTTGTAGCCGCCCTGCTGCTCCAGCGCCTCGCGCCGGAAGACACCCAGATACACGGTTTCGGCCGGGCCCGCAGTGCCGCCGGTGTGGAAGGCGGCGTTCCCGACACCGACCTTCGAGGTCATGGCGGCGGCGACGGCGTGCTCCCAGTCGTTCTCGCCCTCGGCGTGCATGATGCCGCCGACGTTCTGCGCGCCGGTCTCCTCGATCAGCCGGACCGCGGTGGCGATGTAGTTCGCCGACAGCATGCCGTGGCCGTCGACCCGCACCACGATCGGGTGACGGGAGGCCTTGATGGCGGCATTCAGCGCTGCCGGGGTGCGGCCGGTGGGATTCGGGACGGTGTGGACGCGAGGGTCTTCCCGTACGAGCTCGGCGGCGATCTCGTCGGTACGGTCCGTGGACGGTCCGAGCGCGATCACCACCTCCATCTCGCCGTCGTACTCCTGCTCGAGGATGTGACGGACGGAGTTGCGCAGATGCCGCTCCTCATTGAGGACCGGCATGATCACGGAGACAGGGGGCGTGGCGTTCATCGCCCGACACGTTACCGCGAATGGGGGACACGGACGCGCGGCGGCCGGGTCGCTGCAGGTCGGCGCAGATCGTACGGCCCTACGGTGTGCGGGATCCCCCTGTCGCCCGCGGAGGTTTCCCCCCTTGCCCACGCCGCCCCGCTCCCGGCCGTCCCCCTCCGGCCGTCCCCGGCAAAACGCCCGGAAGAGGACCAGACGGCCGGTCGAGCGGCCGCGCTGGGGCATGCGGGCGGCGACCACGCTCTCGGTCCTGGTGCTGGCGGCGGGCGGCATCGGGCATGCGGTGGTGACCAGTGTGGACACCGGTATCGACCGGGTGGACGCGTTCAAGGACATGAAGAACCGGCCCGAGGCGGGCCACGGCATGAACCTCCTGGTCGTCGGCACCGACGGCCGCGACAAGATCACGAAGAAGGAGAAGCGCAAGTACCGGCTCGGCGGCGCGCCCTGCCGCTGCACCGACACGATCATGCTGGTCCACATCTCGGGGGACCGGGAACGCGCCAGCGTGGTGAGTCTGCCGCGGGACAGTTACGTCGAGATCCCCGAGCACACCGACCCGACCACCGGCAAGCGCCACTCGAAGCACCGGTTGAAGCTCAACGCGGCGTACTCGAAGGGCGGGCCGAGTCTGACCGTGCGGACCGTCGAGCACCTGACCAAAGTGAAGATCGACCACTATCTGGAGGTCGACTTCACCAGCTTCATGAAGACGGTGGACACGCTGGGCGGGGTGGAGATCTGCACGACCCGGCGGATGAAGGACACGTACACAGGTCTGAATCTCGCTGCCGGCACCCACAAGCTGAACGGCGGGCAGGCACTGCAGTACGTGCGCTCGCGCCATATCGACGGGGCGGCCGATCTGGGCCGGATGCAGCGCCAGCAGCGCTTTCTCGCAGCCCTCATCCACCAGGCGGCCGACAGCGGTGCGCTGCTGAACCCGGTGAAGCTCCGCGAGGTCTCCTCGACGATGCTCAGCTCCGTACGGGCCGACAGGGGCTTCGGCGCCGAGGAGATGCTCGCCCTGGGCAAGGCGATGCGGGGCTTCACCGCGGCCTCGTCGGAGTTCACATCCGTGCCGCTCCGCGACTCCAGCGACCACGTCAAGGGCATCGGTTCGACGGTGAAGTGGGACGAGGCGAAGTCGAGAAAGCTGTTCCAGACGCTGCGCGAGGACAAGCCGCTCGCACCGCACCGCCCGAAAAGGCCGCAGGCGGCGGCGGTGGATGTGTCGCCGCGGCAGATCAGGGTGCAGGTCTACAACGGGACGCTCACCGACGGCCTGGGCAGAACGGTCGACGAAGCGCTGCGCGCCACCGGCTTCAACACGACCCGCGCTCCGCTGAACCTCGGCGGCAGCGAGGTGCGCCGCAGCTATGTGACGTACGACCCGCGCTGGGACCGCTCGGCGAGATCGCTGGCGGCGGCGCTGCCGGGGTGCGAGCTGCGGGCGGTGAAGGGGCAGGGGCGGACGCTGAAGGTGACGGCCGGGACGGACTACAAGGGAGTGACGCGGGTCCGGGCGGAGGAGCCGCCTCCGGGCGAGTTCGGCGCGGTCACCGGCGACCAGGTGGTCTGCCCGTAGCTGGGGCTCCGCCCCAGCTCCCGCGCCTCGCCCCTGGACACGCCCTAGTCCTCCAGGCCCTCCGCCGCGCGCTTGTCCCGGAGCTCCTTGATCGCACGGCGCCGGGCGAGCCGGTGGGTACGCCGGATCTGCGCCTCCTGGTAGCGCCGCTGGTCCCGCTCGGTGTCGGGGATCACCGGCGGTACGGGTCGGGGCTTGCCGTCCCCGTCGACGGCGGCGAAGACGAGGTAGGCGCTGCCGACCTGGGTCGCCGGGGTCGACTCGTTCCAGCGCTCGGCCAGGACCCGTACGCCGACCTCCATCGAGGACCGGCCCGTCCAGTTCACCTGGGCCTTCACATGCACCAGATCGCCGACCCTGACCGGGACCAGGAAGACCATCTCGTCCATGGAGGCGGTGACCGCGGGACCGCCGGAGTGGCGGCCCGCGACCGCGCCCGCCGCGTCGTCCACCAGCTTCATGATCACGCCGCCGTGCACCGTGCCGAGGAGATTGGTGTCACTGCCGGTCATGATGTGGCTGAGGGTGGTTCGGGACGCCGCGGTGGGCTTGCCCGGAATCTCTGCCTCCGGGTGCTGGGCCTGGTCTGTCATGCCCTCCACCATATGCGGGGGCTCTGCGGCGATCGCATTGCATCAGCTTCGCAACAGCCCTGCCCCTATTCCCCCACCCGCCTTGTGGGCAGCGGGGGCCCGCCCTGCACACTGGTCCGCATGAATGACTGGCCCGATGGATGGTCCGACGACCGCGGCAACAACAACGCAGCCGGCTACGGCCGCGGCAGCGGCGGCGCTCAACCCGAGGGCGCGCGCGTGATGCGCCATGTGCAGCGCCCGGCCGCACCCCCGCGCGGCGGGGTCCCGCCGCAGTCGCGAGGGTACGACGAAGGCTATGACCAGCAGGGCTACGACAGCGGCTACAACACGGGCCAGGTCTACGGCGGCCCCGGTGGCGGCAACGGCGGCCGGCCCTACGACGACCGGCCCTACGACGACCGGCCCGCCCCCAACTGGCGCCGCCGCCTCAAGGTCGGCTCGCTGACCCTGGTCGTCGTACTGCTCGCCGTCTCCATCGGCACGTACTTCTGGGCCGACTCCAAGCTCAAGCGCGAGGTCGACCTCTCCAAGGTCATCGAGCGTCCCGGCGAGGGCGAGGGCACGAACTATCTGATCGTGGGCTCCGACAGCCGCGAGGGCATGACGGCCGACGACAAGAAGAAGCTCCACACGGGCTCGGCCGAGGGCAAGCGGACCGACTCGATGATGATCCTGCACGAAGGCTCGAACGGCCCGACGCTGATCTCGCTGCCGCGCGACTCGGACGTGGAGATACCGTCGTTCAAGGGCTCGGAGTCCGGCAAGCTCTTCCCGGCCGAGGGCCGGCGGGTGAAGCTGAACGCGGCGTACGCGGAGGACGGCCCGGAGCTGCTGGTCCGCACCGTCGAGCACAACACGGGCCTGCGCATCGATCACTACGTCGAGATCGGCTTCGCGGGCTTCGCGAACATCGTCGACGCGATCGGCGGCGTGGAGATCGACATCCCCAAGGCTTTCAAGGACAAGAAGTCGGGCGCGGACTTCCAGGCGGGCAAGCAGACGCTGAACGGCGAGCAGTCGCTGGCGTTCGTGCGGACGCGGTACGCCTTCGCGGGCAGCGACCTGGACCGTACGAAGAACCAGCAGAAGTTCCTTGCGGCCCTGGCGAGCCAGACGGCGACGCCGGGCACGATCCTCAACCCGTTCAAGCTCTACCCGACGATGGGCGCGGGCCTGGACACCCTGATCGTCGACAAGGACATGTCCCTGTGGTCGCTGGGCAAGATGTTCTTCGCGATGAAGGGCGTCACGGGCGGCGACGGCAAGTCCATGAACATGCCGATCTCGGGCAGCCGGGGCGGGAACCTGGTCTGGGACAAGGCGAAGGTGAAGCAGCTGGTGCAGCAGCTG
Organism: Streptomyces sp. NPDC019443; assembly: GCF_044389785.1. Classification (NCBI taxonomy): domain Bacteria; kingdom Bacillati; phylum Actinomycetota; class Actinomycetes; order Kitasatosporales; family Streptomycetaceae; genus Streptomyces; species Streptomyces sp. NPDC019443. The sequence continues at coordinate 39,700 of NZ_JBIRYJ010000004.1, forward strand.
AAGAACGACGAGACGGTCACGGTCTCCGACAAGTGACGCCCTGACCGCCCTCCGAAGGGCTCGCCGCGCGACACCGCCCGGCGGGCCCTTCCCTGTCCGCCGTCACCCGCCAACAGGGTCGGCCTGGCGCGGAAGTTCTGCACTGGGGTACGGGGCGAGCGGTCCTTGCCTTGCTCGTCCGGTACGGCCGGCCGCCATCAGGCGCTCGGTAACCCGCTGGGTGCGCGCCTCGCCCGTAATGAAGGCGCCGTGCAGAGAGGCAGCCACCGGCAACCGGACAGCCCGCCCAGCTGAGCGACGTAGACCTGACCGGTGACTCACTTGGTCAGCCGCGACTGCCCAAGGCCAAGAATTGCCGAGTGCGAGCGGACTAAGCTTCCGAGGGGGTTCGGCAGCGCGGCGCCCTCGCCCGCGGCCGTGGGGACGAGAGCAGGGGTGCCATCGATGACGGACCTGACCACAGAGGCCGCACCGACCGGAATCGACGCCGGGGAAGAGCCAGGGGTACCGGCGCACGGCCAGCTGGTCACCGTACGGAACCGGCCCTGGGTTGTCACCGAGGTCACCCGCTCCGCGGTCTCGTCCGAGGACCCCGCGCGCACCGCCGCCGCGTCCGCTCCGCACCTGGTCACGCTCGTCTCCGTGGAGGACGACGCCCGTGACGAGGAACTGCGTGTGGTGTGGGAGCTGGAGCAGGGGACGGTGGTCCACCAGCAGTACGAACTGCCCTCCCCCGAAGTCGGCATGGATGCCCCGGAGCGCCTGGACGCCTTCCTGGACGCGGTCCGCTGGGGTGCGATCGCCTCCGCCGACAAGACTGCCCTGCAGGCGCCGTTCCGGTCCGGCGCGGAGATCCAGGAGTACCAGCTCGCGCCCGTCGTGCGTGCCCTGTCCATGCCGCGTACGAACCTGCTGATCGCCGACGACGTCGGTCTCGGCAAGACCATCGAAGCGGGCCTGGTGATGCAGGAGTTGATGCTCCGCCACCGGGCCCGGACCATGCTGATCGTCTGTCCCTCCGGCCTGACGTTGCAGTGGCAGGACGAGATGCGGGACAAGTTCGGCCTGGACTTCCGGATCGTGAACAGCGCACTGCTCAGGGAGTTGCGCCGATCCCGCGGCCTGTACACAAACCCGTGGACGCACTATCCGCGGCTGATCGTCTCCGTGGACTGGCTGAAGCGGGAACGTCCGATGCGGATGCTGCGCGAGGTCCTGCCGCACGTCCCGGAGTATCCGCGCGCCTTCGATCTGCTGGTCGTCGACGAGGTGCACACCTGCGCCCCGTCCGGGACCGGCAAGTACGCCGTCGACTCGCAGCGTACGAAGGCGATCCGCGCTCTCGCTCCCCACTGCGAGCACCGCCTCTTCCTCTCCGCCACGCCGCACAACGGCTTTCTGGAGTCCTTCACCGCGCTTCTGGAGCTGCTGGACGACCACCGCTTCGCCCGAGGTGTGAAGCCGTCGGACGAGCAGCTGCGCCGGGTGATGGTGCGCCGCCTCAAATCGGAGCTGCCCAAGACCTGGGACGGCAAGGCGCGTTTCCCCGAGCGAGTGCCGCATGCGCTGGAGCTGCGGTACGGGGACGAGGCCCGCGCCGCGTACGCGAAGCTGTCCGCGTACGCCCGCTCACGTCGCGAGGCAGGTGGTACGAACGCCGCACGCACGGCCTCGGACTTCGTGACGACGCTGCTCAAGAAGCGGTTCCTGTCCTCCCCGAAGGCCTTCGCCGAGACCATCGACGTCCACCTGGAGACGATGACCAAGGGGCCGGCCACCGAACAGGCCCCCAGCGAGAAGGTGCTGCGTCCGCTCATCGAGCAGGTGGAGGAGACGGCGGAGAGCGACGACGAGCACGCGGAGGCTGCCGAGCGGGCTCTGACCGCGGTGCGCCAGGCGTCGCGCACCCTCACCCCGCAGGAGCACTCCCAGCTCAAGGAGCTTTCCGTGTGGGCGCGTACGGCCGTCAAGCGGCCCGACGCGAAGTTCGCCGCGCTGCGTGGCTGGCTCGACGACATCGTGTGCAAGAACGGCCCCGCGGGCGACTGGGAGCCGGACCGGGTGATCGTCTTCACCGAGTACCGCGACACCCAGCGCTGGCTCTTCGACCGGCTGATCGCCGCCGGATATCCGGCGGACCGGATCGCGCAGCTCTACGGCGGACAGAAGCCGGACGAGCGGGAGCACATCAAGACGGTCTTCCAGGAGGACCCGTCGCTCTCCCCGGTCCGCATCCTGCTGGCCACGGACGCCGCCAGCGAGGGCATCAACCTCCAGGCCCACTGTCACCGTCTCCTGCACTGGGAGATCCCGTGGAACCCCAACCGCCTGGAGCAGCGCAACGGCCGCATCGACCGTCACGGCCAACGGGCGGACCAGGTGGACGTCTTCCACTTCGTCCCGGAGGGCTGGCAGGGCTTCACCGCGGCGGACGACGCCCCGGACTCCGGGCACGGCGACGGCACGCTGGAGGACGAGCTGCACTTCCTCGCCGTCGCCGCCCGCAAGACGGAGCAGATCCGCGAGGACCTGGGCAGCGCCGGTGAGGTCATCGCCGCGCAGGTCGAGCAGAAGATGCTGGGCCGCCGCTCCGACTGGACCACCGCCGACGCCGAGATCAGCAAGCGGTCGGGGCGGGCCGTCCTGAAGGTCGACCGGGACCTCGCCAAGGAGCTGGAGAGGCTGGTCGCGGAGCTCGCGGGCAGCCGCGACACGCTGCACCTGACGCCCGAGACCGTGGAGCGGGTGGTCCGTACGGGACTCCAGCTGGCACACCGCCAGGATCTGACCGAGGTCCCGGACCCGGCGGGCGGTGACTCCCCGGCCCGCTGCTTCCGGCTGCCCGAGCTGCCCGGTGCCTGGGCCCACGCCCGCAACGACGGGCTGCGCCATCCGCTGACCGGCCGGGAACGGCCGGTGGTCTTCGACGAGCGGGACGCCCGCCGGCGGACCGATGTGGTGCTGATGCACCTGGGCCACCGTCTCGTCCAGATGTGCCTGCGTCTGCTGCGCGCCGAGCTGTGGTCGGGCGGCCAGGGGGCGAAGCTGTCCCGGGTCACCGCACGCGTGGTCCCCGGCGATCTGCTGCGGACCCCGGCCGTCATCGCCCACGGCCGGGTGGTGATCTCCGGGCGCGGCGGTGCCCGGCTGCACGAGGAGATCATCACCGCCGGAGGCGCCCTTGTCGGCGGCAAGCTGGAGACGGCACGCCAGGACGAGCTGGACGCCTGGCTCTCGGCGGCCTCGGACGAGCTGCCCGCCGAGGAGATGACGGACCGGCTCACCGAACTGTGGACACAGACTCAACTGAAGGACCGGCTCTCCCGCGCCCTGCGTACCCGCGCGCACACCAGGTTCCGGTCGGTGGAGAACCTTCTCGCCAAGCGCTGCGAGGAGGAGGTGGAGGGCATCCGGAAAGTGCTCGCAGAGCTGGAGCGCTCGATCCGGGACCGTCTCGACGATCACGGATACTGGGAGCAGGGCTCGCTCTTCGACATCGACGACGAACGCCGCCAGCTGCGCGCCGACCGTGAGGCACTGGGCGAGCGCCTGTCCACGATCCCTGCCCTGGTCGAATCGGAGTCGCAGGCGCTCCGAGCCCGCTGGGCCGATCCGACGCCCCGCTGGTTCCCGGTCGCCGTCACCTTCCTCGTCCCGTCCGCCCTCGCCCGTGGAGACCGTCACTGATGCCCCCCGCCGCCCGCCGACCCGTGACGGGGCACATCCCCACCCCCGCCGAGCAGCACGAGGAGTGGCTGCGGCTGCTCCGCCCGGACGGACCGTTCGTCTCGTTGCCGGTCCTGACCGAGGTGTTCCCGCAGGGCCTGGACACCGTGCCGAAGGAGGCTCTGCAACGGCTGCGCCAGGCGTGGGCGGAGGTCCAGGAGGACACGGCGCTGCTGCGCCACGGGTGGGAGCGGCTGATCCTCGGCGAGGTCCTGGGCTGGACGCCCGGCCTGCGCGAGGGCGCCGCCCTCCCCGAGTCGCTGCGGGCCGGGGCGAACACTCCCGACGCTGTGCTGCTGGGCCCCGACCGTGACGGGCCGGTGTCACGGGGGCTGTTCTTCCGTACGCCGGGCTGGGGCGACTCCCTGACCCGGGCGAGCGGCGACACCCCGTCCGCGGTGGACCGCGCCGCCGACCTGGCCCGCTGGCGGGAGGTCCCGCTCGCCCTGCTCACCAACGGGCGCGAATGGGCGCTCGTCCATGCCCGCCCGAAGGAAGCCACCACCCTCGCCGTCTTCGACGCCGACCTGTGGCTGGAGGAACCGCTGCTCCTGCGGGCCTTCGCCAGTCTGCTGCACGCCCGCCGCGTCGCCCTCCCCGCACGGGACGAACAGGGCGCGCACACCTCCTCGCTGGCCGCGCTGTACGCCCGTACGGCCGACCAGCAGGCCGAGGTCACCGACACGCTCGGCAAGCAGGTGCGCGCGGCCGTCGCCCTGCTCGTCGCGGAACTGTCGCGCCTGGACCGTGAATCGGGCGGCGAACTGCTCGTCGGTGTCAATGGGAAGCCGCTGTACGACAGTGCGCTGACGGTCATGATGCGGCTGGTCTTCCTGCTGTACGCGGAGGAACAGCGGCTGCTCCCCGCCGACGACCGGCTGTACTCCGATTCGTACGCCGTCGGCCCACTGCACGACGAGCTGGACGCCGAACGTTCCCTGCACGGCGGCGAGCTCGGCGACCGCCGGGCAGCGGCGTGGCCACGGCTGCTGGCCGTCTTCGCCGCGATTCACGGCGGCTCGACCCACGACGAGCTGTGGATCCCCGCGTACGGCGGTTCGCTCTTCGACCCGGCCCGATTCCCGTGGCTGGCCGGCGCGAAGGTCACCGACAGGGTCGTCTACGAGATCCTCGACGCACTCCTGGTGCTGCGCAGGAAGGGGAAGGGCGGCCGGGAGGCCCTCTCGTACAAGGGCCTGGACGTCGAGCAGATCGGCCATGTCTACGAGGGTCTGCTGGAGTACGGGTGCGAGCGCGCCGACCAGCCGTACGTAGGCGTGGTCCTCGGCCGCGACGGCCGGTACGAGGCGGTGCTGCCGCTGGCCGACCTGGAGCGGTGGCAGGCGGCCGGGACGATCGAGCGCGAGCTGAAGGAGGCGACGGGCGTCACGTCCATCGCCCAGATCCGCAAGGCCCTGGAGAAGGCGGGCACGGTCACCGCCGAGCTGCACGCCTCGGCTGGTAATGACGATGAACTCGCCGCCCGCATCGCCCCGTTCGCGGGTCTCGTCGGGGACGATCTCCGCGGCGAGCCGATGGTGTTCCCGGCCGGATCCATGGTGATGGTCCGTTCGGGCAACCGCCGCAACACGGGCACCCACTACACGCCGAAGCCACTGGCGGAGGAGGTCGTCGAGCACACCCTCGCCCCGCTGTGCTTCTCGCCCGGCCCGGCGGAGGGCGCGGCCGTCGGGGTCTGGCGGGCGAAGCCGGCGGAGGAGCTGCTGAAGCTGCGTGTGCTGGACCCGGCGATGGGGTCGGGGGCATTCCTGGTCTCGGCCTGCCGGTACCTCTCGGACCGGGTGGTCGACGCCTGGCTGCGGGACGGCCTGCCGGACGAGATCCGCAAGGACGTGGGCGAGGACGACCGGGACGAACTGCTTCGGGTAGCACGGCGGCTGGTCGCCGACCGGTGCCTGTACGGCGTGGACCGCGACCCGATGGCCGTGGAGCTGGCCAAGCTGTCGCTGTGGCTGGTGACGCTGGCGAAGGGCCGGCCGTTCTCGTTCCTGGACCACGCCCTGCGATGCGGGGACTCGCTGGTCGGCGTCATCGACGTGGAGCAGATCAAGGCCTTCCATCTGGAGTCGGGCGCCCGGCAGTTGAGCGAGGACGTCTCGCGGGCGCTGGACGTCACGGAGACGCTGCTCTCCGAGGCTGCGGAACTGCGGCGGGAGATCGAGGCAACACCGGTCCACGACATCCGGAGCGTGCAGGCGAAGACGGAGAAGCTGCGCCGCGCGGAGGCCCTGTCGGAGCAACTGCGGCTGGCGGCGGACGCGGTGGTGGGCGCGGCGCTGGCGGCGGAGGGCATCTCCGACGAGGAGGCGTCCGAGCTGACCGGTGAGGAGAAGGTCGGCGGCAAGCGGGGCGCGGCGCAGCTCCGCGACGCGAAGGAGAACGCGAAGGAACGGGCCTACCGGAACCGGCTGGAGTCGGTGGCGGGGCTGGTGGCGACCGCACTGGAGGAGGAGCGCGCGAGGGACGGGAGCTGGGCGGAGCCCGGTTCCTCGTTCGCGGGGCAGCAGGCGCGGGAGATGGTGGACCGCTGGCTGACGGGTGAGCGGACGGCCGCTGTACGGCCGCTGCACTGGCCGCTGGAGTTTCCGGAGATCATGGGCATCGGTGGGTCGTCCGGGTTTGATGTGGTGATGGGAAATCCACCGTTTGTGGGCGGCCTCAAGATCACGGGTGCGCTGGGTCACGACTACCGCGAGTATCTAGTCAATCGGCTGGCAGGCGGAACGCGTGGACACGCGGACCTCTGCGCGTACTTCCTGCTCCGGAACCTGATGATCGCGCCAGGACAGCGAACGGGCATCATCGCAACGAACACGATTGCACAGGGTTACACCAGGGAAGTGGGGCTTGATCAGGCCACGTCAAATGGCTGGACGGTGAGCCGGGCAGTTAGATCTCAGCCTTGGCCAGGCACAGCCAATCTGGAGGTTGCGCTTGTCTGGCTGAGTCGGGATGTAGGGGCCACCGAAGCTGTCTTCCTGGACGGCCAACCTGTGAAGGGGATTACGCCCCTCCTTACACCGCTTTCACGAGCAACGGGCATGCCCCATCAACTGGTTGAGAACGAGAACCGGGCTTTCATTGGATCGTACGTACTGGGTGCCGGATTCATTCTCGAACCCGAACAGGCCCAAGCGCTTATCAAAAAGGACCCCAAGAACAAGGACGTCTTGTTCCCGTACTTCAACGGTGACGATCTGAATCAGCGAACGGGCTCCGCAGCTCGCCGCTGGGTGATTAACTTCCGCGACAGGTCTCGAGAGGCGGCTGCGGAATACGAGGACGCATTTGCCATCGTGGAGCAAGAAGTCAAGCCCGAGCGCGCCAAGAACAAAAACAAGCAGCGCAGAGAAATTTGGTGGCGGTTCACACGACCGACGATCGAATTGTACGAGTCGATCGATCACCTAGATCGAGTGATCGCTATCGGCCAGACCAGCAGTACACAGCTGCCAGCCCTGCTGCCCCGTGAGTCCGTCTTCGACCAGAAGTTGACTGTCTTCCCCACGGAGAGCTACGCGGAACTCGCCTTCCGTAGCAGCGAGTTCCAGTTCTGGTGGACCGTGCAATACGGCCCTACCCGAACCGCGGATCTTGTCTACACGCCGACTACCTGCTGCGCTCCCTTGCCTGTTCCTGAGCTCACCGGCGAATTGAGCAGCCTCGGCCTGAAGCTGGAGGAACTTCAGAAGGCCACCGGCCTCGCCCTCACCCCGCTCTCACAGCGAATCCACTCGCGCGAGGATTCCGCGGCCGCCGTCATCGCGCTTAGGGACATCCACCGGCGGATCGATTATGCCGTGCTGACTGGCTACGGCTGGGACTTTGACCTTGAGTACGCCTTCCATGAGACACGGCGCGGCACCCGCTACACAATGTCACCGAAAGCCCAGAACGCGATCCTGGACCGGCTCCTTGAGCTGAACCATGCGCGGTACGAGGAAGAGGTCAAGCAGGGGCAGCACACGCCAGAGGCGAAGAGGCGGCGGGCCGCAACGCGGAAGGCCAAGGCGAAGGCTCCGGCCGCGGCGCGCGGAACCACAACCGGAAACGATGGAGAAACGCTCAGCGACGGACTGTTCCCTCAGCTAGACGGACTATTCTGAATCACATTGCAGCGCGGCCCGCTCCCAGCATCAACCGAACGCGGTGCGCGAGCAGTTCAGAGGGGTCGGCGTTCGGACGCGTAGGTCACGAAGTCGGCCCACGCATCCGGCGCGAACCCAAGCAGCGGCCCCCGCACATCCTTGGAGTCGCGGACGTGGACCGTACCGGGGGTGCTCACCACCTCAACGCATTCGCTGCTGTTGCTGCTGTCGCTGTAACTGCTCTTGAACCACTCCAGCGTGGAATCGTCCCCGACAGAGGCCTTGCGGATCATGTTTCTCCCAGCACTTGCTCGATGAGGGCCAGCGACTCCCCTGGCGTGAGAGCCTGGGCCCGGATCATGCCATACCGCAGCTCAAGGATTCGGAGCTGTTTCGGATCGGAGATTGCGCGGCCTGCGAATGCCCCCTCGGAGCGTCCCACCGCCGTTCCGTCCCCGAACTTCAGCACCTGCGTCTCTCCCTGCATTCCGGCGTGGTCCTCGCGGGCGGTCGGCATGACCTGGATCGCGACGTTCCGCAACTTCCCCACCTCCAGGAGACGTTCGAGCTGTCGGTGTAGCACCATTCTGCCTCCGAGTGGGCGCCGCAGCGTTACCTCTTCCTGCACGAAGCTCAGCGCGGGGGCGGGCGACCGCTCGAAGATGGAGCGCCTCGCAACACGGGCTGCAACCGCCCGTTCGATCTCGTCCTGCTCATACGCGGGTTGCCGCATCTCGAAGAGTGCCCGCGCATAGTCGTCCGTCTGCAACAGCCCATGCAGGTTGTGGTCGCCGTATGCCAGCAGCTCGACTGCCCGCTCCTCCATCTTCGCCAAGTCCCGGACCTTCTTCGGGTACCGAACCTCCGCCACATCCCGCTTCATCGCCGCGAGCTTCCCACCTGCGCCCAGCACTTCGTCCGCTCTGTCCAGGAACTCCGGACGGGGGATGCGCCGGCCGCCCTCCACTTTGTAGATGAGGTCCTCGCCGTACCCGATCGCGGCCCCGAACTCACCGGCCCGCAGCCCTGCCGACTCCCGCCAGACCTTGATCTGACGGCCCACCGCAGCGACCACCGCCACCCCCGACTCGTCGTCGGGATCGACGTCCCAGCCGGGATCGTCCGCCCCGCCGTCCCCACGCTCCGTACCCTCGCCATCCATACTCATGCGTGCCCCACTTCCGACGTGCGTGCCGTTCTTCCTCAACACCTTTTGTCCCCAGCACGTCACCCCGGACAGCCGGGACAGCACTGGACAAGCCCGGGACAATGACACTACGTAAGAGCTTCGTCACTGGGCACGCTACGCAGACGCAGCCACGCTGAGTGACGTGAATCAACAAACCGCTCGCCCCCAACACTCCGCCACCAGATGCGCGTTCACCGTGCTGCTCTCCCCAACCCGCCGAGGTGCCCGGCTTGCCCGTCTGCTGACCACGGCCCAACTAGCTACCTGGGGGCTCCCGTCCGAGTCGGCCGCGCAGATCGTCGCCGAGCTGGCCACCAACGCCACGCTCCACGGCCGCGTCCAGGGCAGGGACTTCCGGCTGGATCTCGCCGTCCGGGACCATGGCAAGCGGCTGCGGATCGAGGTCACCGACACCTGTGGCGACCGGCTCCCGCCCGGTCCCGGTACCGCCACCGCCCCGGCCGCCGACTCCGAGTCCGGGCGCGGTCTGCTGATCGTCGAAGCGCTCGCCGACCGCTGGGGTGTCGCGTCAGGACCCGTGCCCCGCAAGACCGTCTGGGCCGAGCTCGACCTCGTACCGTGACTGGTCGCACCGGGTCGCGGTGTCCTGCGACCCGGTTGTCCGCGACGCGCTGCCGCACGACGCAAAGAGCTCTCAAGAACGTTTGAAAGAACCGGGAAAGTACCCACCCAACCCCACCCCGCCCTCGTCACCCTCACGGGTGACCTTGGCCAATCGGGCTGGATTTCGGGCGGGTTGGCGGGCATATGCTCGCCGCGACAACCGCAGACATGCGTCGGCCCCCGGCCGGGACTGCAATCCCGATCGAGGGCCTGACCACCGAGGAAGTTAGGGCTTCCCGATGGATACCCAGCAGGTTAGCGCGCCCTCGCGCACCTCGTCCCGTGTACCCGGACGCGTCACCGCTTTCGGTGTGATCCACGTGAAGTCGGTCCACACCAGCCGCTTCACGATCGTCGGCAACCACCTCGCCCAGCACGGCGAGTTGTCGCTCACCGCGATCGGACTCGCCGTGCACATCCAGTCACTGCCCGACGGGGCGAAGGTCGGCATCAAGGTGCTCGTCGACCGCTTCCCGGAGAGCGAGGCCCGTATCGCCGCCGCGCTGCGCGAACTGGAGGAGCACAGCTACCTGGAGCGCACGCTGGTCCGCCTCCCCGGCGGCAAGCTCGTCACGCGCACGATCTCGCACAACCACCCAGGCGCCGGCACGATCCCAGCCGCTGCACCCGAGCCGCAGGCCGAGACGGACAGACCGGCGCCGGTACAAGCCACACCCTCGCCTCCCGCAGCGGAACCCGAGCCCGCAGAGCCCCTGGCCCCGGAGCCCGCCCAACCGCCCCCCGTCGCGGAGGCCGCCCCCGACCCCGTACCGCCGCCGCCCGCGCGCCCGCGCCCGCCGCTCCCCCAGCCGCAAACCCCTGACCTGGAGCAGCATCGCGTGGCCACCGGCCTCCTCGCCGGCCTGCGCCGTGACCACCCCCGCCTGGTACTCGGCGAGCGGGACGTCCGCCGCCTGGCCCCGGCCGTCGTCGCCTGGCTGGAACGCGAAGCCACCCCCGACGCCGTCCGCCACGCCCTCACCACCGACCTTCCCCACCCCCTGAAGCACCCGGCGGCCCTGCTCGCCCACCGCCTCACCGCACTCCTCCCGCCACCGCTCCCCAACCTCCCCTCGCCGGACGTCATCCACCCCATCCAGGACTGCACCGGCACCTGCAAGCGCGTCTTCCGCGCCCCCGAGCCAGGCCTCTGCCGCGACTGCCGACTCGAAGCCCAAGCCAAGACCGACGCCGCCTGACTCGCCCGGGGCCGCCCCAGCCACCCACACCGGAGGAACCATGGACGACGACATCGAGGCCGCCCGCGCACACCAACGCGCCAAGGTCTACGACGAGCTCGTCGACATCGCCACCCGGCTCCAGTTGCTGGTCCGCCTGAAGAACGGCGTCGACCCGCACGTCGGCTCGGCCCTGCACGCGGTCCGCTTCGCCGTCACCATGCTCTGCTCCACCACCCCGGACTCCCCGCCACCCGGCTACCGCCACGACAGCGAGTACCTGCTCGGACTCGCCGCCCAGTGGCGCGAAGCAGCCCTGAAAATCAGCGAGTTCGCCGTCGAACCCCCGGCTTTACGCCTGGTCGGCGACACCACCCCACCCGCCTGACACCGCCACCACACCCTGCGGATCCCACAACACTGCCCCTGCGGTGCGGGAGGGTTCACGCGTACGGCAGGACAGGCCGACGGGACTCCTCCCCTTAACACGACAAACCGGTCCCCACACTGCCTGAAACCGTGCATACTCGTCGTCGTTCCGGGCCTCGGCACTGACTGCGCGGCCCGCTGACGGACAGCGAGGGGGGGCGCGTGTTCACCGAAGACAGCCGACTGGTGAAAGTCGCCGTGCTCGGCAGCCGGACGTCCGACCAGCCGGTGATCCTTCCCCAGGAGCACGACGACGCCATGCTGTTGAAGCGGCGCCACGGCACGGACGCCTTCTGGTGCGGGACGCTGCTCGGCGGCTGCGGCAACATCCTGACCGTGCGCATATGCCACCGCAGTGTCAGCCACTTCGCGCACCGCCCCGGGGACCGGTGCGGGCGGCGGTTCACCGGCGAGAACAGCGGGGACCACCTGTATCTCCGCCGGGGGGTGCGCCGCTGGCTGGAGGCGTGCGGGCTCGACCACCGGCTCGAACTGGCCAAGCAGACCGACGGCGACTGGACGTACCTGGACGCCTTCCTCCCCGCCCCCGGGCTGAAGCTGCGCTTCTACTGCCCCTACGCCGGGTCGTCCCTGCCGCGCGCCGCAGTGGACTTCGCGCTCAGCGGCGGCTACGACGAGGTGCTGCTCGGGGAGCACACCCCGGCGCCCCGCGAACCCCTCGCCCGGCGCGGGTACGCCCTGCGGCTCCGCATGGTCAGCAACCGGAACGACGGTTTGCTGCAGCGACGCGTCCAGATCGGCACCGAGTTACCCGGACGCCGTGTCACATGGCAGGACATCGACACCTGCTGGGTCACGTCAGCCGGCCTGATGACACCGGCCGCCCACCAGGCCGTCCCACCCGGAACATCCGTCGCGCGCTACCGCCAGAAGGCCCCGTACCGCCCCGAACCGCAGGAGGACACGGCGGACGGTGCACGCCACCCGCGCCGGCCCGTGACCCCGGCAACCCCCATCCAGGAGGCTGCCTTCGTCGTGCGGGACTACCTGGAGTACTGCGCCGCGCACCGGGAGACCACGACCTGGCGCGACCTGGCCAGGATCACCGGGCTCGACCTCCACGCCTTCGCCCCCGCCCGCTGCCGGACACTGCTCAGCATGGTGGACGCCGCGACCCGCCCGACGGAACCGCTGCTGTCCGCCCTGATCCGCAGGGACAACGGCCACGCCCTTCCGTACTTCCGCGACCACGCGAGGTCACTCGGCCGCCTCGTGCCCGGCGGACACGCCGGGGACGAGTGGTGCGCCCAGCAGACACGGAGGCTCTTCTCGGCGCACCAAGGTTCACCGCAGGGCGGTGACCGCAAACGACAGGAGGCGATCCGGCGCGACACGGCGCGCATGAAGAGGCTTCTGGCCACGGCACACGACCTGCTGGACTTCGCGGGCGAGGAGGACCAGCGGAAGCTGACGAACGCGATCAAGCAGGCCCGGTCCTGGGAGGAGCAGTGGCGCGAGGCCAGACAGCGCGGAGTCGCCTACCGCGCCTGGAAGGCCCAAGACCAGCAGAGGGAGCTCGGCAAGCGGATCACCGCTCTGGAACAGTCGGTCCGGCGGGGTGACACGCTCCTGCGGGAGCTGCGGCGCCATCTGGTCACGGTGGCACACCGTCGTGGCACGGTCACCGTCGCCGACCTGTTCGGCCCACAGGGCGCCGTGGCGACGAAACTCCCGCCCGCTGGACTCCTCCGTACCCTCGTACGCGCCGAGGGCAGGATCACCGACGACGTACCGATCCTGAGCGCCCTGATCACCGACCGGGAGGGCAACCCGCCGCCCGAAGCCCGGGACCTCCTCGCCCGGCTGGGATTCGTCCGCCCCGTGTCGGGCGATGTGCTGTCGATCGTCTGGCGGGAGGAACAGCAACGCGCCTGGGTAGCACACGGCACGCCCTCGACCGAGATGCGACCGCGCCGCATCCCCCGGGCGACATCGACCAAGAGACGGTGACCACCGCTCACTGGGTCAGGATCCGGGCCCACGGGATTCCCAGCCCGGTCTGACGACTTGGAGCGCAGAATCCTCAGAGGTCATGCTTCCAGGGAGTCCTCAGAGTCGTCCTTGCTCTCGGCCATCACTCTTCCGCCGACGAAGGCCACGCCCAGGGCCGCCAGCACCCCCGCGCCGGCCAGCGCCTTCCCGAGCGCCCCCTCCAGGAACTTCTTGTTCTCGCTGTCCTTCTGCGACTGCTCCCTTCCGGTCTTCTGGATCTGCTCGATGAGGTAGATCCGCTGCTCCCACGTCAGGTCACCCTTGTCGAGTTCCCTCCGGAGGATCTCCCTGATCTCCTGGAAGGCCCGGTGCACATGCTCCTGGCTCCGCTCGTTCGCCGTGAGCGTGGACTCGTGCGCCTTCTGCATCATGTCCACGGCGTTCTTGGCGAAGTCCTTGAACGCGGGGAACTGCTCGACGATCTTCAGAGCCACCTCGGTGCTCATGTCGGGCATCATGGCCACGAATCTGACCATCTTGTCCTTGGAGAGATACCTCCAGGAATCGATCCCCAGCGCCTTCTTGATCTCGGCTTCGTTCTTGTAGCGCATGCCGTTGCTCCGCCCCGCCCTGTTGTGTCAGTCGAACGTCCAGCCCTGTGCACTCAACGCGGCCTGCCACCGTTCACGGACCGGACGAGCCCACTCTGCCTCGGCTCCGAGGGCGTAGGCGATCAAACCGTCGATGTGATTGACCATGCCCGCCAGCGAGGCGAAGTCGCGGTGCTGTTGATGGGACCGGATCCCGAACTTCTCGATGCCGTACAGGTGTCCATGGAGCCGAGCCTTGAAATCCGGGGTGAGGCGGAGGGTGTCCCCGTCGACGAGGAGCCCGAGCACGGCCCTGCGGGCGCCGGGCGGGACGATGCGGGTCTTTCGGGTATTGACCGTAAAGCCGAACCCCCGCACCGTGTGGCTGAGCTCCCGGAGCAGCGCAACCGCCGCAGCTCGGGAGAACGGGGTCGTGCCGCCCGAGAAGACCATGTCGTCCGAGTACCGGGTGTAGACGAGGCCGTGGCGAGCGGCAATGCAGGCAAGCCGGTCGTCGAGCGGGCGTACCGCGAGATTCGCGAGCGCGCCGCTGGTGGGTGCGCCCTGCGGGAGGAATCCTCCCCAGCCGCGCTGGTACGCGGTGATCTTGGGGTAGCGGTCCGCCCGCTGGGGATCGACGACGTCCCCGCGATCCTCCCAAGTGCAGAGGCGTGTCAGCTCGTAGGAGATCAGCGGCTGGTATCCGGCCGTCCGGAAGGCCTGGTGGATCCGGCGCTCGCCTATCGATCCGAAGAAGTCCTCGATGTCCATCTTGATCAGCCAGTGTGCGCCCAGGTGCCTGCGGGCGCATTCCGCCACGGATCGGCCCCGCACGTACGCGAAGGCGCTGGGATGCACGGGCAGACCGTCCAGGATCTCGTGCAGGATCCAGCGCTGGGCCGTCATCAGCTCGGGTACGGGAGCGAGAAGCTTTCTGGGGCCTCGGTCGGCCTGACCGGGGGTGTGAAGCGGCCGGTAGTGGAAGCCGCGGCGCTCGACCGCGCGGCGCAGGCTGCCGTAGGGCACTCCCGTGAGATGCGCCAGATGCCCGAGGGTGACCACGGGAGGCAGACCACGCGCATCCGCGGCCGCCGACTGCCGCAGCGCCCGCTCGGCGGCCCGTGACGAGCGTGTGGCCGGGACGGACTTCAGGTAGAGATGAGGGGAGGCGCTGACCATCTACCTTTACTTTCTCCTCCCGGCCCGACCTCAGCGTCACGCGGAAGTTGATTCACGGGCCGCACCCACGGGTCGGCCCTGCCCCCGGGCCTCTTGCGGGGCCCGGTTGGGCCGGTTCCGACGGAACCGGCAGTACTAGATCTCAGCGCCCCTCCCTGAGGGACACAGGGTAGTAGGGGGCCGGCAAGGTGGTACAGCCTGTTTCCGCGCATGATCCGCAGTAACACCTGTGCGCACGACCAAAGTTGGCTGATTCCTGTCGGGCCTCCGCAGCCCTGCGGCTGCGCCAGTACACCGGCTCCCCGAGTACCAGTCGGCCCGCGTCGGTGAGCTGGCGTCCTCGGATCAGTTCGAGCTCCGTGGCCCTCCTGAGGACTGGTCCCAGCAACCACGGACCGTCGGCCAGGGCACGCGTCAGTCCCTCGTCGTGGCGGACTCCTCGCGCCAGCGCACCGAGCAGCTTCCGCACCGCCTCGGCCGGCGGGACGGGCTCAGGTTCGTCGGACATCCGTGCTCCCCCTCGAAAGAGCGATGTGGCCCGGTCAGGTGTGCTTGAGCCTCGACGGGTACACCTCGTGCTCCGGGTCCCACCACAGGACGTTGAAGACGTTGCCCACCAGAAAGCCGTACAGGCGCTGCTTGCCGGTGAACTCCAGGCGCTGGATCTCCGTCCTGTCCCCGAAGCCGAGCTCGTCAAGCCTCACCACGGCATCCCTGCACAAGCGGGACAGGTCCCTGTACTCCGTAAAGAAGCGGCGTGTCGTGCGCAGTTCGTTGAGGGTCATCGACTCGCAGGCGGCGAGTTTGGTCAGCACCTCGCACAACGTGACCGTGTCCATGCGGTCGAAGCCCCAGCGACCGTCGTGATCGACGTGGCTGAACCGCCAACACACCCGTTCCTCCGAAGCGACGGCCTCGGGAAGCAGAGAGCGGCGGACTTCACCGAGCCGCTTGCCCTGTAATGGCCCGCCGGGCGGCAGGGCCATCTTCTTCTTGGCGCGTCCCCCTTTGGCCATCAGTCGTCGTGCTCGCCCTGCTCGGCCAGCGCGCCGAAGAAGTCCGCGATCTCCTCGTCGAGGAGCGGCTCCGTGCTCCGCTCCAGGTCGGTCACCTGGGCACGTTCCCGGGCCTGCACCCAGGGGCCTGTCCGATGGGTCATCTCCGACAGCTCGTTCGCCGAGTACACGCGCATGTTCTCCAGCACGATGTCGATCGATTCCCGCTCGGACTCGTCCAGCTCAGTGGGGTCGCCCTCGATGTCCCCACGCCGAAGCTCGAACCGGCCGCGGTGCTTGCTGTACAACTCGGGGGCGACCGGTCCGTTCGCCCAGGCCTGGAAGCGCTCGTCGAAGAGAGGACGGTCCTCCCAGGCAAGGTGGTAGCCGTAGGAGAAGTAGCAGAGCTTCTGCAGCTTCATGGCCGACATCGGTGCGGCCTTCATCAGGATGTACGCGGCTACGTCGTGCACGGTTGCCATGGTCGGTCCCCTCTGGTCCTCGTCGCCACCCTAGAGCCGCATGCCTGCCACCGGCATCCTCGGAGCCCCCGAGCAGGAGAGGATCCCCCCTGTCGGTCCAGCGTACGGGCAGGGTCCGACAACGTGAATGCCGCGTGACGGCGGGCCTCAGTCGTAGACATGGCGCACCGCGACCAGGCGGCTGTTCTCCATCCGGGGGGCATTGCCCAAAGCCGAGAGATCGCCGCGCACGATCACCTCGTCACCCCGGCGGTGCGCCTCGGCCGCCCTGCCGTAGTCATCCTGGTTCAGCGTGGTTCTGACCCGTCGTAAACGCCCGTCGTCCCTGTCCTCGAAGGAGCCGGCGACGGTGACCGCCCCTGGGCCGTGCGGCAGCTCGCGGTGGAGCCGCACAACCGAGCCGACCAGTGTCATGTCGCGGCGCCCAAGGCGGGCGCGAAGGTCCTTGGCCCCGGCGTCCAGGGCTTCGAGCTGTTGCCGGGCGAGCCGGACGGGCTTGGTGGGCTGCTCCAGCGGAAGGTCGGCGGACCAGGTGAAGTCGAACGAGAAGCCCGGTCCGTCGTCGCCGCCGATCTTGACCAGTGCCTCGCAGAGATTCGCCGAAAGCCCCGCCGGGACGTAGGGAGCGAAGTCGGCCAGCTCGTCGTTCCGCAGGGTGAGGTCGGCGGCCTCCCGGGCGCAGATCAGCGCCGCGTACAGCCGCCGTGACACTCGCCTCTCGAACGGCTCTCTGAAGGGTTCGTCGTCGAAAAGTAATTCCTGGGCTGGAGTCTCCGGCAGTGGGGTGTGCACGGCCACGACGTAGCTGCCCACCCGGGTCTGATCCAGCCGTACAGACGCCACATGGTCCTTGACACGCTGCGGTTTCTGCGCGGGCTGCACGGGTTGCGGCTGGGGAGCGGCCTCGGCAGCCGCTGCCGCTGTCATCAGGTCACGCAGCCCCGCGAGGGCGGGCACCACTTCGGTGAGCGGCGCGGTGCCGGACGGGCCAGGTGGGGTGAGTCGGAGGAACTGCCAGTCGGCTGACGGGAGCGACATCTCACGCAGCACGTCGGCGGGGCGGCGGGCCTCCACCGTCGACAGGGTCTCCACGAGGTCGGCCATGCGGTCGGCATAGTCGCGCGGCCGGCGGTCCAGCGGAACGAGCACCTCGTACGGCTCCCCGGTGTCGTCCGGCACGGGCAGGACCCACAGCTGGCCTCGTCCGTAGTCACGCATCGGGGACCAGCCACGGCCACGCAGATAACGCAGCAGAGAGGCAGTGGCCAGGTCCTTCACCCGGCTGAACTCCTCTTCGGAGATCGCGATCACGACACCCCCAGCTTCGCTCGGAACTCAGGGCCGAAGAGACCGTGCAGTGTCCCGGTCGTGAGCAGGTTGGCCTTCGGCACGGACACCGTCAACCTGTCGTCTTTCGACTTGTCCGTGAGCTCGTGGTCGTGGAAGCAGGCCCAGTAGGCGGCGTGCCGGAGCAGCAGGCCCTCATGGGTCGCTTCCACCCACTCATCGGAGTCCTCCGGGACGACGACGAGGAAGAGGAAGCGCGGATGGTAATAGTCCCTGCCGGACAGCAGGTTGTAGTTGTGAACACGCAGTGGATAGCGCCACGAGTCGCCGGACCCCTTCGGCTTGCCCCAGCACTTCACCTGTGCCTGAATCTGCGGGAACCTCCTCGTACCGCCGCGCCCCGGGTAGGTCAGCTCCCAGTCGATGCCGAGGCGGTCGCGGGAGTTGGACACATTGAGGTTCGCCGCTGTCGCCAGCGCCCGGACGAACTGCTCGCCGAAATCGCCCTTGTGGTTGTGGTCGCCCATCTCCACGGGCTCCAGCCACGGCGCGGTCACCGGATCCGCCGCGTCGAGCGGCTGGGTGGGGTGCGGAAGCGCGGCGGGAGCGGGGTCGGCCGACTCGGCCCCCTCGTCGGTGTACCCCGGCAGCGGCACGCCGTAGTGCCACGCGCGGTGGGAACCGCCTGTTGCCGGACGCTCGTTCATCCACACCCCCGTCGCCCTGTGCTCCGACCGGTGGCACAGAGTATCGGCGGCCTCCGACAGCCGACAGCCGGTGATCGATTTCCGGCCCAACTCACCTGCGCTGTCAGTGGGCGGGCCTATCGTGAGCAACGTGAGCCAGCGACACACACCTTCGCCCGGGTCCGGCAGTGACAGCACCGGACCCGTCCTCGACGCGCCCACCCCGCAGCAGCTCCGCGACGAGCTCGCGGAGCTTGTCGTCAGGGACTTGCTCGGCCCGATCGGGGGTCCGGAAGAGGAGCTCCGGGGCAACCCCGCCGAGCACTACATCATCGGCCGTCTGGCTCCCGGGGGCACCGCTGACGAGGGCGGGCGGACGAGTCTCGTCGGCCTTCCCGTCGAGCCGGACCAGTTCGACGAGACGACCCTCGCCGCGGTGCCGGACACGGAGGAGGGTGACCCGGACCCCGACTCGCCCAATGTGCCCAGCCTGCAGCCGTCCAGCCTAGGACTGACCTTCCGGGTTGACGGAGGCGTGGACGAGCTGCGCGTCCACTGCTCCTGGGCCCGGTACACACCAGGTCACTCCAAGGACCCGGAGTACCACCGGTCCGTCTGGCACCGGACCACGTACGAGAAGACGGTCACCGTCAAGCTGCTCGCGGACGGTGTGATCGAGGCACAGCAGGTGCTGCCCAAGGAGTTCCCCGGAGTGGTGGTGCGCGGCCGGGCCCGGACGCATGAGGGTGACCGCCTCGTCTCCCTCTTCCTCGTCAACGCGCAGGACGTCGAGGGCGGTTCACGCAACTGGCTCTTCCAAGCGGAGCTGTCGGTCAGCGGGCCACAGGAGACCGCGCCCTTTCTGCCCCGCCGTACCACGACCAGGTCCGTCGGTGACCCCGTGGAGCAGGCGGAGCGGCGGTCGCTCGCCATGGGCTACCGCTTCCTGCCCGAATTCGCGGTCGGTCACGGCACCGGAGTCCAGGCGAAGGCAAGTCCCGCCGACCCCATGCGGGCCGTCCTGATCACCACGGCCTCTGCGCCGACGTACGAGATCCCGCACACCGACGTGCCCGACCCGCTCGGACGTCACGACCAGGACCTGGTCGAACTGCGCGGCCTCGTACTCGACATGCAGGTTCTCGCCGAGCTCCCCCCGGACGCGCTGCGTGCAGCACTGCTGCCCCTCGTGGACGGCTACCGCGCCTGGATCGAGCGCACCCGGCAGGGCATCGGCGACCCGCGGGCCCGGCTCGAAGGGTATGAGCGGGAGGCCCGCGACAACCTCACCCGTGCGGTGGAGGCCGCCGACCGGATCGAAGCAGGCATCCGTCTGCTCGACGAAGGTCCGGCGCTGGACGCGTTTCGATTCGCCAACCGCGCGATGTGGCAGCAGCGCATCCACACGATGGCCGCGGCCGACCGTCGTCGCGACCCGGATCTTCCGCTCGACGCGGCGGTCCTCGCGAACGACGTCCCCAAGAATCGCAGCTGGCGCCCGTTCCAGCTGGCCTTCCTCCTGCTCAACCTGCCGTCGCTGGCCGACCCCTCCCACTCCGAGCGCGCCGACAACGGAGAGGCTCTCGCCGATCTGCTGTGGTTTCCGACCGGCGGCGGCAAGACCGAGGCCTACCTCGGGCTCACGGCTTTCACTCTGGCGATACGGCGCCGACTGCCCGCTCTCGGCGGTCTGGACGCCGAGCACGGCGTGGCCGTTCTGATGCGCTACACACTGCGGCTGCTCACGATCCAGCAGTTCCAGCGTGCCGCGGCCCTCATCTGCGCGTGCGAAACGATCCGCAGGGGCAATCCCGCGCTGTGGGGCACCGCTCCGTTCCGTATCGGCCTGTGGGTGGGCGGCGGTGTCACACCGAACAACACCGACCAGGCGAGCACCTGGCTCAAGGACCGCCGCAAGGAGAAGGGCCGGGGCCGACGCAGCCGCTCCGGATCGCCCCACCAGCTGACCAGCTGCCCCTGGTGCGGCAGCAAGCTCGACGCCGGCCGGGACATCACCGTCGACCCGACCCTGCGTCGGACGATCATTACGTGCCCGGACGTCTTTGCGTGTCCGTTCGGCGAAGGGTCCTTCGGTCTGCCCGCCGACGAGCGGGGACTCCCGGTGCTGGTCGTCGACGAGGAGATCTACCGCCTGCCGCCCAGCCTGGTCATCGCCACCGTCGACAAATTCGCCCAGCTTCCCTGGAAGGGCGAGACCCAGACCCTGTTCGGCCAGGTCTCCAAGCGCTGTACCCGCCACGGGTACGTCACAGCCGACGCTGTCGACAGTGAGTGGGAACGCCACAGCCACCCGGCCCACGGGGGCCATCCGGCGGCGACGACGGTCGAGGTGCCCCGTGTGCGCCCGCCGGACCTCATCGTCCAGGACGAGCTGCACCTGATCTCAGGTCCCCTCGGCTCCTTGACCGGGCTCTACGAGGCCGCCATCGACCGGCTGGCGTGCTGGGACATCGAACCGGGGCGCACGGTACACCCCAAGGTGATCGCCTCCACCGCCACCGTGCGACGAGCCGAACGGCAGATCAAGGACCTGTTCAGCCGCGGGACCGCGGTCTTCCCTCCCCCAGGGCTCACCGCGGACGACAATTTCTTCGCCCGCCGCCGGGACACCAAGGACAAGCCCGGCCGCCGGTACGTCGGCATCTGCGCACAGGGAGTACGGACCAAATCCGTGGCCATCCGGGTGTACGTCGCCCAGCTCGCCGCCGCCGAACTGCTCCACCAGCGCTACGGACGCACCGAGCTCACCGACCCGTACATGACGCTGGTCGGATACTTCAACAGCCTCCGCGACCTGGGTGGCATGCGCCGCCTGGTGGAGGATGACATCTCCACCAGGCTGACCCGCGCCGACCGGCGCGACCTCGCCGTCCGTTATATCGGCGAACCGGCCGAGCTCACCTCCCGCATGTCCTCTGAAGCCATCCCCGGCATCCTGGAGAAACTCGAACTTGCCTTCACCGGGACGAGGAAGAAGGGCACGGCCCGTCCCATCGACGTCCTGCTGGCCACCAACATGATCGCCGTCGGCGTGGACGTCTCCCGGCTCGGCGCGATGGTGGTCAACAACCAGCCCAAGTCGACCGCCGAGTACATCCAGGCCACCAGCCGCGTGGGCCGGCGGGCCCCCGGGCTCGTCTTCACCGTCCTCAACTGGGCGCGCCCACGGGACCTCTCCCACTACGAGACCTTCGAGTCCTTCCACGCCACCGTGTATCAGCACGTGGAAGCCCTGTCCGTGACGCCGTTCGCGGATCGTGCCCTGGACCGGGGACTCACCGGAGTGCTGGCCTCACTCGTCCGCAACCTCAAGCAGCAGTACAACGGCAATCGGGGAGCCCAGTTCTTCGACATCCGGGGCGAACTCGCCGACCACGTCGTGCGCTCCCTCCAGCGTCGCGCTGAGGACGTCACCGACGACAAGCATGCCGGAGCCGAACTCGTCACCCGCCTCAAGCAACGTCTCGACCACTGGGATCTCCGCCGCAAGGCACCCGGCGCGGTGCTCGGCTACAGCACCGCAGCCCGCCAGGGCGATGTCACCCCGCTGCTGAAGAAGCCCGACGGAGCCGGGTGGCGGCTGATGACCTGTCCCACCTCTCTGCGCGAAGTGGAGCCGCCTGTCCAGCTGATGTTCGTGGGTGACGTCGGGCAGGACCCCGTCACCGAGCCGCCGTTCGTGCCCCGCCCCCAGATCGAAGACGACACCTCCGACACCCTCTGGGAGCAGCCGTGAGCACACCGTCCAACGGACCTCTGCGAGTGGGTGAGCTGCGTCCGAGTCAGCTGCTGCACACGTACGGAGTGGGATCGGTAGCGGATCTGCCCAATCTCTCCACCATGGTGCTGGGTCTCGACCACTGGGACCTGGTGAGGGCCACCCCGCTGACCGAGGACCGTCTGCTCGCCGCCGTGCGCAGACGGCTGGGTCCACAGGTCACCACCCTGCGCATGCCGCCTCAGATGCAGGAGACGTCGGATCCGTTCGGGGAGTGGACCAGGGTCGGCGTTCCAGTGGCGCTGTTCCCGCGCTGGCTGCGCTGTTCCCGCGAGCAGTGCAACCAGCTGTCTCCGGCGTCGTCAGGACTGTTCGAGCTCGAAGAGCACTACTTCCGGCCCGAGAACACGCGCTATGTGCACACCTGCTTCGGTGCCGGCGGCCGTCGGCCGACCGCCGTCCCCGCCCGTTTCCTTATCGCCTGCCCCGCCGGTCACATGGACGACTTTCCCTGGCAGTACTTCGTCCACCGAGGTGCCGCCGCCGCAGCCGACTGCACCCTCAGCCTGGTCGAACGCGGCACCACTGGTGAGGCCGCCAACATCTTCGTTCAGTGCTCGTGCCCGAACGTGGCCGACCGTTCGATGGCGGAGGCCATGGGCAAGCGGGGTGAACGAGAACTGCCCGCCTGCCGAGGACACCACCCCCACCTCGGTACCTTCGACACCTGCGGCGAGAAGGTCCGCACCATCGCGCTGGGCGCCACCAACAGCTGGTTCGCTTCCCAACTCAGGGTGTTCAGCCTGCCCAAGGCCGAGGAACCGCTGACCCAGGCCGTGCGTGAGCACTGGAAGTCATTGAGCCCCCTGGCCGCCATCCCCGCGGAAGCGGCCAAGGTACTGCTGCCCACGCAGGCCTGCTGGCCCGAACTCGAAGCCTATGGAGCGGACAAGGTATGGAAGGCAGTCACCGACGAAGCCGCTGCCTTCTCCCAGTCGGCCTCATCCGCCCCTTCGTCAGACGACGAGGGCTTCGACCTGGCAACCCCCGAATGGGAGGCCTTCACCGCGCCCCGTCAGTACAACCTGCCGGACTTCACCACCGAGCCCGTGGCGGTCCCCAGCACCGCCGCCCAATGGCTGGAGCGGGTGATTCTCGTTCACCGTCTGCGTGAAGTGTCCGCCCTCACCGGCTTCACCCGGATCGACGCTCCGGAATGGATGCCGCAGGACGACGAACCGACAGCCCAGGCCGCGCCTCTCACAAAGGAATCGCCGGTCTGGGTGCCGTGCGCCGAACTGCGGGGTGAAGGCGTGTTCCTGGCCTTCCGCGAGGAACGCCTCGCCGACTGGGAGAAGCGTCCCGAGGTCGTCACCCGCGAGAAGGTGCTCAAGGCAGCGCATGTGACGTGGTGCCAGGCGCGCGGGATCGAGCCCCAGTGGCCCGGCATACGCTACGTGCTCCTGCACACGCTCGCACACGTCCTGATCCGCAGTTTCGCCCTCGAATGCGGCTACGGCGCCTCCGGGATCGCGGAGCGCGTCTACGCCCGCTCCGGGGAGAGTCCTATGGCCGGCATCCTCCTGTACACCGCGGCGCCGGACAGCGAAGGCACTCTGGGAGGGTTGGTCTCCCTCGGCCATCGGGACCGGCTCGGGCCCGTCATCGATCAGGCCCTGGAAGAGGCACGGCTCTGCAGCTCCGACCCCATGTGTTCGGAACACGACCCCCGGGTCCACGGCCGCCTGCACGGGGCCGCATGCCACGCCTGTCTCTTCGCAGCCGAGACCTCGTGCGAACGGGGCAACCACTACCTCGACCGGGCGCTCCTCGTCGAGACCCTGGCCGGGGATCTCGGTGCCTTCCTGTCATGACCGGCCGACTGCCCGGGTTGCCTGCCTTGCTTGCCGCGCTGAGCAGGCGCCTGCCTGCTGAGCGCCTGGCCGACCTACAGCACCACCTGGACATGGCCGACGGCCCAGCAGACCCGCTGCTCGACCGATGGGCCGCTGCTCACCCGGCAGCTGGTCTGTCCTCGCAACTGGGCGCGGTGAGGGCAGCGTGGCAGGACGAGGCGCCCGGACTGCCGGGAACGGCCATCGCTCTGTCCCTTGCGACAGCCGAGGCCTGCGAGCAGGGATGGGAACCATCCGCGGAGCTCGTCGTGAGCGGCCCTACGAGCCCAGCGATTCCTGTCCGCCTCACCAGTGGCATCGCCATCGACGTCATACGTTCGGCCAGCGACGCGCTCCTCATAGCCAGCTTCGCCGCCTACGACATCTCGGAGATCATCACGGAACTCCGCGCGGCCGTCGGCCGCGGGGTGCGCGTGGACCTGCTTCTTGAGGAATCGACCTCGGCTGCGCGGGTCTTCGACGCGCTTCAGGGGCAGGTCCGGATATGGCACCGCGCAGACGGCTCTGCACCGGGCAGCCTCCATGCCAAAGTGATCGCCGCCGATCGCCGCATCGCCCTGCTGGGCAGCGCGAACCTCACCAGCCGGGCCCTGAGCGACAACGTCGAGATCGGCGTCATCCTGCGCGATTCCAGAGCGGTGGCGCGGTTGGTGGACCACCTGGGTTGGCTTACGGGTCCAGGAGCCGGTTACCTTCGGCGCAGTTGATCGAATCGCGTCTGAGCCCGAACCACTGACCCTGGCCAGCCCTCAACGACGGGAGGCACCCCCAGCGAGCGGGGGTGCCTCGTCACGTACCGCGAATGGACGCTTTACGGCAGGTTGCGGGCCATGACGATCCGCTGGACCTGGTTCGTGCCCTCGTAGATCTGGGTGATCTTGGCGTCGCGCATCATGCGCTCGACGGGGTAGTCACGGGTGTAGCCGTAGCCGCCGAGCAGCTGGACCGCGTCCGTGGTGATCTCCATGGCGGCGTCCGAGGCGTAGCACTTGGCGGCCGCGCCGAAGAAGGTGAGGTCGCTGTCGACGCGCTCGGACTTGGCAGCCGCTGCGTAGGTGAGCTGGCGGGCGGCCTCCAGCTTCATCGCCATGTCGGCGAGCATGAACTGGATGCCCTGGAAGTCGGCGATCGGCTTGCCGAACTGCTTGCGCTCCTGGACGTAGCCCTTGGCGTAGTCGAGAGCGCCCTGGGCGATGCCGAGGGCCTGGGCCGCGATCGTGATGCGGGTGTGGTCCAGGGTCTTCATGGCGGTCGCGAAGCCGGTGCCCTCCTCGCCGATCATGCGGTCGGCGGGGATGCGGACGTTGTCGAGGTAGACCTCCCGGGTCGGGGAACCCTTGATGCCGAGCTTCTTCTCCGGGGCGCCGAAGGAGACGCCCTCGTCGGACTTCTCGACGACGAAGGCGCTGATGCCCTTGGAACGCTTGGTCGGGTCGGTGACGGCCATCACCGTGTAGTACTCGGAGACGCCGGCGTTGGTGATCCAGCGCTTCACGCCGTTGAGTATGTAGTGATCGCCGTCGCGCACGGCCTTGGTCTTCATACCGGCCGCGTCGGAGCCGGCGTCCGGCTCGGAGAGGCAGTACGAGAACATCCCGTCGCCATTGGCGAGCGGACCCAGGTAATTCTTCTTCAGGTCCTCGGAGCCGGAGAGGATCACCGGGAGCGAGCCGAGCTTGTTCACGGCCGGGATCAGGGAGGAGGAGGCGCAGACGCGCGCGACCTCTTCGATGACGATGACGGTGGCCAACGCGTCGGCGCCCGCGCCGCCATAGGACTCGGGCACGTGGACCGCGTGCAGGTCGGCGGAGACCAGCGCGTCGAGAGCCTCCTGCGGGAAGCGGGCCTGCTCGTCGACCTCGGCGGCGAACGGAGCGATCTTTGCCTCGGCGAGGGAGCGGATGGCGTCGCGGAGCATGTCGTGCTCTTCGGACGGGCGGTACAGGTCAAATGCCGAGTTACCGGTCGATCCTGCCAAGGTCTCTCACTCCCCAAGGAACGCTAACTACCGTTAAGTAACCTAATTTTATAGGGCTGCTACAGCCAGGCATACGTGACCTTGGCGACAGCGCGTGTGACAGGGGGAAACGTGCCCCGTGGGGGCACGGCTATGCTCGGGCTCGCATTCCGAGCCCGCACTTCCCTGGAGCACCGCATGGCCCTCAAGA
Source organism: Streptomyces sp. NPDC019443 (assembly GCF_044389785.1). Classification (NCBI taxonomy): domain Bacteria; kingdom Bacillati; phylum Actinomycetota; class Actinomycetes; order Kitasatosporales; family Streptomycetaceae; genus Streptomyces; species Streptomyces sp. NPDC019443. Next base: position 65,950 of record NZ_JBIRYJ010000004.1, read on the forward strand.
TCACCGTGATCGGCACCGGATATCTCGGCGCCACGCACGCCGCGGCCATGGCGGAGCTGGGCTTCGAGGTGCTCGGACTCGACGTCGTGCCCGAGAAGATCGAGATGCTGTCGGCGGGCAGGGTCCCGATGTACGAGCCGGGACTGGAAGAGCTGCTCGCCAAGCATGTCGCGGGGATCGAGGGATCGAGCGGGCGGCTGCGCTTCACGACCTCCTGGGAGGAGATCGGGGAGTTCGGCGACGTGCACTTCGTCTGCGTGAACACCCCGCAGAAGCACGGGGAGTACGCCTGCGACATGTCGTACGTCGATTCCGCCTTCGAGTCGCTGGCGCCGGTACTGACGCGGACCGCGCTCGTCGTCGGCAAGTCGACCGTCCCGGTCGGCTCGGCGCAGAGGCTGGCCGAACTGCTCGCCGAGAAGGCCCCGGGGGACGTGGAACTGGCCTGGAACCCGGAGTTCCTGCGGGAGGGCTTCGCCGTGCAGGACACGCTGCACCCGGACCGGGTCGTAGTGGGCGTCACCAGCGAGCGGGCCGAGAAGCTGCTGCGCGAGGTGTACGCGACGCCCGTCGGGGAGGGGTCGCCGTTCGTGGTGACGGACTACCCGACGGCGGAGTTGGTGAAGACCGCGGCGAATTCCTTCCTGGCGACCAAGATCTCGTTCATCAACGCCATGGCCGAGATCTGCGAGGCCGCGGACGGCGATGTGGTGAAGCTGGCGGAGGCGATCGGGCACGACGAGCGCATCGGGAAGAAGTTCCTGCGGGCGGGCGTCGGCTTCGGGGGCGGCTGCCTGCCGAAGGACATCCGGGCGTTCATGGCGCGGGCCGGTGAGCTGGGCGTGGACCAGGCGCTGACGTTCCTGCGCGAGGTCGACTCGATCAATATGCGACGGCGCGGGCACATGGTGGAGCTGGCGCGGGACGCGGTGGGCGGCGGCTCCTTCCTGGGGAAGCGGGTGGCCGTGCTGGGCGCGACGTTCAAGCCGGACTCGGACGACGTACGCGATTCGCCGGCGCTGAATGTGGCGGGCCAGATCCATCTGCAGGGCGGCCAGGTCACGGTGTACGACCCCAAGGGCATGGAGAACGCACGGCGGCTGTTCCCGACGCTGGGGTATGCGGATTCGGCGCTGGAGGCGGTGCGGGGCGCGGATGTGGTGCTGCACCTGACGGAGTGGCGCGAGTTCCGCGAGCTGGACCCGGCGGCGCTGGGCGAGGTCGCGACGAGCCGGATAGTGCTTGACGGCAGGAACGCGCTGGACGGCGGGAAGTGGCGCGAGGCGGGCTGGACGTACCGGGCGATGGGGCGGCCGCGGGCCTGAGCTTCGCGGTTCGCGACGCGGCGGCCGGCCTTCGCCGTTCGCGACGCGGCCGCGGGCCTGGGCCTTCGCCGTTTGCGACGCGGCCGCGGGCCTGAGGGTCCGTCAGCCTGTCGCCGTGCGGCGGGCGCGGTACGTGCGCATCTTCGCGCGGGCGCCGCATACCGCCATCGAGCACCAGCGGCTGCGGCCGGCCGGGCTGCGGTCGTAGTACGCCCAGTGGCAGTCCTCGGCCTCGCATGCCTTGAGGCGCGCCCATGTCCCGTCGGCGGCCGCGGCTGCGATGGCCTCTGCGATACGGGAGACGAGCGGACCGTCCGAGGCCGCGGGGCGCAGTGCCGCGGCGCCGTCCTCGGCGACGGTGACATACAGCGGGGCCCCGGCCAGGAGCCGGTCGAGCGCGGCGGGCGAGCGGGCCGGTGATCGGTGCCCGGCGTGCGCGAGGCAGGCTCCGCGCAGGGCCTCGCGGAGCTCCCGGGCGGCGGGGACGTCGCGCTCGGCGAGACCGAAGGCGGCGCGGCCCTCGGCGGTGTCGAGCAAGTCGGCGCCGTTCTCTATGTTCAGCGTGTTCACCAGGGCCTCGACCAGCGCGAGGCCACCGGGCGCGGGTCCCCTGTCATTCATGGTTGCGACGTTACCTCTGATGCGGGAGCATGGGGTAACCGTTACCGGTTGCGGCATTGCACCGGGAACCCGACCGGAGGAGCTGACCATGGCCATCGCCACGCTGGGGACTGTGGTGCTGGACTGTCCCGACCCTGTCGCGCTCGGCCGCTTCTACGCCGGGCTGCTGGGCGGTGACATCGAATCCGACGGCGACGGCTGGGTCTCCCTGACGGGCACCCCGGGCACCCCGCTGGCGTTCCAGGCGGCGCCGGGCTTCGTACCGCCGAAGTGGCCGGCACCCGACGCGTCGCAGCAGTTCCACCTGGACCTGACGGTGGAGGACCTGGACGCGGCGGAGGAGGGAGCGCTGGCACTGGGCGCGAAGCCGCTGGACGCGGACGACAGGGGCCGGTCCTGGCGGGTGTACGCGGACCCGGCGGGGCATCCGTTCTGCCTCTGCGCGTGCTGAGCGGGGCCAGGCCCCAAGCCCTTACATGTCGTCCAGCGTCGTCACCCGTGCCGTCGACGCCGACCTGCGGTCCTGCATCGCCCTGGCCACGAAATCCGTGTCCCTCACGACCCGGTATACGTTCCCCCAGGTCAGCGCGTCGATGTCCGGTTCGGGCCAGGAGCGGTCCAGGAGTTCGGCGATCAGGCGGGGGAAGCAGGACACGTCCGCCAGGTCGGGGGCGTGGTGGGCACCCGTGTCGTAAGCGCCGGTGAGGGCTACCGACTCCGGGCCCACCGCGTCACGGACATGGTCCAGGTGGTCCGCCGTTTCGCGGAGGGAGGCGGCCGTGCAAGGAACCATGCAGACGCCGCGGTTGGCGCGGAGCTGGCGCAGTACGTCGTCCGGGACCCGTTCCGGGTGGTGCGAGATGACGACCGGCGCCTGGGCCACCTTCAGCGCCCGGTGCATCGTCTCGGGCGTGCAGCCGGAGAGGTCGACGACGATGCCCAGGCGGTTCATCTCGCGGACGACCTCATGGCCGAAGGAGGTCAGGCCGGTGCGCTGGGTCCAGCGGGTGCCCGCGAGGGTCAGGCTGCGGACGCCCAGTGCGTGGTACGCGCGCAGCGTGCCGAGCGAGTCGCCCAGGGCCGGGCCCGCCACCGGGCCGAGCAGCACGGCTATGCGGCCGCAGTTGCGCGCGTCGGCGAGGTCGTCGACGCTCAGCGCCAGGCGCATGCTTTCGGGATAGCCGGCCACCAGCGAGCGGACCAGGTCGAGCTGTTCCATCGTCGCGGTCAGCGTGCCGTCACCGGTGATCCCGGACGGGGTATGCAGGGACCAGAACTGCGCGCCGACGCCGCCGTCCCGCAGCCGGGGTATGTCCGTCTCCAGCGTCCGCTCGCCGTGTTCGATGTCGTGCGACGGGGTGTCCCTGAGCGCCTGGGCCAGACCGCTGAGACCGTCGGCTATGGGGTGCGCGGCAAGCAGTTCCCGTGCCCGCTCCAGGCTCCCGGCGACCGGCTCGACCGACGCCCCGGTGCGGGGCAGCGCCAGGGAGTCGAGGTCGCCGAGGGCGTCGAGGTCGCCGAAGTCGCCGAATTTGCCGACCGCGGCGGTGGCGGTTTGGGGTTCGTCCTGCAGATCTGCCATGGCGGGTGCTCCGAGCTTCGAACGACCGTGCCGTAGAGCCACCGTGGCACGGGAGTGCCGAGGGTTCACGGTGGGTGGTGCGTTCGGGGTACGAGACCTGACCCCGGGCCCCCGGACCGCACTCACCCGTCGAGCGGACCGCACTCAGCCGTCGAGCTGCTCGATCGTCGCGTTCGACGGGCCGCGCCGCGTCTGCAGATCGCGGGCGACGTCCTCCGCCGCGCGTAGTGTGCGCACCGCGTTCTGCCAGGTGAGCTTCGCCAGGTCGGACGCCGACCAGCCACGCCGCAGCAGCTCCGCGATCAGGTTGGGATAGCCCGCGACGTCGTCCAGGCCGGCCGGGGTGAAGGCGGTGCCGTCGAAGTCGCCGCCGATGCCGATGTGGTCGACGCCGGCGACCTCGCGCATATGGTCGAGGTGGTCCGCGACCGTCGCGGCGGTGGCCACCGGGCGGGGGTGCGCCTCCTCGAAGGCCGCGTGGATCCGCATCGCGGCGGGCGTCGTGTCCAGGGGGTGGAAGCCGTGCGTCTGCATGTTCTCGTCGGCCGCCTGGGTCCAGGCGACGGCCTGCGGGAGGATGAACTTCGGCACGAACGTGACCATCGCGACGCCGCCGTTCGCGGGCAGCAGCGCCAGCACATCGTCGGGGATGTTGCGTACGTGGTCGCAGATCGCCCGGGACGAGGAGTGCGAGAAGACGACCGGGGCGGCCGACGTGGCGAGCGCGTCGCGCATCGTGGACGCGGCCACGTGGGAGAGGTCGACCAGCATGCCGGTGCGGTTCATCTCCCGTACGACCTCGTGACCGAAGTCCGAGAGGCCGCCGACCCCGGGAGCATCGGTCGCCGAGTCCGCCCACGGGACGTTGTCGTTGTGGGTGAGCGTCATATAGCGCACGCCCAGCGCGTACAGCGCCCGCAGCGTGGCGAGCGAGTTGTTGATGGAGTGCCCGCCCTCGGCGCCCATGAGCGAGGCGATCCGGCTCTCGCCGCGCGCCTTCTCCATGTCGTCCGCCGTCAGTGCGGTGGCCAGGTCGGCCGGATAGCGCTCCAGCAGCTGGCGCACCCCGTCGACCTGCTCCAGGGTCGCGCTGACCGCGTCGTCCCCGGCCATGTCGCTGCGTACGTACACGGACCAGAACTGCGCGCCGACGCCGCCGGCGCGCAGCCGCGGGATGTCCGTATGCAGCCGGCCTCTCTGGTCGGCGGCGATGTCCATACGGTTCAGGTCGTAGCGGACGTGTTCGCGCAGCGCCCACGGCAGGTCGTTGTGCCCGTCGACGACGGGGTGTTCGGCGAGGAGTTCCCGTGCCCGGCTGAGAAAGTCCATGGTTGTGTTACTTCCCGAAGCCGAAGGCCCCCGCACCTTCGACCTTCGTACGCAGCCGCTTGCCCTTCTCCGTCGCCTGGTCGTTCAGCTCCTGCTGGAACTCCCGCATACGGGCGAGGAGTTCACTGTCCTGCGTGGCCAGGATGCGGGCCGCGAGCAGGCCCGCGTTACGGGCTCCGGCGACCGAGACCGTGGCGACCGGCACGCCCGCCGGCATCTGCACGATGGACAGCAGCGAGTCCATCCCGTCGAGGTACTTCAGCGGTACCGGGACGCCGATGACCGGGAGCGGGGTGACGGAGGCGAGCATGCCCGGCAGATGGGCCGCTCCCCCGGCGCCCGCGATGATCGCCTTGAGACCGCGGTCCGCGGCCTCCTCTCCGTAGGCGATCATTTCGCGCGGCATCCGGTGCGCGGAGACGACATCGACCTCGTACCGGATCTCGAACTCGTCAAGAGCCTGCGCCGCGGCCTCCATGACGGGCCAGTCGGAGTCCGAGCCCATGACGATGCCGACCAGTGGGTTACTCAACGATCGTCCCTCGCAGGTAGCCGGCGGCGTGACGGGCGCGCTCCAGCACGTCCTCCAGGTCGTCGCCGTAAGTGTTGACATGGCCGACCTTGCGGCCGGGCTTCACGTCCTTGCCGTACATGTGGATCTTGAGCTGGGGGTCGCGGGCCATGCAGTGCAGATACGCCTGATACATGTCGGGGTAGTCGCCGCCGAGGACGTTCGCCATGACCGTCCAGGTGCCGCGCGGGCGCGGGTCGCCGAGCGGGAGGTCGAGGACGGCGCGGACATGGTTGGCGAACTGCGAGGTGATCGCGCCGTCCTGGGTCCAGTGGCCGGAGTTGTGCGGGCGCATGGCGAGCTCGTTGACCAGGATGCGGCCGTCGGTCGTCTCGAAAAGCTCGACCGCGAGGTGGCCGACGACGCCGAGCTCCTTCGCGATGCGCAGGGCAAGCTCCTGGGCCTGGCCGGCCAGCTCCTCGTCCAGACCGGGCGCGGGCGCGATCACCGTGTCGCAGACGCCGTCGACCTGCCGGGACTCGACGACGGGATAGGCGACGGCCTGGCCGTGCGGGGAGCGGACGATGTTCGCCGCCAGCTCGCGGGTGAAGTCGACCTTCTCCTCGGCGAGGACGGGGACGCCGGCCTTGAAGGGGGCCTCGGCGTCCTCTTGCGTGCGGACGAACCAGACGCCCTTGCCGTCGTAGCCGCCGCGCACCGTCTTGAGGATGACGGGGAAGCCTCCGACCTCATCGGCGAACGCCGACACATCGGCGGGGTCCGCCACGATGCGGTGGCGCGGGCAGGGTGCGCCGAGCTCGTCGAGCTTCGCGCGCATCACGCCCTTGTCCTGCGCGTGCACCAGGGCGTCGGGCCCGGGACGGACGGGGATGCCGTCCGCCTCCAGCGCCCGCAGGTGCGCGATCGGGACGTGCTCATGATCGAAAGTGAGCACATCGCAGCCCCGCGCGAACTCACGCAGCGTGTCCAGGTCGCGATAGTCGCCTATGACGACATCGCTGACCACCTGGGCCGCGGAGTCCTGCGGGGTGTCACTGAGGAGCTTGAATCTGATGCCGAGGGGGATACCCGCCTCGTGGGTCATACGGGCGAGCTGACCGCCGCCGACCATGCCGACTACCGGGAACGTCACCCTCCTAGGGTATCCGCCGCCCCGGGAAGCCCCTGCCGCCCGCGGTCCCGGACCCGGGTACCGTCTGCCTTGTCACAGCCTCGCCACACCATCGCGGCCGTCCGAAGGGCGGGAGCCGGGGGGTGCTGGATAGCATGGCTGGGTCGACGACACCGACCCGAACGGGGCTAGCGATCACCATGAGTGAACGAAGCGCACTGCGCGTGCGGCTCGAGCAGCTGGCTCGCGAGTTCGTGAAGTTCGGGGCAGTGGGTGGCGTGGGACTCCTGGTGGACCTGGGGGTCTTCAACCTCGTACGGCATCTCACGGACATCCCTGTCGTGCGGGCGAGCATCATCGCCACGGTTGTCGCGATCGGCTTCAACTATCTGGGCTTCCGGTACTTCACCTACCGGGACCGCGACAAGAGCCGCAGGACCAAGGAGCTGACGCTCTTCCTCCTGTTCAGCCTGGTCGGTCTGGTGATCCAGAGCGGGGTGCTGTACGCCGCGACGTACGGCTTCGGCTGGGACAGTCCGCTGCAGAGCAACTTCTTCAAGTTCCTCGGCATCGGCATCGCGACGCTGTTCCGCTTCTGGTCGTACCGCACCTGGGTGTTCCGGGCGCTGCCGGCGCGCGAGGCCGTACAGACGGCGGAGTCGTTCCTGGGGCAGCGGCGGCCGCAGCCCGACAAGGTCCGCGGCTGACCAAGCCCGCGGCCGGCCAAGTCCGCGGCTGACTACCTGACTGTGGGCGGGTCGTTCTTGCGCGGGTCGTCCTTGCGCAGGTGGTCCTTGCGGCTGCGCGCCACCCGGCTCAGGAACAGCGCGAAGACCGGCGGATGCTGCTGGAGCAGCTCAAGACGGCCGCCGTCCGCCTCCGCCAGATCGCGGGCCACGGCCAGTCCGATGCCGGTGGAGTTGCGGCCGCTGATGGTCCGCTCGAAGATCCGCGCGCCGAGGTCGGCCGGTACGCCGGGGCCCTCGTCGGTCACCTCGACCACGGCCTGATTGCCGGTGGCGCGGGTGCGCACGGCCACCGTGCCGCCGCCGTGCATCAGGGAGTTCTCGATCAGCGCGGCGAGCACCTGGGCGACCGCGCCCGGGGTGCCGACGGCCCGCATGCCCTGCCGTCCCGAGCAGACGATGGCCCGGCCCGCGCTGCGGTAGGCCGGCCGCCACTCCTCCAGCTGCTGCTTGACGACCTCGTCCAGATCGAAGGTGACGGCCGAACCCGTGCGCGGATCACGGGAGTTGGTGAGCAGCCGCTCCACCACGTCGGTGAGCCGCTCCACCTGGGCCAGCGCGATGCTCGCCTCCTCCTTCACCGTCTCCAGGTCGTCGGTGACGGTGATCTCCTCCAGCCGCATGGAGAGTGCGGTCAGCGGCGTACGGAGCTGGTGCGAGGCGTCCGCAGCGAGCCGGCGCTCGGCGGTGAGCATTCGTGCGATGCGCTCGGCGCTGGCGTCGAGGACGTCGGCGACCCGGTCGAGCTCGGGAACGCCGTAGCGCTTGTGGCGGGGGCGCTGGTCGCCCGAGCCGAGGCGTTCGGCGGTCTCGGCGAGGTCGGTGAGCGGGGAGCCGAGGCGGTTCGCCTGGCGTACGGCGAGCAGCACGGCGGCGATGACCGCGAGCAGGGCGACCCCGCCGATGATCAGCAGGCTCCGGCCGACCTCGCGGGTCACGGAGGAGCGGGATTCCTCGACGGTGACGGTCTCGCCGCGCTCGCCCTCCGCGGTGCCGCGGATGACGCTGCCGGTGGGGCGCTCGCCGATCTCGATGGGGCCGCGGCCGGGGATCTCGATCAGGGCGTACCGCTTGGCGCCGCTCTGCTCGGCGAGGATGTCGGGGTTGACGGGCTCGCCGCCGATGAGCCGGCTGTCGACGATGCTGACGAGGCGCAGGGCCTCGGAGTCCACGCTCTCCTGGGCGCTGCTGCTGATGGTGCGAGTCTCGACGAGGACGAGGGAGACGCCGAAGACGGCGATGACGACCAGCACGACGGCGAGGGTGGAGTTGATCAGACGGCGGCGCAATGTGCCCTCCGGGCGGGACGCGATGTTACGAGGGCGTGCGGGCCCGGCCCGTAACCCTGCTAGCTCTTCTCGAAGCGGAAGCCGACGCCCCGTACCGTCGCGATATACCTCGGGTTCGCCGCGTCGTCGCCCAGTTTCTTGCGCAGCCACGAGATGTGCATGTCCAGCGTCTTGGTCGACGACCACCAGGTCGTGTCCCAGACCTCGCGCATCAACTGGTCGCGCGTGACCACCCGGCCCGCGTCCCGGACCAGCACCCGCAGCAGGTCGAACTCCTTCGCCGTGAGCTGCAGCTCCTCGTCGCCCATCCAGGCCCGGTGCGACTCGACGTCGATCCGTACGCCATGGGTGGAGGGCGCCGGGACGGGCTCGGTGGCACCGCGCCGGAGCAGGGCCCGTACCCGGGCGAGGAGTTCGGCGAGGCGGAACGGCTTGGTGACGTAGTCGTCCGCGCCTGCGTCCAGGCCGACCACGGTGTCGACCTCGTCCGCGCGGGCGGTCAGCACCAGGATCGGGATCGTGTGGCCTTCGGCACGCAGCCGCCGGGCGACCTCCAGGCCGTCCATGCCGGGCAGCCCGAGGTCGAGCACCACCAGGTCGACGCCACCGGCAAGTCCGGCGTCGAGCGCGGTCGGACCGTCCTCCCGGACCTCGACTTCGTAACCCTCCCGGCGCAAGGCGCGGGCCAGCGGCTCCGAGATGGAAGCGTCGTCCTCGGCGAGCAGTACACGGGTCATGGGGTGATGGTAGACCGCAAGACGTACGCGTCGGTGCGTGATCGTCAAGCCCTGTGGGTGTGGGATGCGATCATGACTACGACCTTCGATTCAGGGCAGGCAGTTCCAGGAACGCCTGTGATCCATATCTCAAGTCCTTCCATATGCCGCAGTGTCATGTCGTATGGTGATGCGACGCCTGTAGCACTACACGGGACCTTTGGCACGAGACACGCGCCAAGGGTCTCTTTGCTGCGCGAGGTTGGCTTGCCGGTCTCGAAGACAGTGAATGACCTGTGGGCCGGGCCCCGAGCGCGATGGCGCCCGGGGCGTGGATCCGGTGCGGACAGTCCCCCGTCTCCGACGTACCGGAGCGAACCCCTCAGGCGTGGGGCGGGACGCGTCCCTTGCCGGTGCCGGCCAACCCCCCACCGGGCGCGTACCGCTCACAAAGCGCCGCGTCCCGATCAAGCAAGGATCGACCATGGCGTCCAGCCTGACGAAGGACTCGGCCAGCACCCCTGGCTCCGAGAAGACCTTCATCGGCCACCCCCGCGGCCTGGCCACTCTCTTCATGACGGAGATGTGGGAGCGCTTCAGCTACTACGGCATGCGCGCCCTTCTCGTGCTCTACCTGGTCTCCGGTGGTGCCGACGCGGCAACCGGCAGCCAGGGCGGCGGCCTCGCGATGACCGCGGCGACGGCATCGGCGATCTACGCCGTCTACGTCTCGATGGTCTACCTCATGGCCATGCCCGGCGGCTGGTTCGGTGACCGTGTCTGGGGCGCTCGCAAGACCGTCACCATCGCCGGATTTGTGATCATGGCCGGTCACCTCTCGCTCGCCGTCCCGGGTCAGGCGATGTTCTTCGTCGGCCTGATCCTCGTCGCGGTCGGCTCCGGTCTGCTCAAGGCCAACATCTCCACGATGGTGGGTCACCTCTACGACGGTCCGGACGACCCGCGCCGTGACGGTGGCTTCACGATCTTCTACATGGGCATCAACCTCGGCGCGTTCCTGGCGCCGCTGGTGATCGGCACCGTCGGCGAGAAGCACAACTGGCACCTCGGCTTCGCGCTCGCCGCGGTCGGCATGGCCCTGGGTCTGGCCCAGTTCCTGATCGGCACCCGAAGCCTGAGCGAGAAGAGCAGCGTCGTCCCGAACCCGCTCGACGCCGCCGAGCGCAAGAGCATCCTGCTCAAGGTCGCCGTCGCCGTCGTCGTGGTCGCCGGCTTCTACGGCGCCGTGGTCATGGCGGGCAAGTACACCCTGAACTGGGCGCTGGTCCCGCTCACCCTGGCCGGTCTGATCATCCCGATCGCCGTGCTGGTCCGCATCAAGCTCGACAAGAGCCTGAGCACCGCCGAGCAGTCGAAGATGAGCGGCTACATCTGGTTCTTCGTGGCCGCCGCCCTCTTCTGGATGATCTACGACCAGGGTGGCTCCACGCTGTCTCTGTTCGCGGACGGCAAGACCGGCGACAGCCTGTTCGGCTTCGCCTTCCCGGCCACCTGGTTCCAGTCGCTGAACCCTCTGTTCGTCATGGCGCTCGCCCCGGTCTTCGCCTGGATGTGGCTGTGGCTGGCCCGCAAGAACCACGAGCCCAGCACCATCGTGAAGTTCGCGATGGCTCTGGTCCTCGTCGGCGGTTCGTTCTTCGTCTTCATCGTGCCGATGGGCCTGGCCGGTGACGGCACGAAGGTCAGCCCGATGTGGCTGGTCTCGATCTACATGATCCAGACGATCGCCGAGCTGTGTCTCTCCCCGGTCGGCCTCTCGGTCACCACCAAGATGGCGCCGCAGAAGTACGCCAGCCAGATGATGGGTGTCTGGTTCCTCGCCGTCACCGCAGGTGACTGCACCACGGGTCTGCTCTCGCTCGCGGGTGTCGACCTGAACGGAACCTCGATCATCGCCATGCAGGCGTTGCTCGCCTCCGCGGCCGGCTTCGCGATCTACATGTACCGCAAGAAGGTCGAGACGCTGATGGGCGACGTCCACTGACGTAGCTCCTGCGCATACGAAGGGCCGTCGCACCGGATTCGGTGCGACGGCCCTTCGCCGTGCCGGACCCGCTAGCGCGTGCCGCGCAGCCGGCGCCACGGAGTGAACGTGAACACCGCGCCGCCCAGCAGGATCACCGTGCCGGCGACCAGGGCGAGGGCGCGCAGGGCGCCGTTGTCCTCGGCTCCCGTCTGGGCCAGGCCGCCGCTGGTGCTCGAACTGCCGCTCGCCGCGCCGCCGCTGGAGCTGCCGCCCGCGCTGCCGCCGCCGCTCGCGCCGCCCGGCTGCGCCGCGGTGTCGAGTTGGAGGGAGGCCTCCGCCTTGCCCTTGACCGTGCACGGGATGCTGATCTTCTGGCCGCCCAGGGTGACGTCGATCGTCAGGGTCCCGGGGCTGAGCGTCGACTTGCCGCTGGCGCCCGGCTTGTACGTCCCGGCCATGTCGGGCAGGTCCACCGGCTTCCCCTGCTCCAGCGGATCCTTGTTGGCGGGGCCTGTGACGGGGACGGTGCCCTTGTCGGCGCCGCCGAGAAGGACCGCCATGGACGGCTTGAGGGCGCCCGCGGGGAGCGCGGCCGGGCTGTTCATGACGCCCTTGGCGGTCTTGACGACGAGGTCGTAACTCCCGCCGTTCTTCTTGGCGTTGATGGTCACCTTGGAGTTGATGCTCGCCGGTCCCGGCGACTTGCACTCGAAGGTGACGCCGACCTCCTTGCCGGGGAAGTCGCTCTGGCCGCCGTCGCCGCCGCCGGATGTGGTGCCGCCGCTGGTCGTGCCCCCCGCGGTGGTGCCGCCGGAGGACGTGGTCCCGCCGGCCGTCGTACCGCCCGAGGTCGTCCCGCCCGAAGTCGTGCCACCTGAAGTGCCGCCGCCGTCCGACACCTTGATCGTCGCCGCGGCCTTGACCGTCTCCTTCGGCGTGCACTTGGTGTCGGTGGACATCGGCTTGGAGACGTTGATGTTGTACGCGTCGGGCGTGAGCGTGATCTCGCCCGCCTTGGTCAGCTTGATCTTGCCCTTCATGTCGGACAGCTTCATCGGGCTGTTCTTCGGGATCGGCGGGTTCGTCCGCGGCCCCTCCATGGCGATGTCCGCGGTCTGCGCGCCGGCCGCCTTGAGCGTGCCGGTCGGCTTCACCGTGTCCTTCTCCAGGTCGAGGATGTCGGGGTTCTTGGAAGCCGCTTCGACGAACTTCCACACCACCTCGACCTCGTCGCCGACCTTGGCCTCGGCGGGCGCGGTGATCTGCACCTTCGTAGTGCCCTGCACGGGTGGCAGCCCCGAGATGGGCGGTGGGATGCACTCCGTCTTGTATGCGACCTCGGCTGCCTGGGCGGGGCCGGCGGCCAGCAAAATCCCCGCGCCGCCGAGCATCAGCGCGACTCCGGCCGCGCTCATCCTCCGTTGCGTGCTCACGAATGTCCCTTCGTCGTGGACCGGTTCTCTGACGGTGCGGAGTCAGGTGTGAACCACGGCAGAGCCGCCGTGGTGGTCGGGGGGCCGGCCGGCGGGCTTTCCAGCTGTACGGTGCGGTGGCGGCCGGTGCCGCGGGGGCGGACCCGCGGGCGGACGCGGTCGACGATCGCCATGCCGATGCGGAACACGGCCGCGGGCACGACGACGGCGAGCAGGATCCAGAAGATCGTGACGCCCCACGGGCGGCCGACGCCCCACGGCTGTTCGGCCAGCACCTTGGTGCCGTACTTCACGGAGATCTGGTAGTCGCCGTGAGCGCCCGCGGAGAGCTGGACCGGCAGCTTGACCAGCGCCTTCCGGCCGGGCGCGATGGTGCCGCGCCACTGCTGCTCCTCCCACTGCGGGGCGAAGACACCGTGCGCGGTGCCGACCTGGAAGACGGGGTCCCGCACCGGCGCTGAGCCGAGGTTGCCGACGGTGAATTCGAGCGTGCGTGATGCCGGGGCGCCGAAGAAGACGAGGATGCCGGAGTCGCCTTCGAGCCGGGTGGCGGCGAGCACGGCGAGTTTGCCGCCGGTGGGCTGCGGCAGCGGCGCGGTGGGGTGGCCCGCGACGGTGAACGGGGCGTCCACGGTGGCCTGTTCACCGGTGACGGTCGCCACGTGCACGACGCATGGGCAGGGCTTGGGCGGCTCGGCGACCGGCATCTTCTTGCTGAAGCCGCCCTTGGCGTCGGTGGTGACGGCGCGGCCGTCGGAGTTGGCGCAGGCGTTGGTGCCGCCGATCACGCCTCTGTCAGGGACAGCCTGCCCGCACATGAGCATCATCAGGAGCGTGTTGGGCCGCCATCCGGTGCCGCTGACCGTGATGTCCCCGCCCTTGCCGGCCTGCGTCTGCGAGAGCGTGACCTTGGGCTTCGGGTCGGCCGCGGCGGCGCTGTGCGCGGGCAGCACCGGCATCACAGGCAGCAGTACGAGCGCCAGCGCCACGAGCACAGCCGCCGTCGCCCTCAGACCCTTGGTGCTCACCTGGCTGCTCCCGTCAACTCGCGCTGCCCGTCCGCCTGTTCCGCACCCGTACCGTCCGGCGTCCGGCCGGTTGATCTCCTGAGCCGTACGCACCACAGCGCCGTGCCGCCGGAAACCGCCAGGAGTGCCGCGGCCGCGCCTGCCACCGTCCCCCACGGCACGAACGTCGCCGACGCCGAAGCCTCGGCCAGCGCGTCGCCCTCGGCCGTCACCTCGACACGGACCTTCACCGAGTCCAGGGACGGGTGATCCGGCCACTTCTCGGTGAGGGTGACGCGCTGGGCGGGGAGCAGTTCCGGGAGGGTGCGGGGCGCCCGGCGCAGCACCTGGCCGAAGAGGCCGTCCGCCCGGACCGTGAGCCGTGGGGTCAGGGCGGTATTGCCGCGGTTCACCAGAGTGCAGCGAATGATGCCGCCCGAGACTCGTACGTCCTCCACCGTGAGCGCCGCCAGCGTCGGGCCGCTGACGCGCAGATGGATCCGTACGCCCGCCTCCCGCTCGCCCACCGCCGCCATGACCGCGCCCGGATGGTCACCCGGGAGCGCGCCCGGCGGGACAGTGACCGAGAAGGGGATCTCCGCGCGGGTGCGCGGCGGGACCGTCACCCGGTCGGAGGCGAGGGTGATCCAGGTGCCCGCGCCCTTGGACTGGCGGGCGCCGCGCACGGCGAAAGAGCCGGAGGAGGTGTTGTACGCGTCGGCCGGGCGCAGGCGCACGGTGAGCGGCTTCGCACCCGGGTTCGTCACGGACAGCTTGTCCTCCAGCACTGCGCCCGGCACGCCCTCCAGATAGAAGTACGGCCTGCCGTCGCCGCCCGGCCCCACCGTCCAGGCCGCGTCCGCCGCCCGCGCCGCTGGTGCGCTCAGCGCGCACGCCAGCGCGGCGACGACGGCCAGGAGGGAGCGCATCCGCACGGGTCAGCTCGCGGTCCGCTGACCGCGCCTGGTCAGCCACAGCACCCCGGCCGCCCCGGCCAGCAGCACGGTGCCGCCGAGCGTGCCGAGCGCCATGGCCGAGTCCAGCGGGCCGGTCCTGGGCAGTTCGTCACCGCCGGAGGGCGTGCTCTGGGGGCCGGTGCCGGACGCCGCGGTGACATCCAGTTCCAGCGACGGCTTCGGGTTGTTCCTGGGCGTGCAGGTCGTGGTCGTACCGAGCGCCTTGATGGTCAGCACCCCGGCGGTGAAGGTGGCCTTGCCGGTCTTCTTGGGGGTGTACGTACCCGACAAGTCATTGATTTTGATGGGGGTGTTGGCCGGGATCGCCGCGGCGTTCGCCGGGCCGGACACCGAAACCGTGCCGTCTCCCACCCCGCCGAGCTTGATCAGCGCGCTCGGCTTCATCGCGCCCTTGCCGAGCTCCACCGGACTGGAGGAGACACCCTTCTGGAAGGACATGGTCAGGCGGTAGCCGCTGCCGCTCTTGACGGCCTTGATGTCGATCGGCGAGACCGCGCCCTTGGGCCCGATCGGCGTCTGACACTGGTAGTCGACGTCTACAACACTGGCATGGGCGGCGGGGGCGGCCATCAGCACCACCGAGCCCGCCACCGCTGCTGCCAGCGCGAGAGCTGTCCGCTTCTGGTACGACACCTCGAGTTCCCCTCACGCCGGACGTTACTGCCGCGAGTCGCCGAAGTTACTGACGACACATCAGATCGGGCGCTCAAGGTACGCCTGGGACCTTGGGGAGGGAAGACAAAGAGCACGCCGTATTGACGTGCTCCACAAGAGATTCAAAACCTGCGTACACCAGCACGAAGGCAGTGCGACGGCGCTAGACCGGGGCGGCGAGCTCCGCCCACACCGTCTTGCCCGGCGCGCCGGGAATGCGTACAACTCCCCAGTCCATGCAGAGGCGTTGGACGATGAACATGCCGTGTCCGCCGGGGCGCCCGGCCCGGTGCGGCGTGCGCGGCGCGGGCTGCCCGGTGCCGCGGTCCGAGACCTCCAGGCGCAGCACCTTGCCGTCGCAGCCGACCTTCAGCGCCTCCGGTCCCTCGGCGTGCAGGCAGGCGTTGGTGACCAGTTCGGAGACGACCAGCAGCACATCCTCGGCCGCCGCGCGGCGGTCGGCCGTGGCGGCGGGCAGCCAGCCCCAGTCGTACAGCGCCTGGCGGGTGAAGTCGCGGGCGAGCGGGACGATGCCGCTGGCGCTGCCCAGGGCAAGGCTGCGCACCGCGCCGCCGGGCAACCCGGAGGAGCCGGCGGCGCCGGCGCCGCTCGGCTCGGGGCCGAGGTCGCCCGGCTGCTGCTGCCGGGTGGTGCTCATCAGCGCTTCACCTCACCGATTCACCAATTCGCCATTACTTCAATACTCAGAGTGCTGGGTGGTCAACGTTCCGCGGGGGTTCTCCTGCCCTGCCGAATCGTGACAACACCCACTACGCCGACGCGGTGAGCGTGACGCGGACTACAGGGGCCGGTCAGTCGGAGAGGGCCTCTTCGAGCGAGTCATGCACGGTGAAGACCGCCTCCGCCCCGGTGATCTCGAAGACTCTTGCCACTACAGGCAGCATCCCGGCCAAATGGACCCCTCCCCCGGCGGCCTCCGCCTTCAGCCTGGCGCCGAGCAGCACATTGAGCCCGGTCGAGTCACAGAACTCGAGCTGTGAGCAGTCGATGACCAGGCGTGCACGGCCTTGCGCGAGTGCGTCGTCCAAGGGCGCGCGGAGAAGCTCGGCAGTGTGGTGATCCAACTCACCCGCCGGTTTCACAACCTCGCTGTGGCCCTCGGTCCGAACCTCGACCTGAAGCCGGCCCCGATTCGCGCTGCCGACCGTCCCGCGGTCCATGGCCGTCCCTCTTCGCCGTGTCGTTCGCTGCGTATTCACTGCGTACTCGCCGATTTCGCCGCTTCGTCCACCGTGTCGCTCTTCGCGCCGGACGCCGTCGACAGACGGGCGCTGACGTCCGTCGAACATTACGCCTTCAGTACGCCGACCGGCCAGCCGAACTCCCCATCAAACCCGACATTCGGGACATTTGACACTTGCAACTGTCCACATGGAGCGGGTAGGCCTAGTAAGGACACAACCAACCACGGCCGGCTTTGGAGGCGCCGCTCACCGCAGCAACATGTATTGGCATCGGCGGCCATATGCCGAGAACGATGGAGGAGACCATGTCACCCCGGCTCGACGAATCGCGTACCCCCACCGCGCCGTCGGCACTGCCCACCCCCGCCAGCGACCGGTCCGAGCAGCTGGAAGGCCTTGAAGGCCTCCCCGCGATCCCGCCCTTCGACGAGGTGGGGCCGCTGGACGCCCGATCCCTGTCGAAGACGCTCTTCGGACGGCTCGAGAACCTCGAAGAGGGCACGCACGAGTACGCCTACGTGCGCAACACACTCGTCGAACTCAACCTGGCGCTGGTCAAGTTCGCCGCCTCCCGCTTCCGCTCCCGCAGCGAGCCGATGGAGGACATCATCCAGGTCGGCACCATCGGCCTGATCAAGGCGATCGACCGCTTCGAGCTCAGCAGGGGCGTCGAGTTCCCGACCTTCGCGATGCCGACCATCGTCGGCGAGATCAAGCGCTTCTTCCGCGACACCTCGTGGTCGGTACGGGTGCCGCGCCGGCTCCAGGAGCTGCGGCTCGACCTCGCAAAGGCGGGCGACGAACTCGCCCAGCAGCTCGACCGCGCACCCACCATCGACGAGCTGGCCCAGAAGCTCGGCATCAGCAACGACGAGGTCGTCGAGGGCATGGCGGCGAGCAACGCGTACACCGCGAGCTCGCTGGACGCCCAGCCCGAGGAGGACGAGACCGAGGGCGCCCTGGCGGACCGCATCGGCTACGAGGACCACGGGCTCGAGGGCATCGAGTACGTCGAGTCGCTCAAGCCGCTGATCGCAGACCTTCCGCCAAGGGACCGTCAAATTCTCTCCCTTCGCTTCGTCGCCAACATGACGCAGTCGGAGATCGGCGAGGAGCTCGGGATCTCGCAGATGCATGTGTCCCGGCTGCTGTCCCGCACCCTGGTCAGGCTCAGGAAGGGCCTGACACTCGAGGAGTAGGCGCGACGCCGCGGGGACGCGCCCCACCGGCCGCCGAAGGGCCCATTCCGTCAAGGAATGGGCCCTTCCCCGTTATTGACGGGGCAGTCCGGATTGGTCCACATTGAGCACGGGGTTAGTGGGGGGACGAACATGGCTCTTGGGGAGGGCTGCCCGGCGGCGTACGCACCACTGGAAGAGCTGATGCGCCACCGCCTGGGCAGAGAATGTCTGTATGTGCCGTCATGCCGTCTGGGGCTCTATGTGGCGCTGCGCCACTGGTGCCGGCCCGGCGGGCGGGTGCTGATGTCGCCGGTCAACGACGACGTCATCTTCTTCGTGGTGCTCGCCGCAGGACTGCGCCCCGTACAGGCGCCGCTCAGGGCCGAGGACGGCTCCATCGACCTGGCGGCCGTCCCCGAATCCCTATGGCGCGGTCTTTCCGCCGTGCTCACCACCAATCTGTACGGCAATCCCGACCCGGCTCCCGAACTGCGCGCCCGCTGCGACCAGTTGGGGATCCCCCTGCTCGAGGACGCGGCGCACGCCATCGGCAGCACGGTGGCCGGGCAGCCGGTGGGGACCTTCGGCGACGCGTCCGTCTTCAGCCTCTCCAAGCACACCGGGGCCAAGACCGGCGGATTCCTCACCGTCGCCGATCCGGCGCTGCGGGCAGGTCTTGAGCGGGCCCGGGACGAACTCCTGGAACCGGCGCGGCTGTCGGCGGAGCTCGCCTACGGCCTGCGGCCGTACGCCGAAGCCGGTGTGCGGGGACTGCGGCTCGTCGGCGCGGCCCGCGCGACCCTGCGGCTACTCGGTCTCCAGGAGCGCGAGGACATCCGGATGGAGCTGCGGCCCGGCGAGCTGAAAAGGGCGCAGTCCGCGGCGCCCGCGCTCGCCGACTTCCACTCCTGGATACGGGTGGACATGCACGACTACCGCCTCAGACCGGGCGGGCTGCGGCTGCGGCGCACCGAGCGGCTGCTGGCCAGCCTCGAAAGCCGGCTGGCCGGCCACCGGGCCGGCGTCCAGGCGCTGTCCGCCACCCGGTGGGCGCTGCCGCGGCCGGGACCCGCGCAGCCGCTGTTCCGGGTGCCGCTGCTGGTCGAGGACCGTGACGCCGCCATCGTGGCGCTCGCCCGGCGCCGGATCACGGTCGGCTATCTCTACGACCCGCCGCTCGACGCGTACGCGGGCGACCTCTTCACCGACCCGTCGCCCGCGCCGGGGCCGGCCGCCTGGTTCGCCCGGCACGCGCTGCCCGTCGACCCGCTCAGGGCCGAGGTGGCGATATCCGTCCTCACAGGGCTGGGCGCCAGGCCCGCGGAGGTCCCTGCGGCGTTCGCCCACCGCGACACGGACCGGGCCACCGGCCCGCAGGGCGGGGACAGTGGCTGACACGACCAGGCTTCGCCCCCGGGACGCGTCCGGCGACTCACCGTCCGGCTCCGAGCCGGACGGCAACGAGCCGGACAGCGGCGCCGTGAGTGCCGAGCGCCCCAGCGGCGACTCGATGTTCCGCAATGCCTACGCGCTGATGCTCTCCACCGGCGTCTCCGCCGCACTGGGCCTCGGCTTCTGGCTGGTCGCCGCCCGCTACTACACCGAGGAGGCGGTCGGCGAGGGCTCCGCCGCCATCGCCGCCATGCGGCTGCTGGCCTCCATAACCGCCACCACCATGATCGGCGCGGTGGTGCGGTACGTGCCGCGGGCCGGACGCGCCACCGGGCCGCTGGTGTGGCGCGCGTACGCCGTCAGCTCGCTGGTGGTGTGCCTCGCCTCCGTCGCCTTCCTGCTCACGCTCGACCTGTGGGGCCCTTCGTACGCACCGCTCGGCGGCGTGAGCGCGGGCCTGCTCTTCACCGCGTCCTGCGTCGGCTGGGCGCTGCTGACCCTGCAGGACGGCGTGCTGACCGGGCTGCGCAAGGCCGTGTGGGTGCCGGTCGGCAATGCGGTCTTCTCCATCGGCAAGCTGCTGCTGCTCGCCGTCTTCGCCACCGCCCTGCCCGTGCTGGGCATCTTCGTCTCCTGGGCGGCGGCCATCGCCCTGTCCGTGCTGCCGCTCGGATGGCTGATCTTCCGCCGGCTCATCCCCCGCCAGGCCGCGGCCGACCGCCACCGCGAGCTGCTGCGGATGCGCGACATAGGGCGCTTCCTCGCCGGCGACTCGGTCGGGTCGCTGTTCTCGCTGGCGATGATCAATCTGCTGCCGGTGATGGTCGCGGTCCGCTTCGACGCCGCGCACAACGGCTTCTTCTACATCGCGTACACCGTCGGCGGGACGATGGAGTTCATGGCCATCAACATGGCCTCCTCGCTGACCGCGCACGCCTCGCACAGCCCGGAGAGCCTGGCCGGCGGGGTCCGTGGCGCGCTGCGCCGGATGGCCGTGCTGCTGGTGCCCGTCGTGGTGTTCCTGGTCGTCTTCGCCCCGCAGATCCTCGCCCCGTTCGGCGAGGACTACGCCGCGCACGGCACCACGGTGCTGCGGCTGCTGGCCGCGGCCGCCCTGCCCCGGGTCGTCGTCGAGCTGTATATCGGGGTGCTGCGCGTCCAGGGACGTACGGGCGTGCTCGCCGCCCTCCAGGGCACGATGTGCGCGCTGGTGCTGGGCAGCGCGGCGCTGCTGCTCGGACCCGTCGGGATCTCCGGCGCCGGCCTGGGGCTGCTGCTGTCGATGACGGCGATGGCGGCGGTTTCCGCGCCGGGGCTGCGCGCGGTGCTCTCCGCCCGCGAGCCCCGGCCGAGCGTGTTCACCCGGCTGGTGCGGCGCGGCACCTCCGAGGAGGAGGCGTACGGCACGACCTGGGCGCGCCGGGCCGCCGAGCGGCGCGAGGAGGCGGCGGCGGAGTACGCGCAGGAGTACGGGAAGGACTGGGCACGGCAGACGGCATATCTACGGGGTGCGCACGACGACATGGCGACGCCGGCCTTCGGCATCCCCGTCTACGTACGGGATCCGGCTCGGCAGACGGGCAGTGGAGACGCCGGCGGACACATGCAGTCCGCGCCCGCACGGCAGCCGGTGCCCGACCCGGGTGAGGGGCGGCTGGCCCTCGCGCTCTGGCTGCTGCTCGGGCTCGCGGCCGTGCTGTTCTGGGCGCCCCTGCTCCAGGCTCCGGACATCACCATGGGCCACCTCTCCGGCACGCAGTTGCTGAAGTCGCTGCCGCCGATCACCCTCACCGCGGGCGTCCTGCTGATCGTCGTCCACAGCGCCGCCTGCTCGCTGCTGCGCCCGCGTCCGGCGCTGCTCGGAGCCGGACTGCTGGTCACCTTCGGCGCGCTGCACACCTCGCCGGCGCTGCTCGGCCGGGAACCGGAGCCCGTCCAGGGCGCTTGGTACGACACTCTGGCCGGCTTCCTCGCTGCGGCCGCGGGACTCGACAGTCCCGAGCCGCTGCTCCGCTGGCTGCCGGCAGTCTGCCAACTCCTCTGCCTGGTCGCCGTGTTGGCGATTCTCCGGACGATCAAGCTGCCCGTCGCGGCACAGTGGGGGGCACTGTGGCTGCTCGCGGTGTGCGGCTGGGCGCTGCAGAGACCTCTCGCGCCCGTCGCGCTCCCGCTCCAAGTGGGCCTCACCTGCGCGGCGTTGGCACTGATCTGGATACGCGCGGCGCGTTCGACGCCGGCTCGGAACTGAACCACCAGGGGGAACAAGCGTGCAACAGCCAGCCACCGAAACCGGGAGACCCGTGGCCACCCCCAACCAGCGGGCCAGGAAGGATCCCGCGATGGATCTTGCCGACCTGCCCGCCGCCGACCACTCGCGCTGGTCGGTGCCGCTGCGGCTGGCCGCCCCGCTGGCCGGCGCGCTCGCCCTGTGGGCGTACGCCATGGTGCGCACCGACACCTCCCGGCTCGGCGACTTCGGGCTCGTCGGGGCGCTGCCGGTCGTCTTCTGGGTCGCGCTGGCTCTGCTGACCGTGGGCTTCTGGGTCTGCGTACGGGATCCGCTGCGCGGCAACAGCTGGTCGCTGGCGTACACCGTGGGCCTGATCGTGCTGGAGCGCGCCACCCAGGCGCTCGTCTACCCCACCCCGCTGTACTCCTGGGCGTGGAAGCACGACGCGGTCATCGAGCATCTGCTCACCGCGGGCGGTCTCCAGCGCGGCGACCAGCTGGGCGACATGGCCGTCTACGACCAGTGGCCCGGATTCTTCGCCGCGCAGGCCGCGCTGGTGCGACTGACCGGCGTGGAGAACGCGGCGATGTACATGGCCTGGTGGCCGCTGGTCTCCAGCCTCCTGCTGCTCGCGCCACTGCTGCTGATCTACCGCACCTTCACCCAGGACCGCCGCCTGATCTGGACCGCTCTGTGGCTCTTCTCCGTCGCCAACTGGGTGGGGCAGGACTACTTCTCGCCGCAGTCGGTGGCCCTCGCCCTGTATCTCGGCGTGATCGCGATCGTGCTGCGCCGCGGCGAGCGCCCCGCGCGGGGCCGCAGATCGCGGCAGGTGCTGTGGACCGCCCTGCTCATCCCGCTGATCACCGCCATCGTCATCTCCCACCAGCTCACCCCGGTGATGCTGGTGGCGAGTCTCGGCGCGCTGTGCCTGACCCGGCGCTACCGCGACTGGACACTGCTGATCACTCTGCTGCTGGTGTTCCTGGCGTGGAATCTCACCGCTTCGCTGCCGTTCCTGCGGGAGGCGGTGCCCGAGATGATCAGCTCCTTCGGCGATGTGAGCGGCAATCTGGAGACGGGCTACGGGTCGACGCCGACCGGCACCGGACCGGTGATCGTCTCCTGGGTGTCCCGGATCCTCTCGGCCTCCGTACTGCTGCTCGCCTCAATCGGCGTGCTGCGCCGTCGGGTGCTGCGGCACCGCGCCCGGCCGCTGCTGCTGCTCGCCGCGGTCCCGCTGCTGATGCTGGTGGCCAATGACTACGGCAGCGAAATGATCTTCCGGGTGCTGCTGTTCATGCTCCCGGGCGCGTGCTTCTTCGCGGCGGCCGCGCTGCTGCCCGCGGTGCGGCCGCTGGCCGCGGAGCCCGGCGGGCACGGGGTCCCGCAGCCCGCGGTGGGCCTGCGGTTCGCGGTGCTGCCCGGCGTTGTGCTGCTGGCGCTGACGGCGGCGTTCGTGCCCAGCTACTCGGGCAAGGACCGGCTCAGCTACTTCCCGCCGCAGGAGGTGGCGCTGGTCGGGCAGGTCTTCGACCGGGCGCCTCAGGGTTCTCTTGTCGTTGCCGCCCATCGCAACTACCCGCTCGCGTACGCTTCGTACTGGAATGTGCAGCATTACTGGTTCCTCGACGACGAGAAGAGCCATGTCGAAAAGATCCTGAAGGACCCGGCCGGGACGCTCGCCCGGGACATGGCCGCGGTGGAACCGCCCGCCAAGGCGTACTTCCTGCTCACCCAGGGCCAGATCGCCAACTCCGAGATGAACGGCATGCTCACCGGCGACCAGCTGCGGAGCATCGAGAAGTCCGTCGCGGCATCACCGCTGTTCGAGCGGGTCGGCCGCAACAGCGCAGGCGTCATCTACGAACTGAAGCGCACCGACAGCTCGCCGGGGAGGACCCCATGAGACCTCAGTCGCTCGCGATCCGGCTGCTGCCGCCCTTCGCCGGCTGGTGCGCCGTCGGCGCCACCACGCTGGCCGCCGGATCACCGCTGCGGGTCGCCCCCGTCGCCGTATTCCTGCTCGCCGGTCCCGGCGCCGCCGTCCTGCGTATCTGCGGGCCCGCCCTGACGCGTCATCAGGCGGTCGGCCCGGTGGAGAGCTGGGACCGCGGCTTCGAACGGGACTCCGACCGTCTGGAGCAGCTCGTCCTCGCGGCCTTCCTGAGTGTGAGCGCGACGCTCATCTGCGCCACGGCGCTGATGGCCGCGCACGCGTTCAGCGGTCTGCGGGTCCTGGTGCTGCTCACTGTGCTGACAATGCTCGCCACCTGCTGTCCGCAGCTGCCCGGCCGGACACGGACGGCGCGCGCGTCCTCGCCGCCACAGAAAGGCTCACCCCTGTGACGTTACCCCGACGCCCCGTTCGCGGGGCGCCAGGCATCCATCGCAGGCCGCACGACCGACGACGAAGGTGGGCCGTGTCCACAGCCCTCGTCGGCGTGCTGCTCGTGGGCGTACTCGCCCTCACGTCCTCCGGTTCCGACGACTCCAACCCCTCGGCGCACAGCGCCGAATGCAGGCCGACCGAACTGCTGGTGCCGCGCTGCGGCGCCTGGTTCGGCGCGTATGTACGGCACGCCAAGCCCGACCTCGAAGAGAACGTCCTCGCCTACGAGAAGCGCATCGGCCGCACGCTGGACATCGTCTACACGTACCACGACATGTCCCTGGACGGCCTGGAGGGACAGCTGCTGACCGAGCAGGAGCAGCGCGTCGGCAAGGACCGGATGCTGCTGCTGTCCTGGGAGAGCAAGTGGTGGAGCGGCACCCCGGCGCAGCAGCCCAGCTGGAAGCAGATCGCCTCCGGGGCGCTCGACAAGAGCGTGATCGACGTCCAGGCGAAGCGGATCAAGGCGTACGGCAAGCCGCTGTTCCTCTCCTTCGACCTGGAGATGGACACCCGCACGCCCGCCAATGGCACACCCGCCGAGTACGTCGCCGCCTACCGGCACATCCATGACCGGTTCCGTGAGCTGGGTGTGACGAATGTGGTGTGGACGTGGGTCATCACCGGCTACACCGGCCACAGTGAGCTGTTCCGCACGCTCTATCCGGGCGACGCGTACGTCGACTGGATCGGCTACAACCAGTACAACTACTTCCGCTGCCACAAGGCCAAATGGCAGAGCTTCGAGGAGACGCAGACGGCGTCCCACGAATGGATCCGCGAGAACCTCTCCGCGGACAAGCCGCTGATGCTCTCGGAGTTCGGCACGGCGGACGATCCCGCGAAGCCGTCCGCCCAGGCCGAGTGGTACGAGCAAGTACCGCGTGTGGTCAAGGAGTTGGACGGGGTACGGGCCGCGCTCCAGTGGAACTACCGGGACCCGGGTCCCGGCTGCGACCTCTCACTGGCCAGGGACGAGTCCTGGAAGAGCCTGCGCAAGGCGGTCTCCGACCCGTACTTCAACCAGCCGCGGCCATGACCAATCCCGGTCGCCCGGTCGCGCCCGGTCGCGCTGTTGGTCAGCCGCCGACCCGGCCACTGCCGGACGCTCCTCCGCTGTTCTCGTCGTCGGGGGGCCGTTCGCCGTGAGACGTGTGGGATCCGAAGTTCCCGTACCCCTTCATCTCGTGCGGCAGAACGCGGCGCGTCCCGCCCTCGGCACCGAAGTCGTCGTCGGGCTCCCGGGTCTCCCCAAGGTGGGTGGGGTGCTCCGGGGGCCGCGGCTGCTCCTCGGGGCTCGGCGGCTCGTAGGGGCGTCTGCGGTTCGCCCACATCGCCGCGACGAAGATCACCACGCCGATGACCACGACGGCGGCGACCGGCGCGATGGAGGCCCCCAGCCCCCGGGCGAGAGGATCCGCGAGCTGGTCGGCCTGTGCGTACATGAATGCATTCATACTGTGCAGTTACCCGGAATGCCACAACTCTCACATTCCGCATCGTGGAAATGGCCTAGCCCGCGAAGACCGGGCCTCTGACAGCCGCACGGGCCCGTCGGTAGAGCCGCCAGCCGATCGTCGGCAGCGAATCGGGGAACGGCGCGACCGGAGCGCCCCGCCCGTCCATCCATGCCTCGATGTCCGCGACCGAGTGGGTGTGGCGCAGGATGAGGCGGGCGATGCGGTACGCCTCGTCGGTCTCGGAGCTCAGCGCGTGCCGGACGGCGACCGCGGAGGCATAGCCGGCGCCGAGAGCCGCCCTGCGCACGGCCGGGCTGTTGTAGCCGTGCGGATAGGCGAGATGCGCCACCTCATGGCCGAGTACGTCCTCCAGCACCGCCTTGGGCTCGTGCAGCTCCCGGCTGAGCGCGCTGGGCGGAAGGGTGTCCAGCTGGGGGTGCGTGACGGTGTGGGCGCCGACCTCCATGCCGTACTGCTCGAGGAGCGGCGCCTGGGAGAGCGTCATCATCGGTGCGGGCGGCAGCAGGCTGCGCCGACCGGGGGTGATGGCCCCGGTGGTGAGATACGCGGTGGCGGGCAGCGCGCGCGAGGCGAGCGCCTCGGCGGTGGGGCCGGGCAGGTCGGCGAAGCCGTCGTCGAAGGTGAGGACGACGGGCCGGTCCGGCAGCGGCGAGCGGCCGGCGAGGTGGCTCACGAGAGCGCTGATCGGGACCGGGGTGCGGCCGCTGGCCACGATCGCGTCCAGCTGTGCGCCGAAGTCCCTTGGCGTGACGGTGAATTCGGCGATCCAGTCGGGCGGATCGTCCATCACGGCGTGGTAGAGCAGTACGGGAATCCGGGGCATCGTCGCACCACCGCCTCTCACTTCTCCCTCCGCTGGTCCCAGGGGAGCGGTACGCCCCGGACCCGTCGGCGTGCCTTCGCATACCCGACCGGCCCGGCCAGCATGCCGCGGCGCTCGAGCCGGGACAGCTGGCGCGGCCAGGGATAGTCCTGCGTCCCGTGCGCCCCCGGCACCGCCGCCCCGGCGGCCTCGCGGTGGGCGGTGATGGTGCGGGCGTGCGCGAGGCCGCGCGGCAGCTTCCGCAGCAGCGCGGGCAGCAGGGCGGGGCGGCGCACCAGGAGGGCGGTGAGATACGCGGTGAGGCCGGCGCCGTATCCGTACGCCTGGTTCCTCAGGTCCTGCCAGGTCTCCCTGTGGTGGTGCCAGACGAGCGCGTCGGGTGTGTAGCGCAGCCGGTGCCCGGCGGCGAGGACGCTCACAAACGCGTACAGGTCGTCACCTCCCCTGGCGGGGGTGCCGGTACCGGTGGCGGGGTCGAAGCCGCCGATGTCCCGCAGCGCCGTGGCACGGAAGGCCATGTTGGCGCCGGAGCCGAAGCTGCCCGCGGTGAACGGGAAGAGCGGTTCGTCCGCGGGCGGGCGCGCCGGGTCGTAGAGCCGCGCCTCGAAGCCCTTGGCGAAGCCGCCGTGGCTCTCCAGGAGAATCTGCGCGGGCGTGCGCAGCCGGGCGGGCAGGATCAGCCCGGTCACGCAGCCCAGGCCCGGGTCGGCGGCGAAGGGTGCGGTGAGCGCGGTGAGCCAGTGTCGGTCGGCCACGACGTCGTCGTCCGTGAAGGCGATGACCGCGCCGTCGGCGACGGAGATCCCACGATTGTGGGCGACCGCGAGGCCGGGCACGGACTCACGGACGTACCGGACGCGCTCGCCGTACTTGTTCTCGACGAGATCCTGGGTGGCGCTGGTGGCGGGCGCGTTGTCGACGACGACGATCTCGAAGTCCGGGTGGTCCTGCTCCAGCAGTGAGTCGAGCGCGCGGGCGAGCTGGTCGGCGCGCTCACGGGTGGCGACGACGACGCTTGCACGCACCGTGCGGGGTTCCGTGGTCGCCGTGGGCCGGGGGCGTTGACGGTTGCTGCCCGGTGGGTGGTTACCCGGGGCGGGAGGGGAAACGGGCAGCTCACGGCCTGCGAGGGCCGCGCGGGCGGCCGCGGCGACGGCGTCGGCGGGCGCCTTGCCGGGCGGGACGCGGCAGACGACGGTGGCGACGGGGCGGCCGCGGAGGCGTACGAGTGCATAGACGTCGCCGCCCCGGACGGCCGGGCCGCCGGTCTGCGCGGGGCCGAAGCGGAGCACGGCTCCGTCGGGACCGTCCAGGTCCAGCTCGGCGACGTGGATCTCGGCGAGCCGAGGCGCGCTCGAAGTGCCGCGCGCCGCGTCGGGCCCGGGTGCCGTGCCCTGCCCGGGCGCCGTGCCCGGCATGTTCCGTCTGTGCGGTGTGCTGTTCACAAGACTCCCCCTGCTTGCGCGGATGCTCCGGCGGTCAGTTGCCCCGCAGCCTGCCGATCTGGTTGAGCGTCTTCTGCGCGTATTCGGCCAGCCGCGGTCTGCCGCGTACGAAGCTGTGCGCGCGGCGCGCGGGCTCGCGGCTCAGCCAGTACAGAGCGGCCCGCGCCCCCGGCCGTACGGACGAGCCCTCGTACACCCGCAGCTCGCCGGTCTTCAGCGCGTCCTTGTACTCGGCCGCCCCGCGCCCCAGATCGAGCATCCCGATGCCTTCCGCGGCGGCCGACTCGGCCATCCGCAGATGCAGGATCAGACCCGGTGAGTACTTGGCGAACTCGGGTTCGTACGCCGGAAACCAGCAGGACAGCACGGTGGAGGAGCGCAGCCCGAAGTGCGCGGCGACGGGCCGGTCCGCGGCGTACAGCACGGAGAGCACCCCCGAGCAGCCGGGCGTGCGCGTCTCGTGCAGCAGCCGCACGAGGGTGCTGATCCACTCCCTGGCGAAGCGGTCCCGGCGGCCGGTCCTGCGGTACTGAGCGGACTTCCACTCCATGAGGGTGCGCAGCGCGGCCGGGTCGCGCTCGTCGAAGACGAAGCGCACCTCGCCCACCTGCCGCCCCAGCTTGCGCTCCTTGGCCAGCGTCGTCTTGAGGAACTTGGGCGACTGGGCGCGCAGCACCTCTTCGTACGCCGCGTAGCCCGCGCCGACGTCGATGACGGGAGAGGCGAACTCTTCGGCGGCGTCCGGCTGGAACACGCCTTGACCCGCTTCGAGATTGTCGAACTCCCAGGCCGACAGCGCGCAGGCCCGCAGCAGTTCACGGGGCGCGATCGTCAGCCCCGGGCGCAGGACCGCGCCCTGGGAGTCACTGACCCCCAGGCCGATCGCGCGGCCGTGACCGAGGGGCCCATGTTCGTACGGGAAGAAACCGGCCGGCTCCCCGTCCTCCCACAGCACCGCCACCCTGGCCGCGGGCCGCACCCGGCCGACGGCCAGGGTGAACTCGGGCTCCATGAACGGATTGGCGGGCGCCCCGCTCTTGGCGCGCAGTTCCCGCCAGGCCTCGGCCTCCGCCTCGCCCAGCTCGTCCGGTTTCAGCACACGAATGCGTACACCGCTCAACTCGACCCCCCGGTCCTCCCCCTTGAGCTTCCCCGGGACAGGACGGTACCGGGCTATATCCCGACAGGGTAGGGAGCGACGCCCTTCTTGTGACGGATCCGTGAAGGAACCGGAATGGCTGAATACAGCTGATGCCCGAGTGACGGGAGGGGAGAGGGGGGCCGACGCGTCGGGAATGTGAGCAGGAGTTGTCCAACTGGCGTTCGCAGGGGCTCCTGTTGCTCGTAGGATCGCTCCTGCCGCTGCGTCGCCGGAGAAGAGCCCAGTTGACCACCTCACGTGACACCCCGCACCAGATGAACCCGGCCGGCGGCTGCCCGCACGCGGACAACGCCCGGCTGCTCGCCGAAGGCGCCGTCGCTCCGGTCGTGCTCCCCGGTGATGTGGCGGGCATGGCGGTGCTCGGCCATGACGCGCTCAAGGAGTTCCTCGCCCACCCCGATGTCGCCAAAGGCGCCGAGCACTTCACCGCGCTGGGCGACGGGGAGATACCCGACGGCTGGCCGCTGAAGACCTTCGCGACCGTACAGGGCATGATCACCGCCGACGACGCGGCCCACCGGCGGCTGCGCTCGCTGGTGAGCAAGGCGTTCACGGCACGGCGGGTGGAGGAGCTGAGGCCTCGGATCGAGACGGTGACGGCACAGCTGCTGGACGGCCTGGGCGAGGCGGCGACGGCGGGCGGCGGCGTGGCCGATCTGCGTACCCACTTCGCGCTGCCGCTGCCGATGGGCGTGATCTGCGAACTCCTCGGCGTGGACGCCGAGCACCAGGACCGGCTGCACCATCTGTCGAACCAGGTGGTCAGCACCTCCATCGGCCCCGAGGAGGCGATGGAGGCGAACCGGGAGATGGTGGCGGTGCTCGCGTCGGTCGCCGCGACCCGTATGGAGAACCCGGGCGACGACCTGACCAGCGCCCTGATCGCCGCCCGCGAGGAGGACGGCGACCGGCTCAGCGAGCACGAGCTGATCGGCACGCTGCTGCTGATGATCATCGCCGGGCACGAGACGACGCTGAACCTGATCACCAACGCCGTGCGCGCGCTGTGCGCGCACCGGGACCAGCTGGAGCTCGTACAGTCCGGCAAGGCGTCCTGGTCGGACGTGGTCGAGGAGACGCTGCGCTGGGACAGCCCGGTCAGCTTCTTCCCGTTCCGCTATCCGACCCGTGATCTCACGCTCGACGGGACGCTGATCCCCAAGGGCACGCCGGTGCTTGCCGGTTACTCGGCCGCGGGCCGCGACAAGGCCGCGCACGGCCCTGATGCGGACCGCTTCGACATCACCAGGAGCGGCGGCGCCCGGCATCTCTCGCTGGGGCACGGCCCGCACTACTGCCTGGGCTCGCCGCTGGCGCGGATGGAGGCGACCATCGCGCTGGAGCAGCTCTTCGCGCGCTTCCCGGAGCTGGACCTGGCGATCCCGGAGGCGGAACTGCCGTGGCACGCAAGCTTCGTGGGCAACAGCGTGCAGAAGCTGCCGGTACGCCCGCGGCCCTGAGGCCTTTGGGCTCGCCCCCTGGCCCGTGGGGCGAGCCTGCCCGTGGGCTGAGCCCTCTAGGCCCGTAGCGCGAGCCTCTACCGCAGCGCCGCGTCCACGGCGGCCTCGGCGTGCAGCCGGGTCGTCGGAAAGAGGGGCACGGGACTGTCCTCGTCCCGGATCAACAACTCGATCTCGGTGCACCCGAGTACGACGCCTTCCGCCCCGGCGGCGACGAGCTTGCCGATGACGTCCTGGTAGGCGGCGCGGGACTCCTCGCGTACGACACCGAGGCACAGCTCCTCGTAGATCACCCGGTGCACCAGCGCACGCCCTTCGCCGTCCGGCGTGAGCACGTCGAGCCCGTGCCCGGCCAGCCGGTCCCGGTAGAAGGCCTGCTCCATGGTGAAGGCGGTCCCGAGCAGCCCGACGCGGCCGATGCCCGCGGCCCGTACGGCATCGGCGGTGGTATCCGCGAGATGCAGCAGCGGGACCGATACGGCGGCCTCCACCTGGCCCGCGACCTTGTGCATGGTGTTCGTGCAGATCAGCAGCAAGTCCGCGCCCGCGGCCTGCAGTCCTCTGGCGGCCTCGGCGAGAATCTCGCCGGCACGCTGCCACTCGCCCGCGGCCTGGAGCTCCTCGATCTCGGCGAAGTCGAGGGAGTGGAGAAGGCACTTGGCGGAGTGCAGCCCGCCGAGACGCTGACGTACAAGCTCGTTGAGGAGCCGGTAGTACTCCGCACTGGATTCCCAGCTCATGCCGCCGATCAGCCCGATGGTCTTCATCGGCCCACTGTGCCACGCCCGCCGTACGACCTCTGCGGACAAGTGGCAAAATGTAACAAAGAGCTATATAGAGCCCTTCTCGGGGATGCTCGCATGGGAGGCCACGATGATGGCGTCGCAGAGCACGGAACCCGCCCCGCACGCGGAACCCGCCCCGCACAGAGACCTGTGGCCCGGGATCGCCGGTCTGGCGGCCGCGGCATTGCTGATCACCGGGCATGTGCTGTGGATGCGCACACCCGACATCGAGGGAAGGGGCGCGATCAGGAGGGTCGTGCTCTTCTACGCCAAGGACAGCAACCGGGACCTCTCGGAAGCGGCGACACTGATCCTGCTGGCGGCGGGGCTGCTGTTCCTGTTCTTCGTTGTCGCACTCTCCCGGCTGGCCGGCAACCGCTCGCACCTGGTGCTGGTGGGCGGCACGGTGTTCACCGTGTTCCTCATGGTCGCGGCGCTCGCGGGGAACATCTTCGCGATCACGGTGAACCACTCCGACGTCTTCCCGGTCGTCCCGGCGACCTCGCTCGCCGCGATCCTGCTGCTGCACGTGGCGTACGGCGCGATGGTCGCGGCGATGGCGGGGGCCGCGGTGATGCTCTTCGCGATCTGGCGCGCGGCACAGGAGACCCGCGCGGTACCTGCCTGGCTCGGCTGGGCGGGCTTCGTGGTGGCCGTGCTGTCGCTGGCGGGTCCGGTCAGCGCTTGGCTCACGCCGCTGCTGCTGGCGCTGTGGATGCTGTGGGCAGGGGTGCTGCTGATCCTGAACGCGCGCGTGCGGGAAGGTGAGGGGCGGGAGACCTGATATCCGCCGAGCGTTGGTCGCCCGCCGCGAGACTCAGTCCAGGAGCTGCGTGCGTAGCCGGGAGATCAAGGGTTCGTCGACGCCGAGGTGCTTGACCGCGTAGTCGTGCACCGAGCCATAAGCGGCGGCCAGGTCGGACAGGAACAGCCGCATGACCTCTTCCGGTGCTCGCCCGTAGCCGGGCCACTTCAGTGTCCGGGCCGGGTTGGCTGCTTTCCAGTCTGCGATCAGCCGGTCCGTGGCCTGTTCGGTGAGTGCGAAGTCCGCGGCGATGTCGTCCACGCCCACGCCCAGGAGCGAGAGAACCAGGCCGGCCAGCAGCCCGGTGCGGTCCTTGCCCGAGGCGCAGTGGAAGACCTGCGGGGCGCTCTCGGCCGCGATGACCTCGAGTGCCTGCCTCAGTTGCCCGGCGCCGTCGAGGGCGACCTCCGCGTACCGGTCGGCGAGGAAGCGCCAGGGGTCGAGGCCGGGGTCGATCTCCGCCTGGTCGTAAGGACGATGCTCCACGCTGAGGTTGACGTAGGTTTGCTGCTCCGCTCCGGGCACCCGGCCCTTGGCTTCGATCTCCCACGGGTAGCGCAGATCGATCACCGTGCGCACGCCCAGCGAAAGGAAACGGTCCCAGTCGGCTCCCTGGAGCTTGGAGAGCGAGTCGGACCGGTACAGGCGGCCCCAGCGCACGGTACGTCCGTCCTGGGTGCGATAGCCGCCCAGGTCCCGGAAGTTGTGCAGGCGCTCGAAATCTATGTGCCGATTCACGCGCAACACCCTACGGTCCGCATGACGTCAGTGATCGTTGATGGGCAGCGACCTTAAATTCGGATGCGTCGGGATCACCCATCTGCGACAGTCGCACGCTGTGAACAGTGCTGAGCTGGTCTTTCGGCGTGCGGATGACTCCGACGCGGCCGACATCGCCGACCTGTGGCTGCGCTCCTTCACCGCTGCGCTGCCGACGGTGCGCCGCGCGCACGGCGACGACGAGGTGCGGGACTGGTTCACCTACGTGGTCGTGCCGCAGTACGAGACCTGGGTGGCCGTCGCCGAGGGCTCCGTGGTCGGGCTCCTGGTACTCGACGGCGGGGAGCTGGAACAGCTCTACCTCGATCCGTCGTGGCGCGGCCGGGGTGTGGGCGACCGGTTCGTGGACTTGGCCAAGGAGCAGCGGCCCGACGGACTGGGACTGTGGACGTTCCAGGTCAACGGATCGGC
Organism: Streptomyces sp. NPDC019443; assembly: GCF_044389785.1. Taxonomy (NCBI): domain Bacteria; kingdom Bacillati; phylum Actinomycetota; class Actinomycetes; order Kitasatosporales; family Streptomycetaceae; genus Streptomyces; species Streptomyces sp. NPDC019443. Next base: position 98,811 of record NZ_JBIRYJ010000004.1, read on the forward strand.
ACAACGGTTCTACGAGCGGCACGGCTTCATCGCGGTTGAGCGCACCGACGGACTGCGCAATGAGGAACATGAACCGGACGTCCGCTACGTCTGGAAGCCTCAGGTGTAGGACTGGCTGGAAAACTGGTCACGCGGCCGCCGACAGGGGACGTCCGCCCAAGGAGATCTCAGGCATCGAGGAGCGCGCTCATGGTCAGTGTCAGTGTCGAGACCGCCCAGCAGACCGAAGAGCGCCTCCAACGCGTGATCGCCGGAGCGGACTTCGTGATCCATGAGGGCCTGTGGCTCTTTGAGGAGTTCCCGGCCGACCGGCCGCCGGCTCTCACGCCGGACACGCTGGCCGTGGTCCGGGACGAGGACAGCTGGAGCCGCCTGGTTCCCGCCGCGGGAGACAGTGGCGATGCCGGCGGCGCTGACGATGCCGAACGGTTCGGGATCTTTTCCTTCCACTTCCCGGACGGGGCGGACAACAGCGGTTTCGTCGGCTGGCTGGCCACGCACCTCAAGGCGCGGCTGGGCACGGGAGTCTTCGTCGTCTGCGGCAGCAACCGCGGCCGTGGCGGCATCTACGACTACTGGGGGTGCCCCGCCGATCTGACCGCCGAGGCGATCAAGGTGGTCGCCGAACTGCGGGCGGCCTGAGGCTCCTTGGACCGGGCATTGGCTTCCAGGCCCCGGCGGACCATCGCATAGGGCAGGCACACCTTCGGCTCGCCGGGAAGTGCTTCCGCAAGCCCGCGATCCATGCTTCCCGCTAGCGGACCGATCCTGTCCGCTAGAGGTGTCAGGGTGACTCCATGGACGCAAACGAACTCGACTGGAACCGGACGCTGCGCGAGCAGTGGGAGTTCCACTGGAACCACCAGCTCCGAGCCCGGCTCGACGGCCTCACCGACGAAGAGTACTTCTGGTCGCCGGTGCCGGACGCCTGGAGCGTGCGGCCGCTCGGCAGCTCGACGGCGCCCGTGCAGGTCGGTGCTGGGGACTTCACGATCGACTTCGCCTTCCCGCAGCCGGTCCCGGCGGCCTTCACCACGATCGCCTGGCGACTCGGTCACGTCATCGTCGGCGTGCTCGCCGCGCGCAACGCGGCGCACTTCGGCGCGTCGGCGGCGTCATACGAGAGCTGGGAGTACGCCGGCAACGCGGCCACCGCGCTCGACCAGCTCGAGACCCAGCTCGACGTCTGGCTGGCCGGGGTGCGCAGCCTCGGCGACGCCGGGCTCCGGGTCCCGATCGGTGAGAAGGAGCCCTTCCCCGAGGCGCCCATGGTCGATCTGGTGCTGCACATCCACCGCGAGCTGATCCACCACCTGTCCGAGGTCTGTCTGCTGCGCGACCTCTACCTGCACACGAATCCCGCTACGAACGGAGCAACCCGATGAGCCGCCACATCCAGGTCACCTTCGACGCCCATGACCCGCGGGCGCTGTCGTCCTTCTGGTGCGACGTACTGGGCTACGTGCACCCCGGCCCACCCGGGGTCGACCTGCCCGAGGGCGCCGACGCGCTGGCAGCGTGGGATGACTTCCTCGCGCGGGTCGGCGTACCGGAGGAGCAGCGCAACTCGAAATCGGCCATCGAGGACCCGGACGGGCACGGCCCACGAGTGTTCTTCCAGCAGGTGCCGGAGGACAAGGTCGCCAAGAACCGCGTCCACCTCGACGTCCGTGCGGCTCCCGGACTGCAGGGAGAGAAGCGGATGGCGGCACTGGAGGCCGAGTGCGACCGGCTCGTCGCGCTGGGAGCAACGCGGGTACGTCGCGACGAGCCCGCTCCCCCGATGAGCGCTGGCTTCATTGTGATGACCGACCCCGAGGGCAACGAGTTCTGCCTGGACTGACGCAGCTCAGCTGTAGTCGCGGAAGCCGCGGCCGGTCTTGCGGCCGAGGTAGCATCCATGTGGCCGAGACGCGCGAGGAGGCCTACGCCTCACGGGCCCACTACGGCGTCGAGGACTGGGAGGTCACCGGCTGGGTGTCCTCGTACGAGGCGATCGCCGCCGGGGAGATGGCCACCCTCTCCGATGCCGTACCGCGGTTGACCGGGCACGCGGCGAAGACCTTCGCCGGGTATTTGAGGGAGAACCCGGACAGCTACGGGCACCTCTTGCCCTGACGCCATACGTCCGAGACGAGCGGGACGCCCGGCCGGTAGGCGAGGTGGACATGGCTCGGGGCGTCGAGCAGCACCAGGTCGGCGCGGGCGCCGGGGGTGATGCGGCCGACGTCGTCACGGCGCAGCGCCCGCGCCCCGCCGGCCGTCGCGGACCAGATCGCCTCGTCGGGGGTCATCTTCATGTCCCGTACGGCGAGGGCGATGCAGAACGGCACGGAGGACGTGAACGACGAGCCCGGGTTGCAGTCCGTGGACAGCGCGACGGTCACGCCCGCGTCGAGCAGGCGGCGGGCGTCCGGCCACTCGGCGCGGGTGGAGAACTCCGCGCCGGGCAGCAGTGTGGCGACCGTGTTCCCACTCGCGAGGGCGTCGACGTCCGCGTCGGTGAGGTGCGTGCAGTGGTCGGCGGACGCGGCGTCGAGCTCGACGGCGAGCTGCACGCCGGGGCCGTAGCTCAGCTGGTTGGCGTGCACGCGGGGGTGCAGGCCCTTCGCCTTGCCGGCGGTGAGGATCGCGCGGGCCTGGTCGCCGTCGAAGGCGCCTTTCTCGCAGAAGACGTCGACCCAACGGGCGTACGGAGCACAGGCGTCGAGCATCTCGCCGGTGACGAGGGCGACGTATGCGGCGGGGTCGTCGGCGTAGTCGGGCGAGACGATGTGCGCGCCGAGGTAGGTGACCTCGTCGGTGTGGAGCGCGGCGATTCGCAGGGCGCGGGCCTCGTCCTCGAGGGTGAGCCCGTAGCCGGACTTTGTCTCGAAGGTGGTGGTGCCCTGGCGGAGGGCCTCGGCCATGTACTTCGCGACGTTGGCGCTCAGTTCTTCGTCGGTGGCGGCGCGGGTGGCGGCGACGGTGGTGCGGATGCCGCCGGCGGAGTAGGCGCGGCCGGACATCCGGGCGTTGAACTCCTGGGTGCGGTCGCCCGCGAAGACGAGGTGCGAGTGGGAGTCGACGAACCCGGGGATGGCGGCGCGGCCGCCGGCGTCGTACGCCTCGTCGGCGTCGGGCGCGCTTGCGGCGGGGCCGGTCCAGGCGATGCGGTCGCCGTCGATGACGACGGCGGCGTTTTGGAGGAGCCCGATGGGGGTTCCGTCGCCGAGGGCGGGGTCGTTGGTGACGAGGCTGCCGATGTTGGTGATGACGGTGGTGGTCATGGGTTCCTCTTCACTGGCGAACGGTCACGTGGTGCGGCTCCGAGGGAGCCCCTCCGGCGATTGACGAGCGGGGTCTGGGGCGGAGCCCCAGCAGTGGCCCGGGCTGGTCATTCGCGCAGCGCCGCGATCGACTCGGCCAGCGCCCGCGCGACGTCCGGGATCAGTGCGTGCACCCCGTCCCGCACAATCTGCCGGCCTCCCACGATCGTGTGGCGTACGTCCGCCGACGTCGCCGCGAAGACCGCCGTCTCGGCCGCGAGGCGCGGCACGGGGCCCGCCGTGCGGACCGAGTCCAGCGCCACCGTCGTGAAGTCCGCGAGCGCGCCCGGCTCGAGGCGGCCCGCGTCCGGGCGGCCGAGGGCCGCGTGGCCGTCCGCCGTCGCCGCGCGCAGCAGCGCCGCGGCGGTCCAGTGGCCGCGGGTGCGCGTGCGCAGGCGTTCGTTCAGTTCCATCGCGCGCGCCTCCTCCAGCAGGTCGATCACCGCATGGCTGTCGCTGCCGAGCGACAGCGGGGAGCCCGCACGCTGCAGCGCCGCCGCCGGGCCGATGCCGTCCGCCAGGTCGCGTTCCGTCGTCGGGCACATGCACGTGCCCGTCGTGGTGCCGCCCAGCAGCGCGATGTCCTCGTCCGTCGGATGCGTGTTGTGGACGCCCGTCGTACGTGGGCCGAGTACGCCGTGGTCTGCGAGCAGCCGCGTAGGGGTGCACCCGTGCGCGGCGAGGCACGCGTCGTTCTCCGCCGTCTGCTCGGAGAGGTGGACGTGGAGCGGGGCCTGCCGGGCCGCGGCCCATTCCGCGACCGTGCTCAGCTGCCCGGCCGGGACGGCTCGTACCGAATGGATCGCCGCGCCGATCAGCGCGTGATCGCTGTCCTTCAGCGCGGACGCCCGCTCCGCCCACGCCTGTGCCGTGCCGTCGGAGAATCGCAGCTGGTGCTTGTTCGGGGCCTGGCCGAAGCCTGAGGACAGATACGCAGTGTCCAGCAGCGTGATCCGGATCCCCGCATCCGCCGCCGCGGCGATCAGCGCCTCGCCCATCGCGTTCGGGTCGGAGTACGCCGCACCCCCGGGCGCGTGATGCAGATAGTGGAACTCGCCCACCGCCGTGATTCCCGCCAGCGCCATCTCGGCATAGACCGCCCGCGCGAGGGAGAAGTACGAGTCGGGCGTCAGCCGGGACGCCACCTGGTACATCACCTCGCGCCAGGTCCAGAACGTCCCGGAGCCCACCTGGACCGTCCCGCGCAAGGCCCGGTGGAAGGCGTGCGAGTGCGCGTTCGCCAGGCCCGGGACCGTCAGCCCGCGCAGCGCCACCGCGCCAGGCAGCGGGGCCTCGACCCCCTTGCGTACGGCGGTGATCCGGCCGTCGGTCACCTCCAGCGCCACGCCCGGCTCGACGTTCGTCTCCAGCCAGGCGTTCTGTGCCCAGTACGTCACCTGCACGCGAGGCCCTCCAGTACGTCGGCGAGTGCGAGCACCCCGGCCACGCAGTCGTCCTCGGCGGCGAACTCCGCCGGGGAGTGCGAGACGCCCGTGGGGTTCCGTACGAACAGCATGGCCGTCGGGATGGATCCGGACAAAATACCTGCGTCGTGGCCCGCGCCCGTGCCGAGCACCGGGACCGCCCCGCCCAGGATCTTGTTCAGCTCGTCGCGCAGCGCGTGCTCGAACTCGATCACGGGGGTGAAGGATTCCCGTACGACCGACAGGTCCACCCCGTGCCGGTCTGCGTACTCGCGCGCGGCTCTCTCGATCCCGGCCGTCACGGTGTCCAGCGTGGCCTGGTCGGGGGCGCGGGAGTCCAGCCAGCCGCGCACCAGCGAGGGGATCGCGTTGACGGCGTTCGGCTCGACCGCGATCTTGCCGAACGTGGCGACCGCGCCCGCGAGTTCCGCCTCGCGGCGCGCGGCGAGGACCGTCTCCGCGTACGTCAGCATCGGGTCGCGGCGGTCGACGAGCCGGGTCGTGCCGGCGTGGTTGGCCTCGCCGTGGAAGTCGAACCGCCAGCGGCCGTGCGGCCAGATCGCGGACGCGATGCCGACCCGGTCGCCGGACAGGTCCAGGGCGCGGCCCTGCTCGACGTGGAGCTCGACGAACGCGCCGATACGGGCGAGCCGTTCGGGGTCCGGGCCGATGGCGTCCGGGTCGTACCCGGCGGCCTCCATGGCCTGCGGGAGGGTGATCCCGTCGGCGTCGCGCAGCCGGTGGGCCGCCTCGACGGTCAGCTGTCCGGCCGCGAGGCGCGAGCCGGCGCAGGCGAGGCCGAAGCGGGCGCCCTCCTCGTCACCGAAGTTGGTGATGGCGAGGGGCCGGGTGAACTCCGCTCCTCTGCGGCGGAGTTCATCGAGCGCGGCGAAGGAGGAGACGACGCCGAGGGGGCCGTCGAACGCGCCGCCGTCGGGGACGGAGTCGAGGTGCGAGCCGGTGACGACGGCGTCCCCGGCGGCGACGTCCTTATATGTCGCAGCGCCGAGCCAGGCCCACTGGTTGCCGTTGCGGTCGATCTCGTAGGCGAGGCCGCGGGACTCGGCCTGCGCCTGGAACCAGGCACGGCAGTCGCGATCGGTCTCGGTCCACGCATACCTCCTGTACCCGCGGGTGTCGGCGTCGCGCCCGATGGGCGCGAGGTCCCGCCACATTTCGTGGAAGGAGGGGGAGCTTTCCCCAGCCCCGCCCCCGTCCGACCCACCACTGGTCCCGTCCGACCCACCGCAGGTCCCGTCCGGCCCCCCCGGCCCGTCCGGCGTTTGAGGACCGGGGTCCGGGGCTGAGCCCCGGCTACGGGATGGGGGTACTCCCCCTGGCTCCGCCGGGGGCACCCCCACCCAGGCGAAGCTCTGGGGGAGAGCGGGGTGGGGGAAATTCTCCTCGGTCACGCCGTCCCGCCCTCCCGCATCGGAACCCGCACGCCCCGCTCGTCCGCGACCGACTCCGCGATGTCGTAGCCCGCATCCACATGCCGGATGACACCCATGCCCGGGTCGTTCGTCAGCACCCGGCGGATCTTCTCGCCCGCCAGCTTCGTGCCGTCCGCCACCGAGACCTGACCCGCGTGGATGGAGCGGCCCATGCCGACGCCGCCGCCGTGGTGGATGGAGACCCAGCTCGCGCCGGACGCGACGTTGACCATCGCGTTCAGCAGCGGCCAGTCGGCGATCGCGTCCGAGCCGTCGAGCATGGCCTCCGTCTCGCGGTACGGGGACGCCACCGAGCCGCAGTCCAGGTGGTCGCGGCCGATCGCCAGCGGGGCGGCCAGCTCGCCGGACGCCACCATGTCGTTGAAGCGCTCGCCCGCGCGGTCCCGCTCGCCGTAGCCGAGCCAGCAGATACGGGCCGGCAGGCCCTGGAAGTGGACGCGCTCGCCGGCCATCTTGATCCAGCGGTGCAGGGATTCGTTCTCGGGGAAGAGCTCGAGCATCGCCTTGTCGGTCTTGTGGATGTCCGACTCCTCACCCGACAGGGCGGCCCAGCGGAACGGGCCCTTGCCCTCGCAGAACAGCGGCCGGATGTACGCCGGGACGAAGCCGGGGAAGGCGAACGCCCGGTCGTAACCGGCCAGTTGGGCCTCGCCACGGATCGAGTTGCCGTAGTCGAAGACCTCGGCGCCCGCGTCCATGAAGCCGACCATGGCTTCCACATGCTTGGCCATGGACTCACGCGCGCGCTGGGTGAAGTCCGCCGGCTTCTCCGCCGCGTACGACTGCATGTCGTCGAAGTCGACACCGGTCGGCAGGTACGACAGCGGGTCGTGGGCGCTCGTCTGGTCGGTCACGATGTCGATCGGCGCGCCTTCGGCGAGCATCCGCGGCAGCAGCTCCGCAGCGTTGCCGAGCAGGCCGATGGAGAGCGGCTTGCGGGCGTCGCGGGCCTCGACGGCGAGCTGGAGGGCGTGCTCCAGCGAGTTCGCGCGCACGTCCAGGTAGCGGTGCTCGATACGGCGCTCGATCGCGCGCGGGTCGACGTCGATACAGATCGCGACGCCGTCGTTCATGGTCACGGCGAGCGGCTGCGCGCCGCCCATCCCGCCCAGACCGGCGGTGAGAGTGATCGTCCCGGCCAGCGTGCCGCCGAACTTCTTGGCGGCGACCGCGGCGAAGGTCTCGTACGTGCCCTGCAGGATGCCCTGCGTGCCGATGTAGATCCACGAACCGGCCGTCATCTGGCCGTACATGGTGAGGCCGAGGGCCTCGAGCCGCCGGAACTCCTCCCAGTTCGCCCAGTCGCCGACCAGGTTGGAGTTGGCGATGAGCACGCGCGGCGCCCACTCGTGCGTCTGCATCACGCCGACCGGGCGGCCGGACTGGACGAGCATCGTCTCGTCCTGCTTCAGCGTCCGCAGCGTACGCACCATCGCGTCGAAGGAGCGCCAGTCGCGGGCGGCCTTGCCGGTGCCGCCGTAGACGACGAGCTTGTCCGGGTGCTCGGCGACCTCGGGGTCGAGGTTGTTCTGGAGCATGCGGAGGGCGGCCTCCTGCTGCCATCCCAGGGCGCTCAGTTCCGTACCGCGCGGTGCCCGTACGGGGCGGGGTCCTGACATGGCAATGCCTCCTCGCGACTGCGACCATGACTGTTGACTCATCTATTCACATCCTGTCTGGCTGAATAGTCTTAGTCAACAGCTGCGCCGCAGCCTCCCGGATGATTGGCTGGCGGACATGGCTTCAGACCGTCGGGATCAGGCCGTACGAGCAGCAGTGGAGCAGGGACTTCTCAGCGAGGCGCAGCCGGTCGCCGCCCTCCTCGACGTGGCCGGCATTCGCGCCTCCGCCGCCGCGCTGCGGGCGGCATTCGCCGCCGTCACCGACGCACCCGTCCTGCACGCCTTCGCCGTGAAGGCCTCACCCCTCGTTCCCGTACTGGCGCTGTTGCGCGCCGAGGGCATCGGCGCGGAGGTCGCGAGCCCGGGCGAGCTTGCGCTGGCCCGGGCCGCCGGCGTGGGCGCCGACCGCACGGTCCTCGACTCCCCCGCCAAGACCCCCTCCGAGCTGCGCGAAGCCCTCGCCCTCGGGATCGCGGTCAACGCCGACAATCCGCAGGAGCTCGCGCGCATCGACGCCCTCGTCTCCTCCGCCCGCAGCCGCTCCCCGCTGGGCCTGCGCGTCAATCCGCAGATCGGCCGCGGTGCCATCGGGGCGCTGTCCACGGCCACCCCCACCTCGAAGTTCGGGGTCGCGCTGCGCGACGACGGGGCTCGCGACTGGGTCGTACGCGCGTATCTCGACCGCCCGTGGCTGACCCGGCTGCACACTCACTCCGGCTCGCAGGGCATGCCGCTGACCCTGATGGCACAGGGCGTCCGGGCGGTGTACGAGCTCGCCGAGGAGATCAACGCCGCGGCCGGGCGGCAGCAGATCGACACCATCGACATCGGCGGCGGCCTCCCGGTCAACTTCGCCTCCGACGAGGAGACCCCGACGTTCGCCGAGTACGCCGGGCTGCTCGGGGAGCAGGTCCCCGGGCTGCTCGACGGGCGCTACGGCCTGGTCACCGAGTTCGGCCGGTCGCTGCTCGCCAAGCACGGCACGGTCCTCGCCCGCGTCGAGTACGCGAAGACGGCAGGCTCCCGCCCCATCGCGGTCACCCACGCCGGTGTGCAGGTCGCCACCCGTACCGTCTACGACCCGATCTCCTGGCCGCTGCGCATCGCCGCGTACGACTCCAAGGGCGTCCCGAAGGCCGGTGCGGACGTCCGGCAGGACGTCGCGGGACCGGCCTGCTTCGCGGGCGACCTGCTCGCCGAGGCGCGGCCGCTGCCGCTGCTGGAGCAGGGCGATGTGATCGCGGCGCTGGACACCGGCGCGTACTACTTCTCGAACCACTACGGCTACAACAGTCTTCCGCGGCCCGGGGTCTATGGCTTCGGGGCCGGTACGGACGGGGCGGTGCGGTTCGCGACCGTACGGGCTCCGCAGAGCCCGGCGGAGATCGTCAACGAGTCCGGCGGCGATCACCCGGATGCACTGACCGGCGGCGGCTGAGGTATTCCGTACCGCGCATGGGGCAGATCTTCTCTGTCATCCCACCGACCGGAGGGCCCCATGTCCACGACCGGCACACCGGCCACGACGCCGCTCGACCAGCCGCCGCTCAAGCGGGCCATCGGCCCGAAGCTGCTGATCCTGTTCGTGATCGGCGACATCCTGGGCACCGGCATCTACGCCACGACCGGCAAGGTCGCGGGGAAGGTCGGCGGGGCGCTGTGGCTGCCGTTCGCCATCGGCTTCGTGGTCGCCATCCTCACCGCGGCGTCGTACGTCGAACTGGTCGGCAAGTACCCGAAGGCCGCGGGCGCCGCGCTCTACACACAGAAGGCATTCAAGGTCCACTTCCTGACCTTCATCGTCGCCTTCATGGTGATGTGCTCGGGGCTCTCGTCCGCGAGCGCCGCCGCGCGCGCCTTCAGCGGCGACTACTTCCAGGAGTTCACCGACGCCATCCCGTCGACGCTGATCGCGATCATCTTCATCCTGGCCCTCGCGAGCCTGGCGCTGCGCGGCGTGTCCGAGTCGGTGAAGACCAACGTGGTGCTGACGCTGGTCGAGCTGACAGGCCTGCTGGTGATCCTCGTGATCGGCCTGTACGCCGTGCTGGCGGGCGACGGCGAACCGTCCCGGCTGGGCGAGTTCCAGGCCGAAGGAACCGGGTTCGCGCTGCTCACCAGCGTGCTGGGGGCGACCGCGCTCGGCTTCTTCGCCTTCGTAGGCTTCGAGGACTCGGTCAACATGGCCGAGGAGACGCAGGACCCGGCCCGCACCTTCCCCAAGGCGATCTTCATCGGCGTCGCCGTCACCGGCACGATCTATGTGCTGGTCGCGCTGGTGTCCTCGCTGCTGGTCGAGTACACCGTGCTGGAGAAGTCCAGCGGCCCGCTGCTGGAGGTCGTCAAGGCCGGCGGGGTCGTTTTCCCGCCCAGACTCTTCGCCCTGATCGCGCTCTTCGCCGTCACCAACTCCGCGCTGATCAACATCATGATGGCCTCGCGGCTCTGCTACGGCCTCGCCAACGAGAAGGTGCTGCCGCGCGGCATGGGCCGGGTGCTGCGCAACCGCCGCACCCCCGTCACCGGGATCATCTTCGTCACGGTGATCGCCATCGGGCTGGTGTGCACCGGCGAGATCGAGGGGCTCGGCGACACCACGGCGTTCCTGCTGCTGTGCGTCTTCGCGGTGGTCAACGTCGCCGTGCTGGTCCTGCGCAGGGACCCCGTGGACCACCCGCACTTCCGCACCTGGACGCCGCTGCCCGTGGTCGGCGCGATCACCGCGATCATCCTGGCCAGCCCGCTCTCGGAGAGGGCCGCGGACGTCTACATCCGGGCGGGGGTGCTGCTCGCGATCGGGCTCGTGCTGTGGGCGATCAACAAGGTGGTGATGAAGGTGCGCGGCGAGGAGTAAGGCCGCCGGCAGCACCGATCGCCCCCGGCGAGGCCCTGCCATCGCTCACCCGAACGGGCTACTACTCCACGAAAGGCCCCCGCGCCGCCGCCCCCGCGCCAGCCGCCTGAATGCGGGCATGCCGGACCGCCTGGTCATGACGCGTCAGGAGCAGGCGGTGGTCTGCGGACCCTACCCAGACAGGGGCATGTTCCGATGGAAAATGCCCCAACTCCCCCCAACCGCAGCAACGTTGCGTAACCTCCCCGTCACTGCCGCACTTCAGTGCGCGGCACGCCGAGGTGGGGAGGGGAGTCCGCGTGCCCGGAATCGACGAGTGTCTGCTTCAAGTCATGCTGGTGCCTGGCGCGCGTGGAGCAGCCATCGTGGACTGGATCAGCGGGCTCGCTCTCGGCACAGTCGGTGAGTCGGCGCGCGGCGGCCATGAGGCCACCGCCGCGGAAACGGCCGAACTGGCCAGGGTGGCCACGGAGTACGCGGCCTTCGCGACGTACGCGCCCGAGGAGCCCACACCCGTCGAGGACCTCATCGTCACCACCCCTACCGGCTATCACGTGGTGCGTTTCGTGGACACCGCCTTCGACGGCAGCCTGTTCCTGCATTTGTGGCTCGACCGGGACCTGGGCAATCTCGCACTGGCCCGGCTGCGTCTTCGCGATCTCGCCGAAGGGCTGGTGCTCGGATGAGAGCAGCGGTGTCCCCGATGCTCGTCAGACTCGCGGAAGAGCGTGCCACGGGCGTGCTGGTACGCGACCAGGGCGCCCTGTATCTGGCCGACGGCCAGGTCGTGCACGCCGAGAGCCCCGCGGCTCCCGGACTCGACGTCCTGCTGACCGCGAGCGGCCGGCTGCGGCCCGACAGCTGGGCCGAAGCGGTCGCACAAGCGGGCTCGCGCGGCGAGGTCGCCCGCTTCCTCGTCGACAGCGGCCAGGTGGGCGGCGGCGAGCTGGAGATCTGCCATCTCGGCGCGCTGTTCGACGCCGCTTTCTTCGCACTCGCGCCCGCCAGCGGTCCCACCCGCTTCCGCTACGGGGTCGCCCACTGGCTCGGAAAGGTGCGGCCGGTGCCCACCGAGGTCGTCGAACGCGAGGCCCGGCGGCGCAGCTTGCTGCTCGACTCGGCATGGCCCGATCCGACGGTCGACACGGCTCCGGTGAAGCCCTGCCCGCAGCCCGCGGGACGGGCGGTCGGGCCCAAACGGCAGGCGCTGCTGGATCTCGCCGACGGCGTACGCACCCCGGCCGCCATCGCCCGGAAGCTGGGGCGTCCGGCCTTCAACACCCTGATCGAGGTGCGGAGGCTGGCCGCGGAGGGGCTCATCGAGACACACGCCGAGTGCGCAGAGTCCGCCGCGCCCTCAGGGCCCGACACCGCTTCCGGGAACGGCCGGACCGGCGAACCCCCCTCCGTCCTGGACTCCGCCCTGCTCCGCCGGCTCCGCGACGCACTGGAGGCAACCCTGTGACCCACCACCCCATCCACCAGGTCCTGTGCCCGCCTTCATGAGGCGCGCACTGCGGCAGCGCGCCGAGAGGAGACAGCTCATGACGGCCGAGGCCGATGTGCTCGCCGAACTGAAACGACTGCGCGTACGAGTGCCACAGCTGACCGGAGCACTCGCCGCCAGCACGGACGGTCTCGTGCTGGCCGCGGACACCGGGGAGGCGGAGGGCGTCGCGGCGCTGACCGCCTCCGCCCTCGGAGTCGCGGTGCGGCTTACCGAGGCCACCGGGCAGGGGGGCCTTTGCGAGCTGCTGGTCCGGGGCGACCGGGGCTATGTCGCGGCCTACGCGGCGGGCGCCTCGGCCGTCCTCACCCTCCTGGCCGAGCCACACATCAACGTGGGACGGCTCCATCTCGAGGCACGCCGCTCCGGCACCCGCATCGGCGAGCTGGTCGACGGCGCCCTTGAACGACCGGAGAACACCTGACCCATGACCGACACACCATCACGCACACCCAGCAGACGGAAAGGAAGTGCGCATCTCATGGCCAACACCGAACGCGCCCTCAAGGAAGCCACCACTGTCATCGAGGGCGCCATCGGCGCCGCCCTCGTCGACTACACCAGCGGAATGGCCCTCGGCACCGTCGGAGGCGGAAAGGACCTGGACCTGACGGTCGCCGCGGCGGGCAACACCGATGTGGTGCGCGCCAAAGTGCGCACCATGGAGCAGCTCGGGCTCAAGGACGGCATCGAGGACATCCTGATCACCCTCGGCTCGCAGTACCACCTGATCCGGCTGCTCAAGGGCCGGGGAGCCAACGGCCTGTTCCTCTACCTGGCGCTCGACAAGGACCGGGCGAACCTCGCCATGGCCCGGCATCAGCTGAGGAAGATCGAGGCCGAGCTGGAGATCTGACCGCCCGCGGCAGGATCGCCGGAGGGGCTCCAGTGAGCCCCTCCGGCTACTCCACAAACAGGCCCCTACTCCACGAACAGGCCCCGCGCCGCCGCCCTCGCGTCGAATTCCTCCAGGCGCGCCTGTGCGTCCGGCAGGTCGTCGCACATCGCCTCCAGCAGCACCCGGCCCAGCAGCATCGGCGCGCACGCCGTGTCGAAGGCCAGGCCCGTGCCCACCGCCGCCGGGATCAGCAGGTCGCTGTGGCCGGCCACCGGGGCGAAGGCCGAGTCCGCGACCGTCACCACCGTCAGGCCCGCCGAGCGTGCGTACGCCAGCGCCTCCACGACCTCCTTGGGGTGCCGCGGCAGCGCGAAGCACATCAGCGTGCTCGCGCCCGCGCGGCGGGCCGCGTCGATGCGGTCGGCGAGCATCGTGCCGCCCTCGTCGAGCAGGCGTACGTCCGGGTGGACCTTGGCCGCGAAGTACGCGAAGCCCCTGGCCTGCGAGGACGCGGCGCGCAGGCCGAGCACCGGCAGCGGGCGGGACGCGGCGAGGAGCCGGCCCGCGCGTTCGACCGGGGACGGGTCGGCGAGCAGCTCGGCCAGGTGGCGCAGGTTCTCGATCTCGGCGTGCACCGCCTGCTGGTACTCGTTGTACGCGTCCGGGCCCGCCTCGCTCTCCGCGGGCGCGACCTCCCGCAGATGCCGGCGCAGCGCCGGGTAGCCGTCGAAGCCGAGCGCGACGGCGAAGCGGGTGACGGACGGCTGGCTGACACCGGCCAGTTCGGCGAGCTCCACGCTGGACAGGAACGGCACATCGGCCGCCCGCCGCACCATGCTGTGCGCGATCCGCCGCTGCGTCGGGGTGAGCCGGTGGCCCTCGAAAAGCTGCTGCAGTCGCGCGGCAGCGCTGTCGTTCATGCCATCCCCCTCGTCGTGTCCCTCATCAGGTCCGTGAACCGGTCGAGCAGTCCGGCCGCCCGCGTGACATCGTCGGTGAGCGGCCGGTCGGCGACGTCCTCGTCGAGGACCGACTCGGCCAGCTCGAAGGCGCGGCCCACCGGGAGTTCCGGGTCGGGCCGCAGCCCGCGCTGGCGCAACGCCCGTACCGCCGCGACGAGTTCACAGCCGACCACGAGACGGTACGCGCCCCCCGCCCGAAGCGTCTGGCGCGCGGCCAGCGAGGCGAAGCTGGCTTGCTCCTCGACGCCCCGGGACAGTACCGCGTGGCCGAGCGACGCGGGTGCGGAGAAGGCCCGCAGATCGCCGAGGGCCGCGCCCGCCGCGTACTCGAGGATCATCACGCCGGAGCTCGCGGCCTCCGCGTCCGCGAGGAAGGGCCGCAGCCGGGTGAAGGCGGGCTCGTTCAGGGCGGAGAGCCGGGAGGTGGACAGCCTCGCGGTCTGGGTGATGGCGAGCCTGAAGTGGTCGAGATCCAGGGCGAGTTGGGCCATGTAGAAGCCTCCGTGGTGGTAGGCGGCCATGTCTGTGGCCCGGATCAGCGGGTTCTCGGCGGCCGCGTTGATCTCAACCGCGAGAGTTCGCTCCAGCGCGTCCGCCGCATCCTGTGCGGGCCCGTGGATCTGCGGCAGACAGCGGAATCCGTACGGGTCCTGGATCCGGCCCAGCGGCGGGGTCGGCCGCTCGGGCGCGCCGAGAAGCCGGCGCATCCTGGCGGCGACGGCGTACGTGCCAGGGTGCGGGCGGGCCGCGTGCACGGGTTCGGCGTACGCCTCGTAGGAGCCGTCGACCGCGAGCAGCGAGAGGGCGGCGACCAGCTCGGTGGCCGAGACGAGCGCGCGCAGCTCGTCGAGGGCGAGCGCGGCCTGGCCGAGGGTGAGGGCGTTGGAGCTGATCAGGGCGAGGGCGTCGTTGTTGTCGAGGGCCTGCGCCTCGGGGGGCGGGCCGCCCGCGTCGGCATTCCAGGGCTGTTCGCCGGCGAGGGCGAGCCCCATCTGGGCGAGGGCCGCGATGTCACCGGTGCCGACCGAGCCGAACTCGTTGACGACCGGGTACGCGCCGCTCTCCAGCGCCTCGCAGAGCGCGGTGACGATGCCGGGACGCAGTCCGGCACCGCCCGCGAGCAGCTGGTTCGCCCGTACGGCGAGCATGGCACGGACCTCGCGGGCGGGCAGCGGATCGCCGATCGCACCCGCGTGCGAGCGCAGCAGCCGCAGACCGTGGTCGGCGGCGGCCCCGGTGGGCACGTCCTCGTTCCGGTTGGCGCCGACGCCGGTGGAGCGCCCGTAGACGCGGCCGGACGCGGCGAGCTCCCGCGCGGCGTCCCAGGCGGCCTCGACGCGCTTGATCGCTTCCGAGCCGGGTACGGGACGGGCCGCGCCGTCGGCCAGCCGGATGACGTCCGCGACGGGGAGGCTCTGTCCGTCGAGGACCACGATGCCGGTGGGCGAGTCCACCATGTGGGACGACATCACGCGCAAAACCTTCCTTTTCGGACGGCTTGTCTTGCCTTCCGAGCATCCGTAACCAGTGATTTACCCCGGGGCATTGACAACTTATTCAGACACCGAGAACTCTGCATGACGATATGCAGGCCGGGCAAGGGACGACTGATGATCAAATTCGAAGCAGTGAACAAGCGCTTCCCCAACGGCACGACGGCAGTCCACGACCTCACTCTGGAGATGGCCGACGGCGGTATCACCGTCCTCGTCGGCTCCTCCGGATGCGGTAAGACCACAACGCTCCGCATGATCAACCGAATGGTCGAGCCGACCTCGGGCACGATCCACGTCGGCGGCAAGGATGTTCTGACGCAGGACGCGGCTCAGCTGCGCCGCTCCATCGGATACGTCATCCAGCAGTCCGGCCTGTTCCCTCATCGCACGATCCTCGACAACATCGCGACGGTGCCGCTGCTGCTGGGCTGGGGCCGGCGCAAGGCGCGGGCGCGGGCCGCCGAGCTGCTGGAGACGGTCGGCCTCACCGCCGACACCGGCAAGCGCTACCCGCACCAGCTCTCGGGCGGGCAGCAGCAGCGGGTGGGCGTGGCCCGCGCGCTGGCGGCTGACCCGCCGGTGCTGCTGATGGACGAGCCGTTCGGTGCGGTCGACCCGGTCGTCCGCACCCAGCTCCAGGACGAACTACTGCGTCTTCAGCAGGAGTTGGGCAAGACGATCGTGTTCGTCACGCACGACATCGACGAGGCGGTCCGGCTGGGCGACCGGATAGCGGTGTTCCGCACGGGCGGCCATCTGGTCCAGTGCGCGACCCCGGCGGAACTGCTGGCGCGCCCGGCGGACGATTTCGTGGCGGACTTCCTGGGCGCGGAGCGGGGGTTGAAGCTGCTGTCGCTCTCGACACTGGCGGGCGTTCCGCAACAGCGGGCCGCCGCGCTGCGGTCGGACGAGCCGGTCGCCGCGGCGGCCGCGGACGGCCGCTGGCGGCTCGTGGTCTCGCCCAAGGGCGAGCCGCAGGGCTGGCTCGACACGGACGCGCTGCCCGCACAAGGCGTGGCCGGTGACGCGCGGTTGCTCCCCGTACGCCCGCTGCGCGACGGTGACTCCCTCCTCTCCGCCCTCAACGAGTCGGTCGCATCCCCGGCCGGCCTGGTCGCCCGGGTCGACGCGGACGGCGTCCTGACGGGCGTGAGCGCACGAGAGGTGATCCACGACAAGGCGGGCGAGTGGCACGGCTCGGCGGCGACCGGTACCGGGCCGGACCTGGCCGGGTCCGCGACGGACACCGCGACCACCCCCCTCAAGGGCGGCACCTCATGACCATCGAATGGTCGTGGATATCCGACCACGCCGGCGACCTCACCACCCTCACCCTCTCCCATCTCCAAGCCGCCCTCTCCGCAGTCCTGTTCGGGCTGCTCATCTCCCTCCCCCTGGCCGTCTTCGCCCACCGGATCAAGCCGCTCCGCGGATTCCTCCTCGGGCTCTCCAACGTCCTGTTCACCATCCCCTCCATCGCCGTGTTCGTGCTGCTCCTCCCGGTCTCCGGGCTGACCCGCACCACCACCGTCATCGGCCTGACGATCTACACCCTCGTCGTCCTGCTCCGGAACACCGTCGAGGGCCTCGACTCCGTGCCGGCCAAGACCAAGGAGGCCGCCCAAGCGATGGGGACGCGCCCCCTGCGTACCCTCCTCACCGTCGAGCTGCCCCTCGCGCTGCCCGTGATCATGGCCGGCGTGCGCATCGCGACCGTCATGTCGATCTCGCTCGTCAGCGTCGCCACCTACATCGGCGACGGCGGCCTCGGCCAGCTCTTCACCGACGGCTTCCAGCGCAACTTCCCCACCCCCGTGGTCGTCGGCGTCGTCCTCACCCTCCTCCTCGCGCTGATCGCGGACACGCTGCTCGTCGCCGTGCAGTACGTCCTCACCCCCTGGACCAGGCTGCAACATTCAAAGCGTGAGAGGGCCTGACGACATGTACGAGCTCTTCAAGAACCTCGGCTCCTGGCTGGTCAGCGGCGAGCAGTGGACGGGACCCGACGGCATCGGCCACCGACTGACCGAGCACCTCCAGTACTCGCTCCTCGCGACCCTCATCGCCGCCGTCATCGCGCTGCCCGTCGGCCTGCTCATCGGGCACACCGGCCGCGGCGCGTTCCTCGCCATCAACCTCTCGTCGTTCGGCCGGGCCCTGCCCACCGTCGGCCTCGTCGTCCTGGTGTTCCTGGCCAGCGGCCTGTCCATGACGCCGGTGTACGTCGCACT
Source organism: Streptomyces sp. NPDC019443 (assembly GCF_044389785.1). Classification (NCBI taxonomy): domain Bacteria; kingdom Bacillati; phylum Actinomycetota; class Actinomycetes; order Kitasatosporales; family Streptomycetaceae; genus Streptomyces; species Streptomyces sp. NPDC019443. Next base: position 116,507 of record NZ_JBIRYJ010000004.1, read on the forward strand.
GGTCGCCCTCGCCGTCCCGTCGATCGTCACCAACACCTACGCCGGCATGACCGCCGTCGACCCCGAGGTGAAGGACGCCGCCCGCGGCCAGGGCATGCGCGGCCACCAGGTCCTGTTCCAGGTCGAGATCCCGCTCGCGCTGCCGCTGATCATGACGGGGCTGCGGCTCGCCCTGATCCAGGTCGTGGCGACGGCCACCATCGCCGCGTACGTCAGCTTCGGCGGACTGGGCCGGTACGTCTTCGACGGCCTCGCCCAGCGCGACCTCGTCCAAGTCCTGGGCGGAGCCGTACTCGTCGCGATCGTCGCCGTCGTGCTCGACCTGGGGCTCGCCGCCCTCCAGCGTGTCCTCTTCCGCCACCGCACCGCCGCTCACTGAGGAGCTTCAGCCATGAACCGACGTACCCTCCTCGGCGGCCTGTTCGCCGCGGCCTCCGTCCCCGCTCTCGCCGCCTGCAGCAGCGGCATCACCTCCCTCGAAGGCGAAGGCGGCAACGTGTCAGGAGGCGGCTCCAGCAAGGACGGCGTCACCATCGGCACCGCCAACTTCACCGAGAACCAGATACTCGGCTACCTGTACGCGGCCGTGCTCGAAGCCGCCGGTGTGAAGACCAAGGTCCGCCCCAACCTCGGCACCCGCGAGATCCTCATCCCCGCACTCCGCGGCGGCGACATCGATCTGCTCCCCGAGTACCAGGGCGCGCTGCTGCACTACCTCGACCCGAAGGCGAAGGGCACCGAGGAGGGCGAGATGCAAAACGCCCTCGCCATAGTCCTCCCCAAGGGCCTGCAGATCCTCCCGTACGGCCTGGCCGAGGACTCCGACGCCTTCGCCGTCACCCGCGAGACCGCCGACGAGTACGGCCTCAAAACCCTCGGCGACCTCGCCAAGCAGAACGGCAAGCTGGTCATCGGCGCGGCCCCGGAGGTCAAGAAGCGGGTCGTCGGCGTCGTCGGCCTGAAGGACGAATACGGCGTGGAATTCAAGGAGTTCAAGTCGCTGGACTCCTCCGGGCCGCTGGTCAAGGGCGCGCTGAAGAAGGGCGACGTGCACGTCGCCAACCTCTTCACCACCGACACCGACATCGCCGCCGAGGGCTGGGTGGTCCTCGCCGACCCCAAGAACCTGATCCCCGGTCAGCATGTGGTCCCGCTGATCGCGGACCGCAAGGCCGACTCGACCGTGCGCAAGGCGCTGGCCCGGCTCGGCGCCGTACTGACCACGGAGCAGCTGACCGAGCTCAACCGGCAGGTCGACAAGGACAAGAAGGACCCGGAGGACGTCGCGAACGCCTGGGCGAAGCAGCACGGGCTCGCCAAGAAGGGAAGCTGAAACCGATGGCTCATCGCGGACCGTACGATCCTCACCCCCCAGGTAGCCCTAGGGACAAACAGTGGGGCTACCCCCACTGACGCGGCTGCCACCCGCCCGTAGCGTGAAGCGTTATGGAAGCCCGCGACCCTGAGCTCAAAAAGGAGCTCGACGCCACCCTGCACGCCCGCCGCGAGCTGGGGGAGGAGTACGACTCCGCGCTCGTCGAATCATTCCTGGAGAAGGTCGAGCAGCGCCTCGACGGCACGGTGGACCGCCGCGTCCGGCGCCAGCTGGCCGAACAGCAGATGGTGGTCGCCCGGGGCGCCCGCCCGGCGCAGTCCGCGGAGGCCAATTTCGGGGAGCGGTTCGGCTTCGGGATCATTTCGATGATCCTCGCCGTCCCGCTCTCGGCGATCGCCGTGGTCAACGCCGACCTGCCGGGTCTGGTCGTTGCCTGGTTCGGGATCGTCGGCGTGAACGCGGTGCATGCGGCGCGGGGCTGGCCGTGGATGCGGGGGCGCCGCGAGGAGAAGCCCGACTGGGAGGGCTGACGCTCCCGTACGAAGGGTTGGCGACCGCGGACCGCCTTGCGCTGCCGGGCCAGTTGGCGGTCCCCGCCCCGACCACTCGCCGCCGGCGCACTCGCCGTGAACCCGGCGCTCCTTGCCATCCCCCTGGTGCGCAGGCAACGCGACAGCTCGCCCCAGCGATAACCGCATCGCCGGCTCCGTAGGATTGGTGTCGACGGCGCCCCCTGACGGGAGCCCTGTCCATCAGCCCGCCGTAGGGACCGGCGGGGACTTCCGGGCAACGGCGCCGGTGCTGAAAACGGGGGTGGGAGCCGTCATGGCGTCCGAGGGAGAAAGACCGAGCAGCGCGCGAGTGCGGCCCCCAACTGCCGGAACGATGAACTCGCGCGCCCCCCGCGGGGCGCCGAAGCCGTCGGCGAGGTCCGCCGCCGCTCGCCCGCCTCATCGAAGAGCGTCTCACCCAGCGGCCGACTCGGCTCCCGACACGGGCCTCGGCGTTCACCCGGACCAGCCGTTCCTTCCGCCAGACCCTCGCGGTCCAGGACGCCGACGCCCGCCCCCAGCTGAGAACTCGGCGAGCAGTTGCCGTCCCCTCCTTGCCTCTTCCCTTGAGAGATTTCCTGCCATGCCCAGACCCGAGTCCGGCTTCAGTGTCCTGTCCGACGACTTCGCCGCCGCCCCCTACCGGTACTTCGCCGGGCTGAGGGAACGTGCACCGGTGCACTACGAGTCGGCGATCGACAGCTACTTCCTCTCCCGCTACCAGGACGTGAAGCAGGTGCTGACCGACCATCAGGCGTTCAGCACCGAGACGCTGCAGGTACGCGCCGAGCCGGTGATGCGCGGACCGGTCCTCGCCCAAATGACCGGGGCCGAGCACACCGCCAAACGAAAGATCGTCGTCCGGGGCTTCACCGGGCAGGCCCTGCAAGACCAGATACGCGCCATCCACGCCAACGCCGCCGAGCTCATCGAACCCTTCCTTCCCCGGGGCAGGGTGGACCTCGTCAACGACTTCGGCAAGCCCCTCGCCGTCTACGTGACACTCGACGTCCTCGGCCTGGACAAGAAGGACTGGCAGCAGGTCGCCGCCTGGCACAGCGGGGTCGCCGAGTTCATCACCAGCATCGTCCTCACCCCGGAACGGCGCCGGCACTGCCTGGACTGCGCCGAGCAGTTGGAGGCCTACCTCGTCCCCCTCATCGAACAGCGGCGCCGCCACCCTGGCGAAGACCTGATATCGAAGCTGTGCACCGCCGAGTTCGACGGCATCGCCATGAGCAATCGCGACGTCACCGCGCTGATCATCAACGTCCTGGCTGCCGCCACCGAGCCCGCCGACAAGACCCTCGCCCTGCTCATCAAGCACCTGATCGACCACCCCGAGCAGATGGCCCAGGTCCGCCAGGACCCGACCCTGCTGTCCGCCGCGATCGCCGAGACCCTGCGCTACACCCCGCCGGTCCAGCTCATTCCCCGCCAGTCGGAGAAGGACGCCGTGTTCGCCGGCACCACCGTCCCGGCAGGTGCCACCGTCTTCTGCATGATCGGCGCGGCCAACCGTGACCCCGACGCCTTCACCGCCCCGGACACCTTCGACATCCACCGCCCGGACCTGGGCACCGCCCGCTCCTTCACCGCCGCCGCCCAGCACCTGGCCTTCGGCACCGGACTCCACCAGTGCGTCGGCGCGGCCTTCGCCCGCGCCGAGATCGAGACCGTCGCCGCGATGCTCCTCCCCCTGCTCGACCAGGTCCGCTACAGCCCCGACTTCCGCTACCGGGAGACCGGCCTGTACACCCGCGGCCCCGCCTCCCTGTCGCTGGACTTCACCCCCGTCCACGAAGGCGTCCCGGGCCACGCCTGATACCGGCCACCCCTCGTCCCGGCCTCGAGCAGACCGGCCGGCGATCAACCTTCCCCGACTCCGGGAGCCGGGGCCGCCCTGACCCTCCACCTCTCCGGGAAGAGACTTCAGTGACACCGACCGACATCACCCGAGCCATCAACGACCTGCTGTTCAACCCGGGCCTCGACCTCGCCGAAGCCCTCGACCGGCATTTCACCCCCGACTACCGTCAGCGCACCGACGGCGTGTGGAGCGACCGCGCCGCCTTCGCCCAGCACATGACACGCCTCCGCTCCCTGGTCCGCAGCGGCCACATCGAGGTCCATGACGAATTCCGCGACGGACTGCGTTACGCCGACCGTCACACCGTCACCCTCACCCAGCACAACGGCCGTACGTCCCGCACCGAGGTGTACCTCTTCGGCCAGTACGCCCCCGACGGGCGCTTCCAACGCGTCGAAGAAACCACCCTCCTGCTCACCGACCACCCCGACGACCGGAACCTGGGACTCATCAACTGACGCTACGGAACCTGCGACAAGAGTTCTGTACTTGCGGACCGACCCCCAGGCCCGTTCGAGCCGGCACCCTCCGCAACCGCCTTGCCGGCGTCAAGAATCGGCCATTGATGCGTGCAACGCTTTTGTTAGGATCGCTAAAGGAGTAGCGGCGTCATCGACGGCGACCCTCCGACGTACCGGACACGACACCTCGATGACAGGCGAGGGGGACCGGACCGGGACCGCCGCCATCCGTGCCTCGTCCCGGTGCCTGCCGCCGCGAGGCTCGATGGGTACGTCCGGGCATGACCGTCCGGTGCCGGATACGGGGAGGGGAGCCGTCATGGGGTCCGTGGGGGAGAGACTGAGCAGCGCGCGAGTGCGGGCCTTCGTCGGTCGGGAGGAGGAACTCGGTCGCTTCGAGGAGGCGTTGACCGGTGATCCACAGGCGCCCTTCGTGTTCTACGCGTTCGGGCCGGGTGGCATCGGTAAGTCGACTCTGGTGCGGCGTCTGGCGGACCAGGCCCGTTCGGCAGGTCGGTTGCCTGTCGAACTCGACGGCCGTTTCGTCAGCCGCGACCCGGCCGACTTCGAGCGCGCGGCCGCCCCTTTTCTGGACGTTCCCGGCACGGTCCTGTTCGTCGACTCCTTCGAGCACTGCCAGTGGCTCGAGAGCTGGCTGTGGCAGCACTTCCTCCCTCGCGCCGCGGACGGCGCCCTTGCTGTTCTGGCCGGCCGCCTCGCGCCGCAGGCGCAGTGGAGCGCCGACCCCGCGTGGGCCGGGGTCCTGCACGTCACCGAACTGAAGCCGTTCGTCGATGAACAATCCCGGAGTCTGCTGGCCGCGGCGCGGCTCCGGCCCGAGTTGCGGGACCGGGTGCTCCGCTTCGCCGGAGGCAACCCGCTGGCCCTGTCCCTTGCGGCCGCCGCGGGAGCAGGTTCGGCGGGCTGGAGCAAGGAGGAGATCTGGGCTCCCTCGGCCGACGTCCTGCGCACTCTGTTGGCAGGTCTGATCGGAGAGGTGCCCACGGCGGCCCACCGCCGAGCCCTGGAGGTGGCGGCACAGGCACACTCGACGTCCGAAGAACTGCTGTCCTGGGTACTGCCCGAGGAAGACGCCCACCTGCTCTTCTCCTGGCTGAGGGACCTGCCCTTCATGGAGTCCACGCACCGAGGGCTCCACCCGCACGACGCCGCACGCGAGACGCTGGCCGCCGATCTGCGCTGGCGAGCACCCCATGCCTTCGTGACGATGCGTCAGCGATTGGCGGAGGAGTACCTGCGCCTACTGCGCGAGGCACCCGAGGAGCGTGTGTGGACCGTCACCGACGAACTCTTCTACCTCTTCAAGGAGGTGGAAACCCTGGCGCGCCTGCGCACATGGTCCCGCGAGGACGAGGTGCACGACCGCCCCCTGCAGCCAGGTGACATCGATGTCGTGCTCCGCATGGCCGAGCAGACCGAAGGTCCCGCCTCCGCGAACCTCGTCCGCTACTGGGCGCAGCGCCAACCGCAGGCATTCAGCGTCTACCGTCTCGTGAGCACAGGCCGGATCGTGGCGTTCACGGCTCGACTCGTCCTGCCGGCCCCACCCGACCCCCAGGACCTGGCCACCGATCCCGTCGTCGCGGCAGCCTGGGAGCACACCGACGCCACCGCGCCCGTGAGCCCCGGCGAGCACATCGGCATAAGCCGCTTCTCGATCTACCCCGAGCGGTACCAGGTCCCCTCGCGCGTCATCGACCTGAGCAGTTCCCGGGCCCAGGCGGAAGCCGCCCGTGCTCGCGGACGCGCATACGGCTTCGCCGTCTACCAGGACGCCGACGCCTGGGCCGTGCGCGTGAAGGGCACCCTCGCGGACACCGGTGCGCGACCGCGAGTCGGTGAGCACACCTACGGACTGTTCAGCGTCGACTGGCGCCAGGTGCCCGTCGAGGCCTGGCTCCACCGCTTCATATCAGCCACCGACGTGCCCGCCCAGTCCGGACCCTCGGGCATCTCACGCACCGTGTTCGACCAGGCCGTACGCGAAGCCCTGGCGCACTGGCGCGATGCGGGCGCCTTCACCGCCTGTGCCCTGATGCGCGCCCGTCTCGCGGCCGACTTCGACGACCCCGTCAAAGAGATGCGCGCCCTGCTGCGCCAAGCCGTCGACGATCTCGCCCGCGACCCGCGTGGAGTGCGAGCCCGCGAAGCCCTGACCGCGGGGTACTTCTCCGGTGCACCCACCCAGGAAGCCGCCGCCCGCCGCCTCGGCCTGCCCTACGGCACCTACCGTCGCCACCTCCGCCAGGGCCTGGACCTGCTCTGCGAAGCCCTGTGGCAGTGGGAACTGCACGGCCCCGACGAGAACCACGGGCGCACGGTGTCGACGTACACGTGAAAGCCGGCTCCGGCGACATTTCCATGGCGGGGACCGTCCCGATGCGGCGGTCGCCCTGTCCGCGTACCGGTGACGTCGGTGGGAGATCCGGGCGACGTAGCGGGGGAGAAGGGGGGAGACCTGCCCGTCCTGTCGTGTGGAGCTCGTTCGTGATGCCGCCCGTGGATCCGTAGCCGTGGGGGGCTCAGCACCACTCACGCCGTGTGCCGGCGTACGTCCGTGGCAGGGCTCCTCGTGGACAGGTGCGGACAGGACTGGACAGTCAACGCCCCTGCTGAGCATGGAAAGTGGACACCGCCCGACACGAGGCTGTGCGCCATGAACCTTGGACGCACGAAGGACCAGGCACCCCCCACTCGCCGGCCGGGGGCCGTGCTCGCGGCGCTCGCCGCAGCGCAGTTCACCGTCATGCTCGCCACCTCGATCGTGAACGTGGCGCTGCCGCAGATCCGTGCCGGGGTTGGCCTGTCGGCCGACGGCACCACCTGGGTGATCAACGCCTACGGCCTGGCGTTCGGGGCGCTGCTCCTGGCCGGGGGCCGGGCAGCCGACCTCCTAGGCCGCCGCCGGGTGCTGATCGCCGGCCTCGGGCTGTTCGCGGGGGCCTCGCTGGCAGCAGGACTGGCCACCTCCGCGGGCGTCCTGATCACCGCCCGCGCCGTTCAGGGACTCGGCGCCGCCGCGATCGCCCCAGCCGCACTCGCCCTGGCCATGAGCCTGTTCCCGTCCGGCCCCGGACGCGGCAGAGCCTTGGGCGTGTGGGGCGCAGTATCCGGCGCGGGAGGAGCGGGAGGCGTCCTTCTGGGCGGCCTGCTCACCGAGGCGTGGGGCTGGCCCTGGATCTTCCACTCCGTCGCGCTCGGGGCGGTGCTGGTCCTCATCGCCGTGGCGGCCCTCGTGCCACAGGCTGCTGTTCGGGAGTCCGCGCGATTCGACCTCCTGGGCACCGCCACCGTCACACTCGCCCTGACCTGCCTGGTCTGGGCCCTGACCACCGCACGCGGCACCGGCTGGACGGACGTACAAGTGCTCGGCGCCCTCGCCGGTGCCGGCACGCTGCTCGCCGCCTTCGCCGTGATCGAGATCCGCCGGCCGAACGCGCTGATACCCCCGCGACTGATCACCACCGGCCGCGTCGCCGCAGGAAACCTGCTGATGGCCCTTCTGGGGTCCGTGTGGATCGCCCTGTTCTTCTTCCTGCCGCTCTACCAGCAGCAGGTCCTCGGAATGGACCCCTTGGCCACCGGAGCGGGCCAACTCCCGCTCGCCGTAGCCAATATGTTCGGCGCCGCCGTCGCACCTCGCATCTCCCGGCGTATCGGCGGCACCGCAACGGTGACCGCGGCCTTGCTCACCGAGGCCGCCGGACTGCTGTGGCTGTCACGGCTCAGCGCCGACGGGAGCTACCTCGCCGATGTCCTCGGTCCGAGCATCCTTGTCGGACTCGGTCTGAGCATCGCCTTCGTCCAGCTCACCGCACTCGCCATGGACGGAGTCCCGCCACAGGACGCGGGTCTGGCCGGCGGGCTGGTGAACACCACCCGCCAGGTCGGCGGCGCGATCGGTCTCGCCGCCCTGGCCACCCTCGCCGGCTCCGTCACTGCCCAGGCATCCACCCACCAGCCCCATGTGGAGGCGCTCAGCGCCGGTTACCGAGCCGCCTTCACGGTCTCCTGCGCCGTTCTGGCCGTCGCCGCACTCCTCGCCCTGCCGCTCACCCGCCGCAGCCGCACCACCCACGGCGTCCTCCCGCCCACCGTGGCCGCTTCCACGACGCCGCGCCAACAGGACCAGGCGGCCCACTGCGCACCCACCGCCTGATCCAGCCCCGGCAGCCGAACCAACCCAATCCACCACCACCGATGAGGCCATCACATGCACACCATTGACTCCACCGCCCCCGTCGTCGTCAGCCTGACGACGACCGTCGACGCCCCGCTCGCCACCGTCTGGTCGCTGCACACCGACATCGACAACTGGCCGGTCTGGAACGCCAACATCGACCAGGCCAGGCTCAGCGGACCGGCAGCGGTCGGCACCGACTTCACCTGGCGCACCCACGGGCTGAACATCACCTCCACCATCCACGAACTCCTCCCCGAACAGCGGATCGTGTGGGGCGGGACCGTCGAGGGCATCGTCGGCATCCACGTATGGACCTTCGAGCAGTCCGGCGACCACGTCGTCGTCCACACCGAAGAGTCCTGGAGCGGAGAGGCCGTCGACGCCGCGGCCGACGAACTCGCCACGGCTCTGAAGACCTCCCTGGAGAGCTGGCTCGACTGCCTCAAGGCCCGCGCCGAGCAGACGACCTGAGACCCCACACCACAACACACGCCACACACCACGCACGACAACGACGACGAAATCCGAGGACCCGACCATGAGCAGCAAGCCCTATCTGACCGGCCACTACACCCCCGTCGCCGACGAGATCACCGCCACCGGCCTCACCGTCGAGGGCACCCTGCCCCCCGAACTGACCGGCCGCCTGATCCGCAACAGCCACAACCCCAAGCCCGGCGTCACCCCCACCCACTGGTTCAAGGGCAGCGGCATGGTCCACGGGATCCGGCTCCGCGAGGGCCGCGCCGAGTGGTACCGCAACCGCTGGGTGCACACCCCCGCCCTGGACGGCGCCCCCTACATGACCGAGCGCGGCCCGGACCTGACCGTGAGCACCGCGGGGACCCACGTCATCGAGCACGCCGGACGACTGCTCGCACTGTGCGAGGCGAACTTCCCCTTCGAGCTCACCCCGGACCTGGAGACGGTCGGCGCCCATGACTTCAACGGCCGGCTGCGCACGGCCATGACCGCGCACCCCAAGGAGGACCCGGTGACGGGGGAGCTCCACTTCTTCGGCTCCTCGCCGTTCCCGCCCTACCTCGTGTACTACGTCTCCGACGCCAAGGGCGAGATCGTCCACAGCGCCGAGATCCCGGGCGCGACCGCCTCACTCAAGCACGACTTCGCCATCACCCGCCGCCACGTCGTCTTCATCGAAGGCAACGTCACCTTCGACCCCGCCGAGCACTCCGGCATCCCCTACGGCTGGAGCGACCAGCAGCCCTCCCGCATCGGCGTCATGCCCCGCAAAGGCGATGGTGCCCGGCACGTCCGCTGGTTCTCCATCGAACCCGGCAACATGCTGCACGTCGCCAACGCCTACGAGGACGGCCAGGGCCGCATCGTCCTGGAAGGCCCCACCGTGGACCGCGAGGGATTCCAGCTCTCCTGGAACTGGTGGGTCGGCGCGCCCGAGCGGGGAACCGAGCCCAACACCCGCTCCTACACCCGCCGCTGGGTGATCGACACCGCGGCCGGCATCGTCGACGAGCAGATCATCGACGACCTCGCCGTGGAGTTTCCGACCCTCAATGAGGACTACCTGGGCGCCGAGCACCGCTACCAGTACGCGGTGTCCTTCCCCGACCAGGAAGGTTTCGGCGGCTACGGCGTCGTCAAGTACGACCGCACCACCGGCGCCCGCCGCATCCACCAGGTCGGTGACGCCCGGCTGCCCAGCGAAGCGGTGTTCGTCCCCGCGGCCGGCGCCACCAACGAAGACGACGGTTACCTGCTCACCGTCATCTCCGACCTCAAGCAGGACGCCTCGCAGCTGCTGGTCCTGGACGCCGCCGGCCTCGACCGGATCGCCACCGTCCACCTGCCCCGCCGGGTGACCGCCGGAATCCACGGCTCCTGGATCCCCGACAGCGCCCTGGACAACGGCGAGGACTGAACCCAAGCCGTTCCGCGGCACAGCCGGGGACGACCGCCGGTGGGCGGCTCCGGGCCGACCTCCCAGAGCCGCCCACCACCCCCTTCGGGGCGGTGACTGCCAGTCAGGTCACCGCCCCCGCGCGGCCCGGCGGCTGCACACCGGCCCGAGCCGCCCGTGCTGTTCCCGAACCCCTCACTCACATCCGTAAGCCACCCTGGAGGATTCCCCATGTCCATCGCAGCCCCCGACTCTCCCGTCGCTGCCATTGCCAGTGCCACCCCGAGTCGTCTCGTGAACGAGGTCGACAACCGCGCGGCCTACGTCAGCTTCGGACTCGCCAACCTGCTCGGACACGGCGCCGCCGCAGTCTCCCAGGGCAACAGCCCCTTGCTCGGCCTGCCCGGCTGGCTGCCCACCACACTCCTCGGAATCGGGCTGGCAACCGGCATCACCCAGGCCACCGTCGCCGCCCTGCGAGCCCAACGCGGGGCTACCGGGCCGGACGTCCTTTCCGGCAAACTGCTCGGCGCCTCCTGGATCGCCGCCTTCACCGCCCTGTTCCTCGCCATCACCGGCCTGACGTCCGCCCTCGACATGCCAGAACTGCAGCCCATCCTCTGGCCCGCCGGCTCTGGCCTCATCGTCGGCCTGCTCTACCTCGCCGAAGGCGCCGCACGCCGCAACCTGCTGCACTACAGCCTCGGCGTCTGGCTGGCTCTGGCCTCCACCACGGCGCTCTTCCTCGGCACCCCCGGCCTCTACTGGGTCCTCGCCATTGCAGTCGGCGGCGCCTACGCCCTCGCCGCGGCCCTCGAACGCCGCCGCCTCGTACAGCACGCAGGGCATCCCCAGCACTGACGGCCCCCACTTGTCCGCGCGACATCCAGGCGGCCAAGTCAACCGTCTGCCAGGCGGCCGACTGCATCCGCTCCTGGCGCGCCTGACCGGCTCCGAATTCCGCGCCGGCCCGCCCGATGTGCAGGCACCCCGACGTCGAGCCACAAAAAAGTAAGACGCGGGGACCGCCGCACCCCCGGTGAACCGGGGGGCGGGACGACGGCGGTCCCCGCGTGGGACACGGTCCGGGTCAGGGCCGGTCTCCGCGTCCAGGGCGTCTTGGGAGGTCCGGGAGCCGCTCCGGAGGTCCTAGACGCCGCATTGGGTGCCGGCCGGGATCCCTGCCCGGGCCCCCTGCCGACATCCACCAATGTGCCGGACGCGTGTTAAGCGGGTGCTGCGCGTACGTGTCGCGCTCGTACCGTTTTCGCGACCAGTGCCCTCCGCGGGGGCCGGGGTCACCCCCGGAAGGCGCAGCGGGGGTCGCACCCGACAGCGCCCCGGTCGCGCACCGAGCGAACTCCCGTCCCCCGGCTGCTACTTGCCGCCGCCCGCGAGGAACGCCAGCAGGTCCTGACGGCTCACCACACCCGTCGGCTTGCCCTCCACCAGCACGATCGCCGCGTCCGCCGCGCCGAGCACCGACATCAGGTCGCCGACCGGCTCGCCCGAGCCCACCTGCGGGAGCGGCGCGCTCATGTGCTTCTCCAGCGGGTCGCCCAGCGAGGCGCGCTGCGCGAACAGCGCGTCCAGCAGCTCCCGTTCGACGACCGAGCCGATGACCTCGGCGGCCATCACGTCCGGGTGACCGGCGCCCGGCTTCACGATCGGCATCTGGGAGACGCCGTACTCCCGCAGCACCTCGATCGCCTCGCCGACCGTCTCCTCCGGGTGCATGTGCACCAGGCTCGGGATCTTGCCGCCTTCCTTGTGCCGCAGCACATCCGCGACGCTCGCGGACGGGCCCGAGTCCTCCAGGAAGCCGTAGTCCGCCATCCACTCGTCGTTGAAGATCTTGGAGAGATAGCCGCGGCCGCTGTCCGGCAGCAGCACGACCACCACGTCGTCCGGGCCGAGCCCTTCGGCCACGCGCAGCGCCGCGACCACCGCCATGCCGCAGGAGCCGCCGACGAGCAGCCCCTCCTCCTTGGCGAGCCGGCGCGTCATCTGGAAGGAGTCCTTGTCGGACACGGCGACGATCTCGTCGGTCACGGTCCGGTCGTACGCGGACGGCCAGAAGTCTTCACCGACACCCTCGACGAGGTAGGGCCGGCCGGAGCCGCCGGAGTACACGGAGCCCTCCGGGTCGGCGCCGATGACCTTGACCTTGCCGTCGCTGACGTCCTTGAGGTAGCGCCCGGTGCCGGAGATCGTGCCGCCGGTGCCGACGCCCGCGACGAAGTGGGTGATCCGCCCGTCCGTCTGCTCCCACAGCTCGGGGCCGGTGGTCTCGTAGTGCGAGCGCGGGTTGTTCGGGTTGGAGTACTGGTCGGGCTTCCAGGCACCGGGCGTCTCCCGCACCAGCCGGTCGGAGACGTTGTAGTACGAGTCGGGGTGCTCGGGGTCGACGGCCGTGGGGCAGACGACGACCTCGGCGCCGTACGCACGCAGCACATTGATCTTGTCCGTGGACACCTTGTCCGGGCAGACGAAGATGCACTTGTAGCCCTTCTGCTGGGCCACGATGGCAAGGCCGACACCGGTGTTCCCGCTGGTCGGCTCCACGATCGTGCCGCCGGGCTGCAGCGCTCCGCTCTCCTCGGCCGCTTCGATCATGCGCAGGGCGATCCGGTCCTTGACCGACCCGCCAGGGTTGAAGTACTCGACCTTGGCCAGGACGGTCGCCTGGATGCCTGCGGTGACGCTGTTCAGCTTCAGCAGCGGGGTGTTGCCGACGAGACTGATCATCGAGTGATGGATGCGCACAATGTTCTCCGGGATCTCCGTAGTGATGCGGCCAGCGTAAGCGGAGCAGCGCGTGATTGGGCGACGGTAGCCACGGGGCAGTTAGCTGATGACGACGTAGAGCTGCGACGCAGAGCTACGAGACGGCTACGAGGAGGTGGCTCGGACTGTGTCGAGGGCGAGGGTGGCACGACGCATCGCCGCGGGTGCGGCCTACGGCGGCGGCAGCATCGGGCTGCTCGGAGCGGCGGCCGTGGGGCTGGTACTGGCGGAGGTCCAGCTGGCGAAACGCTCGGTGGGCGGGGGCACGGCCCCCCTCCCGCCGCGCGGTGACGGCCTGTACGGACTGGCCTTCGGGCACAGCGATCCGCTCCTCCTCGGCGTGCTCGGGGACTCCACGGCGGCGGGGCAGGGCGTACGCAGGGCGGGCCAGACGCCGGGGGCGCTGCTCGCGTCCGGACTCGCGGCCGTGGCCGAGAGGCCGGTCGAGGTGTGCAATGTGGCCCTGCCGGGCGCGCAGTCGACCGATCTGGAGCGCCAGGTCACGGTGCTGCTCGCGGACCGGTCCCGGACCCCGGACGTCTGCGTGATCATGATTGGCGCGAATGACGTGACGCACCGGATGCCGCCCACGCACTCCGTCCGGCTGCTCTCCTCCGCGGTGCGCAGGCTGCGTACGGCGGGCGCGGAGGTGGTGGTGGGCACCTGCCCTGATCTGGGCACTATCGAGCCGGTGTACCAGCCGCTGCGCTATCTGGCCCGCCGGGTCTCGCGCCAGCTGGCGGCGGCGCAGACGATCGTGGTGGTGGAGCAGGGCGGCCGTACGGTGTCGCTGGGCGACCTGCTGGGCCCGGAGTTCGCGGCGAACCCGCGGGAGATGTTCGGCGCGGACAACTACCACCCGTCGGCGGAGGGCTACGCGACGGCGGCAATGGCGATGCTGCCGACTCTGTGCGCGGTGCTGGGCCTGTGGCCGGAGACCGACCACCTGGACGCGGACCGCGACGAGGACATGCTCCCGGTGGCGCGGGCGGCGGCCACGGCGGCGGCGGAGGCGGGCACGGAGGTCACGGGCGCGAGGGCCCCGTGGGCGCTCCTGAAGCACCGTCGCCGGCGTCGCCTCCCGGAGCCGCCCCCGACGACCGAACCGGCACAGGCACCGTCGCCGTCGGAAGTACGGCGGGCGTAGCACGGGCGGCGCGAACGGCGCGGGCGCGTCCCGGTCGGCGCGGCGGGTAGCTGCCGCCGTCGCCCGCGCAGCGCGGGCGCATACTGGAGGAGCTGAGCGATCGCTTAGAAAAGAGGTCCGCATCACACGACCCGGCCCGTGACCCCAGCGATACGGACGGGTAACTTCCCAGACAACCCTGCCCCACCGCCTCGCCCCTCATGGAGCTGTGATGCCCGAAGCCGTGATTGTCTCCGCTGCCCGCTCCCCCATCGGCCGGGCCTTCAAGGGCTCCCTCAAGGAGCTGCGCGCCGACGACCTGACCGCCACGATCATCCAGGCCGCGCTCGCCAAGGTCCCTGAGCTCGACCCCAGGGACATCGACGACCTGATGCTCGGCTGCGGTCTGCCCGGCGGCGAGCAGGGGCACAACCTCGGCCGCATCGTGGCCGTGCAGATGGGGATGGACCACCTCCCGGGCTGCACCATCACCCGATACTGCTCCTCCTCCCTCCAGACCTCCCGTATGGCGCTGCACGCCATCAAGGCCGGCGAGGGCGACGTCTTCATATCCGCCGGCGTCGAGACCGTCTCGCGCAGCACCAAGGGCAACTCCGACACCCTGCCCGACACCCACAATCCGCTCTTCGCCGAGGCCGAGGCACGCACCGCCGCCCGCGCCGAGCAGGAGGGTGCCGACTGGCACGACCCGCGCGAGGACGGCCTGATCCCGGACGCGTACATCTCGATGGGCCAGACCGCCGAGAACCTGGCCCGCCTCAAGGGCGTGACCCGCCAGGACATGGACGAGTTCGGCGTACGGTCCCAGAACCTCGCCGAGGAGGCCATCAAGAACGGCTTCTGGGAGCGCGAGATCACCCCGGTCACCACCCCCGACGGCACGGTCGTCTCCAAGGACGACGGCCCGCGCGCGGGCGTCACCCTCGAGGGCGTCCAGGGCCTCAAGCCGGTGTTCCGCCCCGACGGCCTGGTCACCGCCGGCAACTGCTGCCCGCTGAACGACGGCGCCGCGGCTCTCGTGATCATGTCCGACACCAAGGCGCGCGAGCTGGGCCTGACCCCGCTGGCCCGCATCGTCTCCACCGGCGTCTCCGGCCTCTCCCCCGAGATCATGGGCTACGGACCCGTCGAGGCGTCCAAGCAGGCGCTGTCCCGCGCCGGGCTGACCATCGGCGATATCGACCTGGTCGAGATCAACGAGGCCTTCGCCGCGCAGGTCATCCCGTCCTACCGCGACCTGGGCGTCGACCTGGACAAGCTGAACGTCAACGGCGGCGCCATCGCCGTCGGCCACCCCTTCGGCATGACGGGCGCCAGGATCACCGGCACGCTGATCAACAGCCTCCAGTTCCACGACAAGCAGTTCGCCCTGGAGACGATGTGCGTGGGCGGTGGCCAGGGCATGGCCATGGTCATCGAGCGGCTGAGCTGAGCGGCAGCGGAGGGTACGGGTCGCCTGAGGTACGAAGGCGGCACGTGCCCGAAGCGGAGGCGAAGCGGAACGCGACCAAGAGACCGAGCGGCTGAGCTGAGCGGCAGCGGAGGGTACGGGTCGCCTGAGGTACGAAGGCGGCACGTGCCCGAAGCGGAACGCGACCAAGAGAGCGAGCGCCTCAGCTAGGGGCTTTCGGGCCCGCGCAGAACTCGAGTCGTGACCGAATCTCCCCCAGGATGTGACCTACCTCCTGGGGGAGAGCCCTTTTCCCAGGTCAGCACTACATTCACGCTAAACACAGGACACAAAGTCCTGTCCAATTCGTGACGTAATGCACTGACAGGGGGCGCGCGCTGACCGCAAGCTGATGTAGGAAGTCGGGGGGATCGAGTGAAACCGGGAGTAAGTCAGTGAGCGCAATGTCTCTTGCCCTGCTGCTGACCACGGCCGCAGCCACGGCCGTGGGTGCCGCTGCCCTGCACGCCGCCCACGGGCTCCGTAAGCAGGTCACGGCCCTGCGCACCGAACTGGTCACCGCGCACGGCACCAGCCGCATCGCCTCCGTACCGCAGGCCCGCACCGCCCCGGCTGCCGAGATACGCGCCGCCGTCGCCGAGGCGCTAGCCGAGGAGCGGGAGCGCGAACTGGCCGAGGCGCGCGCCTTCTGGGCCGCGCAGGAGTCCCGCGACGCGGCGGACGCTCCCTCCCTGCTGGGCGGCCTGGCCGCCCCGGGCGACGAGCTGCCCTTCTACGTCCCGCGCCAGTCCGACTTCGCCGGCCTTGAGGCGATGGACTTCGAGGCGGCCGAGGCGCTCGACGAGCTGGCGGACCTGCCCGAGGTGACGGAGTTCGCCGAGGACTCCCCCGAGCTGGCCGCGGCCCGCCGCCGCCATCCCTCGCACCCGGACTTCGTCCCGGTCCAGACCCCGGTGGTCACCGACCACGAGCGCACCGTGGCCCGCCTCGAGAAGCTCGCCGAGACGCGCACGGCCCTCACCGACGTACGGCCGGGACCGCTCGGCACGCTCGATGTGTACGTCTTCGCAGACGGCACCACGCTCTGCTTGACCCCCGGCCACCGCGAGACCGCCGAGCAGCTCGCCGAGGCGCTGCGGGCCGGCGACACCCCGATGCTGCTGGGCGGCTCCGGCGTCGCGGGCGCTTATGCCCTGACTTTCGCGTGCGGCGAGGAGAGCGTCTATATCCTCGCGGACCGCGTCATCGCGTCGCTGTAGACCCGCTTACGGGCTTACAGCCCCGCCCGCCGGGCGGCCGCTTCAACGAGACCCACGGCCTCGTCCACCTCCCTCAGGGACCGGGACGGGGCCGTTCGCAGCGCTTCGGCCAAATCGTTCCCGGCGACGTTAAGTTGATCCGCAACTGCGAACAGGCCCGCCTCCGGCATGATCCGCGGCGCCTCCCCGGGCGCCTCGATCCGCTGGGCCCGCACCGCCAACTCCCTGGCCAGCGCCAGCCCTTCGGCCGCCGCACCCCGGCTCAGCCGGCTCTGCGGGGCGGCCCGCAGACGGTCGGCGAAGCGGTCTACGGCGGCCGTCAGATCAGTCGTATCAAGCACTCTGCGACCCTACGCGCCACCCCGGCACTGTTGCCAATACGCGAACCCTCAGGCACGGTGGCGTTAAGGACCACACGCGCAAAGCGTCCGGAGGCGCCGATGTCCCAAGTCTTCTCCGAAGAGACCCATCGCAACCTGCTCTCCCGAATCCCCCACTGCACCGGTCGTGAGATCTCCGACTGGCTCCGCACCGTCGATGAAGGCCCCTCCCTCTTCCGCTTCGAGGAGAAGGTCAGCTGGCTCCGGAGCGAGCACAACCTCGCGTACGGACATGCCAAAGCGATCATCCATGAGTACGACCTGAGGCGCGCCGCGCGCAAACTGCTCTAGGTCCCGAGACGCCGAAGGGCCCGCGGGAACCCCCACGGGCCCTTCGTCACGGCCTGGACGGCCGGTCCCGGACAGAGCCGGTCCCGGACGGTCAGTCGTTGCCGTTGAGGATCGACAGCAGTCGCAGCATCTCCAGGTAGATCCACACCAGGGTCAGGGTGAGGCCGAAGGCCGCCAGCCAGGACTCCTCGCGCGGAGCGCCGTACGCGACCCCGTCCTCGACCTGCTTGAAGTCGAGGGCCAGGAAGCACGCACCGAGGATGACGCCGATGACACCGAAGAGGATGCCGAGGCCGCCACTGCGGAAGCCGAGGCCGTCACCGCCGCCGATGACGGCGAACAGCAGGTTGACCACCATGAGCAGGATGAAGCCCATGGCCGCGGCCATCACAAAGCCGTAGAAGCGGCGGTTGACCCGGATGAGCCGGGTCTTGTACGCGATGAGCACACCGGCGAAGACACACATGGTGCCGAGCACCGCCTGCATCACTGTGCCCGGGCTGATGTAGGTGCTGACCGCGCTGGAGATCACTCCGAGGAAGACACCCTCGAAGGCGGCGTAGGCCAGGATCAGCGCCGGCACCGGCTTGCGCTTGAAGGCCTGAATGAGCGAAAGGACCATGGCCACCAGGGCCGCGCCGATCGCGATGCCGTACGACTTGCCGATGTTGGCCTCGTCGACGGGCAGCAGGACCCAGGAGAGTACGGCGGTGAGGACGACCGTGCCGAGCGTCATGGCGGTGCGCGCCACGACGTCGTCGATGGTCATCACATTAGGACGGGCGGGGGCCTGCGGGCCCGCGCCGAACTGCGTGTCCGCGGGTGCGTACGGGTTGGTCGCGTACGGGGTTGCCGCGCCCTGGGCGTAGGGGTTGTTTCCTACGGCGGGGCCCCCGGCCTGCGGCTGCTGCGCGTTGAACCCCGCGTAGCCATTGTCGCGGCTGAACCCCCGTCGCGAGAAGACCGGGTTACTGCTCCTCATCTCACTCCTCCATGGCCACCCTGCGCGGCCTTGGAGTCAAGAGTAATGCGGGAGCAAAAGAAGCACCCTAGTGCTCGGGGAGGATCTTTCCGCGATCGTGACCCGAACGGCGTCCGCCGGGGCGGGCACCGCCAGGCGCAGAGGGCGGTGTGGTGCCCGGAACCGGACTTGAACCGGTACGCCCCCGAGGGGCAGCGAGGTTTAAGCTCGCCGTGTCTGCATTCCACCATCCGGGCGTGGCGCGCGGGTCCGCGTTGGCACTTGAGCCTATCCGGGTAGATCCCCCCGCCCGCGGCACCAGTGGCCCGATGTTGTCTTATTTTATTGACTTCTGAGGGTGCGTCAGTGCAGGTAAGGGGGCATTCGTACCCGCCCCGCCCGGCCCGTGGCCGCCACCGTCCGCGCGCGGGAATGACGGAAAGTCGCCGCCCCTCCTCCGCCGCCTCCGCCACCGCCCCCTCCCTCGCCGGCCCTCGCCGGATCTCAGGGACGCCGTCATACCAAAGGAGGACGATCCGGCGCTGCGGTCCGACTGAAGAGGGCCCCCGGAACGGGCACCGGGGCTGACGACTCGCCGCCGGACGGCGGACAGGATGGTCTCGTCCCCGCAGATCACCTCGACAGGAGAGCCCACTCGTGACCACCACCCCCCTCGCTCACCGCGCCACCGCAGTGGCCGCCCGCGCCACGGATCTGTCCAAGGTGTACGGACAGGGCGAGACCCAGGTGGTCGCGCTCGACCGGGTCACCGTGGACTTCCGGCAGGCGGAGTTCACCGCGATCATGGGCCCCTCGGGCTCCGGCAAGTCCACGCTGATGCACTGCGTGGCCGGCCTGGACAGCTTCAGCTCCGGGTCCGTACGGATCGGTGAGACCGAGCTCGGCTCCCTCAAGGACAAGCAGCTGACCCAGCTGCGCCGGGACAAGATCGGCTTCATCTTCCAGGCGTTCAACCTGCTGCCGACGCTGACCGGCCTGGAAAACATCACTCTCCCGATGGACATCGCGGGACGTAAGCCCAACAAGCAGTGGCTGCAGCAGGTCATCGAAATGGTGGGCCTGCAGGACCGGCTCAGCCACCGCCCCACTCAGCTCTCCGGCGGCCAGCAGCAGCGCGTCGCCGTCGCCCGCGCCCTCGCCTCGCAGCCGGAGATCATCTTCGGTGACGAGCCGACCGGAAACCTGGACTCGCGCTCGGGCGCGGAGGTGCTGGGCTTCCTGCGCAATTCCGTTCGTGAACTCGGTCAGACCGTCGTCATGGTCACCCACGACCCGGTGGCCGCCTCCTACGCCGACCGGGTGATTTTCCTGGCGGACGGCCGGATCGTCGACGAGATGCTGCACCCCAGCGCCGACGGGGTCCTCGACCGGATGAAGGAGTTCGACGCCAAGGGCCGGACCAGCTGAACGACCGCTGTTCCCCACCCTCCGGCTCTCACCCCAGGACTGACACAGACATGTTCCGAACCGCCCTGCGCAATGTGCTCGCGCACAAGGCCAGGCTGCTGATGACCGTGCTCGCCGTGATGCTCGGCGTGGCCTTCGTCTCCGGCACCCTGGTCTTCACCGACACCCTCGGCAACGCTTACCGCAAGCAGTCGGCCAAGAGCTACGACAACGTCGCCGTCGCCGTCACCACCTTCGGCGACCAGACCGACGGCCAGAAGAACGCCAACATCGACACCAAGACCCTGGAGAAGATCCGCGGTCTGGACGGGGTCGCCGAGGCCACCGGACGGGTCTCCGGTTTCGCCGGGGTCGCCGACCAGGACGGCAAGCTGATCGGCAACGGCTGGTCCAACACGGGCGCCAACTTCGCCCCCGGCAAGGACGGCAAGGACGCCGCGTACGCCTTCACCGACGGCTCGGGCCCGGTGAAGAACAGTCAGATCGCCCTCGACGAGGACTCCGCGGCCAAGGGCAAGTACCGGGTCGGGGACACCGTGCGGGTGGCGACCAACGGCCCGGCGAAGGACTACACCCTCTCCGGTGTCTTCACCACCGAGGACGGCGCCGTCAACGCGGGCGGCAGCCTCGTCCTCTTCGACACTCCGGTCGCCCAGAAGCTCTATCTGAAGCCCGGCTACTTCAAGGACGTCACCATCGCCGCCGCGGCCGGCGCCTCCGACCAGAAGATCCTGGACGAGGTCAAGCCGCTGCTGCCCAAGGACGCCGAGGCGCAGACCGGCAGGCAGCTCGCCGACGACCAGGCCCGGGAGATCGAGCAAGGCCTGTCCAACCTCAACACGATGCTGCTCGCCTTCGCGGCCATCGCCCTCTTCGTCGGCATCTTCCTGATCGCCAACACCTTCACCATGCTGGTCGCCCAGCGCACCAGGGAACTGGCGCTGATGCGCGCCGTCGGCGCCTCCCGACGGCAGGTCAAGCGCTCGGTGATGCTCGAGGCGCTGGTGGTCGGCGCGCTCGCCGCCGTGATCGGCTTCGTCCTCGGTATCGGGCTGGCGACCGGACTGCGGTCCGCGATGGACTCCTTCGGTGCGAAGGTGCCCGCCGGTCCACTGGTCGTCTCGCCCACCGCGATCGCCTCCGCACTCGCCGTCGGTGTACTGGTCACCGTGCTCGCCGCATGGCTGCCCGCCCGCCGGGCCGCGAAGATCCCGCCGGTTGCGGCGATGGGCAGCGCCCATCTGCCCGCGACCACCAAGTCCCTGGTCGTACGCAACACCCTCGGCAGTGTCATCACGCTGGCCGGTGCGGGGGCGATCCTCGCCGGTGCGGCGATGGGCAAGGAAGCGGGCCGGATGGTGATCGGCGTCGGCGCGTTCCTGACGCTGATCGGCATCATCGTGCTGATCCCGCTGCTGTCCCGCCCGGTCATCGCGCTGGCACGGCCGCTGCTGCACCGGGTGTTCGGGGTGTCCGGCAAGCTGGCCGGGCAGAACGCGGTCCGCAATCCGCGCCGTACCGGAGCCACCGCCTCGGCGCTGGCGATCGGCCTCACCCTGGTCACCGGCCTCACGGTCATCGGCGTCACCCTGGGCCAGGCCATCGACAAGATGACCACGGACAACATCCGCGCCGACTACATGGTCACGATGGCGGGCGGCGGCCGCGGACTCGACAAGTCGGCGCTGACCGCGTTGGAGAAGGCGAAGGGTGTCAGTGCGGTCTCCCCGAACCAGTACACCTCGCTGGAGATCAAGGGCGAGTACCACAACGCCTCTGCGGTCACGCCCGGGGACGTGGAGCAGGTCTTCCACATGAAGACGGTCTCGGGCTCCATGGCAACGCTCGGCAAGGGCGAGATCGCGGTCGCCGAGAAGACCGCCAAGTCGAACGGCTGGAAGGCCGGCGACAAGCTGCCGGTGAAGTTCGGCGTCGACAGCGACGGCGGCAAGGCGGAGACCAAGACCCTGACGGTCGGCGCGCTCTACGAGGACAACGACTTCCTCGAGCCCGTCATGGTGGCGACGTCCCTGGTCGCTCCCTACGAGTCGAAGCCCTACATCCCCGAGGTCTGGGTGAAGATGGACAGCGGGGCGAGCGAGGCGAACGAGCAGGCGCTGGTGGACGCGCTGGGTGACAACCCGGCGATGAGCATCATGGACCGGCAGGACATCCGGAACATGTTCGGCGGCATGATCAACACCATGCTGAACATCATGTACGGACTGCTGGCGATGGCCCTGATCATCGCGGTGCTCGGTGTCATCAACACCCTCGCGATGTCCGTGTTCGAACGTCAGCAGGAGATCGGCATGCTGCGGGCGATCGGCCTGGACCGCCGGAAGGTCAAGCGCATGATCCGCCTGGAGGCGGTGGTGATCTCGCTCTTCGGCGCGGTGATCGGTGTTGCGCTCGGCTCCTTCCTGGCCTGGGCGATCGGCGAGACGATCAAGTCGGAGATCCCCGGGTACGCGCTGGTCGTGCCGTGGGACCGGATCGGGATCTTCCTGCTCCTCGCCGGAGTGGTCGGGGTACTGGCCGCCCTGTGGCCGGCCCGCAGTGCAGCGAGGCTGAACATGCTGACGGCGATCAAGACGGAGTAGCAGTACGGGATGCGAGGGGCCCCGCGACCGGGAGTCGGTCGCGGGGCCCTTTGCGTACGCGCTCAGTGCCAGTCGCGGGCCCGCAGCGGCAGCCCGGACTCCCCACTCTCGGGGGTCTTCACGGCCAGGATCTGGTTGACGCCGATCCTGTTCCGCTCGAAGGAGACCGCGGACGCGGCCATGTAGAGCCGCCAGACGCGGGCCCGGCCCGGCGAGCTGTGCCGCACGGCCTGGCGCCAGTTCGCCTCCAGGTTGGCGACCCAGCGACGCAGGGTGAGGGCGTAGTGCTCGCGGATCGACTCGACGTCGCGGACTTCGAAACCGGCTTCCTCCAGGGTGGCGAGGGTACGGCCGAGGGGAGCGAGTTCGCCGTCGGGGAAGACGTATCGGTCGATGAACTCATCGACGTGGTAGGCGGATTCGTCTCTTTCGGGGCGGCGGGCGATCTGGTGGTTGAGCAGCCGGCCGCCGGGCTTGAGGAGCGAGAAGAGCTGGTCGGCGTACTCGTGGTAGCGGACCTGGCCGACGTGTTCGGCCATGCCGATGGAGGAGATGGCGTCGTACGGGGCGTCCCTGACGTCCCGGTAGTCCTGAACGCGGATCTCGATCCGGTCGGTGAGGCCCTCTTCGGCGATGCGCTTGCGGGCGAAGGCGGCCTGCTCGCGGGAGAGGGTGACGCCGGTGACCTGGACGCCGTACTCGCGGGCGGCGTGGACCGCCATGGAGCCCCAGCCGCAGCCGACGTCGAGGAGCCGGTCGCCCTGTTTGAGGGCGAGCTTGCGGCAGATGAGGTCGAGCTTGTCGCGCTGGGCGTCTTCGAGAGTGCCGCCGTCCTGCCAGTAGGCGCAGGAGTAGACCATGGAAGGGCCGAGGACGAGCGCGTAGAAGTTGTTGCCGACGTCGTAGTGGTGGCTGATGGCCCTCTTGTCACGGCGCTTGGTGTGCAACGGCCCGGCGCGCCGCCGGACTTCCTCGGGGGGCGGTGGCGGCGGGGGCAGTGCCCCGCCGATCTTCAGCAGACCGCGGGCTGCGGCGCGCAGCCTGGGGTCGAGGAGCGGGTTGCCGCTGTCCTCGCCCCCGTCGCCGCGCTCCCAGAGGAGCCCGGCGAGCAGATCGAGGGCGTGGTACAGATCCCCGTCGACATCGATCTCGCCGGCCACCCAGGCCCGGGCGAGCCCGAGTTCACCAGGCCGCCAGAGCAGCCGGCGCAGGGCACGGCGGTGCCGGATGACGAGTACGGGAGCGCCTGGAGGTCCGGATTCACTACCGTCCCAGGCCCGGATACGGACCGGGAGCGGGGTTCCCAGCAACTCCTCGGCAAGAGTGGTCAGCCGCAGCGCGGCGTCGCCCATGGCGCACACCTCCGTGACGATGGATCCCAGAAATGCTCCTGCACCAGGCTGCGGTGGCAGCACGGTGCACTCCTGAGAACAATCCGACCACTGTGCGTGCTTCCCGGCGGCGCGCAATGCCCAGGCAAAATACATGCTCGCCACATGTACTTGGCGGAACGGCCACGCGTTCGGGGATGGAGACGGGCTCATGGGCGAGCCCGGACACAGCAAACGAGCCCGGACAGAGCGAAGGGGCCGCCCGCACCACGGATGGCGGGCGGCCCCTTCGCGGGCTTGCCTGAGCTAGGAGGCCTTCGCCTTCTCCGGAGCCGGCGCCACCGCCGCCGGAGCCGGCTTGGCCGCCTCGTAGAACTCCTCGCGCGGCGTCTCGATCGCGCCCAGCGAGACCACCTCGCGCTTGAGGAACATCGCCAGCGTCCAGTCCGCGAAGACCCGGATCTTACGGTTCCACGTCGGCATCGCCAGCCCGTGGTAGCCACGGTGCATGTACCACGCCAGACGGCCCTTGAGCTTGATCTTCATCTTGCCCATGACGATCATCGCGACGCCCTTGTGCAGGCCGAGACCGGCCACCGCACCCTTGTTGGCGTGGCTGTACTCCTTCTGCGGGAAGCCCCGCATGCCGGAGATGACGTTGTCGCCGAGGACCCGCGCCTGACGCAGCGCGTGCTGGGCGTTCGGCGGGCACCAGGCGTTCTCGACGCCGGCCTTGCGGGCCGCCATGTCCGGGACCTGCGCGTTGTCGCCCGCGGCCCAGATGTAGTCGGTGCCCTTGACCTGGAGCTTGTCGGTGCAGTCCACATGGCCGCGCGGGCCGAGCGGCAGACCGTAACGCGCCAGCGCCGGGTTCGGCTTCACGCCGGCCGTCCACACGATGGTGTTGGAGTCGACCTCGAGGCCGTTCTTCAGCACCACGTGGCCGTCCACGCAGGAGTCCATCGAGGTCGACAGGTAGATCTCGATGCCGCGGCCCTCGAGGTGCTCCTTGCCGTACTTGCCCAGCTTCGGGCCCACCTCGGGAAGGATCTTGTCGGCCGCGTCGACCAGGATGAAGCGCATGTCCTCGCGCTTGACGCTGGTGTAGTACTTGGCCGCGTCGCGCGCCAGGTCCTCCACCTCGCCGATGGTCTCCGCGCCGGCGAAGCCGCCGCCCACGAAGACGAAGGTCAGCGCCTTGCGGCGGACGTCCTCATCGGTCGTCGAGTCGGCCTTGTCGAGCTGCTCGAGTACGTGGTTGCGCAGGCCGATGGCCTCTTCGATGCCCTTCATACCGATGCCCTGCTCGGCGAGGCCGGGGATCGGGAAGGTGCGGGAGACCGCGCCGAGCGCGACGACCAGGTAGTCGAAGGGCAGCTCGTACGCCTCGCCGACCAGCGGCGAGATCGTGGCGACCTTGCGGTCCTGATCGATGGTGGTGACCCGGCCGGTGAGCACCTCAGCCTTGGGCAGCACGCGTCGCAGCGGGACGACGACATGCCGAGGCGAGATGCTGCCGGCGGCAGCTTCGGGGAGGAAGGGCTGGTACGTCATGTACGAGCGCGGGTCGACGACCGTGACGGTCGCCTCGCCGTAGCGCATCTTCTTCAGAATGCGACGAGCTGCGTACAGGCCTACGTACCCACCGCCTACAACGAGGATCCTGGGACGCTCCGTGGTGCTCATGCCATCGAGTATCCACCCCTCCCAGGGGGGGTGCTCGTGAGCCCCTTCACAAGGTGTGGACCCACCTCTGCTACACTGCGCGGCCCACGTGACCGAGGTCATGGCGCGGCGGGGGAACCACGGTATAAGGGGAGACGTTGTTCACCCCTCGTGAGCTGGACCCTAAGGGACCTGTCATAGGTGAACCAGCGGCCCGGTACACGCCCCCGTAACGCGCCCCGCACTCCCCCGAATGCCCCCCGCGGGGCGGGACGGACGGGCCGGAGGGGCCTTTCGGCCCCCCACAGGACCCGTCAGGGGCCTTTTCCTTGTGAAGAACTTCACGAAGTTCGTTCAGAGGCCCATTCAGGGGCCGATTCAGAGGCTGATTCAGAGGCCGGTTCTAAGCGATCGACCAGGCGATCCCGTCAAGGATGTCGTGCTCGCTCACGACCACCTCCGGCACCCCGATCCGCTCCATGATCGCGGTCAGTACGAGCGCCCCGGCCCCGATGACGTCGGCCCGCCCCGGGTGCATCGCCGGGTGCGCGGCGCGCTGCTCGTGGTCGGCCTTCAGCAGCGCTTCGCTGATCGCCCTGACCCGGGCGTAGGGGATCCGTGCGTGGTGGATCCTCGTCGGGTCGTACTCGTCGAGACCGAGCGCGATCGCCGCCACCGTCGTCACCGACCCGGCCAGGCCGACCAGCGTCTGCGCCTCACGGATCGGGACGGTCTCCTCGGCGAGGTCGAGCGCGGCCTCGATGTCGGCGCGGATCGCGGCGACCTCTTCGGGCGTCGCCGGATCGTGGCGGATGTGCCGCTCGGTCAGCCGTACGCAGCCGATGTCCACGGACCGCGCGGCCTCGACCTCCCCATGGCCGACGACGAACTCGGTCGAGCCGCCGCCGATGTCCACCACCAGTCGCTCCTCGTGGCCCGGCAACTCCCTAGTGGCGCCGGTGAAGGAGAACTCCGCCTCCTCGTCCCCGGTGATCACCTCGGGTTCGACGCCCAGGATGTCGAGCACTCCGCGGACGAAGTCGTCCCGGTTGGACGCGTCGCGCGAGGCGGAGGTGGCCACGAAGCGGATCTTCTCCGCGCCGTGCTTCTTGATCACGGCGGCGTACTCGCGGCAGGCCGCGAAGGTCCGCTCCAGCGCCTCGGGTGCGAGCCGCCCGGTCCGGTCCACGCCCTGACCGAGCCGGACAATCGTCATCCGCCGGTCGAGGTCGACCAGCTCGCCGGTGGCCGGGTCCGCGTCGGCGACGAGCAGCCGGATGGAGTTCGTACCGCAGTCGATGGCGGCGACCCGGGTCACTTCTCGTCCCCTTCTTCGAACGGCGTGACGCACGGGCCCTTGCGCCACCACTCGGGCAGCATCGCGATCGCCTCGTCGCCCAGCGGATTGACGCCGGGTCCCGCCGCGAGCGAGTGGCCGACCAGGACGTGCAGGCACTTCACCCGGTCCGGCATGCCGCCCGCGCTCGGGAAGCCCTCCAGCACCTCGATGGCGTCGCGGCGTGCGATGTAGTCCTCGTGGGCGGCGCGGTACTTGCCAGCCAGCTCCGGGTCCGTCGCGAGGCGCTCGTTCATCTCCTTCATCACGCCGTTGGCCTCCAGCGTGCCGATCGCCGAGGCGGCCCGCGGGCAGGTCAGGTAGTACAGCGTCGGGAAGGGGGTGCCGTCGGGGAGCCGCGGCGCGGTCTCGACGACGTCGGGCTGACCGCACGGGCAGCGGTGCGCGATGGCGCGCAGTCCGCGCGGCGGACGGCCGAGCTGCTTCTTGAACGCGGCGATGTCCGCGTCGGTGGGCTCGGTCGGGGCGGTGGTGGGAGGGGGCGTTTCCATGCCTGCCTTGGTTCTAGCGGTGCTTCTGTGTGGCTGCTACTTGGTGCGGTCGGCGTTGTCGACGCCGTCCCAGACGTTCGAGTACCAGGGGCGGTCGGTCGCCCCCTCTTCGGTGCGGCGCTTCTCGGCGGCCTCGGGGTTGATCATGATGTAGCTGGTCTCTCCCGGCAGCACGAGATGCAGGTGCTCGCGGGCGAGGCGCCGGATGTACATGTCGTCCCGGAGCCGCGCCTTCTCGTCCCTCAGCCGCTCGACCTGCTCCTTGGCGTCCGCCATCCGACGCTCCTGCTCGGCGATGTCGGCGCGCTGGGAGACGTACTGCCGCATCGGGTACGCGAGCGCGACGGCCAGCGAGCAGACCACCAGGGCCAGGAAGGCCGCGCGGCCGGTGAGCCGGGAGCGGCGGGCCTGCCTGCGGTTCTGCGACCGGTAGACGCGAGCGGCGGTCTGCTCGCCGAGCAGCCGAATCCTGGTCGTGGTGGAGAACCGATCGCGGTCCTGCCCGGCCATGTCCCGCCTCCCCATTACGTACGTACGTCCCCGGACACGGTACGGGACCGCGGCTGGGGACGTACGTAAGAGAGAGCGTCAGCCCTTGCTGTACCGATCAGTTCGCATAGCGAAACCGCGGGAACGCCGAGCGGCCCGCGTACACCGCGGCGTCGTCGAGGATCTCCTCGATGCGCAGCAGCTGGTTGTACTTGGCGACGCGCTCGGAGCGGGCCGGGGCACCGGTCTTGATCTGGCCGCAGTTGGTGGCGACGGCCAGGTCGGCGATGGTCACGTCCTCGGTCTCGCCGGAGCGGTGCGACATCATGCACTTGAAGCCGCTGCGCTGGGCGAGCTCGACGGCGTCCAGGGTCTCGGTCAGCGAACCGATCTGGTTGACCTTGACGAGCAGGGCGTTCGCGGCACCGTCCTCGATGCCGCGGGCGAGGCGCTCCGGGTTGGTGACGAAGAGGTCGTCGCCGACGATCTGGACCTTGGTGCCCAGCTGGTCGGTGAGGACCTTCCAGCCGGCCCAGTCGTCCTCGAACAGCGGGTCCTCGATGGAGACGAGCGGGTACGCCGCGACGAGCTCCGCGTAGTACTCCGTCATCTCGGCGGCCGAGCGGGACTTGCCCTCGAACTCGTACGAGCCGTCCTTGTAGAACTCGGACGCGGCGACGTCGAGCGCGAGCGCGATGTCCTTGCCGGGGGCGTAGCCGGCTTCCTTGATGGCCTCGAGGATCAGGTCCAGCGCGGCGCGGTTGGAGTCGAGGTTCGGCGCGAAGCCGCCCTCGTCGCCCAGGCCGGTGGACAGACCCTTCTGCTTCAGGACCTTCTTGAGGGTGTGGTAGACCTCCGCGCCCCAGCGCAGGGCCTCGGAGAAGGACTCCGCGCCGATCGGGGCGATCATGAACTCCTGAATGTCCACGTTGGAGTCGGCGTGCGAGCCGCCGTTCAGGATGTTCATCATCGGAACGGGCAGCAGGTGCGCGTTCGGGCCGCCCAGGTAGCGGAAGAGCGGCAGATCGGAGGCCTCGGAGGCGGCGTGCGCCACGGCGAGGGAGACGCCGAGGATCGCGTTGGCGCCGAGCGAGGACTTGTCCGGGGTGGCGTCCAGGTCGAACATCGCCTGGTCGATCAGGCGCTGCTCGGTGGCGTCGTACCCGACGAGCTCCGGGCCGATCTGCTCGATGACGGCGAGGACGGCCTTCTCGACGCCCTTGCCCTGGTAGCGGTTCTGGTCACCGTCGCGGAGCTCAAGAGCCTCGAACGCACCGGTGGAGGCGCCGGACGGAACAGCAGCACGACCCGTGCTGCCGTCGTCGAGGCCAACCTCGACCTCGACCGTGGGGTTGCCTCGGGAGTCCAGGATTTCCCGGGCTACGACGACGTCGATGGACGGCACGAGCATCTCCTTCTGGGATGTGACGCTAAATGTGACTCAAGCAGTGGGACACAAGCAGTGCAGGGCAGCGCAGGGTCTCCGTGGCCTTGCGGCAAGAGCCTAACCGGCTCCGGGGCATCGGTCGGCCGGTGCCCGCCCGCTGGGACGGAAAAGGGCATGAACAGGCAGTGACAAGGCAGAACCCCGGCCCGGCGCGTACGGGGGATAGCGCGCCGGACCGGGGTGCTCTGGGGCCCGGGGGTCAGCTCGGGCGGAGCCGGGGCAGCCGGCTCGGGCGGAGCGGGGTCAGCTCAGGTGGAGCTGCTGGCCCGGGTAGATGACGTCCGCGTCGTCGATGATGTCCTTGTTCAGGTCGAACAGCTTCTGCCAGCCGCCCTTGACCTTCTCGGTCTCGGCGATCTTGCCGAGGGTGTCGCCGGCCTTGACCTTGTACTCGCCGTCGCCCTTCTTGAAGCCCTTGGCCTTCGCGGCGGGCTTCGCCGGGGCGGCGGGGCGCTCGGAGCGGGTGGTGGGAACCTCGGCACGCTTCGGCTGCGCCGGCTGCGTGGTGCCGGCGTCGGCGGCGCCGCCGTACGCGGCGTTGGACAGGTTGACGCCGCAGTTCGGCCACGCGCCCTTGCCCTGGCCGGCCAAGACCTTCTCGGCGACCGCTATCTGCTGGGACTTGGAGGCCTGGTCGGCGCTCGCGGCGTACTGCGTGCCGCCGTACGCGGCCCAGGTGGAGGCCGAGAACTGCAGGCCGCCGTAGTAGCCGTTGCCGGTGTTGATCGACCAGTTGCCGCCGGACTCGCACTGGGCGACCTGGTCCCACTCGGAGGCGGTCGCGGCGGACGCCGAGGTGGCGCCGAGGAGCGGGGCGGCGACGGCCGCACCGGTGACGCCGGCGATCGCGGCGAAACGAGTGGCCTTGGACGGGCGACGGTGCTTGCCCTTGCTGGAAAACAGCATGGAACTTCTCCTCACCGACGCCTACGAGGTGAGCTGTCGGGTTCGGGCCGACGAGTTGCCCGGCCGCGCGTCCTGCGCGCGGCTTCACCCCAAGCCGGTTGGAGCCGTCGATCTCAACGGCCGGGGCCGGCGCTTACCTTGGGTCCCCCGCTCCTGCCTTCGGCGCTCTGCGCGACGACTACTCCCCCGAACCGTCGGCAGGATTTGGCGTGACGGTCAGCGGCGCCCGCGGTGGCGAGCGGTTCAGACCGTAAACACAGCTCTCCCCGATGTTCAAAGGAGGAACATCGGGGAGAAAACGCCCATCTCGCCACTCCGGTCACACCCGTTTTCGCAGGTGGGGGGCGGAATGAGTGGTTCCGCCGGGCAAGTCACGGCAGTTGGGACAAAGAGACTCATGTCTCACTTGCACAGACTCGGACATAAGCCCGCGAACTGACCGTGAACTGCCTGCGAATCGCCTCTACTTCAGGCCCAGATCGAGGCTCTGGCCAGGAAGAATGAGGTCGGGGTCGGCACCGACGGTCTCCTGGTTGGCCTCATAGAGCTCGGTCCAGCCGCCGGAGAGCTTCTGCTTGTCGGCGATGGCCGACAGACTGTCGCCCGGCCGGACGGTGTACTCACCGGGCGCGGCGTCCGCATTGCCCGTCTCGCCCGCCTCATCCGGGTTGCCCGCATTGTCGCGTGCCGAACCGTCACCTCGCGAGGCATGCCGACCCGCTTCGCGCTCATTGTCCGTATTGCCCGGCTCGGTCTGCTCCGGGGCGGCCTCGCCACGGTGCTTGCCGCCGCCACTGTCGGCGCCCGGCGCCCCGTCCGTGGCCGCCGGCTCGGCGGGCTCGGCCGACCCGGCCGGGTCCGCGGTCGGCTCGGCAGACGCCGCAGTGGTGGGCTCGGCGGAGGGGTTCGTGGGTATGAGCGACTCGACCGGGTCGCTCTGCTCGGGCGACGGCACGATGCCCGGGTCGACGCCGGTGGCGGCACCGTCGTTCTTCAGGCCGGCGAGTGCCCCGCAGCTGGGCCACGCCGCGGGGCCCTGCGCGTCGAGGACCTTCTCGGCGACCGCTATCTGCTGCGAGCGGCTGGCGAGGTCGGCGCGGGCCGCGTAGTCCGTACCGCCGAAGTCCTGCCAGGTCTCCTGCGAGAACTGCAGCCCGCCGTAGTGCCCGTTGCCGAGGTCGGCGCTCCACATGCCGCCGCTCTCGCACTCCGCGACGCGGTCCCACGTGGAGGCGTCGGCGGCGGAGGCCGAACCGGCGCCGAGAAGGGGGATGGCGATGGCCGATCCCGTCACCCCTGCCGCGACAACAATGGCAGGAGCCTGACGAGGTCGGCGGTGTCGCCCGTTCCCGGAACGCATGCGGTTGCCTTTCACGTGACTACTGAGACGACGGTGAACGTAGCCGCATTCGAACGGAAGTCACAAGTCGATGCAGCGGAGATCACGTGAAAGTCACAGTCTTGACAATGCGTCAGATCTGTCGAGCGGTGAACTCAACCGGCAGAGTGCGCAATCCGCGCATAATGAGACCTCCACGCCACCGCAAATCGGCCGGATCGCCTGCAAGCCGCAAGTCCGGCATTCTCCTGAGCAGCGTGGCGAGCGCGGTCTGCCCCTCGAGACGCGCGAGGGGCGCGCCGAGGCAGTAGTGGATGCCGTGCCCGTACCCGAGATGCTGGTTGTCGCGCCGGGACAGATCGAGGCTGTCCGGGTCGGCGAACCGCTCCGGGTCCCGGTCGGCGGCCGCGAGTACGACGAGTACGGGATCGCCCGCCGCGATCCGCTGCCCGCCGATGACGAGCGCCTCGGTGGCGAACCGCCAGGTGGCGAGCTCCACGGGCCCGTCGTAGCGCAGGAGTTCTTCGACACCGGTGGCCAGCAGCTCGGTCTCGTCGGCGGCGAGAGACGTCTGGAGCCGCTCCCGCTGTTCCGGATTACGAAGCAGGGCATATACCCCATTGCCGATCAAGTTCACGGTGGTTTCAAAACCCGCGAAGAGAAGGATGAAGGCCATGGCAGCGGCCTCGTTCTCGGTGAGGTGCTCGCCGTGGTCGCTGGCCCGGATCAGCCCCGAGATCAGGTCGTCCCCGGGCTCCTCCCGCTTTCGGTGGATCAACTCCGCGAGATAGCCCCGCATCTTCTTCACAGAGCGGGCGACGCCGCCGCGCGGCCCGCCGCCCTGGCCCGGCTTGAAATGTCGCACCATCATCCCGGCCCAGTCGCGGAAGTCGTCCTGGTCCTCGCGCGGGACGCCGAGCAAGTCGCAGATGGCGTAGATGGGGAGCGGGAACGCGAACTCATGAATAAGATCCGCCTCCCCCCTCTCCACGAACCCATCAATGAGCCGGTCCGTCAACTCCTGTACGCGCGGTGCGAATTCGGCAACCCGGCGCGGGGTGAACGCCTTCGATACCAGCCGCCGCAGCCGGGTGTGGTCCGGCGGGTCGATGTTCAGCAGATGGGTCATCAGCTCGGCCTTGCGCTCGCCGGGGATGCCCGTCTTCCCCTTGGCGTGGGCGGGCTCGTCGTGATGCGCGGGATTCTTGCTGAGCCGCTGGTCGGCGAGGGCCTGCTTGGCATCGGCGTACCGCGTCACCAGCCATGCCTCGACTCCGCTGGGGAGGGTGGTCCGGTGGACCGGCGAGTTTTCCCGGAGCCACGCATAGGCGGGGTAGGGGTCGGTGGCGAACTCCCAGGTGAACAGCTCGGGCTGAGCGCTCACTCCTGCCCCTCGGCGGCGCGGATCGCGTCCCTGTAGGCGCGGGCCGCGGCGCGCAGGGCGGCCTCGGGGTCGGTGCCGGACTCCTCCGCCCTGACGGCGAGGGCGAGCAGTTCGTAGCCGGTGCCCCGGCCGGCGGGGAGCGGGACGTCGAGGCCGGCGGTACGGACCCGGCCCGCGAGCTTCGCGGCGAGGGCGAGGCCGGGCTGACCCAGCGGCACGCCGTCCGTCACGGAATCGCGCTGCTTCTCGATCGCCTTCGTGCGGAGCCAGTGCTCCTTCACGTCCTCCGGCGTCTCGGCGTGCTCGTCGCCGAAGACGTGCGGGTGGCGGTGGATGAGCTTCTCGACGATCGTCCCGGCGACGTCGTCGATGGAGAACGGCTCGTCCTCGTCCTCCTGCGCGATGCGCGCGTGGAAGATGACCTGCAGGAGTACGTCCCCGAGCTCCTCGCGCAGCTCGTCACGGTCGCCGTCCTCGATCGCCTCGACGAGTTCGTACGCCTCCTCGATGCCGTATTTGGCGAGGCCCTTGTGGGTCTGGGTCGACGACCAGGGGCACTCGGCGCGGATCCGGTCCATGACCTGGACGAGGTCGAGGAGACGGGCGCCGGGCAGGTCGTACGAGCCGGGAAGCAGCTCCAGGTCCGGCATCTGCACCCGCCCGGACCCGGCGAGCCGGGCGAGCCCGTCGGTCAGGGCCGTATCGCCCTCGCCTGAGGGGACGACCACGACGGTGCGACCTCCCCCAGAGCCTTCGGCCCGGGAGGTACCCCCGGCGCAGGCGTCGACCAGCTCCTGCGCGGTGATGGCCGTTATCTCCACGGCAACACCGGCCTCGCGGAGATACGGCAGCTGGGGGTGGGCCCCGTCGGCACAGAGCACCCGGTCGGCAGCGTGCAGCGTCTGCCACGCGGGCCAGGACAGCAGCCCGGGCGCGACGCGGTGGCTTGCGGTGAGCAGAACGATTCGGCCGGGGGCGACTGGTGCTTCTGTGGTCACCCCTCGAACCTACCTCGCGCCGCTACGCACCCGCCTCGACGGGCTCCGGCTCCTTGCTGACCTGGGTGATCCACGGGGCCTTGTAGTTGCCGAGCTCGAGTTTCTGGTCGTCCCAGGTGCCGAAGCGGGGGTTGACGTCGATGTCCAGCGCCTTGGCAGCGGCGGTGAACGCCTGGTTCAGCTTCTGCTGGCCCTCGGGAGTATTGGTCGCGCCGAGGGCCTCGGCGAGCTTGCTGACCAGGATGTCGCGGCGTACGACGTCGCCCAGCTGGTCGGGGGCGACGCCGCGCTGCTGCAGATACATGGCCGCGAGCTGCTCCTCGCCACCGGACTGCTGCACGAGGGCGGTCCGCCCGTCCTGGATCTCCTTGCGGCTGACCTCGACCCCGGCGTCGTCGGCGGCGCGCTGGACGACCCGCTCGACGATCAGGTCGTAGAGCTTGGCGCGGCTGAGCTGCCCGCTGTCCTTGATGAGCTGGGCGGACTGGGGGGAGCGCTGCTGGGCGGCGCGCACATCCTTCACCTTCGCCTGGACGGTGGACACCTCGATCCGCTCCCCACCGACGACGGCGGCGGCCCCTGGGTGAGCCTCACTGCCGCAGGCGGCGAGGAGGGGCGCGGCGACGAGCAGCGCGGCTGAGACGGTGAGCGCGGTGCGACGGCGGCGGTGCAAAGGAGCCTCCCGGCGTGCGGCGTGATTGTGCGACGATGCACAAGACCCTGCGGTGATCGATGTTAGGCAGTCTCCCTGGCCTGGGCCACTGATTCGACCGACGATTCGCCGGAAGTTGCGACGCACACGTTCACATGGCGTTCAACCTGCGCCGCCGGGCGAGCCGGCTCCGGGCGCAGCATGATCGTCCGGGAAACGGCAAAGGTGATCGGGACGGCGGCACCCGCCGCGATCAGCGGGGCGTAGCGGCTGCCGAAGTGCAACACGTCCACCAGGAGATAGACGCCGCTCGTGGTGACGACGAAGTTCGCCGCGTTGGTGAGCGGGAAGAGCAGGAACTTCCGCCAGGTGGGACGGGTCCTGTATGTGAAGTACGAGGTCAGGAAGAAGGACCCGACCATGCTCAGCGCGAAGGCGACGACATGCGCCGCCACATAGGGCAGCCAGGTGAGCAGGGCCAGATACAGGCCGTAGTACGTCCCGGTGTTCACCACCCCCACCAGGGCGAACCTGACCAGCTGGACCCGGACCGTCATCGTCTTACGAGCTCCCCGTTGCGTTTGTGCCGCTCACCTTCCTGCTGGTGCGGAAGGCCGGCGTTGGTGGCCTTCACCAGGAAGTGCGGTCGCCGCTTCACCTCGTAGTAGATACGGCCGACGTACTCGCCGACCACCCCCAGCATCAGCATCTGCACGCCGGCGAGTGCGGTGACCGCCACCAGAAGGGTGACATACCCGGGGGTGTCCACGCCGTTCACCAGGGCGACACCGACGATCCAGGCGGAATACGCCATGGCGAGCGTGACAAGCAGCAGCCCGAGATAGACGGCGGCCCGCAGCGGCTTGTTGTTGAAGGAGAGCAGGCCGTCGAGGCCATAGTTGAGCAGTTTGCCGAAGCTCCACTTGGAGCGGCCCTGCTCACGCAGCGCATTCTCGTACTCGAAGGTCGTGGTGCGGAAACCGACCCAGGCGAACAGACCTTTGGAGAAGCGGTTGTATTCGGTGAGTTCGAGGATCGCGTCCACCGTGCGGCGCGACAGCAGCCGGAAGTCACCCACGCCGTCGACGAGTTCGACGTCGACGAGCCGGTTGATCAGCCAGTAGTAGGCGCGGGCGGTGAGGGTGCGGGTGACCCGGTCGCCTTTGCGCGTACGGCGGGCGATGACCTGGTCGAAGCCCTCCTCATGAAGCTGCAGCATGCGCCTGACCAGCTCCGGCGGGTGCTGGAGGTCGGCGTCCATGATGACCACGGCGTCACCCTCGGCATGCTGGAGCCCGGCGAGCATGGCCGCCTCCTTGCCGAAGTTGCGGCTGAAGGAGACATAGCGGGTACGAGGGTCGGCCTCGGCGATCTCCTCGAGGAGAGGGAGCGTCCGGTCCTGGCTTCCGTCGTCCACATAGACCAACTCGAATTCCTGCCCGAGCAGGGAGAGTTCTGCGGTCACATGTTCATGGAAGCGGCCGATGATCTCCTCTTCGTTGAAGCACGGAACAACTATCGAGATCAGCACGGAAGAACAACAACCCACCCGAATGTCCCGTGCGGATTCCCTGCATGACGCGCAGGCGACCATTTCGTGAACTGGGCTTCCCACGACATGTTTTCAACATCCACGCTGGCATATTCGAGGAATCATGTCGACTCTGCAATCCGCGCGCGGCCGCGCCGCCGCCCTCGCTGCGCTGATCACCGTGGGAGCCGTGTGCGCCGGTGACGCCGTCGCCCGCAGCTTCCCCTTCGGACCGCACACCCGCAGCGTGAACGACCTCGGCAATCAATTTGTGCCATTTCATGCGCATCTGTGGGATCTGCTGCACGGGCGGGCCGACGGCGGACTGCTGCTGAACTGGCAGTCCGGATACGGCACCAGCTTTCTGCCCGACCTCGGGACCTATCTGACCAGCCCGTACTCGATGCTGGTCGGACTCTTCCCACGGGACCGGATCGACCTCGCCGTCTATGTGATCACGCTGCTGAAGATGGCGACCGCGGCCGCGGCCATGGCCTGGCTGCTCCTGTCACTGCGCAAGGACACGGGCGGGCGCTGGTGGATGGCGGCGGTGCTCGGCGGCTCGTACGCGTTGTGCGGCTGGTCGGTCGTCGAGGCCTCGTACAACCCCATGTGGATGGACGGCCTCGTCGCCTTCCCGCTGCTGTGCCTGGTCGGCGAGTGGGCGCGCACGGCACGCCGGCCGGTTCTCGGCCCGGTGGTCGTCGCGGTGGCGTGGATCGCCAACTTCTACACCGCGTACATGGCGACCATCGGGGCCGCGCTGGTGCTTCTCGTGCGGCTGCTGCTGGAGGAGACGGCGGCAGGGGACCGGATGCGGGCGCTGCTGCGGGCCGCCCGGGCCGTACTGCTCGGCATCGCGCTGGCCGCGCCCGTCCTGATTCCCGTCTTCCTCGGCTCCAAGCACGCCTATCCGGGGTGGACGAAGGAGTTCGCCCCGGCCGGCTGGGCCGATGTGTTCGCCCGCACGCTGCCGGCGACGTACAGCTTCTTCACGCCCGCGGTCTTCCTCGGCAGCGGCGCGCTGTTGCTGGCCTGCACGCTCGCGTTCAACAGCGCGGTGCCGCGGCGCGAGCGGTGGGTGTGGACGGGTCTCGCGGCCGCGACCCTGGTGTCACTCCAGTGGGCGCCGACGCATCTGGTGTGGCATGTCTTCGCGACGCCCAACGGCAGCCCGTACCGGCAGACCTTCGTCTTCGCCGGGATTCTCGTGATCGCCGCCTGGATCTGCCTCTCGTACGACTGGCCGGGGCGGCGCGCCCTGCTCGGCGGCGGCGCCGTGGTGGCCGTGATCGCACTCACCGCCTCCACCAGCGACCTCGTCACCGCCTGGACCTTCCCGCTGTTCGCGGCCGGGATCGCGGCGGTGGCGGGCGGTCTGCTGCTCGCCAGGCGCGGCAAGTACGCCGTGGTCGCGGCGCTGCTGCTCAGCGGCGCTCTGATCGGGCAGGCAGCGGCGACCACCGCGTACGCCGACCGGCAGCGGCTCGGCAGGCTGGACGACTACCCGGCCTGGGGCGAGCCGCAGAGCGAGCGGGCGGCGGCCGTGGCGAAGGCCGACGGCTGGCCGCGCCACCGCACCGACCCGGGCCGCGACCAGATCACCGGCAACGATCCGATCCTGATGGGCGGCCAGGGCGGCTCGTACTACAGCAGCCACACGCCCGATGTGTACACCCGCACGCTGGCCGCGCTCGGCGCGGGCTGGACGTCCAACGGCCGCAGTGTGCAGTCCCTGGACAACCCGGTCACGGACGCGATCTTCGCCGTCGGCGCACGGGTACGCACCAAGCCGGGACAGCACCCGGAGGTGACTCGGGCCGCCCGGACGCCGCCGCTGCTGACGGTGCGGTCCGCAGGTCCCGCGGGCCGCTACAACTGGAACCCGTTCCGCAACCAGGAGCTGCTGCTCGGCTCGCAGGTCTACGACTCTGCGGTGAACGGCTCCTGCCCGGTCGGCAGCGAGGTCTTCCTCTGGGCGCCGAACTACACCGGCAAGGCCCGCCTCGGCGACAACGAGCAGGTGACGCTGCGCGGCGGACAGCCCAAGCGACGTGCGGCGCTCACCTCGCTCGGAACAGTGAACTCTCCCGGTACGACGATCAGTTACAGCCGTGGCAACCCTCGTACGACCGTGGGCTGTCTGGACCGGGCGAAGCTCACCGCCGCGGTGGACCGGCTGAAGACGACAGGGCCGGTGTCTCTCAAAGTCACCGACAGCGGCGTACGGGCCGAACTCCCGCCCGGCACCCAGGGGACGGCCGTCCTCGCCGCGCCCCGGATCGCGGGCTGGAGCTGCAACGGCAGGCCCGCGGACTCCTACCTCGGGCTCGTCGCCGTACCTCTGGAGGGCAAGGCGACGACGGTCGACTGCTCGTTCCGCCCGCCGGGCCTGAAGGCGGGCGCGGCGATCGGGGCCGCGGGGTTGCTGGCACTTGGGGGCCTGGCTCTGCTGCCCCTGCTGCGGGCGCGCCGGACGGGCAGCAAATCCAGCCCGTCCGGCGCTTGAGGACTCAGGTAACCGGGGGCGGAGCCCCCCTAAGGGGGACGCGGCTAAGGGGGACGCGGCATTCCGTCGTAACGACGTCACAATTCCGCCGCCGCAAAGCCATCAGGACTTCATCTGCCCAGCATCCCGCCGTGGCCCGCGCGGCGGCGCTCCGGCGTAGCTTCCCCGGCATGCCCTCTCTCCTTCGGAACCGGCTGGCGAAGTGGGTCTTGAGCCCAGCCGACACCATGATCGAACGGCGCATCGAGCAGCATGTGAAGCGTGCTACGCAGGCCTTGCAGACCGATCTCGACGCTCTCCACCGAAAAGTGGCCGCCCTGCAGAACCCGCAGTACGGACTCGGCCTGCTCGTCGACGGGACGGGTCGAAGCGGCCACCGGACGCCCACCGCCGCCCAGATCGACACCCTCGCGCGTCAGATCCAGGGCGTGGCGGACGGCAGTGAACACGCTCTCCGCAATGTGACCGTCGCCTATCGCACGGTGATCGCCCTGGAGTCACTCGGCGTGGGCAGGCTGGCCGGGTCCACCTCCAACGTGTGCGGAAAGCTCGCCACGGTGCCGCTGCTCTCCCCGCCGAACGGCAATGTCCTCGAAATCGGCACTCTGTACGGGATGTTCGCCGCGGGACTGCTGCGGATGCTGCACCGGTCCGGGCTCGAACCGCATCTGACGATCGTCGATCCGCTGGCGGGCGCGCAGCTTCAGCCCGGCGCCGCCCCGCAGGGCGCGGATCCCACCGGCACGCCGGTGCGCGAGGACGTCGTACGGGCCAACCTGGCACTCGGTGGCGTCGGTTCGGTGATCGACGCGCGAATCCAGCAGGGCTTCTCGGGTGATCCGGAGGTGCGGGCCGCCGTCTCCGACCGGGAGTACGGAGTGATCGTGGTGGACGGCGATCACTCCATGGACGGGGTGCGGGCCGATCTGGAATGGGTCGAGCAGATCGTGGCCCCGGGCGGGATCGTGGTCCTCGACGACTACGGCGACAAGGCCTGGCCCGGGGTGCAGGACGCCCTGGACAAGCACCTGGCGAGCGGGACTTCGCGGCTGAGCCTGCTGGGGCGGGTGTCCACCTCGGCGTATCTGCGCGCGAACTGATCGTTCGTCGAGAGTCCCGCGGTTACGTGCTCCCGCGGCTACTTGCTGCTGCGGTTACCTGCTCCCGCGGTTACTTGTTGTGGAACTGCTGCTGCCGGTTGAGCGCGCGTCGCAGCTCGACCGGCAGCTGGTGGTACGGCCCCAACGCCCGCTCGGCGTCGTACAGCAGGCCCTGCAACTGGTGCCTCGCCGCCGTGTGGTCGCCCACCGCGAGCAGCAGATTCCCGATCCGGTGGCGGACGTCGAAGGCGCGCGCCGCGTCCGCGTCGCCCGACTGCTTGTTTTCGTAGTACGGCAGGACGGCGCGGTACTCGGCGAGCGCGGCGGCCGCCTCGCCCAGCTGTTCCAGGCACTGCGCGGCGTCGTAGCGGTACTGCAGCGTCTGCGGGTCGGCCGGGCCCGCCTCGGCGGCCCGGTCGTCGGCAAGCCGCCGCAGCTCGGGAAGCGCACGACGGTACTGCCCGTCGTCCATCAGCGTCGTCGCGTACTGCTTGCGCAGGATCCGTACGACCGGCGAGTGCTCGCCGTGTTCGGCGGCCGCCGCCGGGAGGATCCCGCCGAGGATGTCCACGGCCTGGGTGATGCTGCCCTCGCCGAGGAGGCGCTTGACCTCGTCGACGGCGGCCGCGACATCGGGGCGTGGCGCCGGCGGAGTCGGGGGTGTCATGGGCGGCGGCGGGGCGGTGACACGGTCCGGCCAGGGGGCGTGCGGGCGCAGGAAGGGCCGGGTCGGGTCGAGCGGTCCTGCGGGCGCGCCGCGGCTGGGCAGCAGCGGCGCGAGAGCCTCGTACACCTCCTGCGCGCCCGTCGGGCGGTGCTGCGGGTCCTTGGCGAGCAGCCGCAGGACCAGTGCTTCGAGCGGCTCGGGGATGTCGGGGCGCAGCTGGCGGACCGGGAGCGGCGGCTCGTAGAGATGGCGGTGCAGCACACCGAGTGCGGTGGAGCCCGCGAACGGGACGTTCCCGCTGAGGAGTTCGTGCAGCAGCACGCCGAGGGCGTAGAGATCGGTGTACGGGCCGACCGCGCCGCCCATCGCCTGCTCGGGGGCCATATAGGCGGGGCTGCCGATGGGCGATCCGGTGTGCGTGAGGCGGGTGGTGTCCACGTCGATGACGGACGCGACGCCGAGGTCGAGGACCGTGACCGTGCCGTCGGGCTTCACCATGACGTTCCGCGGCTTGAGGTCGCGGTGGACGATCGGCACGGCGTGCACGGCGGCGAGCACCGCGCACAGCTGGGCGGCGACCGAGACGGCCCACGGCCAGGGGTACGGCTCCTGCTCGGCGAGATGGTCGGCGAGGTCCGCGCCCTCGACGTACTGCATGACGAGGAAGAGCTCCTCGCCGTCGCTGCCCGCGTCATGGACGGTGACCAGACCGGGGTGCGAGACCTGGGCGGTGACCCGGCACTCGCGGACGAAGCGGCGACGCATGTCGTCGGCGGCGGCGGCCGCGGCCATGTGGTCGGGGCGGAGCAGCTTGACGGCGACGCGGCGGTCGAGGCGGTTGTCGTACGCCGTCCAGACCTGGCCCATGCCGCCCTGGCCGATGACGGTGGAGAGCTCGTAACGGCTCGCGATGACGCGTCCGTTCACCGGCCCTGCTCCGGGCCCTGCTCCCGGCCTTGCTCCTTGCGGAGATAGTCGCTGAGCTCGTCGAGCTCAGCGCGTACCTGGTCGATGCGGGGCTTGTCGGACGGGGAGTGCGGCTGGGACTGGGGCTGGGACTGCGGCTGAGGCCGAGGCTGGGGCTGC
The DNA here is from genome assembly GCF_044389785.1 of Streptomyces sp. NPDC019443. Taxonomy (NCBI): domain Bacteria; kingdom Bacillati; phylum Actinomycetota; class Actinomycetes; order Kitasatosporales; family Streptomycetaceae; genus Streptomyces; species Streptomyces sp. NPDC019443. The sequence continues at coordinate 158,027 of NZ_JBIRYJ010000004.1, forward strand.
GGCTGGTGCGGGACCGTCGGGTAGCCGTATCCGGGCGCGGGCGGCTTCGGCGGCAGCGGCTGTGCCTGCGGCGGCAGGCCGTAGGGCACGGTGGGCCCGTAGTACGGCTGCGCGGCCCGGGAGGAGAAGTGCTTGATGTCCGCGTACAGGAAGTAGGGCACCACGGCCAGGGCAACGGCGAGCATGATGCCGATCGACACATCCGACCGGGTCATGGTCAGGTTTTCGGTGGGGTCCGACAGCAGCGTGCCGAAGCAGGCGATGAAGGAGACCAGCACCACCGCGAAGAGCACCCAGTCGAGCGCGCGCTTGGTGACGAGAGCGAGCCGCAGCATCGTGCCCCAGGCCAGCATCCCGCAGCTGAAGACGGGGAGTATCGCGAAGAGCACCCGCAGCACGATCACCGACGTCGGTATGTCGCGCGGAGGCTGCGGCGGCATATAGCCGGGGCCATGCATTGGTGCTCCTGAAGGCCTGGGGACGAGGCGGTTTGCGAGGACGAGCGTATACACCGACACGGACAACGGCTGCCGGGTTGTACGGAACCGTTGTCGAACCGGTCACGCCGTGAGACTGCCGTCCGCCAGACCGTCGTACAGACCCTGGACCAGCTGCTCCCCCAGCCGCCCCGCCAGTCGCAGCGCGTCCTCGAACGCGGCCAGTGCGCGGAAGCGTTCACCGTACCGCCGCTGGTCGGCCAACGGCAGCCGGGGCAGCTGCAGTCGGCGTACGTCCAGCCGGGTCGAGGTGGACGCATAGCTGCTGGCCTGCCGGGCGTTGGCGGTGCCGCGCAGGAACCCGGCGAGGAACCACGGGTCGAGCGCCGCCGGATCGGGGCTCAGCAGCTGGAGGTTGCGGCCGAGTGCCGCACCCGCCGTCGCCGCGTCGACGACGCGTACGACCGAACCGCCACCGAGCACGGGCACGACGACATCGCCTTCCGCGACGAGTACGGCCTCCTCGTCGGGTCCTTCGGGGAGCGTGCCCGAGGGCGCGGCGCCGGCGAGAACGTCCTGCTCGGTGAGTACGGGTACGGCAGCACCGGACGACGCGCCCGTGCCGCCGGCCCGGATCACCAGCGCGCCCGCGCGGGCCAGTTCGCCGACCGTGGTGGCGGGCCAGGGCGCGGGCCGGTCGTGGGCGGACGGCGCCGGGGTGAGTTCGCCGGTCAGCCGGAGGGTGTCGGCGAGCCGGTCCCGTACGCGCAGCAGCTCGGCCGCGCCGCCGCCCGCGGCCGGGGGCGGGAGGTGCCGGGCGGGGGCCAGGTCCACGTCGTCGTCGAGGAGTTCGATGACCGGGACCGCGCGGCTGACGCCCGGCCGCTCCTCGGCCGTGCCGTGCCGGTCGAAGGGCTGCCAGGCGTCGAGGACGGCACTCTGGACGGCCTGCCAGTCGAGCTTGTCGCGGCCACCGCCGGCTCCGGCCAGCTCGGCAGTGTCCACGAGCAGCAGTTCGGACGCGGGCGGCTTGCCCGCCTCGGGCCTGCGCAGCACCCAGAGGTGGAGGGGGATGCCGTACGGGGGCGCGGCGCCGGCCGGCAGCGAGACGACGGCCCGAAGCGCGCCGCGGCGCAGCAGGCCCGCGCGGATACGGCGTCCGGAACGGCGGGACGCGGCGGCCGGCGGCATCAGCAGGACGGCGGTGCCGCCGGGGCGCAGTCGGGCCAGCGCGTGCTGCACCCAGGCCAGTTCGGACTCGGTGCGGGCGGGGAAGCCGTACTCCCAGCGCGGGTCGTAGGCGAGTTCGTCGTGGCCCCAGTTGCGCTCGTTGAACGGCGGGTGGCAGAGCACGGCATCGACGGTGGCCTCGGGGAAGGCGTCGGCGCGCAGGGTGTCGCCGCTGCGGGCGCGGACCGTGGCGTCGGAGTGCAGGGCGAGGCGCAGCGCGGTGAGCGCGGTGAGGTCGGGGTCGGCGTCCTGGGCGTACAGGGCGGAGGGGTTCTCGACGGCGCGCAGCAGGGTGCCTGCTCCGGCGGCCGGGTCGAGCACGGTGGCGGCGGGCCCGGCGACGGCAGCCATGAGGGCGGCGGGGCCGGGCGGCGTGAGGGTGTACTGGCGGAGGTTGGTGTCGAGGAAGCGCCCGAGCAGGAACTCGTAGGTCTCCCGGTGGCCCAGCTCGGCGGCGAGTTCGGCGACCGAGCGCAGCAGGGGCACGCTGTGAACTCCTCCGGCGATCGAGGGCACGCCCGAAGAGCGTTCGGACGCCCCGAGCTCACGGAAGAGGTCACCTCGGTCCTCGCCGAAGCGCGCCGCCAGTACAGGCTCCACCGCGGTCGGCAGCAGTTCCGCCATGCGCTTGTCGGAGGCCGCCGTCAGCTCCTGCCACAGGCTCGGCCTGTCCCGTACGAGCAGCAGGGTGCAGCCTGCCTGGACCAGTGCGGTGGCGGCTGTCGCGGAGTGGTCGGCGAGTAGTTGCCAGACCCGTTCGCGCAGCGGGACTTCGGCGAGTTTCCCCTGGTCACGCAGCCACTGCTCGACCTCTGCCAGGGCGAACGACGGACTGGTTTCGGTGCCGCCCACGGGTTTGGGGAAGTCCGCGTGCCGTCGCCGCCAGTTGCTGACCGCGGCCCTGCCGACTCCTGCCAGCCGGGCGATCCCGGCGGCCGTCACCTCGCTTGCGTTCTCCGGCACCTGGCCGCCTCCCTCTCCCACGCCAGCCGGTCCTGCCCGTCTGCTGTGTCGCCGAGCATACCGGCGCACGATAGATGCATCCCTTCACAGTGTGAGTGAACCTGAATCTCGTGAATAGTGTTGACTCGGTTCACAGCCTCTGGTCTCATTAACCCGTCGCTACACGGGACTTTCGGCAAGTCCGCACCACACTCCACGCCCCCGGAGGACATCCATGTCCCATTCCATGCAGCAGCCGCAGTACGGCGCCCCGCAGTTCGGGCAGCAGACACCGCCCCCGGTCCCGATGCGCAACGGCCTCGGCACGGCCGCGCTGGTGCTCGGCATCATCGGCACCGTCTCCGGTCTGATCCCGTTCTTCTTCTGGCTGGCCGGCATCCTCGGCCTGATCGCCCTGATCCTGGGCCTGTCGGGACGGGGCCGCGTCAAGCGCGGAGAGGCCGCCAACAAGGGCGTGACCACCACCGGCGCGGTCCTCGGACTGGTCGCGCTGATCCTCTCGGTCGTCGGCGCGGTACTCACCTTCAAGGCCGTGGACGAGGCGGTCGACGAGATCAACAAGGCGGCCACCGGCACCACCGCGTCGAAGGAGCCGGCCGCCGGCAAGAGCGACGGTGCGGCGAAGGGCGACGCCAAGGGGAAGGGTGCGGGCCTCGCGGCCGGTGACACCGCCGTCTACGACGACGACCTGAAGATCACGGTCTCCGCGCCCAAGGCGTACACCCCGAGCGAGTTCGCCGCCGGTCACACCGCGGGCAACAAGGCGTACGAGGTGACCGTGGTCGTCGAGAACGGCGGCAAGAAGAAGTTCGACACCACGCTGCTGACGACGGACGCCCGCGCCGGGAACGACGGCGTCAACGCCGAGCAGATCTTCGACGAGAAGGTCGGCAGCGGCTTCAGCGGCCCGATCCTGCCCGGCAAGAAGTCCACGGTACGGTTCGCCTTCGACGCCCCGGCCGCCGCCAAGGAGCTGACGGTCGAGGTCAGCCCGGGTCTGACGTACGACGCCTCGCAGTGGGAACTGAAGCTCTGATCCGCCACACCCGTCCCTGACCCACCCTCCGTCCCGACCCACTCGGAGAACACGCCATGCATGCCATCGCTCCCGCCCGCCGCCGTCGCACCGCCTTCGCCGTACTCGCCGCCGTTGTCGCCCTCGGCGGCGCGGCCTGCGGACAGCTCGGCCCGGAGCCCGCCTCCAAGGGGGCGAAGAGCTCCGCGAGTTCGAAGGGCGCCAAGGAGAACGCCAAGGACAAGAAGGCCGCCGAGCCGTTCGCGGGCCTGTCCGGCCCCGAGATAGCCAACAGAGCGGCCAGAGCCACCAAGGCGGCCACCTCCCTGACCCTCGACATCACGATGAAGAGCGCCGACGGACCCACCAAGGGCTTCATGGCCATCAGCACCAAGGGCGACTGCAAGGGCACGCTGTCCGTCGGCAGCGACGGCACCGTCGAGCTGATCAAGACGGGGAACACCGCGTACATGCGGTTCGACGAGGCCTTCCTGCGGGAGCAGAGCAAGGGCGAACCGGCCGCGGAGGCCGACGCCGTGATCAAGACGCTGAAGGGCCGCTGGATGCGCACGGACGTCTCCGACCCCGAGGCCAAGGACAGCCTCGAACTCTGCGACCTCGACAGCGTGCTGTCCGAACTCGAGGCGAACGACAACGCTGCCCGCCGGGCCGGGGAGACCACGGTCAACGGCCAGAAGGCGCTGAAGCTCACCGAGTCGGACGGAGAGGCGACCTACACGCTGTACGTCGCCACCGAGGGCGAGCCGTATCTGCTGAAGGTCGAGCAGGTGGGCGGCGAGGAGCCGGGCACGATGACCTTCTCCGCGTACAACAAGCCGGTCGCGGCGAAGAAGCCGGCGGCCAAGGACATCCTCGACCTGGACAAGCTCGGCGAGCAGTGACGTACAGCCGCGAGCAGTGAAGTACAACCGCTGGAGGCCGCCCGTGAGGCGGCCTCTTCGCGTCAAACCCGGTGCCGCACCCACACATTGGGCTCCACATACACCGCGTACCCGCGCTCCGCCTCGCAGTGCACCGGCACCAGCGCGCCCGGCACCTCCACCGGACCGGACTCCTCGAAGGGCAGCCCGGTCCACTCACGCCACTGCCTCAGCGACCCGGAGACCGTCATGGAGGCCGGCGCCACCGACTCGACGACCCCGCCGGCCCGGACATGGACCCGCAGCCAGGGGTCGTACGGCAGACCGTCGGCGGCCCGGGTGCGGTGCGCGTACTCCTCGATCAGGGCGTTCGGTTCACCGCTCTTCGCGCTCGGCCGCACCGGCGCGACCAGCTCCTGGAAGCCGAGCCCGCCAACGTTCTCGCGCAGCGCGGCCAGCATCCGGCCGGAGATGCCCTGACCCTGCCGGTCCTCGGCGACGGTGATCTCGATCGCGCTCACCGTGTCCGGCGTACGCCCGTGCCGCAGATCGGAGAAGGCCCACAGCATCACCTGGTCCCAGCCGCCTTCGGGGAGCCCGCCGCGCCCCTCCGCCGCCATCAGGAACGGCACGCTGAACGCCCGGCCCACCACCCGGCCGTCCGGGTCGGTCGCGACCAGCACGTACTCCGGCAGCTCGGCGACGATCCGCCCGATGTTCGCCCAGCCCACCGGGTCGTTGATCACAAACTTCGGCCAGGTGTCGAGCATCTGCCACATGGGGCCCCGGAGTTCGGGCCGCTCGGCGAGCGTCGTGATGATCAGCTGCATGCGGGGCAGGCTAGCCGCCGCACTGCGTGAGCATCGACTTCTTATCCGCCGCCGTCACCGGCAGGTCGTACTTGACCGCGACCTGGGAGATCCGTACCGCGTACGAGCAGCGGATCCGCTTGCTCGGCGGCAGCCAGGACGCCGGGCCCGAGTCGCTCTTGGAGCTGTTGGCGGGGCCGTCCACGGGGAGCAGGTTCAGCGGGTCGTTGGCGAATTGCTGCCGCTTGGCCTTGTCCCAGCGGGCGGCGCCCATCTGCCAGCCGTAGGAGAGCGGGACGACATGGTCGATCTGGACGGCGGCGGCCTTCTGCTTGCGCCAGTCGATGACGGTGCCGGTGTACGGGTCGTTCAGCGTCATCGCCACGACGACGCAGTCGGAGCCGGAGCGGTAGCGCAGATTCCGCCCGTCGCGGGCGAGCAGGTCGTTCCTGGTGTCGCAGCCGTTGCGGGCCAGCGGGACGCCGTCGGCGGTGTCCATCCAGGCGTAGCCGAAGCGTTCGCGGGCGTAGCCGGTCTTGGGGCCGCGACCCTTAGTGGTCACCTTCTCGATCAACCGGCGGGCGGCGGCTCTGTCCTGCTCGGAAGTGAGAGGGGCCAGGCCGGGCTTCGTGCCTTCGGGGTTGACCAGCGGGCTGGTGCCACTGCCGGCGGCGGCCTGCGTGGAGCCGGAACCGGAGCCGGAGCCCGAGGGCTTGGCGTCACCCGAGAGTCCGGATCCGTCACAGCCGGTGAGCACCGCCGCAGCGACCGCAGTCGTCAGTACGGCCGCGAGCGCGCGCGATATTCGTTCGCCGGGTCTGTTCACCTTCGTACCCTACTGAGCCCAAGTGGCGTACGCAGCAGAGCAGTTCGCCCGTATCACGTAATATTTGCCCTGGTGTGCACCGCTATGGCTGAACCGGGCCAGGTTCCAGCGCGCGCGAGGGGGAGGGTGCGCGTAGCGTCAAAAGTGTCCCGACCCCCTGCGGAAGGCATCTCATTACGACAGCGATACGCACACGTACACACACGCACCGCCCCCCGGAGCCGAGCCGGCCCCCGCGGGCGGTGTCACGTTCCCGGGCCCGGGCAGGGGCGCGTCACACCTTGCCGATGCCGAGAGTGTTCTCGGCGGGCAGCACACCCGCGCCCAGCACCTCGCGCCAGAGCGGGCCGAGCAGATCCGCCAGGCGGTCCCGTTCTTCCATGCCGAGGGCCGCCCCAGGGCGCGGCGGCCAGTTCGTCCGTACGCCGCTCGACCTCGGCCCGCAGCTCCCGCCCGGCTTCCGTGGCCACGCCTTCCGCGTGCCCGCGGACGGCTGCCACCGCCATGGCCCGGCTTGCCGACGACACGCATGAGGCGCGCTGTGGGCCCTCCGCAATGCGCAGAGCAGCCCGGAGCGCCTCCGGCAAAGTGCGTCCGGCTGCTCATCGGCCCGGCAGCGCCGTCGCGCTACGACCCCAGAATCGTCGTCAGGAACTCGCCCGTCCACGCCAGCAGTTCCCGCCCCACCACCGGCTTCCCGCCGATCTTGCCCGCCGTCGGGCGGGGCACCAGGATCTGGTGGACCGCCGGCTTGATGACCGTACGCGGGTAGAGACGCTTGAGCCGCAGCTCCTGCGACTCCCTCAACTCCACCGGCGCGAAGCGGATGTTGGAGCCCTGGAGCACGATCTCGCCCACCCCGCACGCCCTGGCCAGCATCCGCAGGCCCGCCACCAGGAGAAGGTTCTCGACCGGCTCCGGGAGCTTGCCGTAGCGGTCCGTGAGCTCTTCGCGGACCGCCTTGATGTCCTCCTCCGAGTTGGCGGAGGCGATCGCGCGGTACGCCTGGAGGCGCAGCCGCTCCCCCGGTGCGTAGTCGTGCGGGACATGCGCGTCGACCGGGAGCTCGATCTTGACCTCGAGCGGGGGCTCTTCCTCCACGCCGCCCTCGACCGCGGCGCGGTAGTCGGCGACCGCCTCGCCCACCATGCGGATGTACAGGTCGAAGCCGACGCCCGCGATATGGCCGGACTGCTCGCCGCCGAGCAGATTGCCCGCGCCGCGGATCTCCAGGTCCTTCATCGCGACGTACATGCCCGCGCCCATCTCGGTGTGCTGGGCGATGGTCGCCAGGCGCTCGTGGGCGGTCTCGGTGAGCGGCTTCTCCGGCGGGTAGAGGAAGTACGCGTAACCGCGCTCGCGGCCTCGGCCCACCCGGCCGCGCAGCTGATGCAACTGCGAGAGACCGAAGTTGTCGCCGCGCTCGACGATCAGTGTGTTCGCGTTGGAGATGTCGATGCCCGACTCGACGATCGTGGTCGAGACGAGGACGTCGAACTTCTTCTCCCAGAAGTCCACCACGACCTGCTCGAGCGCCGACTCGTGCATCTGGCCGTGCGCGGTCGCGATGCGGGCCTCGGGCACGATGTCGCGCAGCCGGGCCGCGGCCCGGTCGATCGACTCGACCCGGTTGTGAATGTAGAAGACCTGGCCCTCGCGCAGCAGTTCACGGCGGATGGCCGCGCCCAGCTGCTTCTCCTCGTACGGCCCGACGAAGGTGAGCACGGGGTGCCGCTCCTCCGGGGGCGTCGTGATCGTCGACATCTCGCGGATGCCGGTGACCGCCATCTCCAGGGTGCGCGGGATGGGGGTGGCCGACATGGTCAGTACGTCGACGTTCGCGCGGAGCTTCTTCAGCTGCTCCTTGTGCTCGACACCGAAGCGCTGCTCCTCGTCGACGACGACCAGTCCCAGGTCCTTGAACTTCGTCTCTGCGGAGAACAGGCGGTGCGTGCCGATGACGATGTCGACCGAGCCGTCCCGCAGGCCCTCCAGGGTCGCCTTCGCCTCCGCGTCGGACTGGAAACGGGACAACGCCCGTACATTCACCGGGAATTGGGAGTAGCGCTCGGAGAAGGTGCCGAAGTGCTGCTGCACGAGCAGCGTCGTCGGCACCAGGACCGCGGCCTGCTTGCCGTCCTGGACGGCCTTGAACGCGGCCCGTACCGCGATCTCCGTCTTTCCGTAGCCGACGTCGCCGCAGATCAGCCGGTCCATCGGGACCGTCTTCTCCATGTCCTCCTTGACCTCGGCGATCGTGGAGAGCTGGTCTGGCGTCTCGACGTACGGGAACGCGTCCTCCAGCTCCCGCTGCCAGGGTGTGTCCGGGCCGAAGGCGTGGCCGGGGGCGGCCATCCGGGCGCTGTACAGCTTGATCAGGTCGGCGGCGATCTCCTTGACCGCCTTCTTCGCCCGCGCCTTGGTCTTCGTCCAGTCGGCGCCGCCGAGCCGGTGCAGGGTCGGGGCCTCGCCACCGACGTACTTGGTGACCTGTTCCAGCTGGTCGGTGGGGATGTAGAGCCGGTCGCCGGGCTGGCCGCGCTTGGCGGGCGCGTACTCGACGAGCAGATACTCGCGGGTCGCGTTCTGCACGGTGCGCTGCACCATCTCGATGTACCGGCCCACGCCGTGCTGCTCGTGGACGATGTAGTCGCCCGCCTCCAGGGTGAGCGGGTCGATCGTCTTGCGGCGCTTGGCCGGCATCCGCTGGCCGTCCTTGCCGGCCGCCTTCTGGCCGGAGAGGTCGGTCTCGGTCAGCACCGCGAGCTTGAGGCCCGGGTCGATGTAGCCGTAGTCGATCGAGCCGCAGGCGACATGGACGACGGACGGGGAGAGCTCGGCGAGGTCGGCGTCGAGGCGGGCGGCGATGCCTTCGCTGCCCAGCACCTCGACGGTACGGGCCGCGGGGCCGTGCGCCTCGGTGACGTACACCGTGCGCCAGCCGTCCGCGAGCCAGCCCTTGGTGTCGGCGAGCGCGCGGGCCGTGTCGCCGCGGTACATCTCCGGGGCGTGCATCCCCAGCTTGATCGTGTCGTCCGACAGCTCTTCGTCGGCGGCGAACGGGGATACGGACCACCACATCATGCCGAGCTCGCGCGCCCGGTCCCGTACGTCCGCGATCCCCCACAGCGAGGCCGCGTCGACGTCGACCGGAGCGTCCCCGCCGCCCGCGGTCGCCGCCCAGGACGCCTGCAGGAACTCCTGGCTCGTCGCCACCAGATCCGCGGCCCGGGTACGCACCCGCTCCGGGTCGCAGACGACAGCCATCGAGCCCTTCGGCAGGACGTCGAGCAGCAGCTCCATGTCGTCGACGAGGACCGGCGCGAGGGACTCCATGCCCTCGACCGCGATCCCCTCGGCGATCTTGCCGAGCAGCTCGCCCAGCTCGGGGTGCTGTTCGGCGAGGGCCGCGGCCCGCTGCCGTACGTCGTCGGTCAGCAGCAGCTCGCGGCAGGGCGGCGCCCACAGCCCGTGCTCGGCGACTTCGAGCGAGCGCTGGTCGGCAACCTTGAAGTACCGGATCTCCTCGACGTCGTCGCCCCAGAACTCCACCCGAAGGGGGTGTTCCTCGGTCGGCGGGAAGACATCGAGGATGCCGCCGCGGACGGCGAACTCGCCGCGCTTCTCGACCAGTTCGACCCGGGAGTACGCGGCGGCGGCGAGCGCCTCCGTTACCTCACCGAGATCGGCGCTCTCCCCGGTCCGCAGCGCCACAGGTTCCAGGTCGCCGAGCCCCTTGACCTGCGGCTGCAGCACTGAACGGACCGGCGCGACGACGACCGAGACCGGTCCGGCGGCCGGGTCGTCCTCCGCCGGGTGGGCCAGCCTGCGCAGCACCGCGAGCCTGCGGCCCACCGTGTCGGAGCGGGGCGACAGCCGCTCGTGCGGCAGCGTCTCCCACGAGGGGTACTCGGCGATGCCCTCCTCGGGCAGCAGTGAGCGCAGCGCCGCCGCGAGATCCTCGGCCTCGCGCCCGGTCGCGGTGACGGCCAGCACCGGCCGCCCGGACTCGCGGGCGAGCGCGGCCACCGCGAAGGCGCGGGCGGCGGGCGGGCCGACCAGGTCGACATGCATACGGTGGCCGTCACCGGCAGCCTTCACCGCGTCGGCGAGCGCCGGGTCACGTACGACGGCATCGAGCAGACCGTGCAGGCTCATGAAGGGCTTCCATCCGGGGCGGGGGGTAGACAACGCGAACCGCCCGACACGTCGAACGGGCCGGGGGTCTCCAGCGTACGACGCGGGTGCGACAGCCGCGTCCGGAACCCTCGCGCCTGCGTCCACCGGGAGCCGCATCGACCGAAGAGGAGTCCGGGGAGTTCTGCGCCGCACCCCGTGAAACAGCAGGTCGGACAGGTGCACCTGATGACCGGGGCTCTCCACGGAGCCCAGGACATGGTCCGGGAGGCATTCGTACGGGAGCACACCCCGGCCCCGGGGTGTTGGAGGAACACCCCGGGGCCAGGACCCCCTACCGTAACGCGCCGCCGCCCCCCTACTCCGTGGCGATCGCGTTCAGCACGTTCATCCGGCCCGCCCTGAACGCCGGCACCAGTGCCGCGAACAGGCCCACGAACGCCGAGCCCACGAACACCGTGAGGATCGTCGGCCACGGGATCTCCAGGACCCCCAGGCCCTCCAGCGCCAGCAGCTTCTGCGCCGTCGTGCCCCAGCCCATGCCCAGGCCGAGGCCGAGCAGCGCGCCGAAGAGGGCGATGACCACCGATTCCAGGCGGATCATGCGGCGCAGCTGGCGGCGCGAGAGGCCGATGGCGCGCATCAGGCCGATCTCCCGGGTCCGCTCGACCACCGACAGGGCGAGGGTGTTCACCACGCCCAGCACCGCGACGATGATCGCGAGCGCCAGCAGGCCGTAGACGATGTTCAGCAGCTGGCCGATCTGGTCCTTCAGGTCCTGCTTGAAGTCGGTCTGGTTCTGGACCTTGTACTGCGGGTACTTGGCGACCGACGCCTTGAGCGCCGCGTAGGCCTCCTTCTCCTTGCCGTCCTCCGCCTTCGCGAACATGATCAGGTTCTTGGGCATCTTGTCGGCGGGGACGTACTGCGCGGCGGTCGTGATGTTGGTGTACATCGCGCCCTTGTCGACGTTCCCGTCGTCGGAGGTGATCGCCGCGACCTTCAGCTCGGCCGTCCGGCCGTTCTTGAAGGCGACCTTGATCTTGTCGCCGACCTTCACGCCGTGCCTCTTGGCGTAGGTGTCGCCGACCGACATCGCGTTCTTCCCGTACGCCGCCGAGAGCTCGCCCGCGACGGTCTCGCGGCGCAGATCCTGTGCGTACGTCGGGTCGGCCGCGACGATCTCCTCGTCCTCCGTCCTACCGTCGGGGGAGGTCAGCTTCGTCTGCACGCCCTTGTAGTTGGTGACGTGCTCGATGTGCGGGGCCGACTTCAGCGCCTTCTCGACCTGCGGCATGATCGGCTGGCCCTTGCCCGACTGGACGATGAAGTCCGCGCCGACAGACCTGTCGAGCTCGTCCGTCGCCGATGCGACCATCGAGGAGCCGACCACCGACAGGCACGCCACCAGGGCGAGGCCGATCATCAGGGCGGCGCCGGTCGCTCCCGTACGACGGGGATTGCGCAGCGCGTTGCGCTCCGCGAGCCGCCCGACCGGACCGAACATCCGCAGGACGACCGCGCTGATCACCCGGACCACGACGCCCGCGAGCAGCGGGCCGATGACCACGAAGCCGATGAGCGAGAGGATCACGCCGAGGCCGAGGAACATCGAGCCCTCGCTCGCCTTGTCGGCCTGGGTGGAGACCAGGAGCGCGGCGGCACCGGCACCCGTGAGCAGGAGGCCGATACCGGCCCGGATCCAGCCGGCCTTGCCGTCCGCCGGGGTACCGGCGTCGCGCAGCGCGGCCATCGGGGAGACCTTGCCGGCCCGGCGGGCCGGGACATACGCGGCGACGACGGTGACGACGATGCCGAGGACGAGTCCGACCACCGGGGTGGTCCACTTCACGGTCAGGTCCTGGGTGGACAGGTGCATGCCCATGGAGCCCATGAGCTTCATCAGCCCGACGGCCAGCCCCACGCCGGCGGCGACCCCCGCGATCGAGCCGACGATGCCGAGCAGCAGCGCCTCGACGAGCACGGAGCGGTTGACCTGCTTGCGGCTCGAGCCGATGGCCCGCATCAGGCCGATCTCGCGGGTGCGCTGGGCGACCAGCATCGAGAAGGTGTTGACGATCAGGAAGACGCCGACGAGGAGGGCGATCCCGGCGAAGCCGAGCATCGCGTACTTCATCACGTCGAGGAAGGAGCCGACGTCTTCGCGGCTCGAGTCTGCGGCTTCCTTCGCCGTCTGCAGCTTGAAAGCACCGTCGAGGGTCGTGGCGACGTTCTGCTTGAGCCGCTCGTCACTCACGCCCTCGGCCGCTGTGACGGAGACATGGGTGAACAGGCCTACCTTGCCGAGCAGTTCACGCTGCGCGGTGGCGGTGTCGAAATAGACGACGGCCGCACCCGGGTTGGTGACCTTGAAGGAGGCGATGCCGGAGATCTTGGCGGTGAAGTCGCCGGTGACGGCGATGGTGCGCAGCTCGTCACCGAGCCCCAGGTTGTGCTTCTCTGCGGTGTCGGCGTCGACCATCACCTCGGTGGGTCCGCGCGGTGCGTGGCCGGAGGTGATGTCCATCGCCTTGAGGTCATTCTCTGTCCAGTTGCCGGCGATCGTCGGAGCGCCGCTGCTGGAACCCATGTCCTTGTTCTTGGAGTTGACGACGGTCACGCTCATGCTGACGACCGCGCCCTCGGCGGACTTCACGCCGTCGGCCTTCGCCACCCGCTCGACGAGCGAGGCGGGAAGCGACTCGGGCTTGCCGGTCTGCGGGTTGTCGTTGTCGTCGCCGCCGTCGCCGGAGCCCTTGGGGCTGACGGTGACATCGGACGCGGTCGCGGCGAAGAACTTGTCGAACGTCGTGTTCATCGTGTCGGTGAAGACAAGCGTCCCCGACACAAAGGCCACCGACAGCAGCACCGCCACGGCCGAGAGCGCCATTCGCCCCTTGTGCGCAAAGAAGTTGCGCATCGAGGTCTTCCATACAGTCACGACGTCCGCCCCCGCGCGTCGAAGTCCTTCATACGGTCAAGTACAGCGTCGGCGGTCGGCCGGAACATCTCGTCGACGATCCGGCCGTCGGCGAGGTAGAGGACCCGGTCCGCGTACGAGGCGGCCACCGGGTCGTGCGTGACCATCACGATGGTCTGGCCCAGTTCGTCGACCGAGCGGCGCAGGAAACCCAGCACCTCGGCGCCCGCGCGGGAGTCGAGATTGCCGGTCGGCTCGTCGCCGAAGATGATCTCGGGTCGGGCGGCCAGCGCCCTGGCCACGGCCACGCGCTGCTGCTGGCCGCCGGAGAGCTGGGTGGGCCGGTGCTTGAGGCGGTCGATGAGGCCGACCGTCTCGACGACCCGGTTCAGCCAGGCGGCGTCCGGCTTGCGGCCGGCGATGTCCATGGGAAGCGTGATGTTCTCCAGGGCGTTGAGCGTCGGCAGCAGGTTGAAAGCCTGGAAGATGAAGCCGATCCGGTCCCGGCGCAGCTGCGTGAGCTTCTTGTCCTTGAGCTTGGTGATCTCGGTCTCGTCGAGGTAGATCTCGCCCGACGTGACGGTGTCGAGGCCGGCCAGGCAGTGCATCAGCGTCGACTTGCCGGACCCGGACGGACCCATGATCGCGGTGAACTGCCCGCGGGCGATGTCGACGTCGACATGGTCGAGCGCGACGACGCGGGTCTCCCCGGAGCCGTACGCCTTGACGACCTGCCGCCCTCGCGCGGCGACGGCCGTACGCCCTCCGGTGTCCCCGTGCCGGGGAATGGTCACAGCCGTTGTCACGGTATGTCTCCTAAATCGGTGATGAGTTGGTGTCGCCGCGTACGGTCCGCGTACGGGTGCGAGTACGGATGCGAGTACGGGTTCGAGTCTGTCGGCGGAAGCGGTCCGGCGCGCTGGTGCGCAGCGCAGTCTTGAACCGGGGGTTTTCCCCACCCCCCGGTGGTGCGGGCCTCAGCTGCGGCCTTAAGACCAAGCTAAGGAATTGACCCCCGCCCCCTCGTCGTCCCCCGGGACGAACCACCCCTGGCCATGAGTAAGGAGGAGCCCCTAGGGGGACTCCACCTCCGGGTGGAACGGCACGGGTCGAGCCTGCACCCTCCCCCTGCGTGAGGCTCAAGTGAGAGGCTGTCCCGGGAAATACGTGCAGGGGGAAAGGATTCAGGGGTGAGTGCCACGGGCGGCAGTACGGGCAGTACCGGCGCCGACGGCGAGACATCCGGGGCGGCGAGCGGGGCGGCGGCCGCGGCATCGGAGGCGTCCACGTCGGAGGCATCCGCGGCGACCGCCGCCCCGCGCGGCCGCCGCGGCCGGGTCGTCGCCGCCCTGATGCTCGGCATGGCGCTCGCCGCACTGGACGGCACCGTCGTCTCCACCGCCGTACCGCAGATCGTCGGCGACCTCGGCGGATTCTCGGTCTTCTCCTGGCTCTTCTCCGGCTATCTGCTCGCCGTCACCGTCTCTCTCCCCGTCTACGGAAAACTCTCCGACACCTTCGGCCGCAAGCCGGTACTGATCGCCGGCATCATCCTCTTCCTCGCCGGCTCGCTGCTGTGCGCCGCCGCCTGGAACATGGCCTCGCTGATCGCCTTCCGGGTCGTGCAAGGCCTGGGCGGCGGGGCGCTCCAGGGCACGGTGCAGACCATCGCCGCCGACCTCTACCCGCTCAAGGAACGCCCCAAGATCCAGGCGAAGTTGTCGACGGTGTGGGCGGTCTCGGCGGTGGCGGGGCCGGCGATCGGCGGGCTGCTCGCCGGGTACGCCGACTGGCGCTGGATCTTCCTGATCAATCTGCCGGTCGGGGCAGTGGCGCTGTGGCTGGTCGCCCGCCATCTCACCGAGCCAGTACGGGAACGGGGACCCCGCCCCCGTATCGACTGGCCCGGCGCACTGGCCGTCTTCCTCACCGGCAGCCTGCTGCTCTTCGCGCTCGTGCAGGGCGGTATCGCCTGGCCGTGGCTCTCCACCCCGTCGCTCGCACTGCTCGGCGGCAGCGCGGTCCTCGTCGCCGTGACCGTCGTCATCGAACGGCGGGCCGCGGAGCCGATCATCCCCGGCTGGGTCTGGCGCCGCCGCACGATCGCCGCGGTCAATCTGGCGCTCGGCGCGCTGGGCCTGCTCATGGTGGCCCCGACCGTCTTCCTCCCGACGTACGCCCAGTCAGTACTTGGCCTCGGGCCGATCGCCGCGGGATTCGTACTCTCCGTCATGACACTGAGCTGGCCGATCACCGCGGCGCTGTCGAACCGGGTCTACACCCGGATCGGCTTCCGGCTCACCGCGGTCGTCGGGATCACGCTCGCGATGCTGATCCTGCTGGCCTTCCCGCTGCTCCCCCACCCCGCCGAACCCTGGCAGCCGGCCCTGATCATGCTGCTCCTCGGCGCGGCGCTCGGCCTCTTCCAACTCCCGCTGATCGTCGGCGTCCAGTCGACGGTCCCCTGGGCGGAGAGGGGTACGACAACGGCGTCCGTCCTCTTCTGCCGCCAGGTCGGCCAGAGCGTGGGCGCGGCCCTCTTCGGTGCGATCGCGAACGGAGTGCTGGCGGCTCGCCTCGGCGGCGGCGACCTCGACTCGGTGGCACGCACGCTGGCGACGGACGAGTCGGCGGACAATCTGCGGCGTGCGGTCGCGACTGCGGTCGACTACGTCTACGTGGGCGCGGCAGCGGCGGCCGGAGTCGCCCTGCTGGTCCTGGTGTTCGTCGCCCCGCGCCGCTTCCCGGTCATCGCGGACAAGCCCGAGAAGTAGCCACCGCGTGCGTGCTTCAGGAAACGGCCCGGGGAGGATCGGGTTGTGCGATCTTCGTGAAGTTCTCACCGCTCCGGGCTTGCCCGCTTGCCATTCGCACATGATGCCCGACTACGGTGGAACGGAGTGAAGTCATGCACATCACAAGAGTTATGACGGGGGCAGGCCATGGCGTGGGACGAGTGGGAGCAGGCCAAGTCCGGTTCGGCACAGACACGGCTCAATCAACTGCCCGCCGAGGGCGGCGGCGGAGGCGGCGGGCAGAGTGATCTGACCGTCCACGACGACGAGCTGGGAAAACTCGGCGACATGGCACGCTCCCTGCGCGAGCAGCTGTCGACCGACGGCGACCACGCACGCGTGGCCACGTTCGAAGCCTCCAACGAGCTCTTCAACGGCGGCCTGGACATGGGGGCGGGCCTCCTCGAGGTGCACGACGCCTGGAGCACCAAGCTGGCCACCCTCAAAGAGGCCTGCGGGCACATCTCCAACCACCTCGACTATTCACGCTCCACACATGCAAAGCAGGAGACAAAGATCAACCTGGGGATGCAGGCCCTGGACGGCAAGACGATGACTGTGTCGCGCATCTACGACCAGATCAAGTAAAGACGAGGGCAACGGGGAAACGGGGAGCTCGACATGGTGACGTGCTGGGAACTGCAGGATCTGAACCTCGGCAAACTGAACACCGCGGTCACGCAGTGGCAGCAGATGCTCAACAAGCTGATCACGCTCGCCGACGGGGGCGACGGCGGCATCAACGCCGCCGACCTGGAGCGCAAGGCCAACGCCGCGGACTGGAAGGGCGACAACGCCGCCGTCACAAAGGCGTTCACCACGGCGACGGCGCGCCAGTTCGACGACATGGTCACCGAGGCCCGCAGCATTCACAAGATCCTGCAGGAGGCCCACTCCGACCTCAAGAAGCACAAGGAAGACATGCGGACCACCATCGACAAGTGGTCCAAGAGGCACATCTACATCAATGAAAAGGGCGGAGCGAGCTCCGCCCTCCCGCCGTCCGCCGTCTCGGGCAACGCGAAGCTCGAACCGCCGACCCAGGAGGAGGTCGACACGGCCGCCGCCGAGGTCGGCAGGATCCTGGCCCGCGCGAACGAGACCGACCGGATCGCCGCGCGGGCGCTGCGCGAGCACGCCGAGAGCAAGTACGACTTCGACGAGAAGGGCTTCAAGGGCCTCAAGGACGCCGACCGGCAGCAGGGCATCGAGGACGCCGACGAACTGGCGAGGCTCGCCGCCAAACGCGACAAGATGACCGACGCCGAGCTGAAGCACTTCAACGAGATCGCCAAGTACCAGCGCGACAACCCTGCCTTCGCCGAGCGTTTCGCGACCAAGATGGGCCCCGAGGGCACGCTGCAGTTCTGGCGCAGCCTCGCCGACCCGGGCCATGGGGACACCCCGACCGGCGACCGCGCGAAGATCCTCGCCACGGTGCAGGACAACCTGGGCATCACCCTGGCCACCGCATCGCATGTTGACTCCCGCGACATGCGGGAGTGGAAGGACGGCATCATCGCGGCGGGCGACGACCGCATCAAGCACCCCGGGATCATGAGCGCCCCGTATGGCTACCAGGTCATGAGCAGCCTGATGACCAAGGGCAAGTGGGACACCGACTTCCTCAACACGTACGGCGAGAAGCTGGTCGACTTCGAGCGCAGCAACAGCAAGATGGGCGGCCCGCACTGGGTCTGGGACAACCCCGCCCACCCGGCCCAGCTCAACTACCCGCCCGGCTCCACCAAGCCGGACAGCGACCCGGTCGCCGGATTCCTGGAGGCCCTCGGCCGCAACCCGGAAGCCTCGATGGACTTCTTCAACAGCTCCTCCGGCCGCGGCGCCAAGGACGACCTCGAAACCCTCAGCAACTGGGACTACCTGGTCGACAAGGACAGCCAGGACGCACGCGAGTGGCCGACCGACGACGACGGCAAGACCACGGGATACACCAACCTCGGGCATGCGCTGGAGTCGGCGACGCTGGGGTACGCGTACGACGACAAGAATCCGTCCATCCCGCCGATGGACACCAAGGAACAGATCGCGGCGCGTGACCAGCGGACCGAGCTCATGGAGCGGGTCGTGGACCACTACAAGACGGCCGACACCATCGACAAACAGGATGGAGTCCGCGACAGCCTGGCGAACATGGCGGCCGGGCACATCGACAGCCTGAACTACTCCACTGCCAACTTCGGCGGCAGCGGAGAGCGCTCCGGGCGGGACGACCTCTTCGGCGCCGGCAAGAACCATCTCCGCGACTTCGACTCGATGGACAGCACGAGCTTCTTGAGGGCGCTGGCGTCCGACAAGGATTCGTACGACACGGTGTCCACGGCCCAGCAGATCTACGGCGCCAGCGCGATGGCCGCGCAGGGCGACGACTTGGGCGACGCGAAGCGCGTCGGCATGCACAGCATCAAGATGCACGGGCTGCTGGACGAGGTTCGCTCCGAAAGCATCGGCCAGGAATTCCACGATGTGAAGGAGGACCGGAACAGGGAACTCGAGAAGCAGGGCGAGTGGCGCAATTTCGCGGCCGAGGCCGTCATCGGGACAGCCGCAGGCGTGGGCGCGGCCGTTGTCGTTCCCACCGGTGCCGCCGCGGCCATCGCCGTCCCCCTTGCCTTCGAGGTGGTCGGGGGCGCTGCGGAAACCCAGTTTGCGACCCAGACGATCGACTGGCTCAAGGAGAACGAGTTCGACAACACCGACGAGTCGCTCGAGGGCATCGCCAAGGCGAGGGATGAGGGCGAGCGCAACGCGATGACTCCGCTCCTGAATTGGGCGGAGCAGCACGGCATGTCAAGCGATGACATATGGGATCTGTCGGTCGAAGCGGAGAAGGAACACCAGGCCGGCAGGGCTCGCAGTGACACCGACAACGCCCGAGGATACTGATGTTGAAGACCGTCCGATTCCCCGTCCTGGCGCTCTTGCTGCTGGGTATGACTGCATGCACCGCCGACAAGAGCAAGGACGCTGCAGCCGCCGAGCAGGCCACCTGCAGGGAACTCCTGGGCAGCGCCGGCGTGAACTGGCTGGAAGAGCGTACGGGAGGCCCGGGGAAAGCCCGTATGAAGAGCAACGTCGATCTGAAGAAAGCCCGTTCGTTGTTCTACGAGCAGGTGGGCAATTGGGATCCGGACAGCACCGGGATCCCTTCGTTCGCGGAAGCCGACGTATGCAGGGCGAGTATGGACGTCGATGATCCGGGAAAGGAGCTCGCCATTGAGTACGGCCCCTCCATTCTCGCTTTTGATGTCCCCTTCCCCGATTCCGGGAAGGAGGGCAAACCGACTGTGACACCTGTGAACTCCGACGTGAGACTGATCCGTCGACCTTTCGAGGACGAGGTCCGATACTTCGTGTTCGTCAAGTGCAAGATCCCCGGCACGCCTGCGAAGCAGGAGAACGGCGTACCGATCGAGGGGTCGATGTCGGACACCCTCACCGAGGACACGAGCGCCCGCACCCACTTCACCCACCTGCTGCACTCCGCCCGGGTCGTGGCCAAGTCCTTCGGCTGCCAGAACAAGCCCGTCGTCCCGGTGGAGCCGCCCGCCTCGGTGAAATGACAAGCCCCGCGCAATCGGCGGAGGGCCCCTCAGCCCTCCGCCGCCGCGCGGCCTGTCAGGGCCGCCAGGCTGTTGCTGATGTGCGCCATGTGCGCCTCCATCTCCTCGCGGGACTCCTCGTGTTCCCGCAGCAGCCGCTCCGTCTCGCGCGCGATCCGCTCCGCGCACGCCCGGGCCTCGGCAAGCAGCTCTGCGGCCCGGGCCTCCGCGTCCTCCTGGCCGTGGCGGGTGTGCTCCTCCGACTCGGCGAAGATGCACTTGGCCTCCGAGAGACCCGCCTCCGCGTCAGCGGTGAGTTCGGCGTGGCGCGCGTCCAACTCGGCTGAGCAGTCCGCAAGTTCGCGCTCCAACGCCTCCCAGCGGCCGGCCTGCTCCGTCTCCAGGTCGGCCAGGGCGCTCTCGGTGCGCAGGCGCATCTCCTTCCACGCGGCAACCGCCTCGCCGCGTCGCTCCTTGACCTCGCGGCGGGCCTCGATGCGGGTCTCGTCCGCCGTGGCCTGCGCGGCCAGCAGGATCTGCTGGGCTCGCGCCTCGGCGTCCGCCCGTACCGAATCGGCGTGCTCGCGGGCCGCGTCGCGCATCCGGCGGGCGGCCGCGTCGGACGCCTCGATCACCGCCTGCGCCTCGTCCTGGGACGTGGCCCGCAGTTCCTCGGACGCCTCAACGGCCAGCGCCAGCAGGCACTCGGCGCGTCGGCCGAGCGTCTCGTACGTCGGCGGGGCGAGCGCCGCGACCCTCTCGCGCAGACCGGCCGCCTCCGTCTCCATCTCTCTGGCGAGGACGGTGAGGCGCGCCGCGCGTTCCCAGGCGTCGTCGCGGTCCTGGGACAGGGAGGTGACGTAGGCGTCGGTCTCCTTCAGCGGGTAGCCACGGCCACGTACGGTGGCGAAGCCGTGAGGTGACACCGATGCAGCACTCATCCCAATCTCCTTGCGGGTAAACCCCCGGTTTCAGCCGGGGCGGGAAACGCATCCTTGGCCCGGAGCCGCGAAGCGGCGGTGTGTCGTTGCATCTCTGTTCTGACGCTTCGACCTCTCACCAACTGGCCTATAGTTTGTGAGATATGAAGACCGAGTACGTGAAGCGGGCGTTCAAGTACCGCTTCCACCCGACCGATGCGCAGGCAGCCGAGCTGTCGCGCACGTTCGGGTGCGTGCGCAAGGTCTACAACTTGGCGCTGGAGGCCCGTACCACGGCGTGGTTCGGCGAGCAGCGGCGTGTGAACTACAACGAGACCTCGGCCATGCTCACCGCGTGGAAGAAGACCCGGGAACTGGCCTTTCTGTCCGAGGTGTCGTCGGTTCCGTTGCAGCAGACGCTTCGTCACCTGCAACACGGGTTCTCGAACTTCTTCGAGGGACGGGCGAAGTATCCACGGTTCAAGTCGAAGAAGAAGACACGCCGCTCCGCGGAATACACCCGCTCCGCGTTCAAGTACCGGGACGGTCAGTTGACGCTGGCCAAGGTGGACGGCCCGCTGGCGATCGCGTGGTCGCGTCCCCTCCCGAAGGGTGCTGAGCCGTCCACGGTCACCGTGTCGCAGGACAGCGCCGGGCGCTGGTTCGTGTCCATGCTGTGTGAGGACCCCGGCGTCCAGCCGCTCCCCGCCACGGATACGGCAGTGGGGATCGACGCCGGGATCGCCACCCTCGTGACGCTCTCCACCGGGGAGAAGATCGCCAACCCCCGGCATGAGCGCAAGGACCGCGCCCGACTCGTCAAGGCCCAGCGTGTGCTGGCGAAGAAGGAGAAGGGCTCCGCGAACCGGGCCAAGGCCCGGCGCAAGGTCGCCAAGGTGCACGCCCGGATCGCCGACCGCCGCAGGGACTTCCTGCACAAGCTCACCACTCGACTCGTTCGTGAAAACCAAACGATCGTGGTCGAGGACCTGACCGTACGCAACATGGTCAAGAACCACACCCTGGCCCGCGCGATCTCGGACGCGGCCTGGACCGACATGCGCTCCATGCTGGAGTACAAGTGCGCCTGGTACGGACGGAATCTGGTCGCCATCGACCGCTGGTTCCCCTCCTCCAAGCTGTGCTCCGAATGCGGCACCATCCGAGACACGCTGCCCCTGAACGTCCGGACATGGACATGCGACTGCGGAACAGTCCACGACCGGGACGTGAACGCAGCGAAGAACATACTGGCCGCCGGGCTGGCGGTGACAGTCTGTGGAGACGGTGTAAGACCTCAACGGAGCACTCCTGAGAGGCAACTGTCAGCGAAGCAGAAAGCCCAACCCGCAAGGGAAGGAATCCACCCCCGCCAGGGGGTGGAGGATGTCAACCTTCAAGCCTCTCTCGAGAGTGACAGACAATGACAGACATCGTGATTTGCGCACATCCTGCTGGATCGGACTGAAGTACTCATAACGCAACACTCCACCTCACCACGCTCAGAAATGCGCCATTTGGTGAAAGAAGTCGGAGTCGAGGGCAAACAGAGGGGCGCCCGGTCTGCCGCAGCAGACCGGGCGCCCCGGTGATCCATTACGTCAGCGCCTTACAGCAGTCCGTCCCACATCTGCTCGAGCAGCACCGACCACCAGCTCTCCGGCGACCCCAGCGCCGCCGGGTCCAGCGCGGCGAGCTGCGCCTGGAAGTCGACCGTCCAGCGGCCGGCCTGCTCAGGGTTGAGCCCGAAGCGCAGCCGCCACATCCGGCCGAGCAGCGCCAGGCAGCGGGTGAATTCCGGCAGCCCGCTGTTCACGAACTGCGGCGCCACCGGCTGACCGCCCGGGCCCGCCTCCACCGGCACCGCCACGATGTGCGCCGTGCCGTACTGAACGCAGATCGCGCGGCCGAAGTCGCTGCCCACCACGAGGTACGAACCCGCGTCGGAGGCGGGCTGGATCTGCCGCTGTGCCGCCAGCTCCGCGAGCGTCGGGACGACCGGCTGGGCCGGCTGCGCCCAGAAGAACGGGTTGAAGTCGCCCGGCAGCCCCGCCCACACCAGCGTGGCCGCGACAATCTCCGGCACTCCCTGACGCGAGACGGCCCGCTGGTCGAAGCGGCAGATGCCCTGCGGCCCGAACGCGCCCACCAGTTCCTGCGCGATCCCCTCCGGGGGGATCGGCGGGGCCGGCGCCACCTGCGGCAGCGGCGCCCGCACCGGCGCGGGCCGCGCCGGGCCGTCCGCGACCTGATGCAACTCGCCCTGGTGGGTGAGCAGATGCTGCATGCCCTGCTGCCGGCTGGCGTGATCCCTGCCGTACGGAGCGACAGAGGTGATGCGCACCTGCGGCCAGGTCTCCCGGATCATCCGCGCGCAGTAGGCGCCGGGCAGCTCGCACGACTCCAGCTCGGTGTGCAGCTCCAGCACCTGCTGCGGCGGCACGTTCATGGCGCGCAGCTCATGCAGGATCTGCCACTCCGGGTGCGGAGTGCCGGGCGCCGAACGGCGGATCAGCTGCGCCTCTGAGCCGTCGGGCGCGCGGTAGCGCAGCACGGCCTGGTAGCCGGGGCCGACGGTCGGCATGCCGGACGGCGGCTGCTGCGGATAGCCGTACGCGGGTGGCTGCGGCGCATGCTGTACGGGACCACCGGGCGGGCCGGGAGGCTGTGGCGCACCGGGGCCTGTCTGGGCGGGTCCGGCGAGCATCGTCGCGGCATGGTGCACGCCACCACCGGGCGGACCGGGGGGCGTCGGCGCACCGGGCGGTCCCGGGGGCTGCGGCGCACCCGGGCCCGTCTGAGCGGGTCCGGCGAGCATCGTCGCGGCATGGTGCACGCCACCACCGGGCGGCGGCGTACCACCAGGAGGGCCGGGCGGACCAGGAGGCTGCGGAGCCCCAGGCGCACCCGCAGCACCCGCGGCCCCCGGAGCGCCGGGCGGACCGGGGGGCTGTGGCGCACCGGGGCCCGTCTGGGCGGGTCCGGCGAGCATCGTCGCGGCATGGTGCACGCCACCACCGGGCGGACCAGGGGGCGTCGGCGCACCGGGCGGGCCCGGAGGCGTCGGAGCAGCACCGGGCGGGCCGGGCGGCTGCGGCCCCTCCGCACCCAGTTGCGAGACGAGCTGCGTCGGCAGATAGCCGGCCGCCGGAGCACCGGGAGCACCCGGCCCCGACGGCGGCGGCGTCGCCCCCGGCCGCGCGCCCGGAGTGCCGGGAGCGCCGGGCGGCGGCGGAGTCGTCGGACCGCTTCCGCGCGAGCCACGCGGCGGCAGGACCGCCTTGCTCGTCGCCGCGTCGGCGATGTCGGCCGCGCCCGGACCGGCAGGTCCCCCAGGCTGCTGGTTCAGCGCCGGGGCGACTGCGGTCCGCGGCAGCTGGCTGCCGCCCGACATCAGCGCGGTCGGCGCATCCGGGCCCACCACGGGCGGCGGGGTGTCATCGTCGTCGGTGCCGGAGATCGGCGGCGCGAACACCGTGGCCGGCAGCGGCACGGACGCGTCGTCCGACCCCGCGGCGTTGGTGTCCGTCCACGCAGCGGCCCCGGACGGCGTGGCGGGCACACCGTCGGATGCCGTCGGCTCGTAGTCGCCGCCACCGGCGCTGGGCCACAGCGACCCGCCCTGCGAGGCGTCGCCGCCCGAGGACCCGGCCGCGGGCCACGCCGCCCCGGAGGCGGACGAACTCCCGCCCGCCTGCGACGCGTTGGGGCCGGTGGCACCGGAAGCGGCAGCCGGGGCCGACCAGTCGGCCCCGGACGACGGCGCACCCGCACCCGCCGGTTCCGGCGCACCCGGACCCGAAGCCGAACCCGAAGCCGCCGCGCCGGACTCCGGCGACCGCCGGTCCGGGATCCCCAGCTTGTCCGCCGCCTCCTGGAGCCACTCCGGCGGGCTCAACAGGAACGACGTCTGATTCAGGTCGATGCGCTGCGGCGGCTCGGGCGCGGCAACGGCCTCCTCCTGGATCCCGTACTCCTCCTCGTACCGGCGGATCACCTCACCCACCGGCAGCCCCGGCCACAGCGTCGCCTCACCGCTGTCGCGGGCGATCACCAGCCGCTGCTGCCCGCCGTCGGAACGGGCGCCGCCCTCGCGGTCCTCCGCCCAGACCACGAAGCCCAGCTCGAACTCCCGCACACGCACCTCACGGTGCTGATACGCGGGCACATCGCCGTTGACCCACTCTTCCGCGCGCTCCTGCGCCTGCGCGAAGGTCACCATCGGACCGTCACCCCTCGTCCGAGATCGGGACGGCGTGCGCAAAGCCGCCGTCCACCATCAGGTTCGCCACGGTCTCCAGCTCCGGCGGATTGCCCGCCAGGCGCTGCAGAAAACCGTCGAAGTCGTCGCCGCACGGCAGCAGCAGCCGCTCCACGCGCTCCTGCACGCTCCAGCCGTCCTGGTCCCGTGCGTCGTCGTACGCGCAGAACCACACCGAGCCGACCGCCGAGCCCTTGACCTTCACCGCCAGGATCCCGCCCTGGACGAACGCGACGCCCAGGTAGTCCTTGGTCAGGTGGTCCCGCAGGCACTTGTTGACGTACACCAGGTCATTGGCCCCGGCCTCGTCCCGCACGGTGAAAAACGGCTGGTCGACCAGCAGCCCCAACTCGGCGTCGAGCGCCGCGCCGACCGGGGCGCAGCCGCCCGCCGCCTTGAGGAAGGAGCGGTAGGCGCCCGGCAGGCGGTAACCCAAGTCCTCCTCGACGCCGAGCAGTTGATGCTCAGTCACCGACAGCCCGCCCTTGGGCAGGCCGAAGTGCGCGGGCCGGGTCTCCTGCAGCGGGCGGGTGCCCCGCTTGCTCTGGTCCACCGGTGTCGTCGCCAGGCCGCCGTGATGCCGCAGCAGCGCCTTCACCTCGACCGGGACCAGCTCGAGACGGCGGGTGCCCGGCACGTGGTGCCAGGTCCAGCCGTGCGGCGTGGCGACCGCGGGAATCGTGTCCCACAGCGCATGGCCGTCGGCGTGCAACGCCGCATTCGCCGATACGTAGTCCGTGAGCCGCAGTTCATCGACGCCGAAGCCCTCCGGGGGCTCGGCAATCTGCGCGGCCGCACGCGCGTACGGCGAAAAGTCCGGATAGCCGTTCTCGTCCACGCGCACACCTCTAGGGTGGCGGGAGGCCCGGACCGGATCCGGGAAGTTCACGACCTGCCCGGCGTAGGCCGCGTTAGGTGGCGCGGTTTGTCCCCCGGCCCGGGGGCCGGGAGGTGCCCCCAGCCCTTGCCGACCTGTCGTCATGGCGGTATGCCCCCTGCTGCGTTCCGGCTGGTTCAGGACAGCCTATGCGGTGGGGCAATAGGGAGAACCGGCGCTCCGGTTCCGTCACGAACAGTCACAATCGAGTGACCGTTTGCCGACGGGTCGACACGTTTCAGTGCCCCAGCTTCCGCACCCCCAGCCCCATTTGGCAGGCTGTCCCCGCAACTCGGGGGATTGCAGGGGAGGGGACGACAGCACCATGCACACAGCGCAACCAAGTACGTCTGGCACCTCAGGTGATCCACGCCTCAGTTGGAGCAGCACCGAGGCCCACCGCCCGCCCGCCCTGAACCACCGCCGCGACGGCATCCTGCCCGCCGTCGCCGCGGCACTCTCCGTCCGCGGTGAGACCCTCACCTGCACCGCGGGAAAGGGCGACCAGCCGCCCGTACTTCACGCGCTCGTACAGGATTTCCTCGATACCCTCACCAGCGGCCAGCGCGAACGCTTCACCGGCCGCTGCCCCGAGGCGATCCTGCTCTCGCGCCATCTCACCGCCGCCGAGTCGCAGCGCTCGAAGCGGGCCCAGCGCAAGCCGCTGACCCACAGCGAGGCGCGGCGCACACTCAAACAGTCGAAACTGACCGCGCGCCGCATCCGGGAGGACGGCGACCCGCTGCACGGCAGCTACGCACCGCCCTGCCGTTCCTGTATGGCGATGCTCGACCACTTCGGGGTCCGCCCCGTCGCCCCGACCGCACCCGAGAACGGCTGAACCCGCACCGATGCCCGACCACCTCAGCACCACCCGGTTCCCGGTCGCGGTCGACGCCGCCCTGCGCGAGGCGGGTTGGCAGCCCGGCCGCTGGGACATCAAGCTGGCCGAGCACTGGGCGGACACGCTGCGCGCGTACGCCTCGCCGGCCGGCCACCGGCACGCGGTGTTCCCCGCGGCCGTCGAGGCCTGGGCGGAATTCGGCGGGCTGCGCGTCACGGCGCCCGGCCCCGGCCGGCAGACGGCCCCCACGCCCGTGCGCTTCGACCCGCTGGCCGGGCTCCACCTCGCCCGTACCCTCGCCGATCTGGGGCGCGCGCTGGACACCGAGATCTCCCCGCTCGGGGAGGAGGGCGACAACCAGGCGGTACTGGCCATCGACGTCGAGGGCCGGGTCTACAGCCTCGACCACACCGGCGACTGGTACCTCGGCCCGGACATCGACCAGGCGCTCGCCACGCTGGTCACGGGCGCCCAGCCGGCCCGGCTCACGCTCGGCTGAGCCCGGGGGCCGAACAGGCCCGACGGGGGCCGACCGGGGCCGATCAGTACAGGTCGGTACAGGCCAGTACAGGTCAGAGCTGCTGCTCGCCGTACCCGTCCCGGTCCGGCAGCACCGCCGAGACCCGGAAGCCGCCCACGTCGGTCGGCCCCGACACGAACACCCCGCCCAGCCCAAGCACCCGCTCCCGCATCCCCACCAGGCCGTTGCCGCCGCTCGGCAGCCTCGCGGCCGCTGCCGCACCGTCGGCGTCCGGAGCGCCGTTCTCCACTTGCATGGCGACCTCGGCCCCGCGGTGCGCGAGCCGCACCATCACCTTCGCGCCGGCCGCGTGCTTGTGGACGTTCGTCAGAGCCTCCTGGACCACGCGGTACGCGGTCTGCTCGACCTCCGGCGCGTACTCCCGCCCCTCGCCCTGGACCACGAGCTCGACCACCATCCCCGCCTGCCGCGACTGGCCGACCAGACCTTCCAGGTCGGCGAGACACGGTCCGTCCTCGGCGGCGGCAGCCGCGGCTGCGGCCGCCGCGACGCCCACCGCAGCCAGCGGCACCGGCTTCGCAGCCCGCTGCTCGTCGTCGCCCGCCCGCAGCACGCCGAGCATCTCGCGCAGCTCGGTCAGCGCCTGTCGGCCCATGTCTCCCACCAGCGCGGCGTTCTTCACGGCCTTCTGCGGGTCCTTGAGCGCCACCGCCTGCAGCGCGGCCGAGTGCACCACCATCAGGCTCACCCGGTGGGCCACGACGTCGTGCATCTCCCGCGCGATCCGGGTCCGCTCCTCCGTACGCGCCCACTGGGCCCGCTGTTCGGCCCGGTCAGCCAGCAGCGACAGCTCCTGCTCCAGGCTGTCCGCGCGCTCCCGCAGACTCTCCATCAGCCGGCGTCGGGCCCCTATGTAGAGACCGAGCAGCACCGGCGGCGCGGTCAGGCCGAGCGACATGAAGCCCGCCATCGTCGGTACATACCAGGCGCCGGGCTCCGGATCGAAGTCCGCGGACTGCACCTCCTGGCGTACCCGCACGAACGACACGATCAGCGTCGCGGTCAGCGACATCCCGGCGAGCGTCGCGGTGATCCGGCGCGGCACATCGGACGCGGCGAGCGTGTAGAGCCCGACGATGCCCATCAAGAAGCCCATCTCGGCGGGCGTGGTCGCGATCGACACCAGCACCACGGCGATCGGCCACCGCCGCCGCAGCACCAGCACGGACCCGACGACCAGCCCGAACAGGACCCCGACGGGCACGGGAATCGCGGCCTTGTCCGCGAACCCCACACCCTCCAGAGCGCACTCGAAAGCGGAGACGATCCCCAGCCCCACGTCCAACGCGACACTGCGCCGCCGTCTCCACCACAGCCGGCCACGGGCGGTCGTGCCCGTGCCGGCCTGGTGTTCCCCCGTTGTGGTCATGCCTTCCAGCCTACGGGCGTGTGCGACTCATTTTCCTGGGAGTACGGCAGCACGGAACGAGTTCGAACACGCACGAAACAGGTAGTGATCGCACGATCCGGTGAATCGAGCGGGCTTTCGACCCCGGACGTCCGCATTCCGGACGACGATCGCCGTATGACATCGATCCACGGCAAGTACGCCGACTTCGAGGGCCTCCGAGAGCAGGCGATCGCGCTGCGACGGGAGGGCCTCAGCCGTCGCCAGATCCGCGACCGGCTCTTCGTCGACAACAACGACATCCTGAACCGGCTTCTGGAGGGCGAGCCGTCACCGGAGTGGACGAAGCGCCCGAAGGACGACCTGCGGGAGAAGGCGCGGGAGTTGCGACTCAAGGGCATGACGTACGACCAGATACAGGTCGAGCTGGGTTGCTCGAAGAGCTCGATCTCATTATGGGTGCGGGATCTCCCGAAGCCGCCCCCGCGGCGAACACCTGCCGAGCAGGCGAAGCTCGCCTCCCGCAAGCGCTGGGACCATGAACTCGCCATCCGCGACGCGGAACGGCAGAAGACCAAGCAACAAGCATTCGATCAGATCGGGCGGCTCTCAGACCGGGAACTACTCATCGCCGGGGTCACGCTCTATTGGGCCGAGGGCGGCAAGGACAAGGCCTACGACCGACGCGAGAGCCTCAAGTTCATCAACAGCGACCCAAATGTGATCAAGCTGTACTTGCAGTGGCTCGATCTGCTCCGGGTCCCGCGCGAGCGCTTGCCCTTCGCCGTCAGCATTCACGAATCGGCCGACGTGCCCGCAGCCGAACGGTTCTGGGCGGAGATCGCAAACGTCAGCCCGGAGGCCTTCCGCAAGTCCATGCTCAAGCGGCACAGCCCAAAGACCATTCGCAAGAATACGGGTGAGACATACCGGGGCTGCCTGGCCGTCTACGTGACACAGAGCGCCGATCTCTACCGTCGCGTGGAAGGCGCTTGGTACGGCATAGTGTTGGGTGCCGATCCGGCGACCTGACCTAATGTCCGGTTTAGCTGGATTTCATCCCCCATGGTGTAATCAGGCAGCACTGCGGTTTTTGGTACCGTATGTTCAGGTTCGAATCCTGATGGGGGAGCCCAGACACACGGGTCCTAACCTCCACGGTCAGGACCCGCCCTTATTTCACTCCTGAAACCCCCCGGTATCCTTCGGATGTCCACCACCCGAAGCCGAAGGGCATTCCCGTGAGCGCCAACCGCCCGGCAGCCGTCGTCGTCCTCGCAGCGGGTGAGGGCACCCGCATGAAGTCGAAGACCCCCAAGGTCCTGCACGAAATCTCCGGGCGCTCGCTCGTCGGACACGTCGTCTCCGCCGCGCGCGAGCTGGACCCCGAGCACCTCGTCGTCGTCGTCGGCCACGCCAGTGAGCAGGTCAAGGGACATCTCGCCGAGCAGTACGCCGGCACCCGCACCGCCTACCAGGCCGAGCAGAACGGCACCGGGCACGCCGTCCGGATGGCCCTCGAAGAGCTCGGCCGGACCCCCGAGGGAACCGTCGTCGTCGTGTGCGGCGACACCCCCCTGCTCTCCGGCGAGACGCTCACGGCGCTCGCCGCGACGCACGCCGCCGACGGCAACGCCGTCACCGTGCTGACCGCCGAGGTCCCGGACTCCACCGGCTACGGCCGGATCGTGCGGGACAGCGTCACCGGCGCCGTCACCGCGATCGTCGAGCACAAGGACGCCACCGAGGAGCAGCGCGCGATCCGGGAGATCAACTCCGGGGTCTTCGCCTTCGACGGGCAGCTGCTCGCGGACGCGCTCGGCAAGGTGCGTACGGACAACAGCCAGGGCGAGGAGTACCTCACCGACGTCCTCGGCATCCTGCGCGAGGCCGGTCACCGGGTCGGTGCGTCGGTCGCCGGCGACCACCGGGAGATCCTGGGCATCAACAACCGCGTACAGCTGGCCGAGGCGCGCAAACTGCTCAACGAGCGCCTCCTGGAGCGGGCGATGATGGCCGGTGTCACGGTCGTCGACCCGGCGTCGGTGCTTGTGGATGTGACGGTGACTTTCGAACCGGACGCGATCGTGCACCCCGGGACGCAGCTGCTGGGCGCGACCCATCTCGCCGAGGGCGCGGAGGTCGGCCCCAACTCGCGGCTGAAGGACACCACGGTCGGCGCGGGCGCGCGGGTGGACAACACGGTGGCGGACAACGCGGAGATCGGGGAGTCGGCGTCGGTCGGCCCGTACGCGTATCTGCGTCCCGGCACCCGGCTCGGCCTGAGGGCCAAGGCCGGTACGTACGTGGAGATGAAGAACGCCACGATCGGGGAGGGCACGAAGGTGCCGCACCTCTCCTACGTCGGCGACGCGACGATCGGCGAGTACACGAACATCGGCGCCGCGAGCGTTTTCGTGAACTACGACGGCGAGGCCAAGCACCACACCACGATCGGCTCGCACTGCAAGACCGGCTCGGACAACATGTTTGTGGCTCCCGTCACGATCGGGGACGGCGCGTACACCGCGGCGGGCTCGGTCATCACCAAGGATGTACCGGCCGGTTCGCTGGCCGTCGCCCGCGGCCAGCAGCGGAATATCGAGGGTTGGGTGGCTCGGAAGCGCCCCGGAAGCGCCGCCGCGCAAGCGGCGCAGGTGGCAACGGAACCGGTCGCCGACGAGAACTGACCGGAAACGGGTGCGTCGATCTCGGCGTACCGTGATACGTGCACACAAATTCGGCTGGCTCACGCTCAGTACGCCCGTGGCCAGAGAACACGTCTGAGGAGACAGTGCTGTGACCGGGATCAAGACGACCGGCGAGAAGAAGCTGATGCTCTTCTCCGGCCGCGCCCACCCCGAGCTGGCCGAGGAGGTCGCACACCAGCTGGGTGTCGGCCTGGTGCCGACGAAGGCCTTCGACTTCGCGAACGGCGAGATCTACGTCCGCTTCCAGGAGTCGGCCCGCGGTGCGGACTGCTTCCTGATGCAGAGCCACACGGCTCCCATCAATAAGTGGATCATGGAGCAGCTGATCATGATCGACGCTCTGAAGCGGGCTTCCGCCCGGAGCATCACTGTGATCATCCCGTCGTACGGCTACGCCCGTCAGGACAAGAAGCACCGTGGCCGCGAGCCGATCTCGGCCCGGCTGATCGCCGACCTGCTGAAGACCGCGGGCGCCGACCGTATCCTCACGGTCGATCTGCACACCGACCAGATCCAGGGCTTCTTCGACGGCCCGGTGGACCACCTCTCCGCGCTGCCGGTGCTCGCCGACTACGTGGGCGCGAAGGTGGACCGCAACAAGCTCACCGTCGTCTCCCCCGACGCCGGCCGGGTGCGCGTCGCCGACCGCTGGTGCGACCGCCTCGACGCCCCGCTGGCGATCGTCCACAAGCGCCGCGACAAGGACGTCGCCAACCAGGTGACCGTCCACGAGGTCGTGGGTGAGGTCGAGGGCCGCGTCTGCATCCTCGTCGACGACATGATCGACACCGGTGGCACCATCTGCGCCGCCGCGGACGCGCTCTTCGCGCACGGCGCGGAGGACGTGATCGTGACGGCGACGCACGGCATCCTGTCCGGCCCGGCCGCGGACCGTCTGAAGAACTCCAAGGTGAGCGAGTTCGTGTTCACGAACACGCTGCCCGACCCGGGCGACCTGGAGCTCGACAAGATCACGGTGTTGTCGATCGCGCCGACGATCGCGCGTGCGGTGCGTGAGGTGTTCGAGGACGGTTCGGTGACGAGCCTCTTCGAGGAGCAGGGCTGAAGGACGTACGAGAAAGGGCCGTTCCCGCTGGGAGCGGCCCTTTCTCATGCCCTGCCGGTGGCTGGGCTCGGGACCTCTTGATCGAATTGGGTGGCTCGGGGCACTCCGAGTAGACTGTCGAAGTTGCTCGGCGAGGGAGGCCGCACTTTTCGGTGCGGCGGTCCGTTATCGACGCGCTCTTCGTAGCAGGCCTGTCGTGGCCGGGTGACCGCCACCAGAGTTTTTTCTGCAATACGAGGAGTGCACATGTCCGAGGTGAAGCTCGCCGCCGAGATCCGTACCGAGTTCGGCAAGGGTGCGGCCCGTCGCGTCCGCCGCGAGAGCAAGGTTCCCGGTGTTCTGTACGGCCACGGTTCCGACCCGATCCACATCACGCTGCCGGGCCACGAGCTGCTGCTCGCCCTGCGCACCTCCAACGTGCTGCTCGCCGTGGACGTCGAGGGCAAGACCGAGCTGGCCATCCCGAAGGCCGTGCAGCGTGACGCGATCAAGGGCTTCCTGGAGCACGTCGACCTGCTCATCGTGAAGCGCGGCGAGAAGGTCAACGTCGAGATCCCCGTGCACACCGAGGGCGAGCTGGCCCCGGGTGCGTACCTGGTCGAGCACGTGCTGAACGCCCTGCCGGTCGAGGCCGAGGCCACGCACATCCCCGAGTCCGTCACGGTCTCCATCGCGGGCCTCGCGGCCGGTGACTCCATCCTCGCCAAGGACGTGCCGCTGCCGTCCGGCACGACCCTGGCCGTCGAGGACGACACCGTCGTCCTGCAGGTCCTGGCCGCGCAGGCCGAGGAGCCGAGCGCCGAGGCCGAGGCCGAGGGTGAAGAGGCCGCCGAGGCCTGAGCCGTAAGCTCTGCCTGAGCTTGGCTTGACGGGGTGGCGGGCTGCGGCCCGCCACCCCGTTTCCCTGTGGGTACGAATGCCCTTACGCCTTACGCGAGGAGACGCAGCGCAGATGTCCGAGGTGAACAGCCCCTGGCTCATCGTGGGCCTCGGCAATCCCGGGCCCGACTACGCCGCGAACCGGCACAACG
Organism: Streptomyces sp. NPDC019443; assembly: GCF_044389785.1. Classification (NCBI taxonomy): domain Bacteria; kingdom Bacillati; phylum Actinomycetota; class Actinomycetes; order Kitasatosporales; family Streptomycetaceae; genus Streptomyces; species Streptomyces sp. NPDC019443. Next base: position 191,202 of record NZ_JBIRYJ010000004.1, read on the forward strand.
TCGGGTTCATGGTCGCCGACCTGCTCGCGGAGCGCATCGGCGGCAAGTTCAAACGCGCACAGAAGGCGCAGGCGCAGATCGTGGAGGGCCGGATCGGCGCGCCCGGTCCTGAGAACCGGCGGGTGATCCTCGCCAAGCCGATGTCGTACATGAATCTGTCCGGCGGCCCGGTCAGCTCGCTGCGCGACTTCTACAAGGTGCCGGTCTCCAACATCGTTGCGATCCACGACGAGCTGGACATCGACTACGGCATGCTGCGGCTGAAGCTGGGCGGCGGCGACAACGGGCACAACGGCCTGAAGTCCATGACCAAGGCGATGGGCGCGGACTATCACAGGGTGCGGTTCGGGATCGGCCGCCCGCCGGGCCGGATGCCGGTCGCGGACTTCGTACTGAAGGACTTCTCGTCCACGGAACGCAAGGAACTCGGCTACCTGGTGGACCGGGCGGCGGACGCGGTGGAGTGCCTCATGGCGGAGGGCCTGGAGCGGGCGCAAAGTACGTACAACTCCTGATAAGGCCGGGCCCTGGGTTGACCGAGCGCGGTCACATGGCCAAGGATCGCGCGTTGTGAACCGGACTCACTTGCTCCTCTACGGCCGCCGGGCGGCCATGGCCTGTGTCACCGCGCTGCTACTGGTGGCCGGTTTCTGGTCGTCGTGGGGCACGGCCCAGCACGTCCTGCTCGCGAAGGGCCGGGAACACGGCACGCTCACGGTCGCCGGCTGCGGCGCGGACACCTGCACAGGACCGTACGACCCGGAGGGCTCGGCCGCGCCCCGCACAGGCATGACGATCGAGAAGTCGATAGCCGTGAAGAAGGGCGCGAAGCTCCCGGTGGTGGTGAAGCCGGGCACGGAGGAAGTGGTCCGCACAGGCACAGCGGGTGCCCTTCACGCCTGGCTCCCGTTCGGCGGCGCACTGCTCCTCGCCGCCCTTGTCATCGGCGGCGGCCTCAGGCTGACCCGGCTCGCCTGGGCGACTGCGGCGGCGGGCGGCGCGCTGCTCGTGGGAGCGTTCTTCGCGCTCTGAGCCCGGACTCCCGGAGCCCCCAACCCCCTTGCCCGAACCGCGCATTCACCTGATCGTTATCCAGGATTATCGGGACAAGTGCCGACTCTTGGTGCAGATGCGTCAATAGTTGCCTTGACGGGCGCGCGAGTTCACAGGACGCTGAGCCGCCCCCCACGGCACCCATCCTCTCTACACGTTGGATTGCCCATGCGCACCCTTACGTCCACAGGCGCCCTGGTGGCAGCAGCGGCGCTCTCGCTGTCGGCCGCTCCATCCGCGTTCGCCACCCCGCCCGGCGACAACGGCACCGTGAAAATCCACGACGCCAAGACCGGCGAAGAGCTCCGCAAGAACGAGCCGCACGTCTGCTCCTTCTACCTCGACGCCTTCGGTTTCGACGGCGGCCAGGAAGTCGACTGGAAGATCGTCGAGATGCCGCCCACCGGCACCAAGGGCACGGTCGCTGACAGCGGCTCACTGACCCTGGACGGCGAGGGTCACGGCCGCACGGACGACAAGACCCTGCCCGACGGGCACTACAAGCTCGTCTGGAACTTCGACGGTGAGCACGGCAAGGCCAAGCACAAGGTCTTCTGGACCGACTGCGAGGACGACGGCGAGCCGAGCGGGGAGCCGACCGGCAAGCCCTCAGAGGAGCCCTCGGAGGAGCCGACGACGAAGCCCACCTCCTCCACCTCCGCTTCCACGGCTCCGACGGCCGCCCCGTCCCCGTCCCCGGCCGGCGGCGGTGACCTCGCCGAGACGGGTTCGAGCGCCCCGGTCGGCGCGATCTCGGCGGTCGCCGCGGCCCTGGTCGGCGCGGGCGGCTACCTGATCGCGCGCCGCCGCAAGGCCCAGCAGCACTGACGAGTGCCAAAGCACTGACGCGCACCAGGAACGGCCCCCTCCCCGCGCGGGGAGGGGGCCGTTTCGCGTGTCGTCAGCCGGTGTTGCGCAGCCCCGCCGCCACGCCGTTGACCGTCAGCAGCAGCGCACGCGACAGCAGCGGGTCCGGCTCCTCGCCCTTCTGGGCCGCCTGGCGCTGACGCGCCAGCAGCGAGACCTGGAGGTAGGAGATCGGGTCCAGATACGCGTCGCGGATGCCGAACGTCTGCTGCAGCACAGGGTTCGAGCCCAGCAGCCGCTCGCCGCCCGTGACCTTCAGGACTTCGCTGACCGTCAGCGCGTGCTCCGCCTCGATCGTGGCGAAGACATGCTTCAGGTCATCGGGGACGAGCGTGTCCACGTAGTGCCGGGCGATCCGCAGGTCCGTCTTGGCCAGCGTCATCTCGACGTTCGCGATGAAGTTCTGGAAGAAGTGCCACTGCTCGTGCATCTCGTCCAGGACCGTGTCCAGACCCGCCTCACGCAGCGCCTTCAGGCCCGAGCCGACGCCGAACCAGCCCGGCACGATCTGCCGCGACTGCGTCCAGCCGAAGACCCACGGGATGGCCCGCAGACCGTCGAGGCCCGCCCCCGAGTCCGGCCGGCGGGACGGCCGCGAGCCCAGGTGCAGATCCGCAAGCTGGTCCACCGGCGTGGAGGCGAAGAAGTACGCGGGCAGGTCCGGGTCCTCGACCAGGCGCCGGTACGCCGAGTGCGCCGCGTCCGAGACCGTGTCCATCGCCGCGTCCCAGCGCGCCAGCGCCTCGTCCGACTGGCGCGGGGCCGTGTGCAGCGCGGACGCCTGCAGCGTCGCCGCGACTGTCAGCTCCAGGTTCTCCCTGGCCAGCGACGGGATCAGATACTTGTCGGAGATGACCTCGCCCTGCTCGGTCACCTTGATCTCGCCCTCCAGCGTGCCCCACGGCTGCGCGAGGATCGCGTCGTGCGAGGGGCCGCCGCCGCGGCCGACCGTGCCGCCGCGGCCGTGGAAGAGCCGCAGCCGTACGCCGTACCGGTGCGCCACATCACGCAGCCTGCGCTGCGCGCGGTGGATCTCCCACTGCGAGGTGGTGATGCCGCCGAACTTCGACGAGTCGGAGTACCCGAGCATGACCTCCTGGACATCGCCGCGCAGCGAGACGAGCCGCCGGTACGAGGGGTCCGCCAGCATGCCGTCGAGGATGACGTCCGCGGCCTTCAGCTCGTCCGTGGTCTCGAGGAGCGGCACGATGCCGATCTTCGCCCAGCCCGCGTGCAGATCGATCAGTCCGGCCTCGCGCGCCAGCACCGCCGCCGCGAAGACATCGTCCGCGCCCTGGCACATCGAGATGATGTACGACTCGATGACCTCCGGCCCGAAGCGCTCGAAGGCCTCCTTGACGGTGTGGAAGACCCCCAGGGTCTTCTCCCCCGCCGCGTCCAGCGGCGCGGGCGTCGGCGCCAGCGGCCGCCGCGAGCGCAGCTCCTTGGCGAGCAGCTTCTGCCGGTAGTCGCGCGGCATGTCGGCGTAGCGCCAGGATTCCTCGCCGAGGCGGTCGAAGAGCTGCCCGAGCGCGTGGTGGTGAGCGTCCGCGTGCTCGCGTACGTCCATCGTCGCCAGCTGCAGTCCGAAGGCCGCGAGCGTACGGATCGTGCGGTCCAGGCGGCCGTCGGCGAAGAGCCCGCCGCGGTGCGCGCGCAGCGAGGTCTGGATCAGGGTGAGATCGTGCAGCAGCTCGGCAGTGCCGAGGTAGTCGCGGCCCTGAGCGTGCGGTGTGCCCTTGGCGAGGCGCTCGCGGGTGTTGACGAGCTTCTGCCGGATGCAGGTGGCCTTGAGGCGGTACGGCTCCTCGGCGTTCAGGCGCTTGTAGCGGGGGCTGATCTCCGGCAGCAGCTCCAGGTCCCGCTGGAGCGAGCTCAGCAGCTCCTCGGTCGCGCCGGTGTAGCGGATGGAGTTGGAGAGCAGTCCGCGCAGGCCGTCGATGGCGTCGAGCGCGTCGGTGATTCCGTGCTCGTGCTGGAGGATCAGCACCTCCCAGGTCACCGCGGGGGTGACATTGGGGTTGCCGTCACGGTCGCCGCCGATCCAGGTGCCGAAGGTCAGCGGCCGGGTGCCCGCGGGCAGTTCGACGCCGACCCGCTCCAGCTCGGCGGCCAGGTCCTCCAGGACGTCACCGACGGCGCCCGCGTGCAGCTCGTCCAGGTAGTAGATCGCGTTGCGTGCCTCGTCGGCCGGCTCGGGCCGCACCACCCGCAGCTCGTCGGTCTGCCAGATCAGATCGATGTTCTCGGCGAGCCGCAGATCGTGCCGCCGCCGGTCGGCGGGGCTGACCGGGGTCTCCAGCAGCTCGGCGATCCGGCGCAGCTTGTTCAGTACGGAACGCCGGGCGGCCTCGGTCGGGTGGGCGGTGAACACGGGCCGGACGTTCAGATTCCTGACCGTCTCGCGCAGATGCTCGGGGTCGGCGTCCTTGAGCCGGTCCGCGGTACGGGCCAGCAGCCCGCCCTCGGCGGCCCGCCGCTCACGCATCTCATGGCCGCGGTGCACCTGCTCGGTGACGTTCGCCAGATGGAAGTAGGTGGAGAAGGCGCGCACCAGCTTGGCCGCGGTCTCCAGGTCGGTGTCGCCGAGCAGCTCGGCGGCGGCCTCACCGTCGCTGCGCGTCAGGGCCCGGACCCGCTCGACGAGCTCCAGGAGTCCGGGGCCCTCCTGGCGGACGAGGGTCTCGCCCAGAAGGTCGCCCAGTCGGCGGATGTCGGCGCGCAGTTCGGTACTGGCGGTGGGAGTCTGGTCGGCACTGCTCACAGGTGCGGCTCCTTGCAGTGTTTGAGCACGTCTGGAGGGGTCTGGAGGCTGCGGACCGCGCTGTCCGACGACACCCAGGATAGGTGTCCATTTCCCTGACGTTATCCACAGGTCTCTTGCTGCGAGGCTGCACACTGCCATACTTACGATGCCGTAGGTTACGCATCCGTAACGCGGTATCTGTTGTGATCTCTCACCCCACAGGGGACCCCATGACGACAAGCCCCGATCTGCTGAACGACGCCCCCGAGACGCCGTCGGCCGACCTCCCCTACGCAACGCTCAGCGGGGACAGCAAGCGGTCGATCGAGCAGATCGCCCTGCTGCTCTTCATCACGGTGCCCTTCGTCGCCCTGCTCGCGGCCGTGCCGCTGGCCTGGGGATGGGGGGTGAGCTGGCTCGATCTCGGCCTGCTCGTGGCCATGTACTACATCGGCTGCCACGGCATCACGATCGGCTTCCACCGCTATTTCACCCACGGCTCCTTCAAGGCGAAGCGCCCGCTGCGGATCGCGCTCGCGGTCATGGGCTCGCTGGCCGTCGAGGGCCCGCTGGTGCGCTGGGTGGCCGACCACCGCAAGCACCACAAGTTCTCCGACGCCGAGGGCGACCCGCACTCGCCCTGGCGTTTCGGCGAGAGTGTCCCCGCGCTGATGAAGGGCCTGTGGTGGGCACACATCGCCTGGATGTTCGACGAGGAGCGGACGCCCCAGCACAAGTACGCGCCGGATCTGATCAAGGACCCTGCCCTGCGCCGGATCTCCCGCGACTTCATCTACTGGACGATTCTCTCGCTGGCCGTCCCGCCGCTGGTCGGCGGTCTGGTCACAATGTCGTGGTGGGGGGCGTTCACCGCCTTCTTCTGGGGTTCGCTGGTCCGCGTCTGCCTGCTGCACCACGTCACGTGGTCGATCAACTCCATCTGCCACGCGGTCGGCAAGCGCCCCTTCAAATCCCGTGACCGCTCGGGCAATGTGTGGTGGCTCGCGGTGCTGTCCTGCGGCGAGTCCTGGCACAACCTGCACCACGCCGACCCGACGAGCGCACGCCACGGCGTCCTGCGCGGCCAGATCGACTCCAGCGCCCGGCTCATCCGCTGGTTCGAGCAGCTGGGCTGGGCGTACGACGTGCGCTGGCCCGATGCGTCCCGCATCGACGCCCGCCGCAAGAGCGACACCGCCGACGCGGCATGATTGAAGACGTGGCGATCGACGGCAGTACCAGCAAACCGGACAAGAGCCGGCCCTCCGGGAGCCGGCGCGCGCGCCGGGTCCGGATGACCGGGGCGGAGCGCCGGGAGCAGCTGCTGGACATCGGCCGCACCCTGTTCGCCGAGAAGGGTTTCGAGGGCACGTCGGTCGAGGAGATCGCCGCGAAGGCGGGCGTCTCCAAGCCGGTGGTGTACGAGCACTTCGGCGGCAAGGAGGGGCTGTACGCCGTCGTGGTGGACCGCGAGATGCGCCAACTGCTCGACATGGTGACGAGCGCGCTGACCGCGGGGCATCCGCGGGAGCTGCTGGAGCAGGCGGCGTTTGCGCTCCTCGACTACATCGAGAGGTATACGGACGGGTTCCGCATCCTCGTCCGGGACTCTCCGGTCGCCCAGTCGACCGGCACCTTCGCCTCGCTGATCAGCGATATCGCCACCCAGGTCGAGGACATCCTCGGCCTCGAGTTCAAGGCCCGGGGCTTCGACCCGAAGCTCGCCCCGCTGTACGCGCAGGCGCTGGTCGGCATGGTCGCGCTGACCGGCCAGTGGTGGGTGGACGCCCGTCGGCCGAAGAAGGCGGAGGTCGCGGCACATCTGGTGAATCTGGCGTGGCACGGCCTGGACGGTCTTGAGCAGAAGCCGCGACTGATAGGGCACCGCAAGAACTGACGCCCCTTCGGACCCCTGTCCATCTACCGGCCCGGATTCCACAGTTGTAGAATTTGCGATTATCCGGGGAACGGTTCGCCACTCAAAAAGAGCAACTGCGAACGTCTTCAACCCGGTTCCACCATTTTCCCCAGGGGGGGACCTTGTCTTCAGTGGAACCCGGCCGTCCCGTCGGCGTGCGCTTCAGACGCGCCCGCAGGATCGCGGCCTGCACGGCACTCGCCGTCTCGGCAGGCATGCTACTCGCCGTCCCTGCGGCGGCGGACGACAGCGTGCCGCCGCCCGCGCCGGTCGAGCAGACCAGGCCGAGCATTGAGCAGCCGAAGCTGACGCTTCCCGAGCACGGCGCCAAGCAGCACTCCGCGGCGGACGCGGCCGACGTCCCGGTCGCCAAGCCGCGGAGCGACATCGACGGCGACGGCTTCACCGATCTTCTCTACCGTGCCGGCAACGGCAGGATCTATGTGGCGCCGACCAGCGGTACCACTTCCTACGAGTACCTCTTCGACACCAGTGAGGCTGCGAACGAGACGTTCAAGGACGTCTTCTCGGTCGCCGGTCTCGAGGCGGCAGGACCGGTCCACTTCACCCTGCTGTCGAGCGGCCGGCTCTCGGCCTACCGGAGCTCCCCCGACCACGGCACGATCATCTGGTCCGGAGTGGGCTGGCAGGCGTACAACAAGGTCTTCTCGCCCGGCGACCTGACCGGCGACGGCAGCGGCGACATCCTCGCGCGTACGCCGTCGGGCGACCTGTATCTGTACCGGACGACCCCGGGAGCAGCCGCCCCCATGGCCGCCCGGGTCAAGGTCGGCTCCGGCTGGGGCGGGTACGACCAGCTCATCGGCGTGAACGACGTCAACAGCGACGGCATCGCGGACCTCTTCGCCCGTACACCCGGCGGCGAGCTGTTCTTCTACTCCGGCAACCCCAACCCCGACTCGCCCTTCAAGGGCCGCGTCAAGGTCGGCAACGGCTGGAACGGCTACAACCAGATCCTCAGCCTCGACGACCAGAGCGGCGACGGTCTCGGCGACCTCGTCGCCCGTACGCCTTCGGGCCTGCTGTACACCTACGAGTCCACGGGGACGGGCGCGTTCCTCCCCCGTGTGTCGGGTGGGTCGGGCTGGAACGCGGTGGCGCAGTTCGCCGGCGCGGGCAACAACCCGCACCTGGGCAAGGACGAGGTCCTCGGGCTGGACACCAACGGCACGCTGTTCACCTACTACGCGCTGAACAACGGTCTGCTCAGCGCCCGTGACCAGGTCAGCGAGATCGGCGGTTTCAAGGGGACGAAGCTCACCTTCACCTCCTCGCTCGACTCCAACGGCTTCGCCGACCTTCTCGAGCTGTACAACGGCACGCTGTACAACCTCAGCCACTCGTCGGGCGAGGTCCACGTCATCGGCAGCGGCTGGGGTGTCTACAACCTCCTCACCGGCCCCGGCGACCTGAACGGCGACGGCAAGGGCGACCTGCTGGCGCGTGACGGCTCCGGTGCGCTGTATCTGTACCGCGGCGACGGCACCGGTTCGAAGTTCGCCGCCCGGCTCAAGATTGGCACCGGCTGGAACGGGTTCAACAAGCTGGTCGGCGCCGGTGACGTCAACGGCGACGGCCGCAGCGACCTGATCGCCCGCGGCACCGACGGCAGGCTGTATCTGTACGCCGGTACGGGCGTCGCCTCGGCGCCGTTCAAGGCGAGGACGCTGATCGGCTCGGGCTGGAACACGTACACCAAGCTGTCGTCCCCCGGCGACCTCGACGGCGACGGACGCGCGGACCTGGTCGGCGCCAACGCGGCGGGAGAGCTGTACCGCTACACCGCAAAGGCCACGGGCGGGTACAACACCAAGGCCAAGATCGGCAACGGCTGGAACACGTACACCAATCTGTACTAGAGAACACCGGAGCGCCCCGTCTCACGGTCTACGACCGGGGGCGGGGCGCTCCCGCGTGCTCAGCACGCCGTCACACGGTCGACGATCGGCATCACGACCCCCTTCGTGCGACGGCGAAGATCCGGCGGAACGGGAACACCGTGCCGTGCGGGCCCGGCGGGTATGCCTTGCGGAGCAGATCGCGGTACTGGGCGAGGAATTCGTCCGCGGCGTCGGGCTCGTCCGCGAGCTCGGTGAGGACCGGGCGCAGGGCGGTGCCCTTGACCCAGTCCAGCACCGGGTCGTCCCCGGTGAGGAGTTGGTAGTACGTGGTCTCCCAAGTGTCCGTCCGGCAGCCGAGGTCAACCAGGCGGGCGAGATAGTCGGCGGGCTCCAGTATGTGTACGAAGCGGCGACCGTGGTCGCCGAGGCGGGCGCGCCACTGCGGGGTTTCGCAGAGCTCGCCGAGGAGTGCGTGGCTGGGTGAGGTGAAGTTGCCGGGGACCTGGAAGGCGAGGGTGCCGCCCGGGGCCAGGTTCTCGATCCAGAGAGGAAACGATTCGGGGTGGTTGGGCACCCATTGCAGGGCCGCGTTGGAGACGATCAGGTCGTAAGGCTCGTCGGGTGTCCAGTGCGCGGCGTCGGCGGGCCTGAAGTCGAGCCAGCCGCCGCCGAATGTGGTGCCGGCGTGCTCTTTGTCGGCGATGGCGAGCATCTCGGGCGAGAGGTCGAAGCCGGTGATGTGGGCGGTGGGCCAGCGGTCGGCGAGGAGTGCGGTGACGTTTCCGGGGCCGCAGCCGATGTCCGCGATACGGGCGGGCATATCGCGATTCGGTAGCTGCGGTATCCGGGCGAGCAGATCGATGAACGGGCGGGTGCGATGCCCGGCGTGTCGCAGGTATTGATGTGGATCCCAGGTTGGTACGGAATGCATGTTCGAGCCCCCTTGCAGGAACGGTGCGCCGAAACGGAACGATGTCCCGGCCCGACCATGCCCAAGCCTGAACCCGAATATATCTTGATGTCAAGAGACTTCACATCGACAGACCCTCTACACTGATCGACATGGAGGACGAGGTCGATCGACTGGTCGCAGCATGGCGCCGTGAGCGCCCCGACCTCGACGTGGAACCGCTTGAGGTGCTCAGCCGCGTCTCCAGACTCGCCCGCCACCTCGACCGGGCCCGTCGGCTCGCCTTCGCCGAGCACAATCTCGAGCCTTGGGAGTTCGACGTACTGACCTCGCTGCGGCGCGCGGGGGCTCCGTACCAGCTCTCACCCGGCCAGTTGCTGACCCAGACGCTGGTCACCTCGGGCACCATGACCAACCGCATCGACCGGCTCGCCAAGAAGGACCTGGTGGAGCGACTGCCGGACCCCTCCGACCGGCGCGGGGTGCTGGTGCGGCTCACGCCCGAGGGGCGGGACCGTGCGGACCAGGCGCTGGCCGGGCTGCTCGCGCAGGAACGCGCGATCCTGGCGGAGCTGTCGCGGGCGCAGCGGGCGGAACTGGCGGCGCTGCTACGCCAGTTGACCGCCCCGTTCGACAACATCCCCGGCTAGGTCGACCGGGCCGACGCCGGCGCGGCGGGCGAGGGCGACCGCGGCGAGCGTGGAGTGCACGCCCAGCTTCCCCAGAACGTTCTGCATATGCGTCCGGACGGTGTGCGGGGACAGGAAGAGGCGCTCGGCCACGGCTTTGCGCCCCAGACCGGCGACCATGCAGCGCAGTACCTCGCGCTCGCGTGGCGTGAGCGACTCCACGAGCCGCTCACTCTCGGTGCGGTGCTTGCGCGCCGCGGTCAACTCCCGCAGTACGCCGGTGAGCAGGGCGGGCGGCAGATGCGTCTCGTCCCGCAGGACGCCTCGTATCACCGCGAGCAGCCGCTGCAGGGAGCAGTCCTTGGCGACCCAGCCGGAGGCGCCGGCCTGGAGCGCGAGAGCGGCACGACGTGGGTCGTCCTTCTCGGCGAGCACGACGGTACGGACCGCGAGCTGGCCGGAACGGACGCCCACGACCAGGGATATGCCGTCGACGAGGCCGTCCTCGCCGTTGTCCGGCACGGCGCGGGCGACGACGGCACGGGCGCCGGGCACGACCTGGGCGCCGAGGTCGGCGTCGACGAGCATGACGTCGAACCTGCGCCCTTCGGCGGCCGCCCGCTCCAGACACCGCATCGCGGCGGGGCCGCTGCCGGCCGCGGCGACGTCGACATCGGGCTCGGCCGCGAGGGCGGCAGCGAGCGACTCGGCGAAGATCCGGTGGTCGTCCACCACCAGGACCCGGATACGAACCACAGATACCCCCAGTGTCGGAGGAGAGACGGGCGCGGGTACGGCGCCCGGAGAATTGGGGTAGTACAGCGGTCGCTCGGCCGCCGCCGTGCTGTGACTGATACCCCGCCCCGGGCGTCGTACCCGACTGTCTCGCCCCCTGATCGACACCGGCCCCCACCGGTGCTGAGCATCAGACTACGGCCGGGTGGCTGGAGCGGAAGGCTATTTGCAGAACTGATTGGCCAGGGTGTTTAGGGTGTGCCACATGTTTCGTATTGAGGCGGAAGTCGACAAAGATCGACGCAGGCTGCTCGGTGAACGGCTGGAGTCCGACAACGCGGAACGGTCCCTGGCGATACGCAGGTTGCGGGGTACGCCGCACGAGGAGGAAGTGCCGCTGGAGGTCTGGGCGGTGGAGGACAGGACGGGCGAACTGGCCGGCGGACTGACGGCCCTGACGTGGGCGCGCTGGCTCCACGTGGACCTGCTGTGGGTGGCCGAGTCGCACCGGGGCGCGGGGCTGGGCAAGCGCCTGCTGGGGGAGGCGGAGCGGCTGGCGCGGGAGGAACGGGGGTGCGGGCACGCGCGGCTGGAGACGTGGGACTTTCAGGCGCCGGGGTTTTACCGGGGGCAGGGGTATGAGGTGGTGGGGCGGGTGGAGGAGTATCCGCCGGGCGCGACCGAATTCTTGCTGGTGAAGCGGTTGGGTGACGGTGGTTGAGGGGGCGGCGTTCTCCCCTTCCCGCCCCTTCCCGAACCGGGGGCAAGCCCCCAGACCCCCGAGGGGGTACGAGGCCGGCGGGGTCTGACGCCCCCAGACCCCCCAGACCCCCGAGACGCCGGCTTCGCGGCTCGAGCGGAAGCCCCCGCACGCGTGCCGCCGGCGGCGCGAAGCCGCAGCAACACGGCTGCCAAATGTGCCGGGGCGCCGAGCCGCCGCAACAAGCCCCGCGGTGCGAAGCCGCAACTCGGCACCACGCGGGCTCCCCCGGAGCGAAGCTGCCGCGGTCGGCGAGCGCATCCACCCGGCGCGAAGTTGCACCACGGCGCAGAGCCGCAAACGGACGCGCTCTGCCCCGCGGGGGGCGAAGCTGCCGCGGCTCCCCGCAGGGGCGCGGGGGGCCGCCCCTGCCTTAAGGGCGGGTGGGTGGGAGCGTCCCCCTCAGGACACGCGGCGCGCTCCCGGGGACGGGGTTGCCGGGAAGATCCGTGGCTCCTCGTAACCCGTCGACGCGAACGCCTCCAGGAGCGACTTCTTCAGCGTCGTCGACGTCGCCGTCGGCGTCAGGACGATCGCCGAGCCGCCGAAGCCGCCGCCCGTCATCCTCGCGCCCAGCGCGCCCGCCGACAGCGACGCCTCGACCACCAGGTCCAGCTCCGGGCAGGAGACGCGGAAGTCGTCCCGCAGTGACGCGTGGCCCTCGGTGAGGACCGGGCCCATCGCGTCGGCCTCGCCCGCCTCCAGCAGGGCGATCACCCGTTCCACCCGGTGGTTCTCGGTCACGATGTGGCGGACCAGGGCGCGTACTTCCGGGTCGTCCAGCAGGGACAGGGCCGCCGCGAGGTCCGGGTACGGGACGTCCCGCAGTGCAGGGACCCCCAGCGCCGCCGCGCCCGCCTCGCAGCCCGCGCGGCGTTTGCCGTACTCGCCCTCGCTGTGGGCGTGTTTGACCCGGGTGTCGACCACCAGGAGTTCCAGGCCGAGCGCCGCCGGGTCGAACGGGATATGGCGCTGCGACAGGTCCCGCGTGTCCAGGTGCAGCGCGTGGCCCGCGGTGCAGCACGCCGAGGCCGTCTGGTCCATGATCCCGGTGGGCGCGCCGACGTAGACGTTCTCGGCGCGCCGGCACAGCCGGGCCATCCGCCCCCGCTCCAGGCCCAGTTCGTACAGGTCGCTCAAGGCCAGGGCCGTGACGACTTCGAGTGCGGCGGAGGACGAGAGCCCCGCGCCTGCCGGGACCGTCGACTCGTAGTGGAAGTCCGCGCCGCCCACCGCATGGCCGGCGTCCCGCAGCGCCCACACCACACCCGCCGGATAGTCGGTCCAGCCGCCCGGCCCGCGCCCCGGTGCGAGGTCGTCGACGCGCAGTTCGACCGTGCCGCCCGGGACGTCCGCCGAGTGCAGCCGCAGTACGCCGTCGTCCCGGCGGGCCGCCGTCGCGACCGTGGTGTGCGGCAGCGCGAAGGGCATCACGAAACCGTCGTTGTAATCGGTGTGTTCACCGATCAGATTCACCCTGCCGGGTGCCGCCCACACACCTTCGCTCATGACACGTTCTCCCTCCCCCGGGCAAAGTCCCAGGCGTCCGACACGATGCCCGCCAGGTCCGCGCGGCTCGGCCGCCAGCCCAGCCGCTCACGCGCGATGGCCGCGGAGGCGACCAGCACCGCCGGGTCGCCTCCGCGGCGCGGGGCCACGACCTCCGGGACCGGGTGCCCGGTGACCTTGCGTACGGTCTCGATGACCTCGCGCACCGAGAACCCGTTTCCGTTGCCGAGGTTGCAGATCAGATGCTCCCCCGCCGTCGCCGCGCCCAGCGCCAAAAGATGCGCCTCGGCGAGGTCCGCGACATGGATGTAGTCGCGTACGCAGGTGCCGTCCGGCGTCGGATAGTCGTCCCCGAACACCGAGATCGACTCGCGCCGTCCGAGCGCCACCTGCAGCACCAGCGGGATGAGATGCGACTCGGGGTCGTGGCGCTCGCCGCAACTGCCGTACGCACCCGCCACGTTGAAGTACCGAAGGGACACGGCCGCCAGACCGTGCGCCGCCGCCTCACCCGTGATCATGTGGTCGACGGCCAGCTTCGACGCACCGTACGGGCTGGTCGGCGCGGTCGGGTCGGTCTCGGTGATCGGGGCCCTGACCGGCTCTCCGTACGTCGCCGCGGTGGAGGAGAAGACCAGTTTGCGCACCCCCGCGGAGCGCATCGCCGCGAGCAGTTCCATCGTTCCGCCGACGTTGTTCGCCCAGTACTTCTCGGGGTGCATCACGGACTCGCCGACCTGCGAGAAGGCCGCGAAGTGCAGTACCGCGTCGTACGAGGCGTCGAGCCACTTGGTGGCGTCGCGGATGTCGCCCTCGATGAAGGCCGCGCCCGCGGGCACGGCCTTGCTGAAGCCGGTGGAGAGGTTGTCGAGGACGGTCACCTCGTGCCCCGCCTCCAGCAGGTGCTGCGCCACCACGCTGCCGACGTATCCGGCCCCGCCCGTCACCAAGTACTTGCTCACTCGCTCGCTACCTCTCGCAGTCGCTCGGCCGCGGTTTCCGGCGGCACGTCATTGATGAACACGCTCATACCGGACTCGGAACCCGCGAGGAACTTCAGCTTGCCGGAAGTCCGTCGAATGGTGAAAAGCTCGAGATGCAGCCCGAAATCACTCCGGTCGACCTCACTGAAGGGCGCCTGGTGCCAGGCGGCGATGTACGGCGTCGGCGGCTCGGCCTCCCCGAAGATCCGGTCGAAGCGCCTCAACAGTTCCAGATAGATCTGTGGGAACTCTGTGCGCGCCGCGTTTTCCAGTGCCCGAAGGTCCGGCACGCGCCGCCGAGGGTAGAGGTGCACCTCGTACGGCCAGTGCGCGGCGTACGGCACGAAGGCCACCCAGTGTTCACCCGCCAGTACCACCCGTGCGCGCTCGGCGCGCTCCCGCTCGACGATGTCGTCGAAGAGGTTGCGGCCGGTCCTCGCCCGGTGCTCTGCGGCCGAGCGCAGCATCAGCGCGGTGCGCGGCGTGACGAAGGGGTACGCGTAGATCTGGCCGTGCGGGTGCCCGAGCGTCACGCCGATCTCCGCGCCCCGGTTCTCGAAGCAGAAGACCTGCTCCACCTGCGGGAGTTCGGCGAGCTCGGCGGTGCGGTCGGTCCAGGCCTCCAGCACCAGCGCGGCCTGCTCCACGCTGAGGTCGGCGAAAGAGGCGTCGTGGTCGGAGGTGAAGCAGACGACTTCGCAGCGGCCGGAGTCGCCGGCCAGGGAGGGAAAGCGGTTCTCGAAGACGGCGACGTCGTAGTCGGCGGCCGGGATCTCGCTGAGGCGGCCGTCCCGGGACGGGCAGAGCGGGCATTCGTCGGCCGGCGGGTGGTAGGTGCGGCCCTGGCGGTGTGAGGCGATGGCGACCGAGTCGCCGAGCAGCGGGTCACGGCGGACCTCGGAGGTGGTGGAGATGGGATCGAGCGGCCGCCGGTCGACGGCGTCCCGTACGGCGTCGTCGCGGGAGTCGTAGTAGAGCAGCTCACGACCGTCGGCAAGCCGGGTCGACGTCTTCTTCACCGTGGAGCCCCTCACTCCCACCAAACAGAACCGCACATAACAAACCACGAGCCAACAGTGACGTCAATGGGTGGGCGGGACACGGAGAGAGCGCTTGCACGCAGCTACGAACAAGAGGTCAGATCAGAACCCCCAGGAGTGAACTGGGTTCAAGGACCGAAGGCCGCATCCCGCCTGTCCGCGCACGAAGAGGCTCCTCCCGCCGAATGAATCCCTGAACGTAGGCCTGGCCGGCGCGGGTGGGGCGGCAAGGGTCCCGTTCCTCCCCCTCAACGTCTGCTGGACGGCGGAGGCCGGAACGGTGGTGCCGGGAAACCGGGATCGGGGCGTTACGTCAGCCTGTGCTCGAGGCGGGCCTGATCGGCCTGATGGCCATCCCCTCCGGCCTAAATAGCAGCCAATATCCGATAATGAGGATATGGTCAACGCTTTCGACCGATCCGGGGGTCCGCCCGTCCGCCTCGGCATGTTCTCCCTCGGACTCGAGCCCGTGAGCGTGAGCGGCCTGGCCGACCGCCGGCTTCCGGTCGGACTCGGAGCGGCGGCCGCCGCGCTCGCCCTGGCCACCGCCGTGACTGCACTGCTGCGCAAACGGCTGCGGCGCCGGACACACGGTCCAGATCCGGCCGGGACGGCCCGAACCTACGAGCACGCGGTGCTCCACTCCGTCCGCGAAGGTGTACTGGTCACCGACGGGGACCGGCGGCTGATACTCGCCAATGAAGAGGCCCGCCGACTGCTCCAGCTGCCGCCCGACGCGGAGGGACGTCACGTCAGCGAACTCGGCCTCGCCCCGACGCTGGCCGCTCTGCTCGCCTCGGAGCGCGAGGCCATCGACGAGGTGCACTCGGGCCATGACCGGCTGCTGGCCGTCAACCACCGGCCGACCGACCGGGCCGGCGGCCCGCCCGGTGGCGTCGCGACATTGCGCGATGCCACCGAGCTGGGTGCCCTCTCGGGCAAGGCCGAGCTGGCGCGCAGACGCCTGAAGCTGCTGTACGACGCCGGGGCGGTGATCGGCACGACGCTCGACGTGCGGCGTACGGCGGAGGAGCTGGCGGAGTACGTCGCCCCGGGGTTCGCGGACTTCGTCACCGTCGACCTGTTCGAGAACGTGCTGCGGGGTGAGGATCCGCCGACAGGGGTGGGCGACATGCTCCGCACCGCACTCAGCGGAGTCGCCGAGGACCATCCCCTCCTCAAGGTGGGCGACCTCGTCCCATACGGGCCGCCCGGGATGCCCTGGGATCTCCTGTCCGGGGAGCCGGTCGTCATCCCGGACCTGAGCGGCCCGGCTTGGGCACTGTGGCGAAAACCGCATCCCGAGCGTGCCGCGAGGATGATCGACTACGGCCTCCACTCGACGATCTCCGTTCCGCTGCGCGCCCGGAACGTCGTGCTGGGCACGACCAACTTCTACCGCTTGACGGGGAGGGAATCGTTCGTGCCCGACGACATGTCGTTCGCCAGGGAGCTGGTCGCCCGCGCGGCGGTGTCCATCGACAACGCCCGCCGCTACACGCGCGAGCACAGGATGGCCGTGACACTGCAGCGCAGTCTGCTGCCCCGCGGCCTGCCCGAGCAGAACGCCGTCGACGCCGCCTACCGCTATCTGCCCGCGCAGGCGGGGGTGCGCGGCGACTGGTTCGACGTCATTCCGCTGCCGGGCACGCGCGTTGCGCTGATCGTGGGCGATGTCGTCGGGCACGGGCTGCACGCGGCCGCCACGATGGGACGGCTGCGTACGGCGGTGCACAACTTCTCCTCGCTGGACCTGCCGCCCGACGAACTCCTCTCACACCTCGACGAACTGGTCGCCCGGATAGACCAGGACGAGACGGCGACCGACATCGGCGGCGCCGACCACAGTGACGAGCAGGGCGCCGCCGACGGCGGCGTCCTGGGCGCCACCTGCCTATACGCGATCTACGACCCGGTCTCCCGCCGCTGCACCGTGGCCAGTGCCGGACATCCGCTGCCCGCGCTCGTCCATCCGGACGGCACCGTGGAATTCGCCGAGCTGCCCGTCGGCCCGCCTCTCGGCCTGGGAAGCCTGCCCTTCGAGGCGGCGGAGCTGGAGCTGCCCGAGGGCAGCCAGTTGGTCCTCTACACCAACGGGCTCATCGAGAGCCGCAACCGGGACCTCGACGTCGGACTGGAGCTGCTGCGCAGTGCCCTCGCCAGTGCGGAGCGGCCGCCGGAGGAGACCTGCCGGGTGGTGCTCGACGCCCTGCTGCCCCCACGTGCCGCCGACGACATCGCGCTGCTCGTCGCCCGTACGCGCGGGCTGAGCCCTGACCAGGTGGCCGACTGGGACGTGCCGTCGGATCCCGCGGCGGTGGCGGGCATGCGCGCCGAGGCCACCCGGCAGCTGGAGGAATGGGGCCTGGAGGAGGTGGAATTCACGGCCGAGCTGATCCTCAGCGAGCTGATCACCAACGCCATCAGGCATGCCACGGGCCCCATCCGGGTGCGGATGCTGCGCGACCGGACGCTGATCTGCGAGGTCTCCGACACCAGCAGCACGTCACCGCATCTGGGCTACGCCGCCGTCACGGACGAGGGCGGCCGCGGGCTCTTCCTCGTCGCCCAGACAGCCGAGCGCTGGGGGACGCGGTACACCGCAGAGGGCAAGGTGATCTGGGCGGAGCTGGCCCTGCCGACGCGGGAACTCGAGCGGCTGGTGCCGCAGTTCGTTCAACCGACGCGCAGGGCCTGACAGCCCGGCGGGAGACCTGCTGGGCCTCGGCGCTCCGGAGAACGCGGGGCTCTCACCGGTGGACCGGGGCAAGCGCCCGGGTCCAGGCCGGCAAGCACTGGGTGATCGAGCGCCCGCACTCCTGGATGCGGTCGGTCCTAATCCGCCGTTTGACCGGGCACCGACGAGACGATCGCCGCCCGGTCCAGCAGCCCGGTGCGCGCGGCCAGCGCCGCCGCCTCAAGGCGGGAGCCGACCCCCAGCTTCATCAGTACCCGCTGCACATGCGTACGGGCCGTGCTCGGCGCGATCCCCATGCCGGCCGCGATGAGCCGGGTGTCCTCGCCCTCCGCGACCCGCACCAGCACCTCGACCTCGCGCGGGGTGAGCAGCTGCAGCAGCCGCTGCCCCTCGTCGTCCGGCTGCGCGACCGGGTTGAGCAGCTCCGCGAACGCACCCTGCAGCAGCTGCGGCGCCACCACCGCCTCGCCCGCCCGGGCCTTGACCATGGCGCGCTCGACGCCCTCGATGCGCTCGTCGTGGCGTACGTAACCGGAGGCGCCGGCCGCGAAGGCCGCGGCGATCCCGCGCGGACTCGGCACCGGACCGAGCACCACCACGGCCACCTGCGGACGCTCCCGCTTTATCTTGACGATGGGGTCGAACGCGCCCGGCTCCGCGGGCGTCGCGGTGCCCAGCAGGCACACCTCGGGCGCCCTGCTGACCACCAGGTCGGCGGCGCCGGCCGCGGGGGCCGCCGCCGCGAGCACCCGGTGCCCACGCAGCTTCAAGGCCGAGGCGAGTGCCTCGGCGAGCAGTCGGTGATCATCGAGCACCATGAGCCGCACGCCCATCGAGCAACCCTCCCCCTTGGAGCAGGCCCCCCGGCCCTCCTGCCCCGGCAAGCTACACGCTTGTTCGACATCGCGCTCCCCTAACTCGGCAAAAGCCCCCCAGAGTGCCGAATTCTTCTCCAAACAGGGCTACTTATGGCCGTGGCCCGGCACATCGGAAACCGATGTGCCGGGCCACCTGCCCAGTTGTCCGGAAATCAGTCGGCCGTGCTGAAGGCGACAGCCAGGTACTTCTTCCCGAAGGACGACGAGGAAGACGACGGCTTGCTCATCAGAACCGCCCCGACATACAGCCGCCCATTGGCATAGCGGTACTCGGCGTGGTCCGAGGAGAAGCTGGTCTCCGCCTCGCGTACCGCCTTGTCGGCCGGATTCTCCATCAGGACCGTCTGCTTGAAGGTGCTGCCGTCGATGCTGACGACCTGGCCGCCCTTGTCGTAGGGAGGCCACTTGTACGCGATGAGGTTGCCGCCGTCCATGCGCACCGGGAACATCGTGTACCGGTCGCCCGCGTCCGCCCGGCCGCTGATCGGCTTTCCGGTGGCGAGGTCGAAGGAGACGATCTCGTTGGTGTCGCCGTACTCCCCGGTGCCCTCGTGGTCCGCGGTCGGCAGATACAGCCGGCCGTTGCCGACGACGGCCTTCTGGCAGGTCTCGACCTCGGTGGAACCGCACCGCGCCTGGTACTTGTCGCCGGTGGCCGGGATCTTGGCGCGCAGCGTCCCGCTCTTGTCGTCGAGCGAGAAGAAGTCCGAGATACCGCCCGAGCCCGTGTCGCCGACGTCTGCGGCGACGACCAGCGGCTTGCTGGAGAGGATGCTCGCGTACTCCACGCCGGCCGGCATCTTGTACGAGAACGCCGGGGTGCCGTTGTCCGGGTTCAGGCCCTGGATGATGACCTGCGGGCTGTCGTACGAACCGCACTTGCGGACCGCGACGAGCGCCGGGCCGCCGCCGTACCCCATGTCGTAGCAGCCCTCGGCGTTGGCCGTGGGCTTCCAGCGGACGGCGCCGCTGGTGAGGTCGAAGGCCGCGCCGCCGTCGGTGCCGCCCGCGGCGACCGCGGTGCCGCTCTGGGTGACCTCGCTGAACCTGATCTTCTCGTCGCCCCGGGACGTGCCCTTGACGGACTTGCTCCACAGCAGCTTGCCGGCGCTGAGGTCGACGACGCCGACCTCGGTGCACGGCTGGTAGTTCTTCGGCGGGACCCGCTTGGTGGCCTCGAAGACGATCGCGGCCTTGTTGTCCTCGGACACATGGCGGGACGCCGCGCAGATCTGGCCCGGCAGCGGGAGGGTCCACAGCGGGGTGCCCTTGGCCGCGTCGTAGCCGACGAGGGAGTTCACGCCGGGCTTGACGTAGGCCTTGTCGGTGACCCAGGAGCCCTTGACGCTGGTGAGGTCGGTGCGCGCGGGCTCCGGCAGCTGGAAGGCCACCTTGGAGTTGACGTTCGCGGGCGCCTTCTCCTTGCCGGGGCCGTCGGCGGCCTTTCCTCCGCTGTCGCCGCCGGTGGAGCCCGCGGGTCCGGCGTCCGAGCTGTTCTTGCTCTCGTCCTTCTTGCCGCCGCCCCCGTCGTCGGAGGAGGCGTACCAGATGCCGCCGGCGACGATCAGCACCACGGCGAGGGACGCCGCGATGATGATCTGCATCTGCGTGCTGAGCTTCTTACCGCCGCCGCTGCCGGGGCCGCCGGGCTGGGGCGGCATGTACTGAGGCTGCGGCTGCATGGGCTGGGTCGGGTAGCCGTAGCCCGGCTGGGCAGGCGGCGGACCCTGCGGGTAGCCGTAGTTGGGGGGCTGGCCGGGCGCCTGGCCCGGTGCCTGGCCCGGTGCCTGGCCCGGTGCCTGCGGGTAGCCGTAAGCGGGCTGTCCCGGCGGCGGGCCCTGCGGAGGCTGAGCGGGCGGCGGCGTCTGCGGATAGCCGTACGAAGGGTTCTGCGGGGGCGGGGGCGTGGGGGCTCCGAAGCCTCCCGGCGGAGGGTCCTGGGGCGCCCCGAACCCTCCCTGCGGGGGCTGGTTCGGCGGCGGTGGCGGCTGCGTCATGGCGTGCTTACCTCGAAAGGATGCGTGGAGAAGGGAAGTGGGTCGGAAGGCTCAGGACGCGTCACTTGCCGAAGGCCATCATGGTCTTCGTCTCCTTCTCCTCCGCGTCGTTGCTGGCGCTGACCCGGCCGCTGGCCATGAAGAACCGGCCTTCCGAGTACACCAACTTCGGGGAGTAGAAGGAGCTCTCGATCTGGGCGGTCGAGGCCGGGTGCTGCAGCAGCACCTTCGGCGCGCCACCCGTCGGTGCGATCGTGGCGACCGCACCGCCCGCGTCGTACGACGCGTTCATGTAGACGAGAACGTTCCCGTCCTCCGTGCGCAGCGGCGTCATCTGGCGCTTGCCGTCGGCGGACGAACGCCACTTGGCCTTGCCGGTGTCGAGGCTGAAGGCGACGACCTCGTTGGCGGTGCCGTAGGCGGTCTCGGTGGCCATGTAGAAGTTCGTGGCGTCGGCGGCAACACCGGTGCAGCCCTCGAGGTTCTGGCCGAAGATCACGAACGCGCCGCCGCAGCGCGGCTGGAACTTGTCCTTGCCGCCGTCGATCTGCGAGCGCAGCGTGCCGTTGTCCTTGAGCGCGACGATCGACCACTTCTTCGGCTCACGCTGCGTCAGGGAGACGACGAGCGGGCTGGCGGAGAAGACCTTGTCGATCTCCCAGCCGGCGGGGGCGTTGTACGTCCACTTGGCTTTGCCGGTGGTGGGATCGACCTCCGACAGCTGGTGCTTGGGCTTGTTGTAGTCCGACGTCGGGCAGCTGGCGGCGGCGAGCAGCTTGGGGCCGCCGGCGAAGGCGAACGGCTTGCAGCCCTCGGTCGGTCCCTTGAAGAGCTGACGGCCGTCGGCGATCGAGAAGCCGTAGGAGTTGCCGGTGCCACCGGCAGCAAGGGTGTTGCCACTGATCGAAAGGGTGAAGTCGGAGAGCGAGCTGAAGGCGCCGCTGGCCTTCGGTATCGGCTTCTTCCAGCCCGCCTTGC
Source organism: Streptomyces sp. NPDC019443 (assembly GCF_044389785.1). NCBI lineage: Bacteria > Bacillati > Actinomycetota > Actinomycetes > Kitasatosporales > Streptomycetaceae > Streptomyces > Streptomyces sp. NPDC019443. The sequence goes on from NZ_JBIRYJ010000004.1 coordinate 212,765, forward strand.
CGGTCTTGAGATCGATCATCTGCAGATCGAGGCACTTGGACTTCTCGGTGAGGCCGTCCTTGATGCCCACGACAATCTTGCCGTCGACCGTGGTCTGGCTCGGCGCGGAGCAGATCTCGGTGCCGAGCGGCAGGGTCCACTTCTTCGTGCCGTCGGTCGCCGAGTAGCCGACGACCTCCTTGTACATGCCCTTGACGACGGTGTCGCCGACCACCCACGGGCCGAACACCTCGGCGCCGTTGCGCGGCAGGTCGACGTCGTTCTTCGTAAGGAACATGACCTTCGCCTCGCCCGGCTTGCGCCCGGCGTTCAGGTCGTCGTTGGCCTCGCGGCCGTCACCGCTGCCGTCACCCTGGTCGACGGACTCCGAGCCGGAGGGCTTGGGGTCATCGCTCTTGCTGACGTTCTTGTCGTCCTTCTTGTCGTCACCGCCGCTGAGCGCGAACCAGGTGCCGCCGCCGATCACCAGCAGTCCGGCCACAGCCGCGGCGATGATGATGCCGGGCTTGCTCGTGAAGAAGTTGCCGCCGCCGCTGCCGCCGGGCGGGACGGGCGCGCCCGGATACTGCGGCTGCGTCGGGTAGCCGGAGTAGGGACCCGGCTGCTGGTTGTACGGGCCGGGCGGCTGGTTGTACGGACCGGGCTGGCCGGGGGCCTGCTGCGGGTAGCCGTAGCCGGGCTGTCCGGGCGGCGTCTGCGGATATCCGTAACCGGGAGCCGGTGCCGGAGCCGGAGCGTCGGCCGGCGGCGTGGGCGGCATCTGCGGCGGGCCCTGGGGAGCGGGCGGCATCTGCGGCGGCTGCGCGGGCGGTTGGGGCACGCCGGGCGGAGGGCCCTGAGGAGCTCCCCCGTAGCCTCCCTGCGGCGGTTGCTGGCTGGGCGGCTGAGTCATCAGCGCTTCCCCCTTCATACGGTCCGTTGCCCGGCCGGTCTCCCCCGCTATTCCGGCAGGCACTTGACCCGGAAAGGAGCGTTTCGGACATGGATCCGCTGTATCAAGTCAGTCGAGCGGGGCTTATTTCTATCACTCGGGGTCCCTACAACGAGGGGCCGGTCCGCCCCTGTTCCCAAGGGAGGACCGGCCCGTGATGCCCTCGTTACGAGACCTGCACGCCGCCTCTACGCATCCTCGGCCAGCTCCAGCCAGCGCATCTCCAACTCGTCGCGCTCGCGGATCAGTTCACGCAGTTCCGCGTCCAGTTTCGCCACCTTCTCGAAGTCGGTGGCGTTGTCCGCGATTTGGGCGTGCAGGCCGGTCTCCCGGTCGGAGATCTTGTTCAACTGCCGCTCGATCCTCTGAAGTTCCTTCTTCGCGGCGCGCACGTCCGCCGCGGACTTCTCGGACGTCGGCGCGGCGGGCGCGGCGGCCGGCGCCGGGGCGGCGGCCTCGATCATCTTCTGCCTGCGCTCCAGGTACTCGTCGATGCCGCGCGGCAGCATCCGCAAAGTGGCGTCGCCCAGCAGCGCGTACGTCTTGTCCGTCGTCCGCTCGATGAAGAACCGGTCGTGGGAGATGACGACCATCGAACCCGGCCAGCCGTCGAGCAGGTCCTCGAGCTGGGTGAGGGTCTCGATGTCGAGGTCGTTGGTGGGCTCGTCGAGGAAGAGGACGTTCGGCTCGTCCATCAGCAGCCGCAGGATCTGGAGCCGGCGGCGCTCACCGCCGGACAGGTCGCCGACGGGCGTCCACTGCTTCTCCTTGGTGAAGCCGAACTGCTCGCACAGCTGGCCCGCGGTCATCTCCCGGCCCTTGCCGAGGTCGACGCGGTCCCGTACCTGCTGTACGGCCTCCAACACCCGTAGGGCGGGGTTGAGTTCGCCGACCTCCTGCGAGAGGTAGGCCAGCTTCACCGTCCTGCCGACGACGATCCGCCCGGCCGCGGGCTGCACATCGCCGCCGCTGCGGGCGGCCTCGGTGAGCGCGCGCAGCAGCGAGGTCTTGCCCGCGCCGTTGACGCCGACCAGACCGATGCGGTCGCCGGGGCCGAGCTGCCAGGTCAGACGCTTCAGCAGCAGCTTCGGCCCGGCCTGGACGGTCACGTCCTCCAGGTCGAAGACGGTCCTGCCGAGGCGGGCGTTGGCGAACTTCATCAGTTCGCTGGTGTCCCGGGGCGGCGGCACATCGGCGATCAGCTCGTTGGCGGCCTCGATGCGGTAGCGCGGCTTGGACGTACGGGCAGGGGCGCCGCGCCGCAGCCAGGCCAGCTCCTTGCGCATCAGGTTCTGCCGCTTGGCCTCTTCGGTGGCGGCGATGCGCTCGCGCTCGGCGCGCGCGAAGACGTAGTCGCTGTAGCCGCCCTCGTACTCGAAGACCGAGCCGCGCTGGACGTCCCACATCCGCGTGCAGACCTGGTCGAGGAACCAGCGGTCGTGGGTGACGCAGACGAGCGCCGAGCGGCGCGTCCGCAGATGCTTCGCCAGCCAGGCGATGCCCTCCACGTCGAGGTGGTTGGTGGGCTCGTCCAGGACGATCAGGTCCTGCTCGGCGATGAGGAGCTTGGCGAGCGCGATACGGCGGCGCTCTCCGCCGGAGAGCGGGCCGATGACCGTGTCGAGCCCCTGCTCGAAGCCGGGCAGGTGCAGATCGCCGAAGAGCCCGGTGAGGATGTCGCGGATCCGAGCGTTGCCGGCCCACTCGTGGTCGGCCATGTCGCCGATGACCTCGTGCCGGACGGTGGCCGCCGGGTCGAGGGAGTCGTGCTGCGTGAGCACCCCGAGCCGCAGCCCGCCGCTCTGGGTGACCCGTCCGGTGTCGGGCCCCTCCAGCTTGGCGAGCAACCGGATGAGGGTGGTCTTGCCGTCGCCGTTGCGGCCGACGACGCCGATGCGGTCGCCCTCGGACACGCCGAGGGAGACCCCGTCGAGCAGGGCACGTGTTCCGTACACCTTGCTGACTGCCTCGACATTGACCAGGTTGACGGCCATTTCACTCCTGTACGGGGGGACGGATCGACGTCCCAGCGTAGTCGCCGCGGGCGGGGCTCAGGAGCGGCGGCCTCGGCCCGCCCGTTCGACGAGCAGCCAGCCGATCAGCGCCATCGCGACCGCGGCGGGCGCGCTGACGCGTACGGCGACGAGCATCGCGGTCTTCCCCTCCAGCATTCCGCCGAAGCCGACCATCGACAGGCCGAGCACTCCGAACAGGCAGAGAGTGATGCCGAGGGCGGCGACCGGGCCCGAACCGGTGGCCGGGGTGGTCTGCACCGGGCGTTCGAAAGTGCGGAAGGCGGCGACCAGCAGCGCGGTCAGGGCGGCGGCCACGGCGATACGGAGCGGCACCTGGGCCCACCAGGCGGCGGAGGCGGGCTCCGGCAGTGGGACGTCGAGGGCGAGCAGCGCGCCGTACACGCCGAGCATCGCGGTCAGGTGCCACAGGAACGCGGTCATCGCGATGCCGTTGGCGGCGACGACGGCCCGCCACACCCCGGCGCGCCGGAGCAGACGGGTGCCGGGCGTACGGAGCAGCTCCACCGCGCCGACCAGCCACAGGCCGTGGCAGAGGAGGGCGAGAGTGGGCGGGGCCATGTTGGAGACCTTCTCGCCGGGCATCCCGACCATGCTCAGGGGATACGGGCCGAGGGCGACGAGCCCTGTGGCGGCCACCAGTCCGCTCGCGGCGAGCAGCGACGGCATGCGGATCCGGCCGTCGGCGCGCAGGAAGCCGAGCTGGTGGACGGCGAGCCAGACGAAGGCGAAGTTCAGGAACTCCACAAAGGGCACGTGGGCGACGAACCGCAGCCCGTCGACGAGGGCGGCGCCCGCGACGAGCGCGCCGAAGGCGCCCCAGCCGTAGCGCTCGTGCAGCTTCAGCAGCGGCGGGGTGAAGGCGACCATCGCCAGGTAGATCCCGATGAACCAGAGCGGCTGGGCAACGAGGCGCAGGGCCACTGCGGTCAATCCGCCGTCCCCGCCGAGGAGTTGAACGATCAGCGCGGCGGCGCCCCAGACGAGGATGAACACCATGGTGGGCCGCAGCAGCCGCTGGAGGCGGGCCCGCAGAAAGGCGGAGTAGACCGATCCGCCGGGCTGCCTGCGGCGCAGGGAGCGGTAGGAGAGGGCGTGCGAGAAGCCGCCGACGAAGAAGAAGACGGGCATGATCTGCAGGCCCCAGGTGAGCAGCTGCAGCTCGGGCACGACGGCGAGGAGATTCCCGACGCCGTCGCCGGTGACGACGGCCATGAGCCAGTGCCCGAGCACGACGGTCCCCAGCGAGGCGACCCGCAACAGGTCGATGTACCGATCCCGCGTACCGGGCGTGGCGGCGGCGAGCTCACGAACGCTTGATCCCATGGGGGTACGGTGCCGTGGGGGTGGGGGGTGGGTGAAGGGCGGTTGTACTCAGGTTGGGGGTGAGTACGGGTGCGTGGGGGTGTGGCCGGGGAGGTTCCCCTACCCCCTCCCCCGACGCCCTGGCCGGCTTGGGGGCCCACTTCCCGAACTGGGGGCAAGCCCCCAGACCCCCGTAACGCCCTTCGGGCGTTGTCCTCGCGGAGCCCCAGTCACGGGAAGGGGCGGGGTGGGGAAAAGCCCACCGCCCTACACCAGCACCGCACCCACCGCCGGCGACACCGCCCCCCTCGCCGCCCTGCACGTGCCCGAGCGCAGCAACGCCTCCGCCACCGCCCCCGCCGACTCCTCGTCCTTCGTCAGGAACGCCGTCGTCGGGCCCGAGCCCGAGACCAGGGCCGCCAGCGCGCCCGCCGACGTGCCCGCCGTCAGGGTGTCGGCCAGGGACGGGCGCAGCGAGAGGGCCGCCGACTGTAGATCGTTCGTCAGGGCCGCCGCCAGGGCACTCGCGTCGCCGGTGCGGAGGGCCTCGAGCAGGGGCGCGGACGCGGCCGGGGCGGGGACCGCGACGCCCTCGTTGAGGCGGTCGAACTCGGCGTACACCGCCGGCGTCGACAGGCCACCGTCCGCCACCGCGAACACCCAGTGGAACTCTCCGCCGACCTCGAGCTCGGTCAGCTGCTCGCCACGGCCCGTGCCCAGCGCCGCACCGCCCACCAGACTGAACGGCACGTCGCTGCCCAACTCGGCGCAGATGGCGAGGAGTTCGGCGCGCGGCGAGTCAAGACCCCACAGCGCGTCGCACGCGAGCAGCGCGCCCGCGCCGTCCGCGCTGCCGCCCGCCATGCCGCCCGCGACCGGGATGTCCTTCGCGATGTGGATGTGGACGGAGGGATCGATGCCATGGCGGGCGGCGAGGAGTTCCGCCGCGCGGGCCGCCAGGTTCGTACGGTCCAGCGGGACCTGCGACGCGTCCGGGCCGGAGCACGTGATCGTCAGCGACTCGGCCGGTGTCACCGTGACCTCGTCGTACAGGCCGACGGCCAGAAAGACATTGGCGAGGTCGTGGAAGCCGTCGGGGCGCGCCGCGCCGACCGCCAGCTGGACATTGACCTTCGCCGGCACTCGTACCGTGACGCTCACGCCTTGGCCTCCGCGATCCGTGCGAACTCCTCCACCGTCAGGGACTCGCCGCGCGCCTGTGGCGAGATCCCCGCCGCGACCAGTGCGGTCTCCGCGGCGGCGGGCGACCCCGCCCAGCCCGCAAGCGCCGCCCGCAGCGTCTTCCGCCGCTGCGCGAACGCGGCGTCGACCACCGCGAAGACCTCCGCCTTCGTGGCCGATGTCGTCGGCGGATCGCGGCGCACCAGCGAGACCAGACCAGAGTCGACATTGGGCGCGGGCCAGAAGACATTGCGCCCGATCGAGCCCGCCCGCTTCACGTCCGCGTACCAGTTGGCCTTGACCGACGGGACCCCGTAGACCTTGTTCCCGGGCTGCGCCGCGAGCCGGTCCGCGACCTCCGCCTGCACCATCACCAGCGTGCGCTCGATCGTCGGGAAGCGGTCCAGCATGGTGAGGAGGACCGGCACGGCGACGTTGTACGGAAGGTTGGCGACCAGCGCGGTCGGCGGCGGTCCCGGCAGCTCCTCGACGAGCATCGCGTCGGAGTGCACCAGCGAGAAGCGCGCGGCCCGCTGCGGCATACGGGCCAGGATCGTCGACGGCAGCGCGCCCGCAAGCACATCGTCGATCTCGACGGCGACGACCCGGTCAGCCGCTTCCAGCAGGGCGAGGGTCAGCGACCCGAGCCCGGGGCCGATCTCGACGACCACGTCGTCCTCGCGCACCCCGGCGGTACGGACGATCCTGCGGACCGTGTTGGCGTCGATGACGAAGTTCTGGCCGCGCTGCTTGGTGGGGCGTACGCCCAGCGCTGCGGCCAGTTCACGGATGTCGGCGGGGCCGAGGAGTGCGTCGGGCTCAGTGGTGCTCACTGATACAGCCTACGGCCGCAGTGCGGCCACGGACTCGCCCCCCGTTGCACGTAGAGCTTCTTGGCCCGGTACGTCTGTTCCTCGGGGGGCGCGTCCTGCGGCCGCCCGCTGCCGCCCAGCGACCGCCAGGTCCCGGTGTCGAACTGGTACAGCCCGCCGTACGTCCCCGACGGGTCGACCGCACCCGCCCGCCCGCCGGACTCGCAGTGCGCGAGAGCGCCCCAGTTCAGCCGGTCCGCACCCGCCACCGAGTTCGGCAGCGGCTCGGTGCCCACCTTCACCCGCTGGACGACCGGCTCCCGCACCACCTCCTCGGCGACCTTCTGCGGCTTCTGTTTGACGCCGTTGACGGTGCGCAGGGTGTACGTGACCCGCCGCGCGCCCGGTCTGCCCTGCTGTACGACGACCTCCGTGCCGGAGAACAGCGAGGGGTCCTCTGCCTTCTCGACGTCGAAGTCGATGTGCTCCTCGCGCACCTCCCTGGTGCCGGTGATCCGCATGACGGTGACGGTCTGTCCGTCGCGCGGGAAGCTGTCGGGGGGAACGGACGTGGTGTCCTCGCCGCGCAGCGCGATCCCGGCCTTGTCCAGGGCCTCACGCACGCTCGCCGCGTTCGTACGGATGGTGTGCTCGCGCCCGTCGGCCATGAAGGTCACGGTCCGCTCGGTCCGCACATCGAGGGCAAGGCCGTCGCGGGAGATCGGCATGGAGCGCGAGACGGACACATACGCGCCCTGAGCGCGCACCCCGAGCTGGCGCAGTGCGCCGTCGACCGTGCGGGCGGTGGTCCACACGCGTTGGCGCTGCCCGTCCAGGGTGAGGATGACGGGCCGGCCGTAGCGGACGACGATCTCGTCACCGCTGGCGAGGGCCGCGGCGGGGGCGGGGGCCACGATGTCGTGCGCGCTGACGTCGAGCCCCTCGTCGTCGAGGAGCTCCCGCACATCGTCGGCGAAGGTGTGCATGGTGCGCGGTACGCCGTCGACGGTGAGCCGCACCGCCTTGTCGCTGGCGACGAACGCCGAGGTGCCGCCGGCCAGGAAGGCGACGACGAGGGCATGCGGGACGAGCCGGCGCAGGGTGTCGGGCGTCTCGCCTGCCTTGCGGCGGCGGGCGGCCCGGCGGGCTTCGGCGCGGCCGCCGGTCCCGGAGACTGCCGGGGCCGAGACCGGGGCCGGGGCAGAGCCCTGGCGCGGCAGCGTCGGCACTGTGGGCACGATGGGCGGCGGGTAGGTCTCGTACGACGTCTCGGGCGCTTCGTACGGCTCTGCTGTCCCGGTGGCGGCGCTCAGACCGCCGCGTACGGCATGGTGACTGCCCTGCGAATTGCTCACGACGCTCCGTAAGGTCCGGTCCGCCTGATGGCGCTGCGGGCCGGGACACTAGCGGACCTCGGTCACTCTCCAAAGCAATTCGACTACGCAGCGTCGCGACGCTACCCTGTCCGCCGCTGCCTCTCAGTAACCAAACGCTTCCGCCGTATTGGCCGAGATCGCCGCGGCCAGCGTGTCCTCGTCGAGCCCCTTCACCGCCGCCATCGCGCGCAGCGTGACCGGAATGAGATACGGCGCATTGGGCCGTCCGCGGTACGGCGCCGGCGTGAGGAAGGGCGCGTCCGTTTCGACGAGTACGAGTTCCCGCGGGGCGGCGGCGAGGGCGTCGCGCAGCGGCTGGGCGTTCTTGAAGGTCACATTGCCGGCGAAGGACATGAAGTAGCCCGCTGCCGCGCACACTTCGGCCATTTCGGCGTCACCGGAATAGCAGTGGAAGACGGTCCGCTCGGGCGCGCCCTCCTCGGCGAGGATCCGCAGCACGTCGGCATGCGCATCACGGTCGTGGATGACCAGGGCCTTGTCGTGCCGCTTGGCGATCTCGATGTGCGCACGGAAGGAGCGCTCCTGGGCGGCGATGCCCTCGGGGCCCGTACGGAAGTAGTCCAGGCCCGTCTCGCCGACGGCGCGAACCTGCGGGAGGGCGGCCAGCCGGTCGATCTCGCCGAGCGCGTCGTCGAGGGCGCTGTCGCCACCGGCCTCGCGGGCGCCCTGCCGCGACCGGCCTCCCCCGGCCCCAGGGGGCTGGGAGGTGCCCCCATGGTCCCCCAGCACGATGCGCGGGGCCTCATTGGGGTGCAGGGCCACCGCGGCGTGCACGCTGTCGTGGGCCGCAGCGGTCTGTGCAGCCCAGTGGGAGCCCTTGATGTCGCAGCCGACCTGTACGACGGTCGTCACCCCGACCGCGGCGGCCCGGGCGAGCGCCTCCTCGACCGTGCCCTCCTGCATGTCCAGGTGGGTGTGCGAATCGGCGACCGGCACGCTGAGCGGTTCGGGCAGCGGCGGCGGGGCGGACTTCGAACTCATGGGCGCGATCCTACGAGGCTCGCGCCCAAGGCCTCACTTGCGGAAGGGATGCAGAAGGTCGGAGAGATGCCAGTGGTGAGGCGCTTCGGCCGACTCCGGCTGTCCGGCGGCCGGCTCCGGCTGCGCGGACTGCTCGGGCTCCGCGGACCGCTCGGGCTGCGCGGACCGCTCGGACTGCGCGGACTGCGCGGACTGCGCAGGCTGATCGGCACGCTCGGCGGGCCCCGGCCGGTCGGCGGCCTCTGCCCCGGTCTGCGACACGGGCTTCTTCGCAGTGCTGGGGTTCAGCATGTTCATCCACGAGTCCCGGACCGAGGAGACCTGTCCCGCCCTCATGATCCGTACGACATGTTTGCCACAGGTGGGGCAGGTCGGGCTCGAAAGCGGGGACGGCACCCGCCGGCCGTCGGCCTTGTAGACAACGTATTCCTGGCCCGAGCCGTCGATGTGGTGCTCAATCTCGTAGGACTGCTCCCAGCCGTGCCCGCAGCGCATGCAGGCGAAGGCGTACGCCTCGTGGACCTTGGCGGGGCCTGTGATCTCACTCATGCCAGCTCCTCTCCACTGATTCAGTGGACGCCCGTTCCGGCGGGAGCGCATCAGCGCCTGTCGATTATTGGTGTGGTCTTTGGCGTTCCCATGCCGGCAAGGCCCAGGACGCGGTCTGCGCTTTGCTTTTCACGATAGACCTTTACCGTCTGCGGGGGCCGGTCGATCCGCATTCTTTGCCGCGACGACGGCATCGAACACCTCGCGTTTGGGAAGCCCCGCCTCCGCGGCGACCGCCGCGATGGCTTCCTTGCGCCGCTCCCCCGCCTCCTCGCGCACCCGCACCCTGCGCACCAGTTCGGCCGCGTCGAGCTCGCCGGGTCCGGCCTCCGGCGCGCCCTCGACAACGACGGTGATCTCGCCGCGTACGCCGTCGGCGGCCCAGGCGGCCAGCTCGCCGAGGCCGCCACGCTTGACCTCCTCGTATGTCTTGGTCAGCTCGCGGCAGACAGCGGCGCGGCGCTCGGCGCCGAACACCTCGGCCATCGCGGCGAGCGTGTCGTCGAGCCGGTGCGGCGCCTCGAAATACACCAGAGTCCGCCGCTCCTGCGCGACCTCCCGCAGCCTCCCGAGGCGCTCGCCCGCCTTGCGCGGCAGGAAGCCCTCGAAGCAGAAGCGGTCCACAGGCAGCCCGGACAGGGCGAGCGCGGTCAGCACGGCGGACGGTCCGGGTACCGCGGTGACCTTGATGTTCTTCTCCACGGCGGCGGCGACCAGCCGGTAGCCGGGGTCGGATACGGACGGCATTCCGGCGTCGGTGACCAACACCACCCGGGCGCCGCCGGCCAGCGCCTCGACCAGCTCAGGCGTACGGGCGGACTCATTGCCCTCGAAGTACGACACGACCCGCCCCTGCGTGTGCACACCGAGGGCCTGGGTGAGCCGGCGCAACCGCCGGGTGTCCTCCGCGGCCACGATGTCGGCGCTCTCCAGCTCGGCGGCGAGCCGGGGCGGCGCGTCCGCGACATCGCCGATGGGGGTCCCTGCGAGTACCAGCGTTCCGTTCACGTACGCCATCCTCGCAGGACCGGACGTACGACTCGCACAGTCGCGTTCCCTACGATGGCGCGGTGACCAGTACCGCGCCACAGACCCTTCAGGGCAAGGACGCCGATCCACAGCCGCCCGGCTGGCAGCAGCGGCTGCGCAGATTCGGCTACGCGCCCCGGCCCGTGATCGGGCTGCGCGAACGCCTGGAGCCGCCATACACGCGCCCCTCCGAGCGGGTGTGGCCCGTCTTCGGCATCCCGCCGACGGTGGTGAACCCGCTCCTGCGCATGGCGGCTTGGGGCGGGCCGCTGCTGGTCGCGCTCGTCGCGGGCGTGCTGCGGTTCTGGAATCTGGGCAAGCCAGATGCGGTGATATTCGACGAGACGTACTACGCCAAGGACGCGTGGGCGCTGATCAATCAGGGCTACGAGGCCAGCTGGCCGAAGGACATCGACAAGGCGATCCTGGCCAACCCGGACAAGGTCACCATCCCGACCGACCCCGGCTATGTGGTGCATCCACCGGTCGGCAAATGGGTCATCGGCCTCGGCGAGCACTTCTTCGGCTTCACGCCGTTCGGCTGGCGCTTCATGGTCTTCGTGCTCGGCACGCTGTCGGTGCTGATGCTGTGCCGGATCGGCCGCCGGCTGTTCCGCTCGACGTTCCTGGGCTGCCTGGCGGGCGCGCTGCTCGCGGTGGACGGGCTGCACTTCGTGATGAGCCGCACCGCGCTGCTCGACCAGGTGCTGATGTTCTTCGTGCTGGCCGCTTTCGGCTGCCTGCTCATCGACCGGGACTGGGCGCGCAGACGCCTCGCCACGGCGCTTCCGACCGACGAAGAGGGCGTGCTGCGCCCGGACGCCACGGTCGCAGAGACTCTGCGGCTCGGCTGGCGTCCGTGGCGCCTGGCGGCGGGCGTGATGCTCGGCCTGGCGGCTGGCACCAAGTGGAACGGCCTCTATGTGATGGTCGCGTTCGGCCTGCTGACGGTGGCGTGGGACGTGGGCGCGCGCCGGACGGCGGGCGCGGTGCAGCCGTACAAGGCGGTGCTGAAGAAGGACGTCGTACCGGCCTTCGTGTCGACGGTGCCGGTCGCGATCGTCACGTACATCGCCTCCTGGACCGGCTGGATCGTCACCGACAAGGGCTACTACCGGAACTGGGCGCAGACGGACGGCAAGGGCGGCAGCTGGACCTGGCTGCCGGACTGGCTGCGCAGCCTGTGGCACTACGAGAACGAGGTCTACGAGTTCCACGTCAACCTCACCTCTGGCCACACCTACCAGTCGAACCCGTGGAGCTGGATCGTCCTGGGGCGCCCGGTCTCGTACTTCTACGAGGACCCGAAGGCGGGCGTGGACGGCTGCCCGTCGGACGCGGCGGACAAGTGCGCCCGCGAGGTCCTGGCGCTCGGCACGCCGCTGCTGTGGTGGGCGGCCTGTTTCGCGATCTGCTACATCCTGTGGCGCTGGCTGTTCCGCCGCGACTGGCGCGCGGGCGCGATCGCCTGCGCGATCGCGGCGGGCTGGGTGCCCTGGTTCTTCTACCAGGAGCGCACGATCTTCCTGTTCTACGCGGTCGTGTTCGTGCCGTTCCTGTGCCTGGCGGTGGCGATGATGATCGGCGCGATGCTGGGCCCACCGGGCTCGGACGAACGACGGCGGGCGCTGGGGGCGATCGGCGCGGGCGTGCTGGTGCTGCTGATCATCTGGAACTTCATCTACTTCTATCCGCTGTACACGGGCACGACGATCCCGCTGGAGGACTGGCGGAACAGAATGTGGCTGGACACCTGGGTCTAGCTGGAAGCCCGCTCTTGCGGCGGCCGGCATCATCCCCCGGCCAAAAGACCCCGGGTTTGCCCTGCGGACGTACACGCATCTCATGCCGAGCAGCGAGGGGCGCACGCGGAAGGCAGTAGACAGCCTCTTCAGATCCCATTGAGCTTTCGAGTGACGGACTCCCCAACTGACGGCTAATCGCGACGAGGGTTGCCTTGCAGGCCATCCAAGCAACCCTCGTGCCAGCCCTCCGGCTGAAGCTCACCGTCACTGATGAAGACAGCCGAGGCAGAGCGATTGCACGTTCGCTGCGCTTCCTGCCGATCGGGGGAGGAGAGACCCATCTGGTTCATCTCGCGGCCATCCTCGTACCCCTGCGCGTAGCCAGGCAGATCGATGCGTGGCGTCTCATCACTGCTCATGTCAGCCAACGCTCCCCCAACTACCCACACGAGGGCGAGCACTGAGGCTGCCATCATGATTCGCCCAGCCGTTCGGTCGCGAAGTGTCGGGGGCAGGAAGCTCTGCCACCTGTAGTGAGGGGATGTCATCAGGCTCTCTCCCGTCATCGCGGTCCTTGCTGCCGGACTTTGCAGCGGCCATTGTGTCGGGATTGCTCGCCAATCTGGATGCCAAAGTTGACCACAGCGGGCCTGATGCTCCGCCAGACTGGGGGCTCCATCGTCCCGGGGTGCCCGGGACGATGCACGCCACCTGAGGGGAAGCATCATGCACGGGAATCGAGAGCTACTCCTTGAGCTGATGGCTGGGCCTCTTCCGACGCTCAGAATCTCCCTGCACGGACTACGCCTGAACTTGGGACATCAGCGCTTGGGGTCACGGGTGGTTGAAGACATCTCCCGTGAGCTGCACGAGCGCGGGAAGCGCCACCTGCCAGCCCGGATTCCTAGGGATCAGAACCGGCACATCCTGATCTGGACAATCGGTCAGCCAGGTACGGAGATCCTTGATCTGACCCTGCGGCTGGACGAAGCGGCAGGCGGGAGCGAGCTGACGGACGCCGACCTGGAGTTGCTCGAAGCGACCGTCAGGCTTGCAGAACGAGCGGCCATGGAAATGGAAGAAGAAGCTGCCTAACGCTTGCCCTCTGCCAGCGGGCCCTACACCCAAGTCAGGTCGTGGACTTGGCCCAGTAGTCCTCAAGCATTTCCGCGGGCCAACTGGGCTCGCGTACCTCGCCTTGGGGGCCCATTTCCTTGAAGTACGGGGCCAGGTCGTAGATCGGCGTGCCGTCGATGGCGTCGAGGTAGGCGACGTGGAGGTCAAGGCCGTCGACCTTGAGCAGGCGCGGGAACGACTCGGCGAGTTGGTTCGGGCGGCGGTGGTTGCGGTGGACGAAGGTGCCTGTGGCGGGCCACTTGGGGTTGTTGCGTGGGCTGCGGGCGTGCAGGGCGACGTCGTCGGGTGATGCCTTGTGGAAGTGCCAGACGACGAGGAGGTGTGAGAACTCCTCGAGCCCCTGGACCACTTCGACGGGGTAGTCGGGGTTGAGGCGGATGATCGCGGTCTCGCCCCAGTGGTCATCCGTTGGCTCGACGCGTCCGCCCACCACGATGCCGATGGGCTTGATCTCCAGCGACTGCGTCATGAGCTTCCCCTCATCCCGTGGCGTGACGCGATCAATCTACTTGGGTGAGGTAGGCCATTGCGCGGGAGTCCAGCGCGGTGACGGCAGGGATGCCGCGGCGTCGGTAGGGGGACAGCAGGTGTCGCATGTCAACGACGGCCTGGCGGGCTCGCCCGGAGTAGATCCCGTCCTCCATCGAGTCCAGAACGCTGCCCCAGGTTGCGCATGCCTCCTCGACGCTCCCGCCGACGATCTGCGTCGCGCCGAGGTATCCGAGCGTTACCGCATGGGTACGGCGGAACGCTGCGCCGCGGGTGCGGACGGAGTGGCGGAACTCTCGAATGGCCCGAGGCCGGTCGCCCAGGTCCCGCAGTGTGCAGGCCGTCTCGTGCGCAAGTGCCGCCTCGCCGAAGAAGAACGTACGGTTCGGCTCCCGTATCCTTTCGCTCGCCGCGGCCAGGTCGTCCTCGGCGCGCAACAGTGCCTTCGCCGCAGACTGCTTCTTCCCGTTCGCGGCCAGACCGCGCGCGTGGATCACGCCGAGCAGAGCTCGCTCCCTGGGGGTGGCAGCTGCGTACCGCTCGCCGTGCACGGAGGCCTCCGCGAGCTGGAGACCTTCGCGAGCGAAGCCGAGATCGATGGCCTGGTGCGCCATGGCGCGCAGAATGTGTCCGGACAGAGGGGCGTCGTCGGCACGCGCGGCGAGCTTCACGGCCAGGACGAAGTACTTCTGGGCTACGGCGTGCTCGCCGTTGTCGAATGCCATCCACCCGGACAGGTACGACAGCTCGGCGGCGGCGGAGAACATCTCGCGCCTGACGCGCTCGTCGGGGAAGCGGCCGTGCAGGAAGTCTCGGACGTCGGAGTGCAGGTACTGCACCAGGGCCTTGCGTCCGTGGCCGCCTCCGCGGCTCTGGTCCATACGTGAGAACGCCACAGTCAGTTCCTGAACCGTGGCCACATCGCCGCGGCCGACGCACTGTTTCCCAACCGCACGCTCGGCGGGTGGCTGCGCCATCGACGCCCACCACGCATCGTTCGGGAGTGCCAGGGCCGCGGTCGAGTACACCGCACTCGTCAGCAGGTTGCGTCGGTCCGCGTCCAAGTCGGATCTCCCCAAGTCGGTCAGCGCGACCAGAGGATCGACGCGCCATTCCGGCGCCCCCTGCGCCGGCGAGGTGGGAACTGCGAGCCCGATCTCTTGTGGTATCACGACACGCTTCAGACGACGGGACAGTGCCTGGCTCAAGATTAGGGGTGCGGGCCCTGAGGGCTGGGTGCCGCCTACCCACATGCTGATGTGCGAGCGGCCGATCTTCGCGTGATCGCTCAGGTTGTTCTCTAACGCCACGCGGTTGTACGCGCTGGCCGCTTGGGCTCGTGACCAGCCTGCTTCTCCGAGCAGCGCGGCGAGACTCTCGTTTCGTTCGCGCGCCATGTTGCGCCCCCGATCGCTAAACGATCTTTGATCACTTTGACCTACCTGCGACTGTGGCATCCCCACACCCGTGCCGTTGACCAACGTTACGAGCAACACCTTGGCAGCCGGACGAGTCTGACAGGGAGTCATTCGCGAGAGGGAGTCTGCGAATGATCTTTGATCACTTTGACCACCCCCAGAGCCTTGAGCCATACCCAGGGCATGCGTGATCGCGGTTTCCTCTTTGTGTCCGCCAACTACTCGGTTGAGGGATCAACCCGGCCGCTCGGTCCGCGCAGCGTGACGACTGCCGAGCACTCGTTGCGTCGATTGGATCGGGCACAGATGCCCTCGGAGGGAGGCCACACATGATGAGGACCAGCGGTACGGAGCAACGCCCGTTGATGACTCTCCGGATTTCCCGTGATTCCGGGAAGACGTGGGAGCAGTCATCGATCGTGTGTGAGGGCGAGCCGGTGGTGCTCATGAATGAGCCGACGCGCTACCCGGAGTGTGAGTGCGCTCGGTGTGTGGGTCGGCGGACAGTGCCCGCGCGGTCGCTGTCCCCGCTGAAGTCTGAGCGGGGGCGGGCGTTATGACAGGCCAGTGGGTGCCTCTCGCGGCGGCGTCTGATGCGCGTGGACGGTTCGCCGAGAACTCTGGCGGGCGTCTCCGGGAGGTGGCGCAGTGAAGCGCTTCTGGTCCTCCCTGTGCCGCTTCGCCGGCCCGCTGCTGATCATCGCCATCAGCAGCTCGTGCGGCTTCGTGCTCGGCGCAGGGATGGCCATGGCGTCGTACCCCTAGACCGCCCCGGTCTCCCGGCCAACGACCGCGGCGGATGAACAGCAGGTCGAGATGAGTGGAGGAGAGTTGAGCATGGACAGGTGGTTCAGCAACGGTGGCGGCGGTGGAGGCGGCGACGGGCTTCCGGGCCAGCCCTGGCCGGTCCCGCCCACGCCGCCTTCGCCCGACGGTGGCCCGAGCTCGGTGGCCTGACCGGTGACGACGTTCGACTTCGACGGGGGGCGGGCCGCCCTGGGCCGCTCCCTGCTCGCTTCCAAGGTTCTGTCCTCGGATTGGGTGCCGACCTTCGCGGCGGTACCCCGCTCAGCCTTCCTCCCGGATGTGATCTGGCCGCATGACATGGCCTCGGGAGGCGCTGTCGGGGTGTCGCGGCTCGATGACCCGGTCACGTGGCAGGGGTACGCGGACGCCAACGTGCCGATCGTCACGCAGTGGGACGACGGCGCCCACGAAGGCCTCATTCCCGGTGAGCTGTCGACGAGTTCGGCGTCAATGCCCTCGGTGGTCTTCTCGATGCTGCGGGATCTGGAGGTGACGGCCGGCTGCCGGGTGCTGGAGATCGGAACGGGCACGGGCTGGAACGCTGCTCTCCTCGGGCACCGCCTTGGCCTACCCAACGTGGTCAGTATCGAGGTGGATCCAGTGATTGCGGCTTCGGCGCGCGCGTCGCTGCGGCGCTTTGGCCTGCCGGTAGAAGTGATCACGGGTGATGGCTTCCTCGGCTACCCGGACGGCGCTCCCTGGGACCGGATCATTGCGACATGCGGGCTGCGGTCCTTGCCGTTCGCATGGGTGGAACAGCTCCGTCCCGGCGGTCTGATTCTTGCTCCGTGGGGCACCAATCACGGTCATCTGGACGCCACCGTGCGCCTGGTGGCGGCTGAGGACCGGCGCAGTGCCTCGGGCCGGTTTCTTGGGCCGGTGGAGTTCATGAAGCTCCGTGCTCAGCGGATGGCCTGGCCTGTGCACGAGCAGTACGTGCCGCCCGAGGGGGTGGGGGACGCACTGAAGTCCTCGACGTCGATCACTGACGCGGAGTTCGGGACGGGGCGTTTCGACGCGTCGCACTTCGCGGTGGGGCTGCAAGTCCGCGACTGCGTGCGGTCGGTGGCTGACAAGCGCGAGGGCGCCCGGCCGGTGTGGCTCTACAGCCTCACCGACAGGTCCTGGGCCGTAGTGATCTTCCGGGACGGCGAGGGCGAGGCGACGGTCTATCAGTCGGGTGAACGTCCCCTCTGGGATGAGGCAGAGGCTGGCTGGCGCTGGTGGGACCGAGAGGGTCGCCCCGGCTTTGAGCGGTTCGGGCTCACCGTGACTGCGGAAGGGCAAACCGCCTGGCTCGACTCGCCGGAACAACCGATAGCGGCTCCGGCCTGACGCCGCTTCAAGACGCCCTGCTCGCGCCCTCGCCAGCAGGGAAGAGGGCTGAGCCCTCGTAGTAGTCCCGGTCGTCCGTTGCCCCCGCGGCGGATGGCCGGGGCTCTGCCGCGACTGCGCGGCTCATAGAGACAACTGAGACCGGACCGCCCCTGAGCCTGGACAGCATGAGGGGCGGTCCGGTCGGAGAGCCCTGATCAGGACCCTGGTGCCGATGGTACCGGGGCTGTTGTCGTGCTCACGTTCGAGCGTCATCGCGGTCCTTGCTGCCGCACTTTGCCGCAGCACAATTGTGTCGGGATTGCTCGCCAATCCGGATGCCGAAGCTGACCACAGCGGGCCTGATGCTCGCAGACCAGACGATTGGTTCCAATGGGTCAGTCGGTGTCGCTGATGCTCGCGATGGCGGTGCGCCTCGCAGTCCGTTCGGCAACTTCCGTGGGAGGTTTGCGCCTTCGGTTCAGCGTGGCCGCAGCCCGTCGAAGACCACCTCGAAGATCCGCTCCCGGGGCACCGGATCCGCTCCGAGCTGTTCCATCGCCCTGCCGGTACCGGCCAGGAGGGCGATGAACTCCGGCAGGCCCAGCTCCGGGCGGACCGCCCCCACCTGTTGCGCCCCGGCCAGCAGATCGGCCAGCCGAGCCTGGATCTCCATGGTCGGCCCCTGCAGGGACGCGTGCACGTCCACCCCGGCCGCAGCGAGAGCCTGGGCGAACTCGTTCTTGCCCGCGGACTGTTCCACCACCAGGCGGAAGCAGGCGAAGAAGGCCTCGGCTGGCCCGGCCTCGGCAGCCAGCTGAGCCGTCTGGGCTGCCATTGTCTCCAGTCTGCGCACCATCACTGCCTCCAGCAGTGCCTCCTTGGTCGGGAAGTGCCTAAAGAGCGTGCCGACTCCGACCCCGGCGGTTCGGGCGATCTCCTCGGTCGGCACGCTGACGCCGCGGGTGGTGAATACCTCCGTGGCGGTGTCCAGCAGCCTGGCCCGGTTGCGGGCCGCGTCCGCCCGCAGCGGGCGCTCCTGAGCGCCACCCATCCGTCTCCCACCTTTCGCCATCGACGGCAGAACCACCCTGGACAACCGGAGTCGCCAGTCCGTATCGTGAAAACGGAGTCGCTAGTCCGATTCTATCCACGGATCCCACTGGAGGTTGGTCATGCCTGAAACGCTGTCACCGCGCGAGGTCTTCCAGAAGCTGATCGAGGGCATCAGCGCGGGACGGTTCACGGAGCTGGCCGAGCTCTATGCCGAGGACGCCGTAGTGGAGACCGTCTTCGAACCGATCGGTCCGCGCCGGCTCGAGGGGCGGGCCGCACTCAAGGAGCGGTTCGCGCAAGTCTCCGCAAGTTCGCCCGTGGAGCTGACCCCGGCGAACGTCGTCGTCCGGGAAACCGACGACGCAGAGGTGGTCGTCGCCGAGTTCGACTACCACGTGCACCACCGGGTGACCGGGCGGACTTTCGAGGCCGCCAACATCCAGGTGCTGCGGGTCCGCGACGGCCTGATCGTCAGCAGCCGGGACTACCACGACCACCTTGCCCTCATCGCGGTCGGCGGCAACCTGCCTCGGCTGGTGGCTGCACTGGAGGGCAAGTAGAACCAGTGCGGTGCTCCGGGCCGGGGCCCCTGAGGTCCCGGCCCGCATGGCGTTTCCGGCGCCCTCGCCGAGACGGAGTTCACGCCCACTCGGCGGAAACCCAAACGATCTTGTTCGGTACGCCAACGGCTTCTCAACGTTGCCGTCACCCTTCGTACCGCTCGGGCAGGTCCGGTCCGGGCGAGCCCGAGCGGTTCGGTGGGCGCACTACGGTTTTGTGAGCGCCTGCCTGGTGTCCGTGCGCAGTCGGTCCCGGACCACCGAGGTCGCCACGACCAGCGCTGCCACCAGTACGGAAAGGATCACCTGCTCGCGAGCGGCGTCATCGGTCAGCATGTAGACCAGGACGAACGAGATCATCGCGATGGTCGCCCACGTCAAGTACGGGAAGAGCCACATCCGTACGACCAGTTTGTCCGGCGACTCGCGCAGCAGGATTGCGCGCATCTTCAGCTGGGTGAAGCAGATGACCAGCCAGACGAACAGGGCGACCGCACCGGAGGAGTTCAGCAGGAACAGGAACACCGTGTCGGGCCACTGGTAGTTGAAGAAGACCGCGACGAAGCCGAACACGACCGATCCCACAATGGCGGCCTGCGGCACACCGCGGCTGTTCGTGCGGGCGAATGCTGCGGGCGCGTCGCCGCGCTCGCCGAGCGAGAAGGCCATACGAGAGGCGGTGTACAGGCCGGAGTTGAGGCAGGACAGCACGGCGGTGAGGACGATGACGTTCATGATCTGGCCGGCGTGCGGGATTCCGATCGCGTCGAGCGCCGCTACGTACGAGCCCTTCTCCTTGATCGCCGGGTCGTCCCATGCGAGCAGAGAGACCACGACCAGGATCGAGCCGAGGTAGAAGACGCCGATCCGCCAGATCACACTGTTGGTGGCCTTGGTGACGGCGCGTCGGGGGTTCTCGGACTCACCGGCGGCGAGGGTGACGATCTCGCTTCCCATGAAGGAGAAGACGACCATCAGGATGCCGGTGAGGATCGCCCCGGGCCCGTTGGGCAGGAACCCGCCGTGGCCGGTCAGATTGGCCAGGCCCGCGGCTTCGTGGCCGGAGCCGGGAAGTGCGCCGAACACCGCCAGAGCGCCGATCAAGATGAAGCCGGCGATGGCGACGACCTTGATCCCGGCAAACCAGAACTCGAACTCGCCGTAGGAGCCGACCGAGGCCAGATTGGTCGCCGTGAGGACCACCATGACGATGAGGGCCCAGCCCCACTGCGGGACCGCCGGAACCCACCCCTGGAGGATCTTCGCGCCTGCGGTGGCCTCGACGGCCAGGACGACGACCCAGAAGAACCAGTACAGCCAGCCGATGGAGAATCCGGCCCAGCGGCCCAGTGCCCGGTCGGCGTAGGCGGAGAAGGAGCCGGAGGTGGGGCGGGCCGCGGCCATCTCGCCGAGCATCCGCATGACGAAGACGACCATCGTGCCGACCAGGGCGTAGGACAGCAGGATGCCGGGGCCGGCGGCCGCGATCCCGGAGGCGGAACCGACGAACAGGCCGGCGCCGATCACACCGCCGATCGCGATCATCGACAGATGACGGTTCTTGAGCCCGGGACGGAGGCCGTCCGCGGAAGGCGTCTGCCTGCTCTCACGGGGTGACGGAGCCACGTCGGTGTTTGTGGGTTGCGCACTCATGCTCAGTCCTTACAGAGAGAAGGATCGGGGCAGAACCGGCCTGTCGGTCGTGCACGTGCCGAGCACGGGTGGGACGACGGTGTGTGACGACCACGGGGAAGGCCGGAAGGCCGACCCGGCGCAGCAGGTCTGCCTGTTCGCAGCCTGCTCGCCGTTGCCGGTGCCCACGTGTCGGGTGAGGACGGCCGCCCGGCCGATCGGGCTCGCGTACGAGGAGCCGCCGGGGGCGAGGACACGTGACGGTAGGGAACGCCAGGGGGTGACCCGGCGCGCGGAATCGGGGTACCCAGAAGGTAGGAGCGAACGCGGCCGGGCCACCATGGACAGATGTCACGCCCGCCAGAGCTCTGTTCAGACACATGCTCAAACGTGGTCGCGGATCTGCGGCGGAATTCGTCCTACGAGCACAGCGACAGCGCGGCGACGGCGATACCGCAAAGGTCCCGGCAGCCGGTGGCTGTTGGAACATTGGCGGCCAGGTGGTCGGATGTCAGCCGGGGAGATGCGCGGCGGCGGCGATCTGGGCGCGGACGTCGCCTTCCTGCGGGTGATCGCAGCGGTCTGCCAGTGGCCACGGCACGAAAGCCCCGTCCCCGCGCTGCACGAGCAGCCGCTTGCCGTGTGTCACGACGCCCCGCGGCCGCAGCCCGCTCAGGCTCGCGGTCGTATACGCGGCGGTCAAGCTGTTGAGGTCGTGGACATCGCCGATCCGGAACAGGGAGCGGGTCTCCGCGATGGCCTCGTGCTCGCCCGCACGCATGACCACGCGCAACTCGGGCGCGACGGCCAGTGCCGCCACCGATACGGCGATGTTGTCCAGGTCGTCGGAGGCCACGGCAGCCAGCGCCTGGGCCTGCGGCAGACAGAGCGTGCTCAGCACGAACCGGTCGGTCGCGTCGGCGACGACCACGGGCACGCCCAGCGCCCTGGCCAGGCGCAGGTTCGGCGCGGCCGGATTCCGCTCGACCGCGATCACGCCGATGCCCAGAGCCTGCAGCTGGGTGCACAGGCGCAGGCCGACCTGTCCGAGCCCGACGACGACCACATGCCCGGCCCGCGGCAGGGCACGAGAGCCCACGATGCCTACCGCGCGCGGCCCCAGCAGGCGATCGACCATGCCCGCGGTGAAGACCGCAGTGAAAACAATGGTGACGAGCATCGCGACGGCAGAGAACGCCAGATAGGCGTCCGAGCCATGGGCGGCTGCGGGGCCGACGGCGGATACTGTTCGCGCTGCTTCGAACAGCGCCGCGACGGGCGAGCGGTGGTGGAAGGCCACGGCCCAGGCCCAGTCGGCCAGCAGCACCGTGAGCAGCCCGGCCAGACCCGTCAGCATGATCCGCGAGCTGCCGTCGTGCGGTCGCAGCTGCCCTCGGATCCTGCCCAGCCGGGCCCGGTATCGCAGCGAGCGTGGGGGCCGCCACGGCTCCAGGTGCACAGCGTCGTCGTGCCAGCGGGCGGCTGTGTGGCCCGCGGGTGTCCGGGTGAGGCTCAGCAGACCCGGCTGGAGGCAGGCGGCCAGGAGAACGGGTGCGGCGACATCGGCCGGCGAGGTGACCTGGCAGTTCGGGAGTACGCGCAGGAGCTGCTCGCTGACCGTCCGGTCGAAGACCGTCACGACCAGCTTGACGTTGGGGCGGATGTGCTCGACGGCGAGCGCGTAGCGCAAGGACTCGACGTCGTCCTCGAGGAGCACCGCGACGCCGGCCACCTCCCGCCGCAGGGCCCGGCGCAGATCCTCGTCGGTGGGACGGTCGAGGTGGCGCACGAGGTGTCCGGCCGACTGCAGCAGACCGCATACCCTGCGCGCCATGTCGCTGCCGATCACCACGAAGTACTGCTGTGGCGCTGCGCTCTCGGGCATCGCTACGTACTCCCTCACCTCTCGGGTGGTGAGAACGCTAGGGGCGCGGACCGCCTGTGTGCTCGTCCCTGTGTCTGACATCACGGAGCCATTGGTTGTACGACTGCACAAGGACGACCGGGGCGATGGTCTGCACCTCGGTCAGCTGCGCCGAGGAGATGCCTCTGAGTCCAAGGTGGCGGATGAGGCCCTCCTGTCTGGAACCGGGCCAGGGCGTCGCGGTCCGATAACGGCCGACACTCCTGTCACCCCTGTCCCGTAGAGTGCACGGGTTGCATGTCCTTGAACACGCTTTTCAATAGGCGCAGTCAAGGAGCTCCTGGGGAGGGGGACTGCACAGATGCGCAGTGGAGCGAAGGTTGCCGTCGTCGGCGGCGTATTCCTGGTGGTCGCCAGTGGCGTGGGCTACGGCGGCTACAACCTGTACAGCGGGCTGACCGGCGGGGACGGCGCGGACACCAAGTCCGCATCCGCGCCCAAGAAGACCGGGCCGCCGGACGCCGATGAGATCGACAAGACCGCGAAGGGCTTTCTGGCCGCGTGGGCGGGGGGCAACGCGCCGGACGCCGCGCAACTGACCAACAACGCGGCGGAGGCCGAGCCGCTGATCGCCGGGTACCGCGAGCAGGCTCACGTCTCCGAGGCCGTGATCACGCCGGGGAAGGCGGTCGGCGCCAAGGTGCCGTTCACGGTCAGGGCGACGGTGACGTACGAGGGGCAGAGCAGGCCCTGGGCGTACTCCTCCGAGCTGACCGTGGTTCGCGGGCTGACCACCGGCAGGCCACTGGTCAACTGGGCGCCGACCGTCGTCCACCCGAAGCTGACGAAGGGCACCACCCTCAGGACGGACAAGGCGTCGGCCCCGCCGATCAAGGCCGTGGACCGCGAGGACCGGGAGCTGACGAAGGAGAAGTACCCGTCGCTCGGGCCGATTCTGGACTCGCTGCGCAAGAAGTACGGCGAGGACGCGGGCGGCACCGCCGGCGTCGAACTGGCCATCACGTCCACGAACGAGTCCACGCCCGACCAGACCCTGCTGACCCTGACCAAGGGCAAGGAGGGCACGCTCAAGACCACCCTGGACGCGGATGTGCAGGCGGCGGCCGAGACGGCGGTGAAGAAGTACAGCCACGCCTCGGTTGTCGCGATGAAGCCCAGCACGGGCGAGATCAGGGCCGTCGCCAACAGCCCGGCCGAGGGCTACAACACGGCCATGATGGGCGCGCAGGCGCCCGGTTCCACGATGAAGATCGTGACCGCGACGATGATGATGGACAACGGGATCGTGGGAGGCCCAGGAGCGAAGGTGGAGTGTCCGCCCACCGTCTCGTGGGAGGGGGTGACGTTCGAGAATCTCAAGAAGTTCGAGATCAAGGGCGGCACTTTCAAGGACAGCTTCCGCCGTTCGTGCAACACGGCCTTCATCAAGGCCGTCAAGCCCCTCACCGAGAAGAACATCGCCGGTACGGCGCTGGGCGACACCGCCCGTAAGTACTTCGGCATCGGCCTCGACTGGCAGACGGGCATCGTCTCCGTCGACGGCACTGTGCCCGAGTCGGCCGGTGCGGAGACCGCCGCCTCGTACATCGGGCAGGGCAAGATCACGATGAACGCCCTCAACATGGCGTCCATCACCGCCACCGCGAAGAGCGGCGGCTTCCGCCAGCCGGTGATCGTCCCGCAGTCCCTCGACAACCGTGAGCTGGCCAAGGCAGAGCCGCTGCCCGGCTCCATCGCCCAGGCGCTGCGCGAAATGATGCGTGCCACCGCGCAGTACGGAACAGGCCAGTCCGCGATGGCCGCGGTCGGCGGCGACAAGGGCGCCAAGACCGGCTCCGCGGAGGTCGACGGACAGGGCAAGTCCAACAGCTGGTTCACCGGGTACGCCGACGACCTGGCCGCGGCCGCGGTCGTGCAGTCCGGCGGGCACGGCGGCGACGCGGCGGGACCGGTGGTCGCCCAGGTGCTGAACGCTCGCTGACGGCCCGTCTCCCCCGGGAGAGCGGTGGTGGCTCCAGAGCTAGAGCGACGTCTCTACGCTCGGCCCTGGGCGTCGGCGACGGCGATCTCGATGCTCAGTGCTTTGGCGATGTTGCCGGCTGCCGTCATGACGCGAGCTGTGCCCACGATGGGGGCGATGGCGACCAGGACGTCCTGCAGCTGGTCGGCGGTCATACCGGCCTGCATGGCGGGGTCGATGTTGGCGACGTAGGAGATCGGCGGAGCGTCCGAGGCAGCGAGGGCCGCGATGCGGGTGAGCATGAACGTGTCCGGGGTCAGCCCGCACCGCTCAACCGAGTCGACGGTCATCGCGGCGAGGGTGTCCAGTACCGGGGTTTCAGATGCTGTGGCCATGGCGGGTCGTCTCCTGTTGGTGTCGTGACGAGGATGAGCGGACGGAAGCAAGGGCTCCGCATCTCGGTGCAGCGTCCACTGCTCGACCGTAAGTCCGTTTCCCGCGGATTGCCTGTCGAGGGGATGGTCCCAGGAGGGCGGCAGATGGGGGCAATGGGACGGAACCTGCGGGCCCGCGCGGTGCGGCCAAGTGCGCTGTGAACGTCGGGGCGTCCAGGCGAGGAGGACGGGGCGAAACCGCGCGGCGACAAGGAGCGGTTCGGCGGTCCGAGGATCGCGGCGGCGGAGCTGGTGGTCGTGGGCATCGGCCTGATGCTGTGCGCGAGCTGACCCACCCGGACCGCCGATCGAACCGCTGATCGAACCGCGGGACGTGCTCCGGGCGTCCTTCCCCCCATGGGGACGATCACGCACTGGACACGTCAGCTGCTCCGCTTCGGCTGGCTTCAGGCCCGCTGCTGCGCCTTCGCCTTCGCGCTCGTCGGCGGCATCGCGGTCTCCGGCTTGCTGCCCGAGCTGCCGATCGCGCGCTACGACCTGGTGCTGCTGTACGGAATCCTGCTCGCGGCGCTGGCCAGGAAGCTCGGCTGGGACAGCGCGCGTGACACCGCGGTGATCGCCGGATGCCATCTCATCGGGTTGCTCTTCGAGCTGGTCAAGGTGCGGATGGGGTCCTGGAGTTACCCGGAGGAGGCGCTGACGAAGGTCGCCGGTGTGCCGCTCTACGGCGGTTTTCTGTACGCGGCGGTGGGCAGTTACGTCTGCCGCGCCTGGCATCTGTTCGAGCTGCGCCTTGACGGCTACCGGCCGCGGATCATGGCTGCGCTCGCCGGTGCGGTCTATCTGAACTTCTTCAGCCACCACTGGCTGCCCGACGTCCGCTGGGCGCTGGCCGCCGCGCTGCTGTGCGCGACCGCCGGGACCTGGGTGCGCTTCCGCGTCGGGGCGCAGGAGTACCGGATGCCGCTGGCCCTGTCGTTCGTGCTCATCGGCTTCTTCCTCTGGGTCGCGGAGAACATCGCCACGTACGCGGGGGCCTGGAGCTATCCGGACCAGCTCACCGGCTGGCAGCCGGTGTCCGTGGCGAAGTTCGGGGCCTGGGCGCTGCTGATCTCCGTCACGTTCGTGCTGGCGGCCGGGCAGCGCCGTGCAGAGCATCGATTGTCATAGGCGGGCAGTACGGTCCAGTCATGGCAGCCAGAATCGATTTGACGCTCGACTGTACGGACGCGCAGCTGCTCGCGGAGTTCTGGAAACCGGCGCTGGGGTACATCGACGAGCCGCCGCCCGCTCCCTTCAAGACCCGCGAGGAGTGGCTCGCGCAGTTCGACCTGGACGACGACGAGGACGAGGACGACGGGGCGTGGCTCTGCGATCCCGACGGCGTCGGGCCCCGGCTGTGCATTCTCAAGGTGCCCGAGCCGAAGACCGCGAAGAACCGGCTCCATATGGACATCCGCGTGCCTGGTCACGGCAGCCCCGAGGAGCGGTGGGCGAGGATACGGGCCGAGTCCGAGCGGCTGGTGAAGGCCGGGGGGAGCGTCCTGGAGGAGTTCGACGGCCATCACATCGTGATGGCCGACCCGGAGGGCAATGAGTTCTGCGTGGCCGCCGGACCGGCGCAGTGAATGCGGGTCACTCCCCTGCCAGGGCCTGGCCGAACGCCGTGTTCACCGCGAGCAGTCCGCCGTCGACGCGCAGCGTCGTGCCCGTGATCCAGGCCGCGTCGCGCGAGGCCAGGAACGCCACCGCGGCCGCGATGTCCTCCGGCTCGCCGACCCGGCCCAGCGGATAGAGGCAGCTCATCGCGTCGAGCTGTGCCTCGCGCCCGGACCAGGAGGGCGTGCGGACCGTGCCGGGGTTGACCTGGTTGACGCGGACGCCGCGGGCTGCCGCGTCGCCCGCCAGGGTGCGGGTCAGCGAGGCCAGGCCGGCCTTGGCCGCGCTGTAGGCGTGGTTGCCGAAGTCCTGCTCGCCGTTGACGGAGCCGATGTTGACGATCGCGCCGCGACCCGACGCGGCGAGGTGGGGCAGCGCGGCGCGGGCGCACCGGAAGGCGCCGGTCAGGCTGATGTCCAGGTCCAGGTGCCAGGTGTCGTCCGGCTGGTCCTCGAACATCGGGGTGTCGAGGCTGCACGAGAAGGCGTTGTTGACCAGCACGTCCAGGGTGCCGAAGCGCTCGACGGCGTACGCGACGGCCGCTTCGACCGCCGTACGGTCGGCGACGTCACAGCCGAAGGACGCGGCCCCCGGGATGTCCCGGGCCGTCTTCGCGGCGCGCTCGGCGTCCACGTCGGTGACGAGGACCCGGGCTCCTTCGGAGGCGAGCCTGCGCGCGGTCGCCTCGCCGATGCCGCGCGCCGCGCCCGTGATCAGTACGCCGTGCCCCTCGAAACGTCCCATCCGGCTGCTCATCCGGCTGCTCATATCGCTGAACGTACCGCTCTGATCAGCGCCTGGGCCCGCGGATCCGCCGTAACTCCCTTGCGCATGCCGTTGGTTGCGTAGCCGAGCGCGATGCCCGACTCGGGGTCGGCGAAGCCGAGCGAGCCGCCGCGGCCGGGGTGGCCGAAGGAGCCGGGGCCGAGCAGCGGGGATGCGGGGCCGTGCAGCATGTAGCCGAGGCCGAAGCGGGTGGGGACGACCAGGACGCGGTCGGGGCCCGCCGATTCCTCCGTGCGGGCGAGCGTGAGAGTGGCCGGGGCGAAGAGCCGGGGGCCGCCGTCGACCTCGCCGATCGTCGACGCGTAGAAGCGGGCCAGCGCGCGGGCGGTGGAGACGCCGCTGGACGCGGGGAGTTCGGCGGCGCGGAATGCCGGGTCGTTCTCGTCCAGGGCCGGGTCGATCGCCCCGAAGGCGCGGCGGGTGAGGGACTCGGGGTTGCGGTAGGCCTCGGAGACGGCGGGCTTGGGGCGCAGCTTTAGGCCGCCGCCGTCGGCCGCGGCGGGCTCATCGACCGGACCGATGCGGCCCACCCGGCCCGCCTCGTCATCGGGCAGCCCGATCCAGAAGTCGAGGCCGAGCGGGCGGGCGATCTCCTCGGCGACCCAGCGGCCGATGGTGCGGCCGGTGACGCGGCGGACCAGTTCGCCGAGCAGCCAGCTGTACGTCTGCGCGTGGTATCCGTGGTCGGTGCCGGGCTCCCAGACGGGGCGCTGCGCGGCGATCCTCGCGGGGCCGGTCACGCCGTCGGCCGCCTCGGTCGGGGTGAGCGGGCGTTCGAGGACCGGCAGCCCGGCGCGGTGCGCGAGCAACTGGCGTACGACGACCCGCTCCTTGCCGGCCGCCTTGAACTCCGGCCAGTACGTGCCGACCGGGGCGTCCAGGTCGATCTGGCCGCGCTGGTGGAGCAGCAGCACGACGGCCGCGGCGATGCCCTTGGTCGCGGAACGGACGACCTGCGCGGTGTCCACGGCCCACGGCTCGTGCCCGTCCACGTCCCGGCTGCCGGCCCACAGGTCGACGACCTTTCGCCCGTCCTGGTAGACGGCGACGGCAGCGCCGCGGTCGCCGCGCTGCTGGAAGTTGCGTACGAAGGCGTGCCGGACCGGCTCGAAGCCGGCGGCCACGGTGCCCTGGACTGCGGTTCTCATGCCTCCATGGTGCGGGTGGGGTGCGCCGCGGCACCGCGGGGGGTGGGTTGTTCCCCGACCCTCCCCCTACGCCCTGGCGGGCGTGGGGGGACCCCCACTCCCCGAACTGGGGGCAAGCCCCCAGACCCCCGAACGCCCTGGGGCGTTGTCCTCAATCTCCCCCAGACTTCGTCCGGGGGGAGATTGAGGCGCGGGGTGCGGGGCGGAGCCCCGGTCAGACCGTCGCCCGGGGGTTGAAGCCGAACGGCAGCTCCAGCCGGTGCGCCCGCATCAGGTCATCGTCTCCCAGCAGCTCCCGCGTAAGCCCGTCCGCCGCGATCACGCCCTCGCTGAGCACCACCGCCCTCGGGCACAGCTCCAGCGCGTACGGCAGGTCGTGCGTGACCATCAGCACGGTGACGTCCAACGACCGCAGGATGTCGGCCAGTTCGCGCCGCGACGCCGGGTCGAGGTTGGACGAGGGCTCGTCGAGTACGAGGATCTCCGGCTCCATTGCGAGAACCGTGGCCACCGCGACCCGGCGGCGCTGGCCGAAGGAGAGATGGTGCGGCGGCCGGTCCGCGTACTCCGCCATGCCCACCTGGGTCAGGGCCGATGCGACCCGCGCCTCCAGCTCCGCGCCGCGCAGGCCCGACGACGCCGGGCCGAAGGCCACGTCCTCCCGGACCGTCGGCATGAACAGCTGGTCGTCCGGGTCCTGGAAGACGATGCCGACCCGGCGGCGGATCTCGGCGAGATTCGCCTTGGCGACCGGCAGGCCCGCGACCGACACCGAGCCGACACCGCCCGCCAGGATGCCGTTGAGGTGCAGGACGAGCGTGGTCTTGCCCGCGCCGTTGGGCCCGAGCAGGGCGACCCGCTCCCCGCGCCCGACCGTCAGATCGACGCCGAAAAGCGCCTGATGGCCGTCGGGGTAGGCGTAGGCGAGGCCCCGCACTTCAAGAGACGCAGGAGACGCAAGAGACGCAGTCATAGGGTCCATCCCAGCAGACAGACGGCGAGCGCGGTCAGCGGGAGGGCCACGGCGTACGACCACTGGGTCCGGGAGGCGGTCACCTGGTCGATGACCGGCATGGTCCCCGCGTACCCCCTGCTCACCATCGCCAGATGGACGCGCTCGCCGCGCTCGTAGGAGCGGATGAAGAGCGCGCCCGCGGACTTGGCGAGGACGCCCCAGTGGCGCACTCCGCGCGCCTCGAAGCCGCGCGACCTGCGCGCGATCGACATCCGGCGCATCTCGTCGGTGATGACATCGCCGTAACGGATCATGAAGGACGCGATCTGGACCAGCATCGGCGGCAGTTTGAGCCGCTGCAGTCCGAGCAGCAGCGAACGCAGCTCGGTCGTCGAGGCCAGGATCACGGACGCGGCGACGCCGAGCGTCCCCTTGGCGAGGATGTTCCACGCGCCCCACAGGCCGGGGACGCTCAGCGAGATGCCCAGTACGGAGACCTGCTCGCCCGGCACCACGAACGGCATCAGCAGCGCGAAGGCCACGAACGGGATCTCGATCAGCAGACGGCGCAGCAGGAATCCGGCGGGGATGCGGGCGACGGCCGCGACCGCGGCGAGCAGCGCCGCGTACAGGCCGAAAGCCCACACTGCCTCGCGCGGTGTGGAGACCACGACGAGCACGAAGCAGAAGACGGCCACGAGCTTGCAGTGCGGAGGCAGGGCGTGGACGGGCGAGTGCCCGTGCCGGAAGAGCTTGTGGGTGTGGCCGGCCCCCATGTCAGACGGTCTCGCGTACGGGGGCGGATGCGGGCTCGTCCGTACGGCGTCGGCGCACTGCGTAGAAGACCCCGCTGCCCACCACGACCGTCGCGCCGACGCCGATGACGCCCGCGAGACCGCCGGAAATCCGGGCGTTCGAGACGTCCTTGACGCCGTAGTCGGCGAGCGGGGAGCCGACGGCGGCATGCTCCTCGACGTTCTTGTCGATGCCCTGGTCGGTGGCGACCCTCTCCAGGCCGTCGGGGCTGGCGGAGGCGTAGAAGGAGACGAAGCCCGCGAGGACGAGGGCGGTGACCAGGCCGGTGGCCCAGACCTTCTTCGGAGAGCGGGCGGCGACCGGCGCGGGTGCGGGCGCGGCGGCGGGCTCGGCGTCGACCAGTTCGCCGCCGACGCGCAGCTTGAGCGGGGTGGACAGACCCCGCGCGCCGTAGACCAGGTCGGGCCGGACAGCGATGACGGCGCCGACGGTCAGCATGGTGATCACGGCCTCGCCGATGCCGATCAGGACATGGACGCCGACCATCGCGGTGAGGACCTTGCCGACGGGCACGTTCGTCGTCCCGCCGATGGCGTAGATCAGAGTGAAGGCGCCGGCGGCGGCCGGTACGGATGCGAGCGCGGCGACGAAGGACGCGACGGTGATCGAGCGGCGGGTCCGCGGCAGCACCTTGACCAGGCCGCGGAAGAGCGCGTACGCGACGACGACCGTGACCACGCCCATGACGGTGATGTTCACGCCGAGCGCGGTGAGGCCGCCGTCCGCGAACAGGATGCCCTGCATCAGGAGGACGACGGCTATGCAGAGCACGCCGGTATAAGGGCCGACGAGGATCGCGGCGAGCGCGCCGCCCAGCAGATGTCCGCTGGTGCCGGCCGCCACAGGAAAGTTCAGCATCTGTACGGCGAAGATGAACGCCGCGACCAGCCCGGCCAGCGGCGCGGTCCGCTCGGCGCCGGCGAGCGCGACCGGGGATGCACCCAGCTCACGGCGGGCGCCGCGCAGGCTGACGGCGACGGCACCGGCGGCTGCGACTCCGGCGGCCACCGATACCGGGGCGTTGATGAATCCGTCGGGGACATGCATGTCGGGCTCCGCTTCGGACAGATGAATAACTGTTCAATGATAGTGCCTTATTGCAAACAGTTCGCAAGAGCGTGTCTGTCACGAATAACGTTCGAGCCTCCGCCCCGAAATATGGGACATTAGAGGACAAGGCAGGCGAATGTGAGGAGCGGGCAATGTCCACAGTCGTCGAAGATTACGCATTGGCCCGGATCGTCACCGACGCTCCGCAGCACCGGTCCGTCCGCGTCGCCCTCCGCTACGACCCCGGCGACAGCCCGGATTCGGTGCGCTTCGCTTTCCCCAGCGGCCGCGAGTGGACCTTCCCCCGTGAACTGCTGGAGACGGGGCTGCGCGCGCCCGCCCGCCGGGGCGATGTCGAGATCTGGCCCTGCGGCCGGGTCCAGGCGGTTGTGGAGTTCCATACCCCGGATGGCGTAGCGGTGGTGCAGTTCGACTCCAAGTCGCTGATCCGCTTCCTGCGCCACACATACGCGGTGGCCGCACCCGTCACCCACGGGTGACGAGCACGGCCACTGTGTTCCGCGATGGCCCCCGTCCCCACGGTGCCGTCGCGCTACCGGGGGCGCGCGCTCCCCCGGTGCAAGCACCGGCTCCACTGGAGCGGCTACGCCGCGCCCCTCAAGTCGCACCCCCGGGGCCTTGTGCGTCAGGCGCGTATGCGTCAGACGCGTACCAACTGCCGCTCCTCGTCCGGGTCCTCGGGGTCGGCGCCCTCGGGACGGTCGGCGAGCTCCTTGTGCAGCTTCTCGCCCTCCACGTCCACATTGGGCAGCGCCCGGTCCAGCCAGCGCGGCAGCCACCACGCCTTGTGACCCAGCAGCGCCAGCACCGCCGGCACGATCGCCATCCTGACCACGAACGCGTCGAAGAAGACCGCGATCGCGAGGCCGAAGCCGATCATCTTGATCATCTGGTCACTGGAGCCGATGAAGCCGGAGAAGACGGCGATCATGATCACGGCCGCCGCCGTGACCACACGCGCTCCGTGCTTGAAGCCGGTGACGATCGCCTCGCCGGGTCGCTGACCGTGAACGAACGCCTCACGCATGCGCGTGACCAGGAAGACCTCGTAGTCCATGGCGAGACCGAAGACGACGCCCACCATGAAGATCGGCATCATCGACATGATCGGGCCGGTCTGCTCCACGCCGAACAGCGAGCCGAGCCAGCCCCACTGGAAGACGGCGACGACCGCGCCGAGCGCCGCGACGACCGAGAGCAGGAAGCCGAGGGCCGCCTTCAGGGGGACCAGGACCGAGCGGAAGACCACCATCAGCAGCAGGAAGGCGAGTCCGACGACGAGCGCGAGATAGGGCAGCAGCGCGTCGTTCATCTTCTGCGAGAAGTCGATGTTCATCGCCGTCGCGCCGGTGACCAGCACCTCTTCGCCGCTGTCGGCCCGGATGGAGTGGACGAGGTCCTCGGTCTCGACCGAGGACGGCCTGTCCTTCGGTACGACCGTGATCATCGCGGTGTCGCCGGACTTGTTGAAGGTCGGCGGGGTGACGGCCACGACGCCGTCGAGGTCCTTGATGTCCTTGACCGTACGGTCGGCCGTGGCCTTGTCGCCGTCGACGACGACCAGCAGCGGGCCGTTGAAGCCGGGGCCGAAGCCGTCGGACAGCAGGTCGTAGGCCTTGCGCTGCGTGGTGCTGACCGGCTGCGCGCCGTCGTCGGGCAGGCCCATCTCCAGCGAGGAGGCGGGTATGGCTATCGCGCCCAGGCCCACCACACCGGCGAGCAGCACGGTGACCGGGCGGCGCAGGACGAAGCGGGACCAGCGGGTGCCCATGTTCGGCTTGTCGCTCGTCTCCTTGCCCTTGCGGACCTTGCGGCCGAGCACCCGCTTGCCGGCGAAGCCGAGCAGCGCGGGGATCAGGGTGAGCGCGATCAGGACCGCGATCACGACCGTTCCGGCGGCCGCGAAGCCCATCTTGGTGAGCATCGGGATGTTGACGACGGCGAGGCCGACGAGCGCGATGACCACGGTCAGGCCCGCGAAGACGACAGCGGAACCGGCGGTGCCGACGGCCCGTCCTGCCGCTTCCTCACGTCCGCGGCCCTCGGCGAGTTCGGCGCGGTAGCGGGAGACGATGAAGAGCGCGTAGTCGATGCCGACCGCGAGGCCGATCATCGTCGCGAGCGTCGAGGTGGTGGAGCCCAGGTCGAGGACGTTCGCCAGCGCGGTGATCGTGGAGATCCCGATGCCGACGCCGATGATCGCGGTGAGCAGCGGAAGTCCGGCGGCGACCAGCGAGCCGAAGGTGATGACGAGGACGACCGCGGCGATGGAGACACCGATGATCTCGCCCGACCCGGTCTCCGGGGCGGCCTGCAGCGCGTCGCCGCCGATCTCGACGGTCAGCCCGCTCTCGCGCGCCTGGGTGCCGGTCTCTTTCAGCGCCTCGCGCGTCTTGTCGGTCAGCTCCATCCCGCTGACCTTGTACGTGACCGATATATACGCCGTGCCGCCGTCCTTGGAGACGGCCTTGGCGGCGAACGGGTCGGTGACGGAGGTGACCTGGTCGGACCCGGCCTTCAGCGCGGCGACCGCCTTGTTCACCTCGGCCTTGTTTGCCGGTTCGGTCATCTTGCGGCCGTCGGGCGCCTTGAAGACGACCCGGGCGGTCGCGCCGTCGGGGCTGGCCCCGGGGAAGCGCTCTTCCAGCAGGTCGAAGGCCTTCTGCGCCTCCGTTCCCGGCATCGAGAAGGACGACGAGGTGGCGGTGGACGCGGTGGCCGCGCCGACTCCGGCCAGCGCCAGCAGCGCCACCCACAGCAGGGCGACGAGGCGGCGGCGCCGGAAGGCGGACCGCCCGAGTTTGTAGAGGAACGTGGCCACGAGGGCGTACTCCCGAGTGTGAGGCGAACAGGGCATGGGGAGCCGGCCCGACGACGAGAGCGGCGCGCGTCAGGTGCTGTGCTGGGTGGTGCGGGGAGGGGTGCTGCGGGGAAGTGCGGGGAGATCAGATGCCGAGTGCGGGGAGAACCACGGCATCGATGTAGGCGGCGAGGAAGGCCCGGTCGACCGACCGGTCCTCGATCAGCGGGCGAGCGATGAAAGCTCCGACCAGCATGTGCGGGACGTAGCTCAGCGCGGGCGCGTCCGCGGGGAGTTCGCCCCGGTCCACGGCGCGCTGCAGCAGTGCGTCGAGCCCGGTCATCTCCGGGTCGATCAGCAGGTCCCGCAGCGCCTTGTGGAGGTCGGGGTTGTCGTGGATGGCATGGGCCAGACCCCGCATCAGCGCGGAGTCCTTCTCCATCTGGCAGTCGTCCATGCGGTCGACCATCGCAAGGAAGTCGCCGCGCAGGGAGCCGGTGTCGATCTCCGCGATGCTCACCGGCTTGTCGTGGCGCAGCGCGCGGGCAACCAGCTCCGGCTTGCTCCGCCACTGGCGGTAGAGGGTGGCCTTGCTGGAACGGGTACGGGTCGCGATGGCGTCCATGGTGAGGCCGTCGTAGCCCGCCTCACGGAGCAGGTCGAGCACGGCTTCGTACAATTCCGCCTCGCGCTCGGGCGTGATCCTGCTGCCTGCCATGGTCGACCTCCAACCTGAACGAAACGGTTTCGTACAGTACGAAGATAGCCCGGAGCCTCTGCGAAACGAAATCGTTTCGGTCGTGTTCTGCGTCACAAGTTGCCGCACCCTCCCGACACCGAAAGCATTGGGGGGTGAGTGACGACGTCGCGTATCTCCGTTTTCCGCACCTGCACGAGGACTTGCTGTGCTTCGCCACCGAGGACGATCTCTGGATCGCGCCCCTGGTGCCCGCAGGGCACAGGCCGGGCCGCGCCTGGCGGGTCACCGTCGACCGGACCAGAATCAGCCATCCGCGCTTCTCCCCCGACGGCGCGCACATCGCTTACACGACCTGGCGCAGCCTCGACCCGGAGATACATCTGGCGCCGGTGGCCGGCGGGCCGGCAAGGCGGCTGACCTACTGGGGCTCCACCGACACCCGGGTCTGCGGCTGGGACCCGGACGGCAACATCCTGGCCGTCTCCTCGCACGGCCAGCCCTTCTCGTACTTCTCGTGGGCCTACAAGGTGGCCACCGACGGCTCCCCCGGCCGGCGGCTCCCCTGGGGCCCGACGTCGGACATCCAGGTCGCGGACATCGAGGGAGAGCACCGCTCGCTGCTCCTCACCGGCAAGCCGCCGCACGAACCGGCCGCGTGGAAGCGGTACCGGGGCGGAGCGACGGGCCGGCTCTGGCTGCACGGGGAGCGGCTGCTCGCGGATCTGAACGGCCACCTGGACTGCCCGATGTTCGTCTCGGGGCGTATCGCGTTCCTCTCCGACCACGAGGGCGTCGGCAATCTCTACTCCTGCCGACCCGACGGGACCGATCTCCGGCGCCACACCGACCATGACGCCTTCTATGCCCGGCACGCCTCGAGCGACGGTCGCAGGGTTGTGTACCAGTGCGCGGGTGAGGTGTGGATCGTCGACGATCTGACGGCGCCGGACGCGGTACCGCGCAAGCTGGAGGTACGGCTCGGGGGCCCGCGCGCCGGACGCCGCGCCTACCAGGTGCCCGCCTCCAGCCACGTGGACGCGATCTCGGTCGACACGACCGGGCGGGCCAGCGCCGTCAACGTACGCGGCAGCCTGTACTGGCTCACACACCGCGACGGTCCGGCGCGCACGATCGCTGACACCCCGGGCGTACGGGTCCGGCTGCCGGAGATGCTCGGCAGCGGCGTCCAGGTCGCCTATGTCACGAGCGCGGACGGCGAGGACGCCGTCGAGATCGCGTATCTGCCACGGGCGAGCGGCGAACGGGAGCCGCGCCGGCTGGCCTCGGGGGAGCTGGGACGTGTCCACGAAATGGTGTCGGACCCGGACGGGGAGCGGCTCGCGATCGCGTCGAACGACGGCCGGCTGCTGCTGCTCGACGTGACCGAGGAGGAGGCAGAGGGCACCTCCCGGGCCGGAGGTTCGGGGGGCGGGGAGGTGACGGAGCTGATCCGCTCCACCAACGGGCCGGTCCGCGACCTGGCCTTCTCGCCGGACGGCGCCTGGCTCACCTGGTCGCAGCCCGGCATCGGCCGCTCGCTGCGGCA
Organism: Streptomyces sp. NPDC019443; assembly: GCF_044389785.1. Lineage (NCBI taxonomy): Bacteria > Bacillati > Actinomycetota > Actinomycetes > Kitasatosporales > Streptomycetaceae > Streptomyces > Streptomyces sp. NPDC019443. The sequence goes on from NZ_JBIRYJ010000004.1 coordinate 248,863, forward strand.
GATCAAGATGGCCCGCATCAAGGACCGTACGATCGTCGACGTCACCAACGGCCGCTTCGAGGACGAGAATCCGGTCTTCACGCGCGACGGCCGCTATCTCGCCTTCCTGTCCTGGCGGGGCTTCGACCCGGTGTACGACGTGCACACCGGGGACCTGTCCTTCCCGCTGGGCTGCCGCCCCTATCTCGTACCGCTGTCGTCCGCGACGCCTTCGCCCTTCGCGCTACTGCCGGACGGGCGGCCCGCGGCGGGCGGGCTCGACCCGCTGGACGAATCCGAGGAGGGCGACGGCACGGTCATGGTCGAGGTCGAGGGGCTGGCGGACCGGGTCACTCCCTTCCCCGTCACCGCCTCCAAGTACTCGGCGCTCCATCCGGTCAGCGGCGGCGGGCTGGTCTGGCTGCGCTGGCCGATCTCCGGGGCTCTCGGTGAGACGTTCGCCAACCCCGCGGACACCTCGGGCCGCCCCACGCTGGAGCACTTCGACATCACCAAGGCCCGCAAGACCGAACTGGTCGGCCATCTCGACTGGTTCGCGGTCAGCGGCGACGGCAGCCGGCTGGTGGTCGTGGACGACGGGGAGCTGCGCGCGGTCCCGGCCACCGAGTCCGGGGACAGCGACTCGACGGTCTATATGGACCTGCGCCGGATCCAGCACGAGGTGGACCCGCCGTCCGAATGGCGACAGGCGTACGGGGAGGCGGGCCGCATCATCCGCGCGTACTTCTGGGAGCCGGGGATGTGCGGCATCGACTGGGACGCGGTACTCGACCAATACCGACCGCTGGTCGAACGGGTCGCGTCGCCGGACGAGTTCGCGGATCTGCTGCGTGAAGTGCTGGGCGAGCTGGGCACGTCCCATGCGTTCGTCACGCCCGCGCGGCGCAACGAAGGACCACCGCACTACCAGCGGGCGATGGGCCTGCTGGGCGCGAACCTGGTCTGCCGGGACGGGAATTGGCTGATCCAACGGATCCTGCCGGGCGAATCGTCCGACTCCAAGGCGCGTTCGCCGCTGGCCGGCACGGGCATCCGCGAGGGCGCGATCCTCACTCATATCGACGGCCGCCCCGTGGACCCGGTGACGGGCCCCTACCCGATGCTCTCGGCGGCGGGCGGCACGACGGTCGAGCTGACCTTCCAGCCGGCGGAGGGCGAGGGGCACGCCCGGCGGGTGGCGATCGTCCCGCTGGTGGACGAGCGGCCGCTGCGGTACCAGGACTGGGTGGCCAAACGCCGCGAGGTGGTACGGGAGTTGAGCGGCGACAAGTGCGGGTATCTGCACATCCCGGACATGGGCGGGTCGGGCTGGGCGCAGTTCAACCGCGATCTGCGGCTCGAAGTGTCCCGGCCTGCACTGCTCGTGGACGTACGCGGCAATGCGGGCGGCCACATCAGCGAACTGGTCGTGGAGAAGCTGACGCGGAAGATCCTCGGCTGGGACCTGACGCGCAACGCCCAGCCGGTTTCGTACGCGTCGAACGCCCCGCGCGGCCCCATTGTCGCCCTTGCCGACGAGGCGACGTCGTCGGACGGCGACATGATCACCGCGGCCTTCAAACTGCTGGACCTGGGCCCGGTGGTGGGCAGCCGCACCTGGGGCGGCGTGGTGGGCATGACGGGCCGCCACCGCCTGGGCGACGGCACGGTGATCACGGTCCCGATGAACGCGGCATGGTTCGACGCGTACGGCTGGTCCATCGAAAACCACGGCGTGGACCCGGACCTGGACGCGCTGCGCACCCCCCTGGACTGGGCGGAGGGCCGTCACGTCCAGCTGGACGACGCGATCCAACTGGCCCTGGACCTCCTGAAGACCCACCCGGCGGCGGAGCCCCCGGACTACTCCCAGGCCCCGGACCTCCGGCGTCCGAAGCTGCCGCCGCGGGGGGCGTGAGGGCACCTCGCACCCGGGGCACCTCGCACCCGGGGCACCCCCGCACGCAAGAGGGGCGCAGCCCGTCGGCACGGGTGCGCCCCTTCGCTGCGTGGATTCAGATGTCGTAGTCCTGCCTGAACTTGTCCTCGGCGTCCTGCATGGCCTGTTCGGTGGTCCGCTCCCGGGGCCCTTCCTCCGGCTTGGGAGACCGCTTCGCCGTTTTCTTCTTCGCGCCCCCCTCGGCCTTCTGCGCCCGCTCCTCGAGCGCGTCGGCCTTGTCCTTGAACTGGTCTGCGATGCCCATGAACGTTCACTCCTAGAAGGTGTGAGGAGGGCGGGGGTCAGCACGCCCCCTGTGCCTCTACACCAGCGTGACACTCTTGGACATGCCTCGCATTTCGATCACTGACGCTGCGTACTCGCGTTCCGCGCCGCCTCGTCCGCCGCCCCGCCCGCCCCCACGAGCCCCTTTCCGACCTCCCGCAACCGCGGCTCGAAACGCCGCATCTCCCGCTGGCCGACCACCCCGATGAGCCCCGGCAGACAGCCCCGCACCGACTGCATCCCGCGCAGCCACCACTGCGCGTACACATGCGCGGACCGTCGCTCGATCCCGGCCACGATCCGGTCCACCGCCGGGCCCAGCGGATACGTACGGTTCGACGGCCAGGGCAGCCGCTGCCGCAGCTCCCGCATCACCTCGTCCTGGTCGGCCCCGCGCACCATGTCCGTATCCGTCCAGGACAGATAGCCGACACCCACTCGCACGCCCTTGTACCCGACCTCCGCCCGCAGGCTGTGGGCGAAGGCCTCCACGCCCGACTTGGACGCGCAGTACGCCGTCATCATCGGTGCCGGAGTGATCGCGGCCAGTGACGCGATCTGCAGGAAGTACCCTCGGCTCTCAATGAGCACCGGCAGGAACGCCCGGCCCGTGACCGCGCTCCCGATCAGATTCACCTCGATCACCCGCCGCCACGCGGCGGGATCCGAGTCCACGAAGGGACCGCCCGACGCCACGCCCGCGTTCGCGACGACGATGTCGACCTTGCCGAAGCGCTCCTTGACCTCCTGCGCGACCTGCGCCATCGCCTCGTGGTCGGTCACATCCGCATGCCACCAGTCGCTCTCGGTGTGCAGCCTGCCCGAGACCTGCTTCAGCTCGTCCGGCTCGAGGCCCACCAGCGCCACCTTCGCGCCGCGCGCCGAGAGCTTGCGGGCGAGCAGCTCGCCCACGCCCCGCGCCGCGCCGGTGACGACCGCGACCTGCCCCTCCAGGCTCGTCCTGCTCATGCAGCCTCCTCCTTCGCCTTCGCGTTCGCGCTCGCCGTCGCATCCGCGTTCGCCGTCGCATCCGCGTTCACAAACGTAGCCACCAGCTCGCGGATCTTCGCGGTGACCACCTCCGGGGCCTCCACCGGCGTCATATGGCCCATCCCGGCAAGCTCCACCACCTCACGGCAGTCGGGCAGCTCTGCGGCCAGCCGCCGCGCGTGCACCATCGGGGTGAGCCGGTCCGCGGTGCCCGCCACCACGACCGACGGCACCCGCAACTCCCGCACGCCCGTGGCGAGATCGAGCTCCGCGAGCACATGCGCCCAGGCCACCCGGGACGGCCGCGGGCAGGCGTGCACGATACGGGCGCACTCCGCCACCCGTTCCGGCGCCGAACCGGGGCCCATCGTCGCGTACTTGAGGATCCGCTTGGAGACCGGCGTCACCGGTCCGAGCGGAGCCCGCGCCCCGAGAACCATCCGAGTGATCCGGGTCCGCAGCCGCCCGGCGCGCATCGGCAGTACCAGCGACTCCTCGACCAGCCGCGAACTGCCCGTACTGCACAGCAGCACCGCGGCCGCGTGCTCCGCGAAGGCAGCCCGCCCGGACGCGGCCATCAGGGTCATCCCGCCCATGGAGTGCCCGGCGAGCAGGGCCTTCTCGCCGGGAGCAAGTACGGCGCCGAGCACCGCTTCCAGGTCGTCGGCGAGGAGGTCCGTACCGACCGCGGCGAACGGGGTACGGCCGTGGCCGCGCTGGTCGTAGACGACGACCCGGTGGTCGCCCGCCAACTCCCTTATCTGGGCGGCCCAGAAGAGCGTGGAACAGGTCCAGCCGTGGGCGAGGACGACGGCGGGCGCGCCGTCCGGGCCGTACACCTCGACATGGATCGTCGACCCGTCGGCGGAGACGGCGGTCAGAGTCCGGCTCGTCTGACCAGGCTGGCTCGTCTGACCAGGCTGGCTCGTCTGACCAGGCTGGCTCGTCTGACCGGGCCGGCTCGTCTGACCGGGCTGGCTCGTCGGGCTGGGCCGGCTCATCGCACGGCCTCCGCGGTTGCCTCGACAGCCGGCGCGGACTTCGCAGGCATCCGGACGACCTCGTACTCCGCGAGATCCACCTCACGCGTTGCCTTCCGGAACTCACCCGTCGTTCCCGGCCACAGCGTGGTGTTGCGCCCATTCGCGTCCAGGTACCAGCTGTTGCAGCCGCCGGACTTCCACACCGTCCGCTCCATCCGCTCCTGCACCCGCCGGTTCCACGCGCCCACCGCGGACGGCCGGACGGCCAGCGCCGCACGCCCGCCAAGCACATTCAACTGCCGCATGTAGTCGGCCATGTAGTTCAGCTGCGACTCGATCATAAGGATCATCGAGGAGTTTCCGAGGCCCGTGTTGGGGCCGATGATCGACATCCAGTTGGGGAAGCCGGCCGCGGTGGCGCCGCGCAGCGACTCCATCCCGTCCTTCCACGCCTCCGCGAGCGTGATCCCGTCGACTCCGACCACTCGCTCGGCGATGGGCAGGTCGGTCACATGGAAGCCGGTGCCGAAGATGATCGCGTCGACCTCGGCTTCCGTACCGTCGGCAGCGACGACCGTCGATCCCCGCACCTCCACCAGCCCCGAAGCCACCACATCCACATTGGGCTTCACCAGCGCCGGGTAGTACTCGCTCGACAGCAGGATCCGCTTGCAGCCGATACGGTACGAGGGCGTCAACTTGGCCCGCAGGGCCGGATCCTTGATGGCCTTGGCCATATTGGCCTTGGCGAGCGACTCGACGAGTCCAAGTTCCTTCGGCCGCTTGGTGAACGCGCTGACCTGCAACTCCCTGATCCCCCAGAGCAGTCCGCGCCGCGCCGAACCGGTGAACGGCAGCTGCCGGTGCAGCCAGCGCTCGGCCCCGCCGATCGCCCGGTCCATCCGCGGCATCACCCACGGCGGGGTCCGCTGGAAGAGCGTCAGCTTCCCGACCTCCGGCTGGATCGACGGCACGATCTGGATCGCCGAAGCGCCGGTCCCGATCATCGCGACGCGCTTGCCGCGCAGGTCGTAGTCGTGGTCCCAGCGGGAGGAGTGGAAGACCTTCCCGGGGAAGCCGGCCAGACCGTCGATCTCCGGCATTTTCGGGTCGGACAGCGGACCGGTCGCCGAGACGACGACATCGGCGGTGAGCGTGCCCCGCGAGGTCTCGATCTCCCAGCGCAGCTCGTCGTTGTCCCAGCGCATCATCAGCACTTCATGGTTGAAGCGGATGTGGGAACGGAGCCGGAAGGTGTCCGCGACATGCTCCAGATACGCGCGGATGTGTTCCTGCCCGGAGAAGGTGCGCGGCCAGTCGGGGTTGGGCGCGAAGGAGAACGAGTAGAGGTGCGACGGCACGTCGCATGCGCACCCCGGATAGCTGTTGTCCCGCCAGGTCCCGCCGACCGAGTCCGCCCGTTCCAGGACGACGAAGTCGGTGATCCCCTCGCGGCGCAGCCGGACCGCGGCCCCCAGGCCGCCGAATCCGGATCCGATCACCGCCACCCGTACGTGCTCGTGCTGCCGGCCCATGCCGCCGCCTCCCGCTGGAACGTCATAACCCTGCCAGACCACGCCAGCAATCACTGGCATGATGGGGAGAGTAGAGCAGTGTCTTACCGAGCGGTAGGGGCAGGACCCGACAAGTTACCGGTGGTACAACATAGGCTTCCCCCGTGGCAGACGGACGCGAGTACCGCATGGAGGAGCTGGCCAAGGAGGCCGGCATCACGGTGCGCACCTTGCGCTTCTACCGCGAGCGCGGGCTGATCCCGCCGCCCCGCCGCGAGGGCCGTATCGCCTGGTACGACGAGCACCACCTGGCCCGGCTCCGTACGATCGCCGCCCTGCTGGAACGTGGCCACACCCTCAACGGCATCGCCGATCTCGCCACCGCCTTCGAGAGCGGCCGCGACGTCGGTGACGTCCTGGGCCTCGGCGCCCCCACCGAGGAGGAGCCGGTCCGCCTCACCCCCCAGGAACTCGCCGACTACTTCGAGGGCGAGGTCACCGCGGAGAACCTGGCGGCCGCGCTGGACCTCGGCTATCTGGCGACGGACGGCGACGAGATCGTCCACATCAGCCGCCGCCTGCTGGACGTCTCATCCGCTCTGGTCCGCGAAGGCGTCCCACTGGCGACGGTCCTGGAAGCGGGCCAACGGGTCCGCGCCCACGCGGACGAGCTGGCGGAACTCTTCCTCGAGATGCTGCGCGCCCACACCTCTCAGGATCAGGTGGACAGGCTGCGGCCGCTGGCGAAGAGCGTGGTGGACGCGGAACTTTCGATGGCGCTGGACCGGCGCCTGCGCAAGCTGCCCGAGTCCGGCCCGACCGAGTCCGGCCCCCACTGATCACTTTGATCACTTCTGATCAAAGTGCGGTGCCGCAGCGGGAGTTCATGACCGGCGCGGGTATCCATGGCTATGGTGCGATGGACCACGACCACAGTTGAGGATGCGGAGGAAACCGCGTGCCACAGGGGGAACCGGTGTCGCGGGAGGAAGCGGTCAGGACCGCGTGGCAGATCCACACCACGCTCGGCGAATGGATCCGCAACGTCGACGCCAAAGCGTCCTTCGCCCTCGCCATGGAGTCGGCCGCGCTGGCAGGTGTCGCCGCCATGTCGGGGTCCGGCCGCAGGCTGAGCGCGCTGTCCGGGCTCGCAGCGGAAATCGGTCTGTGGCTCGGCGTTCTCCTGCTGGGGCTCTCCGCCGCGCTCGCGGTCCTCGTCGTGCTCCCGCGCCATGCCCACCAGGGCCGGTCGGCGCCCACGCAGGGTCAGTTCATCTTCTACGGACACTTGCGCCACTGGACTCCCGAGCAGCTCGCCGAACAGCTCGGTCGGCACGATCCCCTCCCGGCCCTGACCCGTCAGCTGGTGACCATGAGCGAAATCCTGTGGATCAAGCACCGCAGGGTCCGGCAGTCCCTCGGCTGCGCGATGGCGGGCGGTGTCCTGATCGCCGTGGTCGGCGCGTTCGGCTGATACCTCGAGGAGCGTCCATGACCGCGCGGCACACCGACCGGTACCGGTCGAACCGGGTTCCGTTCTGGAGCTTGCTCGACGACGCCGCCCGGCTCGCCCTGCGCCGCATCGGTCATCTCGAGACGTTCGCGGCCAAGGACCACCTCCTTCAGGAGAACGAGCTCACCGACCATCTGCTCGTCGTCAGACTGGGATGCGTGAAGGTCACCGCGCTCTCCGCCGACGGCTATCAAGCCGTACTCGCCATACGTAACGCGGGTGATCTGCTCGGAGAACAGGCCGGGTTGGACGGCGGACCGCGCTCCGCCACCCTCACCGCCCTGACCACTGTGGAAGCGCTGATCATCCCGGCGAGCGCCTTCAGGGGCACGGCGCGTGACCACTCGGCCATTGCCGCGGCGATGCAGCAGGTACTCTCCGCGCGGTTGCGGGACGCCGACAGCCAGCGCACCTCGACCGGGGGCGAGGCGATCCAGGCCCGCCTCGCCGCACTCTTGCTGGATCTCGGCGAGAGATACGGCAGACGCAGCGACTCCGGCGCTCTGCTGATCGCCCTGCCGCTCTCCCAGGACGACTTCGCCGGGCTTGTGCTCGGCTCCCGCCGTACGGTCAGCCGCATCCTCGAGCAGTGGCGCGGGAACGGCTGGGTGACGACGGGGCGCAACCGGCTGGTCGTCGAGAACCCGGACGCGCTGAAGCGGGAGTGCGGCGAAGGGCCGCCCTGAGCCCGGCACGGTCACACCTCGTCCCAGGACAGGGTCCGCAGGCCGTACTCCTCGGCCAGCGGGTTCCATGCCTCGACGAAGTCCTTCTTCGCGCGCGTCGCTTGTACGTTGGCGCGGTCCGCGTCCGCCCAGGCGTCCGAGGACGTCACCAGGCTCGTGGTGCATCCGTCGGCCACCTCGGTGGCCAGCCTGGAGTAGGCCCTGTCCGCGTCTGCCGAGCTCTTCCAGCCGGCCAGCAGATCCGCGGTCAGCCCATCGGGCAGTTGGTCGAGACCGACTCCTTCCACGGCGTCGACCAGCCGGTCGCGGTTCGCGGCCGCCTCGTCGAACACCCCTTTCGCCTCCTGTAGTTCACTGTCCCCCGGACAGCCCATCACGCTCTCGACGGACTTCGAGACGCTGCCCCGAGTGCCGTCGTTCTCCCACAGCAGGCTCTCCAGTTTCTTCGCCTGTCCCTCACGCGTGTCCGGGGCCTCGGACGACGATCCGCCGGCGCCGTCGTCCCAGGGCGCGCCGTTCGCCAGCAGGGCGCCGACACCGATCCCTGCGGCGATCAGCAGCAGGAGGAAGAAGATCCAGCCGCCGCTCAACCCGCGCGGCGCGGGGGCCGGAGTCCTGGTCAGCGTTCGGGCCGGGGTCGGCACGGTCCAGGCCGGGGTCGGCGTCCGGCTCGGGGTCCGGGTCGGGTTCGGTGCCGGGGTCGGGGTCGGGGTCCGTACGGTCCGCCTGCGCGGCGGCGTCCATGCCGGGCTGTTGACCACCGTGGGCGTGGGCGTGGGGCTGTTCACCACCGTGGGCGTGGGCGCGGTGGGCCGAGCGGCCGGCGGCGACAACCTGGCGGGCGCCGTGACCACAGCGCTGCGCAGCGGACCGAGCCAGTCGGCGAGCGCGGGCCGCTGCGCGGGCTGATCGGCCAGACTGCGCTCCGCCAGCTGCGCCACCGCACGGTCGGCCGACCGCAGGATGTCCACGTCCGATCCGACCTGATCGCCGATGAACAGCCGGGCGGCGAGCAGACCGAACTTGTAGACATCGCCTGCCCGGGTCGTCGGCTCCTCCGCCCCGGGCAGGCTCCAACCCGGGGTCTGCACCGGCTTGAGCGCCCACTGGCCACTCAGGACCATCGCGTCGCAGTCGATCAGGAAGCAGCTGGGCGAGCCCTGCAACGAGAACAGCAGGTTCTTCGGCGACAGATCTCCCACGACCACGCCGAGCCCGTGCAGCCGGTCCAGCTTCTCGGCCAGATCCAGCAGCAGCTGGAAGCGCTGCCGCGGCGTGAACGAGATCCCGACGACCTTCCGCAAGTAGGCGTCCTTGTTCAGCAGAAACTCGAAGCCCGAAGTCCTCTTCTCCGGCGAGGTCGTCAGCACCCGGAAGTACTCCTCCGGGATCTGCCTCATCAGGAAACCGTGAACGTCGTTCCCCTGGTTCACCAACGCGGCCGGCCACGCCGTGTGCTCACCCAGCCAGCGTGCCGTCCCGTCCGCCTGGCGCGGCAGAAAGGCGACCATCCGCTCCAGTACGTCTGCCCTCAGCTCGCTCCTGCTCTTGCCGTCGTACTCCTTGTACACGACCGGCCATTCACCGTTGATCAGCCGCTTCTGAACGGCCCAGACGGTGCCCTGGCCGCCCTTGCCCAGCTGCGCCCCCCTGACGAGGGCCGCCAGCTGGACCCGTGCCGCGCCGGGGGCGCTCATGGCGTCCCTTCCGCGAGGCGATGACGCGGCCAGACCGCCAGCAGGGTGCGGTCGTCGTCGAACGTCTCCCGGGAGAAGTCCAGCAGATGGGCGAGCGTGCGGGGCTCCCGCGGCGGATGCGACAGCCCGGTGGCCATCAGTTCGCCGACCATGCCCGTGCCGTCGCCGAGCGGCACGCCGAATCCGTCGGTGCCCACCAGGAGCACCCCGTCCGCGGGCAGCTGGTACGACCTCGGACGGAGCGCCGGCGGCAGCCGCGGCAGCGCCAGCACCGCGGAAGACGAAATCTCGTCGTCGCTCTCCACGCCCAGCAAGGGGTAATAGAGCCCCTCGACCAGCTGCCAGGCCGCCGTGTCCCCGACGTGGACCAGGTCGACCCGGAGAGTCCCGTCGGGCAGTGGGAGGACCCTGCCTGCCACCAGGGTGGTCGCCAGCTGGGCCATGGCCTCCTTGCGATGCTCCTCGGAGGGCTCTCCGACCCGGGCCACGCGCATCAGCAGCTGATAGGCGGCGGCCTGCACCACGCGCGTCCAGTCGGGCTCCGCCCGTTCCTCGTCGAGCTGGCCGAGCAGGTCGTTGACGGCGGTACGGCAGGCGAGAGCGGCGCCGATGTGCGACTGCGGGGCGGCGGACACTCCGTCCGCCACCGCGAAGACGACCGCCTCCGTGCTCTCGTGCCAGGCGACCGTGATGTCGTCCTGCCGCGGGCGTCCGCTGCACCGGTGCTCGTCACCCCGTACGGAGGCGAGCCGGACCGTGATGTAGCGCGTGGACCACCCGTCGAAGACGGTGTCCGGGCGGTACGGGTCCGCGGGCGGCGGCTTCGGCTCCGGCACGGCGGCGGCCCGCCCGAGGACGATCCGGTCCCATCGGCCGGGCAGCGGTTGCCGCGGTGGAGCCTGGGCGTAACCCGGCGTCGGAGGGTGCGGCCGCGGAGGGGGCTGCTGCGGTGGTTGAGCCTGCCGCGGTCGTTGCTGCTGCGGTGGTTGCGGGTGCTGCGGGTGTTGCTGCTGCGGTCGTTGCTGCTGAGGCTGCGGCCGCGGCGGCGCCTCCTGCGGGTGCTGCTGCGAAGGCTGATGCGGGTGCTGCGGCGGTGGCGGCTGCGGTTGCGGAGGCCGCGCGTATCCCGGCTCCAGATACTGCTGCTGCACGTACCCACCCCCCGCCTGCCGAGGGGGCTGCTGATGCTGCCCGTCAGGGTGCCGGGCAGGTGGCACCGGCGGAGGAGGGCCAGGGGGTGGCACCGGCGCGGAAGGCTCACTGGACGCGGCGGGCTCCTCCGCGTCCTTGGATCGCCCCTTCCTCCCGAAGAACTCCACCGTCACACCTCGTCGATCGCGAGCCGGAAGCCCTCGGGCTTCTCCACGACCAGCTCCGCCTGGCCCGAGGCCATCGCGTTGCCCGACTCCACGACGCTCTTGGTGAGCGCGGTGAAGAACTTGGCGATGGAATCACCGAGTTGTGACCCGGGCAGGGAGATGAAGGCGAACTCCGCCTGCGTAGCGACGTTGAGGATGGTCTCGGCCTCGGCGTCTCCGATACCGAAGGCGATGACGTTGGGCGCCGCGCTGGTGACGTTGCGGTCGGTGAGTCTGCGGTGCACCTCCGTCCAGTTCTCATTCGGATTGGGCTGTCCGTCGCTGAGGAAGAACACCGCGGGACGATGCACCCGGTAACCCTGGCTCTTGAGGCTGCTCACATCGTTGGGCACGCGCTGGAGCAGCGCGCTGAAGGCCGCCTCGTAGCTGGTCCCGCCGCCGGCCGAGAGCCGGGGCAGCTCGCTCTCACCTCTGAGGTCCGCCAGGATCAGGTGTTCCGTGACGGTGTTGGAGAAGCCCAGCACGGAGAACCGCACTTTGGCCGCTGCCATCGGCTCACCGAGCAGGGCCATGTGCAGCGATTTCATCCCGGCGTTGAGGTCGTTGACTTGAGAGGCCATCGAATAGGACTCGTCCGCCAGTACGTACACCGGCAGCAGCTGCCCGAGTGTCTCGGCCATGCGTGTTTCCTTTCTACTGAACGTTCTTGACGGGAGTCAGGCCCTGCGGGCAGTCCAGGCGGAGTTCCATTCCGCCCGCCAGGGCACTCCGCCCGAGATGCAGCACGGTGTTCTGCAGGAGTACGGAGAACTGCACAGCCGACTGGGCGAGATCGGCCCCGGGAGCCGCCACGACACCGAGTTCGGGCCGGCTGGCGAGGCGTTCGACGGTGCGTTCCCCGACCTCGCCGATGCCGCAGGCCACCAGGTGCGGGTGGTACTTGTGCTGCATCAACTCCGCGCGCACATCGCCCCATTGGGGCGTGTCCTCGGCCTCTCCCACGGCGAGGAGGAAGACCACGGGCCTGAGCACCCGGGCCACCTGCTGCTTGAGCCGTTCCGTCTCCAGCGGCACCAGGTCCAGCAGTCGCCGGAAGGCCGGCGCATACCGGCATCCCGGCCCGCCGCGCAGGTCGGGGATGCCCGTCTGCCAGGTCACCTCGGTGAGTGGCAGCAGCACTTCGGCCGTGTCGGCGTACGAGAGCACGGAGAGCCGCACCGCGGCCGCCACGTCCGGACTGTTGGCCAGCAGGGTCTGCAACGACCGCAGGGCGTTGGCCAGTTCGGTCGTGCAGCCGGCCGCGGCCGCCGAGGCGTCGAGGACCACATAGACCGGCACCAGACCTGTGACCGGCGCTCCGGCGGCGGGCTGTGCTCCGGCGTCGCCCCATGTACGGACGGGGGCGGACCGGGACTGCGGGATCGCCGACGGCGCGCCGCCGCCCTGCGCCGCGGCCGGATGGCCGTGCGCCGGAGCCGCATGGCCCGGACCGATGGCAGGCGCGGGACCGGACGAGGGCGCCTGCCCCGAGTGCGGCAGGACACCCGCCACCCCCGCTCCCGGGCCGCCCGCTCCCAGCACCCCGTTGCGTACACCCGGCAGGTCGACGTCCCTGACCACGCCCTTGTCGATCAGGTACTTGACCATCTCCACATGGCGCTGCTCCTGGATCTCCACCTGGCCGAGCCGGGATTCCTCGAGCCGCATCAGCAGGCCCATGGCCTCGTGGGTGTCATTGGGGTGCTTGGTCAGGTGTTCCCGGACCAGACCCGCGAAGTCGAGCTGGATGCCCGCCATCACCTTGCGCTCCTGCTCCTCACGGGCGATCCGCGCCTGATGCTCGATGTCCTTGATCGACTCGGAGTGCCAGGCCTGCCCGACGGCCGCCTTGTTCGAATGCAGCCCCAGTGCGTCTTCCCGTTCCGCCTTCCTGAGCCGGCGGATGAATTCGCGCGAGGCGGCGTCCGGTTCCAGCTGGATGGTGCAGTGGTAGATGGTGATGCCTTCGGCGAGCAGGATGTCCTGGGCGAAGGCCCGGTTCATGCGCGTCTGGGCGGCCATCGCCTCGGTGATGGGGAACTCGGCCGCGTAGAGGCGCATTTGATGCGTCAGATAGCCGTAGATCACGGAAAGGGCGTCCTGGACGTTGCCGCGCACCAGCCGCACCGGGTCATGGACCCGGAATCCGACATCGATCTTCGCCTCGAAGCGATGTCCGCCGTCCTCGCAAGTCAGCGGGGTTTCAGTGAGCTTGGCGGAGCGCCTGTGGTCACTGAGGTCGACGGCGTAGCAGGTCCGGTTCTTGCCGAACCACCGCTGGCTGCGCGTACGGACGGTCTCGACCTCCCACGGAGCGCCTTCGACCGGGTAGACGATCGCCACGCTCGGGGGAAGGTTCGGGAGCGCGCCAACCTGGCTGCGCGGGATCGGGCGGTCATTGAGAATCAGCGAGACGGTCACGGCACCTTCTCCAGGTCGAGCTGGGCATGAACGGTGGCGGCGGCCAGCGGCAGCGGCGCCAGGTTGTCCGGGTGCGTCCAGTCGTCGGCGCACCGCCGCAGGATCCGGCCCGAGCGCTCGTCCCCGTAGGCGATCGCGCCGATCATCAAGCGGAACATCTCGCGCAGCTGCGGGTCGCGCTCGGCCAGCGCCGCCCAGTTCCGGATCACCTGCTCCGCCTCGTCGTCGAAGAAGGCCTGGTTCAGCGCCGCACGCCAGAGCCTGATGAACGGCTCCTGCAACTCCGGCTGCCGGTGGGCCAGGTACAGCAGCGCGGGCCTGCCGGGCACCTGTCCGCCCATGCCCCGCTCCTCGGTCTCGATGACGAGCTGGGCCGCGAGGATCAGGAAGGACAGCAGAGCCGTGGGGCGCGCCCGGTAGTCCGCCGCCTGCTCATGGAGCATGTTCAGTACGGCTGCCGCCAGCTCGAAGTCGTCCGCCAGCAGGTCGGCCAGGCTGCATCCGACCGCCACCGCCACGGTCACATTGCCCACCACGGCCAGCCGCCCGATCTCCTCCACCGCACGGTCCGTCACCGCGCCGAGACCATGGACGCGGGCAGCCGTCGCCTGTCCCAGCGGGCGGCTGCGGTCGGCGAGCCATGTCTCCACCATGGCGGCGGCCTGGTCCCGGACCCAGGCGTCACGGCAGCCGACGGACAGGGCGTAGGCCACGGCAGCACGGCGGTACGCGCTGTCGCTGTACGCCCATCGCTGCAGGATCCGGCCGGACACATAGCCGAAGGAGTCGGCGGCGAGCACGCCCAGACCGGCGGCCGCGTACACACGGACCTCTTCCGAGGGGTCCATGACCAACTCGCCCAGCCAGTCGAGCAGTTCTTCCTGGATCTCGTACTGGGTCCAGGCGTGCCGGATGACCAGGCGCGGATAGTCCGGATCCTTGTACTCCAGCACCTCGCCGGGCTCACCCTGGGACTTGGGCACCGCACGGGCCCGCAGCAGGGTCAGCTGTCTGCGCCGAGGCACCGCGAACAGGTCCCTGGGCTGCGGCAGGCGACCGTCGGGCCCTGCGGCCCTGATGTACGGCGCGTCGTCCTCCAGCCGGTCCCGCAGGGCGCGTGCCGCCCGCGCGACGTACTCCTGGGGCAGCCCGTTCAGCACCGCGAGCGCCAGCGCCAGGCTGCGGGCGGCCGTGTCGGGCAGGTTCTCGGCCCAGATCTCGAAGTCCTCGGCCTCCATGCGCGCCCGGCGCTCCCTGAGGCGCTCCGGGCTCAGCTCCCCCGACTCGTACTCCTCGCAGAGCGCGGCGGCCAGTTCACCGGCCTGCCGACAGGCGGGGTCGCCCGCGAGCAGCTCCGCGAGGAGGTCGTACACATCGGGCCTGGCCAGCAGCCGGCCGGCGGCACGTTCCCCCAGGCGCCAGCGGACATGGGCGCGGAGGACGGCCTGCTGGTCCGGTTCCTCACTCACATCCAGTACGCCGCTGAGCAGTTCGCTGTCGGACACCTCGGTACTGGGCACGGTCAGCACCATCCAGGCACCGGCCCGGGACAGCGCCCCCTGGACCTTCTCGAAGACCTCCCGGTCCAGGTTTCCGATGTCGGCCGGCTGGTCGAGCAGGAAGCCCACGCCCGGCTCGATCCCGCCGCTGCCGCTCTCCAACTGCTCGGCGAGCGAGGCGAAGTCCACATTGCTGTCCAGGTGGTACACGGGGCCGCCCTGGCAGGCTCCCATCAGCAGACGCACGGCCAGGGCCGACTTTCCGTACCCGGGCGCGCCACGCAGGATCAGGAGGTTCTGCTTGCGCAGGGCCTCACTCGCGGCGGTGAAGCAGGGCGGCTGGTGGTACGCGAAGCGCACCCGCTCCTCGATCAGCGGCGACAGGGTGCGCAGCCGCTTCTTTGTGCCGCCCAGGAGCAGCACGTACTTGTCGCCGCCCACGATGTCGCCCTCGACGTTCGCCACCGCGTTCTGCAGATGGCCGTGGCGCAGCGATCCCTGTCCCATCTGACCGGTGGCCTCGAAGGACTCGGCTCCGGGGCCCGACTGCGGCGCCTCCTGCTGGGCCGCCGCACCGTCCGGTTGTTCGCCCGACGGTGCGGCGGATCCTTCGGCCCCCTGGACCGGGGCGGGCGGGGCGCTGTCCGGTGCCCCGCCCGCCGCCGGCCCCCCCGTTCCGGCCGCCGGCGGGCTCCCCCCTGCGCCGCCGGCGGCCGGAGCTCCTGACGCGGGTGCGGTCATGGCCGCACCGGCCCCGTGGTGTTCACGTTGACGGTCTTGTCACCTGCGAACTGGTCTCCCTGGACCGTTCCGGTGTGGAAGGTCACCGGGCGGTACGCGCCACCGGGCGCCTGCTGCCCGCCGGGGCCGACGGGGCCCGCGGGGGCCGCCGGGCCGCCCCCTTCACCACCACCGCCCTCGCCACCGCCCCCTTTGCCACCGCCGCCTCCATTGCCTCCGTCGTCGTCCTCGCCGACCGGCGGGAGGCCGGGCGGCGCGGGATACCCGGGCACGGTGATCCAGCTGTGGACGACCTCGCCGTGCTTGGTGGCGAACCGCATCGGCAGATACGCAGCCGGGTCGATACCGCGATGACCGTGCCTGATCACCCCGCGGTAGGTCTCGTCCGAGACGATGAACACCATGCGGGCGGAGGGCGCGGCGACCAGAACATCGCGCAGCGGCTGGGCATCCACCAGTCGGCAGGCGGTGTTGACCGCGTCGCCCGACCAGCCCTCCGCGTCCTGTACGGCGAGCCCCTGATGCAGCGACACCCGGAACCGGAGGGCGTGCGCCTTGCTGAACATCGCGCTTTTCTGGGCGAGTTCGTCGTCGAGCTCACGGATGAACGGCCCCGCGAGCAGGAGCGGCGAGACCGTTCCCGGCGCGATCATCAAAACGCCGTCGCCCCGGTCCTCGCACACAATGTCCTCGACCGGCAGCCCGGACCGCTCCATCGCGCTCTTGAGCGTCTCGTACATCGCGGCGCGCACTGATCGCTGAACCGGATCGGTGCGCACACTGAAGTTCTCGATGTCCAGGACCACGATCCAGCGGTGTGTGGCGTGACCAGCCATTTGGCGTACCTCCCGAAGGCTGCTGTCGATCAGCTGCCCCAGTAGTACGACATCGCCGCGGCACGGGTATACGCCAGTTGACTCATAGCTGAAATTGACCGAAGTAGATCAAAAATCCAGCGCGGTCGGACGCATTCCGACCGATCAAGTCCACTGTCTCTTCAGTTGAGTTGAATGGGTGTACGGCAGTCGGCCGCGAAGGCGAATCCGGCTACAGCTCGTAAACTGCCGTCACCGGCGCATGGTCGCTCCACCGCTCCCCATGCGTCACCGCCCGCTCCACCCACGCCTTCACCGCGCGCCCCGCCAGGCCCGCGGTCGCCACCTGGTAGTCGATCCGCCAGCCCGTGTCGTTGTCGAAGGCCCGCCCACGGTACGACCACCACGAGTACGGCCCCTCCTGGTCGGGGTGCAGTGCCCGCACCACGTCCACGTACTCGGCCTCGCCGAAGACCCGGGACAGCCACTCCCGCTCCTCGGGCAGGAAGCCGGAGTTCTTCTTGTTGCCCTTCCAGTTCTTGAGGTCCGCCTCCTGGTGCGCGATGTTCCAGTCGCCGCACACCACCACCTCGCGCCCGTCCGCCGCCGCGCGGGCCTTCAGTTCGCGCAGATAGGGCAGGAACTCGTCCATGAACCGGATCTTCTCGTCCTGGCGGTCCGTCCCCACCTGGCCAGAGGGCAGATACAGGCTCGCCACGGTGACACCCGGCAGGTCAGCCTCGACGTACCGCCCGCTTCCGTCGAACTCGGCCGACCCGAAGCCGATCCGTACCGCGTCCGGCTCACGTCGCGTGTAGAGGGAGACACCCGCGCGCCCCTTCGCCGCGGCCGGGGCGTGCACCGTGTGCCAGCCGTCCGGCTCGCGTACCTCGTCCGGGAGCTGGTGGGCCTCGGCCCGGACCTCCTGGAGGCAGATCGCGTCGGCGTCGGTACCGGCCAGCCAGTCGACGAAGCCCTTCTTGGCGGCGGCGCGGAGTCCATTCACATTCACGGTTGTCACGGTGAGCATCCCGGCACCCTACCGAGCACCGCACCGTCAGCCCGCATTCGCATACCCGTACGATCTGCCCATGAATTTCCGCGCCACGCCGTTCGACCACCCCGACGCCGTCAAACTCAACGACCAGGTCCAGCTCGAATACGCCGAGCGGTACCAGGACGAGGGCGATGTCACACCGCTCGACCCCTCGATGTTCCTGCCGCCCCGCGGCCTCTACCTCCTCGCGTACGACGATCAGGGCCGACCCGTGGCGACCGGCGGCTGGCGCTCGCAGGACGCGAACCCCGAGGGCTACTCCGACGGAGACGCCGAGCTCAAGCGCATGTACGTGGTCCCCGAGGCACGCGGCCTCGGCCTCGCCCGTCGCATCCTGGCCGCCCTGGAGGAGGACGCCCGCGCCGTCGGCCGTACCCGGATGGTGCTGGAGACCGGCATCATGCAGCCTGAGGCGATCGGGCTCTACACCTCGGCCGGCTATCTGCCGTGCTCGAAATTCGGCCACTACCGGGAGTACGAGAGCAGCCGCTGCTTCGCGAAGCTCTTGTCGCGCCCCTGACATAAGCGCGCTTCCCGTGGCACTCTGCCTCACGCACGCCGATCCGCACCGGCTCATCCCCCACCCTGCCCGCGCGACACCACGCGCGGGCACGGCAGAAGGAGACATGCGTGAGACGCCATCGCACCCCCGCCGGGATCCTGTTGACCGTCGCCACCCTGCTCGTCGGCGCACTGTCGGCCACGACCGCCGGCGCCGCCCCCGCTCCCTCCCCCACCCCCACCGTCTTCAAGCAGCAGCAGACGCAGGGCTTCTGGACCGCTGAACGGATGCGCAACGCCACCCCGCTCGATCTGCTGCCACTGACCCGCGACGGTCTCAAGGCGCTGGGAACTCCCAAGCGCGGCGGCAAGGAAACCGTCATACCCGCCACCGCCGTCTCGCCCGCCGCGTTCCCGCAGGCCGGCGGCCCGTGGACGGGTGGCGGCGCCGTGGTCAAGACGTCCGGGCGGGTGTTCTTCAGCTTCCAGGGGCGTACGGCCTCCTGCTCCGGCAACTCCGTCACCAGCCAGAACGGCAGCACCGTGATCACCGCGGGCCACTGCGTGAAGTACCAGGGCAGCTGGCACACCAACTGGGTCTTCGTGCCCGCGTACAACAACGGCCAGGCGCCGTACGGCCAGTGGTCCGCCACCAAGACCTTCTCCACCGACCAGTGGGTGGCGAGCGAGGACATCAACTACGACGTCGGCGCGGCCGTCGTCGCCCCGCTGGGCGGCAAGAAGCTCGCCGAGACGGTCGGCGCGCAGGGCCTGAGCTTCAACGGCGGCTACAACAAGGCGATGTACGCCTTCGGCTTCCCCGCGGCCTCTCCGTACGACGGCACGAGGCTCATCTACTGCAGCGGGAACTCCTCGAAGGACTTCCTGTTCTCCAAGGACCACAGCCTGGGCTGCAACATGACGGGCGGCTCCAGCGGCGGCCCCTGGTTCACCTCGTTCAGCGAGGCCACCGGCACCGGCCTGCAGGCCTCGGTGAACAGCTTCGGTTACGTCTTCCTGCCGAACCGGATGTTCGGGCCGTACTTCGGCAATGAGGCCAAGGCCGTCTACGACAAGGCCCAGGTCTCCTGAGCCACTTGGAGCCACTCGGGCCGGCGGGGGCCGCTCAGCCCCCGCCGCCCCGGGGCGCGGCCGCAGTCTCGTGCACGCCCTCGGTGTCCACATGGGGCAGGATCCGGTCCAGCCACCGCGGGGTCCACCAGGCGGCCCGGCCGAGCAGCGTCATCACCGCCGGCACCAGCAGCAGCCGCACCACGGTCGCGTCGATCAGCACGCTCACGGCGAGGCCGAGCCCCAGCATCTTCACCACGATGTTGTCGCTGATGATGAAGGCGGCGAAGACGCTGACCATGATCAGCGCGGCACAGGTGATCACCAGCGCGGTGATCTCCAGCGCGTGCGCGACGCTCGCCTTCGGGTCGCCGGTGCGCAGCCACGCCTCATGGACGCGGGAGAGCAGGAAGATCTCGTAGTCCATGCTCAGACCGAAGACGATCGCGAACATCATCATCGGCACATAGCTCTCCACGGGCACCTTGCCCGACACCCCCAGCGCCGGGCCGCCCCAGCCCCACTGGAAGACGGCGACCACGACTCCGTACGAGGCCGCGATGGAAAGGACGTTGAGCACCGCCGCCTTGACCGCGACCAGCACTCCGCGGAAGACGATCAGGATGATGACGAAGGCGAGAGCGACCACCACGGCGATGATCAGGGGCAGCCGGCTGGAGACGATGTCCAGGAAGTCGACCTGGGCGGCGGTCGTGCCGGTCACATAGCCGTGGGCGGAGGTGCCGGAGACGGCGTGCGGCAGGATGTCGTCCACCAGCCGGTTGACCAGCTTTGTGGTGTCCTCGTCCTGTGGCGCCTGCTGCGAATAGGCGGTCGCGACCAGTACGTCCCCGTCCTGAGTCGGCTTCAGCGGCGTGATCGTGGCCGCCCCTGGCACATTGGTGAGCGCCTGCTGGGCCTGCGAGGAGAGCGCCGCCCGGTCGGCCGCCGCCACCGACGTCTGGTCGATGACGAGGGTCATCGGCCCGTTGGAGCCCGGCCCGAAGGCCTCGGACATCAGGTCGAACGCCCGCCGGTCGGTGAAGGACTTCGGGTCCGCGCCGTCCCCGATATGGCCGAGCTGGATGGAGAACAGCGGGATGGCGAGCACCGCGATGGCGGCCACACCGCCGGCCAGGAACTGCCACGGCCGGCGCTGGACGCGCCGCGCGTACCGGTGCCAGGTTCCGTGCGCCTCCTCACCCGGCTGGGCGTCCGTCTCGGCGATCGGCTTGCGCACCCGGTACTTGTCGATCCGCCGGCCGATCAGCCCCAGCAGGGCGGGCACCAGCGTCAGCGCGCCGATGACCGCCGTGACCACGGTGACGGCGGCGGCCACCCCGAGTTTGGAGATGAAGCTGACCCCGGAGACGGACAGTCCGGCCAGGGCGATGATGACCGTGCATCCGGAGACGAGCACCGCCCGACCGCTGGTGGCCACCGCCTGGCCGGCCGCGTTCACCGGGTCCGCGCCGTCCATAAGGTTCTGCCGGTGCCGGGTGATCAGGAACAGCGCGTAGTCGATACCCACACCGAGGCCGATCATGGTGGCCAGGGTGGGTGAGACCGTCGCGAAGGTGAACACGGCGGCGATCATCCCGAGCAGGGCAAGCCCGCAGATCACGCTGATCAGCGCCGTCAGCAGCGGCACACCGGCGGCGAGCACACTGCCGAAGCCGACCAGCAGGACCACGATCGCCACGGCGAAGCCGATCACCTCACTGGTCCGGTCGTCGGCCGGGGGCCGGGCCAGCTCGCCCAGCGGACCGCCGTACTCCACATCCACTCCGGCGGCCCGCAGTGGCTGAACCGCCTTGTCCACCCCGTCTAGATACGACTCCTCAAAGGTGGAGGGCTGCTTGTCGAAGCGGACCGTGATGTACGCGGTCGAACCGTCCGAGGACAGCGGACCGACGTTCTGGCCGGATGGCTGCGGCGGCGGAGTGGGCCCGGCGGCAGGCAGCGGATTCTGCGCCGAGATCACATGCGGCAGCTTCTGCAGACCGCCGATGGCGGTGGACATCTGCGAGCCGTGGGCGGTGAGCGGGTTCGAGGTGTCGTGCAGAACGATCTGGCTGCTGTAGCCCCCGGCGGAGGGCTGGTGCTTCTCGAGCACGTCCAGCCCCTCCGTCGACTGGACGCCGGGCAGCGAGAAGTCGTCGGAATAGGCACCGCCGTACGTGTGATGGACGACCTGAAGGCCGGCGAGGGCGACCAGCCAGGCGACGAGGACGAACACACAACGGCGGGCGCACCATTCACCGAGCCTGCGCAGGAGCCCCTTGCGGGGCGTGGGTTCGGACAGGCGGGAGGTCTGCGGGGGCAGCTCAGCCTTCGTCATGCGTCTCTCCCGGCGGGAACCCGATGCGGACATTCCGCATTAAAGGCCCGATCCGCCAGGACGGCATGCGTAAGGTCGCGCACCATCACGATGCGCAAACGACGAAGTCCCGCCCGATCGTGATGATCGGACGGGACTTCGTCAGTTGTTGTGGACCTGTGGGGATTTGAACCCCAGACCCCCTCGATGCGAACGAGGTGCGCTACCAGACTGCGCCACAGGCCCTTGCAACGAGTGAAACTCTAGCATCCCCGCCGGGGTGCTCGGAAATCCGTTCCGGCGCTGGTCACGCGCCGATGGCGGGCTCACTCGTTGGCGGCGCGGGGCCTGTCCTCGTCCGCGTACTGATCGAAGAGCGGGGTGCGTCCGCGCTCGCGCGCACGCCGGGCCGCAGGCGTGCGCCGGCTCGGCGCGGGGTCGGCCGCCGGGGCCGGCCCGGAGGTCGGTTCCGCCGTCGAGGAGCGGGCCGCGCTCCAGGTCTCCGGGTCGCTCACGTCCACGCCGCTCGTGGCGCGCGGGGCGACGGGCGCGGTGACGTACGTCGGCAGCGGGACCGGGACCGGCTCCCAGCTGTCGCCTCGCGCCGGCCCGCGTTCGCGCTGCTGGTCGACCCACTCCGCGTGGTCCGTCTGCTCGACCAGCGCACGGCGGCCCGCCTCCTGCGGGGAGAGGGCACTGCCCGGTTCTGGCTCGGTGCGTCCCGCAGGCTCCTCGTCCGGCTCGGCGGTGGCCGCCGCGTCCGGATGCCGGCGGGGACGGTTCTCGCGCAGCCGCTGCGCAGCCGCCTCGGCCCGGCGACGGTCCATGGTGAACGCGAAGCGCCGGCGCTCCTTGGTGCGCAGATGGACGATGTACGCGCTGAGGAGTATGGCGGGGACGGCCGGGGCCCACAGGAAGCGGAGTCCGCCGACCGCGGCGACGATCGCGCCGAGCGTGAACGCGAGGAAGAGGACCACGGTGGTACGTCTGCGGCGGGCCAGGACCTTGGTGCGCCGGGCGCGCTCGGCGGCGGACCCGTTCGGCCGCGGACGCGGACGCGGCACCGGGCGTCGCGCCTGGGCCTGGGCCGGGACGGGCGCCTGGCGGGCCGGGATGTCCATCCGTGCTTCGGTACGGGCCGGGGGCGCGGCGAAGGCCCGGACGTCCACGGAACTCAAACGGTCCGTGGAGGCATCCGGGTCCGCCTCGGGCTCAGCCTGCTCGGCGGTGCGTTCCCGCAGCTCCTTGGCGTACCGGCGCTCCATTGCACCGCGTCCGGACAGCAGCCGGATGGCGGTGGAGAAGCGTTCCGTCGGACGGGCTTCATTGAGCTCGTCCTGCCTGCGGAGCCACATCGGCACCAAGTAGGCGGCCCAGGCCCCGACGATGACTGCGTAGATGAGGCCGCTGCTGCTCACGCATCACACCGTAGAGGGATTCGCGCAAGGGCATCCGCCAATTGGCCCGGTGTGTCGCACGATCTGGCTGATATCACGGACTTTTTTTGTGATTGTTCAGATCGGAACATGGTCGACAGCGATCATTTTCGAACGTTTATTTTATTTCCCGGGACGTTCCGGGTCGTGCCTGGTGCCAGCGGCGGAGCAGTCCTTCGGGCACCTCTTCGGCCGTGAGGGCGAACACCAGATGGTCCCGCCACGCACCGTCGATGTGGAGATAACGAGGGCGCAGTCCCTCTTCGCGGAATCCGAGTTTCTCCACGACCCGGCGACTGGGGGCGTTCTCGGGCCGAATGCAGACTTCGATGCGGTGCAGTCCGACCGAGCGGAAACAGTGGTCGACGGCGAGCGCGACGGCGGTCGGCATGACCCCGCGGCCCGCGATCTCCCGGTCCACCCAGTAGCCGACATGACCCGAGCACATCGAGCCCCAGGTGATCCCGGCGACCGTCAACTGGCCCACCAGTCGGCCCTGGTACTCGATCACGAAGGGGAGCATCCGGCCCGCGTTGGCCTCGGTGCGCAGATGGCGGACCATCTGCCGGTACGTGGGCCGTTGCGCGACGGGCCCGCCCGGTGCGGGCGGCGGAATGGTCGCCTCCCAGGGCCGCAGCCAGTCGCGGTTGCGCCGGTTCACCTCGCGCCAGTTCCGCTGGTCGCGCAGCTTTATCGGGCGGAGGACCACATCGCCGTCCGCCAGGATCACCGGCCAGGTGGGGACGTTCAGCTTGGGCTCCCGGGAGATCTTGGGTGATCGCCGCCGCGGATCTGGTCCACGGCATGCACCAGGAGCTGCTCCAGTACGGCGAGGCCGTCACGCACTCCGCCGGTGGAGCCCGGCAGGTTGACGATCAGGGTGCGTCCCGCGACTCCGGCGAGCCCCCGGGACAGCGCCGCGGTGGGCACCTTCTCGCGTCCGTACGCGCGGATCGCCTCGGGGATGCCGGCGATCTCATGGTCGAGCACCCGCCGGGTGACCTCGGGGGTCTTGTCGGTGGGTGAGATGCCGGTGCCGCCGGTGGTGAGGATGACGTCGTACGCGGCGGCGACCCCGTCACGCAGAGCCTGCTCGACCGGGTCCCCGTCCGGGACGACGCGCGGCCCGTCGACCTGGAAGCCCAGCGCGGCCAGCCCCTCGGCGAGGATCGGGCCGCCCTTGTCCTCGTACACACCGGCGGCCGCGCGGTTGGACGCTGTGACCACCAGGGCCCGCCTGGCAGCCTCGGGGCGAGGCCCGTGGCTGTGGCCGTACACCTCTCCGGCCCGTGGCGCCGGGCTCACGACCGGCTCCAGTCGCCGGACTTGCCGCCCGTCTTCTCCTCGACCCGGATGTCGGTGATCACCGCGCCCTTGTCGACGGCCTTGACCATGTCGACGACGGTGAGCGCGGCGACCGAGACGGCGGTCAGGGCCTCCATCTCGACGCCCGTACGGTCGGTGGTCTTCACCGTGGCGGTGATCTCGACGGCGTCGTCCGCGACCGCCAGATCGAGGGTGACGCCGGAGACCGCGAGCGGGTGGCAGAGCGGGATCAGATCGGGGGTGCGCTTGGCGCCCATGATGCCCGCGATACGGGCCGTCGCCAGCGCATCGCCCTTGGGCACGCCCTCGCCCCGCAGCAACTCCACGACCTGCGGTGATACCAGGACCCGGCCGCTGGCCCGGGCGGTGCGTGCGGTGACGTCCTTTCCGGAGACGTCGACCATACGGGCCGCCCCCGCGTCGTCGATGTGCGTCAGCCTGCCTTGCGTACTCATTTTGCTGTGGCGCTCCCGGTCCTGGCCCCTCAGGGCCTGTGTGGGCAGACACGGTACCGCCACCGTATGCAGGTCAGCCGAGGAGGACCACTTCCACCTCCGCGCCCGGCCCGGCCGAGGTGTCGGGCTCCGGGACGACGATCAGGCAGTCGGCATGGGCGAGGGCCGCGATCAGATGGGAGCCGGAACCGCCGACAGGGGAGACGGTGCCCGACTCGGGGTCGTACACACCGCGCAGGAACTGTCGCTTGCCCGCGGGCGACGTCAGCGGCTTGTCGGCCTTGAGGAGTGCGCGCACCTTCGGGCGGTGGACGTCCTTGAGCCCCATCAGGGCCCGGATCGCGGGACGTACGAACAGCTCGAAGGAGACGTACGAGGAGACCGGATTGCCGGGCAGCGCCAGCAGCGGGGTGTGCTCCGGGCCGATCGAGCCGAAGCCCTGCGGCTTGCCGGGCTGCATGGCGAGCTTGCGGAAGTCGATCCCGCTGCCCGGCACGTCCACGTCGCCCACCGAGGCGAGGGCCTCCTTGACGACGTCGTACGCTCCGACGCTCACGCCGCCCGTCGTGACCAGCAGATCGGCACGGATCAGCTGGTCCTCGATGGTGGCGCGCAGCACCTCCGCGTCGTCGGTGACCGCGCCCACCCGGTAGGAGAGGGCGCCCGCGTCGCGGGCGGCGGCACACAGCGCGAAGCTGTTCGAGTCGTAGATCTGGCCCTCACCCAACTCCTCGCCGGGCTGTACCAGTTCGCTGCCGGTGGAGAGCACGACGACGCGCGGACGGGGACGGACGCGCACGGAGCCGCGGCCGATAGCGGCGAGCAGGCCGATCTGCGGCGGGCCGAGGACGGTGCCCTCCTCCAGCGCCAGGTCCCCCGCCTGGACGTCGCTGCCGCGGGCGCGCACATGGGCGCGCGCCTCGACCGGCCGGTGGACGCGGACCTCGCCGCTCGCGCCCTCCGGGGCCTCGCCGGCCGGGCGCATCGTGGTGGCGGCTCCGCCGCCCGTGCCGCCGTCGGTCCACTCGACCGGGACGACCGCCTCCGCGCCGGGCGGCAGCGGAGCGCCGGTCATGATGCGGGCGGCCTGGCCGGGTCCGACGGTGGGCAGCCCGGCGCCGCCGGCCGCCACATCGCCGATCACCGTGAGGACGGCGGGGAACTCCTCACTCGCGCCCGCGACATCGACCGTGCGGACCGCGTACCCGTCCATGGAGCTGTTGTCGAAGGGCGGCAGCGCGACCGGCGCGGTGACGTCCTCGACCAGGACACAGCCCTGGGCGTCGGGCAACTGCAGCTCGATCGGGTCCAGCGGGCGGATCGCGCCGAGGATGTCCTCCAGGTGGTCGTCCACCGACCAGATCGTGCTGCTCACGGTGTTACATCTCCTCGGTCACATAACTGCGAAGCCAGGTCCGGAACTCCGGGCCCAGGTCTTCACGTTCGCACGCGAGTCTGACAATCGCCCGCAGATAGTCCCCACGG
This sequence comes from Streptomyces sp. NPDC019443, assembly GCF_044389785.1. NCBI lineage: Bacteria > Bacillati > Actinomycetota > Actinomycetes > Kitasatosporales > Streptomycetaceae > Streptomyces > Streptomyces sp. NPDC019443. The sequence goes on from NZ_JBIRYJ010000004.1 coordinate 274,934, forward strand.
TCGCCGGTGTCGTAGCGGCGGCCCTTGAAGATCACTCCGTGCACCGGTCCGCCCACCTTCTCGTCCTCGGCGAGTTTCTCGAGTGCGTCGGTGAGCTGGATCTCGTTGCCCCGGCCCGGCTCGGTCTCACGAAGTATGTCGAAGACGGCAGGATTCAGGACATAGCGGCCGATGATGGCAAGGTTACTGGGGGCCTCGGACGGGTCGGGCTTCTCGACCAGGTTGGTCACCTTGACGACATCGGCCTCGCCGGTGGCCTCGACTGCCGCGCAGCCGTACATCTGGATCTGGGCGGGGTCGACCTCCATCAGCGCGATGACGCTGCCGCCCTCCCGCTCCTGGATCTCGACCATCCTGGCGAGCAGTGGATCGCGCGGATCGATCAGGTCGTCGCCGAGGAGGACCGCGAAGGGCTGGTCGCCGACGTGCGGGGCGGCGCAGAGCACGGCATGGCCGAGGCCGCGCGGGTCGCCCTGGCGGACGTAGTGCATGGTGGCGAGGTCGCTCGACTCCTGGACCTTCGCGAGGCGGCGGGCATCGCCCTTGCGGGTGAGCGCCTCTTCCAGCTCGTAGTTCCGGTCGAAATGGTCCTCGAGCGGCCGCTTGTTGCGGCCCGTGACCATGAGTACGTCGGAGAGGCCGGCCGCGACCGCCTCCTCGACGACGTACTGGATCGCGGGCTTGTCGACGACAGGCAGCATCTCTTTGGGAGTGGCTTTCGTGGCAGGCAGGAACCGGGTTCCGAGGCCTGCGGCAGGGATGACAGCCTTGCTGATCCTGGGGTGCGACTGAGTCATGCGCAGCACCATAGCCGTCGAGTATGGGCTGAAGATGAGCCTCCGGTTAACTTCCGACTCATAAAGACATGTACGAGAGGTTTGTGAACGGGTAATGAGCGGTGACTTGTCCGGAAAGAGTGCGGTTCGGCGTGAACTCCTGGACGCCCGGGCCCTCCTGTCCCCCGAGGACGTCCAGCGGACCGCCGCGGTTCTCGCCCGACTGGCCCTTGACCTTCCGGAATTGGCCGAAGCGAGCACAGTCGCCGCATACGTCTCCGTCGGGCGCGAGCCCGGCACCCGCGCGCTGCTCGACGCGCTGCGCGCGCGGGGCGTACGCGTCCTGCTGCCGGTCCTGCAGGCGGACAACGATCTGGACTGGGGAGTGTACGAGGGCGCGGAACATCTGGTGCGCGCGGGGCGCGGGCTGCTGGAGCCGGACGGCGCGCGGCTCGGCGTGGACGCCGTGCTGGATGCGGATGCCGTGCTCCTTCCCGGGCTCGCGGTGGACGCCCGCGGTATGCGGCTCGGCCGCGGCGGCGGCTCGTACGACCGGGTCCTCGCCCGCCTCTCGGCGGCCGGCGCCGACCCGGCGCTGGTGGTGCTGCTGTACGCGCACGAGGTGGTCGCGCGGGTTCCCGAGGAACCGCACGACCACCCCGTGCACGCGGTGGTGACACCCGAGGCAGTCAGGCGCTTCACCGGCTCGACGGACGCTACGGACGCTACGGACGCTACGGAGTGAGTTTGAGGGTGTCGGCGGTCTTCTGGGACACGGCCTGCGCACTGTAGGCCCAGTCGAGAAGCTCGCCGTTCGCCCACTTGTCCGTCTGGTCGGTGTAGTGCGCGCTGTACGCGTGCCCCGACGCACCGGTCAGGTTGATCCAACGGGACTTGTCCCAGTCGCCGACGTTGACGACCATCCGCATCGACGGCACCCAGATGACTCCGTAGCCGCCCGCCGCGTTCCAGCCGGTCGCATTGACCGCCGCCTCGCCGCCGCCAAGATTCCACGGGCCGCGGTTGAGCACGAACTGCAGGAAGCCGGGACCCTCGGTGCCGAGCGTCTGGTTCCTCAGCGTCAGCTGGTGCAGCCGGCCCCAGCTCCAGCTGGATGCATCCTTGCCCAGCTCGGCCGTCAGCTCCCAGCGGGCGTCCTCCATTGCCCGCGCGAGCAGCTGGTCACGCGTGGTGGTGGCCGAGTCGGTACGGCTGGCCGGGGACTTCCACCACTCGTTGTTCTCGTCCTTGAGGATCTTGCCCACGACCTCGTACCAGCGGTCGCCGCCGTCCGGCTGCGCCGACTCCGTGTCGCGCTGGCCACACTCGCGCACCCGCTCGGTCAGCTGGTCGTCCGGGGCCGAGCTGTCGGCCGGGCGGACGTTGAGGCACTCGCCCTCGACGCGCAGCTCCTTGGGCAGCTTGTTGCCGAAGGCGAGCTTGAGGACATTGCGCCAGACCCCGTTGAAGTACGCGGCGGCGCCGGAATCCGCCTCCTGGGTGTAGTCCCAGCCCTCCAGCAGCTTCTGCGCCTCGCGGACGTAGCTGTCCGAGACGTCGATCCTCAGCAGATACGGCGTGAGCAGCTTGGCGATCTCGCTGCTGTTGTCCATCTGCATGGTGCGCATGTCTTCGGTCGAGATCTTGCCGCCGCCCTGGATCTTCGACTCGATGAGGTCGTTGATCCGCTGGCTGCGGGCGCCGTAGCCGTAGTCCTTGGTGATCAGATACGGGTACTTCTTCGCGTCGACGACGGCCTGGTTGGCGGTGACGATATAGCCGCGCCCGGGGTTGTACTCGTAGGGCAGCTCATCGAAGGGGATGAAGCCCTTCCACTTGTACTTCGGGTCCCAGCCGGGAGCGGGCGTGGTGCCGTCGCCTTCGGCGCGGACCGGGATCTTGCCTGGCGCCTGGTAGCCGATGTTGTTCTTGGAGTCGGCGTAGACGAGGTTCTGCGAGGGAACCTCGAAGTTCTCGGCGGCCGCGCGGAAGGTCTTGAAGTCCTTGGCGCGGTTGAGTTCGAAGACCGCGTCCATGGACTTGCCGGGCACCAGGGCGGTCCACTGCAGGGCCACGGCGTAACCGGCGCCGCGGTCCGGTGCGGCGTTGGAGACCGGGGCCTTCTGGCCGACCTTCTCCAGTTCGTTGCTGCGGTCGGAGACCAGCGGGCCGTGACCGGTGGAGCGGACCGTGATCGTCTTGGAGCCGCCGCCCGCGATCTTGATGACCTCCTTGCGGGTGGTCAGCTTCTTCTCCTCGCCGCCCACCTGGTAGCTGTCGCCGGCGAGCTTCTCCAGGTAGAGGTCGGTGACGTCCGCGCCGAGGTTGGTGAAGCCCCAGGCGATGTCCTGATTGTGACCGATTATCACGCCGGGCGTACCGGAGAAGGTGTAGCCGGCGGTGTCGTACCGGCAGGAAGCCGAGACCGTACGGCAGTGCAGCCCCATCTGGTACCAGAGGGAGGGCAGCGACGGCGCGAGATGCGGATCGTTGGCCAGCATCGGCTTGCCGGTCGTCGTGTAGTTGCCGGAGACGACCCAGGAGTTGGAGCCGATGCCGCTGCCGCTGGGGCCGAGCAGCTCCGGGATCGTGTCCAGTGTCTTCGAGAGCGCGGCGAGCTGGGAGTTCAGGCCCTGGGTGGCGCCTGCCGGGCTGTTCCCCCCGCTGCCGCCGCCGGACAGGTCGGACGGCTTGGCGTCCGGGTCGAACTTCCCGGTGGCGGGGTTGATCCCGCCCTCGTCGACGATCGGTTTGTTCCGGTCGTACGGATACGACGGGTACAGGTCCTTGATCTGCTTCTCGGTGAGCCTGCTGGTCAGCAGCGAGCGGTCTATCTCCTCCTGCATATTGCCGCGCAGGTCCCACGCCATCGCCTTGAGCCAGGCCACCGAGTCGACCGGCGTCCACTGCTCGGGCTTGTAGTCGTTCGTGAAGGACAGGGCGGCGTACTCGACGGAAAGGTCCTTGCCCTCGCGGCCCTTGAGATAGGCGTTGACGCCGTCCGCGTACGCCTGGAGGTTCTTCTTCGTCTCCGGCGTGAGCTTGGTGTCGTACTCCCGCTGCGCCACCTGGCGCCAGCCGAGGGTGCGCAGGAAGGCGTCCGTCTCTACCTGTCCGGAGCCGAACATCTCGGAGAGCCGGCCGGCCGTCATATGGCGGCGTACGTCCATCTCCCAGAAGCGGTCCTGCGCCTGGACGAAGCCCTGGGCGCGGAACAGGTCTTCGTCGCTGTCCGCGTAGATCTGCGGGATGCCGTAATTGTCGCGCTTGACCTCGACCTGGCCGCGCAGACCGTCGAGTTTGAGTGTCCCGGTGGTCTGCGGGAAGGAGGCGCGCACGGTGCTGATGCTCCAGTACGTGCCGTATCCGACACCCGCGACAAGCGCCAGCACCAGGACGATCACGAGCAGGCGGGCGCGTCGCCCCTTCTTCTTCTTCGGGGAAGAGGCGGTTGTGTTGGCGGGCATCGCTGTCCTTCGAGGGGCAGGGTGGTCCTGGAGTGCTGGAGCAACTGTAGGCGCAGCACTCCGCCCGTTCGGACGCGGTATCCGTAAGGCAGCAACCCGGCCCCTCAACCCGTACAGATGATCGACTACATCAAGAAAACGTTAAAGATTAGGTAAGGTAACGAAGTGTCGCCTGCCGGAGGATCGATCCGGCATGTAGGCGCGAAGGGAAGGATCGGCCACTGACTGTCCACCAGCTCAATGAACTCCTGCTCATCTGCTCCCTCGTTCTGCTCATCGCCGTCGCGGCGGTGCGCATCTCGTCCCGCAGTGGGCTCCCCAGCCTGCTGCTGTATCTCGGGATCGGGATCGCCATCGGGCAGGACGGCATCTTCGACGTCAGGTTCGACGACGCCAGGCTGACGCAAGTGATCGGCTATGCCGCGCTTGTGGTGATCCTGGCCGAGGGTGGCCTGAGCACGAAGTGGAAGGAGATCAAACCCGCGTTGCCCGCGGCGGTCGCGCTGTCGACCGTCGGCGTCGCGGTGAGCGTGGGCGTCACGGCGGCGGGGGCTCACTATCTGGTCGGGCTGGAGTGGCGGCAGGCGCTCATCATCGGCGCGGTGGTGTCATCGACGGACGCCGCCGCGGTCTTCTCCGTACTGCGCAAGGTGCCGCTGCCGTCCCGGGTGACCGGTGTGCTGGAGGCCGAGTCGGGCTTCAACGACGCCCCCGTGGTGATCCTGGTGATCGCCTTCTCGACGGCGGGGCCGGTCGACGACTGGTACGTACTGATCGGGAAGATCGCCCTGGAGCTGGCGATCGGCGCGGGCATCGGCCTGGCGACGGGCTGGCTGGGCGCTTTCGGCCTGCGCCATGTGGCGCTGCCCGCGTCCGGTCTGTATCCGATCGCGGTGATGGCGATCGCGGTGGTGGCGTACGCCGCCGGCGCCATGGCGCACGGCAGTGGCTTCCTCGCGGTCTATCTCGCCTCGATGGTGCTGGGGAACTCCAGGCTCCCGCACGCGCCGGCGAACCGCGGATTCGCCGAGGGCCTCGGCTGGATCGCCCAGATCGGCATGTTCGTCCTGCTCGGTCTGCTGGTGACGCCGAGCGAGCTGATGGGCGACTTCTGGCCCGCGGTGATCGTGGGGATGGTGCTGACCGTGGTGGCGCGTCCGCTGTCGGTTCTCGTCAGCCTGCAGCCCTTCCGTATCCCGTGGCAGGAGCAGGTCCTGATGTCGTGGGCCGGGCTGCGCGGCGCCGTGCCCATCATTTTCGCGACCATCCCGATGGTCTTCGACATCGAGGGCAGCGACCGGGTCTTCAACATCGTCTTCGTCCTCGTCGTCGTCTACACCCTGGTGCAAGGACCGACGCTGCCCTGGCTGGCGAAATCACTGCACTTGGGCAGGTCGACCGACGCGGCGGATCTGGGCATCGAGTCGGCGCCACTGGAGCGGCTGCGCGGGCATCTGCTGTCGGTGGCGATCCCGGAGGAGTCGAAGATGCACGGCGTGGAGGTCGCAGAGCTGCGGCTGCCCGCGGGTTCCGCGGTGACCCTGATCGTACGGGACGGGAAGAGCTTCGTACCGCTGCCGTCGACCGTGCTGCGGCGGGGCGACGAGCTGCTGGTGGTGGCGACGGATCCGGTGCGGGACGCGGCGGAACGGCGGCTGCGGGCGGTCGCACAGGGCGGAAAGCTGGCCGACTGGCTGGGGACGGGCGGAAACGGCGGAAGAAGATCCGACTAATCGCAGGCAGGCCCCTAGGTATGTGACCCATTTCCCAGGCGCAACCGTGAGATCCACCTGTACCATGAAGCCACACTGATCGACCAACTCTGCCTGACGCAGAGCTGGCGCGACCGTATGGCGGCCGCGGCGCCCTCGCAGTGGGCCCCGGTATCTACCGCAGATCCGCGCAAGAGGACAGCTCTCGGCGGCTCCCGTGCGTCTCGTATCACGAGCGTGCGTCTCGTATCACGAGTACGACGCGTACCAGGGGAGCGCTACCAGGCGGCAGAAAGGCACGGACCGTGGCATCCACGGTCGAGACCCGTCCTGGGTATGGGCAGCTCCTGCGCACCCCCGGCGCCTGGACATTCCTGCTCCCCGGCTTTCTGGCACGCCAGCCCTTCGCGATGCTGACCATCGGCATCGTCCTGCTGATCCAGTACACCACCGGTTCCTACGGCAGCGCCGGCGCGGTCGCCGCCTTCACCGGTGTCTCCATGGCACTGTTCGCACCGCAGAGCGGCAAGCTCGCCGACCGATTCGGGCAGCGGGCCGTCCTGCTGCCGGGCGTGCTGGTGCACACCGCTTCCGTATCCACCCTGACGGCGCTCGCGCTGGCGGGCGCGCCCCTGTGGGCGCTGTTCGCGGCGGCCGTGCCGACGGGTGCGTCCGTACCGCAGATCGGCCCCATGGTGCGGGCCCGCTGGGCCGCCATGCTCGGTGGGGGCACCTCCCGGGCCGAAGGCTCTGGGGGAGGCTCGCCACTGATGTCGACGGCGGCGGCCTTCGAGTCCGTGACGGACGAGTTCACCTTCGTCGTCGGACCGGTGCTCGCGACCGCGCTGTGCACGGGCGTCCACCCGGCGGCCGGACTGATCGCCGAGGCGGCACTGACGCTGGCCGGCGGTCTCTTCTTCGCGGCTCAGAGCCGTACGCAGCCGGCGGTCCGGCCCGCGGCGACAGCCGCCGAGCCGCACGCCTCCGCCCTGTCCATTCCGGGCGTACGGGTGCTGGCCGTGGCCTTCCTCGGCATCGGATCGGTCTTCGGCGGAATGCAGGTCGCACTGACCGCCTTCTCCGAGGAGATCGGCAACCCCGGGGTCAACGGTCTGCTGTACGGAATTTTCGCGGCCGGCAACATGCTGGCGGGCATCGCGTGCGGCGCGATCGCCTGGAAGAGCGGGCCGCGGAGGCGCATGGTGCTCGGCTACGCCGGGCTGACACTTGCGGCCTCCGCGCTGTGGGCGGTGCACTCCGTGGCGCTGCTTGCGGGGCTCGGACTGCTGGTCGGCCTGTGTATCGCGCCCGCCCTGATCAGCGGCTACACGCTGGTCGAGTCCCTGGTGCCGGCTTCGGCCCGTACCGAGGCCTTCACCTGGCTGACGGGCGCGGTGGCACTCGGCCAGGCGGCGGCCGTGACGGTGGCCGGACGGCTGGCCGACGACCACGGCGCCAGCGCCGGATTCCTGGTCCCCCTGGTGGGCACCGTGCTGGCCCTGGTCACCCTGGTAGCGCTGCGCTCGCGGCTCTCGGCGAGGGCTTCCGGGTGGATCGCGGCACGTGGGATGGGTCACCGAGTGCCGGTGGCGGTGGACTGATCCAGCGGAATACGTCACTATGGACCGTCGTTAGCACTCATTGAGTGAGAGTGCCAGGAGGAAGACCAGTGCCGACCTACCAGTACCAGTGCACCGAATGCGGCGAGGGCCTCGAGGCGGTGCAGAAGTTCACCGATGACGCCCTGACCGTGTGCCCGAGCTGCGACGGACGCCTGAAGAAGGTGTTCTCGGCGGTCGGCATCGTATTCAAGGGGTCCGGCTTCTACCGGAACGACAGCCGTGGGTCGTCGTCGAGCAGCTCGCCGGCGTCGACGTCGGGCGCGAAGGCTTCCGACTCCAAGTCGTCGGACTCGAAGCCTGCGGCTTCGACGTCGTCCTCTTCCTCGTCGTCGGGCTCTTCGGGCTCGTCGAGCACTTCGAGTTCGTCCACGAGCTCCAGCGGCAGCTCCGCCGCCTGAGGTCTGCTTCCGGGGACCCCGCCGTTGTGTACGGCGGGGTCCTTTGGCGTTTTCGCGCCCGGATACTGTGACAGCCATGGCGACCAACGCGAGTAACGCGAGTAACGCGAGTAACGCGAGTAACGCGAGTAACGCGAGTAACGCGAGTAACGCGAGTAACGCGAACGCAGAGATCGGTGTGATCGGCGGCTCGGGCTTCTACTCCTTCCTGGAGGATGTCACCGAGATCCAGGTGGACACCCCTTACGGCAGTCCCAGCGACTCGCTGTTCCTCGGCGAGATCGCCGGGCGGCGGGTCGCCTTCCTGCCCCGGCACGGACGCGGCCACCATCTGCCGCCGCACCGCATCAACTACCGCGCCAATCTGTGGGCGCTGCGGTCAGTGGGCGTGCGGCAGGTGCTGGGCCCGTGCGCGGTGGGCGGACTGCGGCCGGATTACGGGCCGGGGACGCTGCTCGTACCGGATCAGTTCGTGGACCGTACGCAGTCGCGTGCGCAGACCTTCTACGACGGGCTGCCGCTGCCGGACGGGACCATTCCGAACGTCGTGCATGTGTCGCCGGCCGATCCGTACTGCCCCGACGGGCGCAAGGCGGCGCTGGAGGCGGCGCGCGGGCGGGACTGGGATCCGGTGGACGGCGGGACGATGGTGGTGGTCGAGGGGCCACGCTTCTCGACCCGGGCGGAGTCGCGGTGGTACGCGGCGATGGGCTGGTCGGTGGTCGGCATGACCGGGCACCCGGAGGCGGTGCTCGCCCGTGAACTGGCACTCTGCTACACGTCGATGGCGCTGGTGACGGACCTGGACGCGGGTGCGGTGTCGGGCGAAGGCGTCTCCCACGAGGAGGTGATGGAGGTCTTCGCCGCCAATGTGGACCGGCTGCGGACGGTGCTGTTCGCTGCGGTGGCGGGGCTGCCGGCCGACGGGGACAGGGACTGTCTGTGCACGCGGGCGCTGGGCGGCGTCGATCCGGGGTTTCAGCTGCCGTAATCGCTCGCCTGGGTGAGGGAGTTGTCCACAGGGCGGGGGTCGTCCACAGGCGTCTGCGGGAGGCGGACGGAGGGTGGATCGTGAGGAGCGGTCGGCCCGGGTGATCGGTCCAAGTGGTCGGTCCAAGTGGTCGGTCCAACTCCACTCCTCACGACAGGCGGTGAGTGTCATGTCGCTTCTCCCTCCCTCCCCCGCGCCCGAGCCTCTAGGTGTGCCCCCGTTCGCTCCGCTGCGGGTGCGCGGCGGGGCGCATCGGCTGCGGCGGGCGATGCGCCGGCGACGGCGGGCGCTGGCGGCCGGTCTCGCCATGACGGCGGCGGCGCTTGCCGCTTCGGGCGCCCGCGGCGCGGACGGTTCGGGGACGGAGGCGCTCGCCGCGGCACCGCAGCGCGAGCGTCGGCCCGCCGCCGAGATGGTGTCGGCTCCGGTGCGTATCGCGGATGCAGCGACGGTCCGGCTGCTGCGCCCGGGAGACCGGGTGGATGTGATCGCCGCCGCCAACTCCCCTGCGGGGCAAGGGTCCGAGGCGCGAGTGGTGGCGTCGGGAGCCCGGGTGGCCGAGGTCCCGGGTAGGCGCGAGCCGTCAGCTGAGGGCTCTTCTCCGGACGGCGGTGCGCTGGTTGTGCTGTCCGTTCCGCGGGCGACGGCAGCCGCGCTGGCGGGCGCCGGGGCGACATCCCGGCTGGCGGTGACCGTGTGCTGACTGCTCGTGCTCGTGCTGACGTACCGTCAATTCGCCTCATCGCCTGTGCGGGCTGGACAGCGCGGTCACACGCTGACGTAGGTTTCGGAGCGTTTGGCTCCGTGTCCTGCACATGCGAAGAGAGGCTCAGTGGTGAGCGAGAAGAAGGTCAGCGTCCTGGAGGGCTTCAAGGCCTTCCTGATGCGCGGCAATGTGATCGACCTGGCCGTCGCCGTGGTCATCGGCGCGGCGTTCACCCAGATCGTGAACTCCGTGGTGAAGGGCGTGATCAACCCGGTGGTCGGCGCGTTCGGGACGAAGGAGCTGGACTCCTACAGCTCCTGTCTGAAGGGCACCTGCAAGACGGTGAACGGCGAGGTGGACGGCATCCAGATCCTGTGGGGCTCGGTGCTCAGCGCCACCCTCACCTTCCTGATCACCGCTGCCGTCGTCTACTTTCTGATGGTGCTGCCCATGTCCAAGTACCTGGCCAGGAGGGCCGAGCGGGAGGCCGCCAAGGAAGGCGCGAAGGAAGTGGTCGAGCTGACCGAGCTCGAGGTCCTGAAGGAGATCCGCGACGCGGTCGTGGCGCAGCGCGGCTCGGGCCACGACCAGTAGAGAAGCCGGCGAAGGCTCAGATGTGGTGGGGCGGCTTCTCGTCGAGGAAGCGCGCCAAATCGGCGGCGCTGTCGCCGGCTGCAAGAGGCCGCTCGCCCCACCCACGGTCCGTATCGTCCGGGGATTGCTGGTCCAGCGGATCGTCGAAGATCAGCTTCGGCTTCGGGGACTGCTGTCGTGGCTGCTTCGCATCACGCGGTCCGGGGGCGGGGGCGGTGCTCATACGTCCAGGGTACGGCGAGGGGGCGGGTAATGGTCGGGCGGCCCGAGCGCTAGTCGGGGCGCGGCGGCAGCTGCGGGTGGCCGAGGGCGGCCGGGAACGGCCGCCCGGCCCGCGCGGAGTGCGCGGTGCGCGTCGGCGGACGGCAGCGCGCGTCTCGCCGCCCGGTCCCGCCCCGGTCTGTTGTGCTTGTGCGCATGACGTCCGCACCCAGCCCGGACCCCACAGGCTCAGACGCCTCGGCGCCGCTGCGCCGTATGACCCCCCGTAGCCGCGACGAGGCGCACCGCGCCGCGACACCGCTGGAGCTCTTCTTCGACCTCTGTTTCGTCGTCGCGGTGGCGCAGGCCGGCACGCAGCTCGTCCACGCGCTCGCCGGGGGCCACCCGGGCACCGGCATCATCGGCTACGGCTATGTCTTCTTCGGCGTGTGGTGGGCCTGGATGAACTTCACCTGGTTCGCCTCGGCGTACGACGTCGACGACGTGCCGTACCGGATCGCGACCCTGGTCCAGATCTCCGGCGTACTGGTCTACGCGGCCGGGGTGCCCCGCGCCTTCAACGACAACGACTGGACCGTCGCCGTCATCGGCTATCTGATCATGCGAGTCGCGCTGACGACCCAGTGGCTGCGGGCGGCGGCCTCGGAGGCGGGACCGGCCCGGAGGACCGCGCTCGAGTACACCGTGAGCCTCGTGGTCTGCCAGATGGCCTGGGTGGGGCTGCTGTTCGTGCCCGACGGGGCCAAACGGTGGCTGTTCATCGTTGTGGCCGCCGCGGAGCTGCTGATCCCGCTGGTCGCCGAGCGGAACCAGCAGACCCCGTGGCACCCGCACCACATCGTCGAGCGCTACGGACTGTTCACGATCATCGTGCTGGGCGAGACGATGTTCGCGAGCACCATCGCCGTACAGTCCGCGCTCGACGACAACGAGGCCCTCGGCGAGCTGCTGCCCATCGCGGGCGGCGGTCTGCTGATCATCTTCTCCGCGTGGTGGATCTACTTCGCCGTACCGGCGCACGAGCGGCTGGTCTCCAACCGGCAGGCCATTCCATGGGGCTACGGACACGTCCTGATCTTCGGGTCCGCGGCAGCGATCGGCGCGGGCATCGAGGTCTCGATCGAACACGTGGTGGGCAAGGCGCACATCTCCGCGGTCGCGGCGAATGCCGCCGTCACCGTCCCGGTCGCTCTCTTCCTGTTCACGGTCTGGCTACTGCACGCACGTCACTTCAAACGCACCCTCCCACAGCAGCTCACCCTCCCCGTCGCGACCCTGGCAGTCCTCGCCTGCACATTCGCGGGGGACTGGGCCGTCCTCACCACGGGGCTCGTCACCGCGGCGACGGTCGCGGTGGGTGTGACACTCGCCACCCGCCAGACGGTCACCGCGTGACGGACACGGCCTGCCGCAACTGGCGTGATACGCATGGGCGTTATGGACAGGAATGATGCTCCGGCAGACGGGCAGGCCGGCGGACCGGCGGAAGGTGGGCTCACGGACGTGGCCGGCCTGCGGGTCGGCCATGCGCGCGTGCCCGGCGAGCGTGCCCTCAGCGGCACCACCGTCGTGCTCGCCCCCGCGGGCGGAGCGATCGCCGCCGTCGACGTACGCGGCGGCGGCCCCGGCACCCGGGAGACGGATGCCCTCGACCCCCGCAATCTGGTCCAGCGCGTCGAGGCGGTCGTACTGACCGGCGGCAGCGCGTACGGCCTCGACTCCGCCGCCGGCGTGATGGCCTGGCTGGAAGAGCAGGGCCGCGGCGTCCGCGTCGGCCCCGACCCCTCGCACGTGGTGCCGGTCGTCCCGGCCGCCTGCGTCTTCGACCTGGGGCGCGGCGGCGACTGGCGGGCCAGACCGGACGCGGCGACAGGCCGCGCCGCGGTGGAGGCGGCAGCCCGTACGGAGGAGGGCGCGCCGGTCGAGGAGGGCAACGTCGGCGCGGGCACGGGCGCGGCCGTCGGGCAGTTCAAGGGCGGGATCGGCACCGCGAGCACGGTCCTGGACTCCGGGATCACCGTCGCCGCGCTCGTCGTGGCCAACGCCGCGGGCTCGGCCGTCGATCCGCGGACGGGCGCGCTGTACGGGCAGTACTTCGCGGGCCGCGTCACCTACCCCTCCCCCGACGTCCACGCCGCTGCCCAGCTCCGCCTCACCGAGGCGCGCGAGAAGAGCGGGCCGCCCCCGCTCAACACCACCCTCGCCGTCGTCGCCACCGACGCCGACCTCACCCGCGCCCAGGCGCAGAAGCTCGCGGGCACGGCGCACGACGGCATCGCGCGCGCCGTACGCCCCGTCCATCTCCTCAACGACGGGGACACCGTCTTCACCCTGGCCACGGGCGCCGTCCCCCTCGACGCCGCCAACCCGCTCGCGCTCAACGAGGTGCTCGCGGCGGGCGCGAACGTGGTGACGCGGGCGATCGTACGGGCGGTACTCACGGCCGAGGGGGTCGAGGGACCGGGCGGGGTGTTTCCTGCGTACCGGGACCTGTACGGCATCAACTGACTTACGGGGCAAGTCAGTTGGCTCCGGCGCACGGAACCCCCGGCGGATGCGCGGGAACGCGAGCGGACGCGCGGGAACTTCCCTCGCACCCCCTTCGTTTTCCCGAACCCCGGACACGTTGTCAGACCCAGGGGCTACGTTTAGCAATCACCAAGTGACTTGCGGCGACGGCCTGGAGACCCATCTTGAACGATCCGTACGAGACAACCGAGACGCAGCTCGAGCGACTCCTGGGTCGGGCACTCAACTCCTTCGACCTGCCCGACGCCACGGTCGAACGACTGGAGTCGGCGCTGGCGCACGCCAGTTCGCTGCACTCCTCGCACCACAGCGCGGCGCTGCACCGCGCGACGTACCGCCATGCCTATCTGCTCAGCGACGGCAGCTCGCTCGTCCTGTGGGAGCTGGTGCACAACACCGGGCGCGGCGGCGCTGAGCAGCACGAGCTGTACACCGAGGAGTCGGAGGCCCGCCTCGCCGCCTCACGGCTGCCCGCGGGTTTCCCGGGCTTCGCCGGACCGGACGCGGGCCCCAGCTTGGATCCGGGCGCCGATCCCGGCGCCGACCTGGACGCCGATCTGGAGCTTCTCGCCAGCCTGATGGCGACGCCGCCGGCCCCGCTCCCCCGGGTGTATGCCCCGGACAACTCCGCGGACCACGCCCGCCGCGTGCTGCGCCGCGCGGAGAACGCCGACCGGCCGGGCGAAGAGACCGCGCGCCTGCTGCGGGCCGCGTTCGCCCACCACATCACGCAGGTCTTCGGCCGCCAGTACCGGGTGGAGGGCAGGGACGCGGGCTTCACCCTCTACGAGCACGCGTTCCTGCTGCTGGACGGGACGGAGACGAGCCTGTGGGAGGTGGAGCACACAGCGACGCCGGACGGCCGCCATATGTGCGAGGTGTACGGCGCGGAGCACACCGCGCGGGAGGCGATGGAGCTCCGGGCGCGGGTGCGTTAGCCGACGGGCGTCAGTCGGCGGGCGTCAGCCGACGGGTGCTTGGGCCCGCGGGTGCTTGGGCCCGCGGGTGCGTTCGGCTAGGTGACCTTCCGGTAGGTCACATCGAAGTCGTACGACCACGTCTCGCCGTCGCCCGACCCTTCCCAGCGGCCGGTGATGGTCCTGCCGCCAGCGCCGATCGTGCCGGTGAACCGCTGGTGGAACGCGGGTGCGGCCCGCCGAATGGTCCAGATCCCGTCCTGTACGTCGGTCTCGTAGACCCGGGAAACGCCGCGTCCGTCGGCGTAGAGCATGGTGAACGTCCCGGCCGCGTCGTCCAGTCCGGTGACCGACTCGACCGGGAAGGGCGCGTTGTCCAGCCATTCAGCGGCGGTGGACGCGTCGGGCTCCAGGTCCGCGTGCTGGAGGAGGAAGGCTCCGCCCTCCAGCCACGCGAAGGTCGTCCTTGCGCGCGCCACGAGCCGGCCTTCGATGGACGCGTCCATCAGCCACTCGCCCACGAGGGGCTCCAGCCGTTGGAGCTCGGGGTGTGTCGCCGTCTGCCTCACGGGCTTCTCCTCACGGGCTTCTCCTCACGGGCTTCTCCTCACGGGCCTCTCCTTCCTGGTGACCGTGCCTGGTGACCGTGACCATCGGTCGGGCCCGCTCAGGCCGCCGCGAGCACCTGGGTCTCCTCCTCGGCCGCGGCCGGTACCTGCTCAGGCTGCCGCTTGCGCGCGCGCTTGAGGAGGATGACCACGCCCGCGCTGACGAGTGTGCCCGCGACTATCGCGACCAGGTAGAGGAACGGGTTGCCGATCAGTGGCACCACGAAGATGCCGCCGTGCGGGGCGCGCAGGGTGCACTCGAAGGCCATCGACAGGCCGCCGGTAACCGCGCCGCCCGCCATCGCGGCCGGGATCACCCGGAGCGGGTCGGCCGCGGCGAACGGGATCGCGCCCTCGGTGATGAAGGACGCACCGAGCACCCAGGCGGCCTTGCCGTTCTCGCGCTCGGTCTTGGTGAAGAGCCTGCCGCGTACGACGGTGGCCAGAGCCATCGCCAGCGGCGGCACCATGCCGGCGGCCATCACCGCGGCCATGACCTTGAGGGATCCTTCGTTGGGGTTGGCGAGCCCGCCGACCGCGAAGGTGTACGCGACCTTGTTGAGCGGGCCGCCGAGGTCGAAGCACATCATCAGGCCGAGGATTGCGCCGAGGATGACGGCGTTGGCGCCGGAGAGGCTGGACAGCCAGTCGGTGAGCGCCTGCTGGAGCTCGGCGATGGGCTTGCCGATCACCAGGAACATCAGGAACCCGACGACCGCGGACGAGATGAGCGGGATCACGACGACCGGCATGATGCCGCGAAGTGGTTTGGGCACTTTGAGGCGTTGGATCGCCATGACGGTTGCGCCCGCGAGCAGACCGGCGATCAGGCCGCCGAGGAAACCGGCGTTGATGGTGAGCGCGATGGCGCCGCCGACGAAGCCGGGGACGAGACCGGGGCGGTCGGCCATTCCGTAGGCGATGTAGCCCGCGAGTACGGGGACGAGGAAGCTGAAGGCGAGTCCGCCGACCTGGAAGAGGAGGGCGGCCCAGCTGGTGTGGTCGGCCCAGGCGAAGTGCTCGGCGACGGACTTGGCGTCGGAGATCTCGTAGCCGCCGATGGCGAAGCCGAGGGCGATGAGGAGGCCGCCGGCGGCGACGAACGGGACCATGTAACTGACGCCGGACATCAGCCACTTGCGCAGCTTGGTGCCGTAGCCCTCGCCGGGCTCGCCGGCCGCCTCGACGGGTGTGGCCTTGGCGGGACCGCTGGCCTCACCGCGCGCGGCCTTGCCACGGACCTCGGCGATGAGCTCGGCGGGCCTGCTGATCCCGGCCTTGACGCCGACGTCGACGGTGGGCTTCCCGGCGAAGCGCTCCTTGTCCCGTACGGGTACGTCGTGCGCGAAGATCACGCCGTCGGCGTCGGCGATGACCTTGGGGTCGAGCCGGGTGAACCCGGCGGACCCCTGCGTCTCGACGGCGACTTGGACGCCGTTGGCTTCGCCGGCCTTTTCGAGGGATTCGGCGGCCATGTAGGTGTGGGCGATGCCGGTGGGGCAGGAGGTGACGGCGACGATGCGGAAGGGGGTGGTGGTGTCTCCCCCACCCCGCCCCTTCCCGAAACCGGGGCTCCGCCCCGGACCTCCGGCCGCGCCGTCGCCGGCTTCGCCGCGCTCGGCGGCCACCGGCTCCACTCCGACGCCGGGCACCTGCCCGTCGCTGTCGGCGGCAGCTTCCCCGCCGGACGCGTCACTGTCGGCGCCCGGCACCGCCGCGGCGGCGGCATCCCGCGAGCCCGCGGCCGGTGCGCCCGCGCCCCCGTCAGGCGAAGGCGCCGCGCCAGTCGCGCCCGAGAGCGAGCCGCCACTCGACACCGCGCCCGACGCCGTGTCGGTCTCCGCCGCCCCGTCAGCTGCGCGCGTCCCACCTGGCAAAGCCGAGGCGGCCATGCCCGTCGAGCCCTCGCCAGAGGCGGAACCTCCGCTTGGCACCGGCACCGAGCCCGAAGCCGTATCAGTCTCCGCCGCCCCGTCGGCCACTCCCCGCGAACCCGCGGCCGGTCCACCCTCGCCGCGCTCCGGCGAAAGCGGCGCGACCGCGGCAGCCCCCGCGCCCGGCGCGGCTCCAGCACCCGCCGCGGTCTCCGGAGCGTCGCCCCGGATCAGCGCGGCAGCCGCATCCGCGGCCGTCGCTCCCCGCAGCGTCCCCGTGAAGTTCTCGTCCATCAGGCGGCGCGCCAGGCTCGACAGGATCGTCAAGTGGGCGTCGTCCGCGCCCGCGGGGGCCGCTATCAGGAAGATCAGGTCCGCCGGGCCGTCCGGAGCGCCGAAGTCGATGCCCGAAGCGCTGCGGCCGAATGCCAGTGTCGGCTCGGTGACATGCGCGCTCCGGCAGTGCGGGATGCCGATCCCGCCGTCCAGGCCCGTCGGCATCTGGGCCTCGCGGGCCGCAACGTCCGCCAGGAAACCGTCCAGGTCGGTGACCCGGCCATGGGCCATCATCCGCTCGGCCAGCGAACGGGCCGCGGCCTCCTTCGTCGTCGCGGCCAGGTCGAGGTCGACCAGGTCCGCGGTGATCATTTCGCTCATCGCGGGCTCCCTTGCTCGGTGAGTGCTCGGTCCAGGGGGATCTCCGCGGTCACGGTGACCGCGGACGGGTCGAGGTCGGTCGGCTTCGGCATCACGCTGCCGGGCAGCTGGACCGCGGCCGCGCCGTGGGCGACCGCCGCGGACAGCGCGTCCGGGCCCTCGCCTCCCGCCGCCAGGAAGCCGGCCAGCGACGCGTCGCCCGCGCCGACGTTGCTGCGGACGGCAGTCACGGGGGCGTGCCCGTAGAAGATGCCTGCGGAGGAGACCAGCAGCTGGCCGTCCGCGCCCAGGCTCGCCAGCACCGCGCCCGCGCCGAGCCCGCGCACCTCCTCCGCCGCCTTGACGGCGTCGCCGACCGTGGCGAGCGGGCGGCCCACCGCCTGGGCGAGTTCGTCGGCGTTGGGCTTGACGATGTCGGGGCGCGAGCGCAGGGCGGCCAGCAGGGACGGGCCGGAGGTGTCGAGGGCGACCCGTGCCCCCGCCGCGTGGGCCCGGGCGACCAGCTCGGCGTACCACTCGGGCGCGAGGCCACGCGGCAGGCTGCCGCAGCACGCGATCCAGGCCACGGACGCGGAGTGCTCGGAGTGCTCGGAGGCCGCAAAGGCCGCGGAGACCGAAGAGACCGCGGACAGAAGCGACTCGGCTTCCGCGGCGCTCAGTTCGGGGCCTGGCGCATTGATCTTCGTCAGCGTCCCGTCCGGCTCCGCCAGCGCGATGTTGGAACGCGTCGCACCCGCCACCGCAACCGGCGCGACCTCGATGCCCTGCCCCGTCAGCAGCTCCACGACGAGCGCGCCGGGCGCCCCGCCGAGCGGCATGACCGCGACCGTGCGGTGCCCGGCGGCCGCGACGGCCCGCGAGACGTTGACGCCCTTGCCGCCGGGGTCCATCCGCTCGGCCGTGGCCCGCAGGACTTCGCCGCGGTCCAGCGCCGGGACCTCGTACGTACGGTCCAGCGAGGGGTTCGGGGTGACGGTCAGGATCATGCGCGTACGACTTCCGTTCCCGCGGCCTCGATCGCCGCGGCGTCCTCGGGGCTGAGCCCGCTGTCGGTGATGAGCAGGTCGACGTCGGCGAGGTCGCCGAAGCGGGCGAAGTGCGAGTGGCCGTGCTTGGCCGAGTCCGCCAGCAGCACCACGCGCCGCGCGGCCGAGACGGTCGCCCGCTTGACGGCGCCCTCGGCAAGGTCGGGCGTGGTGAGCCCGCCGGCTACGGAGAAGCCGTTGGCGCCGAGGAAGACGACGTCCGCGTTGATCTCTCCGTACGCCCTCAGCGCCCACGCGTCGACCGCGGCCCGTGTCCGGTGCCGGACCCGTCCGCCCACCAGGTGGAGGTCGATGCCGGGGTGGTCGGCGAGGCGCGCCGCGACGGGCAGGGCGTGGGTGACGACGGTGAGCGAGCACTCCAGCGGGAAGGCCGCGGCGAGGCGGCCCACGGTGGACCCGGCGTCGAGGATCACGCTGCCGTCCGCCGGCAGTTCGGCGAGCGCGGCGTGCGCGATGCGGTCCTTCTCGTCCGCGGCGGTGGACTCGCGCTCGGCGAGGTCGGGCTCGAAGTCGAGCCGCCCGGCCGGTATGGCCCCACCGTGCACCCGGCGGACGAGCCCGGCCCGGTCCAGGGCCTTGAGGTCCCGCCGGATGGTCTCGGCGGTGACCTGGAACTCCTCGGCGAGGGAGAGCACATCGACGCGGCCGCCATCGCGGGCGAGTCGCAGGATCTCCTGCTGGCGCTCCGGTGCGTACATGTGGGTTTACATCCGTTCTAAGCCCGAATCTGTGGTTTCGTTTGCAGACTACGCCTGGATTTCGGCAAAGTAAACAGATCCGGGCATGTGGCGGGACGCATTGAAACAGTCACATCGGGACGGGCACATCGAGGCGGGCACACAGAAAGGCCCGGCCCGGGGAAGCGTCCCCGGGCCGGGCCTGTCAGCCGCACGAGCTCAGTTGGCGAGCACCGGCTCCCGGTCGGCCGGGCCCTCGGCCTCCGCCGCCCCCTCCACATGCTGCTTCGGCCGCGTCGGCAGCGCGAACATCACCACGAAGATCGCGCCCAGCACCGCCACCACCCACCACAGCGAGTTCTGGAACGCCTCCCCGAACGCGTTCCCGACCGCGCTCGGCGCGATCCGGTCGTCGATCGAGCCGAAGAAGACCACCGAGACCAGTCCGAGCCCCAGCGCATTGCCCATCTGCATGGTGGTGTTGATCAGTCCGGACGCCGAGCCCGAGTGCTCGCGGGGCACGTCCGACAGCACCGCGTCTGTCAGCGGCGCCACGATCAGGCCCATCCCGATGCCCATGACCACCAGCGGGAGCGCCATCTGCCAGGACTGGATCCCCGACCCGTACCGCCCGGCCTCCCAGATGTAGATCAGCAGACCCGCGGCCATCGTCACCGCGCCCGCCTGCAGCACCTTGCGGCCGAAGCGCGGCACCAGCTTCTGTACGGACATCCCGGCCGCCGTGGACACGGCGATCGAGAAGGGGACGCCGGTCAGCCCCGCCCGCAGCGGCGACCAGCCAAGACCGATCTGCATGTACAGCGTCCAGACCAGGAAGAAGATCCCGCACGCGATCCCGAAGGTGAGCTGCACGGCGATACCCGCCGCAAAGCTCTTCACCTTGAACAGCGACAGCTCGACGAGCGGCGAGGAGTCCTTGCGCGTCTTGTACTTCTCGTACATGACGAACGCGGCGAAGACGATCAGGCTGCCTGCCATGCACAGGTGACCCCACAGCGGCCAGCCCAGCTCACGGCCGCGCGTCAGCGGGTAGATCAGCATCAGCAGACCGAGCGTGACCAGCGCGACGCCGACGAGGTCGAGCTTGAGCGCCTTCGGGGCGCGGGACTCGGTGATGTACTTCCGGCCCAGGACCAGCCCGGCTATGCCCACCGGCAGGTTGATCAGGAAGATCGGCCGCCACTCGAGGCCGAAGAGGTTCCACTGGGTCAGCAGCGCGCCGAGCAGGGGCCCGGACACCGCGCCGAGCCCGATGATCGCGCCGAACATGCCGAAGACCTTGCCGCGTTCGTGCGCCGGGAAGGTGACATGGATGATCGCCAGCACCTGCGGCACCATCATCGCGGCGGTCGCGCCCTGCAGCAGGCGGGAGGCGACCAGCATCTCCTCGTTCGCGGCGAAACCACAGAGCGCGGAGGCGAGCGTGAAGCCGGTGATGCCGATCAGGAACAGCCGCTTGCGGCCGTAGATGTCACCGAGCCGGCCGCCGGTGATCAGACCGGCGGCGAAGGCCAGCGCGTACCCGGCGGTGATCCACTGGATCGCGCCGAAGGACGCCCCGAGGTCCCGCTCGATGCTCGGGATCGCGATATTGACGATGGTGACGTCGACCAGATCCATGAAGGCAGCGGTCATGACGATGGCAAGCGCGATCCAGCGACGACGGTCTGAAGCCGTATCCGGTACGGCGGGCTGTGAACTCATAGGAAGGAAAGTAGAGGCCATATAGGCCAGATCACGACCTATATAAGCGGCATCCTGAAGAACATGACGGATACTCCGGCCCGACTCCTGAATCTGCTCTCCCTCCTCCAGACACCGCGCGAGTGGCCGGGCAGTGAGCTCGCCGAGCGCCTCGAGGTGAGCCCGCGCACCATCCGGCGCGACATCGACCGGCTGCGCGACCTCGGCTATCCGGTCGAGGCGACGAAGGGTGCGGTCGGCGGGTACCGGCTGGTCGCGGGCGCCGCGATGCCGCCGCTCCTCCTCGACGACGAGGAGGCGGTCGCGATCGCGGTCGGCCTGCGCGCGGGGGCCGGCCATGCCATCGAGGGCATCGAGGAGGCCTCCGTACGCGCCCTGGCCAAGCTGGAGCAGGTACTGCCGTCCCGGCTGCGGCACCGGGTGACCACGCTCCAGGCGGCGACGATCCCGCTGACCCGGGGCGACGGCGCGACGATCGACCCGCAGACTCTGACGGTCATCGCGGGCGCGGCCACCGGTCGCGAACGGCTCCGCTTCGGCTACCGAGCGGGCAACGGCAGCGAGACGAAGCGACAGGTCGAGCCGTACCGCCTCGTCTCGACCGGCCGCCGGTGGTATCTCGTCGCGTACGACATCGGCCGGGAGGACTGGCGTACGTTCCGGGTCGACCGGGTCTCCGAACCCCTCGCCACGGGGGCACGCTTTGTGCCGCGGGAGCTGCCGACGGGCAGTGCCGCGGAGTTGCTGGGGCACTCCATGTCCCGGCAGCCCGAGCACGCCATCGACGTGACCTTCGATGCCCCGGCGGCGTTCGTGGCCGCGCGGCTCCCGGAGACGCTGGGCGCGCCGGAGGCGACGGGGGAGGGGACATGCCGGCTGCGGGCGAGGTCGGCGGACTCGCTGGAGTGGGTGGCGCTCCGACTGGCGCTGGTGGACTGCGAGTTCACGGTGCACGGACCGCGGCCGCTGGTGGAGTACCTGACGGACCTGGGCGCGCGCCTGACCCGGGCAACTCCTGTCCGGTGACGCCGCGGGCACAGGAAACCCCCGACCACAGGAGACGCCGCGGGCACAGGAGACCCCCGACCACAGGAGCCCCCCGGCCACAGGAGCAGGAGCCGCGGGCCCAGGACAGGAAAGGACCCCAGCACCGGGGGGGATGGTGCCGGGGTCCGTCTATGGGGGCTTTGCCCGCCGCGGGCGATTACGCCGCCGCGTCGAAGCCCGTGTCGCGCGCCATCCGCTTCAGCTCCAGCAGCGCGTGCTTCTCGATCTGCCGTATCCGCTCCCGCGTCAGGCCGTGCTGCTTGCCGACCTCCGTCAGGGTGCGCTCCCGGCCGTCCTCGATGCCGTACCGCATGCGGATGATCGATGCCGTGCGGTGGTCGAGCTTGCCGATCAGGTCTTCCAGCTCCTCGCTGCGCAGCAGCGTGAGCACCGACTGCTCCGGCGAGACCGCCGAGGTGTCCTCCAGCAGGTCGCCGAACTGCGTCTCGCCCGCGTCGTCCACCGCCATGTTCAGGCTGACCGGGTCGCGCGCCCAGTCGAGGACGTCGATGACGCGCTCAGGCGTGGAGTCCAGCTCCTTCGCGACCTCCGCGGCCTCCGGTTCCCGCCCGTTCTCCCGGTTGAACTCGCGCTGGACGCGGCGGATCCGGCCGAGCTCCTCCACCAGATGGACAGGGAGACGGATCGTGCGGGACTGGTCGGCTATGGAGCGGGTGATCGCCTGGCGGATCCACCACGTGGCGTACGTCGAGAACTTGAAGCCCTTGGCATAGTCGAACTTCTCGACCGCGCGCACCAGACCGGCATTGCCCTCCTGGATCAGGTCGAGCAGGGGCAGGCCGCTGCGTGGGTAGCGCCGGGCCACTGCCACCACAAGCCGGAGGTTCGAGCGGATGAAGACGTCCTTCGCGCGCTCGCCCTCGGTGACCAGCGCCTCGAGCTCCTCGCGCGTGGCGGCGACGGCATCGCTCTGCACCTCTTCGTCGAGGATCTGCTGGGCATACACACCCGCCTCGATGGTCTTGGACAACTCGACTTCCTTCGCGGCGTCGAGCAGCGGCGTACGTGCGATCTCGTCGAGGTACATGCCGACCAGGTCGCGGTCGGCGATCTCCCCGCCCACGGCACTGCTTGCCCGGCCGGTCCCAGTGGACTCGGACTGACGACGGGCGACGGCACGGGTTGCCATGCGAGCTCCCTTGCTGAGTAGGTCGCGACACCCTTCCGGGTGCCCTGCATCCGTTGGAAACAACGACTGGAATCCGGACAGAATTCCCACGCGACACATCGATTTTCGTGATCTTGCAGTACCCTGTCCGGCCATCGGGAGGAAGAGTGCCGAAGGATCACGCAGAGGTGCAGGTCAGGGCGGGCACGGAGGCCGATCTCGATGCCCTCACGGAGCTTTACAACCACTACGTACGCGAGACCGCCGTCACGTTCGACACCGCTGTCTTCACACCCGAGCAGCGCCGCCCATGGCTGCACTCCCACCCTGAAGACGGCCCCCACCGTCTTTTGGTTGCTCGGGATGTCCGTTCTGCCCTAATTCTTGGGTACGCGACGAGCAGCCCCTTCCGCCCCAAGCCCGCGTACTCCACCTCGGTCGAGGTCAGCGTCTACTGCGCTCCCGATGCCGCGGGCCGCGGCATCGGCACACTCCTCTACAAGGCGCTCTTCGAGGCACTCGACGGCGAAGATGTGCATCGCGCGTACGCCGGGATCGCGCAGCCGAACGAGGCCTCGGCCCGGCTGCACGCGCGTTTCGGCTTCCAGCACGTCGGTACGTACCGCGAAGTGGGCCGGAAGTTCGGCCGATACTGGGACGTGGCCTGGTACGAGAAAGTCCTGGGCAAAGTCCTGGGCAACGACCTGGGCAAAGACCTGGGCAGCAGCGGCTAGCCGAACTGCAAGGACCGCTTCGCCAGGCCCATCCAGAAGCCGTCGATCACGCTCTTCCCGCTCTTGAGCTCGCCCTGAGACGCTCCCAGGGTGACGAAAAGCGGCGCGAAGTGCTCGGTCCGCGGGTGGGCCAGCCGGCCGGCCGGGGCCTTGTTCTCGAAGTCCAGGAGCGCGTCCACGTCCGCCGCCGCGAGCGCCCGCCGCCCCCAGTCGTCGAACTCCGCCGACCAGCCGGGAGTCCCCTCGTGCCGCAGCGCGGCCAGATTGTGGGTGAAGAAGCCGCTGCCGACTATCAGCACGCCCTCGTCGCGCAGCGGCGCGAGCCTGCGCCCGATGCCCATCAGCTTCTGCGGGTCGAGCGTGGGCATGGAGATCTGGAGTACGGGGATGTCGGCGCCCGCGAACATCTCCACCAGCGGGACGTAGGCGCCGTGGTCGAGCCCGCGGTCCGGGACATCCTGTACCGACGTTCCGGCGGTGCGCAGCAACTTCCGTACGGAATCGGCGAGTTCGGGTGCGCCGGGCGCGTCGTAACGGACCTGGTAGTAGTGCTCGGGGAAGCCCCAGAAGTCATACACCAGCGGCACGGTCTCGGTCGCGCCGAGCGCGAGCGGGGCGTCCTCCCAGTGGGCCGAGACCATGAGGATCGCCTTCGGGCGCGGCAGCGACGAGGACCAGGCGGCGAGCTCGCCCGGCCAGACGGGGTCGTCGGCGAGCGGCGGTGCGCCGTGCGAGAGATAGAGGGCGGGCATGCGCTCCGCGGCAGGGGTGGCATTCATGACAGCGGCTCCCGATCCACATCCGGTCCGGCCTACTTGGTCCGGCCTACTTGGTCCGACCTACTCGGCCCGATCTACTTGAACTTTCAAGCTACATCGACTCTAACCCTACATAGTTCAACTTTCAAGAATGGGTCGTAGAGTGGGATACATGAACACGGCATCCACTGGCGGGGGCGGCCGCGAACCGCGCTGGCTCACCGAGGACGAACAGCGCGTCTGGCGCGCTTATCTCCATGCCACCACCCTCTTCGAAGACCACCTCGACCGCCAGCTCCAGCGCGACGCCGGCATGCCGCACATCTACTACGGACTGCTCGTTCAGCTCTCCCAGGCCCCGCGCCGCCGCAAGCGGATGACCGAGCTGGCCATCGACGCGAAGATCACCCGGTCCCGGCTCTCGCACGCGATAGCCCGTCTCGAGAAGAACGGCTGGGTACGCCGCGAGGACTGCCCCTCCGACAAGCGCGGGCAGAACGCCGTGCTGACGGACGACGGCTTCAAGGTCCTCGAACGGTCCGCGCCCGGCCATGTCGAGGCCGTGCGACAGGCGATCTTCGACCGGCTCACGCCCGAGCAGGTCGGACAGCTCGGCGAGATCATGCAGATCATGGCCGCTGGACTGCAGCCGCAGGACTCCGGTGCGGACCTGCCCTGGCTGCGCTGACCCCGCACCGCAAGAGAAGGGCCCTGCCCGGGTTAACCCCGGGCAGGGCCCTGTCTGCTTGACCTCTCAGCGTCCGCCGAGCTCGTGTCAGTGCCACGACCGTCAGTGCGCGACTGTCAGTGCACGACCGTCAGTCCACGACCGTGAGTGCACGACCGTCAGTCCACGACCGTGAGTGTGCGACTGTCAGTGTGCGACGACGGGAACCTTGATCTCGTCCTCGACGCCCTCGTCCTCACCCGACGCCCCGGTGACCGAACCGGCCCCCGGGCGCCCGGTGTTGATCAACGCGAACGCGATCGCCGCGGAGGCCACCAGGATCCCGACCGCCCACCAGATCGCGGACGAGAAGCCGTGCACCATGCCCTGCAGTTCCAGCAGCTTCGGGTCGGTCGCTCCCGCTGCGTGCGAGGTGATGTACGCGGTCGTGGCCGAGGCCGCGATCGTGTTCAGCAGCGCCGTACCGATAGCGCCGCCGACCTGCTGCGAGGTGTTGACCATCGCGGAGGCGACACCGGCGTCAGCCGGGTTCACACCATGCGTGGACAGCGACATCGCCGGCATGAACGCCGTACCCATGCCAAGGCCCAGCAGCACCTGTGCCGGCAGAATCAGACCGGCATACGACGTGCCGATCTCCAGCTGGGTCAGCATCAGCATGCCGACCGCCGCGACCAGGAAACCGGGGCCCATCAGCAGCCGCGGCGGAACGCGGGTCATCAGCCGGGCACCGATCTGGGTCGAGCCCGCGATCATGCCCGCGATCATCGGCAGGAACGCGAAGCCCGTCATGACCGGGGAGTACCCCTTCACAACCTGGAGATAGAACGTCAGGAAGAGGAACAGCCCGAACATCGCGATGATGGCCAGGCCCAGCGAGAGGTAGACACCGCCGCGGTTGCGCTCGGTCAAAACGCGCAGCGGCAGCAGCGGGGACTTGACCTTCGCCTCGGTGACGACGAATCCGGCGAGCAGCACCGCGGAGGCGAGGAACATGCCCACGGTCAGGCTGTCGGACCAGCCGGCGGACTCGGCGCGGGTGAAGCCGTACACCAGCGCCACCAGGCCCAGGGTGGACAGGACGACGCCGGGGATGTCGAGCGAGGAGCGGTTGCGCGCGCCCTGCGGCTCACGGATCACCAGGTACGCGCCGACGGCGGCGACGATCGCGAAGGGGATGTTGACGAAGAAGGTCCAGCGCCAGTTCAGGTACTCGGTGAGGAAGCCGCCGAGGATCAGGCCGACGGCGCCACCGCCACCGGCGATGGCACCGTAGATACCGAAGGCCTTGGCGCGCTCCTTGGCGTCGGTGAACATCACGGCGAGCAGCGAGAGCGCAGCGGGCGCCAGCAGCGCGCCGAAAGCGCCCTGCAGAGCACGGGCCCCCAGCATCATCGCCTCACCGGTGGCCGCACCGCCGAGCGCGGACGCCGCGGCGAAGCCGAGCAGTCCGACGACGAAAGTGCGCTTACGGCCCCACAGATCGGCGATGCGGCCACCGAATAGCAGCAGTCCGCCGAAGGCGAGGGCATAGGCGGTGATGACCCACTGCCGGTTGGCATCGGAAATACCCAGGTCCTGCTGCGCCGTGGGCAACGCGATATTCACGATCGTCGCGTCGAGCACCACCATCAACTGGGCCACAGCTATGAACACCAGCGCTCTCCAGCGGCTGGGGTCCGGAACGGAAATGTCGGCTGTTTTTGGCATGGAAGTAGCCACCTAAGGGTGCGGAGAGGTCAAAACGGACGTACTGAGACGTGTTGTAGACGTGGTCAAAGGTGTTGCAGAGGAGACCTGCGGCGCCGGTTCAACTCATCGGCGCGGCCAGGCTGCTTCACAGCTTCACGGGGTGCCGCCGCGCAGGCCCTCCAAAGTCGCGGCTGTGCCCGGCAGTTCGGAGCGCGCGGGCGCTTCGAGTCCGTCCAGGAATAGCTGCAGATGGCGATGGGTGAACCGGTCGATGTTCAGGCACGCGGTGCCCGGCAGCGGCCGGGTGAGCTGGGAGAGGGCGACGAGCAGATCTCCGACGGCGACGTCGGAGCGGAGTCGGCCCGCTTCATGTGCGCGCTGGAAGAGGCCGTCGACCGCCGCTTCGAGGCGTACCCGCTCATTGGTCAGATCGGGAAAATGCTTGTCGAAGGTCCCGGTGAGCAGTGGGCACAGCGCCCCGATCCGCTCCTCGGCGGCCGCGTGGGTGAAGCGCCGCAGCGCCTCGAACGGATCCGCCTCCTCGGCCGCCGCCTCGTGCGCCCGCTGTGTCGTGCGGGCCAGGACGAAGAGGACGACCTCGTGGATGAGGGTCTCGCGGTCGGGGAAGTGCCGGTAGAGCGTGGCATTGCCGACACCCGCCCGGCGGGCGATGTCATCGAGCGGGACCTCGGGCCCGAACTCGACGAACATCTCGCGCGCGGCCGTCACGATCCGCTCCCTGTTCCGCAGGGCGTCCGCCCGCGGCCGGGGGGAGCGGCGCGTTTCGGTGTCGGCGGCGGGGCTCACGGCTCCACTTCCTCTCGTGTCTGCCTCGTATCGCTACGTACATCGCATGTACTCGCTACGTAATCGGGGACCTCTTCCCCGTTTCGCGCGGACACGAGTTCAAACGGGGAATCGATCCCCGGTTATTTCCCTTGCGAGATGTGACCTGCGTCACAAGCATCTCGCGCGGAATACCACGATCGGCCCACCCGGCGGGCACCCCGCCACCACCCGTCACAGGCTGATCGCAATGAGTGCAGCCAGGGCCCGGCCTGCTGCCGCGGACCCGAAGGCGATTGCATGCAGCCAACGCGCCACCGGATACGCACCACCGGCAGCTCCCGCCGCCTCGGCGCACTCGCCGCCCTCGCGGCTCTCACCCTTGCCGCACTCACGACGGCGAGCGCCCATCTCCCCGACCCCACCCGGGCGTCGGCCGGGCCGGTGGCAGGCGCCGACAAGTCCGCCCTCGGGCCCTGCAAAATCGCCTCCACGCTGGGGATCCAGATGTCGGAGGGCGTGCCGACCCCGCCCGGCTACTCCCGCTCCATCGGCGTGGTCCGCGCGCTCAACCTGATGATCGACTTCCCGGACGCGCAGGGTACGGGGCGGGCGGTGGACCGGCTCGCGGAGTTCTTCCCGCAGACCGCCGACTGGTTCCGGACCAGTTCGTACGGACGCCTCACCTATCGCACGCACACCCCGCTCACCGACTGGCTGCGGATGCCGATGCCGTTCGCCGCATACGGGATAGAGCGCGGCTCCCCCTATGAACCGGGCTACCGCCGGCTCGCCCAGGACATCGTGGAGGTGGCCGACCCAAAGGTGGACTTCAAGGCGTACGACCTGGTCAACATACTGGTCACGCCCAATGCCGGGCCGTCGGCGCTGGACACCGTGCTCTCCGTTACCTTCTCCGGCAATGACGAGGCCCCGCTCGCGGACGGCGTGCCGCTCGCCAACACGTCCTTCGTCTACAGCCGCCAGGACGACGGTTCGGGGTCGTACGCCGAGAATGGCTATCGCGTACTGCCCCACGAGAACGGCCATGTCTTCGGCCTGCCCGACCTCTACACCTCCGAGGGCGCGGGCGCGGTCGGCCACTGGGACATCATGTCCGAGGACTGGGGGGCCAACAACGATCTGCTGGGCTGGCACAAATGGAAGCTGGGCTGGCTGGACGCCGGCCAGATCGGCTGCGCGTCCGCGCCCGGCACCACGGATTACGCGCTGACGCCGCTGGCGGTCGCGGGCGGCGCGAAGATGGCGATCGTGCCGCTCACCAGGAACGCGGGGTACGCGGTGGAGGTGCGCACCCGGGCGGGCAACGACGAGGCCGTGTGCGCGCCGGGCGTGCTGATCTACCGCGTGCAGTCAGACGTGGACACCGGGCAGGGTCCGGTGTCGGTCTCGGACAGCACCCGGAACAGCGGGGGCTGCACCCGGCGTCCCAATGTGCACGCGGAGCTGTCGGACGCGCCGTACCGGCCGGGGCAGTCGTTCGTCGACCGGCAGAACGGCATCCGTATCGCGGTGATCCGGGAGGAGCCGGACGGCACCTACCGGGTGCGCGTCACGCGTTCCTGAAGAGCCGCTCCTGCGACACCTGTTCCTCTACGGGGCCACGGAGTTCGCGCTTGAGGATCTTCCCGGTCGGATTGCGGGGCACGGGCTCGTCCCGTACGAGGACATGAGCGGGCACCTTGAAGGCGGCGAGGGTCTTGCCGACGTGCGCCCTCAGCTCGTCGACGGTGACCGTGGCCGCGGCTCGCAGCTGCACCACGGCCGCCACCTCCTCCCCCAGCACCGGGTGCGGGACGCCCAGCACGGCGGCGTCGGCAACGTCCGGGTGATCGTGCAGGACGGCTTCCACCTCGACGCAGTACACGTTCTCACCGCCGCGGATGACCATGTCCTTGAGCCGGTCGACGATGCTGACCTGCCCGTCGCGCACGGTCGCGAGGTCGCCGGTCCTGAACCAGCCGTCGTGGAACGCGGCGGCGGTCGCGTCCGGGTTGTTCCAGTACCCGCGCACCAGCGCCTGCCCGCGCAGCCACAACTCACCGACCTCTCCTTCGGGCAGTTCATGACCGTCCTGCCCGGCGATCCGCACCTCGGTGGCGGGGGTCGGCCGCCCCACGCTCCCCGGGTTCTCCCGGTACCCGGGGCCGAAGTTGGCGAGCACGCCGCCGCTGGTCTCGGTCAGTCCGTAGCCGGTGCGCGGCTCGATCCGCTGCCCGTAGCGGGCCGTCAGCCGGGCCATGAGATTGGGTGGGGCCGCCGCCCCACCTGTGTTGAGATGCGTGAGCGTCTCAAGCTCTGCCCCGGCCCCCTCGGCGGCGACAAGAAGCTGGAGCGCGGTGGTCGGGACCCCGGAGTAGTGCGTGACGCGGTGCCGCTCGATCAGCGCGAGGGCCTCTTCGGCGTCCCACTTCCGCATCAGTACGAGCGCCCCGCCGGCCGCCATCGCCGCGTACAGCGTGGTGAACGCGGCCACATGGAAGAAGGGGAACGTCATCAGCACCACCGGCGCGGGCCCCTGCCCCGGCAGCACCCCGCTCGCGAGGGCGGAGGCGGCGGCGTAGAACCGCGGATTGTGCGCGGCCCCGGCCTGGGCGAGCTGAGTGGCGACGGCGCCCTTGGGCCGCCCGGTGGTCCCGGACGTATAGATGATGGTGGCGTCGTCCTCGGCCCGCACCTCGACCCCGGGCGGAGCGGCGAGCGGATCGGGGGCCTCGAAGTCTTCGTACCGCTCCACCCCCGCGCCCGGCGCGCCTTCCCCGTGAAAGACGACGACCTGGACGCCGGCCCGCCTGCGCCAGGCGTCGACCCGCGGCAGTCGCTCCCCGTCGACGAGCAGCACCCGCGGCGAACAGTCGTCGAGGGCGTACGCGAACTCGTCCTCGGTCCACCAGGCATTGAGCGGCACCGCCACCAGTCCCGCCAACTGGGTGGCCCAGAAGGCGATCTGCCACTCGGGGTGATTCCGCATCGCGACAACGGCACGGTCGCCCGGACGCAGCCCGTACACCTCGACGAACCGCCGGGCGAGCGCGGAGGCGGCGGCGAAGAACTCGCGGTAGCTGTACGTCCCGGTGGCGGCGACGAGGAACGGCTGGTCCCCGAACGCCCAGGTGGCCTCGACGAACTCCCGCAGGGTGCGCGGCCCGTCGGCGTAGAGCAGCCCGCCGTCCTCGCCTCGTACGACCTCGAAGGGCGCCCCGGGCGCAATCAGTGCGGCCTCGGGGCGGGTGGACGGATCGGGGTGCGGCACGGTCGACCCTCTCTAAGCACCTGCTCAGTACGGAGCGACGCTATGCCCGTGCCCCACCCTCGTCAACATCCGTGTACGACCCATGCAGGGAACCGGCCAAGAGCATCCCGCCGGGCTCCAGGCCGATGCGCACACCGAAGCCGCGGCTGACCCGGTCGAGAGTCGCCCGCAGCCACTCGCGGTCTTCGCCCGACGCCTGTCTCAGCCGCATCTGCCGGCTCTGCACGGCTGCCATCCGCACGTCGGCCGCCTTGCCGGTGTCCGGCTCCACCGAGACGAAATACAGCAGCCGCAGGTCGTCCCGGTACTGCTCATAGCCGATGATGCCTTCGTAGTCGTCGATGAAGTCGCCGCAGCCGTAGAGGATGAGCTTGCCGCGGTACAGCTCCAGCGGGCGGGGATGGTGCGACGAGTGCCCGTGCACGACATCGACTCCGCCGTCGATCAGCGCATGCGCGAAACGGACCTGGCTTCGGGGGATGCCGTATCCCCAGTTGGATCCCCAGTGGACGGAGGCGACCGACACATCACCCGGTCGTTTCACCTGCCGTACGCGACGGACGACCGAGGCCGCCGCGGCGTCCGACGGCTCCGCCACGAAGTCGACCCCGGCCCTGCCCTCGCCGGCGGCCCAGCTGCGCGGAATGCCACTGGACGCCATCCCGAAGGAAAAGACGAGGACCCGCGCGCCACCGTGGACGTCGACCACGGCGGGCCGCCGCGCCTCCTCCACATCCCGCCCGGCGCCCACCGCCCGCAGGCCGGCGCCGGCCAGGGAGTCGAGCGTCTCCTCCAGCCCCCGGAAACCGAAGTCCAGCACGTGGTTGTTGGCCAGCACACAAGCATCGGGCCGACCCGCGACCAGGCAGGGGAGGTTGGCCGGATGCATCCGGTAGTGCACCTCTTTGCCCTCGGCGAAGTCGTTGCTGCGCGTGACGCCGGTCTCCAGATTCACCACCCGGGCATCGGGCGCGGCCTCGTCGAGGATCTCCAGCGCATCCCCCCAGGGCCAGGAATGACCGACCGGACGCGGGATCGGCCCGTTCACCGCCTCCGCCAACTCCACATAGGACCGGGCGTCCGCGGTGTACCGCTCCCACAGTGCGGGGTCGCCGGGGTGCGGGAGGATCTGATCGACGCCACGGCCGAGCATGACGTCACCGCAGAGGAACAGGGTCACCACGTCCCCGCGCATGCTTCCACGCTAAGCCGCGCGGAACGCGACCGGAAACCACCCGGATCCCCGACCGCCGACCACGGCCTGACCTGCGAAAATGGAATGCTTGCCAGGCTGGAGCCCGCATCCGCTAGGCTAGTCGCCGGATCTGGATCAACCGGGTCTCCCCGCCTTCGTAGCTCAGGGGATAGAGCACCGCTCTCCTAAAGCGGGTGTCGCAGGTTCGAATCCTGCCGGGGGCACCACAAAATTGCAGGTCAGCGCACTGAAGGCCTTCCAGGGAACCTTTTTGGAAGGCCTTCAGGTGCGAAATGGGAACGCCCTGGGAACATTGAACGGCGCGTTTTTCACATTTCGGACATTCGTTAACGATCTGACAGCCGGCCCCCGGCCTCTGTGCCAGACGAGCCTCAGGAGACGCCGAACTCCCGGCATTGGGCCTTGGAGATCTCGCAGTGGGCGGGGACCCCAGACGTAGCGGCCCACGCTCGTTGCGTGATCACGCCGTAAGCCCATGCTTGACTGGGCTCAACAGCGCGTTGGTGAGGGATCCACGACGGAAGTCGTCTGCGGACCTCCCGGGGGAGAACGTGCCAACGATCCATTGCGACACCACACAAGCGGCGGCCCACCTTGAGCCGGAGAAGGCCACGGCGAAGGCAGCGGCCCCGGCGAAGCCCGAGCCGTGTGTCCAAGCGGGCGCAGTCCACCGCGCAGGAAGCCGAGCCGAAGAAGAGATCGGCAACCCCGGTCCCGGCGCGCCGCGAGCACGGCCGCCAAGACGAACTAAGACTGTGTCCTATGTGGCGAGTTGGGCGTTGATCGGGCATGGGGAGTAACGACTGGGGGTGGATCGCCCCGGACGTTCTGTGGGATGTCGTCCGCCCACTGTTACCGCCGTCGCGGGTGCGTCCGCAGGGCTGTGGGACGCAGAACCCACCTGATGAGGCGGTGTTCGCGGCCATCGTCTGCGTCCTGGAAAGCAGCTGCGCCTGGCGGGCTCTGCCGCGCGCCACGCCGACAAGGCGTACGACATCCCCGACGCGGCAAAACGCATCAGCGTCCGCATCGCCTGCAAAGGCATCGAGTCCAGCGAACGCCTGGGCCGCGATCACCCTCATGACCAGGCGCATCAGCCGCCGCCAATCCCGCATGGCCGGTCAGCCGAAGTCCCGCGAAGCCCAGCGGGACTGATCATTCTCACGGTGCCCGCAGGCACTTTGGCCGGGAGCGGCCCGCCACGGCTGCCACCGCCCGTCGGCGGATTCGGCCGCGCACGGCGGGCGCCTGGCTGATGATGCGACGCGGCGAGCCGGAAGACCAGGCGCTCGACATCGGGTGCTCAAGGTTGTCCTGGCCCTGGCCCAGGGGCGGTGCTGGGCCACGGGCGGTGTCAGTTGTTGACGCGGTCCATGAAGGCTTCGGGGTAGCGCGGGCCGACGGCGGCGCCGGGCGGCATGGCTGCCTCCAGGGCGGCGAGCTGGTCGGCGTCGAGGCGGATGTCGGCGGCGGCGGCGTTCTCCTCCAGGTATGTGATGCGCTTGGTGCCGGGGATGGGGACGATGTCCTCGCCCTGGTGGAGCAGCCAGGCCAGGGCGAGCTGGGTAGGGGTGTGGTCGGCTTCGGCGGCCAGGGTGCGGACCCGCTCGGCCAGCTTCAGGTTGTTCTGCAGGTTCTCGCCCTGGAAGCGGGGGTCGAAGCGGCGGTAGTCGTCGGGGGCCAGGGAGGCGGTGTCGGTGATCTTGCCGGAGAGGAATCCGCGGCCTACGGGCGAGTAGGGGACCACGGTGATGCCCAGTTCGCGGGCGGTGGGCAGGATCTCGTCCTCGAGTCCGCGCTCCCACAGCGAGTACTCGCTCTGGAGGGCGGTGATCGGGTGCACGGCGTGGGCGCGGCGCAGGGTGTCGGCGTTCACCTCGGACAGTCCGATGTGGCGGATCTTGCCCGCTGCGGCGAGCTCGGCCAGGGCGCCGACGGTGTCCTCGATCGGTACGGCGGGGTTGCGGCGGTGCAGGTAGTACAGGTCGATGTGGTCGAGGCCCAGTCGCTGCAGTGAGGCGTCGACGGCCTGCCGCGCGTATTCGGGGGTGGAGTCGACGGTGAAGGTGGTCCTGTCGGCGCTGGCCCGGGATCCGAACTTGGTGGCCACGACGGCTTCCTCGCGGCGCCGTCCTGCCAGAGCGCGGCCCAGGAGGCCTTCGTTGTGGCCAGCTCCGTAAACGTCGGCGGTGTCGAGGAGGTTCACGCCGATGTCGAGTGCGTGGTGGATGGTGGCAACGGACTGGCTGTCGTCGGTGGCTCCGTAGAACTCGGACATGCCCATCAGGCCCAGGCCTACCGCGGACACGGAGGGGCCGCCGGTGCCAAGGGTGCGCTGCTTCATGTGATGTCTCCTGGTTCGGTAGTGATGAGACAAACTTATGCTCCATAACCATTATTGTCAATCGTTGTAGACGGTTATAACTTCATCTAGGGTGAGGCGCATGACGCTCACCCCTGACCCGCTGACCTCCGAGGTGACCGCTCTCTTCGCAACGATCACCGACCGGTACACCCGCGAATACGAGTCCGCGGCTGCCCACCACGGCCTCACCCCGCAGCAGGTCAAGGTGCTCATCGCCCTGGAAGGCGCCGCGCTGCCCATGCGGCGCATCGCCGAGCGCCTCGGCGCCGAGCCCTCCAACCTCACCGGCATCGTGGACAAGCTCCAGACCCGTGGCTTGCTCGAGCGCCAGCCCGACCCCGGCGACCGGCGTGTCAAACTCCTGGCAATCACGGACACCGGCAAAGAGATGGCCGAGGATCTGCTCGACCGCCTCCGCTTCGCCCGCGAACCGCTCGCGGCCCTCGACGAGAACCAGCGACGCGACCTGCGCGACCTGCTCCAGCTCATGGCCGGCACATAAGAGCAGGAATTCGCCTCTGCCTTGCCGACCAGGCGGGCAGTCGGTCGCCGTCCGGCGCAGAGCGCACAGCCGCGGCTGAGGAATCCAGGCCCGGCACCCGCTCCGGCAACGGCCGCACCACGACACTCCCGCTACTGCGTAGCGACGGGCTCTTCCATCTGCGCCGGCTACGGTCCCGCAACGGACGGGCACGGGTCAGCGTGATCGGGGCGATGAGTGCACCGCTCGGCGGGGACCGGCTCCAGCTCGACGTCAAGAGAGGCATCCAGGCCCCGTCCCGATCGCCCGAAGGCGGTGTCGCCCGTACTTCAAAGCATCTGCGGTGCTCAATGGAACCGGGCTGGGCGACGAACCTGCGTAGATACCTCTGCCAACTCTCGAAGACCGTCGCCATGCCCTCAGACTGGGAACCTGATGGGAACAGCAAGACAAAGAAGGCCCGCGAAGGATCGCGAAAGATCACTCCCCCGCCTTCCCCCATCAGGCGGATGACCTGCGAAAACAGCGAAACATCAAGCCAGATCAGGCAAGACGAGTGAGCTTATGATCAGGCTCCTAAAGCGGGTGTCGCAGGTTCGAATCCTGCCGGGGGCACAAGAAACACCTGGCCAGAGGCCCTGTTGTCCCAGTGGATGGCAAAGCTGGGGTTGCCGTTGAGCGGTGAACGTGTGCAGCCCTCTCGACGGTGGGTGATGTTGTGTTTACCGTGGGTTGGGGTGGATGCGGCGGTGTGCTGGCCTCGGGGGGCGGGATGCAGCGCAGAGACAGGTTTCGACGGATCGTCAGCGAGTTCGGTGCGACGTGTAAGCAGGCGCTACTGCACGGGCAGAAGGAAGCCGCGATACGTCGGGCAGTGGAGACACTTCTCGTCGACGCGGCAGACGTGTTGGGGCTGCAAGCCGTCCTGCATGCCGAGGTCGCAATCGCCGCGCATCGAATTCGCCCCGACCTGGCAGTGCGGATCGGGAAGTTACCGCGCAACATCGTCGGCTATGTCGAGCTGAAGAGCCCGGACAAGAGCGTGATCCATCCTGGCGAGCTGAACCAGCGCGACCGCCGTCAGTGGGAGGGCATGGCAAAGCTCCCCAACTTGATCTACACCAACGGTCAGACGTGGATCATGTACCGCTCGGGCCAGCAGCACGGCGACACCATCCACTTTGAAGGCGATCTACGCACCGCCGGCTCTCGCTTGCGGCTGCCAATTGCCGGCGAGACCGCCTTCGAAACCATGCTGACCGCGTTCTTCAGCTGGCAGCCGCATCCACTGACGTCGATGCGAGATGTAGTCGCCCAGGTAGCCCCCCTGTGCACCCTCCTACGTGATGCCGTCCACGACCGCCTCGACGCCGAAGCCGGCCACCCACGCCACCAACGACCGTTCACCGACCTAGCTTCCACCCTTGAAGTCGACCTCTTCCCGACCACGGACGACCGGGACAAACGAGCGGCCTTCGCTGACCGCTACGCCCAGTCCGTCACCTTCGCTCTCCTGCTCGCTGGCTCCGACACCACCGACGGCAACGACAACGCATTGGTCGGCATGAGCCTGCACGAAGTAGGTCGACGTCTGGGGGCGGAGCACTCAGTCATGGGCCGCGCCCTGCAGATCCTCACCGATCAGGTCGAAGGAGAATTCCGCGACAGCCTCGACATGCTTGTCCGCGTCATCGACGCCATCGACTGGAGGAGCGCCCTGGCCGGCGAACCCGGCTTCCACATCCATCTCTACGAGCACTTCCTGCAGGAGTACGACGCCGACTTACGCAAGGACTCCGGCACCTACTACACCCCGGCCCCACTAGTGACCGAGATGATCCGCCTCGTCGACGAGGTGCTGGCTACGACACTCGATTGCCCAGACGGCTTTGCCGACCCCGGTGTGTCCATCATCGACCCGGCCATGGGCACCGGCACCTTCCTCACCGGCATCATCGACCTCGTCGCCCGCAAGCAGTCCGAGGGCGGTAACGAAGGCTTCCGCGCCGAATCCGTACAAGAACTCGCTGGTCGGCTGATCGGTTTCGAGAAGCAGATGGGTGCCTTCGCCGTCGCTCAGATGCGCGTCGGCCAGATGCTGCGCGCCCTCAACTCCCGAGTCCGGCTGCGCGACATGCACCTGCATCTGGCCGACACCCTCGCCGACCCTTGGCGGCCGAGCGAACTCTTCACCCGCTACGGCGCTCTGTGGGGCCCCTTACGCGACGACGCCGAAGCAGCCAGCACCATTCAGCGCAACGAACGCATCACCGTCGTCATCGGAAACCCTCCCCACCGCGAACAGGCAGAAGGCCAGGGCGGATGGATCGAGAAGGGTTCATCGGGCCGTGGCGCCCCGCCACTGGACGACTTCCGAATAGGCGGTGCGGCGGGAGTTTTCGAGAACAAATTGAAGAGCCTCTGCACCTACTTCTGGCGCTGGGCCACCCACAAAGTCTTCGACCAGCACGACGACCACCGCCACGGCGTCGTCTGCTTCATCAGCACCGGCGGATTCATTCGCGGCTCCGGCTTTCAGGGCATGCGCTCCTACCTACGGCGAACCTGTACCGAAGGATGGATCATCGACCTCACGCCCGAGACCAAAAGGCCCCCGCTCAACAGTCGCTTCTTCCCAGGCGTCCAGCAGGAGTTAGCCATCGGCATCTTCGTCCGCCGCGAGGGAGAACGACGCGACGAACTGGCTCCGGTCCACTACACGGCTGTCCAGGGCACCCGCCAACACAAGGAACAACAACTGCAGCGCCTACACATCGGTGGGCCCGGCTGGCACACCTCCCGCCCCTCCGAGTCCGCCCCGTTCACACCCGCTTCCAGCAGCGGCTGGGACAGCTTCCCCGCCCTCATCGATCTCATGCCCTGGTACAAACCCGGGGTCACCACCAACCGGAACTGGGTCATCAGCCCTTCCAAGAGCACGCTGCGCCGACGCTGGGACCGCATCATCCAAGAACGCGACCCCGCCACGAAGCAGGCACTGTTCAAAGAGACCCGCGACCGCACTCTGGACAAGGAAGCCCGCTGCGTTCCCGGCCATCCCCATCCACCAAAGCTCTTCCGTGATGAACGCGGCCCATGCCCTGCTCCGGTACGTATTGCCCGCAGAGCCCTGGACCGTCAGTGGCTCACACCCGACGGTCGTCTCATCGACTTCTCACGCCCCGAACTGTGGCAGGCCGCAGTCGAAGGCCAAGTCTTCGTCGTCGAACAGCACGCACAGCGCCTGCAGACCGGGCCCGCACTGCTATTCACCGCCCTCATCCCCGACGTGCACTACTTCAACGGAAACGGCGGCCGTGTCATGCCGCTTCTGAATGCCGACCACACCCCGAACATCGCGCCAGGACTGCTACACCACCTCGCCAACTCCTACGGCCTCCAGGAAGTCCCGGCTGAAGATCTTGTTGCCTACATCGCTGCCGCCACCGCCCACCCTGCCTTCACTGAGCGCTACGCAGACGACCTCAACTCCCCTGGCGTACGCATTCCCCTCACCGCCGACCGAGCCCTATGGCAGGACGCCATCGACCTAGGGCGCCACATTCTGTGGGCATCCACCTTCGGCACACGCTGCATCAACCCCGAAGACAGCCGCCCGGCGGGGACCTCGAACTGGTGGAAACGTGCACACCCCGAAATCACGTACGCCCGAGAAGTTGCTTCCGATGCGCTCCCTTCGACCATCACGTACAACAGCGAACAAGAGCACCTGATCATCGAGAGGGGCGTCTTCACCGGCGTCACGCCACGCATGCGCAACTACACCACCGGCGGGCGCAACGTACTCGACAGCTGGCTCGCCTACCGCAGCAACCACACAGCCGGCAAAGTCACCAGCGAACTCGACCGCGAGCGCCCCGATCACTGGGAGCACGGCTGGAGCCGGGAACTCGTCGAAATCCTTACCGTACTCAGTCACCTCACCTCCCTGGAACCGCAGCAGGCAGAGCTGCTCAACCGCATCGTGGCCGCCCCCTTAATCGACGTCGCCGAACTCACCCGCCGCCGCATCCTCCCCGTACCCGACCGCGCCAAGCGCGCCCATACCAGCCCGGATCACCAATTCCTGCCCGGCATGGAAACAGTCGACGGTCAACCGCCAGGGCCCGTCGACCCCCTAACCCTCCAGGAGGATCCCCCCAATACCGCGCTGCCAAAGTCGCACTCCCCTGCACGGCCCAGCCCTCGCGCTCGGAGGCAGGGCCCAGCATGACGGGTGGCGTCAGCAGCCAGTTCGTACACAGCGATGCATCCCATCCGCGCCCTTGCCAGCGGCCTGGCGGGGCACTGACCGCCTGCCGAGGAGTTCGGCCAGAACAGATTCGGCACACATGAGGCTGGGAAACCCCGCGAACACGCGAGAACTACGGAGGAGTGTCTGTGCAGGCCAGACCCACGATGCCGAGCGTTTCCGCAGGTCACAGCATCGCCCCGGGAAAACTCCTAAAGCGGGTGTCGCAGGTTCGAATCCTGCCGGGGGCACAACGCATTACGCCGCTGACCTGGGGTTTTCTCCCCAGGGAAGCGCTCCATTCGGGCTCGGACTCCTCGTCCGGGGCCGTTGCGTGAGCGACGGGTACTGCTACGTCGGGCCCCTTTCCGGTTCAGGCCAGACCGAACTTCTCAGCGTGCACCTGTCGCGCAGGGACCCGCAGGTCTCGTAGGCCGGCGAGCACGGCCCTGGTCATGGCGGGCGGGCCGCAGACGTACACGTCGCGTTCGGTGATGTCGGGGACCAGCTGGTGCAGGCTGCCCGGGCCGAACGGCGGGGTGCCGCCCTCGCCGGTTCTGCCGGTGAGCAGGTGCAGCCGTCCGCCCCGTAGCGCGACCAGGTGGCGCACCTCGTTCAGCAGCACGGCGTCGGCCTCGCTGCGCACCCGGTACAGCACGACGACGTCGCCGGGCGCCGCCTCCTCCAGCATGGCCCGCACGGGCGTGATCCCCACACCCCCGGCGATCAACAGGGTGCCGGGCCGGGTCCGGTGCAGCGAGGTGAACGCCCCGTACGGTCCCTCGACGAAGGCGCGGTTGCCGACCGGGACGTTCCGCAGGCCGGCACTGGTGCTGCCCGCCGCCTTCGCCGTGAGGCGCAGCCCTTGTCCGCCCGGCGCCGCCGACAGGGAGAAGGGGTTGGCCAGCCACCAGTGGTTGTGCCCGGGGAACCGCCAGATGCAGAACTGCCCCGCCCTGGCCGGGAGTTTGTCGAGGTGTCGGCCGGTGACGTACACGGAGACCACATTGTCCGACTCCGGTACCACGGCCGCGACGCGGAACCTGTGGTAGGCGTTGCGCCACAGCGGCACGGCGACACGCCCGGTCAGCAGGGCGCCGAAGGCGAACAGCCACAGAATCCACCAGTAGGCCGTGGCGAACGCGGAGGACGTGAACGTCGTGGTCTCCTGCAGCTGGTGGACGAACGACAGGCCCAGAGCCACGTAGAGCAGCAGGTGCAGACCGTGCCAGACCTCGTACCGCAGTCGCCGCCGCAGGGGCCGGGTGGAGATCACGGCGATCACGACGATGACGGCCGCGGCGAGCATGCCCAGCAGGGAGGCCGGCACCCCGCTCAGTGCGACGAACGTCTTCCCCATGGACGCGTCGTCGAGGTTCGCATAGCCGAGCACCACCAGCGTGGCGTGGGTGAGGACGGTCCACAGCAGCAAGAAGCCGACCCAGCGGTGCCACACCGTGAGCCGGTCCATCCCGATGCGGCGGTCCAGCCAGGGCAGCCGGGCGACCAGCAGCAGTTGGAACAGCATCAGCAGGGCTGCGTGCAGTCCGAAGAACTTGGCGACCGTGAGCACCCCGTTCTTGCCTGAACCCGCGCTGAGGAACAGCGCCTCGACGGTCACCGCGTTGACGATGACGAAAGTCCACATCGCCCAGCGCGCCGCGTCCACCGGAAGCACGGTGCCTCTGCGCACCGTGTTACTCGCCACCGCCATGCTTTCCTCACATCCCCCGTGGCCGCTGCACTCGCGGCCCGCATGCACTAACCTGATGAAGATCGAGTAATTCGTCCGGATACGCACTCCGATCGGATAAGCATACGGAGCGTGAGCCCGATCCGTTCACGCCAGAACCGTCGAATCCAACCGCTGTTCGGCGTTCGGTGCGTCCTGCGGCCCAGGGTTCCGCAATGGTTTACGTCGCCGGGTGGTGCAGCGCTCACCGGTGTGGCCAGCGCCGCGAACATCAGCTCGGCCGCGGCGTCAATCCCCTCGCAGCGTGGAGAGTTCCCACGCTGCTTCTTGCAAGACCTGCCCAGTACTGCCGTTCGAGCTCCACCGGGCTGAGGAACCCACACACGCTGTGCATCCGACGAGTGCTGTAGAAGTCCGCGATCCACGTGCCGGTCCTGATGCGCGCCTCGGCCCAGGTGCGGAAGTGCTGCCGGTGGACGTACTCCACTTCAGCACACTGTTGAATGCCTCTGAGACGGCGTTGTCGGAACACGACCCCACCCGCCCCATGGATTGCCACACGCCCCACCGGCGGCACGCGTCACCGAACCGCTTCGAGACGTACTCACTGCCGCGGTCCGAGTGGAAGATCACTCCGGAGACGTCGCCGGCGCAGGCGGCGGCCATGTTCAGCGCCGCGACCACCAGTTCTGCATCGTGGTGGACGCCCATGGCGAACCCCAGCAGCCGGCGGGAGTACAGGTCGATGACGGTGGCCAGGTACAGCTTGCCTTCATCGGTGCCGAACTCGGTCATGTCCCCGGCCCAAACGGTGTCCGGGGCGGGCGCCCTGAGGTCGCGCCGCAGCCAGTCCGGGGCGGCGCGCCGGCTGCCGGGTCTGGTCAGGCCGGGCCGGGCTCGCGGCGCACCGTGCGCGCCGCGAGCCCGAGCCCGGCCATGAGCCTGGCCACGGTGTTGCCCGACACCCGCCAGCCGGCGCGCATCAGCTCGATGAAGATCTTCGGTGATCCGTAGGCACCCCCGGACTGATCGAAGATCCGCTTACTCTCCTCGGCAAGGCCGATGCGCCGCTGCTGACGCTTCGTCACCGAATCCTTGATCCACTTGTAGAACCATGACTCGCTCACCCCCAGCACCCGGTAGGCCACGCGGTGCGGGACGCCGTGCCCGGCCCTCTGGTTACCGACCTTCCCCTACGAAGGCGGTGTCGATGCGATGGGTTCCGCCGCGGTGCGCTGGAGGGCGTGGACGTGCCGGGGCGACGACTGCGCGAGCACCTGGACCTTCAGGACTTCGAGGACGTCGGCGAGGTGGCGGCGTCCTCTCGGCCGTTGTGCTGGGACTCGCCGGGTCGGCCGCTGCCGCGCTCTCCGGGGTGGGCCACTGGGTCAGTGGTGCCGCTGGCCTGTTCCGATCCCCTGGTGACGAGTCCACCGCGCCGGTTGCTCACTTGTCGTGGGCTCGCTGGTCGGATACTGGCCGACGGGGAGGGGCGTGAGCGAGAGCAGCGTGCCGGACGGGTGGCAGACAGTACGCTGAATCCAGCGGGATCGGGCCCGCAGCACA
The DNA here is from genome assembly GCF_044389785.1 of Streptomyces sp. NPDC019443. Lineage (NCBI taxonomy): Bacteria > Bacillati > Actinomycetota > Actinomycetes > Kitasatosporales > Streptomycetaceae > Streptomyces > Streptomyces sp. NPDC019443. The sequence goes on from NZ_JBIRYJ010000004.1 coordinate 317,136, forward strand.
GTGTCCGGGAGGCGCTTCATGACGGCCGAGATGGTGGCCCCGGCGTGGATGCATGAGCAGATCACGGCGGAGGAGTACGAGTCCTGGTCCGAGGAGCAGTGCGCCGGCATCGAGATCGTGGACGGGATGGTCGTCGTGAGTCCGAGTGCGTCCAAGCGGCACAACCGGCTGGCCCGGATTCTGGCGAACGCCCTGGATGCCGCCGCGGGCCCGGAGTGGAACGCCGACACGGACTTCGACGTCCGGCTTCAGGACGTCCCGCTCACCAATCGCCGCCCGGACGTCGTCGTGTACCACGCAGACACGATCGATATCACCCCGACCCGCCCTGAGCACGTGCTGCTGGTCGCGGAGGTGGTGTCGCCAGGCTCGGAGACCACCGACCGGATCGTGAAGGTCGACCAGTACGCCAAGGCAGGCATCGGCTTCTACTGGCGGATCGAGCAGGCCGCGACAGGCGTTCCTCTCGTGTACACCTACGTTCTCGACCCCGCGACGAAGACCTACCGGGACGGAGACATGTTCACAGGCGTCCTCAAGGTAGCGGCCCCCTTCGCGGTGGAGATCGACCTCGGCCAGGTCTGACCCACGCGCTGCTCAGCAGCGGAAGGCTCACTCGGTAGGAGGCTGTCCGGGGAACGACAATCGGCGACCACCAGGCTCGCGGGCGCCGGTCGACCGGCCACCGGGTGGCATGCGCGCGGAGCGTCGGGCGGCTCCGCGTACGGCGCGTCGGGTTCAGTCGGTGATGTACCAATCGTTCTTGAGGTACTCCAGGGTGTAGCTGCCGAGGTCGCTCTCGGAGAAGGTTGCGGAAGCCCTGACCGCTTCGACCGGCATCTCGATCTTGTCAGGCGTGCGCACGTCGATGCGCTGCGGGTCGACCGTCGCGGTTTGCAGGGCCTTCTTCTGCGCGGGCGAGATCATCTGGAACACGACGGAGTACGTCGACGTGCACGGGCCGGACCCCTGGTCCTGTGCCTTCTTCGCGGCGGGCCCGGCCACTTCGCAGACCGTGTCGATGTCCTCACGGCCCAGGGCGTGGAGGTACTGCTCGTACCGCTGGATCGCGCCCTCCTTCGTCCTGGGTGCGGGCTGGTCGCCGGTTGGCTCGGCCGACGGCTTCTCGGTCCGAGCGGACACGGACGGCGTGGCCGACGGCTCTTCGGCGTGCGTAGACGCGGACGGCTGCGAAGGCTTCGCGTCCGTGTCCTCCTTCGATTTCTCCGGACCGCACGCGCACGCCACCAGCGCCACACAGGCCGATACCGCCACGCTCACCATCGTCCGAGCTTTCATTCGGGTCCCCCCATCACCAGCCGACAACACGTCAAGAGGTCACGCAGGATCCGGGGGAACGGTTCCCGAGCCGGTCCAGGCGGGACGCCGACCGGTTCACGGAGGGCCCCGAGTCCGCATGGGCCGCTGCGCGAGGCCCCGTGCCAGCCCAGCCCTCCCGGCGCCGACGCGGTTGACGAGCCTCGGCGGTCGCCCCGGGGATGGACAGGGGGTGTACCACGCACGTCTGACCTCTCGCCCGGTCGAGAGTGACGGCGCGGCTGGTCTCCGACGGGGATCAGGCGGATGTTCCGCCCGCTGTGCCCCAGCCCCCAGGAAGTCGGACAGGGCGCGGCGTTGCTGTTTTTCGCGGGCAACTTGCTCGGCGAGGACCAGGCGCTCGGGTGCCTCCCGAAGTCGTGAACATCGGCCTCACCGTCATCGGGGTGCCTCCCGCGCTCATCGACAAACGACGCCCGTTCTCGTGTACAAAGCCAACCGGGTTGGATGGCCCTATGGAGCATGTTGAGGCTGAGCTGTTCACGGACGGCGGGAACAATGCTGTGGTGCGACTGCCCGGGCGGCGGTTCCCCGGCGTGCTGATCCAGGGTGACTCTCTCTCCATCCTTCGCAGTGACGTTGCTGAGGTCGTGCAAGCCTTGGACCAGGGTGACGTGGCCGGGGCTCGCGAAACCGCCGGCCTTCTCCTTGCCGACCTCGATGCGCTGCTGACGCGCTACTCCGCTGCGTTGGAGGCGCACAAGACCCCTCGACCGTACTGACACCGCCAAGACTCTGAGCTTGGGAATCACCGCGCTTCTGGACGTTGCCTCCGGGCTGACCAGCAACAACGGGTGCGAGGGTGAACCCTTGGGCTCTTCCTGGCAACCGCTGTTGACCGTGGCTTACCGACCTATCGGGCACGGGTCGGGCACGCTCGGGGATGCGACTCCTTCGTCCCGAAGCAACTGGGCTGGGCGCTCGACCTCGGGTTGGTGTGCCTCTCACCTGCTGCGAGGGTCCGCAGGTGTGCGCGCTTGTCCACCTCTGTACGTCTGGGTTGTCACACAGTACAGAGCGCACGCCGGCCCCGTTCCTAGCCTTGTCTGACACCCGGCGTCAGTGGCACCGACTGACCCATACCTGATGAAACGTCGCGATATGGTCGGCCGGTGCGCGGAACACAACGGACCTGGCGGTGGATCCTGCTGGTGACCGCCGGGACGATCGGGCTGCTCGGCTTGCTTACGCTTTCCACGGTGGACCGCCTGGTCCTGAGAACCCCCACCTCCGGCTATTACAGGAGCGACGGTGCCGACCAGGTCATCTTCCAGAAAGGAGTGGCCGAGGACCGCAGATCCCTTTTCAATGGGGTCCTTTATTACCAGCCTCCGAAGGAGGTGGACGTGGACGACACCCTGGAGTTCACGGTGTGGCTCACGGCGATCCGCGGCGAGACCCCGCCCGCGTGGCCGCCGGGCAGAGTGGTGGCTCAACGCGCCTTGCGCGTGGGCGGGGTGCAGAAGGCGTACCTCTTCGAGGCCGGGAAGGACGTGGACATCGAGGTACTCGGCTCTCCGATCGGCACGATCGCTGCGCCCGGTGACGAGGTGGAGTGGCGCTGGTACCTCACCCCGCGCAAGCCCGGCAGGTACACCCTCAAGTTGATGGTCGAGACCTACCGGGGAGATTCGGGCGTCCTCCTCGCCCGTTCCTCCCCACCCATCGACATCATCCTGACTGCCCGCGCCACCTGGGGCTACCGCATCACGTCGGCCCAGAACTGGCTCATCGGCTTGGCAACCTCCCTCACCGCGCTGACAGTGCTGGCGACGGTCTTCCGCAAGCCCCTGGCCGCGATCCTCTCCCGCTTCCGCGACCATCTGCGGAGAAGCGGCCGGCAGCAGCCCTAAGTGCCTCATGCTGGGCTCACGGCTCCTTCGCCGTGACGGGCTCGCCCAACGATGCGGGCTTGATCGGCCTGATTTAACACTTCGGTACAGCAACGGACCACCGCTTTAGCAGCGAGGTGGGGCGAGTTGGGCGCTGACCTGGGTACCGCCAGCTCTTGTGCCAAGACACCTCATTTCCGCTAGCAACTGCGGTTCCCCGTGAGTCCCCGCTCTATCTGGCACGCCTGTGGCACGATCTGACCCTCTCCATGCGAACTAGAGGCGGGGCGGTCGCTGAGGTCTGCTCGACTGCTCAGCCGGGGTGACTGGGGCCGATGCCGGTCGGATGCGGTCGCGCTGGTTGCTGTACTTCGCTGCTCGGCGAACGTCCTCTTCGCGCACGCGGTGTTGTCGCAGACCAGTCTGGGGCGGGCAATATCGGCGGCGCCGGTGCCGTGGCGACAGCCAAGGACGGTGCATGATCCGGGGATAAGCCTGCTGGATGTAGCACTGGCGATTGCGATGGGCGCGGGGACTGCCTGGCTGACGTGGGCCTGCTGTGAGCCGAGTCGGCCGTGTTCGGACCGGTAGCCTCCAACCCGACCGTCTCCCGCCTGCTCGACACCCTCGCCTGCGGGGCAGAGCGACCGAACCCCGCCAGTGGCAAGCCACGGAGCACAGCCGTCCCTGTGTAGCGTGGTGATGTCTGTGTCGCTGAGGCGTACGGCGTGGTCGTCGACTACGCCGGGGGAAGGACAGGGATGGCGAGGTTACTCGACTCGGCCGAGGTGGAGGTCAGCGTCTCCTACCGGACCTTCGGCATCGTGGATGAGTCCTGTCGGCAGGAGACGCACACCCCCGATGCGCCCGAGGGAAGCTGGGTGCAGGTGGCGCGGGGGATGGTGTACCTGCAGTGCCCGTCGGCCGTCATTCGAGCGCGGCTGCGGTTGGAGAGCTGGAGCACCACGCCGCCGCCCGACCAGGCGCAGTGGTCGGGCAGCGAGGAAGTCGAGTTGGAGCTTCCCAGCGGCGTGCTGGAGGTCCACGAACTCACCGGCGGCCGGGAGGGGGCGGTGATCGTGCTGCCGTCGCCGGGCCGGTACCGGCTGCGTCTTCATTGGGCGTTGAATCCGGAAACAGGGCCCTTCTACTCGCCATTCAAAGACGGCCCCGCTGTGGTGGAGACGCCCTCGGGGCACGAGCAGAAGCTGGCGGGCGTGGACGAGTTCTGCCTGGGGCAGTTGTGGCGCCTGTCCTCCACGCACGGTTGATCACGTCTGCGGGCGGGGGCCGGCCGTGGCACGGCCGGCCCCCGCGGTGTCATGTACTTGGTTACGGTGGTGGTTCAGTCACCGATGTGGATCACGAAGGCGTCCCAGCCGAGGATGCGGTCGTTCTCGTACCAGGCGTCGAGTCGACGGCCGGCCTCTTGGTTCTCCGTCGGGTCGACGTAGCGGACGGAGTAGTCCCTCTCGTACTGGCCCCCCTCGAATTGGTAGCGAGCCGCGCCTTGGTAAGAGGACGCGAAGGGGTATTCGTCGCAGTCCAGCCCCTGGCCGGGTCCGCCGGGCACGTCGCCGCTGTTGCAGTACGACCTGACCACGCTGCGGTTGGCGTCGGAGCGGGCCCGCTGAGATGCTCCGGCGGCAGCGGCGATGCGGTGCAGGGGGTCGAGAGGTTCCGCGCCGGGCAAGTTCTTGTTGTCCTTGGGCGGCAGCGTGCTGTCGGGGTTGGCCCGGGCGTCACCGATGTGGTCGGCGACGGCCGCGACGCCGAGGTACGGCTCTCCGGGACCGGTGGGGTCACTGGTGTCACTGCGGTCGTAGCGCAGGGCCGGAGTGATGTCGCTGAAGACTGAGCCCATGTCGCCGCGGTTGAGGTACCAGGCGCTGTCGAACCGCAGCTTGCCTTCTTCTCCCTCGGTGGGCTGGAGCTGATCGTAGCCCGGAATGGTGAACTCATAGATCGGCCGGAAGTCCGCGTTCGCGATCTGGGGACCGGCCTCGGCGCTGGGCTGCCGGGGAGCCAGCGAGATCAGGTCGAACTTGACGTCGCCGTCGTTCCGCCAGCCTCGGGTCGAGTCCTTGCGGCCCTCGTAGACGCCGCTGTCGCAGGCATCCTCCGGCTCGCCCCCGCCACCCTCCCAGGTGCCCTCGCATTCGAGTGTGGCTTCCATGGTGGCGCCGGCCTGGTTGAAGTGTCCGGTGGCCGCATAGACGTCCACGTTGAGGTCGAAATCGGCGTTGCGGGCGTAGCGGCTGCCTTCCCACCCGCCGATCTTGCCCTGCCCGATGATCGTGTTGCGGGAGATGAACCATCCCCTGACGTAGCAGCCCGGAGGCCACAGGCCGCACTGGACCGCAGGTATGACGATCATGTGGCGCTGGCAGTAGGAGAACCGATTCTTGATCCACCCACCGTCATTGTCCGAGCTGTCGTTGGCGGCACACTCGTCGATGCCGGATATGTACTGGTAGGGATCGGCGGGCTTGCGACCGCGCGGAAAGCGCTGGCTCGGCACGGTGTAGCTGCGCCCCCACGGCGCCATCGTTTCGCGCTCGGGTTGCGCCGAGGGGCCGTTGTTGGGCTTCAGCCCCAGCGCATCCAGGTCTCCGTCTTTGGCCAGAGCGTCCTCGACCTTCTGCGGGTTGGCCAGGAGGGCCGGGTCGGAGATGGTGTACGAGTCACCAGGCTTGAGGGTGGTTGCCACCGCGTCGTCGGGTGGGCCGTCGTCGGCCGCCTGCGCCGGAGCCGTGACCAGCCCCATCAGGACCGCCGATAACGCGGCTGCCACGACTGCTCTCTTCGGGAAACGCATGATCCTCCCCTGTCAGGTCTCAGCCCGGAACGGCGTTCACAGGGGGAACAGAAAGGAACTGCGGAACGTCGTCGGCCGCTCGCGCACGCGGAAGAGGGCCAGATCAACAGACACTCCTGCAGGCCCATGCGCCCACGCCCCCGTGGCACCTCTGGGCTCTCGGGGAACCCACACTGCCCACTCGCTACTGAGCAGTACAACCACCCGCACATGACATGACCGAATCGAGCGCGACCCAACTGGCTCCCGGCTCAGCCGATTCAGGCACGCAAAACGGGAACATGCAGCGCAGGCGAGACACCCCAGAGCCCGCACACCATCGCGCCCGAACGCGCGTTTGACTCATTCGTTGCCCCCGCTGCATACAACGGCTTACTGCCTCGCCGCGGACAGAGGTCACGCAGGGACATTCGGTCGGCCACCTGCGACCCACTCAGAATTCTCGCCCAAACGATGCCAACACAGCGCAGTCGGTGCTGCAAGTAAGGTTCCGTGGCAGCATCCTGAGTGGCGGACCCCACGCCCTGACCGACCGTCATCGGCGGGCGGCGTATGTCATCGAGGAGCACGACCCCGCCCAGCCCATCCGGTACCCGAAACTCCGGGACCTTCTCGACGGACGTGCCGAGCTCCCGAACCCATAGACGTAAGACCCTGCGTAGCCGTGCTTCTAGCCGTGAACCATGGGCGGAACCTGCACACTCAAGCACCCCAGATGTAATCCTGGAGACGAAAGAAGCAGGTAGGAGCCACGGGCTACAGGTCCTGTTGCCCTCCTAAAGCGGGTGTCGCAGGTTCGAATCCTGGCGGGGGCACCAGCGAAACGGCCCCGGACCGATCATGGTCCGGGGTCTTTGACATCAGCTTCTGACATCGTCCCTGGTAACCGCCACACGGCCCCGCTCTCCTCCAACTCCAGGGGCCGCTAGGGTTCCGCCCATGGTTCATCCGGGGCGGGACACGGCACACGGTACGGACGCGGTCGAGTTGGCCTACCGCCCTACGCGAGGCGACATTCTGGCGGGCATCCGGGTGCGCGACCGGATCAGGAAGCTGGCTCTGCTGCGGGGTGCGGTGGTCGTGTTGTTCGCGTTGTTCGGCCTGCGGCTGATCGTGACCGGAGCCGGGCTCGGCCAGATACTGCTGCAGTGGCTGGTCGTCTTTCTCGTGTGGTCTATTCCGCATGTCCAGGCCAACCATGTGCTGCGTACCGTCGAGTGGCACGGTGAGTTCCGCGCGACGGTGAGCGATGACGGCATCTCCGTCACCACCGATCACTGCACGCTGACTCAGCGCTGGTCGCTGTTCCGCGGCTACCGGGACACCCGCGATCACTTCGTCCTGCTCAGTCGGGACCCGAACATCCTGTGCCTCGAAGTACTGCCCAAGAGCGGTCTGCGGGCCCCGGAGGACGCCATCCGTCTCCAGGCGCTCCTCGACCGCCATCTCAACCGGGCCTGACTGTGATGATGCCGGTGATGCCGCCCTGGGGGCCTGACTCTCCGTCCGACCGACGCTCTCCGGCTGTCCTGTTGATGATTTGTCAGCCGTCTGCCCACGGCGTCTCGGTCGGCTCCGCCCACCGCGCCTTCACGCAGTTGAAGAAGGACGGTCTGATCGAGGTCAGCCGGGGCCGCCGAGATGCCGCATACCTGTCGTCCTGGCGGTGACTGTGAGGGCCAGCGGAACTGCCCGGCCTGATGGGCGTCGCTGCGGTTGGTGCCGCGCATCCACGCGACGTGCGGCTTCGGAATGCGCTGAGCTGTGCAGAGGCGCACGCTATGAACGTGGGTGGCGACGGTAGACCGCATACCCCACGGCGGTCCCTGGCCCGGACGTGCCGAGCGAAGGGGCGACATCACTTGGGTGTGCTGCGTGCCTGCTCCGGGCAGTGACGGCCGCGCCCGAGTCGCCTGAGCGCTTTGGACTCGGCCGAAGGAGGGCGCGTGATCAGTTACCCGTCTGTCGCTGATCATGGCATGGTCGGCGATCTCCAGACCGCTGCGCTGGTGTCGTCCGACGGCACGATCGACTGGTGGTGCACGCCGCGCTTCGACTCCCCCAGCGTCTTCGCCTCGATCCTGGATGCTGCACGCGGTGGCCATTGCCAGTTCTCTGTGGATCTCTCGGACGAGGACGGCGTGACGATGCGCCAGCTCTACCTCTCGGACACGGCCGTCCTGGTCAATCGGTTCCTGGCCCCGGGCGGCGTCGGCGAGGTCGCTGACTTCATGGAACCGATCGACAGCACAACGCCCACCGACCGGCACCGCATCGTCAGGGCCGCCCGCGTCGTCCGGGGCAGCCTGCCGTTCACCTTTATCTGCCGCCCGCGCTTCGATTACGGACGCGCCTCTCACACCCTGACGCAAATCGACGACCACTCGGCCATCCTCCACGGGCCGGGAACGGACCTGCATGTCCAGGCCACCGCGCCCGTCGCGCTGCGCGCGGACGGCGACGACGTCACGGCCGACTTCACGCTCGCAGCCAGCGAGATGGCGGCAGTGGTGCTGACGAGCGTGGCGAGCGGAGAGCCCGCCCCCGCCCCGCCGTCTCTGGAAGACATCGCCGACGAACTGGAGTCCTGCCGCGCGTTCTGGGTCTCGTGGCTGCGCTCCTCCACGTACCGGGGCCGCTGGCGCGACATGGTGCACCGCTCGGCGATCACGCTCAAGCTACTCACCTACGCCCCGACCGGCGCGCCGATCGCCGCCGCCACGATGGGACTGCCCGAGCAGATCGGCGGCGAACGCAACTGGGACTACCGCTACACCTGGGTCCGCGACGCCTCCCTGTCTGTACGGGCCCTGATCGACCTGGGCTTCGAGAAGGAAGCCCACGCCTTCCGCCACTGGCTGCGCGACCGCATCGAGGCCGGCGGGACCGCCTCGGGAGACCCGCTGCAGATCATGTACCGAGTCGACGGCGACCCCCACCTCACCGAAGAGGTCCTCGACCACCTGGCGGGGTACATGGGCTCGTCGCCGGTACGGGCCGGCAACGCCGCGGCCGACCAGGTCCAGCTCGACATCTACGGCGAGGCCGCCGATGCCCTGGCACAGGGCCACGACATGGGAGCCATCCGCGGCTGGAAGGCGGTCAGCGACGTACTGGACTGGCTCGCCGGCAACTGGGACCGGCCCGACGAGGGAATCTGGGAGACCCGCGGCGGCCGGAAGAACTTCACGTACAGCCGGCTGATGACCTGGGTCGCGTTCGACCGCGGCATCCGGCTGGCCACCACCCACTCCCGCCCCGCCGACATTGCCCACTGGACGGACGTCCGCAACACGGTCTTCAAGCAGATCGTCGAACGCGGCTGGAACGACGAGCGCCAGGCGTTCGTCCAGCACTACGACACCGACGTCCTGGACGCCTCCCTGCTGCTCATGCCACGGGTCGGCTTCCTCTCCCCGCGGGACCCGGCCTGGCTCAGCACCCTCGACGCCATGGACCGGGAGCTGGTGAGCGACAGCCTGGTCTACCGGTACGACCCGGCGGCATCCCCCGACGGACTGCGCGGCTCCGAGGGCACCTTCAACCTGTGCAGCTTCCTTTACGTGGAGGCCCTGGCCCGTTCCGGGCGGCTGCACCAGGCCCGGTACGCCTTCGACAAGATGCTCACGTACGCCAACCACGTCGGCCTCTTCGCCGAGGAGATCGGCCCCTCGGGCGAGCAACTGGGCAACTTCCCTCAGGCGTTCACCCATCTCGCGCTGATCGCCGCAGCCATGGCACTCGACGAACAACTCGACAGAGCGGAGATCCGGCCGGATTCCGACACCGGCGCCCCGGCCGACACCGGCTGGCGCGCGGGCGGGGCATGACGCCCGCCGGTCCGACCTGCGGAGGCGACACCTGTGTCCGGGACAGGAACTCCCCAGCAGCCGTCGAAAGCACAGCGCCGGGTCCTCGCCCCGCTCGCGCTCGCGCAGTTCATCTGCAGCTTCGCCGGCTCCAACATGAACGTGATGATCAACGACATCAGCGAGGACCTGGACACCACCGTCCAGGGCGTGCAGATCGCCATCACGATCTTCCTGCTGGTCATGGCCGCGCTGATGATCCCCGGCGGCAAACTGACCGACCGCTACGGCCGCAAGCGCTGTCTCCTGGTCGGCCTCGTCGTCTACGGCATCGGCGCCCTGCTCAGCGCGGCCGCCCCCGGTCTGGGCGTACTGATCCTCGGCAACTCGATCCTCCAAGGCGTCGGCACGGCCCTGCTCATCCCGCCCGTCTACATCCTGACGACGCTCCTCTTCACGGACATGACCTCACGCGCCCGCGCCTTCGGCGTCATCATGGCGCTGGGCGGGATCGGTGCGGCCGCCGGACCGCTGATCGGCGGACTCATCACCTCAGTGCTGAGCTGGCGCGCGGCCTTCGTGTTCCAGGCCCTGGTCATCGCCGTGATCATCGTGCTCAGCCGACACATCGAGGACCCCCTGCCGCCCGACCCAACACGCCCCTTCGACACCACCGGAGCGGTCCTCTCGGCCGTCGGCCTCATCCTCGTTGTCATGGGCATCCTCGCAGCCGACAACAACGTCTGGCTCATGATCGGCCTGCTCGCCCTGGGCGCCCTCGTACTCCTCTGGTTCTTCCGCACGATCCGTGCCAAGGAGCGGGCGGGAGAGGAACCCTTGCTGTCCACCGGCCTCTTCCGCCACCGGGCCTCCAACCTCGGCCTCGTCACACAGAACGTCCAGTGGCTGCTGCTGATGGGCTCGTCGTTCACCGTCGCCGCCTACCTCCAGGTCGTCCGCGGCTACGACGCCATCCAGACCGGTGTCATCTTCACGGCCGCCACGCTCGGGCTGCTCGTGTCATCGCTCGCCGCCGAACGCCTCGCCAGGCGGCGGCCCCAGCGGACCCTCATCATGACCGGCTTCGTCGTCACCATCGCCGGCATCGTCGTCCTGGTCGCGATGGCCGGCAGCTCAACGAACCCCTGGGCCCTCACCCCCGGACTCCTGCTGATCGGGCTGGGCCTCGGCGTGATGCTGACGCCGTCGGTGAACATCGTCCAGTCCAGCTTCCCCGAGGAACAGCAGGGCGAGATCTCCGGCCTCTCCCGCAGCGTGTCGAACCTCGGCTCGTCCCTCGGTACGGCCGTCGCCGGCACCATCCTCGTCTCCGGCCTCACCACGGGCGCATACGCCGCTGCAATGATCACCCTGGCCGTCATCGGACTCGGCGGACTGGCTGCCGCCATACTCCTCCCGCGAAGGCCGGCCCAGAACAACTCGCCCAGCGACACCGCCCCACGGCCCAGCACGTGACTCGATGTTGGTTGGCCCCTACCGGCCTACTTGGCGAACCCCGGTTCACGGCGGGGGCAGCGCCTCTTACACACTCGGTGTTGCTACGCGGCGCCCGCAGCAGTCAGTAGCGCGACCGGCAGAAGCAGAATCCACTGCGGCAGCCGGAGCAGTGGATTCGGCCAGTCGACCGACAGCGAGACAGCCAGGAAGGCCGCTGCGTAGGCGAAGAAGTGCGCGGCCACGAACCACGCGACCAGGTCGGCCCCTGCCGTACCTTCCGCCAGCGCAAGGTAGACCAAGCCGGCTGCGGAGAGCACCAGGTCCACGGTGACCATGTGCCACACGGCATGCATGACGCGCTTGGGTTCGTCTGCGAGCCCGCAGGACAGCAGTGGGCGCACTACGTCCCCGTGCCCGGCGACGATGTGTACTGCGGCCACGCCGAATGCGGTGATGCCCGCTGCGAGAAGCCAGCCGTTCATCGAATCTCAATTCCTTTGGCTACGACGGTAGCCAGCCGGCCGGCCAGCTGTGGGGTGGGGTGCTCTCCGACCAGTCCGATGTGGAAGAACACGGCTCCTGCCAGCGTGTCCAGGACCAGGTCCACGGGTGTACCGGCCGCGATCTCCCCGCGCAGCACGGCGCGTTCGAAGACGATCAGCAGCCGCTCCTTCGACGGGGCCAGGAAGTCGCCGCGGATGCGCGCCTTCAGGGCCGGGTCGGCGGCGAAGTCAGCGAGCAGCCCAGGGAGCGCCGCTGCAGCGGCAGGCGAGTGGAACTCCTCGACCAGGCCCTGCAGCAGTACGGTCAGATCCCCGGTCAGCGTCCCGGTGTCCGGTATCGATGCTTGGTCGGCAGTTGTGAACACGGCCTCGAAGACCAGCTCCGGCTTGCCCGACCAGCGCCGGTAGATCGTGTCCTTGCCGACGCCGGCCCGCGCAGCCACGCCCCCGATCGACGTCGCGGCATAGCCCAACTCGGCCACCAGCGCTGCGGTCGCGCTGATGATCGCCTCGTGCGAACGGGGATCCCTGGGGCGCCCCCTGGGGGGCGGAGAAGAACTCATGGCATTTATCTTACGGGTCGACCCGTTTGATAAACGCACCGGGTGGCGGATCGGCTGATGGACATGGTCAGCAGTTGCGGCCCGGAACCCGATCCGGGCCCCAGCCAGGTGCGCGCACGCCGCAACGAAGTCGAGTACCGCTCATCCGAAGCGCCGGCTGTGACCACCGAGGAAGTCACAGCCGATCTGTCCAAGGTCCAGGCGTTGATCGATCTCGCCGAGAAGGCAATCCCCGACATGCCTCGCTTCTGCCCCGCCGGCACTGGCATCCAACAGGAGCGATGGGCTCCAACAGGGCGGCCATTCTGATGCCAAGCACACACTGCGCCAGATAGGTTGTCCGTTCCTCGCACCACTGCCTGTATGACCCCAGGAGGTCTGCATGGCCAGGAGCCCGGAGTCGCCGGACTGTGTCTTCTCACCGGATCCGCTGGAGTTCCCCGACGGCCGCCAGATACGCATCCGCGCCTACGAAGACGACAGTGTCCGCCTTCGCGCGGACAAGCGGAAGGGAAACGCGTAATGGCAGAGCGCCCGCAGCCGCTTGTCACCCGCCCGCTGCCCGACGCGGTGAATGCCCGGATCGAGGAAGAGACCTGCCCTCCATGGCTGTTGCGTCCCGGCTGGGTGGAGTGTGCGGGCGCGTGGGAGACGGTGTCACGCGTGTACACGGCACTCACCGGCGCTGCACTGCCCGAGGCCGCTCCACCGCGCGAACGGCGCCGCCTGGACATCGTCCTGACGTACAACGACGGAAGCCGTCAGGTGTTGGAGGTCGACGAGCGGCAGCACTTCACCGCGGCCCGTGGTACGGCCTTGGCGCTCTACCCGGCCGATGCGCAGGTGGGGTTCGATCGCGATGCTTGGCGGTCCCGCTGCCAGGCACTGGCCGGGCGTGAGCCGGGCGGCGGATTCGCCAAGCCTCGGCCGCCCCTGTTTCCGGGCGAGGGGGGACGTCATCGCCAGCGCGCCTTCCGCGACACTTTGGCTGACCTGCTGCCACCCGAACACGGCTGGCTGCCCACCATCCGTCTCAGTGACAGAGAGGCAGTTGCCGTCGCCTCCGCCGCTGACCCAGCTGCGGCCTTGCGGGATCTGCTGGCCGACTGCGGTGTACCCGCATCCTCACTGGCCGGCCGGCCCGGCCGGTGAAGGGTCGGGCCCTTCGCGCCCGCCGTTGGGCACCAGGCCCGGCTCCAGCATCGGCAGCACGCCTCTTCGCTCAGGGCTTGCCGTGCGTCAGGTCGCCGATCACTCCGATCCGGATGCCCAGCCACGGATAGGTGTGGCTGTAGAACACGTTGTCCTGCGGTTGCAGTCCGACCGCCGAGGGCCACATCTGGAAGGCCGGCGCGTTGGAGATCCCGCCGTGCAGTCGCCGCCAGACCCGCCCGAAGTCGCGTCCGGACGGGGGCGCCGTGATCGTGTCGGTCCACTCGACCGCGTTGCCGCCCTGGTCGAGGGTGCCCCACGGCGAGGTGGTCCTCGCCTGGCCGACCGTGCCGAGGCTGCCCTCGTAGAGGTCGGGGTAGGTGATGGGGTCCAGCCCGATCGGGTTGACGGTGGAGCAGGTGTCGGGCTGCACCTGACCCGGGCACCAGCTCGGTGCCGGCTGGTCGGTGGCGTGGTACGAGGCCAGTGGCTGGGTCGCCGCGTTGGTGACATCGCCGGTGGTGGGGTTGAGGACCGTGGGGTTGGGGGCCGTCGCGTCGCCGTCGCCGAAGACTCCCGGATTGGTCGGGTACTTCCAGTAGGAGAAGGTGCCGCCGCCACTCGGGTCGTAGTAGGCCGCCTTGATCCACTCGTCCTGGCTCGGCACGACGAAGCCGGAATCATGGGCTCGGGTCGCATCCGGCCGGGCGAGGTCGTACATCCCGCGCTCGGTCCGTTCCGACAGCCTGACCCGGTAGGTGACGTAGTCGAAGCGGCCGTTGTTGCTGATTCGCTTGGAGATCAGCCGCCCGTTGTAGAGAGAGTTGACGAAGCGCGCCGCGTCCAGGAAGTTCGCGAAGCCGTACGGCTTGTCCGCCCATTCCGGATAACCAACCGAGTAGTGGCTGCCGTTGTCGGCGTCGGCGGAGAAGTCGACCTGGCCGTACTTCGGCCACCCGGACGAGCTCTCGGTCTCGATATAGAGAGCATGGCGATTGCGTCCCTCGGGATCGACCGTGTTCAGGAACGCGACCCACTGTTCGACGGTGACCTCGAGCTGTCCGATCTCGTAGGGGTAACCGACGCCGCCGACCATCTGGCAGTCGCTCGAGGTCGCGGGGGCATCGGCGCACGATCGGTAGACGGCGTCCGTGAACGGGACGACGCCCACCGAAGGATTACCGGGCGCGCCAACCTTGGCGGTCGTCACTGTGATGACCGCGCCATCACCTGACGTTACGCTCCCGGGGGGACGCGGCTCGGTGGCAGCGGCACTGGAGTCGGCTGTCGCGGACACGGCGAGCAGCGCCGATACCCCGCACGTCGCTACGACGGCCATGCTGAAGCGGGTGCGGCTGGAAACGAAGCGCATGGGCATACCCTTTTCGGCCATGGCAGTCCGCCCCTTAGCCGGGAACAGCGCGGGAGCGGCCAGCGATCACGACGACGGTTGGCGCCACACTAACTCCGTCCCCTACTCTCCGCTTACGCGACGTCACAGGGCCGATCACGCCGAGCCGTTCGGAGTACTCGGCAGGCGTCGCCGCGGTCGGCCGGACTCCTGTTCAGGCGCCGGACCGACCGCGGCGTCCGGTTCGACCACCGGGTCAGGCCGACATCAGGGCCGTCGTCAGGGCGGTCGCCAGGGCGTCCTCACGCAGGTTCCCACCATGTAACCAGTGACGCCGCCCAGCGGCTCCGACCTGTTCCCGCTGCGGGATGTGGAGACACTGCGCGATGCGACGTTCCAATGGCACCGGGGCGGGACGGTACGCCACCTCAGCTGGCGGCGGACCTCCCCCTTCCCGAAGGCCTCCAAAGTCTCGGGCTCTTCGGCAACTTGAGCGTCCAGGGCCTCGATACCACCGCCCGCTTGCGGCATCTCGCCTCACTCACCCTGTCCTGCATGCCGTTACCGGCCGAGGAGCCGGCCACGCTCAGCCGGCTCCCGTCGCTGAGGAACGTGACCTTCGCCGTCGAAGACCTCTGGCGCCAGGATGTCTGCGAGGTGGTCGCCCTGCCCGGTGTGACCAGGGCTGAGGTGACGCTCTACGCCACCGAGGACTTCTGCACGACGGATCATCTCCGGCGTATGCTCCCCGCGCTGTGTGAACTCGACCTGCGCATCCGGTTCCCGCACTCGGGCCGCAGGCCGGTGACGCTGGACCTCTCCCCGCTCTCCGCACGCTCCGACCTGTCGGACGTCTCGGTCGATGTCGAAGGGCTGTCCCCCGGAGCCCTGCGTGTCATCGCAGCCGAACAGCTGCCGCACGGTTCCGTGGTGTACCGGCACCGGCCGTCCAGCGCACTTGGCGAACCGAGGCGCGCCGCCGCCTGGTGGCGGCGCCGCTTCGGCGGCCGCTGAGCCGGGCGCAGAGCCCGGCACCGAGCCAAGCCGACTCACCCCTCACGCGCGGCAGTCCGCCCTCATCTGGGCCGCCGCGTGGTGCGCCCCGTCGCGTTCATCGCTGCCCCAGTCCTCGCCTCGGTCCACCAGCTGCACCGCCAGCTGCTGGTTGCGGACCGGGATCTTCTCGACGATCAGGCCTCTGCCGCGCAGCGATGTCTGGTCGATCTCGAAGGACTTGATCGCGCTGTCCCCGTCGTCGGGATCGGCCAGCACGTGGTACGTCGTCGGCTTGCCCGCCACATCGCGGTCCCGGTCGCTTTCGGGGATGACGACGGACACCGAGCAGGTCGTGTAGCCGCTGCCCACGTACCAGGACCAGGTCGCCGTGCCACCGCTGTCCTTGGTCGTGCTGCCCGACATGGGGATCGCGGTGAAGGAACCGTCGCAGCCGTCGCCCTTGTGGCCGCCCTGTTGCGCTGTGTACCAGCCGTCGTCGCCGTCGCTGTAGCGGCCCCGCTCGCGGTAGCGGCCGCCGCCGGTGCAGCCGGGGCCGGCCCAGGCGGAGTACGACGGGCCGTTGGCATTCTGCGGAGGCTTCGGCTTGCCCGGGCCGATCCGGGTCGGGGTCGGCAAGGGTGAGCGGGATGCGGAAGGAGGCGGGGAGGTGCCGGGCAATGCCGTGGGTTCGATGCGCTCCGGGGCGCCCCCGAGGTCGCCGGGGACGAAGTCGGAATCGTCGGCCGCCTCAGCCGGAGCCGAGTCGCCCCCGTACAGCGTGATCGCCGAGACGACCAGTGCGAGCGCGGTCAGCACAGCTCCCCCGGTCAGCAGGATCTTTCCGGTACGGGAGAGGAGAGAGACGCGTCCCGCCAGCGTCTCCCGTGCAACCCACGACCCGCCCGCGCCCCGACTGTCCCTACCGCCCTGACTACCGCTACCGCCCACACTGCCCACACCACACTCCAGACACCTCAGACCTGGCAGCGCGCCTCTGCCGTTGCCACCGCATCGTTCGCACGCCATGCCACACCTGAACCACTAGACCAACCAAGCGGTATGTCAAGGCAGTCCACTATGCATCAGCGCGCCAGGCGGAGATAGGTGTTAACGCCGGTAATGGGACAGCGGCCGTACGAGGGTCAGCGGAGTTCGTCGGGACAGGGCGTCCCGCGCGGCAGTTGGTAGGGCGCCGCCAGCCGGTAGACACCGGGGGCGGGCGCGAGCAGTTCGGTCCACTCGTCGCCTTCCGTGTCCTCCTCCGCCTTCAGCAGGCAGCCGTTCCGGTTGTCGAAGGTCTTCGGCCCCTCCTCGCGCGCCTTCGACTCCTCCGTCTCCTCCGGCCCCTTCACCTTCTGGCCCTGCTCGTCGACGATGCTCAGCCACGGCGAGTACGGGACCCGGATCAGCACCCGGCCCGCCGTCTTCACCTGGATCGTGAGCTCGCCCGCACCCGCGTGGTCCACCGTGGCCGGCAGGTCGGCCAGCGGCATCGGGTCCTTCACCGCGAACAGCTGCCAGTTCGCGTCGCTCCAGATCCGCGTCAGATACGGCTGCCCCTCACGCACCAGCTCCGCCTCCTGCTTCGCCCCGCTGGAATCGGGCGAGCCCTTCGGCAGCACCACATAGTGGACCGCCCACCGGTCCAGCCAGGCCCGGTAGCCGGCCGAGGTCAGCGTCTTGTCCTCGTCGTAGAAGAGAGGATTGCGCTTCATGTCCGCCTGCCGGTTCCAGCCGCGGGCCAGATTGACGTACGGAGCCAGAGCCGACGCCTCACGGTGGCTGCTCGCGGGAACCACCTCGACCCGGCCGCGCTCGGCGCGAACCTGCTGGAGCCGGTTGACCAGCGGTGCGAGCTCACGGTTCCAGGACGCGGCCGGGGCCGTACGCACCATGTCGTCCACGGCCTTGTAGCCGATCCAGAAGTTCAGCCCGAGGAAGGCGAGGACGAGCGCGTACCACTTGCGGGAGCGGGGCACGGTGTACGGCAGCGCCGCCAGCAGCACCACGCCCGCGAAGAGCATCGGGAGCCGGGACACGTTCGAACCGATCTGGGAATCGATCGCCCAGGTCAGCAGCGTGCCGAGGGTGTAGACCGCGGCGGCGGCGCGGACCGTGCGCCAGTCCTTCGGTACGAGAACGAGGACGAAGACCCCGTAGAGGAACGGCAACGAGGTCGACCAGAACGACATCGGCTGCGTACCGGAGAAGGGGAACAGCCAGGCGGAGAGCGCCACGACCACGACCGGGGCGATACCGAGGGCGTACGCGCCCGGGCGGCGGCGGTTCAGGAACAGCGCCGCCGCGACGACGCCGAGGAACAGTCCGGCGACCGGGCTCGACGCGGTGGCGAGGCCGGCGAGCGGGGCCGCCACCGCCGCTTTGGCCCAGCGATTCATTCTCCAGCGGTGTGGCCAGCAGAAGACCGCGGCCACCGCGCCGAGCGCGAACATCATGCCGAGGCCGAAGGTCACCCGGCCGGAGAGCGCGTTGCAGAGGAAGGCGAAGACCCCGGCCAGCGAGCAGGCCACGGGATTGCGGACGGCGCGGACGCGGACCACTATCAGCGCGGTCAGGGCGGCGGAGACCGTACCGGCGATCATCATCGTCGAGCGGACGCCGAGCAGGGACATCAGATACGGCGAGACGACGCTGTACGAGACGGGATGCATCCCGCCGTACCAGGCGAGGTTGTACGCGGAGTCGGGGTGGCGGCCGACGAACTCGGCCCAGGCGTCCTGGGCCGCGATGTCGCCGCCGGTGTTCGCGAGGAAGAAGAACCAGATCAGGTGCGTGAACGCGGCGAGTGCGGTCGCGATGAGTACGGGGTGGCGGCTCAGCCGGTCGCGGAGGTCTTCGAGGGAGCTGGGGTCCACCTTGCCGGGCAGGGGGATACGTATTCGCGGCCCTGCGTCGGGGCTGCTTCTGCCGTCCGCCTGTGTCGGCTCAGCGGTGGTCACTGCGGCTCTCCCCGTCCTCCCCGGCTGTGCCGTTGTCCCCCGGCCTGCCAACCTCCGACGTGCTTCGTGCTGACGACGTTCCGCGCGTTCCGTACTGACGTTCCATGCTCAAGGACGCTGTCCCGGCGCCCGAAGTTGCCCCGGGACGCTAGCACGCGGGCGTCCCGGGACCCCGGGACGCCCGCGCCGACGGCCGGCTGCTAGCCGATGCGGGTGAGCTTGTCGCCCAATCCAGGTTCCGCCAGGTCCTGCTGGAGCGCGACCGGTGCGCTGACCCTGCCGGTGCCGGTGCCGACGGACACCTGGCCGACGACGGTGCCCGCCTTGGCCGAGTGAGGGACCGTCCTGCCTCCGTCGGCGAGCTCGATCTCGACCTTCAGACCGGCCCAGCCGACCGCCTTGAGCTCCTTGGTGGCGACGACGGGGGTCCGGCCGCCGAGGCCGTCGTCGACGTATCCGACGACTTCGCCCTTCTTGATGACGGTCGCGGAGGTCACGCCGTCCTGGGCGGCCTCGATCACCTTGATGCTGTGGGTGATCGCCAGCTCCAGCTTGTCGTTGAGGATGGCGGCCTTCTGGACGCCCATCGTGATGCCGACGATGCGGCGCATCTTGCCGTCGACCAGGGCGTTGGCGGACCAGAGCAGGTTGCCGCCGGCCGGGGTGGACGAACCGGTCTTGATGCCGCCCACGCCCTCCTTCAGCAGGGCCCTGTCGTTGTTGTTCCTGATATTCCCGTCGATGCCGGGGATCGTGGTGAAGGTCGTGTTGACGATCTCCCGGAACACGTCGTTCTGCATGACCGCCTTGGCCAGCTTGAGCTGGTCCTGCGGGGTGGAGACGGTGGTGGCCTTCAGTCCGCTGGGGTCCGTGTAGGTGCTGTTGGTCATGCCGAGTTCCTTGGCGGCGTCGTTCATCTTCTTGACGAACTCGGCTTCGGACTTGGCGTCCCAGCGGGCGAGGAGGCGTGCGGCGTTGTTGCCGGACGGGATCATCAGCAGTTGCAGCATCTGCCGCTCGGTGAACTGCTGCCCCTTCGAAATCTGCGCGGTCGACTCGTCGCCGAGCTTCGACTCGTCCTCGGCCTGCTGGTCGACCGTGATCTTCGGGCCGACTTCGGCGCCCTTGATCGGGTGGTCCTTGAGGATCACGTACGCCGTCATCGTCTTGGCGATGCTGGCGATCGGGGCGGGCTTCTGGGCGCCATACGTCCCGAGGCTGCCGACGCCCTCGACCTCGACGGCGCCCTGGCCCTCGTCGGGCCAGGGCAGGGCGAACCGCCCGCCCTTGAAGGTGAAGGTGGGCTCGGTCGAGAGGGCGAGCTCGGGGGCGGGGAGCGGACGGAAAGCCTGCGCGATCGCAAAGATGATCAGCAGCAGCACGACAAGCGGCGTCCAGATCTTGATCCGCCGCACGACGGTGCGGACGGGAGTCTGGGGTGGCGGCGGGGTGTTCGTCAGCTCGGCGAGAAGGTCGAGCGGCGGCAGCGGCGGCATGGGCTGCTGCTTGGTCCGCTCGGCCTCGGTGAGCGAGACGGGAGGCGCGGATTCCTCCGGCCTGGCGGGGGCGGGGGCGGGGGTGCGTACGGCTTCGGCCCGCAGCGGCACGAAGGTGCTGGTCCGCTCTGCGGGCGCCTCGGGCCGGGGCGCCGGGGGCACTTTGAGCGCGGTGGTGGGCTGGTCGACGGCGGGCCGCCGGAGCGCCTTGAAGACGGCGGTGGGCTGATCGACAGCAGGCTTGGACGGCTTTGCTTCCGCAGATCCGGGTGCGGTGGGCGCGGCCTTGGCCTCGGCGTCGGGGGACGCGCCCTGCTTGGCGGCCTCGCCCTCCGCGGCGGCGGATTCCGGCGAACCGGAGGCCTTGCCCTTCGGCGCGTCGGCGCTCGGCGCGTCGGCGCTCGGCGTGGGGGGCCTGTCGCCGGGGCCTTCCTCGGCATCGGCACCGGCGTTGCCGTCCGTCTCCTCGGAAGCGCCTGCTTTGTCCTTGGCGGACGGCGCTGCGTCGTCCGCCGATTCGCCGGCCTCCGCCGAATCGGCCGCACCGTCGCCGGGGGCGTCCTCGGTGTCAGCACCGGTCTCGCGGGCATCGCCGGAGGCGTCCGATGCGACCGGAGCGTCCCGGTCCGCGGCCTCGGCCTGCGACTTCGCCTGCTCGCCCGCGTGCGCGTCGTCGGCGTGCGCGTCGTCGGCGCCCGCAGGCGCGTCCCGCCCGACGGCCTCAGACGCATCCTCAGTCCCACCGTCGTCGCCGGACGCATCCTCGACGGCCGGAACGTCCTCGTCCGCGTCGCCGGCGCCCGCAGGCGCGCCCTCACGCCCGTCGCCGTCCTGTTGCACGGCGTCAGACGCATCCGCATCCGCGCCGTCGTCGCCGGAAGCGTCCACCGCGACCGGAGCGCCCCCGTCCGCGGCCTCGGCCTGCGACTCCGCCTCCTCGCCCGCGTCCGCCTCTTCGGCGCCCGCAGGCGCGTCCTCACGCGCGTCAGGATCGTCCGATCCCGCGTCGACGGACGCCTCCGCATCCGCATCCACGTCGCCGGACGCGTCCCCGTCCTCGTCCGCGCTCGCCACCCACGCCGCCACCGCCGCGCGCAACCTCGTGTCGTTCTCCACCGAGCCCGACTCCGTGCCCGGCTCCGCGACGGACCGCGAGTCCGGCCCGGCCTCCTGGTCCGCGCCCGGTCCGCCGCTCCGCTCGGACGGTGGCAACTTGAACACAGCCGTCGGCTGGTCCACCGCGGGGGCCGTCGCCCCCGGCGATGCCTGACGGAACACGGCGAGACGCGGGTCGCGTTCACCCGGAGTCGTCTCCCCCGACGACTTCCGCTGCTCCGACTTGTCGGGGGACTCGCCCGCCACCGTGCCTCCTTCATGAGTCATACGTCTTGCTTCATGGGTCATACGTCTTGCGTCTCGCGTTGTGCGTGTTGCGCAATAAGCACGTCGCACGGGCGCCGTCATCGCGACAGCCCGTGTTGTCCGAACCATCTACCAGTGTCCTGTGTGAGAGCACGCCCCCAGCGCATAGACGAGAACGACATACCTGCCGGTTCCCATAGAAACCACCCAGGCGCTCTCGACAGACCAATGTGAGAGGGGTCACCCTGTCATTCATCCACGCGGGGAGGCATGGATGGGCAGGAGCCGCAGAACACTTCCGGAGGAGCTACTGCTGCTCGCTCTGGACCCGACCACGGGTACCACAGCGCAGCCGCAGTCGCTCGACCTCGGCCTGGCCGGAGCTCAGCTAGTAGAGCTGGCTCTGGCAGGACGGATAGCCCCAGACGGGGATCGTATCGCCGTGGTGATGCCACGGCCGACCGGAGATCCGACTTTGGACTCCGCGCTGGAACTGCTGCGCAGACGCGGCAGCCCGGTTCGGGCTGTCCACTGGATTGGCGGGCCCCGACTGGGGTTGCGCCAGATTTACCTCTCGCATCTGGAGCGGTGCGGCATGGTGCATGCCGTGGCGGGCCAGATGTGCGGAGTTCTGCCGACGACTCGCTACCAGGCGACGGACACGGCAATCAGCCGGGACATCAGGGCCCGGCTGGACAGTGCGATCCGCACCGGCGTACCGCCGGACCCGCGGACCGCGGCGCTCGCCGCGCTGGCCCACGCGGTCGGACTCGGCAAGCACCTCTACCCCGGGAACGAAGGGCGTTCCTCGAGGTCCCGTCTGCGGGATCTCATCAGGCACGACCCCATGGGCGGACTCGTGGCGCACGCCGTGATGGACGTTCAGAACGGTGCGGCCGCTCAGCCCCGCCGTAATCCCGCCGCACCGGCAGGCAGCCGACAGCCGACGGCGGCCGTGTCGATGCAACCACGCCGCGGAGGCATGGCCCGCGTCGCCGCGCACTGACGCAGCAGCACGAACAGCACCAACCGCACCACGCGTTTCAGGAACAACCGCACAAGACCGCCGCACCGACGTCCCCATGGCCCGGTTCGGGAGCCGCACAGGACGCGCGGGGCAGCCACTGCGCTGCCCCGCGCGTTCGCGTATGCGTCCTGTGTAGCCATTTGGCAGCGCAGCCACGACCATTGGTGGCAATCTGCTGAGCAATAGATACGCTCAGCTACGCAGCCGGAGGTGCAGTTTCCGTGGCGTCCAACGTCAACCCCACCGTCAGGCGACGCCGATTGGGCCAGGAGCTGCGGCGGCTCCGCGAACTCAAGGGCATGACGGCCGAAGAGGTGGCGGAGCGCCTTCTCGTCTCCCAGTCGAAGATCAGCCGTCTCGAGAACGGCCGCCGCTCGATCAGTCAGCGCGACGTCCGCGACCTGTGCGGGGTGTACGAGGTCGAGGACCACCGGATAGTCGACTCGTTGATGCAGATGGCCAAGGACTCCCGCCAGCAGGGCTGGTGGCACGCCTTCGGAGACATTCCGTACAGCGTCTACATCGGCCTGGAGACCGACGCGGCCAGCCTGCGGGTGTACGAACCGCAGGTCGTCCCCGGTCTGTTGCAGACCCGGCAGTACGCCGAGGCGCTGATCGCCGGCGCACTGCCCGAGAGCGGCACCACCGACGTCGAGAAACGGGTCAGCGTCCGCGTGCGCCGCCAGGAGCGGCTCAACGACGCCGAGCACCCGCTGCGGCTGTGGGTGGTGATCGACGAGGCCGCGCTGCGCCGTCTCGTCGGCGACAAGCAGCTGATGCGCGAGCAGTTGGAGCATCTGGTGGAGCTGTCCCAGCTGCCGCATGTCACCGTGCAGGTGCTGCCCTTCGAGATGGGCGCCCACCCGGGCATCAACGGCCAGTACGCGATCCTGGAGTTCCCGGACACCTCCGACTCGAGCGTCGTCTACATCGAGGGCGTGACGAGCGACCTGTATCTGGAGAAGGCCAACGATGTGCAGAAGTACAGCGTCATGTACGAGCATCTGCGCGCCCA
The DNA here is from genome assembly GCF_044389785.1 of Streptomyces sp. NPDC019443. NCBI lineage: Bacteria > Bacillati > Actinomycetota > Actinomycetes > Kitasatosporales > Streptomycetaceae > Streptomyces > Streptomyces sp. NPDC019443. The sequence continues at coordinate 340,816 of NZ_JBIRYJ010000004.1, forward strand.
AGCCCTGAACGTCGATCACACGAGGCAGTTCATCGCGGACATCGCCAAGGACTACGCGCGCTGATACACCCGCTGAAAGGTCTCTGCGGCGAGGGGGACGGCACGGTACACCCCCGCCACCGCGGGCGGAAGGGTCGGATGGAATATGCCATCCGGTCGAGTGAACGCCTGCCTCGCGCACCCATCGCGGCGAGTAGCGTCGATCACGCCAGCGAGAACGTTGGCGCAAATCACACCACTTGCCGAAGCGGAGCGAACATGGCAATCATTCAGGGCGCCACGGATACCTGGACGAAGTCCTCGTACTCCACGGGAAACGGCGCATGCGTAGAAGTCAAGTCCCCCGTCGTACAGGCCATTGCCGTCCGGGACTCCAAGGTCCCCGCGGGCCCGTCGATCACCTTCGTCCCCGAGTCGTGGACCGCGTTCGTGAACGAAGTGGGGCACGGCGCGTTCAATCTCGGCTGAGCACGACACCGAGGAGCGCGCCGGGGAACCCCGCGAACCGACGCAGCACGGAGCACCACCAGCACCATTAGACAGAGCCCTCTCGACTGGTCCGCCGTCCCGGCCGAGGGGGCTCAGCCATGCCCCCAGGGCCATCCCCACCCGCTTCCGTCTCGCGCTTCGGCTCAGCGCAGTTGATCGACGTAGCGGTCGGTGCCGGGGACCGTCGGGATGAAGGGAGCAACCAGCTCCACCCGCCCGAGCCCCGATTCGACGACCGCTGCGTCGAGCCCGGCGAAGGCAGACTCCCAATGCTCCCTCGGGTCCTCCTCGAGGAACCACAGCAGCGTCAGCCTGGTGTCTACGCCCTCCACCTGCTTCACATAGGTCATCCGGTCGCCCGGCAGCGGAGTCGGCCGGAAGACCGTCACCATCGCCGCGCAGGAGCCGGCCAGCCGCTTCGGCAGATGCTTCGTACGCAGCCACTCCAGCAGCTCGGCCCGCTGCTCGGGCCCGTCGGCGTCGATCACCTCCACCACCAGGCCCGCGTACGGATGATCCAGCGCGTGGTAGTCGCGCGGTCCGGCCGCGCCGTCCCGGTAGACGGTCGTCTCGTGGTCCTGGAAGGCCGTGAAGACATGCGTACGGTCCTGGTAGACGCGCCCGTCCCGGTTGAGCCGCTTGTTGATGCCGACGGTCCACTTCATGTGGTCGCCGTAGCGGCCCTCGGTGATCCAGTACGTGGAGATGTAGCAGCCCGTGGTGACGGGCTGGGCCACCGCCGACTTCTCGGGGTAGCGCAGCAGTTGGAGCTCCTTGGTGGCGACCCAGCGCCGACCGGCGTACATCCAGGGCATCGCCATCGCGCCCGCGTAGTAGTGGTCGTCCTCGTACCAGCGGTTGTACGCGTGCTCATGGCCGAGATGCGGTTCGACCATGGTGATCAGGGCGTGGCCGGGGTGCACCCCGTACGGTCCGACGCCCGCCAGCTGCGCGTACACCTCGCTGCGGGTGTCCTCTTTGCGCGTGTCCTTGCCGCGCATGTCCTCGCTCACGATGTCCGCTCCCCTTCCTTCCGTCGGCGCAGGGACCTACTCTGACGCTCCGTCAGAAGAACCGCCATAGCCGGGAGGCCGCGGATGCTGCTCAAGGGGAAGACAGTGATCGTCTCCGGCGTCGGGGCCGGACTCGGCCATCGGATTGCGGCCACCGTCGTACGGGACGGGGGCAACGCGGTCCTCGGCGCGCGTACCGAGGGGAATCTCGCCAAGTCGGCCGGAGAGATCGACCCCGACGGCTCGCGCAGCGGGTACCTGGCCACAGACATCACCGACGAGGCGCAGTGCGACGCGCTGGCCGCGCTCGCGATCGAGCGGTTCGGCCGGATCGACGCGGTCGTCCATGTCGCCGCCTGGGACAGCTATTTCGGCGGCCTGGCGGACGCGGACTTCGAGACCTGGCAGGGGGTCATCGATGTGAATCTGCTGGGGACGCTGCGGATGACGCGTGCCTGCCTGCCTGCGCTGAAGGTGCGGGGAGGCTCGGTCGTCATCATCGGTACGCAGTCGGCGGTGGCCGCGCCCTCACAGGTGTGGCAGGCGGCGTACGCGGCATCCAAGGGCGCGCTGACCTCGGCGATGTACTCGCTGGCGCGCGAGCTGGGCCCGGACCGGATCCGGGTGAACACCGTGCTGCCGGGCTGGATGTGGGGGCCGCCCGTCCAGGCGTACGTCCAGTTCACCGCGCACACCGAGGGCGTACCGGAGAACGAGGTGCTCGGGCGGCTCACCGAGCGGATGGCGCTGCCCGAACTGGCCACGGACGGAGATGTCGCGGAGGCCGCGGCCTTCCTCGCCTCCGACCGGGCCCGGGCGATCACGGGTCAGTCGCTGCTGGTCAACGCCGGCGAACTGATGCGGTAGTAACGCCAGTTGTCCTCACCCTTTCCCAGCCGCACGGGACCCGCATCCCGTGCGGTCCTTCTTTGTCCGCGGAGCCTGACGAAGTGCCTGCTCATCGTGTGGCCGCCGTCACGTTCACGACAACGTCCAGGAAGGTCAAGAACAAGCAAAATCGTTCTGCTTTCTGATCTGCGTTCACATTTATGACCGCACATCCTCTTGACCCGCCACCCGGCCAGGCGGTTCAATCCCCGAAGTCCCCACTCCCGCACGGGGGCGCCGCTGATCGGACGTACTGACGAAGAGCTTTGACGTTCACAAGGCGGACCCAAGGAGGGGGCACATGAACAGTCTCGACTGGACCGTGCTCATCAGTTACTTCGGTGTGATGGTCGCGATCGGACTCTGGTCGCACAAGCGCGTCGACAACGTCAGCGACTTCTTCACCGCCGGCGGCAAGATGCCGTGGTGGCTGTCGGGCATCTCGCACCACATGTCCGGCTACAGCGCGGTGATGTTCACCGGCTACGCGGCCATCGCGTACACCTACGGCGTCACCTCGTACGTCACCTGGTCCTTCCCCATCGCGATCGGCATCGCCATCGGCTCGCGGGTGTTCGCGCCCCGGCTCAACCGGGTGCGCTCACGGCTGCATGTGGCCTCGCCGCTCGAATACCTCAAGAACCGCTACAACCTGCCCACCCAGCAGGCGCTCGCCTGGTCCGGCGTACTGCTGAAGATCGTCGACGTCGGCGCCAAGTGGGCCGCCATCGCCACACTGCTCTCCGTCTTCACCGGTGTCTCCCTCAATACGGGCATCCTGATCACCGGAGCGGTCACCGCCGTGTACTGCACCGTCGGCGGCCTGTGGGCGGACGCCCTCACCGAACTCGGCCAGTTCATCATCCAGTTCATCGCCGGCATCGCGATGCTCGTCGCGGTCATGGCCGAACTGGGCGGTTTCGGCTCCCTGTGGAACGTCTGGGACGAGCCGCAGCTCAAGGGCCACGCGGAGCCGCTGGCCGGCCCGTACATGATGGTCTTCCTGATCGCGTACCTCTTCATCAAGACCTTTGAGTACAACGGCGGCATGTGGAACCAGGCGCAGCGCTACATGGCCACCGACTCCGCGAAGTCGGCGGAGCGGTCCGGCCGGCTGTCCGCCGTGCTGTGGCTCATCTGGCCGCTGGTGCTGTTCTTCCCGATGTGGGTGGCGCCGCTGATCATCGACACGAAGGTGCCGGCCGACTCGTACGCGCTGATGGCCGAACAGCTGTTGCCGCACGGTCTGCTGGGCCTGGTCATCGTGGGCTTCTTCTCCCACACCATGGCCATGTGCTCCTCCGACGCGAACGCGATCGCGGCGGTCGTCACCCGCGACATCATGCCCGCCGTGTCCCACAAGGTCCGCGAGTGGGACACCCGCGCGGGGCTGCTGGCCGCCCGCTGGGCCACGCTGCTCTTCCTCGGTCTCTCGATGGCCATCGCGACCCAGGTCAACTCGGACTTCTTCGGTGACATCATCACGGTCGTCATCAAGTGGGTGGCGGGGCTCATGGGTCCGATCGCGATTCCGCTGATGCTGGGCATGCTGCCCTGGTTCCGCAAGAGCGGACCTACGGCGGCGCTGGTCAGCTGGGGACTCGGCCTGATCACCTTCTGGCTGGTCAACTACCCGATCAGCTGGAGCGTCGACGGCGGCGTACCGCTGCAGTACCAGGTCTCCATCCCGCTGGCGGTCTCACTCGTCCTCTACATCCTGATCGGCCTCGTCAAGCCGGAGGACACCCCCGAGCGCGACGACCTCATCGCCCGGATCAACTCGGACGGAGACGGCCCGGGCCCGGCGTTCGCCGCGGCGACCGTGCCGGCGCCGGCCCAGCCCGCCGAGGCGAAGGTCCTCGGCCGCGAGGGCGCGGACGGCTGACGCTCTCGCGCTTCGCTGCGGACGAGGGCCCGGCTCCCGAGGAGGGGGGCCGGGCCCTCGTACGTACATCAGCTGCGCGGGTAGCGCGACAGCCAGCCGGGCGCGGTGACCGTCGGGCCGTGCAGGGCCGGGCCCTGGGTCATCTCCATCGCGAAGTCGTCGGCCAGCTCGAGGATCGTGGGGCGGCCCTCCAGCTCGCAGAGCCAGGCGGGCGGCAGCGCCGTTTCGCCGTGCAGCGCGCCCAGCAGCGAGCCGGTGACGGCGCCGGTGGTCTGAGAGGGGCCGTCGTGGTTGACGGCGAGACGCAGGCCGTGCCGGATGTCCTCGCCGACGAGAGCGGAGTAGACAGCGATGGCAAGGGCGTCCTCGGCGTTGTGGCCCTCGCCGAGCGAGGCGATCCTGGCGGGGCTCGGAATGCCCTGGCGTACGGCGCCGAGCGCGTGCTTGAGGGCGTCCGTGACGGGCTGGTGGCCGGGGCGCGCGGCCAGCTGGGCGAGGGCGCGCTGCACCGAGCCGTCGAGGGTCTCGCCGCGGGCCAGACCGTGCACGATGACGGCGAGCGCGCCGGCCGAGAGATACGCGGTGGGGTGGCCGTGCGTCTGCGCCGCGCACTCCACGGCCAGCTGGCACACCAGCTGCGGCTCCCAGCCGACGAGCAGCCCGAACGGCGCGGAGCGCACCAGCGCGCCCGCGTCGCGCGCGGCGGGGTTCTTGGGTGCTTCGAGGGTGCCCATGGTCTCGTCGCCGAGCCCGATGAGGCAGACCTTGGCGGGGTCGCGGCGGGTGTAGAGCCATTCCTCGCGGGCGAGCCAGCCATTGTCCTTGCGGCGCTCGTCGGGGCCCCAGTCGCGCTGGGTGGCGGCCCATCTCAGATAGGCGCGGTGCACATCGGTGGGCGGGTGCCAGGCGCCGGTGTCCCGGCGGACCTGCGCGCGGATCAGCCCGTCGACGGTGAACAGGGTCAGCTGGGTGGCGGCGGTGACGGCCCCGCGGCGGCCGTGGGCGGGCACGAGGTCGCCGAGGCCGTCCGGGCCGTGGGCGGCGCGGATCTCCTCCACGGTGAGGGCGGCGACCCCGGCGCCGAGCGCGTCGCCGATGGCACCGCCGAGCAGGGCGCCGCGCACCCGGGCGCGGAAGTCCTGCTGCTCGGCACGGCCCCAGACGGCTGTGGCTGTTGCGCTCACCGCGCGTCCCTCCCTGGACGTCGAACGTATGCCTGGCGCAGCACTGTAATCGAACGGGAATGGGGGGTTCGGGGGCGCGAGGGGTGACCGGGGCCGCCCGGTGGCCGGTTTGTCCTCAATCGCCGGACGGGCTGGAATTCGCGCCCCGGGCCCTGGTCAGGCGGCGCGCGCCCTGGCACGAAGGGTGACCCGGGACCACCCGGCACCCGTTCACCCTCTGCCGGACAGGCCGGAATTCGCGCCCCGGGCCGCGGTCAGGCGGCACACACCCCGGCACAAAGAATGACCCAGGACCACCCCGCGCCCGATTGCCCTCAAACGCCGGACAGGCCGGAAATCGCACCCCGGACCCTGGTCAGGCGGCGCAGCCGCGGCTCCAGTTCTGTCGGGTCCGCGCCCGGGCATGCGAGCAGCTCGGTCAGGTCGTCCGCCGCGTCCGCCACTGCGGTCCAGATGGGCGTCTCGGCGAGGAGGCCGGCGAGCAGAGTGTCGGCGCGGGGCCAGTCCCCCTGCGCACAGGCGACGACCAGCAGCTCAGGATCGGCGGCACGCCACAGCTCAGCAGCCTCCGCCAGCCCCTCCGTACGACTCACAGTGAGCGCCGGCTGGAGCGAGGTGGCGTCCACGGCGAGCAGCCTCTCGGCCGCCTCCCTCGCCAGGTCGAAGCGGCCGGTCCTGCGGTGGGCGCGGGTGAGCAGGGCGAGGTGGTTCACGTCGTCCCGGTCGTCCACGGTGGCCTCCCCCAGGGCTGTCAGCGCCTCCTCCGGGCGGTCGAGGTACAGATAAACCCTCGCCCGTGCGCGGTGCACCGCCGGGTCGTCGTCGCCGAGCTCCAGCCAGCGCTCGAGGTCCGCGAGCGCGGGCAGCAGACGGCCGGTCACCATGCGCACCGACGCCCGGCGTGCGTGCGCCCAGAGGTAATTCGGGTCGAGCGCGATCGCCCGGTCCAGCTCGGCCAGCGCCTCCTCGTACCGTTCCAGGTCCTGGAGGACCGCACCCCACTCGGCGGCGATCCATGCCTTGTCCGGCTGGAGCTCCGCCGCGCGCGCCAAGGCCGCCAGCGCCTCGTCGAGCCGGCCGAGGCTGCGCAGCGCCTGGCCGCGGCTGCCGATGGTCCAGCCGTCGTCGGGGCGGATCCCGTCCGCCCGGTCGTAGTCCGCGATCGCCTGCTCGTGTCGCCCGGCCCGGCGGTGGGCCTCGCCCCGCAGGGTGAGTTGGACCGCGTTGTCCGGGTCGAGGGCCACCGCTTCGTCGAGGTCGGCGAGTTCGCCGTCGGAGTCCCCGAGCGCCCGCCGCAGCCAGGCCCGTTCCAACAGCGCCAAGGGCGCTTGGGGGTCCAGCGCCACGGCGCGGTCCAGGTCCGCCCGTGCCTCCTCGTACCGGTGCAGCTGTCCGTACACCCGGCCGCGGGCGAAATACCCGTAGGCGTACTCCGGATCGTGCGCGAGCGCCCGGTCGTAGTCGGCGAGCGCGTCCTCCTGCCGCCCGGCTTCCCGGTGCGCGTACCCCCGCTGCGCCAGCGCCCAAGCCTTCGAGTCCGCCACCTCCACGATCCGGTCGAGATCGGCGAACTCCCTCACCGAATCACCCCGTTCGCGATGGATCTCGGCCCGCCGCAGCAGTGCCCACAGATAGTCCGGCTTCAGTTCCAGTGCTTCGTCCAGGTCCGCCAGCGCCTCCTCGCCGCGTCCCAGCGCGTGCTTCGCCATGGCCCTGCTGCCCAGTGCCCACGTGTACGCCGGGTCGAGCGCGAACGCCCGGTCGAACTCGGCGATCGCCTCCTCGTACCGCCCTTCGTGCCGCAGGACCTCCCCGTGTTCGCCAACGATCCACGGATTGCCCGGGTCGAGCTCCCGGGCCCGGCCGACATCCGCCAGGGCGCCGTCACTGTCACCGAGTGCGCGCCGGATCTGGGACCTGCGCACCAGCGACCAGACATGGCCGGGCCTGGCATCCAGCACCCGGCTCAGATCCGCCAGCGCCTCTTCGCTGCGTCCCAGCAGGTGCTTGGTCTGGGCCCGGCCGGAGAGCGACCAGGTGTCGACGGGGTCGAGTTCGAGGGCCCGCTCGAACTCGGCGAGGGATTCCTCGTACCGTCCCGTCAGGCGGTACGTCTCCCCCAGCCCGTAGTACGCCCGTTGGCAGCTCTCGTCCCGGCTGATCGCCTGCCGGTAGTCGAGCAGTGCCTGTTCGTACTGACCGGCATTGCGGTGGTCCCGGCCGCGGACCACCAGCGCCGCCACGCGCGTCTCGTCGTCCGGCTCCGGCCGGGCGAGGATCAGGTCCAGCACCCCGGCGCCCCGGCGCTGTTCGTCCTCCAGGGCCGCCAGGCAGTCCGTGCCCAGCGCGCGCAGCAGCCCGCTGTCGCCGTCGGCGCCCGCGTCCGCGACGGCCCGCGCCCAGCGCCTGGCCGCCACCGTGCCCGCGTCGCAGGCGTCGATCCCGTCCCGCAGCACCGCGGGCAGCGCCGTCCGCGGCCGCGCGCACAGAAGGTGGTATTTCTCCTCAAGACGTAACTCACGCCAGGCGTCCTGCCCCCACAGCTCGTTCGCGCCCAGGCCGTCGCCGGCCTCCGCCCGCCAGCGGGCGAACGCCTCCGCCAGCCGCGTGTGCCCGGCCCGCCAGCGCTCCGGCGAGGTGTTGCGCCGCAGCCGCAGCATCGGCTGCCGTACGACATCGTGGTACTGGGCCCGGCCGCCCCGGTCGCTGACGAACGGCAGCCCACGCAGCCACCCGAACAGCCCGGCCGCGTCGTCCCCTTCGACGGCCGCCCGGAAGACGTCCTCGTTCAGCCGGCGCGGCAGTGCCCCGTCGAGGGCGGCGGCGCGGCGGACCGGGTCCTGCTCCCACTTCAGGAAGCGCTCGACGGCGGTGGCGCTGGGGTCGTCCACCGCGCCCGGGTTCTCGGCGAGGGTGGAGACGAGTACGGGCAGCCGGCCGGAGAGCCTGAGCACGTCCCGTACCACCTCCTCGTCCACCACGCCCTTGGCGGCGAGGAGCTGGCGGGCCTCCGGCTCGGTGAAGGGTGCGAGCGGGAGGTCGGTGACGAAGTCGACGTAGTCGGCCCAGCAGTTGGGGTCGAGCGGCCGCTGCCCGGAGAGGGTGACGACGACATGGGCGGGCAGCGAGCCGTACTGCCCGGTGGTGATCAGATCGCGCAGCCAGGTGTCGAGGAAGGGCCCGGTGCGTTCGTACGTGTCGAAGAAGAGCGTGATCCAGGGGACGCTCGCCCCGACCCGGTTCAGCTCGGCGACCAGGACCGGAGTGAGGGCCCGGACGGGGTTGAGGACCAGCTGTACGTCCTCCTGCTTGCCGAAACGGGTGGTGAGGACGGCCCTTACGTGATCGGCACCGCGGGCGACCTGCGCCGGGTCCACGGCTCCGGCGAGCGCGCCGACGCCCGGCACCATGCCAAGTCCGATCAGAGAGGCCTGGGCCGCGGCCATGCTGCCCGCGGAGGGCTGCTGCGGCTGCGGCTGTCCGTCCGCCGCCGCGTTGGTCAGGATCTCCGCCTCGTACCGGCGCTGGCGGTAGGTCGCCAGCTGCCGGTCAAGGGCCTTGAGCGCCTGCCCCTGCTCGGCGAACTGGGCGCTGATCGCCTCCATCGCCTCCGGCACGCTGTTCACGGACTCGTCGAGGACGGCGGTGAGCGCCTGGCGCCGGCGCGCGGTCTGCACCAGTTCGCGCACGAGGGAGGTCTTGCCGACACCCGCGTTGCCGTGGATATGGAAGATGAAGCGGTGCCGCGGGTCCTCGGGGGGCACGTCGAAGTTCTCACGGAAGGCGGCGAGTTCATCGCGCCGTCCCACGAATCCCGCGCGCCTGCGGATGTTGATCAGTTCCTGCATCGACAGTCTCGCGGCACCGGCACTCATGGGGTCAGTCTGGCAGCAGCGGCAGCAGCTCGGGCAGATGTCCGTCGGACGCGGCGGCGGCACGCACCCGCTCCTGGGGGACCTCGCCGTACAGAGTCGTACGCGGCCTGGCCGGCCTGCCTGCCGCCTCCGCGATGGCGATCAGGTCCTGTACGGAGCGGTACGAGCCGTAACTGGACCCCGCCATCCGGGAGATGGTCTCCTCCATCAGCGTGCCGCCGAGATCGTTGGCCCCGGAGCGGAGCATCTCGGCCGCGCCCTCCGCCCCCAGCTTCACCCAGCTGGTCTGGATGTTGGTGATGTGGGGGTGGAGGAGGACGCGGGCCATGGCGGTGACGGCGCGGTTGTCCCGCGTGGTCGGCCCCGGCCGCGCGATCCCCGCCAGATACACAGGCGCGTTCGTATGAATGAAGGGCAGCGTCACGAACTCCGTGAAGCCTTGCCGCCCAGAATCCAGTGCGGCCTGCTGGATCCCGGCGAGCGTGCGGAGGTGGCCGAGCCAGTGCCGGGGCTGGTCCACATGCCCGTACATCATCGTCGAGGACGACCGGAGGCCCAGCTCGTGCGCGGTCTTGACGACCTCGATCCAGGTCGCGGTGGGCAGCTTGCCCTTGGTGAGGATCCAGCGGACCTCGTCGTCGAGGATCTCGGCGGCGGTCCCGGGGATGGAATCGAGTCCGGCCTCCTTTGCGGCAGTCAGCCACTCACGGATCGAAAGGCCGGTCCGCGACGCGCCGTTGACGACCTCCATCGGCGAGAACGCGTGCACATGCATGCCCGGCACGCGCTCCTTCACTGCGCGGGCGATGTCGAAGTACGCCGTGCCCGGCAGGTCGGGATGGATGCCGCCCTGCATACACACCTCGACCGCGCCGACGTCCCACGCCTGCGCGGCCCGGTCGGCGACCTGGTCGAGGGAGAGGGTGTACGCGTCGGCGTCCGTACGCCGCTGCGCGAACGCGCAGAAACGGCAGCCGGTGTAGCAGACGTTGGTGAAGTTGATGTTGCGCGTGACAATGTACGTGACGTCGTCGCCGACCGTGTCGCGGCGCAGCTCGTCCGCGATCCGCGTGAGCGCGTCGAGCGCGGGGCCGTCCGCGTGCAGCAGGGCCAGGGCCTCGTCGTCCGTCAGCCTGGTCGGATCGTCGGCGGCCTGCTTGAGCGCGGCTTTCACATCGGTGTCGATACGGGAGGGCACCATGCCGGGCACGGCGGCCTCGCGCAGCGCGTCCCAGTCGCCGTACACGTCGTCGAAGTCGTCGCGGCGGTCGGAGGTACGGCCTTCGGTGTCGATGGTCCGGTGAAGGTCCGTCCTGCCCGAGGCGGTGAAACCTTCGTCCGGCTCCTGCCAGGGATGGCCCTCGACGACGGCGTCCTCGCGGGCCAGCCCGGTCTCTTCGTCGACGAGCGCGCGGACGTGGGGAAGCAGCCGGGGATCGAGCCAGGGCTCGCCGCGCTGCACGAACTCCGGGTACACGCAAAGCCGTTCGCTCAGCTCAAAACCGGCCTTTGCCGACTCCTCGGCGAGCTGCTCGATCTGCGGCCAGGGCCGCTCCGGATTCACATGGTCGATGGTGACGGGCGAAACCCCGCCCCAGTCGTCGATGCCGGCGCCGATGAGCCGCGCATACTCGCCCGCCACCAGGTTCGGCGGCGCCTGCAGACACGCGGACGGCCCCATGATGTGGCGCGCGACGGCGACGGTGGCGACGAGCTCGTCCAGCTCGGCGTCCGGCATACCGCGCATCGCCGTGTCCGGCTTGGCGCGGAAGTTCTGCATGATGAGTTCCTGGATGCCGTGGTAGGCACGGGAGATGCGGCGCAGCGCGAACAGCGAATCCGCCCGCTCCTCGTACGTCTCGCCGATCCCGATCAGCAGCCCGCTGGTGAACGGCACGGAACTGCGCCCGGCGTCCTCCAGCACGCGCAGCCGCACGGCCGGCTCCTTGTCCACAGACCCGTAGTGCGGCCCGCCGGGCTCGCTCCACAGCCGGGTCGCCGTGGTCTCCAGCATCATGCCCATGGACGGCGCGACCGGCTTGAGCCGCTGGAAGTCGGTCCAGGTCATGACCCCCGGGTTGAGGTGCGGGAGCAGCCCGGTCTCCTCCAGGATGCGGATCGCCATGGCCCGTACGTACGCGATGGTGTCGTCGTAGCCCTCGGCCTCGAGCCACTCACGCGCCTCGGGCCAGCGGTCCTCGGGCTTGTCGCCGAGCGTGATCAGCGCTTCCTTGCAGCCCAGTGCGGCACCGCGCCGGGCGATGTCGAGGACCTCGTCCGGCGACATGAACGCCCCCAGACTCCGTCCGGGAGGTGCCCCCTCCGTAGCCCGTGCCCGGCGCAGCTTGCCGGGCACGGTGGCGAAGGTGCAGTAGTGGCACTTGTCGCGGCAGAGTCTGGTCAGCGGAATGAACACGCTCTTCGAGTACGTGATGACCCCGGGCCGCCCCGCGGCCTGCAGCCCGGCATCCCGCACGCGCGCGGCGGACGCGGCGAGATCCTTGAGGTCCTCCCCGCGCGCCTGCAGCAGCACGGCCGCCTCGGCGGTGTCGAGGGCGACGCCGTCCCTGGCCCGCTTGAGGGCGCGGCGCATGGCGTTCTCGGTGGGCCGTCCAGGTCGTCCGGGCTGGTGATCCGTCATGGATCGAGCATACGAGCGGAGGCTCCGGGCCCATCACGCCTGGGCGACGATTGCAGTCGCAGCGGTGATCTGCAGCATGAGCTGGGTGAGGACGAGCGATTTCCGCGAGCGCCTCGCCCAGTCGGCCGAGGAGGTCACGACCATCGCCGCGACTCCGGCTGCGGCACTCCCCCAGAACGCGTACCACGCCACGCCGGCCAGGATGTTGTAGCCGACGACGCACTCTTCGCGGTAGCTGATACAGCGCGCGAACCGTTCAGACATCAGGACGGACAGCCACGCGACAACCGCGGTCGGGAAGAGCGTCAGCAGCCCGATACGGGCCCGACGGCGCCATCGCCGATCAGTGTCCTGGCCGTGGAGGGGTGGAGCATCATTCATGCCTCCAGTTCGCCACAGGCAGCCCCGCCCGAGATCCGTTCATCAACTCATTCACGTACTCGCCTCGCTTCACGGCATCAGTCGGCGAAGTCCTTGAGCTTCTCTGTCTCCAGCGTGATCCCGACCGGGTCGGGGAGCTCGACGACGGCACCGAAGGGGCGGGTGGTGATGCTGCGGTAGGAACCGCCCTCGGGCTCGGCATGGACGGTAACCGAGCAGGTGTCGCGGTCGATGAGGAGGTAGACGGGGATACCTGCCTCCGCGTAGCCGCCGGGCTTCTCGACGCGGTCACGCCGGTCGGTGTCCGCATCGCGCGAGGTGACCTCGACGGTCATCAGGACGCCGTCGGGCGCCGCCCACTCGCCCTGCGGCACGAAGTGGTCGATGAGCGCGAGAGCCCCGTCCGGACGGGCCCGCCCCCCGCGAGACTCCTCGACCTTCAGACCCTGCTCGGGGTAGAGGCGATGATCGGGGCGGTGCTGCATGCACAGTTCGAGGAGCCACATCATGATGGCTCCGTGGACACCGTCCGGCACCGACTTGACCTGGACCTTTCCCTGGACGAACTCCAGCCGCACCAACTCTGGCGAACGACGGGCGAGTTCCTCGTACTCGTCGATGGACATCTGAGGCCGCATGCTCATGCGCGACTCCTCGGGGGCAGCCCGGCGGCGATGCGTGCGGCGTCGGCGTGCGCGGCCACGTCCGCCGGGCGGGGGCCGGGGAGGAAGGTGGCCGGGATGTCCTCCTCGTCCTCGCTGCGGCAGGCCTCGCACATGCCGTTGATCAGCGGCTCGTCCTCCTCGGTCGTGTCGCAGAACATGCAGACCATGACACTGCGCAGTACGGTCTCGGGCTCGCGGGCGGGCTTGGGCGGCATCTTGTCCTCCAGTCGTCGTTTCGCGATCCCCGCCGGGTTGTGGACCAGGACGGGCAGTCCGGCGGTGAGCGCGTGGATCAGGTGCTTCACGCTCGCGCCGTACTCCAGCCAGGACGCGGCGAGGGGTTCCAGCCGCTCGCAGTCGGCGGCGGAGAGGGTCATCCGGGAGTCGGTACGGCCGAGGGCAGCGAGGGTTCGGTAAGCCGTGGTGCGCTCCGGTGCGGGCTCGGCGGCGGCCGGCTCGTCGTCCGGGGCATCGTCCGGAGCGTCGAGCATCACGCCTCTTACGCTCTGGCAGAACTCCTGCCACCAGGCGGCACTGCGCGCGGTACGCGACCAGTACGTACGCGTCACCCAGCGCACCCCGTCGTCGCGGACTACCTGCTCCTTGATCCGGCGCAGATGGCCTGCGTTCGTAAGTGCCTTGAGCGCGCTGCGGATAGCCGCCTGCCCATAGTCGGCGATGTGTTTGGCAAGGGTCTTGTGGTCCATCGCCGCGCCCTCGGCGAGGCGGTCGATGAAGGCGGCGACGGCCGCTTCCCGCTTGGGCAGATGTGCGAAGTCGCCGCTGTGGCGCGGGGACTGATCGGGCGCGGGGCGCTTGCCGTAGCCCGGGCTGGCCATGGGGTGTGCGGGCGTGGGCAGGGCGCAGTTAGAGTTGATGTAAGCCACGAGATCGTCCTGTTCGATCTTGGAGGTCAGACCCCGGCTGGTGCTGGTAACACCGGTCGGGGTTGTTTATTGCTGCGATCGCTAGAGGCATATGACAGCGCGTGGCAACTTGAACACCGAAAGTCAACCCTTGTGGGCATGGCGCGAGTTGGGTGGGTGGGTGGGATCAATCCACCAACCATTCCTTGCAAAGAGAGCTCGGGACTCGAAGCCTCCATGGCAACACAGGCAAGATCGCCGCGAGTGTGAAGAACCTTCGGGACTTCAAGACCGCGTTCAACAACGTCGGCCAGGGCATGAAGCAGCTGGACTCCAGCCACTGGAAGGGCGAGGCGGCCGAGGCGTTCCGCGACAAGTTCTCCACGCTGCCCACCGACTGGCTGCATGCGTCGGACGCCTTCGAGGATGCGGCGAAGGCGCTGGAGACGTACTCAAAGACGGTCACGTGGGCGCAGGGTCAGGCGAAGGAGGCGATCGCCCTCTACAAGAAGGGCAAGGAGTCCTCGGAGAACGCGGTCGACTCGTACAACAAGAAGGTCGACGCCTACAACGCTGCGCGCAACGGCTCCGATCCGTTGCCAAAGACGGACCCCTTCTCCGACCCGGGCAAGGGCGAGCGGGATCGCGCGCAGGAGATCCTGACCGAGGCCCGGCGGCAGCGCAACGAGGCGGCGGACACCGCGAAGAAGGCGGTAGCGGCGGCGCTGGCGCACGCTCCGAAGGAGCCGACTGGGCTGGATCGGGCGAAGTTCGACCTGGCCGACTACGGCGTCGCGCAGGGTGTCGAGATGACGCACGTCGCGGCCGGCGTGGTCAAGGGCACGGCCGGACTCGTCAACTTCGTCCGCAGCGTGAACCCGATCGACGGCTACAACCTCACGCACCCGGCCGAGTACTGGAAGGGTGTGAACACGACCCTGGCCGGGCTGGCCACGACGGTGGCCCACCCCGACCGGGCACTCAAGGGCGCGTGGGACTCAAGAGTGACCCCGGCGAGTTCGGAGGCCGCCTGCTCCCCGAATTGCTCGGTACGAAGGGCGCGGGAGTCGTCCGCGGCGGCATCCGCGCCGGTGCGAAGGGCCTCGGCGACGCCCCGAAGGGCAAGGGCCGCGGTGGCCACGATGACGATCCCGACGGTACCGGGCGCAAGTGCACCGAGCGGACGTGTGAGAAGGACCCGGTCGATGTCGCGACTGGCCGGATGGTCCTGCCGCAGACGGACATCGCACTGCCGGGTTCGCTTCCGCTCGTGTTCCAGCGCACTTTCGAGTCGTCGTACCGCGCGGGCGGCTGGTTCGGCCCGACCTGGGCGAGCACGGTCGACCAGCGCCTGGAGATCGACTCCGAGGGTGTGGTGTTCGTCTGCGACGACGGCAGCCTGCTCGCGTATCCGCATCCGGCGCCCGGTGTTCCCGTCATGCCCACGCACGGCCGCCGCTGGCCGCTCGACCGCGACACCGACTGGGACTACACGGTCACCGACCCCGACACCGGCCGCGTCTGGCACTTCGCCACGCCGAGTTGGCGCTGCTCGTACAGATCGATGACCGCAACGGCCGCTGGATCACCTTCGAGTACGACGAGGCCGGGGCACCGACGTCGATCGTGCACCACGGCGGCTACCACCTGAAGCTCGCCACCAGCGAGGGCCGCATAGCCGCCCTGCAGCTGGCGGGAGCGGCCCCGGACGGCACCGACCAGGAGATCCTCCGCTACGGCTACACCGGAGGCCACCTCACCGAGGTCACCAACTCCTCCGGCCGCCCAATGGGCTTCGGCTATGACGAGCACGGCCGCATCACGTCCTGGACCGACACCAACGGCAGCCATTTCGACTACGTCTACGACGACCGCGACCGTTGTACGTTCCGATCCGGTGCGAACGGGCACCTCGAATCCCGTTTCACCTGGGACGACACTGACCGGGAAAGCGGCCTGCGCATCACCTCGGTCACTGACGGGCTTGGCCACACCAACCGCTACCTCATCAACGAACGGGTCCAGGTCGTAGCCGAGATCGACGCGACGGGGGCCGTCACCCGCTTCGAGCGCGACCGCTACAACCGGGTGCTGTCGGCGACCGATCCGCTCGGGCACGTCAGCCGCTACACGTACGACGAGCGGGGTCGACCGACCGAGATCATCCGCCCCGACGGTCGAGAGCTGTACGCGGATTACAACGAGCTTGGACTACCGGTACGCGTTACCAGCGCGGACGGGACGGTCGCCCGCCAGACGTGTGACGAACGCGGCAACCGCACGTCGGTCACCGATGCGTCGGGTGCAACGACGCGGTTCTCGTACGACGAGGCGGGACACCTCACATCGGTGACGGACGCGCTGGGCCACACCACCCGAGTGCGCTCCGACAGGTCGGGACTCCCCATCGAGATCACCGATCCATTGGGGGCGACGACGCGGTACGAGCGGGACGCCTTCGGCCGCCCGCTCACCATCACCGACGCCCTCGGTGCTGTATCACGCCTGGAATGGACCGTAGAGGGCAAGGTCGCCCATCACGTCGAGCCGGACGGCAGCGAGCAGTCCTGGGTCTATGACGGCGAAGGCAACTGCCTCTCCCACACCGATGCCATGGGCGGGGTCTCCACCTTCGAGTACGCGGACTTCGACCTGCTGGTGGCGCGTACTGGGCCGGACGGTGTGCGGTACGAGTTCAGCCACGACACCAATCTCAAGCTGACCCAGGTCACCAATCCTCAGGGGCTGGCCTGGAACTACGAGTACGACGCGGCCGGCCGACTCATATCCGAGACCGACTTCGACGACGTCGGGCAGTGTACTCGCTGGCCTGGTCCTCCAGGTGCCCGAGACAGAATCTAGAGCCGGGTTCGAACCATGGCTGAATACCCACGAACGGCGTGGCGGCCTCCGTGCACTCAAACCGGAGAATTTCACCTCCCCGCCGACAGACGCTCGCTGGGTGAGCAACGACGGAACCTACTTGGTTTGCGCCCATGAGGCGCTTGCCACACGAGGGGGAGGCGTAATTCGACTAGGGGTCACCCCTTCGCTTTCCCTCGCATTCGTCGACCAAATTTACTCTGGATGGATTCTGCAAGATCCTGTTGACTACCTGGTTCAAGAGTGGGAGTACCCTCCCCTCGATGCTGCACCAGATTCTCTGCGCGATCTACTAAAGGACTATCTAGCCCTCATCGTAGAACCCAAGATTGACAGGATGCAGGATGGTGATCCTGAGCTTCGTGAGGAACTAGAGAATCTCATCGAGCATTGTTCCTCTCACCCTGACGATCCCAGAAGAGACGTTCTCCGGGACCAAGTCATCGACCTCCGCGATAACTGGTACGAGGACGCCGTTTAGCAGCCTCCAACCTTTGGAGGGTGATTGGTGGCCTCGCTCGTCTATTTTCGCAGGGTTGCCGAATCTGATGACGCCGAGGCGGCCGCCGGGGCGCAGGACACGGGCTGCCGTCGACACAGCCGACGACGTGCAGTCGGCCCGTCGCTACGACTGTCCGTGTAGGGCAGTTGTTCGGCATCGCCCGTGACGAACACGGCCCGTTTCGCAACCCCCGCGGCCTGCGCCGCTCCTTGGGCGAGGGCAGTGTTGGCGGCGGAGTAGTCGACGCCGTCCACCCGTACCCCGCAGATGTCGGCGAGCAGGATTGCAGTGGTGCCGCGGCCAGAGGCGACATCCAGGACGCGAGACTGCGACCCCCGCGGCTGGGCGAGGGTCGCGACAGCGGTTACTCCTTGCCGGCCGAGCGGGCGCCCTGACGGCGTGCCCGGTGCGCACGTTTGGTCGACGTGCTCTCGTCGATTTGCTCGATTGTGTCGTAGTTGCGCCAGCCGGTGAGGCGTCCTTCGGGGTTGTACCTGGCTGACAGTCCGGGGGGATCCATGTGATTTCCGTGTTCCCGGACCAGGTTCTGGGGCAGCATGACCACTGCTGTGATGCCGCGGGGGGATGACCTGCGGAGCTGGACGCGGATGCCATGGCGGCCGGAGAGCTGGCCGACGACGAACACACCCATGCGCCGCGCCACCGAGACGTCGACAACTGGCGGGTTCAGGAGCCTCTCGTTGGCCTCCTCCAGGTCCTTTGTGGTCATGCCGATGCCGCTGTCCTGGATTTCGACCTTCGCGCCGCCGCCGGACAGCAGCTGGCTCGTGACGCGCACCTCGGTGTCCGGCGAGGAGAACGTGGCCGCGTTCTCCAGCAGCTCCGCGACGAGGTGAACGATGTCGTTCACTGCCCGGCCGTCGACGTCCGCGGTTACCAATCCGCGTAGCTGCACACGCTGGTACTGCTCGACCTCACTGGTGGCGGCCCGGAGGACATCCACGAGCCGGACTGGGGCGCTCCAGCGGCGGCCCGCCTCCTCGCCCGCGAGGACGAGTAGGTTCTCCCCATTGCGGCGCATGCGGGTGGCCAGGTGGTCGAGCTTGAAGAGGCTGGCGAGCAGGTCGGGGTCCTGCTCGCCGTTCTCCAGATGGTCGATCAGCTCCAGCTGCCGTTCCACGAGGTACTGGCTGCGCTGCGAGAGGTTGACGAACATCGCGTTGATGCGGCCTCGCAGTTGCGCTTGCTCGAACGTCAGCCGTACGGAGTCGCGATGGACTTCGTCGAACGCCTGGGCGACACGGCCGATCTCGTCGACCGAGTTGATGCCCGCGGGCTCGACCTTGATGGCCTCCAGTTGTGTGTCGCTGGAGCCCCGCAACAGCCGGACCACCTCGGGCAGGCGGCGTTCCGTGATATCGAGCGCGGAGGCGTGCAGGGTGTGCAGCGGGCCGACAATCGATTGCATGACGACGTGCGTCACACCGAACGTGAGCAGGAGGATCAACAGCACGACCAGCGAGGCGATGAACACTGAGCGCTCGGCCTGGTGCTGCTCGCGCGAGCTCTCGTCTTCGACCGATCCGACGAGCCGCTTCTCGACCAGACGCATCAGCTCGAGCTTGCTCGTCATGGTGTCGAACCACTCGTCGGCGTCGAGGCGGAGGCGGCTGGTGCCCTGCCGGGCGAGCACCTGTTTCTGGAGCACCTCAGTCTTGTTGACGTCCCTTCCGGTGACGGTGCGCTCGTAGAACTGACGCTGGGCCGGCGGCGCAGCGGACCGGAACTCGCCGATCAACGCCTGTTGCTGCCGGCCGGCGAGGGTCAGGCCCTGGGCTTCCTTCGAATCGAAGTGTCCCTGGGTCAGCACCCCGCCGAGCAGCGCGCGTTGCCGGGAGGCTGCCTCCGTGGCCTGTGCGAAGGTCTCGAGCTCACCGGCCCTCACGGCAAGGGTCTGGTGGGCGATGTCCGGCGTGAGAAGGTCAAGGGCGTCGGTGAGCTCGGCGATCAACGCCGTGTGTGCGTTGACCACGGGCAGCAAGCGCATTTTCGAGTGGGCTACCGTGTGGCGCAGTGACGCCACCTTCCCGCCAAAGGCGTTGAGCACCGCGAGCCGGGTGGCCAGGACGGGGTTCGTCCCGCGGTGGACATGGGCGGCCTCGGCACGGACCCGGGCGAGCGCCGCGTCGACCTGGGAGCGCTGAGTGTCCAGCTGGCTCGTGTCGCCCGTACGCCCGGCCGCAACGTAGAGCGCGGTGAGATCGCGTTCGTCCTCAAGCTCCTCCAACAGCCCCGTGCCCTTGTCGACGGTACGAACGAGCTGGCGGACGTTGTTGACGTCCTGTGCGTTCTGCACGGCCGAGCCGATCCGCAGACCGCCGAGTACGAGCGTGGTGATGATCGGGATGAGCACCACAGCCACCAGCTGGGTACGCACACTCCAGTTACTCGGGGCGAACTCCGCCTGGTTGCTGCCCCTGTACGGGCGACGCCCTCCACCTGCACGCGCGGGGCCCGGATCGGTATTGCCCGGCTCGGTACTGCCGTTGTCGGAACCGTTGCCTCTCGCCTGGGGCGTCTGCACCGGTTCCGTGCCGTGGCGATGCACCGCGGGTTGTGTTTGCACTTGCCCTCGCACCTTCTTCCCGCCATTGAACGTGCGCGATTCAGGGGCGCGTGCACGCATCGCGGACGCTCCACTCATCGCGCGAGTGCGCTTGTCGTGACGTCGCTGAACGAGGCCATGGCCTCGTGAGTCCCCTGGCAGGTGCCTGGGGCAGCGAATTACGCGTCGGTCTCGGAGCTGTTCAAGATCGCAACCACTTCGTCGGCGGTGTCGGGAGCCACCCCCGTGCTGGCCCACCGGCCGGACACCACGTTCATGACGCCGCCCCTGTGCCTGGCCACTCGCTCCTCCGCCCGCTCGCCGCGGTGACGGTCGCGAGGGCGGACAGGATGAGCACGGTCGACGCCGCGCCGGGGTCCTCGTGACCGATGGTGCGGGCGCCGAGATAGCTCGCGCGGCCCTTCCGGGCCTGCATGCCCACGGTCTGCTTCAGGCCCCGCACGGCGGCGTTGAATGCCGCGCGGGTGGCGTTGCTCAGGTCGCCGCCGGTGTCGATGACGGCCTGGTAGGCGGTCACGGCCGGGCTGAGGGCGTCGATCATCGTTTTGTCGCCCTCGAGTGCCGCGCCGATCCGCTGGATGCCTGTGAGGGCAGCCGTCAAGGCCGCCCCAAGTTGTGCCGCAGACACATCGGGTTCCTCGCCCAGGGTCCGCGCGGCCTGCCGGAACCCGGTGCCGTACAGCGGTCCCGAGGCGCCGCCGGTCTTGCTGATCAGTGCCCGGCCGACGGTGGCGAGCACCGCACCGGGGGTGGACGGGTTGGTTTCATCCAGCATTGCCACCGCCGCTTGCAGGCCACGGCGCATGTTGATGCCGTGGTCGGCGTCGCCGACAGCGGAGTCGAGGCGGGTCAGATGATCGGTGTTGTCGACCACCAGTCGGGCCGCCTCCTGGATCCAGGCCCGGAACATGCTCGCGTCCATTGTCGTCCTTCTCCCTCGTGGTGTCCGTCGCGGTGTCCGAGGCCGTTCAGCGTCCCCAGCGCAGCGCGGGGGTCTCGACGGGGGCATCCCACAGATAGGTGAGCTGCGGCGTGAGCCGGCACACCGTGATCGTGCAACCGGCCATGTCCAGGCTGGTGATGTAGTTGCCGACCAGGTTGCGGGTGATCCACACGCCATGGTCGGCGAGCCACTCGGCAACCGCGGCATACACCACGTACAGCTCAAGAAGCGGGGTGCCACCCAGGCCGTTGACCATCACGAGCACTTCGCCCGAGAGCGGCATGTCGGCGTGGATGGCGTCCAACGCGACACCGACGATCTCCTTGGCGGAGACGAGCCTGCCGCGGGCGCGACCGGGCTCGCCGTGGATGCCGACGCCCAACTCGATCTCGTCCTCGCCCAGCTCGAAACCGGGCTTGCCCGCCGCGGGCACCGTGCACGGCGTGAGCGCCACCCCGAACGAACGGGACCGGTCGTTGACCTCCCGGCCCCAAGCCGCAGCCGAGGCCAGGTCCGCGCCAAGCTCGGCAGCCGCACCGACGATCTTCTCCACGAACACGGTCGCCCCGGTACCCCGTCGGCCGGCCGTCCACGTACTGTTCTCCACGGCGACATCGTCATTGACCACGACGCCCTCCACCTGCACGCCGTCGTCGGCGGCCAAGTCGGCGGCCATCTGGAAGTTCAGCACGTCGCCGGTGTAGTTCTTCACGATGTGCAGCACCCCCGCCCCGCCGTCAACGGCCCGCGTGGCGGCGAGGATCTGGTCCGGCACGGGAGAGGTGAACACCTCACCAGGACAGGCCGCATCCAGCATCCCGTAGCCGACGAACCCGCCGTGCAGCGGCTCGTGCCCGGACCCGCCACCTGACACCAGGCCGACCTTCCCAGCGGTTGGCCCGCCCGCGCGGATGATGTAGCGGTCGGACGTGTTGACCATCAGTGAGGGGTGCGCGGCGGCCACGCCGACGAGAGCATCGGCAAGCACCTCGTCGGGCGAGTTGATGAGCTTCTTCACGGTTCAGGCCCCTTCTCGACTGGATAAGGACGTCGGCAGAAATCCATCACGTGGCATAGATCAGTGGGTTTCGTCAGGGCGTCACCTTGCGCGTCACACATGTCCATTGATGGGCCGGCCTCGGATCGGACCCGCCCACGCTCGACTGATCGCGCCATGTGCGCGGGTCGGGTCAGGGCAGCGACGGCTGGCAGCACTGCTCGACGAGTCGCCAGACCTCTTCGGGGGTTTCGCGGGTGAGCGCGATGGCCGCCAGGGAGGCGCAGGTGTCATGGCGCAGGCGGCGGATGCGGGCGCGGACCTCGTCGAGGGCGGCTGGTGCCACGGAGAGGCTGTCGCAGCCCAGACCGATGAGGAGGGGAGTGACGAGGGGGTCGGCTGCGGCGTCGCCGCAGACGGAGACCTGACGATTGTGGCGGTGGGCGGCGGTGACGACCTGGGCGATGGCGTGGAGTACGGCGGGGTGTGCCGCCATGGCGGGGGAGGCAGCGGGGTCGCGCCGGTCCAGGCCCAGGATCTGGCAGGTGAGGTCATTGCTGCCGATGGACAGGAACGCCGCCTCGCGGGCGAGGTCGTCGGCCGCGGCGACGGCTTCGGGAAGCTCCACCATGATTCCCAGCGGCGGAGTCGGGACGCCGGCTTCGTCGGCTGCGGCCTGGAGAAGGCGTCGACAGGCACGGAGTTCGTCGATGCTCGCGACCATCGGGATCATGATGCGCAGATCGGTCTCTGCTCCCGCGCCGAGCAGGCTGCGGAACTGATCGGCGAAGGCGTCCGGTTGGGCCAGCATGAGCGGCAGACCGCGGCCGATCCGCGCGCCCTGGAGGCTGGACAGGAACGGCGGCAGTTTGTCGTCGGCGAAGTCCAGGGTGCGGGCGGTGACGGTCTGTCCGGCGAGTGCGCGCAGGACGGGGACGAGGGTGGCCGCGTGCTGGTTGCGGGTGGGCCAGGCGGGGTGGTTGAGGAAGGGCAGCTCGGTGCGGAGCAGGCCGACACCCTCGGCGTTGGCCGCGAGGGCTGCGCGGGCGTCGGACGGGGTCGCCACGTTGGCCCGGAGCACCATGGGGTGGTGGTCGAGTGTGCGGGCGGGCAGGTGGCGCCCTTCGGCGAGCGCGAGCCTGCGGGTGCGGGCTGCGTCCATGGCGTGGAGCGCGGTTGCCCGTTCGTTGTCGTCGGGGTGGGCGACCGCGGTGGCCCGTTCGGCGTCGAGCAGGATCTCCTGCCCGTCCGGCAGGCCGAGCAGCTGGGGGTCGACGGCCAGGAGGAGGGGGATGCCCTGTGAGCGGGCGACGATCGCGGCGTGGGAGTTCGGGCCGCCGGTGACGGAGATGGCGGCGGTGACCGTCTGGCCGGGTTCCAGCAGGTCCGCCGCGCCGATCTCGTGCGCGACCAGGACGAGGGGCTGGTCGGGCGCGGGGCCCGTGTCGCCGTGCAGGTGAGCCAGGACGCGGCGGCCGACCTGCCGTACGTCGGCGGCGCGTTCGGCGAGGGTGGGGTCGTCCAGGGCGGCGATGACTGCGGCGTAGGTGTCGATGGCCTGCCGGACGGCGACGGCTGCCGGCTGCCCTTGGTGCGCTCGTTTGATGGCCTGGTCGCGCAGATCGTGGTCCTGCGCGATGTAGCTGTTGACATCCATGATGTCGGCCTGTTCGTCCTTGCCCTGTTCGCGCAGGGAGGTGGACAGGGCAAGCAGGCGGGTGGCGATGGCGTCGAAGGCGTCGGTGATCTGCGGTGCGGGGTCGCCACTGGTGCGGTGGGGGAGCGCGGTGCTGGTGGGCGGGCGGTCGGTGCGGTGGAGGAACCCCAAGGCTATTCCGGGTGCGGCGGTATGCCCGGCGTAGGTGCGGCGGTTGGTCATCGGGCCACCACCTCGGCGAGTGCGCGGAAGATCAGGGCGGTGGACGTGGCTCCCGGGTCCTGGTGGCCGATGCTGCGGGCGCCGAGGTAGGAGGCACGGCCCTTGCGTGCCTGCATGGGGGTGGTCGCGCGCATGCCCTCCGCGGCAGCGTCGGCGGCGGCCAGGGCCGCGGCGGCGAAGTCGGCTCCGGCACCGGCGTACCGCTGGAAGACGGCCAGCGCGGGAGCGTAGGCGTCGATCATGGTCTTGTCGCCGGGTGCGGCCGCGCCGAGCTTCTGGACACTCTCCAGGCCGGCGGCGAGTGCGGTGGCGAACTGCTGCGTGTCGGCGGTGGGTGCGTCAAGGGTCTTGCCCATGGCGCGGAACGCGCCGCCGTAGAGCGGGCCGGAGGCGCCCCCGACGCTGGAGATCAGGGTGGTGCCTGTTTTGACCAGCACGGCCCCGACGGTGTCCGGCTTGTAATCGGCCAGGGCCGTGGTGACGGCGGAGAAGCCGCGTTTCATGTTGACGCCGTGGTCGGCGTCGCCGATGGCCGAGTCGAGCTGAGTGAGGTGGTCCTTGTGCTTGTCCACGGCGGCGGCAATGGCCTGCACCCACGTGCGGGCGAGGTCGGTGTCCACGGAATCTCCGTTCATGGTCGGTGCGTGGCAGGTTCACGGTTGGGTGAGCCGGGGGCGGGGGCGGATGCGGGGGTGCGGTCCGGGCGAGCTGGCGCGGGAAGGATCCCGCCCGGCCCTCGCGTATCGCGCGGCCCCGCCCCCGGCTCGGTTCAGGCGCCCCAGCGCAGGGCTGGGGTGTTCACGGGTGCGTCCCACAGGGACAGCATGTCGGCATCGGCCTTGCACACGGTGATGGAAACACCAGCCATGTCCAGGCTGGTCACGTAGTTCCCGACGAGGTTGCGGGCGATGACGACGCCCTTGTCCGCCAGGGCGGCCGCGACGTCGTTGAAGACCACATACAACTCGATAAGCGGTGTGCCGCCCAGGCCGTTGACCATGACGATGGTCTCGTCCCCTGCGAAGAGCGGCTGGTCGGCCAGGATCGCGTCCAGGGCAGTGGCCACGATCTCCTTGGCCGGCCGGAGCTTTTCCCTGCTGCGTCCGGGTTCGCCATGGATGCCGACGCCGACCTCCACCTCGTCCTCCGGCAGGTCGAAGCCCGGCTTGCCCGAAGCGGGGGTGGTACAGGCGGTCAGCGCCACAGCGAAGGACCGGGAGGCGGCGTTGACCCGCTTACCCATCTCCGCCACCGCGGCGAGATCGGCGCCCTTCTCGGCGAGAGCGCCGGCGATCTTCTCGACGAAGACGGTGGCTCCGGTGCCCCGGCGCCCCGCGGTCCAGGTGGAGTCCTGGACGGCGACGTCATCGTCGACCAGCACGGTCTCCACCGTGATGCCTTCCTCGGTGGCCAGTTCAGCGGCCATCTGGAAGTTGAGGACGTCACCGGTGTAGTTCTTCACGATGAACAGCACGCCCGCGCCGCCGTTGACGG
The DNA here is from genome assembly GCF_044389785.1 of Streptomyces sp. NPDC019443. Classification (NCBI taxonomy): domain Bacteria; kingdom Bacillati; phylum Actinomycetota; class Actinomycetes; order Kitasatosporales; family Streptomycetaceae; genus Streptomyces; species Streptomyces sp. NPDC019443. The sequence continues at coordinate 365,988 of NZ_JBIRYJ010000004.1, forward strand.
CCTGCGCGGCGGTCAGCATCTGGCCGGGTACGGGCGAGGTGAACACCTCCCCGGGACAGGCCGCGTCCAGCATGCCCAGTCCCACGAAACCGCCGTGCAAGGGCTCGTGCCCGGAACCACCGCCGGAGATCAGGGCCACCTTGCCCGTCCTGGTGCCGTCCGCGCGGGCGATCACCTTGTTCTCCGCGTCGACTTTCAGTTCGGGGTGGGCGGCGGTGATGCCGGCCAGGGCCTCCTCCAGCACCGCCTCGGGGGCGTTGATGAGCTTCTTCATGACAGGGCTCCTTCGGCAGAGGCCGGCTGGGCGGCCCGGTTCTCGGCTGCTGTTGCGGCGGCTGCTGTGCGGTGGGCATTGAGGGCGGTGTAGAGGAGGCCGGCGGCGAGGGCGCCGATCACCTCGGCGGCCAGGTAGACGGGCAACTGGTCCCAGTGGACCGTGCCGTTGAAGAGCTCGCCGGTGATCATCGGGCCGAGCGTCCTGGCCGGGTTGATGGACGCCGCGGTGGCGGGCGCCACAGGAATGATGATCGCGAACACGCCGAGGCCGATGGCCAGACCGGCGAAGCCGCCGGCCGCGCGCCGGTCGATGGCCCCGAAGACGACGAACGCGAGGATGAACGTGCCGATGGCTTCGGCGAAGAAGGCCTGGCCGGCGCCGACACCGGTGCCGTAGGCGGCGATACCGAGGCCGACGTCGACCGCCTTCTTCCCCAGCACTCCGACGATCGCAAGCGCGCCCAGCACCGCACCGGCCACCTGGGCCGCGATGTAGCCGGGGACGTCCCGCCAGGGCATCTTCTTCGTGGCGGCGAGCGCCAGGGTGATGGCCGGGTTGATCTGGCAGCCGGAGATATGGCCGATCGCGTAGACCATGGCGATGACGGCGGTGGCGAAGGCCAGCGAGATCATTCCCAACTGCGCCATGGTGAACGGGGCGTCGCCACCGACGATGAGCGTTGCGGGGACCGAACCGACACCGATGAACACCAGCACCGCGGTGCCCAGCATCTCGGCCACAAGCTTCTGTGAGTAAGAGTTTTCTTCCATGATGGCGCCCAGCGCCGAGCGGCAGCTTGGGCGTCTCACCTCCTCCGCGTGGAGCGGGCTATGAAGGGAGGTGGCCGCCAGGTGGTCAGGGGTCGGGCACCTGGCGGCCGGCTCAGGGGAACCGGATAACCAGCGGAATCCGGCAAGACGTTCACTATGGATGAACGTTGTTCCGGAAGTTAAGCCCGCGTTTCAGACCTGTCAAGAGGTTCGGCCACTATCGGGCACTACGGGCACGGGAAAGGCCCCACGGCGATGCGCCGAGGGGCCTGGGCAGAGCGGCAGGTGGCGGGGTCGGAGGCGCCGCCGCCGAGCTGCGGGTGAATGCGGAGTGTGCAGGTCAGGTGCCCGCGAGGCTGGTGATTGCGGGGCGGGCGGGTCAGGGGCCGGGCATGCGGGCGGCCCCCCGAGGGGCACCCAGGTCACGGGAGAGGTTGCGGGCGGTCTCCCGGACCGCGACCGCGAGCTCCTGACGTGCCGATTCGGCCAGCAGCCGCTCGACGGGGCCGACGATGCCGATGGCGCCGACCACCTCGCCGGAGCGGTCGAAGACGGGCGATGCGATACCCGCGTCCCCGATGGCGGACTCCTGATCCTCGATCGCGTACCCCGTCCTGGGGATCTCCTTCAGCTGGCCGGCGAGCTCCTGCGGGTCGGTGATGCTGGCGCCGGTGAGCACTGCCGGGTCGCCCGCGAGCAGCCGCTCCCGCTCGGAGGTCGGGGCGAAGGCCACGACGGCCTTGCCCAGGGCGCAGGTGCTCCACGGGATGCTGGCTCCCACCTCGAGGATCTGCACGGCACCCTCCGGCCGGAAGGCGTGGTGCACCACCAGGACGTGGTCGCCGGTGAGCACGGCCACCCACACCGCCTCGTTCGCCCGGGTGGCAAGCTGGTCCGCCCAGGTCAGTGAGCGGGTCCGCAGCTCCTGGGTGTCCAAGTAGGCGTTGCCCAGCTGTACCAGGTGCGGGCCGAGCTGGTACTTGGAGCTGTCCCGGTCCTGCACCACCAGCCCCTCGCGCTCCAGCGTTCGCAGCAGCGCATGGACGGTGGGTTTGGCCACGCCCAAGCGGTCGGCCAGCTCGGTCACACCCAGTCGGGGCCCAGTGGATGCGAGCTCCCGCAAGATCTGCACCGCCCGATGAACCGCTTGCACCATCGAAGAATTCTCCTCGTTCAGTATTGATGAACAGCGTTCTGAGATATAGCGTGGTTGTTCATGAGCAACCCTGTCGGCATCGTACTCGTGTCCCACAGCGCCGAGCTCGCCGCTGGCCTTCGCCTGCTGGTAGAGCAGATCGGCTCCGACACAGTCCCCCTCGCCACTGCCGGAGGAACCGACGACGGCCGGATCGGCACGAGCTACGACCTCGTCCTCGCCGCCATCCAGCAAGCCGACCGCGGAGCCGGCGTCGTCGTCCTTCCCGACCTCGGCAGCTCCGTCCTGACCGCCCGCACCGTCATGGAAGACCATCCCCGCACCGACGTCACGATCGTCGACGCGCCCTTCGTCGAAGGAGCCGTCGCAGCCGTCGTCACCGCCGCATCCGGCGCTGACCTGCAGACCGTCGTCACCGCCGCCAAGGAGGCCCGCAATGTCCTCAAGCTCTGAGACCACCACCACCACGACCACGGCGAGTCACGAAATCGCCGTTGTCCTGCCCGCCAACCTGCACGCCCGCCCAGCAGGCCAACTCGCCCGCGCCGCAGCCGGATTCACCAGTGCCATACAGCTGGAGCACAGTGGCCGGACCGTCAACCCGACTGGCGTCCTCGCCGTGATGGCGCTGGGCGCCACCGCCGGCAGCACCGTGACCGTACGCGCCGAAGGCCCCGACGCAGAACAAGCCGTCACGGCACTGACCGACATCCTCGCCACCGCCGAATAACCCGGCGCCCGGCCCACCGCACCGAACGAGCCGCCGATTCCGCCATGAGGATCCGAGACGAGTGGAGGTGGCCGAGGATGACCACCCCGGCCATGCCCACGTCCGACATCGACGTGGACCTGCCCCCACGGACCGAGCACATCTGCCCGCTGCCGCACATCCCTGAGAGCCTCTCCGCCGTGCGCCGCCGCGCACGCACAGTCCTGGCCCACTGGGCCCTGCCCACGGAGACAGCCGACGACGCCCTCCTGGTGATCTCCGAACTGATCACCAACGCGATCGCCCACGCACTGCCCCCAGCAGTGCTGCGGCTGTCGATGCTCGTGATCGGCGGCCGTCGCGGCCTCCGCATCGAGGTCACAGACGCTGGGCCCCTGCCCCGGCCGTGCCCATCACCCGACAGCCCGCACTCTGCGGAATATGAGGAACACGGCCGCGGGACCGGCATCATCGCCGCCCTCTCCGTGCGGCACGGCGTATCCCATCACCTCCACAGAATCACCCGATGGGCGGACCTCCACGTGGCGTCCGGCCACACCGGATGTGCTGCGGCTGCAAGCCCTTGAGGACCTCCCGGCGCGGACAGGAACGGCCGGACTTCATGCTGTCCGTCGCACCCTAGGGCCGGCGGGCGCCGAAGGCACCCCGGGCGCCGCACCGCTGTGCCGCGGGTCTCACCACCGCCGCGGAGCTGGCTCGACGAGCTCCTCCGCACCGCCGCCGAGCGGGGCCAGGACACCTTCGGCAGACTGCTGGTCACCGACACCGGGTCTTTCGCCAGGGCCTGGCCGGCCGCCGTCCTGTACACCGAGGAGGTGGCAGCCGAGCTGTGCCGCGCAGCATGGAGCGATACCGGTGAAGCGCGCGAGTACGGTGGTTGAACCGGTGCCCCCCGATACCCCGACGACTCGGGAGCCGAGACGCCCAGCCCCTGACCTCAACCCCCAAACCCCCACCCACAGCCGACGAGCACCCCAGAAGCCCGGGAGTGAGCGATGCCCTTCGCCCGCCTAGCAGCCGCGACGACCCCCACCGCCCACATCGGCCTCGGCCTTGCGGCTGTAGGCCGCCCCGGGTACATCAACCTCGGGAGGGACGCCGATCTGCCGGCCGAGCGCAGTGTCGAGGCCCTGCGCCGCCGGACGCACGAACTGCTGGACGCCGCCTATGCCCAGGGCGTCCGCTACGTGGACGTGGCCCGCTCCTACGGCCGCTCCGAGGAGTTCCTCGCCGACTGGCTGGCCCGGCGACCCGACATCGACGACCTGGTCGTCGGCAGCAAGTGGGGATACCGGTACACGGCGGACTGGCGCACCGACGCCGACGTCCACGAGGCCAAGGACCACAGCGTCAGCACCTTCGAGGAGCAGCGCGCCGAGACGGCCGCGCTGCTGGAGGACCGGCTCGACCTGTACCAGATCCACTCCGTCACGCCCGACAGCCCTGCCCTCTCCGACAAGGAACTCCACACCAGACTTGCCCAGTTCGCCGCCGAGAGCGGAGTGAGCGTGGGCTTCACCACCAGCGGCCCCTCCCAGGCCGAGACGATCCGGGCGGCCCTCGCCGTCACGGTCGACGACAAGCCGCTGTTCCGTACGGTGCAGAGCACCTACAACGTTCTCGAGACCTCGGCCGGGCCCGCGCTCGCCGAGGCCCACGACTCGGGCGTTAGCGTCATCGTCAAGGAGGCCATGGCCAACGGACGCCTTGCCGCGCCGCACGCCCCGGCCGCGCTCCGGGAGATCGCCGAACAGACCGGCCTGGGCTGTGACGCGGTCGCGCTGGCCATGGTCCTGCACAAACCCTGGGCATCGATGGTCCTCTCGGGCGCCGCGACGGCCGTGCACCTGTCCTCGAACCTGCACGCGGCGGTCGTCGACCTCGATGACGAACAACTGGGCCGCCTGGCCGACATGGCGGAGAAACCGTCCGACTACTGGCGTGAGCGAGCCGCACTCCCCTGGACCTGAGCGCCAGACCCGCTGCGCCCCGCGGGAGGTCCGGGCGGCGCTCGGACCCTGCCGGCTGCCGGCAGCCCAGTCAGGGCGTCGAAGTCAGCGCGGGTCGGCCCGATCGCCGGATGGATCGTTGTCAGCAGCACGTGCCCGAGGTGGCAGCCACGCTGCCGCTGAGACCCGAAACCGCCGACTACCCCCGCCGGAACAGCTCCCCAAGCTCTCGCTCATGCCGCTATCCCGGCCGCGGTTCGGACCGTGGTGGGTCGGCTGCGAGACGGCCTCTGGTTCCGCCGTGATCGCGAAAGCGGCTCCCGTCAACAGTGGTTCACCGATAATGACGATCAGCCGTGTGGCGGAGCGGATGCACACGCACATACGGATCGGTGGCCGACGACGGCTCGTGACGACTGGGGGACGACCAAATGCGTATAGGGGTGTACCTCGCACACCCGAGGCCGGGGAGCTTCAACCACGCTGTGTTCGATGCCGTGGTGGAGGAGCTGCGCGGGCGAGGGTGCCAGACAATCGCCCATGACCTCTGCGCTGAAGGATTCGCACCGCTGCTGTCCGCCGATGAGACGGGCACGGTCCAGTCAGCGCAGTACGCCCACGACGCGCAGGTGGCGCTGCACCGGACAGAGGTGGCCACCCTTGATGCCATGGTGTTCGTCCACCCGAACTGGTGGGGTATGCCACCCGCTGTCCTTACGGGCTGGGTGCAGCGCGTACTCGCGCCCGGCGTCGCCTACAAACTGGGTACCGCGCAGGGGGAGCCCGCGGGACTCCTGAAGGCCGGGAGGGCCCTCGTCCTGAACACCTCCGACACTCCCGCCGACCGTGAAGAGAGCGAGTTCGGCGATCCACTGCAAAGGATCTGGTCGGCGTGTGTCCTGCCGTACGTAGGAGTTACCGACGTACGCCGCATCGTCTTCCGTACGGTCACCGATTCCAGCGACGAAGTACGCGCGGCCTGGCTGGACCAGGCACGCCGGCAAGCCGCCGCGCTGTTGGCATGAACCGTGGCGTGCGGAGCGCTGTGCAGCTTCGCGTGTGCTTCCGAGGTACCGCCGCCCTCGCCCGGCGCCCACAGCACCCTCATGACACCACCAGTTCCGCCCAGACCGTCTTGCCGATCACTCGTTCCCTCGTGCCCCAGGACATGGCGAGCGCCTCGACGAGTTGAAGTCCACGGCCGTCCTCGGCCTCCGGCGCCGACTGCCGCGGCTCCGGTTCGCGCTCCCCGCGCGGGTCCGAGACCTCGATACGGAGGGCCGTCGGGGCGAGGGTCAGGCGCAGCTCGAAGTCTCGGCCGGGGACGCGGCCGTGCGTGACCGCGTTCGCCGCCAGCTCGGCGACGATCACCGCGGTCGAGTCGTAGAGGTCGCTGCCGTACGGAATGCCCCACGCGTCGAGCTGGTGCAGGGCAAGGCGCCGAGCGAGGCGGGCGCCGCGGCGGGTGGCGCTGAACCGCTGCGTGAACTCGGCGGTGGGGAGAGTGATTTCGGCCTTCATGTCACTGAGCGTGGCCGGTTCGCCGTACCCTGACCAGGAGTGAAATCGCGACGCTGGGTAACTGTACGGGTACGGATGGCGGGCTGTACGGGACGTCGGCCGTGACCGAGAAAGCGGTACGGCATGACGGAAGAGCGGCCGGAGCGGCCGGCTGAAGTGGACGGCACGGCGCATCTCTTCAGCGCTCTCGGCAAGCAGATCAAGGTGCTGCGGGAGAACGCTGTGATGAGCCAGCGGGAGCTGGGGATTGCAGCGCATTGCGGAGAGGACCTGATCTCCTCGATGGAGCGGGGTGTACGGACTCCGCAGCCCGATTTCCTGGTGCGTGCTGATGAGTTGCTGGGTGCCGGGGGCGTGCTGAGGGCGGCAGTCGAGGACGTGCGGGAGGCGCAGAAGAAGGCACGGACGCGGCACCCCGAGTGGTACCGCGACTACGCCAAGCTGGAGGCGGAAGCCATCGAGCTGCACGATTACAGCAACCAGGTCGTGCACGGGCTTCTGCAGACCGAAGACTACGCACGGGCGATCTTCTCCCAGCGGCGCCCATTGCTGGACGGGGAGACCATCGAGAAACGCGTGGCCGACCGGCTTGCCCGTCAGCAGATGTTCGAGCGCTGGCCGGCACCAACGTGCAGTTTCATCCTGGAGGAAGCCGCGATCCAGCGGCCGATCGGAGGACCCGCTGTTCACGAGGCCCAGTTGCAGCAGTTGCTGCGCATCGGACGACTCCGGACCGTGGAGCTTCAGATCATGCCGACCGATCGCGAGGAACACCCCAACGTAGATGGGGTGTTCACCCTGCTCACGGCCAAGGCCCGTCAACAGGTGGCTTACACGGAGGTCCAGGGATACCCCCGCCTGATCACCGATACGGAAGAGGTCCGGCTCATCACCGCCCGCTATGGCATCCTTCGGTCGCAGGCTCTCAACGCCCGGGAAACCCTGTCCCTGATCGAGAAAATGCTGGGAGAACGATGAGCACCGAGCAGCTTCACTGGTTCAAGTCCAGCCACAGCGGCGGCGAGGGCGGATCGTGCGTCGAGGTCGCCGTCGCCTGGCGCAAGTCCAGTTACAGCGATGCTGAAGGCGGCGCCTGCGTCGAGGTCGCCACCTGCCCCGCCGCCATCCACGTCCGGGACTCCAAGGTCACCGAGGGCCCCCAGCTCGCCCTCACCCCCGCCACCTGGTCCGCCTTCGTCTCCTACGCCCGGCGGCACCCGACCGGCTGAGGCCCGTGCGTGTCTTCGGCACCCCGTCGGGCCTGGTCGGCAGGCTCGGGTGCATGAAGACATCACGCCTGATCGCCGTCGCCACGCTGGCCGCCGCCGCGCTCCCCGCTGCCGTCCTGCTCGCCGCCAACAGCGCCGCCGCGTCCCGGGCGCCCACCGTGCAGGCGCCCGGGCCGGCCGGGGGTCACACGTACTGCGCGTACTCGTCCAGCACCCCCAGCACCTCCGCCTCCCCCGCCGGCGGCAGCTGCAGCACGACCTCCTCCACGCCCAGTTCCGCGTAGTGCGCCAGCTTCCCGGGGCTCGGCAGGACCGCGTACGGAACGACCTGCAAGGTGCCCGGGTCACGCCCCGCCTTCTCCCACACCTCGCGCAGCACCGGCACCGACTCCGTCAGGCCACGCCCGCCGATCGGGAGCCAGCCGTCCGCGTACTCCGCGATGTGCGAGAAGAGCTTCGGACCGGCCGCCCCGCCGATCAGCGTGCGCGGCGCGCCGCCCGCGGGCTTCGGGTACGCGTACGACGCCCGCACAGCCCCGAACTCGCCTCTGTACGTGGTCGGTTCGGCCGCCCACAGCGCCCGCATCAGCGCCATCCGCTCCCGCCCCAGCTCGCGCCGCGTCGCCCACTCCACGCCGTGGTCCGCGGCCTCCTCCTTGTTCCAGCCAAAGCCGACGCCGAGCGTGAACCGCCCACCCGACAGATGGTCGAGGGTCGCGATCTGCTTGGCCAGATCGATCGGGTCGTGCTGGGCAACCAGCGTGATGCCGGTGCCCAGGCCGAGGCTCGACGTGACCGCCGCGGCCTGGCCGAGGGCGACGAAAGGATCCAGGGTGCGGCCGTACTCGGGCGGCAGCTCGCCGCCCGCGGGGTACGGGGTCGCGCGCTCCACCGGGATATGGGTGTGTTCCGGCAGGTAGAGCCCGCCGAAGCCACGCTCCTCCAGCTCCCGGGCCAGCCGTACGGGCGTGATCGTCTCGTCCGTGAGGAAGATCGTCGTCGAGATCCTCATGAGGCTCCTCCGTCATCGTCGGCGCTGGTGGCGGGCCTAAGGTACGCCGTCCCACGCCAGATGCCGAGTACACGCCGGGTGCAGGCCAAAAGCGGCCGCCGAGTGCACGCCGAGCACACGCCGAGTCCAGGCCAAGCACTGTCCGGCCATCGCCCCGCCCCCTGCCACCCCCCTTCCCTTGCACGGCAGTTCACGGCTCAATACGAGGGTTTGAGTACACCACTTCTGTCCCTCTCACCAGCCTGGGGAGCCGACGGCATGTGCAACGACGGACACACAGAACACGCCATGGACAGACGCGGCCTGCTCGTGACGGGAGCGGCTGCGGCGCTTACGTTGGGCACTGTGAGCTTCGCGAACGCGGCACCGAACAGCGACGGACAGGCCGGCCAGAGCGACGGGCAGACCGAGGTCGTACGCGGCACGCTGCCGCCCGGCTCCCCCGACTTCGTGTATCTGCCGGTCGAGGTCCCGCGAGGTGTACGCGAGATCCACGTCGCGTACACCTACGAGCGCCCCGTCGTCCCGGCCGGCACCCAGGGCAACGCCCTCGACATCGGCATTTTCGACGAGCGCGGCACGGAGCTCGGCGGGGACGGCTTCCGCGGCTGGTCGGGCGGGGCGCGAACCGAGTTCTTCATCCGCGCGGACGAGGCGACGCCGGGCTACATCCCGGGCCCGGTACGGGCCGGCACCTGGTACATCGCGCTGGGCCCGTACACGGTCTCGCCGCAGGGTCTCGCGTACGAAGTCACCATCACGCTCCGGTACGGCGCGCCCGGCAAGACCCCCAAGCCGGTCTACCCGCCGGAGCGGGCCAAGGGGCGTGGCCGCGCCTGGTACCGCGGCGACTGCCATCTGCACTCCTGGTACTCGGACGGCAAGCGCACCCCGGCCGAGATCGCCGCGCTCGCCCGCGACGCCGGGCTCGACTTCATCAACACGTCCGAGCACAACACCCATGCGGCGCACCGGGCGTGGCAGGGACAGTGGGGCGACGACCTGCTGATCCTCACCGGCGAGGAGGTGACGACACGCAACGGCCACGTCGTCGCGCTCGGCACCGACCCCGGGACCTTCGTCGACTGGCGCTACCGGGCACGCGACAACCGTTTCGGCCGCTACGCCCGCGAGATCAGGCGCTCCGGCGGCCTGGTCGTCCCGGCCCACCCGCACGCCACCTGCATCGGCTGCAACTGGAAGTTCGGCTTCGGCGAGGCGGACGCGGTGGAGGTGTGGAACGGCGCGTACACCCCCGACGACGAGGTCTCGCTGCAGGCCTGGGACAACACGCTGGTCGCCTCCGTACGCTCCGGGAAGCCCTGGACCCCGGCGATGGGCAACAGCGACGCGCACCGCCACCCGGACCCGGTCGGCACGCCGCAGACCGTGGTCCTGGCCGATGAGCTGTCCCGCGAGGCGATCCTGGACGGCATCCGGGCGGGACGCTCGTACGTCGCCGAGTCCTCCGCGGTGTCGCTGTCCTTCTCGGTGGCGGCGGGACACGGCCAGCACGCGGGCATCGGCGAACGGCTGCGCGTCGACGCCGACGACCCGGTGACGGTACGCCTGGAGGTCAGCGGCGCGCCGAACTGCTCGGCCCGCATCGTGACCGATCAGGGCGTGCTGCACACGGTGGCGCTGCCGGCGTCGGGAACGGGCACGGTGGAGTGGGGGACGACGGCGTCGTACGCGGCGTACGTACGGGCGGAGGTGCGGCACGCGCCGGTGGTGCCGGGACTGCCGGGCCCACTGGCGGCGTTCACGAACCCGGTCTTCCTCGGAAGCTGAGGGAGTAAGGGCGTGGCCGAGGGAGTATCGGGAAACCCGGCGGATCGAAACACCCTCAAAGGCGGCGCACCTCGAAGTGGAAGCAGCCGTACTCCACAGCCCTGACATGTACGAGGACCACCTCGGGATCGGCAAAGGCTTCCGCGAACGCCGCGTCGAACCCTTCGGTGGCCGTCTCCGGAATCTCCAGGAGGCGGCCGCCCACGATGTGGCCTTCTGCGTCGTAGCGCCGCAGCGTCCGCAGGGCCCCGGCACGGGCGAAGGGGTAACCGTCCCGCTCCCCCGGCCCCGCGCACTCCTCGGCATGGATGAAGACGGGCCCCTGCTCGTCGTACGCTCCGGGCCTGGCCCACGTCTCGGCGGCCCATCGCCGCAGCGGCGCGTACGAGACGAGCGCGATCCGCTCCCCGATCCCGCTCGGCCGCAGACAGCAGCGCAGGGGTGCGCCGCCCTCGGTGTCGGTGTACGGGACGCAGGGCCGGCCCGCGTCGTCGGTGTCGCGGAGCTGCTTGAGAGCGGCGGGCTCGATGGGGCGGGCGGTCCAGAGAGTCGATGTCATGCCATCAGCGTGGCGCGCGAGGCGTCGCGCTTCCGGCGGGAAACGGACATGGCGTTCAGCGGGCGCTGCCGGACTGCGCGTCGGCCGTTCGGTGCGATGTGCCGGCCATGCGCCGGTAGGCAGGTGCAGCGAGGACTGCGCCAAGAGGCCGCCCGTGCCGCGAACTTGATCCGTACAACCATGTGATCAACCGGTGTGTCTCCTCTGTGCAAGGGCCCGGCGGTCGACCGCCGGGGCGGGGGGGAAGAGCAGAGGAGACATATGCGTACGCAGCGACACTCCGGGCGCGTCCGGCGGCGGTTCGCCGCCGTCGCGACTACGGCCACGGCGCTTCTGTCGACCGGCGGATTCGCGTACGGCGCGCCGACGCCGGCCCCGCAGCTGCCCACGATCAAGCTCGAGACGCCGGACGTCGCCGCCGGAGGCTCGGTCACCCACACCATCAAGGTGAGCGTCTCGGAGAAGGGCCGGGTCGAGCTGCACATGCAGCCGGCCGAGGACTTCCGCTGGTGGCACCTCCAGTCGGAGGCCTCCGACCTGCACAGAGGCCCGGTCACCGGCACGAACGCCTCGTGTCGCGAGGAGCCGTACTCGAACGGGGAACTCCTGGCGGTCTGCGACATCGCCCCGGGCGAGACCACCCTCACGTACTCCGTGGCAGCCGCCACGGACATGGAGGCATGGACGATCGAGGCGCGCGCCAGCTTCCAGCCGACGGGCGACCCTGTGAAGTACAAGGAGATGAGCGAGTTCTCGGTGCTCAGCGACGACCCGGTGGAGATGTCGTACCGCGTCTTCGGCCGGGACACGGCCGCCCGGCTCTGGTCGCACGAGACCTACCCGGTGGAGGTTCCGCCGCTCCAGCTGGGCTGGCGCCGGGACCACGGCTCGGGCTGGAACGCCTTTGACGCGCTGAGCAAGCTGTCCCCGATCAGCATCGTCAACCGTGGCGGTGGCGTCGTCGCCCGGGAGCCTTCGGGTCTCCTGTGGTACTACCCGGTCTCGGGCACGAAATACGCCCCCGTGTTCAAGCCGCGCGTGCGGGTGGGCACCGGCTGGAGCATCTACAACTCGGTGCGCGGCACCGGCGATGTCACGCGCGACGGTCACGCGGACCTCATCGGCCGTGACAAGGCCGGGGTGTTGTGGCTCTACAAGGGCACGGGTGTCGAGTCGAAGCCGTTCGCGGCGCGCACCAAGGTCGGCTCGGGCTGGAACGTCTACAACGCGATGACCGGCGGCGTCGACGTCACCAAGGACGGCATCGCGGACCTGTACGCCCGCGACACGTCCGGCGTGCTGTGGCTCTACCAGGGCACCGGCAACGCGGCGAAGCCCTACGCCGCCCGCATCAAGGTGGCCACCGGCTGGAACGCGTACACCGCGATCATCGCGCCGGGCGACGGCTCGGACATCGGCAAGGGCGCGCTGCTCGTGCGCGACAAGTCCGGCGCGATGTGGTGGTTCCGGGGCACGGGCGTCGCGACGAGCCCGCTGGCACCGCGGTCGTCCGCCGTGGCGGAAACCTACCCGTACACCGCCTGGATGTAGTCCACAACTCGCCTGTGCGGTACGCATCATCGAAGGGTCCGCACAGCGCACGGTGCGGACCCTTCCAGATCTGCTGCCTCAGGCACATCAGCCGGCCGGGGCCGGGTGACCCGGGGCCGGGCACCCCGCGGACAACGACCCGGGCCAGGGCCCTGGAAGACCCTTCGCGCTTTTAGTCGTTGACGACCAGCGCCGGGGTCTCCCGCGTCAGCACCTCGCCCCGGAAGAACGCCGGGCTCCGGCGCCGCATCGCCACCATCAGGACCACCCCGAGCAGCAGCAGCCGTCTGGGCGGCGACGGCGACCGTCAGGTACGAGGCGACGATCACGACGATGCCGAGCAGCGTGGCTCGGCCGGGGGGTCCTCGAGGCTTCAGCCGGGCCAGACGATCGACTGCAGCTCGCTGTACGCATGCAGCGCGTACGAGCCCACATCCCGCCCCACTCCGCTCTTCTTGAACCCGCCGAACGGCGCCTCCATATTGCGGCCGATGGTGTTGACGCCCACCCCGCCCGCCCGCAATTCCCCCGCCACCCGGAACGCCCGGGCCACATCCCCCGACCAGACGTAGTCGATCAGGCCGTAGTCGCTGTCGTTCGCCAGCGCGACGCCCTCCTCCTCGTCGTCGAAGGGCACCACGACCACCACCGGGCCGAAGATCTCCTCCCTGACCACCCGCATGTCGTTCGTGCAGTCGGAGAAGAGCGTCGGCGCGACATAGAAGCCCCGGTCCAGTGACGCCGGGCGCTCGCCGCCCGCGACCAGCCGCGCGCCCTCCTTCTTCCCCAGTTCGATGTACGACTCGACCCGGTCACGGTGGGCCGCGGAGATCACCGGGCCGACCACCGTGCCCTGCTCCGCCGGGTCGCCCACCTTCATATGGGTGAGGTAGCCCGACAGCTTCTCGATCAGCAGGTCGTAGATGCCGCGCTGCGCGATCACCCGCGTCGGCGCCGTACAGATCTGGCCGCTGTAGAAGGAGAACGTGGTGCCGATGCCCATCACCGCGGAATCCACATCCGCGTCGTCGAAGACCAGCGCCGCACCCTTGCCGCCCAGCTCCATCAGCTGGCGTTTCATCCCGCGGCCGCAGACCTCCGCGATGAGCTGTCCGACCGCCGTCGAGCCGGTGAAGCTGACCATGTCGACGTCCGGGGAGTCGACGGCGGCCTCGCCTACGGACGGCGCTGAGCCGGTCACGACATTCACGACGCCGGGCGGCGCGCCCGCCTCCGCGAGGGCCTCGGCCATCCGGTACACGGAGAGGGGGTCCTGGGGAGCGGGCTTCACGACGACCGTGTTGCCCATGGCGAGCGCGGGCGCGACCTTGCCCGCCGGGTTGGCCCAGGGGTTGTTGTACGAGGTGATGCAGGTGACGACGCCGACCGGGCGGCGTACGGCGAGCGCCCCGAACACGCCCGCCCTGCCCATCGGACCCGCGGCATTGATCTGCGGCGGCAGCCCCTGCTCCACAGGTTCCAGCGCGCCCTTCGCATACCGCTGGAAGCGGGCCGCGCCCACCGCGACCTGCATACCGCGCGCGGTCGCTGTGGTCGCGCCGGACTCGGCACGGGCCAGGAGGGCGTACGGCTCGGCCTCGCGCTGGATGACGTCGGCGGCCGCGTCGAGGATCCGGGCGCGCTCCTCGGGGGCGGTACGGGACCACGTGCGAAAGGCCTCGCGGGCAGCGTCCGCTGCCGCGTACACCTGGTCGCGGCTCGCCTCGGGCGCGAGGCCGACGACCTCCTCGGTGGCCGGGTTGAGTACTTCGTAGTGCCCGCCGTCGGGCTCGACCCACTCGCCACCGATGAACAACCGCTGCGGGTCCCTCACTTGGTACTCACCGTCTTCGTGTCGCGGCCGGACCTGAGGACCGTGCCCGGCACGGCTCCGGTGACCTGGTCGTCCCGTATCGTCTCCACGCCGTTGACCCGCACCGACACGATCCCGATCGCCTTCGCGTCCAACCGCGGGCTGTCGCCCGGCAGATCGTGTACGAGGGTCGCCGGGCCCGCCTCGATCCGCCGCGGGTCGAAGAGGACGAGGTCGGCGTGGAAGCCCTCCTGGACGCGGCCGCGTTCGCGCAGGCCGAAGAGGCGCGCCGGATCGTCGGTCAGCATCTTCACGGCCTCCTCCAGGCCGACGAGCTTGCGGCCGCGCAGACAGTCGCCGATGAAGCGCGTGGTGTACGGCGCGCCGCACATCCGGTCCAGGTGCGCGCCCGCGTCGGAGCCGCCGAGCATGACGTCCTCGTGCTGCCAGGTCTGCTGGCGCAACTCCCAGCTCGCCGGGTCGTTGTCGGTGGGCATCGGCCACAGGACCGTACGCAGCTGATCGTTGGCGCAGATGTCGACGAGGCACTGGAAGGCGTCCTGGCCGCGCTCGGCCGCGATGTCCTTCAACACCCGCCCGCTGAGACCCTCGTTCTCCTTGGAGTACGTGTCGCCGATGACGTAGCGGCCGAAGTTCGCGAGGCGGCGGAAGACTCCGGCCTCCTTGGAGTCGGCGCGGCGCAGCATCTCGGCGCGTACGTCCGCGTCGCGGAGCTTCTCGATCCGCTCGGGGACGGGGAGGGAGAGGATCTCGCCCCAGCCGGGGATGAGATTGAGCGCGCAGAAGGTCCCCAGCGACATGTTCATCGGGGTGAGGATCGGCATGGTCAGGGCGACGATGCGGCCGCCGGCCTTGCGGGCGCGCTCGCTCGCTGTCAGCTGGCGCGGTACGCGCTCGGGCACGGACGCGTCGATGGTGAGAACGTTCCAGTTCAGCGGCCGTCCGGCCGCCGCCGTCATCTCGACGAACAGATCGATCTCCTCGTCGGCGAACTGGTCCAGGCAGCCCGCGACGATCGCTTCGAGCTGCGTGCCCTCGTGCTCGGCGACGGCCCTGGACAGTGCGAGGAGTTCATCCGGCTTGGCGTGCCGGGACGCGACCGGATTTCCGTCGCCGTCGGAGTGGGTGGATGACTGTGTGGTGGAAAGCCCCCACGCGCCCGCGTCCATCGCGTCGTGGAAGAGCCTGAGCATCTCGTCCAGTTGCTCGGGCGTGGGCTGCCCGCCGACCGCGTCGGGCCCCATGACATGCCGCCGCAGGGCGCAATGGCCCACCATGAAGCCCGCGTTGACGGCGATCCGGCCCTCCAGGGCGTCCAGATACTCACCGAAGGTGTGCCAGTTCCAGGGCGCGCCGTCCTCCAGGGCGACCAGCGACATGCCTTCGACCTTGGACATCATGCGGCGCGTGTAGTCGGCGTCCTCGGGACGGTCGGGGTTGAGCGGGGCGAGGGTGAAGCCGCAGTTGCCGCCCGCGACGGTGGTCACGCCGTGGTTCATGGAGGGCGTGGCGTACGGGTCCCAGAACAGCTGCGCGTCGTAGTGCGTGTGCGGGTCGACGAAGCCGGGGGTGAGGACGAGCCCGGACGCGTCCTCGCTCGTCCTGGCCTCCTCGGCGACGGTGCCGGGGGCGGCGATGAGGGCGATGCGGCCGCCGCGTATCCCGACGTCGGCGACGTAGGCGGGGGCGCCGGTCCCGTCCACGACGGTCGCGGAGCGAATGAGGTGGTCGAGCATGACGGGTCCCTTCACTGCGTCGGTGATTCGTGGCTCCGGCCGGGGCGCGGGCGGCAGGCCGCTGCCGCGGACGCGCTCCGGCCGGGGCCGGGACGGCGGTCCGGGAGGCCGCCGCCGTTCTGTGGGCCGGGGGCCGGCATCCCGTGACTGGGGGCAAGCCCCCAGACCCCCGTACGGCCTTCGGCCGTGTCCTCAATCGCCGGACGGGCTTGAGTTTCCGCCCGTCCGGCGGCATTCAAGGTCCGGCCGGACTTTCAAGCCTCGCCGGCGATTGAGGCGCGGGGCCCGGGGCGGAGCCCCAACATTCAGCCCCGCCGGCGATTGAGGCGCGGGGTCTGGGGCGGAGCCCCAGTTCACGCCCCGCAGAGGCCTCCTCAGCCCGCCGCCCGGCGGAAACGCGTCGTCCGGTGGACCGGATCCGTGTCGATCTTCGGGATCACGTGCTCCCCGACCAGCCGTATCGACTGCAGCGTGTCCTCACGCGAGATCCCGATCGGGAGCCCGAACGAGAGCTGGTCCGCCCCCGCCTGCTCCCAGCGCTTGCACTGGGTGAGCACCTCGTCCGGATCACCGCAGATCAGCAGCTCCTCGGCGATGAGCAGCTCGATGATCTCCTCGTTGAACTCGGGCAGAGTCTCCGGCCACACCGGGAAACCCTCCGGCCGCGGGAAGGTGTCGTGGTAGCGGAAGACCAGCGACTGGAGGTAGTGCAGCCCACCACCCGCCGCGATGCGAACCGCCTCCTCGTGCGTCGGGGCGCAGATCGCCGTCGACGTCACCATCACGTTGTCGTTGACGAAGTCCCCCACCGGCTCCGCCTCGATGATCGCCGTCTTGTACTGCTCCAGCACCCACTCCATGTCGGAGACCTTCTGCACGCTGAAGCCCAGCACCCCCAGCCCCTTCTTCGCGGCCATGGCGTACGACGGCGGCGATCCGGCCGCGTACCACATCGCCGGGTGGGACTTCCCGTACGGCTTCGGCAGCACCTTGCGCGGCGGCAGCGACCAGTGCTTGCCCTGGAAGCCGACGTACTCCTCCTGGAGCCACATCTTGGGGAACTCCGCGATGGTCTCTTCCCAGAGTTCCTTGGTGTGGTTCATGTCGGTGATGCCCGGCAGGAAGCCTAGGATCTCGTGGCTTCCTGCGCCGCGGCCCGAACCGAACTCGAAGCGGCCTTCGGAGAGATGGTCGAGCATGGCGACCTTCTCCGCGACCTTCACGGGGTGATTCACGGGCGCCAGCGGGTTGAAGATGCCCGAGCCCAGATGGATCCGGTCCGTCGCGTGCGCGAGATAGCCGAGGAACACGTCGCTCGCCGAGAGGTGCGAGTACTCCTCCAGGAAGTGGTGCTCGGAGGCCCAGGCGTACTTGAACCCGGACTTGTCCGCCTGGATGACGTACTCGGTCTCCTCCATCAGCGCCTTGTGCTCGGCGAGCGGGTCGGTCTCGGCGCGCTTGCCGACGTATCCCTGTACAAAGAGCCCGAATTCCAAGGTGGTTCACCGCCGTCCTATGTTTCTGACGAACCGTCAGATCTGAGGGCTCGACTGTTCCACCGCGCGGGTGAAGCGTCAATAGATGTCCCTGACGCTCAGTCAGAAAAGGCTCACTCCGGCCAGCCAGCCGCCGTCGATGACGAACGGCTGGCCGGTGATGTACGAGGAGTCCTCGCCGCTCAGGAAGAGCGCCAGCTTGGCCACCTCCTCCGGCAGCCCGACGCGGCCGAGCGGCACGAGCTTGCTGTAGAGCTCGGCAACGGCCCCCCGGTCCACGCCGTCCGGATTGCTCATCGGGGTGTCCACCGCGCCCGGGCAGACCGCGTTGACACGGATCTTCTTCGTGGCCAGTTCCAGCGCGGCGACCCGGGTCAGGCCGAGGATCGCGTGCTTGGTCGCGGCGTACGCGCCCACGCCCGCCATGCCCGTCAGGGCCGTGTACGAGGCGGTGTTGACGATCGTCCCGCCGCCGGCCGCCTCGATCTCGGGCGCGACATTGCGGATACCGAGGAAGCAGCCGACCTGATTGACCTGGATGATCTGCTGGAACTCCTCCAGCGGCGTGGACGCCAGCTCGTTGAAGCGCAGAATGCCCGCGTTGTTGACCAGCCCGTCGATCTTCCCGAACGCGTCCTTCGCCGCGGCAACGGCGGCGATCCAGTCGCCTTCCTGGCCGACGTCGAGGTGGCTGTACACGGCAGTGCCCTCGCCCAGCTCCTTGGCGAGGGCCTCGCCCTGGTCGTCGAGCACATCGGCGAGCACCACCCTGGCGCCCTCCGCCGCGAAGAGCCGCGCCTCCTGCTCGCCCTGCCCCCGCGCGGCGCCCGTGATCAGGACGACGCGTCCGTCGAGCTTTCCCATTCCACTCTCCTCAGTTCAGGTGCGGAGCCACGTCGGCGCCGAACGCCGCGATCTGGTCGGTGAGCTCGGTACGGCTCCGGCTGCGGAACCGCACCTGGATCTGGTGAACGCCCATCGCGGCATACGCGCGCAGCGACTCGGCGATGGCGTCGGGCTTGCCGGTCAGGGTGCGGCGTCCGACCTCCCAGTCCGGCTCCCCCACGTACAGGGGCTCGGTGATCGCCCCGATCTCGATGGGTTCGGTGATGCCGGCCTCTTCGCGCAGGGCCTTCAGCTTGGCGATCTGGTCGGGGAGTTCCGTACGCGGGTCACCCTGGGGCAGCCAGCCGTCGCCCCGTACGGCGGCCCTGCGCACGGCGGCGGGCGAGGAGCCTCCGACCCAGAGGGGGATCCGCGGCTGGGCGGGCCTGGGGCGCTGGCCGAGCCCGCCGAAGGAGAACCGTTCCCCGGCGAACTCGGGGTACTCGTCCTCGCCGAGCGCCGCCCTGAGCGCGTCGATCGTCTCATCGAGGACGGCCCCGCGCGCGGCGAAGTCGACGCCCAGCGCCTCGAACTCCTCCGTCACATGCCCGGCCCCGACCCCGAGGATCAGCCGCCCGCCGGAGAGATGGTCCAGGGTGGCGTACTGCTTGGCGGTCACAAGGGGGTGCCGCAGCCCGACGACGGCGACATGGCTGAGCAGCAGGACGCGCTCGGTGATCCCGGCGAGGAAGGAGAGGGTAGCGACCGGGTCGTACCAGACGGTGGACATGGCACCGGCGAGCCGCCGCGGTATCGCGACATGGTCGCAGCTCGCGAGATAGGCGAATCCGGCGCGGTCGGCGGCCCTGGCGATCTCGCCGAGGTCCTCGGCGCCGGCGTCGGCCTCCCACGGCTCGGCGTAGATGGTGCTCTGCGACTGGACGGGGAGCTGCATCCCGTACGACAGCCGTCCTTTGGGCAGTACCTGCACGTGCACCGTGCCGCCTCCTCCGCCTTGACCTGACGCTCCGTCAATTAGCCGGGCGGGGCCATCGTCGTACCTGACGGCCCATCAGGCAAGGGGTGTGCGGGCCGTAAGTGCGCGGGCGGCAACCGGTCTCAGCTCACGTCGAACCCCAGCGTGGTGGCGATGACGGCGGCCTGCTCCAGATCGATTTTCGCGCCCGCGAGTTCGACGGTGAGAGGATCAAGGGCGGACAAGTCGCTGCCGCGCAGATCCGCACCGGTGAGCTTCGAGCCGTGCAGCATGGCCCCGGACAGATCCACGCCCGCGAGTCTTGCCCCTTCCAGCCGGGCGGCGGTGAGGTCGGCCTCCCGCATCCGCACACCTTCGAAGACCGCCTTGCGCAGATCGGCACCGGACAGCCCGACGAAGGACCAGTCACCGCCGGTGACGGAGAAGAGGTTGAAGGTGGACCGCTGGAAGAGGCTGCCGACGGCCTTGCACTGCTCGAACCGGGTGTCGAAGAAGGTACAGCTCTTGAAGGTGCAGTTGGTGAAGGCTGCGTTGGTGTGCCGGGAGGCATTGAACCGTACGCCCGAGAAGGTGCACTCGTCGAAGATGCCGCCGTCGTTGACGACCTCGGTCCAGTCGGTGTCGTAGAAGGTGTGGCGGGTGAATCTCTGCCCGGACAGATCCCGTCCGTACCAGTCCTCACCCCTGATGACGAGCCCTTCGTCGGGGACGGGGGGCCGGTGCGAGAAGGGGTCGGCATTGGCACGCTCGCGTCTGATGGACATGCCTCCGATTGAACACCCGGCCACTGACATCGGCGGTCGCCCGTCGCCGGTTTCGGCGGTCGGCTGCCTCAGCCGAGCAGGGCGTACACGGTGGAGGCACGGGCGGCGACGTCCTCGGAACCGTCGGCCGTCATCGTGACGTCCGCGAAGGCCATGCGGCGCCCGAGCTTGGTGATGCGGGCGTCGAGGAGTACGCCGGCGCCGAGAATCGCGCGCTGGAAGGTGGTGGACTGCTGGACGGTGGTCATCGGCCCGTACGCACCGCGTGCCGACGCGACGGCGATCACGGTGGCGGTGTCCGCGGCGGCCATGAGCGCCTGCCCGGACAGCGCGCCGCCTTCGCGGGCGAGCCGTTCGGACCAGGGCAGCCGTAGCACGGCGTGGCACTCGCCGGTCTCGACGACGGCGAGCCCGAGATCGAGCACCCAGGGTGCGAAGTTGTCGGCGAGGATCTTCTCGGCTTCGGCGAGCGTCAGCGTCATGCCCTGATGGTGCCCCGGAAATCCGCTTCCGGGTACCGCGCTACGGGGCGGTGTTGCCCAGGCCGTCAGGCCCCGGGCCCCGCCCAGAGGCCCTCGCTCGTCAGCCCCAGCAGTTCGATCGCATTACCCCGCACGATCCGCTCCACCACATCCTCCGCCAGGTGGCCCATCTGGCTCTCCCCGACCTCCTTCGACTTCGGCCACGTCGAGTCCGAGTGCGGGTAGTCCGTCTCGTACAGCACATTCCCCACCCCGATCGCGTCCAGGTTCTTCAGCCCGAACGCGTCGTCGAAGAAGCAGCCGTACACATGCTCCGTGAAGAGCTCGGACGGCGGCCGGTGGACCTTGTCCGCGACGCCGCCCCAGCCACGGTTCTCCTCCCAGACCACGTCCGCGCGCTCCAGGATGTACGGGATCCACCCGATCTGGCCCTCCGCGTACATGATCTTCAGGCCGGGGAAGCGCTCGAACTTGCCGCTCATCAGCCAGTCGACCATCGAGAAGCAGCAGTTGGCGAAGGTGATCGTCGAGCCGACGGCCGGCGGGGCGTCCGCCGACGTCGAGGGCATCTTCGAGGACGAGCCGATGTGCATCGCGATCACCGTGCCCGTCTCGTCGCAGGCCCGCAGGAAGGGGTCCCACTCGTCCGTGTGGATGGACGGGAGGCCGAGGTGCGGTGGTATCTCCGAGAAGGCCACCGCCCGTACGCCCCGCGCCGCGTTGCGGCGGACCTCCGCCGCCGCCAACTCCGCGTCCCACAGAGGGATGAGCGTGAGCGGGATGAGGCGGCCGTGCGCCTGCGGGCCGCACCACTCGTCCACCATCCAGTCGTTGTACGCGCGCACCCCCAGCAGCCCCAGCTCGCGGTCCTTCGCCTCGGCGAAGGTCTGACCGCAGAAGCGCGGGAACGTCGGGAAGCAGAGCGCCGACTGGACGTGGTTGACGTCCATGTCGGCCAGGCGCTCCGGGACGCTGTACGACCCCGCCCGCATCTGCTCGTACGTGATGACCTCGAGCTTGATCTCGTCGCGGTCGAAGCCGACCGCCGTGTCCAGCCGGGTCAGCGGCCGGTGCAGATCCTCGTACACCCACCAGTCACCTATCGGCCCGTCGTCCCCCGGCGCGCCCATCACGGGGGCGAACTTGCCGCCCATGAAGGTCATTTCCTTCAGCGGGGCCCGGACGATCCGCGGGCCGGTGTCCTGGTACTTCGACGGGAGCCGGTCCCGCCAGACGTTGGGGGGCTCCACCGTGTGGTCGTCCACCGAGATGATCTCCGGGAAGGTCTCCATGCGTTCCACGGTAGCGCCGATCTGACGATCCGTCAGCTAGTGCGGCAGGAGCCGGGCTCGACTCCGGGCAACTATAAACCTCGTCTATACACAGTGTGTATAGTGCGACGCGCACGGTCGACCAGCGGCAGATCGCCGCATTCCGTGCGCCTGCCATCCACCGAGGGGGATATTCGCCATGCCCAAAAAGGCCATGCCCAAAAGGACCGTCGCCGCGGCCGTCGCCGCCCTCGCGCTCACGCTCACCGGCTGCTCCCTGGACACCACCTCACCCGGCGCCGCCCGGGACCAGGCCGGCAAGGCCGGACCCGACGCCAAACCGCTGACGGCGCACGGCGGCGTCGACTGCGAAAAGGCCAAGTGCATAGCCCTCACCTTCGACGCCGGGCCCGGCAAGGACACCCCGCAACTGCTCGACACCCTGAAGGCGAAGAAGGTTCACGCAACCTTCTTCCTGCTCGGCAAGAACCATGTCCTCAAGCACCCCGACGTCGTACGCCGTATCGCCGACGAGGGTCACGAGGTCGCCAACCACACCTGGTCGCACCGCCGTCTCGACGAGCTGAGCACCGACGAGATACGCGACGAGCTCTCCCGTAACCAGGACGCCATAGCGAAGATCACCGGCCGCAAGCCCACCCTGATGCGCCCGCCGCAGGGCCGGATCAACGACGATGTCACCGACGTCAGCAGGGAGCTCGGCCTCGCCCAGATCCTGTGGAGCGCCACCGCCAAGGACTACTCCACCACCGACTCCGAGCTCATCAAGAGCCGGATACTCGACCAGGCCGGACGCGACGGCATCATCCTGCTGCACGACATATACGACGGGACCGTGCCGGCCGTCCCCGGGATCATCGACGAGCTGAAGAAGCGCGGCTACGCCTTCGTCACCGTGCCCGAGCTGCTCGCGCCCGGAAAGGCCAACCCGGGTGAGGTGTACCGCCCCTGACCACCGCCCTCTCACAAAGATCACACACAACCGTTACCGGCGCGGGTTAGCACGCAGCCGGGCAGGGGCAGGGGCGAGGAGGAAGTGCCCCTCTGCTGACGGGGCCACCATGCACAGGGCAGACTGTCGAGGGCGATTCCGGCAGTACGGGGGCAGGGGGCAGCTATGGACCGTGACAGCGGGCCACGCGTACCGGAGCAGCGTGCTCCGGCGCAGAGCGGCGTCAGCGAACTGCGCTTCAGCGTGCTCGGCCCGGTACGCGCGTGGCGCGGCGGGGAGAGCCTGCCGTCCGGATCACCGCAGCAACGCGCCCTGCTGGCCGCGCTACTGCTCCGCGACGGCCGTACCGCGACCGCCTCCGAGCTGATCGACGCGATCTGGGGCGAGGACCCGCCCTCGCAAGCGCTCGCCGCGGTCCGCACGTACGCGTCCCGGCTGCGCAAGGTGCTCTCCGTGAACGCCCTGGTCAGCGAGTCGGGCGGCTATGCCATACGGGTCAGGCGCGATGCTCTCGACCTCGCGGTGGCACAGGAGTTGGCCACCGAGGCGGAGAAGTCCCGTGCCGCCGGGGACCGCGGCCAGGCCCGCGTGCTCATCAACCAGTCGCTGGGCCTGTGGGACGGCGAGCCACTGGCCAATGTGCCCGGGCCGTACGCCGAGAACCACCGGGCCCGCCTCGAGGAGTGGCGGCTCCAGCTCCTGGAGACCCGGCTCGACCTCGACCTGGAGGTCGGCAACCATGCGGAGGCGGTCTCTGAGCTGACCGCGCTCACCGCCGGGCACCCGCTGCGTGAGCGACTGCGCGAGCTGCTGATGCTGGCCCTGTACCGCAGCGGGCGGCAGGCCGAGGCGCTCGCCGTGTACGCGGACACCCGACGGCTGCTCGCCGAGGAGCTGGGCGTCGACCCGCGGCCCGAACTCGCCCGGCTGCAGCAGCGCATTCTGCAGGCCGACGCGGAGCTGGCCCGCCCCAGCGAAGAGCCCGCCCCCGCCCCGCAGGTCACCAGGCCCGCCCAACTTCCGGCCACCGTCCCGGACTTCACCGGACGTGCCTCCTTCGTACGCGAACTGGGCGGCCAGCTCGCCACCGCCGAGCGCTCGGTGATGGCCGTCTCGGCGCTCGCGGGCATCGGCGGTGTCGGCAAGACGACCCTCGCGGTCCATGTGGCGCACGAGGCGCGCCCGCACTTCCCGGACGGCCAGCTCTACGTCGACCTCCAGGGCGCGGGCAGCCGTGCCACCGAGCCCGAGACCGTACTCGGGGCCTTCCTGCGCGCGCTCGGCACCCCGGACTCCGCGATTCCGGAGACCCTGGACGAACGGGCCGCGCTCTACCGCTCGACGCTGGACGGCCGCCGCATCCTGGTCCTCCTCGACAACGCGCGCGACGCAGCGCAGATCCGCCCCCTGCTGCCCGGTACGGCGGGCTGCGCGGCCCTGGTCACCAGCCGCGTCCGGATGGTCGACCTGGCAGGCGCGCACCTCGTCGACATCGATGTGATGTCGCCGGAGGAGGCTCTGCAGCTGTTCACCCGGATCGTCGGCGAGGAGCGGGTCACCTCCGAGCGCAAAGATGCCCTGGATGTGGTCGCGGCCTGCGGTTTCCTTCCCCTCGCGATCCGTATCGCGGCATCCCGGCTGGCCGCCCGCCGCACCTGGACGGTCTCCGTCCTGGCCGCGAAGCTCGCGGACGAGCGCCGCCGCCTGGACGAACTCCAGGCCGGAGACCTCGCGGTGAAGGCCACCTTCGAACTGGGCTACGGCCAGCTGGAGCCGGCACAGGCCCGCGCCTTCCGCCTCCTCGGCCTCGCCGACGGCCCGGACATCTCGCTCGCCGCGGCCGCCGCGATGCTCGACCTGCCGGTCCAGGAGACGGAGGACCTGCTGGAGGCGCTGGTCGACACGTCCCTGCTGGAGTCGGCGGCGCCGGGGCGGTACCGGTACCACGACCTCGTACGGCTCTACGCGCGTGCGTGCGCCGAAAGGGACGAACAGCCTCCACAGGAGACGGGGTTGGCGCTGTCGCGACTGCTCGACTTCTATCTGGCGACGACCGCGAAGGTGTACGCGAGCGAGCGCCCGGGCGACCGGCTGGTCGCCCATCTGGAGCCGACCGGCCACGCGGGGCTCGAGTTCACCGACCGGCAGGACGCGCAGGACTGGTTCTACGCGGAGGCGCACTGCCTCCTGGCCTGTGCCCGGCAGGCTGCCGGTGGGGCGGCTCGGCTCCGGCCCGCCGTCGATCTGCTGTGGGCGGCACAGGATCTGGCGGAGTCCGGCGCCAACTCCAAGGTGTACGAGGCCGTCGCCTTCGCGGCGCTCGAAGCGGCACGCGCCGTCGGTGACGCCCGCGCCGAGGGGCGCGCACGGACTTCGGTGACCAATGTCCATCTGGTGGCGGGCCGTTACGAGGAGGCGGACGAGGAGGCCAAGCAGGCGGCCGTGCTCGCGCGAGGCGCGCAGGACCCGGCGCCCGTGTACTGGTCCGACAACGACCGCGGCATCATCGCCTTCATACAGGGGCGCAACGAAGAGGCCGAGGCACACCTGGGCCGGGCGAGGGAAGGGTCACGGGCCGACGGGAATCTGCCCGGAGAGGCCAGCGCCCTGTGCAACCTCTCACGCATCCACGTCGCCATGGGCCGCACCGCGCAGGGCATCGCACTGGCCGAGCAGGGCATCGCGATGTACGACCGGATCGGACACCCGCTCCGGCTGGCCAACGCGCGCTACGCCCTGGGGGTCGCGCTCACCCAGGCCGGGCGTCACACCGAGGCGCTGGAGCAACTGGCCGAGGCGCTGGACCGGTTCGAGGCGAACCGGCAGCGCCTGTGGGAGGGGACCACGCATTTCCGCATCGCGCAGGCCCACCTCTCGGCCCGCCGCGCCGCGCGGGCGGCCCAGCATGCCGAGCAGGCGCTCGCCATCGGATGCATCGGCGGTGACCGGATCCGGGCGAATGTGCTGGTCACCCTGGGCAAGGCGCTGGACAGCCTCGGCCAGGCGGACCGGGCGCGTGCCTGCTGGCGAGAGGCGCTGCTGCTGCACGAGCAGTCGGGCGCCCCGGAGGCCGAGGAAGTACGGGAGTTGCTCGCTCCCCTCAGCGGCGCGGCCTGACAACTCCGGGCCAGGGCGTTCATCGATTGTTTATGCTCGTCCGACATGCTCTAGAGCATTCGATCCGTCGCGTCGGGGGGCAGGCGGATCACGGGACCGTCACCTCAGCGGGGGGCGACAGGTCCACTGGCCTTCTGTCCGGCGACCCTCGGGGGAGTCTCCGGGCAGAAGGCCACATTCGGTCATGTCGAGCAATCCCATGGGGGACAGCATGAGCAGCAAGAAGAAGCCAGAAGAGATCACCACACTGGGCGACCACCACGCGCCCGTGCCGCCGCAGCTCCTGGGCGACGGTGAGGTCACGACGCTGGGCGACCACCACGCGCCCGCGCCGCCGCAGCTCCTGGGCGACGGTGAGGTCACGACGCTGGGCGACCACCACGCGCCCGCGCCGCCGGCCGACGGCACCATCACCACACTGGGCGACCACCACGCGCCCGTGCCGCCGCAGCTCCTGGGCGACGGTGGGGCCACCACCCAGGGTGACCACCACGCGCCGGTCCCGCCCAAGGGCTGATCAGGACTCCTCACTACGGGGTGCGGCCGCGGCGGCGCGGAGGGGAGCCGCCGCGGCCGCGGCATGTCCGGGGCCGGTCGGCCGGGCCGGTCAGCCGCCCGCCCGCGTCCGGGCCGGGCAGCCACCGCGTCCGGCCCCGGGCCGGTCAGCCACCGCGTCCGGTCCGGCAGGCCACCGCCCGTGCTCGTCAGGCTCGTTGTCGCGACCGCAGCTCCGTCTTCAGGACCTTCCCGCTCGCGTTCCGCGGCAGTTCGCTCACGAACTCGACCTCCCTCGGGACCTTGTAGTTCGCCATCTCCCGCCGCGACCAGGCGATCAGATCGTCCGCCGTGAGCGTCGAGCCCCTGTGCCGTACCGCATACGCCTTGCCCACCTCGCCGAGCCGCGCGTCGGGGACCCCGATGACCGCCACATCCGCCACGTCCGGGTGCAGGCCCAGCAGTTGCTCGATCTCCGCCGGGTAGGCGTTGAAGCCGCCGACGATGAACATGTCCTTGATCCGATCGGTGATACGGAGATTGCCCCCCTCGTCCAGAACGCCGACGTCGCCCGTACGCAGCCAGCCGTCCTCGGTGATCGCCTTCGCCGTCTCCTCCGGGTCCTCGAAGTAGCCCTGCATCACATGGTGTCCACGTACCAGAACCTCGCCCGGTTCACCGGCGGCGGCCGCCACACGGACCTCGGTGCCGGGGATCGCACGGCCCGAGGTGGTCGCGATCGTCTCCGGGGAGTCGCCACGGCGGCACATGGTGACGATGCCGCTCGCCTCGGAGAGGCCGTACGCGGTCAGCACCGTGGCGATGCGCAGCTCACTGCGCAGCCGCTCCACCAGCTGGAGCGGTACGACCGCCGCGCCGGTGACCACAAGGCGCAGCGCGGACAGGTCGTGCTGGTCGCGGGCCGGGTGGTCGAGCAGCGACTGGTGCAGGGTCGGCGGTCCTGGCAGCACCGAGATACGTTCGGACGCGATGTTCGCCAGGACCGTGTCCACATTGAAGACAGGCTGCGGCACCATCGTCGCGCCCCGCGTCAGACAGGCGATGATGCCCGCCTTGTAGCCGAAGGTGTGGAAGAAGGGGTTCACGATCAGATAGCGGTCGCCCTCGCGCAGTCCCGCGAGGTCGCTCCACACGTCGTAGCAGCGCAGCGTCTGCGCATGGGTGATGACCGCACCCTTGGGACGGCCGGTGGTGCCCGAGGTGAAGATGATGTCGGAGAGGGCCGAGGAGTCGATCGAGTCGGCCCGGGTGCGGACTTGTGCCGATGTGACGCCGTCGCCGCCCGCCAGGAAGTCCTTCCAGGTACGGAAGTCCTCGGGCGCGCTGTCGGCGAGCACCACGACCTGCTCCAGGTGCGGCAGGTCCACCTCCGCGCGGCGCAGGGACGCGACGTACGAGGTGCCGAGGAAGGTGCCGGTGACGAAGAGCAGTCTGGCCCGGCTGCGCTGGAGTACGTACGCGGCCTCCGTGCCCTTGAAACGGGTGTTCAGCGGCACCAGCACCGCACCGGCCGTGACCGCGCCGAGCGCCGAGACGATCCAGTCGAGGGTGTTCGGGGCCCAGATGGCGACCCGGTCGCCCGGTTCGATGCCCGAAGCCATACAGGCGGCGGCGGCCCGTTCGACCCGCTCGCCCAGTTCGGCGTACGAGACACGGGTGCGGCCATCGACGACGGCCTCCCGCTGCCCGTACCGTCCGGCAGCGCTCCGCACCAGCTTCGGGATGGTGCCCCACTCCAGGTCGCCGCGCATCGCAAGCCCTCCCACCACAGTAGCTGACTACCCGTCAGATTAGCTGTACTCTCCCCCTCATGGCGAGCCTCAAGGACGCAACCGCGATAGCCGGGATAGGGCAGACCGCCTTCGCGAAACACCTCCCCGAATCCGAGAAGACCCTGGCCTGCCGGGCCATCGTCGCCGCGCTCGACGACGCCGGCATCGACCCTTCCGAGGTCGACGGCTTCGCCTCGTACACGATGGAGGAGACGGACGAGGTCGAGATCGCGAAGTCCATCGGCGCCGGAGACGTGACCTTCTTCTCCAAGGTCGGCTACGGCGGCGGCGGTTCCTGCGCCACCGTCGCCCATCTCGCCGCGGCGATCGCGACGGGCCAGGCGAGCGTGGGGGTCGCCTGGCGCTCACGCAAACGCGGATCGGGCCCAAGGCCCTGGAAGAACACGGCCGTTCAGCTGCCGACCCCCGGCCAGTGGACCCGGCCCTTCGGACTGCTGCGCCCCGCCGACGAGATCGGCATGCTGACGCGGCGCTATATGCACGAGTACGGCGCCACCCGCGACCATCTCTTCAACGTCGCCCTCGCCTGCCGCAACCGCGCCAACCAGAACCCCGCCGCGGTGATGTACGAACGGCCGCTGACCCGCGACATGTATATGACCGCGCGCTGGATCAGCGAGCCGCTCTGCCTCTTCGACAACTGCCTGGAGACGGATGGCGCGCTGGCCTGCGTGATCGTGAGCGCCGAGCGCGCCCGCGACTGCCGCCACCGGCCGGTCTACGTCCACTCCGCAGCCCAGGGCCTGCCCGCCCAGCACCACGGAATGGTCAACTACTGGAACGACGATCCGCTCACCGGACCCGCCTGGACGGCGGCCCGCCAGCTGTGGAAGACCGCCGACTTCGGGCCGCAGGACGTCGATGTGGCGCAGATCTACGACGCGTTCACCCCGCTCGTACCGCTCTCCCTGGAGGGCTACGGCTTCTGCGGGAGGGGCGAGGGCGCGGCGTTCACCGAGGGCGGCGCGCTGGAGACCGGCGGCCAGCTGCCCCTGAACACGGGGGGCGGCGGGCTGAGCGAGGCGTACGTACACGGCTTCAACCTCATCAACGAGGGCGTGAAGCAGCTGCGCGGCATCTCCACCGCACAGGTCCCGGACGCCGCGACCTGCCTGGTCACCGCGGGCGAGGGTGTGCCCACTTCGGCCGTACTGCTGAGGAGTTGAGATGCTCACACCGGTTGTCGACGAGGACGGCGCACCCTTCTGGGAGTACGCCGCCGAGGGCGAACTCCGCGTTCAGGCCTGCGCCCCCTGTGGCGAGCTGCGCTTTCCGCCCCGGCCCTGCTGCCCGCACTGCCAGTCCTTCGACAGCGAGTGGCTCAGGATGAGCGGGCGCGGCCGCATCTGGTCGTACGTCGTTCCGCATCCGCCGCTGCTGCCCGCGTACGCCGCCCTGGCCCCGTACAACGCGGTCGTCGTCGAGCTACTGGACGCCCCCCGCATCCGGCTGGCCGGCAATGTGGTCGCAGCGCCGGACGCCCCCCTGAACTCCGTCGACCCGGCGCGGCTGCGCATCGGCGCGGGGGTAAGGGTGGCGTTCACCCGGCTCGGTGACATCACTGTGCCGCGCTGGCTGCTGGAGCGCTCATGAGTCTGCGCATCGACAGCGACAAGAAGACGGGCGTCGCGCTGGTCACGCTCGACCGGCCGGAGAAGCACAACGCGATCGATCTGGAGACAGCGGCCGAACTGACCGCCGTCTGGCAGGAGTTCCGCCGCGACGATGCCGTACGAGCCGTGGTGGTGACCGGCGCGGGCAGCAAGGCGTTCTGCACCGGCATCGACCGCTCGGTCCAGGTGCCGCAGCCCTCGTCCCCGTATTCGATCGACGATCCGCTGATCGCGATCGGGCCGAAGGCGAACGACCTGTGGAAGCCGGTGATCGCGGCCGTGGAGGGGATGGCCTGCGGCGGGGCGTTCTATCTGCTCGGCGAGAGCGAGTTCGTGGTGGCCTCGCGTGAGGCGACGTTCTTCGACCCGCATACGACGTACGGCATGGTCAGCGCGTACGAGACGATCTACCTGGCGCAGCGGATGCCGTTCGGCGAGGTGGCGCGGATGGCGCTGATGGGGACGGCGGAACGGATCTCGGCCCAGCGGGCCTACGAGACGGGCCTGGTCTCGGAGTTGACCGAACCGGGCGAGGCGGCGGCGGCCGCGCTGCGGGCCGCGGCGGTGGTGGCGTCGTACCCGACGGAGGCGGTGCAGGGGACGGTACGGGCGGTGTGGGCGTCGCGGGAGGCGGCGAGGACGCAGGCGCTGGGGCATGCGCCGCACTTGATTGCGCTCGGGAACGTGGCGCGGGAGCGGCAGGCGGAGCGGTTTGCGGGGCGCCGGGGCGGGGGCGGGTACCGGTTGCGGTGACTTTCCCCTACCCGCCCCTTCCCGAACTGGGGGCAAGCCCCCAGACCTCCGTACGCCCTTCGGGCGTTGTCCTCAATCGCCGGACGGGCTTGATTTTCCCCCCGGTTCGGCCTGAATCTTCAGGCCGACCGGCGGAAATCAAGCCCCGCCGGCGTTTGAGGCGCGGGGCCCGGGGCAGAGCCCCGGGTCAGGCGGAGGTGCGGCTCGCGCTGATTACTTCGCACTTCTTGTACTCGGAGCCGTCGCCAGATCCCGTGTACGGCGTCGTCGCCACGCTCGTCTCCGACGCACCCGCCGCGACCTTGAGGTCGTTCACCTTCGCGATCGCCGTGTTCACGCTCTCGCCGAGGTCGCCCTTGAACTGCAGGCTCACGTCGTAGTCGTACGTCAGCGAGTCATTGTTCGTGACAGTGATCTTCGCGGTGAGGTTCTTGCCCGAGGCGTCCAGCTTGCACTCGTCGATCCTGACGTCCCGCTCCGCCTTGTTGGCGCTGGAGCCACCCGTCACCGAGCCCGTCGAACCGCCGGACGTGGTGGTGTCGTTGTCGTGGCTGCCACCGCTGCTGCTACTGCTGCTTCCATTGTTGCTGCTCCCGCCGCAGCTGCCGCCGTGGGAGCCGCGGGCTCCGGTCAGGGCGACGATCGCGATGCCGAAGACGGCGATGGCGCGGACATGACGAATCTTCACGTTTCAACCCCCGTTGAACGTATGAGTGAATGGCTCGCTTTGACGAGCGCACGTCACACTAGCAGCGCCTGATCTCTGCCACCGCCGACTCAGTCGTCGAGCAGGGCGTCGGCTTCGCACTTCTTCACGCGCGACACCTTCTTGGGGCTCTGCATCCTGACCGTGACGGTTTCGGTCTCCCCGCCGTCCAGCGTGACCTTGGTGTAACCGCGGTCGACGACATCGCCCACGGCGTCCAGGAACACCACGTCGACCTCGTACTGATGCGCCACCGAGGAGTCCGAGACGACCTTCACCGTGGCCGACGTATCCGCCTTGCGCTTGCCGCGGCCCTTCTTCACGCAGTCGACCACATACGCCTGGGCGGCGCCGCTCTCCGTCGCGGTGGGGGTGGGGTCGTCGGTGTACGTGTCCGAACCGGAGGAGGAGCCGGAGGAGCTGTAGTCGTCATCGTCGTAGTCGCGGTAGCCGCTGTTCGACTTCTTGGAGCTGGAGCAGCCGCCTCCGCCGCTGCCCTTCGACCCGCTCTTTCCGCCCCTGCCCTTGCCGCCCGATGACGAGCTCGAGAAGCCGGTCAGCGCGAGCACCACAACGACAAGTACGGCCGCGAGCTTGAGACGTCGGCGCACCATGGCCACTCTCCCCCTGGAACTGAGGTACTTGATGTACCTGACAACCGCGCGACACCGTAGCAGTCGCGAATCAGGCGCGGCCGGGCGGGGATTGGTCCCCGGGGTGCGTCGGGGGCCCGTCCAGCCTGGGAGCGGTGTGAGGCTCGGTCTCCGGCGGCTCTCTGCGGATCCGGCCGCTCATCACGACCGCGGCAACAAGCAACAGCAAACCGCCGCCGACTGCGCATGCAACTCCGTCACCGAGGCCACCGCCGTCGCCGCCGACGGTCAGGGTGCCTGCCTCCTGGCCCAGGCGGACCATCCACAGCAAGGTGAAGCCGAGCACGATCACCCCGGAGAGCGCGACCAGCAGCCGCGAGCGCAGGACAAGGCCGATCAGCGTCACGAGGGCCGCGAAGGCGAACGGCAGGAGAATCGAGACGATCAGTTCGGGCTTGGTCTCGGTGATGCCGGTGAACAGGTCCTGGACGCGGTAGTAGCGCCCGTGACGGCCGTCGTACCAGGCACGGAAGGGGCTCCATACGGCGGCCGCCGCTCCGATGAGAGCGAGGATCGAGCCGATGATGTTGCGTGTCATCGTCGGCCTCCCTGGGTACGCCGCGCTCTCGATCACGACGCTACGCCCGGGGGATGGGCCCCGCCATCGGGCGCCGGAAGGGCCCGGGAACGACTACCGAGCCCCGCCCCGCCCGGTCGCCGTCCCCTTGACCGCGTCCAGCGCGTACACACACCGGTCCTTGCTGCACGCGTACACCACACCGCCCTGCGCCACCGGCGACCCGGTGATCTCGCCGCCGGTCGCGAGCTTCCAGCGCAGTTGGCCGCCGCTCGCGTCCAGCGTGTAGAGCACATGGTCCGCGGAGCCGAAGTGCACCCGGCCGTCCGCGACGACCGGCGCGCCGGTGACCTCGCCGCCTGCGGCGAACCGCCACATCGGGGTGCCCGTCACCGCGTCCAGCGTGTAGAGCGCGCTGCCGCTGCCGACATGGATGTTGCCGTCGGCCACGAGGACCGGCTCGACGGACTGGCGCGACTCGGTGGCGATACGCCAGCGGTCCTTGCCGGTTGTGGCGTCCAGGGCGTACACCGTGCCGAGGTAGTCGGCGAGATAGACGCCGCCGCCCGTCACCGCCGGGCCCGGTGCGAAGACCGGCGGCGAGAGGAACACCGCGGGGGCCTCGAAGTGCCAGCGGACCAGGCCGTTCGAGATGTCGATGGCGAGGACGCGGGTGCCGGCCGCGACGTACACATAGCCGTCGGGCGCGGGATGCACCCTTACGGGCACATTGCCGCAGGACGCCGCGTCACCGACGGGGTAGGACCAGCGCTCGACGCCCGTACGGGCCTCCAGCGCGCGCAGCCTCGCGTCCTGCCACACGTACACCGTGTCGCCGAAGATCGCGGGACCGGCCTCGGGGGTCTCGAAGTCCGTCTGCGCCCCGGTCGTCTCCCACAACTTCTCGCCGTTGGAGGCCTCCCAGGCCTGTACGCCGCCGCCGCGGGTCCCGGTGAGGACGGTGCCGCGGTCGACCTTGAGGGAGTACACCCAGGCGTCGGCCTGGAGCCGCCACCGCTCCTGGCCGCTGGTCGCGTCGAGTGCGTACAGCGAAGGCCCGTCGGAGGCGTGGATACGGCCGCCCGCGACGGCCATCGCCCAGGCCACGTCCCGGGTCTTGAACTGGCGGCGGCCGCTGCCCACGTCCAGCGCGTGCACCTCGAAGGAGGTGACGTAGAGGAGATCCCCGGCGACCACGGGAGTGCCCCAGACGTCGTTCGACATCCGGAAACGCCACGGGCGCCAGTGTCCGGAGGCCGCGTCCGGGGGCGAGGCGGGCGGCGGCACGGGTGCCTGGACGGGGGCCGGTCCGGGTGACGGGAGGGCGCTGGTCGCGGCCTCGGCGCCGTTCAGCCCGCCGGGCGGGCGGATCCAGCCGGTCGCGGGGCCGGTCTCGACGACCCCGCCGCGGCCGGCATCGGCGACGCGCGGGCCGGGGCCGATCGGCACCTTGGCGCCGGGCAGCCGTACGGGTCCCGCGGCGGCGGGAGAGGTCACCGCAACGGGTGACGGCGAGGCCTGTCCCGTACGCGGATCGCTGCCGCCGCGCCAGGCGGAGTCCCAGTCGGCGCCCTGCCGGGGCGGCTGCTGGGGCGGTGCCTGCGGAACGGGCGGGGCGGGCTCGGCGGGGCGCGGCGCGGCGACCGGGGCCGGGACGGCGGGCCTGCCGCCGCGGCGCTGCTCGATCATCGCGGTGGCCCGCGACGGCAGCCATGCGGACGCGGTCCCGCTGTCGTCGCTGCCCGAGGAGAACAGATGCGGGGCGAGCTGCGCCTGCAGATCCTCGGGCGTGGGCCGCAGCCCGGCCTCCATCTGCATACAGGACTCGATCAGCGGCCGGAGCTCGTCCGGCAGCCCCAGAAGGTCCGGGCCCTCGCGCAGCAGCATGAAGACGGTCTCGACCGGGTTCGCGCCGTGGAAGGGGGCGTGGCCGGTCGCCGCGAAGACGAGCGTGGAGCCCAGCGAGAACACGTCGCTCGCGCCGGTCACGCTGCGGGAGTCGCGCGCCTGCTCCGGCGACATGTACGCGGGCGTGCCCACGGCGACATTGGTCATGGTCAGCCGGGTGTTGGAGACGCCGGACGCAATACCGAAGTCGATGACGCGCGGCCCGTCCTCCACGACCAGGACGTTCGACGGCTTGAGGTCGCGGTGGACGAGGCCGGCGCCATGGATGGACTGCAGCGCCTCGGCGACGCCGGCTGCCAGCCAGCGCACCGCCTGGGCCGGCATCGGCCCGCACTCATTCACTATCTCTTCGAGGGAGGGTGCGGGGACGTACGCGGTGGCAAGCCACGGCACGGCCGCCCGCGGATCGGCGTCGACCACGGCCGCCGTGTAGAAACCGCTGACTGCCCGGGCGGCTTCCACCTCACGGGTGAAGCGGACGCGGAAGAGCTGGTCCTCGGCGAGCTCGGTACGCACCGTCTTGATCGCCACCCGGCGGCCGGACGCCGACCGGGCGAGATAGACCAGCCCCATGCCGCCGGCACCGAGCCGGCCCAGTACCTCGAACGGACCGATCCGTCTCGGGTCATGCTGCGTCAGCTGCTCGATCACTTGCCTGCCACCTCCCCGTACGGGCCCCAGAAAATATGGAGCCCGTCAATTCCAGCCCCGTGCAGCGTCCCACCACCGAGACCCTCAGCGGTGCGCACCCTGATTCTTCCTGTCGGAGGCGGCGGTTGCGAACCCGGGGGCGGATCGGGGTGTCTCACCCGGTTTCGGACACGGATCGGGAGGCCTGATGGTTCAGCCGCGCGCCTCCAGGCGTCCGGTGGCGCGCAAGGGCCCACCACAGGAGATCGAGTCGCTGCCGTCCCCGGTGTGCCAGGCCCCGTAAACGGTCTTGACGCGGACCGGCCACTTCGGGTTGCTCACGTCGTCGCAGTCGACGACGAGCCGCCAGGTGTAGGAGGAGCCGCTGTAGCAATTGGCGGACGCGGTGTCACCGCTGCCGGCGAGGTTGCACGGGAGGCGGGCGGCGGAGGCGGGGGTCGCGGTGAGGAGTCCGGCGGCGACGGCGGCGCAGGCCGCGAGTCCCAGGGCGGTACGGGCACGGAGCACGGGAGGTCCTTTCGTGGAGGGGAAGGCCCCCACTATGGATCAGAAACCCGTCCTAGGTCTAGACCATTCCTCCCTTCAACTCCCTTTGATCTCAGGTTCGTTGAGGCCGCCAGGCTCCCCTCAGGCCGCCTTCGGTTCGGCGAGCACGGCGAACGAAGCGCCCTGATTGTCGGCGAGCACGGCGATGCGCCCGTACGGAATATCGAAGGGCAACGCCTGGATGCGTCCGCCGAGACGGGTCGCGGCCGCGGCCGTCTCGTCGCAGTCGTCGACGCAGAAGTAGATGAGGAAGTGGCCGGGCATCTCGGCCGGGAAGGCGTCGGTGATTACGCTGCGGCCGCCGATGGCGGTGTCCTCCCCCGGTTCCGTACCGGCCGGGGACCACATCCGGAAGTCGATGGAGTCGTCGGGCAGATCCGTGCCCTGGAAGCCGAAAACCAGTTCGTAGAAGGCGTCCGCCCGCTCCTTGTCCCGTGTGTACACCTCGGTCCAGCAGAAGGAGCCCGGCTCACCCTGCTTCTCGAAGCCGACCCTGTCGCCCGCCTGCCAGAGCCCGAAGACCGCGCCGCCGGGATCTGTGGCGAGCGCCATCGCCCCGGCCGCGCCGACTTGCACCGGGGCCGTGATCACCTGACCGCCGGCGTCCCTGATCTCCCTGCTCAGCGCGGCGGCGTCGGCGGTGGCGAAGTAGACGCCCCAGACGGTGGGCATCCGGCCGTCGCGCTTGTGCACGAGGGCGGCGACCAGCTTTCCGTCACTGAAGGCGTCGACGTACGACCCTTCGCCCTCGCCGAATGTCCAGCCGAACAGCTCACCGTAGAAGCGCTTGCCCGCCTCGACATCGGGGAGCGCCGCGTCCACCCAGCACGGCGCGCCCTGTGGGAATACGGCCATGGACCTGGTTCCTTCCCTGATGCGGGATGTGGCGGGTGTGGTGCCCGTCACACTCAAGCTAGCGGCGTGGCCCGCGTGACGCAGGGGATCAAATCGAACATTTGGTCAATTATCAGGACATAGAAGTCCGGGCGAGGCCGAGGATTGTTGAGTTGTCCACGGAAGTTGTCCACAGGCTGTTGATAACACTAATGGCGTATAGGGACCGCACCCCTGCCGCGCCCCGCCCGCCAGGGTCGCCGCACCCCATTTGCACTCGGCCGAATCGCGCGCCGATCACCCCTCGGTAAGCTGACGGCATGACAGGACAAGTACGCACCGTCGACGGCCGAGTGGCCGGACGACGCGGACAGGCGACGCGGCAGAAGCTGCTCGACTGCCTCAGCGAGATGCTCAGCTCCTCGCCGTACCGGGACGTCAAAGTCATCGACGTGGCCCGGAAGGCGGGCACTTCACCCGCGACCTTCTACCAGTACTTCCCGGACGTCGAGGGCGCGGTCCTCGAGATCGCGGAGGAAATGGCCAAGGAGGGCGCGGGGTTGACCGAACTGGTCTCCGGCCGCTCCTGGGTCGGCAAGGCCGGCTGGCAGACGTCGGAGGCACTGGTCGAGGGCTTCCTCGATTTCTGGCGGCGCCACGACGCGATTCTGCGAGTGGTGGATCTTGGGGCCGCGGAGGGGGACAAACGGTTCTACAAGATCCGCATGAAGATCCTGAACTCGGTCACCAACTCCCTTACGGACTCGGTGAAGGACTTGCAGTCCAAGGGGAAGGTCGACAAGGACGTCAGCCCGGCGGCGATGGCAGGCTCGCTGGTGGCGATGCTGGCGGCGGTGGCATCGCATCAGAAGGGGTTCACCACCTGGGGTGTGAAACAGGCGGAACTGAAGCCGAATCTGGCGCTGTTGGTGCACTTGGGCATCACGGGCAAGAAGCCGACGAAGTAGGCGGCTGCGGCTCACCTTTTTCAAGTCCTGTCAGGCCGACGGCGGTCCCTTTCCGGGTGACCGCCGTCGGCTTTGGTCATCCTGGTCCGTGGTGAACGTGGGCCAGGGGGCGTTGGTGGTTGCTGTCCGTGCGGTCCATCGCCGGGATGAAGTGGGGCGCGATCTTTGCGAAGGCGCGGGTCGACGAGACCTTCTGGATCAGTCGCACTCCGGGAGGCATCAGACCGCCACCGCCGACCGCGCGGCGAAGAGTCCCGCCCGTTCGGCCGCATGCGCGCGCAGCCGGTGGACCGGGCCGAACAGCAGCTCGTCCGCCGTCGCCCGTTTGAAGTAAAGGTGCGCCTCGTGTTCCCAGGTGAAGCCGATCCCGCCGTGCAGCTGGACGGCCTCCCCGGTGGCCACCCGCAGGGCCTCCAGGCACTGGGCCAGGGCCAGACCGCCCTCCGCCGGGTCCCACGCCGCGTAGTACGCCGCCGAGCGGGCCGCCTGGACCCGTACGTACAGATCCGCCAGCCTGTGCTTCACCGCTTGGAAGGAGCCGATCGCCCGGCCGAACTGCTCGCGGGCGCGGACGTACTCCACCGTCCGGTCCAGCGCGCTCGCCGCCGCGCCGACCGCCTCCGCCGCCAGCAGGGCCGCCGCCCGCGCCCCCGCCCCCGCCAGCGCCCCCGGCACATCCGCGGCGTCGTCCGCGCCCAGCAACTCCGCCGCGCAGTCACGTAGTTCGATACGGGCCTGCGGCCGCGTCTCGTCCAGTGACGTCTGCCGGACCCGGGTAAGACCCGCCGCATCCGCCCGTACCAGGTACAGGAGCGTACGGCTGCGGGCGAAGCCGCCCGTGTGCGCCGCGACCAGCAGCAGTCCCGCGCTGTGTCCGTCGAGGACCTGCCCGGCCTCTCCGTAGAGCAGCCACTCCCCGCCGTCGCCGGGCCGTGCCTGTACGCCGCCGGCCCGGCCGCCGCCGGCCCACTCCCCCGACGCGTTGTCAGCGGTCAGCCCGAGAGCCGACGCCAGAGCGCCGCCCGGCACGGCGAGTGCGCAGGTCAGCGAGCCGATCGCGATACGCGGCAGCAGTTCGTCGCGCTGCCCGGGCGTCCCGAGCGCGGTGATCAGCGGCGCCGCGAGTCCCGCGGTGGCCAGCAGCGGCGAGGGCAGCAGAGCCCGCCCGGTCTCCTCGCAGGCGAGCGCGAGCTCCGCGAGGCCGCACCCCACGCCGCCGTACGACTGGGGCAGCGCGAGACCCGGCAGGCCCAGCTGCTCGGACAGCTGCGCCCACAGCTGCGGGTCGTACCCGGCGGCGGTGCGGACGGCGGCCCTGACCTCTTCCGGGCCGGACCGTTTGGTCAGCAGTTCGCGCAGGGTGCGGCGGATCTCGTCCTGCTCCGCGGTGAAGGCGGTGTCCATGGGATCCCTCCGTAACTGACGGGCCGTCATGCTAGAGGCGGCGGACCCAGATTCACAGAGGCGTGCGTGCGAGATGGGCATCGCTGTCTCCGGCATTGCTTCCAGCCGTACGCCCCAAGCTATCTGATGTACCGTCAGATTCATGGCCACCCCACAGCGCAGAGTCGCCATCGTCGGCATATCCCTCTCGGACTGCGGCCGCGTCGACGGTCCCACGCCCTACGCCCTCCACGCCCAGGCCGCCCGCCGCGCACTCGCGGACAGCGGCCTCGACAGGTCCGTCATCGACGGATTCGGCTCGGCCGGTCTCGGCACGCTCGCCCCGGCCGAGGTCGCCGAGTATCTGGGCCTGAGGCCGCGCTGGGTGGACTCGACCGCCGTCGGCGGCGCCACCTGGGAGGTCATGGCGGCGCATGCGGCAGACGCGATCGCCGCCGGTCACGCCAATGCCGTACTACTCGTCTACGGATCGACCGCCCGCGCCGACATCAAGGCGCGGCGGCGCACCTCCAACCTCTCCTTCGGCGGCCGCGGGCCGCTCCAGTTCGAGGTCCCGTACGGCCACACCCTCGTCGCCAAGTACGCGATGGCCGCCCGCCGCCATATGCACGAGTACGGCACGACGCTGGAGCAGCTCGCCTCGGTGGCGGTCCAGGCGCGGGCGAACGCCGCCGCCAACCCGGACGCGATGTTCCGTGATCCGATCACCGTCGACGAGGTGCTGGACGGGCCGGTGATCGCGGACCCGTTCACCAAGCTGCACTGCTGTATCCGCAGCGACGGCGGCTGCGCGGTGCTGATCGCCGCGGAGGAGTACGTACGCGACTGCGCGAAGGACCCGGTGTGGATTCTGGGCACCGGCGAGTACGTCTCCCACACCACGATGTCCGAGTGGGAGGACTTCACCGTCTCCCCGGCGGCGGTGAGCGGCCGGCTCGCCTTCGAGCGCGCGGGCGTCACCCCCGCCGACATCGACATCGCCGAGATCTATGACGCCTTCACCTATATGACGCTGGTGACGCTGGAGGACCTGGGCTTCTGCGCCAAGGGCGAGGGCGGGCCCTTCGTCGAGAAGGGGCGACTGAGGCTCGACGGCGAGCTGCCGGTGAACACCGACGGCGGCGGCCTTTCCGCCTGTCATCCCGGGATGCGCGGGCTGTTTCTGCTGGTCGAGGCGGTACGGCAGCTGCGCGGCGAGGCGGACGGCCACCAGGTGCGCAGGGCGGACGGCGGGCCGCCGCGGCTGGCGGTGGCATCCGGTACGGGCGGCTGGTTCTGCTCGTCCGGGACGGTGGTGCTGGGCCGGGACTGAGAAGCCGGGAAGGAATCTCCACGGGAAGGAATCTCCACCGGAAAGGAATCTATACGACCGTCATAGACAAGCGTATGGGACATCCGTATAGTTCGGGTCATCGGCTGGCGCGCAGGCGCAGGCGCCGCACATCACTCGACCCGGGAGTCCCGATGACGAAGCACGCCGGCACCAGCCACAAGCTCGCCAACAAGACCGTTCTGATCTCCGGTGCCTCGATCGCGGGCCCTGCCCTCGCTCTCTGGCTGCACCGCTACGGCTTCACCCCGACCGTCGTCGAGCGCGCCCCTCAGCTGCGGCCCGGCGGCTACAAGGTCGACCTGCGCGGCGTCTCCATCGACGTCTGCGAGCGGATGGGGATCCTGGACGACGTGCGCCGCGCCTCCACGGACATGCAGGGCGGTTCATACGTCGACGACGCCGGCGGCACCATCGCCGAGATGCCCGCCGACTTCTTCGGCGGACGGGTGGACGGCGACGACGAGATCATGCGCGGCGAGCTGGCCCGCATCATGTACGAGCACACGCGCGACGACGTCGAGTACATCTTCGGCGACTCGATCGCGGCCCTGAACGAGGATGCGGACGGCGTCACCGTCACCTTCGAGAACGGTGAGCCACGCCGCTTCGACCTGGTCGTGGGCGCGGACGGGCTGCACTCCAACACGCGTCGGCTGGTGTTCGGCGACGAGAGGCAGTTCAAGCGGCACCTGGGCGCGTACATCTCCATCTTCACCGCGCCCAACCACCTGCGCCTGGACCGCTGGGAGACGTACCACGCGCTGCCCAACAAGCTGGTGTGCGCCTACAGTTCGGGCGGCGAGAGCACCGCCAAGAACCTGTTCATCTTCGGCTCGCCCGAGCTGTCGTACGACTACCGGGACATGGACCGGCAGAAGAAGATCCTCGCCGACGCCTTCGCGGGCGACGGCTGGGAGATCCCGACGATGCTGGAGAACGCCGCGGCCGCCAGCGACTTCTACTTCGACTCCATCACCCTGATCGAGATGGACCGCTGGTCTAAGGGGCGGGTCGTGCTGCTGGGCGACGCGGCCCACTGTGCATCCCCGGCCTCCGGCCAGGGCACCGGCCTCGCGCTGATCGGCGCGTACATCCTGGCGGGCGAGCTTGCGGCGGCGAACGGCGATCACACGGTGGCGTACGAGCGATACGAGAGCGGGATGCGGCCGGGCGTGGAGCTCAACCAGAAGTTCGCCGAGCGCTTCGCGAAGGAGATGACGGTCCCCTCAAAGGGAAAGATCCGTCTGCGGATGGCGATGTTGCGGATGCTGCCGTACATGCCCTGGAAGAACCTGATCGCAAGGAAGATCACCGAGAGTGTGCAGGAGGCGGCGCATGCCATCGGGATCAAGGACTACGCGAGCCGCGAGGCACTGGCCGCGACGCGGTGAGGCCCGGCGCGGTGAGGCCCCCCGGGGCAGTGAGGCACGACGCGGTGAGGCCCGGGGCAGTGAGGCACGGCTCGGTGACGGCGCAGGGAGGCACGGCTCGGCACGG
This sequence comes from Streptomyces sp. NPDC019443, assembly GCF_044389785.1. Classification (NCBI taxonomy): domain Bacteria; kingdom Bacillati; phylum Actinomycetota; class Actinomycetes; order Kitasatosporales; family Streptomycetaceae; genus Streptomyces; species Streptomyces sp. NPDC019443. Next base: position 407,720 of record NZ_JBIRYJ010000004.1, read on the forward strand.
ACGGGGCTACTCCGGGAGCAGCCGCTCGACCAGCGCCGCGATGAGGTCGCCGGCCTCCTCCCTGGGGAAGACGTCGGGAAGCGTGAGGCGCTCCACCACGAGCCAATTGGCGGCGAGGTAAATCATCCTGACCGCGTCGGCGTCGCCGGGCAGACCGGCGGCCAGGTGACTGGTGACATTGTTCTCGACGTCTGCCCTGACGCGCTCGGTGAGCACCGCACGCAGGGCGGGGCGGCGGGTGGCCTCCAGACGCAGTTCCAGAAGCGCGAGATAGCCGGTGCGGAACGCGGTGACGCGCTCCACCACTTCGCGCACCAGCTCGGCGGTCCGCGCGCGAGTGGCCGGCCCTTGAAGCATGGCCTCCATGGTCGGCTCGTCCGGTTGCATCCGCTCGTAGATCCGGCCGCCGGCCTGGGTGAGCAGATCGTCGCGGCTGGCGAAGTAGTTGGACGCGGTGCCCTTGGGCACCACCGCCTCGGCGTCGACGGCCCGGAATGTCAGGCCGCGCGCACCCTCGCGGGCGAGCACCTTGATGGCCGCGTCGATCAGCGCGGCGCGCCGGGCCAGGTTCTGCCTCATGTGTGTTCCTCTCACTGCCCCCTGACACCACTGCGAGTGTAGTAATAACGCATGGACAACGATCAGCAGGAAACGTTCCGCAGACTCCTGCGCGCACAGCGGGTCTGGGACACCACGCTCCCCGGCTTCGACCCTGCCGCGGCGCCCGGCGCGCCACTGCCCCTGTTCCACCGGTGGTTCGCGGAGGCCGTGGCGGCCGGTCAGCGAGAGCCGCACACCATGACCCTGGCCACCGTGGACGAGCAGGGGCGTCCTGACGTACGAACGCTGATGCTGCACGACGCGGACGAGCGGGGCTGGCACTTCGCCTCGCACGCCACCAGCGCGAAGGGCCGCCAGCTGGCCGCCCACCCCGATGCCGCGCTGGGCTTCTACTGGGCCGCGCAGGGCCGCCAGATCCGGATCCGGGGCAAGGTGAGCGCGGGAGGCTCCACCGAGAGCCAGGCCGATCTGCACGCGCGCTCGACGGGCGCGCTGGCCGCGGCGCTCACCGGCCGCCAGAGTGAAATCCTGGGCTCCCAGAGTGAGTTGGCTGACGCCTCGCACGCGGCGTGGGAGCGGGCGCAGGCCGAGCCCGACGCGCCCGTGCCGACCTGGACGCGCTACGTGCTCGATCCGTACGAGGTGGAGTTCTTCCAGGGCGACGAGCAGCGGCGGCACGTGCGGCTGCGCTACCGCCGCGAGGACGGCGGCTGGATGACGGAGCTGCTCTGGCCGTGATCACGCCGGCCGGAAGACGGGGACTGCTTGCTCGCCGTCCTCCTGGCGGAAGGTGACCTCCAGCGCCATGCCGATGCTCGGCCCGCCCTCCGGGCACTGGACGATCTCGGTCATCATGCGCGGGCCCTCGACGAGATCGACGACCCCGGCGGTGTACGGAACGCGGGCGCCGAAGGGCGGCAGGTCGTTGCGGTGCACGACGGACCAGGTGTAGAGCGTCGCGCGGCCGCTCGCCCGCTCCCAGTCGACGTCCTCGCTCCAGCAGTACGGGCAGAACTCGCGCGGATAGTGGTGAGCTCGCGCGCACGCGCGGCAACGGCGGATCAGCAGCCGCCCGTCGGTGGCGGCGTCCCAGAAGGGGCGGGTGAAGTCGTCGATCTCGGGCAGATCGAACCGCGGCGCCGTCGCCATCAGAAGAGTCCGATCGCACTGTCGAGGGACCAGGTCTGCCAGGACATGGCGAAGAGCGCGACGAAGGATATGAGCGCCATCATGGCGTTCTGCCCCTGTTCCGCCCAGTCGTGGATCATCAGGACGAGATAGAGCAGATTGAGGAGCAGGCCGCCGACGAGGGCGATCGGGGTCAGGAAGCCGACGACCAGACCGAGCCCGAGGGCGAGTTCGGCGTAGACGACGATGTACGCCATCGCCTTGGGGCGGGGCTGGACCACCGTCTCGAAGCCGGTCTTCACCAAGGGCCACTTGTGCTTGCCCGCGACGTCGGCGGCCCAGGCGATGCCGGTGCCGCGCTCGAACCAGCCCTTCTTGTCCTTGTGGCGCCAGCTCTCCAGCCACCAGAGGCCGAGACCGATACGAAGGACGGCGAGCCATTCGGCACCGGTGAGCCAGACGGTCTCCATCCGGACCCCCTTTCCACATTTCTGACGGTACGTCAGTTCAGCGGATGGGGCGGCTCGCGGGCAAGGGATGCGGAGGCTTGTGAACAAGTGGTGTGCGCGCGTGACCGATTCGCAACCGATTCCCGTCTTGACTGAGACCCATCGAGTAATCGTGCGGTTACGCTCACGATTCATGCCCGACGAAAAGGACATCGACCTCACGAACGACCGGCCCGTCTACGTCATCGGCGGCGGCCCGGGCGGTCTCGCGGTTGCCGCCGCGCTGCGGGAGCAGGGCGTACGGGCCGTGGTGCTGGAGAAGTCCGAATCCGTGGGCGCGTCCTGGCGCCGCCACTACGACCGGCTGCATCTGCACACCACCCGGCGGCTGTCCGGCCTGCCCGGCCTCGCGATGCCCCGGTCCTTCGGACGCTGGGTCTCCCGCGACAACGTGATCCGCTACCTGGAGAAGTACGCGGAGTTCCACGAGCTGGAGATCGTGACGGGGGTCGAGGTCTCCCGGATCGAGCCGTCGGGCCCCGACTGGCTGCTGCACGCGACGGGCGGCCGTGAGCTGACGGGGCGGGCGGTCGTGGTGGCCACCGGCTACAACCACACCCCGCGCCTGCCCGACTGGCCGGGCCGCGATTCGTACACCGGAGAACTGCTGCACGCGGGCGAGTACCGCAACGCCACCCGGTACGCGGGCAAGGACGTACTGGTCGTCGGCGTCGGCAACACCGGCGCCGAGATAGCCGTCGACCTGGTGGAGGGCGGCGCCGCCCGGGTCCGCCTCGCCGTGCGGACGACCCCGCACATAGTCCGCCGCTCGACGGCGGGCTGGCCGGCCCAGCGCACCGGCATCCTGGTCCGCCGCCTCCCGGTCCGCCTCGTGGACCGGGCGGGCGGGATCATGGGCAAGATCTCCGTCCCCGACCTCGCCGAACAGGGCCTGCCCCGCCCGGACACGGGCTTGTACTCCCGGGTGCGCGAGGGCGCGATCCCGGTCCAGGACGTCGGTCTGATCGCCGCGGTCCGCTCCGGCAGGGTCGAACCGGTCGCGGCTCTGGACTCCTTCGAGGACAGCAAGGCGGTCCTGGCGGACGGCACCCGCATCACACCGGACACGGTGATCGCGGCGACGGGCTACGAGCGGGCACTGGAGAACCTGGTGGGCCACCTCGGCGTACTGGACGAGCGGGGTCGCCCGGTGGCGCACGGCGGCCACGCCGCCGCGCAGGCGCCGGGGCTGTACTTCACCGGGTTCACCAACCCGATCAGCGGGATGTTCCGCGAGATGGCGATCGACGCACACAAGATCGCGAAGGCGCTGGTGCGCTAGCGGGCCGCCCGACCACCCCGCCGGAGAACAGGGTCGCGCCCCCACTCCCGCCCGGCGTGGGGGGTGCGGGCTCACACACATGGGTACGTGTGGGACAGCGGCCGTCCACGGGCGGGCGGCGCACCCGCGAGAACCGAGCGTGGCCTTCCACGGAACCCGCAGATCGGTGTCCGCCGCCAGCATTTGCCCGCAGGACTGTTCCTGACAGGCCGTCAGGTCTGTAATCTGACTATGCGTCAGTTAACTGTCCAACGAGCAGGAGCGGGGCTCGGCGATGCTTGGATCGACTCACGGCACCCTCACCACCGACCTCCGCGCCCGCGTTGTGGCCTGCGGCGAATCACCGCACACCGTTGTGCACGGCACCGCCACCGACGGTGATCTGGATGTCAGCGGGCGACCGCTGTACGCGCCCGTGCCCGATCTGGACCGGTTCTTCCGGCCCTCGTCCGTCGCCGTCGTCGGGGCGTCCGACGGCGACGGACGGCCCAATACCGGGATCACCCGGCAGCTCGTCGACTGGGCCGAGCGCGTGCGGGCGCGGCTGTATCCCGTGCATCCGACCCGGGAGAGCGTCTTCGGGCTGCGCTGCGCGCCGTCCGTCGGTGAGCTGCCCGAACAGATCGACCTCGCCGTGCTGCTGGTCGGCGACCCGCTGCCGGTGATCGAGGAACTCGCCGAGGCCAAGGTGAAGTTCGCCGTGGCCTTCGCCTCCGGGTACGCCGAGACCGGCGAGCAGGGCGCGGCCGCCCAGACGCGACTGGGCGCCGCGGTGGAGCGCTCGGGACTGCGGCTTCTTGGCCCCAACACCAATCTGAACGCCTTCGAGAAGTTCCGGGACGACCTGGACGGGCCGGCGATCGCGCTGATCACCCAGTCCGGACACCAGGGACGGCCCGTCTTCACCATGCAGGAACTCGGCGTACGGCTCTCCCACTGGGCGCCCACGGGGAACGAGGCCGACCTGGAGACCGCCGACTTCATCTCGTACTTCGCCGAGCGGCCCGAGGTCGGGGCCATCGCCTGTTACGTCGAGGGACTCAAGGACGGACGCTCCTTCCTGCTCGCCGCCGACCGGGCCGCGCGGCGCGGGGTACCGGTGGTCGCGGTCAAGGTCGGGCGGACCGAGACCGGGGCGCGGACGGCCGCCTCGCACACCGGCAAACTGACCGGCGCGGACCATGTGGTGGACGCGGCGATGCGGCAGTTCGGCGTGATCCGGGTGGACGGGCTCGACGAACTCCAGGACACCTCAGCGCTGTTGGCACGGGCGCGCAGGCCCGTGGCCGACGGCGTCGTCGTCTATTCGATCTCGGGCGGCACGGGCGCGCATTTCTCGGACCTGGCGACCGCGGCGGGGCTGCGGCTGCCGCGGCTCTCCGAGGCCAAGCAGGCCGAGCTGCACGCGTGGATACCGCCGTATCTGAGCGTCGCGAACCCCGTCGACAACGGCGGGCATCCCGTGGGCGACTGGCGCGGGCGCAAGATCATCGACGCGATCCTGGCCGACCCGGGTGTCGGGGTGCTGATCTGCCCGATCACCGGCCCCTTCCCGCCGATGAGCGACAAGCTGGCGCAGGACCTGGTGGACGCGGCGGAGGCCACGGACAAGCTGGTGTGCGTGGTGTGGGGATCGCCGGTGGGCACAGAGGCGGCGTACCGCGAGACGCTGCTCGGGTCCTCGCGGGTCGCCACCTTCCGCACCTTTGCCAACTGCATCACCGCCGTCCGCGCCTACCTGGACCACCACCGCTTCAGGGCCGGCTACCGCTCCCCCTTCGACGAGGCGCCGCGCACCCCGTCCCCCTCCTTCCGCAAGGCGCAGGCACTGATGCGCCCGGGCAAGCAGCTGAGCGAGCACGCGGCGAAGCAGCTCCTTCGGGCGTACGGCATCCGAGTGCCGCGCGAGCAGCTGGTGACCAGCGCGGCGGCGGCGGTCCGGGCCGCGGGACTGGTCGGCTACCCGGTCGTCATGAAGGCCTCCGGGACGCAGCTCGCCCACAAGACCGAACTGGGCCTGGTCAAGGTCGGACTGACCTCGGCCAGCCAGGTCCGCGACGCCTATCGCGAACTGACCGACATCGCCCGCTACGAGGGCGTCGACCTCGACGGCATCCTGGTCTGCCAGATGGTCGAGCGGGGCGTCGAGATGGTCGTCGGAGTCACCCAGGACGCGCTGTTCGGTCCGACGGTGACGGTCGGCCTCGGCGGGGTGCTGGTGGAGGTGCTGCACGACGCGGCCGTATGCGTACCGCCCTTCGGCGAGGACCAGGCGCGCGCGATGCTCGGCGAACTGCGCGGCCGCGCGCTGCTGGACGGTGTCAGGGGCGGCCCGCCGGTGGATGTGGACGCGCTGGTGGAGGTGGTGCTGCGGGTCGAGCGGATGGCGCTGGAGCTGGGCGACGAGCTGTCGGAGCTGGACATCAACCCGCTGATGGTGCTGCCGCGGGGGCAGGGCGCGGTGGCGCTGGACGCGTTGGCTGTGTGCCGGTAAGTCAACCGCCCGCCTCACGGATCGGAGCCGTACCCCCATGACTTCCTCCCCCGAAGAACCCGTTGATCACGTTGAGTCATTGGTACAGCACGCCACTGACAACGGCGTCTCGTGGATCACGCTCAACCGCCCCGAGGCCATGAACGCGGTCACCTGGGACCAGCGGGAGAGGATCATCGCGCTGCTCGCCGCCGCCTCCGCCGACTCAGCGATCCGCGCCGTCGTCATCACCGCCACCGGCAAGGGCTTCTGCGCCGGCGCGGACCTGCGCGGGACACCGCCGGCCGGCCGGGAGCGGATCGCCGGGGACGTGGCGCGGACGATCCGGCTCGGCGCGCAGCGCCTCGTAGGGGCCGTGCTGGACTGCGAGAAGCCCGTGATCGCGGCCGTGAACGGCACCGCCGCAGGCATCGGCGCGCATCTCGCCTTCGCCTGTGATCTCGTACTGGCCGCGGAAGAGGCCAAGTTCATCGAGGTGTTCGTACGGCGCGGGCTCGTCCCGGACGGGGGCGGGGCGTATCTGCTGCCGCGGCTGGTCGGGCCGCAAAGGGCCAAGGAGCTCATGTTCTTCGGCGACTCGCTGCCCGCAGCGGAGGCCGAGAGGATCGGGCTGGTCAACCGCGTCGTGGCGGCGCACGAGTTGGAGAAGACCGCGCGCGAGTGGGCGGAGCGGCTGGCGGCCGGGCCGACGAGGGCGATCGCGCTCACCAAGCAGCTGGTGAACGCCTCGCTCGACGCCGACCGGGCCGCAGCCTTCGCCGCGGAGGCTGCCGCGCAGGAGGTCAATATGACGACGCGGGACGCGAACGAGGGCGTGGCGAGCTTCGTGGAGCGCCGCACGCCTCAGTACCGCGGGCTCTAGCCACAGCGAGTTCCCCGAACGTCACTCACAACGCGCCGCAGCCGGGCCGGAGTTGGATCCTGGTGAACTGGTCCAACTACAAGTACAACCTCGCCGACGCCGTGATGATGGAGCAGGACGGCAGCACCAACTACCGCGACCTCGCCAAGGCCATCGCCGGCATCCTGCTCACCATCGCCGACCAGGGCGCCTACGTCCCGTTGGTCAACGCGGTCCTGGACGCCATTCCCGACGACTGGTGGACCGACGACCCGGACTACGTCGACTCCTGGTACACCCTGGCCAAGAACGACACCGGCCGCCGCGACGGCGCCCGCGCGAACGGCTGGGTGACGGTCGAGCCGTACTACGTCCAGGGGTTCTGACACCTCGTCCGACCCACCACTCGCAGCCCTTCTTCTGAAGCGCTCACGGAGCCGTTGAAGCACACACTGAGCCGCTTGAGGCGCCAGCTGAGCCGCTGAGGCGCTTGCTGCGACGGCCCCTGCGGCCGGGCTGAATGCCTGGCCACAGGGGCCCCGGTGGCTCCGGCTCACCAGACCCCTCAGCTCCAGTCGTCGACTACCGCCAGGTCGAGCTCGCCGATGAGCTCGGGGTCGGCGAGGATGTCGATCCCGACGATCTTCCCGTCCCTGATCGTGAAGTCGAAGACGATCCGCGGCTCTCCGCCCGGAGCCCACAGAGCACCCGCCGCCCCGTCCACCAGCGCCGGCCGTGCCATCCGGGCCCGCCCCGAGAAGGTGTCGGCCACCGCCTGCGCACCACGGACCTGCTCCGCCGCGCCCGCGGAAACGGCGGCGCGGTCGGCCCGGAGCACGACGTCCGGATCGAGCACGGCGAGCAGCGCGTCGAAGTCACCGCCGCGCGAGGCGGCGAGGAAGGCGTCGACGACCTCGCGCTTGCGACCGACGTCGACCTCGGGAACCGGGGTCGACCCCTGCACCCGGCGGCGTGCGCGGCTGGCGAGCTGCCGTGCCGCGGCCGGAGAGCGCTCCACGATGTTGGCGATCTCGTCGAAGGGCACGGCGAACATGTCATGCAGTACGAAGGCGAGCCGCTCCGCCGGTGCCAGCGTGTCGAGTACGACGAGCAGCGCGAGCCCTACCGAGTCGGCCAGCACCGCCTCCTGCTCGGGGTCGATCCCCTCGGCCCCTTCCGCACGGCTCACGACCGGCTCGGGCGCATGCGTGTCCAGCGGGTCCTCACGCCGTGAGGTGCGCGAACGCAGCATGTTCAGCGACACCCGGCCGACCACTGTCGTCAGCCAGCCGCCCAGGTTCTCGACCCCGCCGGTGTCGGATCGGCTGATGCGCAGCCAGGCTTCCTGAAGGGCGTCGTCCGCCTCACTCGCCGAGCCGAGCATGCGGTAGGCCACGGCCCGCAGATGGCTCCGGTGCGCCTCGAACCGCTCAGCCAGCCGCTCGTGCTCGTCCATCGGTCACATACCTCCGTCACGTCGTGTCACAGCAATGACCGACGAAACCCATCCGATGTGACAGGGGGACGCAATGCAAGCACCGATGCGTACGGGCTGCACGGGCACTCTTCCAATCTGACACACCGTCAGGTTCAATGGAGATGTGATGGGACACGCAGGGATGGCGGCCACCGCCGTCCGATACCTCAGGTCCGTGGGGGCTCCCACGGCCACGGACCCGGCCAACGACCCGGTCGGCGAGCCGTTCGACGTACTCCCGCGCCCCGATCTGCGGGCCGTCGGCGATGACGAGCGGCTGCCCGTCGAACCGGCCGAATTCCGGCGCGTGCTGGGGCACTTCGCGACCGGCGTCACCGTCGTCACGGCGCACGACGAGGACGGTCCCGCCGGGTTCGCCTGTCAGTCCTTCGCGTCCCTGTCGCTCGATCCGCCGCTGATCGCCTTCATGATCGCCCGTACGTCGACGACCTGGCCGCGCATCGCCCGCGCCGGGGCCTTCTGCGTCAACGTCCTTGGCGCGCACCAGGACGAGCTGTGCCGGGGGTTCGCCGTCAGCGGCGCGGACAAGTTCGCCGGGGTCGTCCACACCGCATCACCCGCGACCGGGGCGCCGCTCCTCGACTCCGTACCGGCCTGGATCGACTGCACTATCCAGGCCGTGCACACCGGGGGCGACCATCTGATCGTCGTCGGCCGCGTGGCGGCGCTCGGTGCGCAGGACGAGGCAGCACCGCTGCTCTTCCACCGGGGGAAGTTCGGGCGATTCAGCCCCTGACCGGATCTTCTGACCCCTTCTGCAACGACACCGGCGGCAGCGCGGCCAGTGGCCTGCGCCGGATCACCAGCGCCATCAGCGCCGCCGCCGCGCACAGCGCGCCCGAGGCGTACCAGACCACGTCGTACGAGCCGAAGACGTCCCGCGCCGCACCGCCCGCGAAGGCGATGACCGCCGCGCCCACCTGGTGCGATGCCAGCACCCAGCCGAAGACGATCGCACTGTCCTCGCCGTAGTACTCGCGGCACAGGGCGATCGTCGGCGGCACGGTCGCCACCCAGTCCAGGCCGTAGAAGACGATGAAGAAGATCATCGGCGGGTGGACGGACGGGGCGAGCAGCATCGGCAGGAAGAGCAGTGAGATCCCGCGCAGCGCGTAATACACCGCCAGCAGCCGCCGCGCCTCGAAGCGGTCCGTGAACCACCCCGACGCGATCGTGCCGACGACATCGAAGACACCTATCACCGCGAGCAGCGACGCGGCCGCCGTGATCGGCATGCCGTGGTCGTGGGCGGCGGGTACGAAGTAGGTTTTGACCAGGCCGTTCGTCGACGCTCCGCATATCGCGAAGGTGCCCGCCAGCAGCCAGAACGGCCCGGTGCGGGCCGCCTTGAACAGCACCGTGACCGCGCGGCGGGCCGCGCCCGGCACCGGGTCCGGCTTCGGGGTGAAGCCCTCCGCGCCGTACGCGGCGATCCCCACGTCCGCCGGGTGGTCCCGCAGCAGCAGCCAGACGAAGGGGACGACGGCCAGCGCCGAGAGAGCGACCGTGATCGAGGCCGGGCGCCAGCCGTGGTTCTCGACCAGCCAGGAGAGGAATGGGAGAAAGATGAGCTGGCCGGAGGCGCCGGCCGCGGTGAGGATGCCGGTGACCAGGCCGCGCCGCTGCACGAACCAGCGGTTGGTGACCGTCGCGGCGAACGCCAGCGCCATCGAGCCGCTGCCCAGGCCGACGAGGACGCCCCAGTAGAGGACGAGCTGCCAGGACGTCGTCATGAAGACGGTGAGCCCGGAGCCGAGCGCGATGACCGTGAGGGCTACGGCGACCACCCAGCGGATACCGAAGCGGTCCATCAGCGCCGCGGCGAACGGTGCGGTGAGCCCGTACAGCGCGAGATTGACCGAGACCGCGAAGCCGATCGTGCCGCGCGACCAGTCGAACTTCTCGTGCAGCGGCTCGATCAGCAGACCGGGCAGCGAGGCGAAGGCGGCGGCGCCGATGATCGTCACAAAGGTGACGACAGCGACGAACCACGCACGGTGGACACGGATACGCGGAGGGCGGCGAAGACGCGGTATGCCGTGCTGCGGCTCGGTTGTCTGGGTCACGTCACCCAGCATCCGGGGAGCGATCAACCGCAACGAGTGGCCCGGAGGACAGCGTTCGATAGGATCGGGCCATGGGTGATGTAAAGGGCATCAAGAGGCATCGGGTCGTCGTGCTGGCCCTGACCGGGCTGCTCCCCTTCGAGCTGGGCATTCCGCACCGGATCTTCGGCCGTGCCAAGGACGCGGACGGCCACCCCCTGTACGAGGTGGTCACCTGCTCGGTCCGGCCCGGCCCCGTCCGCACGGACGCCGACTTCGACATTCACGTCGAGCACGGCCCCGAAGCGCTGGCCACCGCCGACACCGTCGTCGTCCCCGCCTCGTACGAACTGGGGCCGGTCTACGAGGAGGGCCGGCTCACCGAAGAGCTGGCGGCCGCCCTCGCGCACATCCGGCCCGGCACCCGCATGGTCTCGATCTGCACCGGCGGTTATGTCCTCGCCGCAGCCGGGTTCCTCGACGGCCGGCCCGCCACCACCCACTGGTCCTCGGCCGAGCACTTCCAGCGGCTCTTCCCGTCCGTCAGGGTCGACGCGGACGTCCTCTTCATCGACGACGGTGACGTGCTCACCTCGGCGGGAGTCGCGGCCGGAATCGACCTGTGCCTGCACATCGTGCGGCGTGACCACGGCACGGCCGTCGCCAATGAGGTCGCGCGCCGTACGGTCGTTCCGCCGCACCGGGACGGCGGTCAGGCCCAGTACATCCACCGGCCCGTCCCCGAACCGCAGTTGGCGACCACCACCAGCGCGCGGGCCTGGGCGCTGAGCCGCCTCCACGAGCCGATCCAGCTGCGCGACATGGCTGACCAGGAGTCCATGTCGGTACGGACGTTCACGCGCCGCTTCCGCGAGGAGGCAGGCATCAGCCCCGGCCAGTGGCTGACGCGGCAGCGCGTGGAGCGGGCCCGGCATCTGCTCGAATCCACGGATCTCTCCGTCGATCAGGTGGCACGGGACGCGGGCTTCGGCACGGCGCAGTCGATGCGCCAGCACCTGCAGGCGGCGCTGGGCGTCCCGCCGACCGCGTACCGGCGCGCTTTCCGCGCCTCTGCTGGAGGGTGAGGCACTGGGGGTGCGGCACTGGGGGGTGCGGCACTGGGGCCCAGGGCTCAGAACGTCAGCACGCCGCGCGCCACCCGCCCGTGATGCGCGTCGTCCGCCGCCTTCGCGAAGTGCTCGATCGGGTAGATCTCGGTGACCAGTTCGTCCAGCAGTAGCCTGCCCTGCCGGTACAACTCGGCGTACAGGGCGATGTCGTGCTGCGGGCGCGAGGAGCCGTAACGGCAGCCCAGGATGGACTTGTCCAGGAACATCGCCGCCGGCACGAAGCTCGCTTCCGCCGTCGCCGCCGGCATGCCGAGGAGGATCGCCTGGCCGTGCCGGTCGAGCAGCTCGATCGCCTGCCGGATGAGCCCCACATGCCCGACGCACTCGAAGACATGGTCGGCGCCGGCCGGCAGGATCTCCCGTACGCCCTGTGCCGACGCGAGGAAGTCCGTCGCCCCGAACTGCCGGGCCACTGCCTCCTTCGCCGGGTTCGAGTCGACGGCGACGATCGCGGACGCGCCCGCGATCCGGGCGCCCTGTATGACGTTCAGGCCGATGCCGCCGGTGCCGATGACGACGACGGTGTCACCGCGGTCGACCATCGCGCGATTCAGTACGGCGCCCACCCCCGTCAACACCCCGCAGCCGATCAGCGCGGCCGAGGTGAGGGGCAGGTCGGCGGGGATCTTCACGGCCTGGACGGCCTTGACGATCGTGCGTTCCGCGAAGGCGGAGTTGGAGGCGAACTGGAAGAGCGGCTCACCGCCGCGGGAGAAGGGCCGACTGGGACGGCCGATCGCCTTGCGGCACATCGTGGGGCGGCCGCGGTCGCAGTCCGCGCACGCGCCGCAGTTGGCGAGGGTCGACAGCGAGACATGGTCGCCGGGCGCGACATGGCCGACGCCCGCGCCGACCGCCTCGACGACGCCCGCGCCCTCGTGCCCGAGCACGACCGGCACGGGGAAGGGAATCGTGCCGTCGATCACGGACAGGTCGCTGTGGCACAGCCCGGCGGCGGCGACGGCGACCAGCACCTCGCCGGGGCCCGGCTCCCGTATCTCCAGATCGTCGACGACCTGGGGCTGCGTGCCGTCGAAGACGACGCCTCTCATCGGGGCTCCCTCGGTAGGCCGAGCACCCGCTCGGCGATGATGTTGCGCTGGATTTCGTCCGAGCCGCCGTAGATGGTGTCGGCGCGGGTGAAGAGGAACAGGCTCTGGATGGCGTCGAGTTCGTACGGCCTCTCGCTGCTCCAGTCGTACGGGCCTGCGGCCGCGCTGGTGCCCTGTACGGCCATGGCGAGCTCGCCGAGCCGCTGGTGCCAGCCGCCCCAGAGCAGTTTGGCGACGCTGGGGGCGCCGGGGTCACTGGGGGCGCCTCGGTCGCCCGAACTGCCCAGGGTCCGCAGGGCGTTCCACCGCATGGTGCGCAGCTCGGCCCACTGCCGTACGAGCCGGTCGCGCAGCACAGGATCGCTGACCGCACCGCTGTCGACAGCCAGCCGCACGACCCGCGTCAACTCCTCGGCAAAGCCGATCTGTTGGACGAGAGTGGAGACCCCACGCTCGAATTCGAGCAGGCCCATGGCGACGCGCCAGCCGTTGCCCTCGCCGCCGACGACATGCTCGGCGCGGCCCTCGGCGCCGTCGAAGAAAACCTCGTTGAACTCGCTGGTTCCGGTCATCTGCCGGATCGGCCGTACGTCGATACGGCCCGGCTGGTCCATCGGGACGAGCAGGAACGACAGCCCGTGATGCCGCTGGGATCCCTCTTCGGTCCGTGCCAGTACGAAGCACCAGTCGGCGTCCTGCGCGAGGGAGGTCCAGATCTTCTGCCCGCTGATCCGGTAGACGTCCCCGTCGCGTACGGCCGCCGTCCGCACTCCGGCGAGGTCGGACCCTGCGTTCGGCTCGCTGTACCCCTGGCACCAGAGCTCGTCGCCGCGCGCGACGGCCGGCAGGAAGCGGTCCTGCTGCGCCTGGCTGCCGTACGCGATCACGGTGGGCGCGAGGAGGTTCTCCCCGATGTGCCCGAGGCGGCCGGGGGCGCCGGCGCGGGCGTACTCCTCGGCCCAGACGACCTGCTGGGTGAGGGTGGCCTGGCGGTTCCCGTACGCCCCGGTGTCCCAGCCGAGCCCGATCCATCCGTCGCGGCCGAGCTCCCGCTCCCAGGCGCGGCGCGCGTGGACTCGCTCGTGCTCGCTCCCGGGGCCTGCGAGGGGGGTGGCGGCGGCGAACTGACCGGTCATGTGGTCTCCGAGCCACGCGCGTGAGGCTTTGCGGAAGGCGTCGTCTGCGGGCCCGAACGCGAAGTCCACGTCTCCTCCAAGGAATTGAAGTTTCGCTACCCTCCCCCTACGCCCTGGCGGGCGTGGGGGGGGACCCCACTTCCCGAACTGGGGGCAAGCCCCCAGACCCGCCCCCTACGCCCTGCGGGCGTGGGGGGACCCCCAGTACGCCCTTCGGGCGTTGTCCTCAATCTCCCCCAGACTTCGTCCGGGGGGACCCCCAATGGGCTTGAACTTCCGCCGGGGCGAAATTCAAGCCCCGCCGGCGATTGAGGCGCGGGGCGCCGGCGCGGAGCCCCGAATCCAGCCCCGCCGGCGATTGAAGCGCGGGGTCCGGGGCCGGGCCCCGGCTAGCCGTTCGGGCGGTCCCTCCTCGCCGCCGCTCGCGCCATCTCCTCCAGGTGCGCCAGCATCGGCATCGGGTCCACCCCCACCGTTCCCGGCAGGAAGTCCGCGATCTTCTCCGGGGTCCATGCGCCCTCCGTGTAGCCCGCCCGGAGTTCCCTCGGCTGGGCCCACACCGCGATCTTCGGGCCGGCGATCGTGTAGACCTGGCCCGTGATCCGCTCCTCCCGGGCCCGTTCGGAGAGCAGGTACACCACCAGCGCCGCCACATCCTCCGGCTCGCCGATCTCCTTCAGCTCCATCGGGACGTTCGCGGACATGCGCGTACGGGCCACAGGGGCGATCGCGTTCGCCGTCACCCCGTACTTGTTCAGGCCCAGCGCCGCGCTCCGGACCAGGGAGATGATTCCGCCCTTCGCGGCGGAGTAGTTCGCCTGCGCCACACTGCCCTGGTGGTTGCCGCTGGTGAAGCCGATCAGCGTGCCCGTGCCCTGTTTGCGCATCACCGCGGACGCCGCGCGGAAGACCGTGAAGGTGCCCTTCAGGTGGGTGGCCACGACCGGGTCCCACTCCTCCTCCGACATGTTGAAGAGCATCCGCTCCCGCAGGATCCCGGCCACGCATACGACCCCGTCGATACGGCCGTACTCCGCGAGCGCGACGTCGATCAGTCGCTGCCCCCCGGTCATCGTCGCGATGTCGTCGGCCACCGCGACCGCCTCGCCGCCGGCCGCGACGATCTCCTTGACGACCGCCGACGCGACCTCCGACGTCGGCTCGCCGCCCTCGATCGAGACGCCGTAGTCGTTGACGACGACCCGCGCCCCCGCCGCCGCAGCGGCCAATGCCACCGCCCGGCCGATGCCGCGCCCGGCACCCGTCACGGCGACGACCTTGCCTGCCAAGAAGTTCCCCACGTCCGGCCCCTTCCCGCGGTTTCTGACGGACCGTTAGATTCTACGGTCAGTCAGATACCCGAGCACAAGCCCCAGGAGGCCCGATGTCACTCCCGGCCGAGTTCCACGAGATCGCCAAGCGCGTGAACAACTGGGGGCGTTGGGGCGCCGACGACGAGATGGGAACCCTGAACCTGATCACCGACGAGGTGGTGCGGGAAGCAGCCACGGCCGTCCGCGGCGGACGGAGAATCCCCCTCGCGCTGCCGCTCCACCAGGACGGTATCCAGACCGGCATGATTCCGGGGCGAGTCAACCCCCTCCACACCATGGTCCAGATCAACCAGGAGCTCTTCGGCCCCGGGACGGTCGCCACCAGCGACGACGCCGTGACCATGGGACTCCAGGCCGCCACCCACTGGGACGCCCTGACCCATGTCTCCCACTCGGGGAAGATCTACAACGGCCGCCCCGCCGACACCATCACGCCCCACACCCGGGCCCAGTACAGCGGCATCGACAAGGCCCCGCACATCGTCTCGCGTGGCGTGCTCCTCGACGTCGCGCGCGCCAAGGGTCTCGACCGGCTGCCCGGCAATCACGCCGTCACGCCCGAGGACCTGGACGAGGCCGCCGAGTTCGCCGGCCTGACAGTCGAACCCGGTGACATCGTTCTCGTACGGACCGGACAGCTGCAGGTCGCTCTCGTCGGCGACAAGCACGGCTACGGATATCCGTCCCCGGGCCTGTCCGTACGCACCCCCGAGTGGTTCCACGCCCACGACGTCGCCGCCGTCGCGAACGACACCCTCACCTTCGAGATCTTCCCGCCGGAGATCGAAAGCCTCTGGCTGCCCGTGCACGCCCTCGACCTCGTCGAGATGGGCATGCTCCAGGGACAGAACTGGAATCTGGAGGACCTGTCCACAGCCTGTGCGGAGGAGAGGCGGTACACGTTCCTGCTCTCCGCAATGCCCGAGCCCTTCGTCGGCGGTACCGGAACCCCCGTCGCCCCGGTCGCGATCCTGTGAGGCCCGCCCTACGGCGCGGTGACGAAGCCCCGCACCACCGGCTCGTACGCGATCTCCGGCGCACCCCTGTCCACCTCGCACCAGATGGACTTGCCCGCGCCCTCCGGCTGCCAGCCCCACCGGTCGGCAAGGCCGTCGACCAGCTCGAGCCCGCGGCCGTTGGTGTCATCACCCTCGGCGTGGCGCGGCTTCGGCGGGCAGGCGCTGATGTCGGCGACCTCCACCCGTACGGTCCCGGCCTCCGCCGCACCCGCGCCGAAGAGCATCCGCAGCACCGCTGGACAGCCGGTGTGCACGACCGCGTTGGTGACCAGCTCCGAGATCAGCAGGATCAGCGTGTCGGCCAGTGGCTCGTCGTCCCCTATGCCTGACCCGGCGAGCCGCGAACGGGCCCACCTCCGGGCGCGTCCCACCTCCGCGGGGTCGGGCCCGACTTCCAACTGAACCAGAAGCACCTGCACCGCTCACACCATCCGAACCGGCGGACACATCGCCTCGCGCCTCGACAAGGTCCTCAACCAGGTCACCGAACGTGACTCCCTTGCAAGACAGCATGGTTGACGTACAGTCACCGCAACAAGCGCTTCGGGCATATTCCAGCGCGAAGGAGTACCCGTGGTGCATACTGTGCGACGCACGTTGCGGGGAGTCGAACAGAGGCTCGCAGCACGCGCGCGCACCGGGTGAACGGCGCGCATTCCCGGGCCCGGAGTCGCCGCACCGGCAACACCGTGACAACCCTGCCTCGGAACCACTCGCATCCCACGGAGGGTACCGGAGCAGGTCCCCGACTCCGGGCCGTGACGAGTCGCTCGAAGGACACAACCCGGTATCGACGCCCGTACCCGACAAACGGTCAACGCTCGGTGACGCTTCAGAGTGCTGAGGCCAATGCATCCGCCTGGATCGCCTCCGCCTCCGCCCCCGTGAGCCACATCTGCGCGCGCAGCCAGGCCCGCTTGAGGTGCAGATGCACGTCCGCCTCCCAGGTGAAGCCCATTCCGCCGTACACCTGGAGGCAGTCTCGTGCGCCCTGGACCGCGGCCTCGTCGGCGAGCAGTTTGGCGCCGGCGATCTCGGTGAAGTCCTCGGTGACGGCCGCCGCGTAGACGGCGGCACGGGCCACCTCCGTGCGTACGAGCATCTGGGCACACAGGTGCTTGACTGCCTGGAAGCCACCGATGGGCTGCCCGAACTGTTCGCGGTCCTTGGCGTATTGCACGGCCGTCTCGGTGGTGCGGGCCGCGCTGCCGAGCTGCTCCGCCGCGGTGAGGAGCACGGCGTCCGGACGCGGCGGGGCCTTCGGGGTCCCGCCCGGGATCCGGTGCAGCGGAGTGAGCGGGTCCATGGACCGTACGGGCCGGGCCGACGGCAGGTCCTTCGGGTACCCGGCCCGCATCGAGGTGCCATGGATGACGACGACGGCGTCCGCGTCGGCGAAGTGCGGGACCAGGGCGCGCAGTTGGGTGGCACAGGTGATCACACGCGTGCCGTCCGCGGCGCCCGGCAGGCCGCCGCACGCGGCCAGATGGGTCGCCACGAGCGGCCCGTTCAGCAGCGCCCGGCCCGCCTCCTCGAAGATCAGGACCGCCTCGGGCAGGCCGAGCCCCACCCCGCCCTCCTGCTCCGGCAGCCGCAGCGAGAAGAACCCGGCCGCGCCGAGCTCCCGCCACAGCTTCCGGTCGACCGTGCCCTCGTGGTCCACGGCGGCCCTGAGGGCATCACGCCCGAAGCGGCCGGCCAGCAGCTCCCGTACACCTCTTCGCAGCGCGCGCTGGTCGTCCGTCAACTGGAAGTCCATCAGCGCCCCTTCGGGAGGCCGAGGATCCGCTCGGCGACGATGTTCCGCTGGATCTGAGAGGTGCCCGCCGCGATGGTGTACGAGAGGGAGGAGAGCCGGTCCGCGGTCCACTCCCGGTCGAGGTCGAAGGCGTCGGGTCCGAGTACCTCGGCGGCCGTGTCGTACAGCTCCTGGCGTGCGTGCGAGTAGCGGAGCTTGAAGACCGAGCCGCCGATGCCGGGTACGCCGCCCGTCCTCTGGGACTCGCTGACGTTCCACTGGGTGAGCCGCCACAAGGCGCGGAACTCGGCATTCAGGCGGCCAAGCCTGCGGCGCAGCACCAGGTCGTCCCAGGTGCCGTTCGCGCGGGCGGCGGCGGCCAGTTCGCCCAGTGTGCGGCGGCAGGCGACGACCTCGCCGACGAAGGCGGTGCCGCGCTCGAAGGAGAGGGTGACCATGGTGACGCGCCAGCCGTCGTTCTCCCTGCCGACCCGGTCCGCGACCGGCACCCGGACCTCGTCGAGGAACATCTCCGCGAACTCCGCCGACCCGGCCAGCGTCCGCAGCGGTCGTACGGTGATCCCGGGCGCGTCCATCGGCATGGCGAGCCAGGTGATGCCGCGGTGCTTGGGCGCCTCGGGATCGGTCCGTACGAGCAGCTCGCACCAGTCGGCGACCTCGGCGTGCGAGGTCCAGATCTTGGAGCCGGTGACGACGTACGAGTCGCCGTCCCGGACAGCCCTTGTACGCAGCGACGCCAGATCGGAGCCCGCGTCGGGCTCGCTGAAGCCCTGGCACCACACCTCGTCGCCGCGCAAGACGGGCGGCAGCCAGCGGGCGCGCTGCTCGGCCGTGCCCTCCGCGGCGATGGTGGGGCCCGCGTGCAGCAGCCCGACGAAGTTCGCGCCGACGTAGGGCGCGCCGGCCAGCTCCGTCTCCTCCAGGAAGATCAGCCGCTGGGTCGGGGGCGCGTCCCAGTGCACTTCGCCGTACCCGGCGTCGTACAGCATCCGCTGCCAGGTGGTGTCGTACGCACGCCGCCCGGGCCAGTCCAGCGGGCCGGGCTTCGCGGGCAGCTTCGGCAGCGACACGGCCAGCCATTCGCGCAGCCGTGCCCGGAAGTCCTCTTCCTCGACGGTGTACGTGAGGTCCACTACCGGTCCAGGTCCAGGTCCAGGTCGAGCATGCGGATCGCGTTGCCGCGCATCAGCTTGTAGACCGTCTCGTCGTCCAGGCCCTTCATGTGGTCGAGGGCGACTTCCTTGGTGTGCGGGAAGGTCGAGTCGACATGCGGGTAGTCGGTCTCGAAGGTGGCGTTGTCGCGGCCGACGACGTCCAGCGAGGCGACCCCGTGCTTGTCGCGGAAGAAGCAGCAGAACATCTGCCGGTAGTAGTACGTGGAGGGCGGCTCGGGTATGAGGTCGCGCACCCCGCCCCACGCCCGGTGTTCCTCCCACACATCGTCGGCGCGCTCCAGGGCGTACGGAATCCAGCCCATCTGGCCCTCGCTGTACGCCAGCTTCAGCCGCGGGAACTTCACCAGCACGCCGCTGAAGAGGAAGTCCATCATCGAGGCCATGGCGTTGTTGAAGCTGAGGGACGCCTGCACGGCGGGCGGCGCGTCCGGCGACGCGGCAGGCATCTGGGAGGACGACCCGATGTGCATGTTCACGACCGTGCCGGTCTCCTGGCAGATCGCGAAGAACGGGTCCCAGTAGCCGGAGTGGATCGACGGCAGCCCGAGATGGGTCGGGATCTCGGAGAAGGTCACGGCCTTCACACCGCGCGCGGCGTTGCGCCTGATCTCCGCCACCGCCAGGTCGATGTTCCACAGCGGGATGATGCACAGCGGAATGAGCCGGCCGCCGCTGTCCCCGCACCACTCCTCGACCATCCAGTCGTTGTAGGCGCGTACGCAGGCGAGCGCGACCTCCTTGTCGTGCGCCTCCGCGAAGGTCTGCCCGCAGAAGCGCGGGAAGGTCGGGAAGCAGAGCGAGGCTTCGACATGGTTGAGGTCCATGTCCTTGAGGCGTTCCTTGGGGTCCCAGCAGCCGGGCCGCATCTGCGCGCGGGTGATGCCTTCGAGGGTCATGTCGTCGCGGTCGAACCCGACGGCGGCGATATTGCGCTTGTACGGGAACTTGAGGTCCTCGTAGATCCACCAGTCGGTCGGCGGGCCATCGGGATCCATCGTGATCTGGTACTTGCCCGCGATGTACGCGAGCTCGCCGATGCCCGCGGTCAGCGGCCTGGGCCCGCGGTCCTGGTACTTGGCGGGCAGCCAGGTCTCGAAGAGGTGGGCCGGCTCGATCACATGGTCGTCGACGCTGATGATCCGAGGCAGTTCGGTCATGGTGTCCCCTACGAGAGTTTCTGATGGCCCGTCAGAAATCAGGCTAGCCCCGCACCCCTGGACCGACAAGGCGGTGAGCCCTACGCTCTCCGCACGATCTGACTACCCGTCAGAAATGCGTCGGCCATGGAGGGATACGGGCATGACCGAGACCCCACACGCACTGGGCGAATCGCGCACACTCTGGGAACTCGTCCAGCGCAGGGCGGCCCTCACCCCGGACCGGCCCGTGCTCCTCCAGGACGACCGCGCCCTCACGTTCGGCGCCCTGCGGGACCGCTCCGAGCGGGTCGCAGCCGGGCTGTGGGAGCTGGGCGTACGACCCGGCAGCGTGGTCGCCTGGCAGCTGCCCACGCGGATCGAGACGGCGCTGCTCTCCTTCGCGCTGGCCCGCATCGGAGCCGTACAGTCGCCGGTCATCCCCTTCTACCGGGACCGCGAGGTCGGCTTCGCGCTACGGGAGTCGAAGGCCGCCTTCTTCGCCGTGCCGGGCACCTGGCGCGGCTTCGACCACACCGGCATGGCACGCCGCCTCGCGCTGGAACTCCCCGAACCGCCGCTGGTCTTCGATACGTACGACACCCTGCCCGACGCCGACCCCGCGGTGCTGCCGCCGCCGCCCGCCTCCGGGACGGACGTACGGTGGATCTACTGGACCTCCGGCACCACATCGGACCCCAAGGGCGTGCTGCACACCGACCGATCGCTGATCGCGGGCGGCTCCTGCCTCGCGCACGCGCTGCACCTGTCGTCCGACGACGTCGGCTCGATGGCCTTCCCCTTCGCGCACATCGCCGGGCCCGACTACACGGTGATGCTGCTGCTGTACGGCTTCCCCGCGGTGATGTTCGAGCACTTCGCGCTGCCCGAAGCGCTGGAGGGCTACCGCAGACACGGCGTCACGGTCGCGGGCGGCTCCACCGCGTTCTACTCGATGTTCCTCGCCGAGCAGCGTAAACAGCCGGAGCGCAAGCTGATCCCCGGTCTGCGGCTGCTGGCCGGGGGCGGGGCGCCCAAGCCGCCGGAGATCTACCATGCCGTCGTACGCGAGATGGGCTGCCAACTCACCCACGGCTACGGCATGACCGAAGTCCCCATGATCACCATGGGCGCGCCCGACGACACCGCGCACAACCTCGCCACGACGGAGGGGCGGCCGCCGGCGGGCATGGAGATACGGATCGTCGACGGCGAGGTGCGGCTGCGCGGCGAGGCGGTCTGCCGGGGCTATCTGGATCCGGCGCAGAGCGCCGCGGCCTTCGACGGCGAGGGGTTCTTCATCACCGGCGACCTGGGGCACCTCACCGATTCCGGGCATCTGGTCCTCACCGGCCGGCTCAAGGACGTCATCATCCGCAAGGGCGAGAACATCTCCGCGAAGGAGATCGAGGACCTGCTGCACGAACACCCGGCGATCGCGGACGTGGCGGTGATCGGGCTGCCGGACTCGGAGCGCGGCGAGCGGGTGTGCGCGGTGGTGGTTGAAGAGGGGGACGGCGCCGGGGGGTTGAGCCTCGGCGCGGTCACGGAGTATCTGCGGGGGCGGGGGCTTTCGGTGCACAAGCTGCCTGAACAGCTGGAGATCACGGATGCGTTGCCGCGGAACGAGACGCTGCGGAAGGTACTGAAGTACAAGCTGCGGGAGCGGTACGCCTGAGGTACGCCTTGTCCTCAATCTCCCCCAGACTTCGTCCGGGGGACCCCCGACGGGCTTGAAAATCAAGCCCGTCCGGCGATTGAGGACAAAACCCGGCCTGTCCGGCGATTGAGGACCGGGGTCCGGGGCGGAGCCCCGGCGGGCGGCCTACGGTTCGGGCGTGACGTAGTACGACGCGAAGGCGGAGAGGATCTCCTCCTCGCTGATCCGGCCGTCGCCGTCCGCATCCAGCGCCGCCGCCACCTTCACCGCGACGTCGGCCTGCACGCCGAGCACCCGCAGCACCCGCTCGGCGGCCGACGGGATCACGCCGCCGCCGTCCTCGTCGGCGATGGCGATCACGGCATGAAGGAAGGGGCGGGCGATCTCGGCGAACCGCTGGGGGTTGTCGCGCAGTCTCTTCACCGCACCCGTGATGAACTCCTGGCGGGTGACCCGCTGGTCGCCGTCCACATCCGCGATCCCGGCCATGCCCTGCCAGAACGCCTCCGCACCGCTGTACAGGGCCTGGCCCTTGTCGCAACGTGCGGTCGTGTCGAACTCGGCGAGCAGGGCCGCGGCGGCCCCGCTGAAGTCCTCACGGTCGATATAGCCATTGCCGTCCTGGTCGAAGGCGGCGAAGCGGGAAGCGATCTTGCGCTCGTACTCTGCGCTGTCCATGCGGCGAGGGTACGGCCCCGGACGCTGACGCGTGCAAGTACCCAGCCAATTACGTGACGGAGACATCCGGGCGACGGCCTGGTGACGGACAGACAGTCACCCGGCGACTACGGTCAGGCGGAGAGGGGCTCGGCCTTCTCGTCGGTGGCCGAGCCGGCGTCCGCGTACACCTCGAAGAGACGGCGCACCCCGAGGGCCGCCAGCACCCGGTTGACGTGCGATCCTTCCTCGGCGCCGCGGGCGGGCAGGATCAGCCGGAGCCTGCCCTGGCAGGAGCGCAGCAGGCGGCGGGCGGCGATCAGCTGGCCGACGCCGCTGGAGTCGCAGAAGAGCACCTCGGAGAGGTCGAGCACCAGATCCCGGCGGCCGACGGCGACCGCGTCATGGACATGCTGGCGGATCGCCGGCGAGGAGACGAGATCGAGCTCGCCGCAGACGTGCAGCACCGTCCATGCGCCCTGCCGGGTCTCGTCCACCTTGAGCATCACGACCCGACCTTTCCTCGTACCGGAATCCGTGCTTCCTGTCGCAACTGCCCAGCCGTCCTCGCGCGAAACACAGACCGTGAGGCTCCTACCATCCCGGGGCGCCTCGGGAGGCGCTCTTGCCGCAAAGGGTCGTGCGTTCGCGGCCGCGCGCATTACATTCGAAGAGGCGACAGGCACAGGGGCAAGGCTTGGGGGCCGCATGGCAAAGGACGCACCACCGCGCTGGGACCGCAAAATGCAGCAGCGGCTCTCGCGCGGAGAGGCCGCCGCGCTCGGGGAGCTGTACGACAGGTTCGCGTCGCTCGTGCACATGCTCGCCCACCGGGTTCTCGACGACGACGAGGCCGCCGACCAGGTCACCCGCGAGGTCTTCGGCTACATCTGGGAGAACCCCGACGCGTACGACCCCAAGCAGGGGTCGATGCGCTCCTGGGTGGCGAAGATCACAAACAGCCAGGCGGTGTACCGGCTGCGGAAGACCGAGGCCGCCGCGCTGGCGGAAAGCGGCGAGGGCACGACGGAGGAGCTGGAGCAGAAGGTGCGCAGGGCGGCGGTCGCGGCCCGCGCCGATTACATCGTGACCTCCATGCCGGCGCCGCTGCGTGCCGCGCTGGAACTCGCGTACTTCCAGCGCAGGGACTACCGCCAGACCGCGGCCGACCTCGGGGTCACCGAGGACGAGGCCAGGCGCCGGCTGCGGCTCGGCCTCCAACTGCTGTCCACCGCCAACACACGCCCGCTGGAGGGCTCGTCCCCGCCCGGATACGGACGCTCCTTGTGAACGGCCCGCTGGACGGCGGCCACGACGACGGCCGCGACGGGATGCGGGGCGCGCCGCGTATACCGGGGCCGCGGTCGGCGGCGGACAATCTGGACGCGCTTGACGTGCCCGCGCGCCTGCTGCCCGAAGCGGCTGCCCCGGAGCCCGAATTGCCGCCCGAGACAGGCGGCGGAACGGTCGGCCGAACTGGCGATGGGACGGGCGATGGACCGCGCAAGGGCGAACGCCGGTCCCACAGCGTGCTGAAGTCCCTGCTCGGCGCATGGGCGCTGTCCGCCTGCTCAGCCGAGGAGACCGCGGCCGTCGAGGAGCACCTCGGCGACTGCGCGCCCTGCGCGGAAGAGGCCCTGCGGCTGCGTGACGCCGTCGCGCTGCTGCACACCGACCGGGACCTGGACCTCGACCCGCTGCTGCGGTTCCGCGTCCTTGAGAACTGCCTGGTTCGCAGGCCCGCCCGTATCCCGGT
This sequence comes from Streptomyces sp. NPDC019443, assembly GCF_044389785.1. Lineage (NCBI taxonomy): Bacteria > Bacillati > Actinomycetota > Actinomycetes > Kitasatosporales > Streptomycetaceae > Streptomyces > Streptomyces sp. NPDC019443. The sequence goes on from NZ_JBIRYJ010000004.1 coordinate 431,892, forward strand.
GCCCACCTGGGCGAATCCGTACGACGCCGAGACCGCGCGGCTCGACGCGCTGCTGCGGGACATCGGCGAGTCGGAGTGGCATGCGCCTGTGCGCCTCAAGTGGTTCGAGGGCGAGCGGCAGGTGAGCCGCCGGACGACCGTGGCCGGGGTGATCGCGCATCTGATGACCGTCGACGGTCTGGTCGCGGGCACCCTGGGTCTGGACGATCCGCTCGGACCGAACGCGCCGAGAGTGCCGACCGAGCGCACCGAAGCTTTCTGGAGCACGGCCGACCGGCCGCCCACCCGCACCATCCGCGAGCCGTGGCGCGACCAGAGCCACACGCTCATCCGCACGGTGTCCTTCGCGGGCCGCGGAGTCGCCGAACTGTCCGTCTCGTACGGCGACTTCGCCCTGCCACTGCAGGACTCCCTGCTGGACCGGGCCTTCGAGTGCTGGATGCACGCGGGCGACATCGCGAACGCGGTGGACTATCCGTACGAGCCGCCGAGCGGCTCCCATCTGCACCGGATGATCGACCTGGCGGCGCGGCTGCTGCCCGCGGCACTCGCCGACCGCAGACGCGCCGGCCTCGCCGGACCCGCGAAACATCTGGTCGCGGCGGGTGCGCCGGGCCGTTCGCTGCATCTGGAGGTCGAGGGCTCGGGCGGCGGGAACTGGTACATCGCGCTGGACTCCCCGGCGGCCGTCGGCTCCGCGGAACAGACGGTGGCCCAAGTGGCCCTGGACGGCGTGGAGTTCTGTCGCCTGCTGGCGGGCCATATCTCGCCGGAGGAGGCCGCGGCGGGCCAGGACGGGGACCGCGAGGCGATCCGGGACGTGCTGTTCGCGGCGGCGTCGCTGAGCAGGCTCTGACCTCCGTGCGTCAGCTGAGATCGCCTGACCTGGGTTGATGTTGTCGACGGCGGACAAACGCTCACAATGCGCGTGCAGACGTGCACTGAACTGGACGTCGCGCGACAGCTGGTCTTCTTGCCCCTCCTGAGCAGGGACACGATGGCGGCCGTGGTGCAGTCGGCCGGGCCCGGACGCACGGTATTTCCTGCGGGTAGTCGTCGGCGTTCCGAGGCATGACTGTGCCCTTCTCTTGGCGATGGGTTTGGGTGTGCATGCGAGCCGGTCAGCGGCCGGCTCAGGCGGGCCCGCCGACCGGCGACCCAGGCAGTTTCGTTTGGATCACCGGCGGATCAGAGGCAGATGCCCGCGCGTGGAGTCCGGGCCAGAAGGGGCGTCGGGGATCGTGGTGAGCGCGGCGACGCCTCGGCAGCGGTACGGAACGTCGTCGTGGGGCTGCGCCGCGGCGCGACAGTGAGACGCGCGTCACATGCGTCCATGTCACATCTCGCCGAGCTGTCCCGTCCAAGGGGTTAACCAGCAACAACGACACAGGAGTGCACCATGAATGCTCGGTTGAACCTCATGGCCAGCCCGGTCGCAGCCAAGGCCATGAAGCACATCATCTCTGCGAGCAAGGCGCTCGCGGACTCGACGCTGCCGTTCCTGACGCAGGAACTGGTGAAGCTCCGTGCCAGCCAGATCAACGGCTGCGCCGGCTGCATCGACATGCACACCAAGGACGCCGCCGCCGGCGGGGAGACCTCGGTGCGCCTCAACCTGGTCGCGGCCTGGCGGGAGGCCACGGTGTTCACCGATGCCGAGCGCGCCGCCCTGGAGCTGACGGAGCAGGGCACCCGCATCGCCGACGCGGCCGGTGGCGTCACGGACGAGGTCTGGGCGAATGCCGCCAAGCACTACGACGAGGACCAGCTCGCCGCCCTGGTGTGCGCCATCGCCCTCATCAACGCCTTCAACCGCGGGAACGTCATGGTCCAGCAGCCCGCCGGCGACTACCGGCCCGGCCAGTTCGCATAACGAGGGCGACCTCAACCGGTCAACGCATCACCCAGGTGTGGGTGGTGCGGGCCGGAGGTCGGTGTGGGGTTCTCGGACGAGCAGCTCACGGAGTTGTGGGAGCGGTGGCGGCGGGGTGAGCCGCGTCGGCGGAGGTGCTCCCCGCAGCGTCGAGCGCCGTGAGTGTGCGAAGGCCGCGGATGCCAAGACAGCGCGGGCACTTGCACGGACGGGCTCGTGCAGCCACCGGCCACAGGATCCCGTGCCGCGCGAGCCGCAGGTCTACTCCCCGCCCACCCGCACGTTCGGGTCCCCGTCGCGCCCCTGTGGCTTCAGCTCGATCTGGATCGTGTGCGTCGTGTCCCGCGCCGCCGTCCCGCCGGCGCCCGCCGTGACCACCCCGATCCGCAGCTCGGCCCTGCCGCTGCCCTCCCGCCTGACCTGCACCGCGAACTCCAGATTCACCCTCTCCACGCTGAATTTGAGATCGCGTCCCTCCCCGGCCCGCTGCGCCCGCTCCAGCTCGTCCCGGACCTGTCCGATCACCTCGGCGAGCCCGGCCACCGTGGCATCGTCACGCACAGCCATCGCGTCCCCCGTCTCCTGTAGTTATCGTTGAGCAGTATGAGGGAGCCGTTGCGTGCGTCCAACTCCTCTTCGCATGAGGAGAGTTGGCGGGTCTGTCTGCTGCGTACGCAAGACCGGGCGGGCCGTCCGCTGGGCGCCGGGGTGCTGCTTCCCGGGGGTCTGGTGCTCACCTGCGCCCATACGGTGCTGTCGCGCCCCGGCCAGGACGGTGCCCGCACCCCCTTCGACACCGTGTACGTGGACGGTCCCGGCGCCGCCCTGTCCGGTGACGGGCCGGGCCCCCTGCGCGCCCGGCTGCTGCGGGAGTATCTGGTCCTGCCCACCCCGCACTTCAGCGGCGACCTCGCCCTGCTCAAGCTGGATCACGAGCCGTCCGTGCCGCATGCCGTGCTGCACCGCCAGATCCCGGCGCGCAATGAGCCGGTGCACTTCACCGGCTACCCGGAGGACCTGCCGGGAGGCGAACATCTCGACGCCCGGCTGATGGGGCGCGGCGGGCCCGCACCCAAGCCCGAGTGGGTGCAGCTCGACACGGAGGGCTCCTCGTACGTCGTCCGGCACGGCTACAGCGGCAGCGGGGTCGTCCACAGCCGCTCACGCCGGCTCATCGGCATCGTGGCCCACCAGTTCGGCACTCCGCAGGCGCCCGTACGCCGTGAGCACGCGTACATGATCCCGACCGAGACCGTGCTGAAGTATCTGCCGCTGGAACGGCTCGGACTGACGGTCAACGGACCCCGTGCCGTCTCCCGCGAGGTGGCCGTCGCCCCCGACAGGACCGCCTCCGGCCGGGTCCCCGGCCTGCATCGCAGGCTGACCCGCTGGCTGGACGGCGCTTCGGACACCGACCCCGTCGAGCTGGCCTTCGCCGGTGAGGGGGAGCACGCGCTGCTGCACACCGTCCGCTCCGCCCTCACCCTCGCCGACCGGGAGCAGAGCCCGCCGTCCGCGTCCGCGAGTTCGGCGGGCGAACCGCAGGTGGGCAGCATCGACATCGCCGTCGACGCCACCAACCGCACCGCAGAGGAGCTCGCCGTCCACGCCGCCGACCGGATCGGCCTGGACGACCCGCCCCCGTCCCGTACACCCCACACCGAGCTGCTCGACCAGATCGCCGACGCGAGCCCGCCGCTGATCGCCGCCTTCCTCGCCGTCGACCGGTCCGCGTCGCCGGACGCGGAGATCGTGGCGCTGCTGCGCGCGCTGCTCGCCCGCGGCGACAGCCGGCTGCTGCTCGTCTTCAGCGACCCGCGCTCGCCGCTGCTCGCCCGGGTACGCACAGAGCTCCTGGAACCCGAGTGGCCCGACCGCCGCGCCGACCGGCTCGCCGCGCGTATCACCCGGCTCGCCGAGACGGAACAGCGCTTACGGCAGCTGCCCGGGCATCCGGCCACGGCGGGCCGGCCGGCACCGCGCCGCCCCGACGACCGGTCCCCACGGCTGCGCGGGCGGCTCCAACAGCTGTGCCGCGGCGGCCTCTTGTACGACTCGCCCGCCCTGCCGCACGAGCTGTTCCGGCTCGCCGTCGACATCGAGACGGCGCTGCTGGATGCCGAGGCGGCCGAGCTGGCCCTGGCCGGGCCGCTGGGCCCGCACGAGTTCGTCGTGGACCCGCCCGGAGACGGGCTCACCGATCTGCCGGTCGTCGCCGTGCGCGACCCGGACGCGCTCGTCACCGCACCGGCCGGGCCCCATCTGACGGGAGGCGACCGTCTGCACCAGCAGTACGAGGTCGTGGGCCCGATCGGCCAGGGCAGCCACGGGCAGGTGTATCTCGCCCGCGATCTGCTGCTCGACAACCGTCCGGTGGCGCTCAAGGGGATCCTCGACCCGGGAAACCCCGCGGCCGTTCTTCAGGCGCACCAGGAGCGGCTGCGGCTGGTCAGCCTCAACCATCCGTCCGTGATCCGGGTGGTCAACTACGCGCGTCATCCGTCGACTTCGGCGGAGTTCATCGTGATGGAGTTCGCCGACGGGGCGCCGCTGGAGTGGGTCGCGGCCCGGATCGCCCAGCACCGTCCGCCGTTCTCGGGGCCCCGGGTACGGGAGTTCATCGTCGTGTACGGGCTGCTCATCCTGGACGCGCTCAGCTATCTGCACGACCAGGAGGGCCTCGTCTACGGCGATCTGTCCCTCACCAACGTCCTGCACTGCGGCAACGGCATCAAACTCATCGACGTCGCGGGCGTCCGCAGGCCCGGCACGCCAGGACCGGTCAGCCACCGGCCGCCGGAGACCGGCCCCGCGGGCGAGATGACGACCGCGGGCGACCTCTACAGCGTCGGCGCGGTCCTCGGCTCGCTGCTCGCCAAGGCCCCCGCGCCGCCCGCCGACCTCGGCACCGGGTCGCTGGAGCGTGCGCTGCGGCGCGCCATGGCAAGCGATCCCAAGCGGCGTTACGCGTCCGCCCAGGAGATGGCCCTCCAACTGCGCGGTGTGTTGCGCGAACTGCGTTCCCTGCGGCTCGGCGAGGAGACCTTCGAGCCGTCCCCGCTCTTCGACCGGGCCGCGACCGCCCTGGACGGCCAGCTCGGCAAGGCCCCGCCGCTGAGCCGCTGGCGGGCAGGCGGCGCCGGCGGCCACCTCCTCGGCGCGGGGGTGCCCGACCCGGCCGAGGTGGCGGTGGCCCTGCCCATGCCCAAGCCGGACCAGCAGGACCCCAACTGGAAGGAGCTGCAGCGCACTTCGTACGCCGACCCGGCAGGTCTGCTCCAGCTCAGCGACGAGTGGCTGGCCTCCCCCGAGCTGCATCTGCTGCGCTGCCGTCTCCACCTGGAGCTCGCCCGCGACCAGATGCGCCTGGGGGCACCCCCAGCGGCAGCCGGGGCGGGTAGCCGGAGGAGGGACCAGCAACTGGTCGCCGCCGCCATGGAACTCGACCGGGCCCGCCGGCTGCTCGGCGAACGCGCGGAGTACGACTGGCGGCTCGACTGGCACCGGGGGCTCACCGAACTTGCCCACGGCCGACTGCACCGAGCCCTGACCTGCTTCGACGAGGTGTACTACGCCATCCCGGGCGAGTACGCGCCGAAGCTCGCCCTCGGCTACTGCCACGAGAGGCTGGCGGACGAAAGGCGCGGCGCGGATTACGACGGCGCTCCCGGGGCCTCTGCCCGGGAGGACCACGAGCAGCAGGCCATGCAGTTCTACGACGCGGTGTGGCGGCGCAACCACGCGCTCGGCAGCGCCGCCTTCGGACTCGCCCGCATTCATCTCGCCCGGCGCAGCCCGGATCTGGCCCTCGCATACCTGGACGGTGTGCCCCCCGACTCCCGGCACCGCACCGCGGCGCGCACGGCGATGGTCCGCATCCACGCCAGCCCGCCCGCGGACGGGAGCGCACCGACGGTGGCGTCGGCGGTGCGCGCGTACGCCGCGCTGCGCCGGCTGGTCAGCCATGAAGGGCTCACCGACCGACAGGCGTACGAACGGCTCACCACGGAGCTCCTGGAACTGCTCCTCGAACTGGTCGGCGCCGCACGGGAGAAGGCCGACCCGCTGACCGAGCTGCGCGCCTCGCTGCCGCCCGGGATGCCCGTCCCGGCCACCGAGCGGGTGCTGCGCGAGCAACTCTCCGCCAGCTACCGAAAGCTGGCCAAGCAGGTGCCGCGCACCGACCGCGCGGAGGACGCGACGCTCGCGGAGGCGCTGCTCGACAGCGCGTACCGGACCCGTCCGCTGGGTCTGAAGCACTACCGGGACCGGAACCCGGACCGGGATCCCGACCGGGACCGGGCGCCGCGGCCGCTGACCGCGTGGCTGCCCCGCCGCCCGCGGCTGCGCGGGCAGGGCGATGACGCATGAACGACCCGATTCGGCGGCTCCGTCCCGCGCCGGCGCGGCACCACGGCCCCCGGGAGAGCGCATGACCAGCCGCAAGCTGTTCCGCCCGGGCCTCGACCGGCTCCGCCCTGCCCTCGCGCGGCTGCGCCCCGCCGCCACCCGCGTCCTCCCTGCCCTGCGCGGGCTCTTCCCCGCACTGTGGCTGCGCGCCGCGGGCCGAACCCCCGAGGGGAGCCGCCCCACCGCCGCGTTCCTGCGCCGCCGGATGCTGGTGCTGCCCGCGCTCGCCGTGGTCGCCCTCGCCCTCTCCGCGGCCGCCTACGGCGACGTGCACGGCCGTACGGAGCGGCTGCGGGATCGTTGCGCGCCCGCGCTCGTGGATCTGGCGCGGGCCCGGGTCTCCCTCGAACTCGCCCAGGTCCAGGCCGAGTTACGCCTCAAAACCGCCGAGCAGGCCGGCTCTGTCGAGCTCGGCGAGACCTACCGCTCGCTGCTCACCGAGGCCTCGCAGAGCCTCAACCGGGTCGCGCAGTCCAGGGCTCTGCACAAGGCGCAGCAGCAGGAGCTGCGGGTCGTCTCCGGCCTGGTCGTCGCATACGGCGACAAGATCGCGTGGGCCGACCGGAACCGTCTGAGCGAAGTGCTGCGCGAAGCCGGGGTCGACTACGCCGACGACATGCTGCGCGGCAAGCATCTGACCGTCGCCCAGGCCACCCCCCAGGAGCCCATCTCCATCCTCGACCGCATCGCGGAGCTGGAGCGCCAACTCCACGAGGAGAACCGCGACCTGGCGGCCTGGAGCCCGCTCACTCTGGCCGCGGCGGCCGCCGCGGCACTCTCCGCCGCCCTCTTCGCCTTCGTCCTCGTCGGCACCTCGGTCTTCCTGCGGGACCGGCTGCGGCTGATCAGCGTGCAGCTGGCGGTGGCCGCGGTACCGGTGCTTCTCACGCCCGTTCTGCTGGCCGTCGGCGGTGCCGAGGAGCACGCCGCGCAGGAGCGGGTGCGTACGACCGTCGGCGCCCTGGAGCAGCTGGGCGCGGAACGCACGGCACCCCGAAGGATCGAGTCCACAGCACGCGAGGCGGCCACGGTGATGCGCGAGGCCCACCCCGACGCCTGGTCGGTGACCGCGGGCGTCGTCGTTCCCGCGGCCGGGGTGGGCGCGCTCGCCTGCGGCGCCACGCTCTTCCTCTACGGCCGGCCCTATCCGGCCGTTCGCCCCCGACGGAAGTACACAGACGTATGAAGCGATTGAGGGCACTGCTGGCCTGCTGTCTGCTCACCGCTGCCGCGGTGACGGCCGGCGGCTGCTCGGACGTGGCCGAGGAGCGGACCCTGGTCGTCCTCGGCCCGTGGACCGACGGCGAGGAGAGACCGTTCGTGGCGGCGCTGCGGCGCATCGGTGAGCGGACCGGACGCAGTTACGTCTACAAGGGCACCCGCTCCCTGCGCGAGACGCTGGTGGCTCAGCTCCAGGCGGGCGCGCCGCCGGACCTGGCGATCCTGAGCAGCCCCGGTGAGCTCGCCGAGTACGCCAGGGCCTCAGACGCGTATCCGCTCCCTCAGCGGGTGGCCGGGGCCGCGGTCCCGCCGTGGGCGCCCTTGGTGACCGTCGAGAACGAGCAGGGCGAGGTCCGTACGCACGCCTACTGGGCACCGGTGCGGGTCGACCTGAAGTCGCTGGTCTTCAGCCGCGCAAAGAGCACCGGGAAGAAGCCGGACTGGTGCCTGGGCGTGGGCTCCGGCGCCACCTCCGGCTGGCCGGGCACGGACTGGGTGGAGGACCTGCTGCTGCAACGGCAGGGACCCGCCGCGTACGAGAGGTGGGCGACCGGCAAGACGCCGTGGCAGCAGACAAGGGCGGCCTGGAAGGAGTGGGCCGCGCTGCTCGCCGCGAACGACGGGAAACTCGCGTGGGAGGGGCTCAACATGTCCTTCGAGCGGCTCGACAACGGCCGGTACGGGCTCCTGAACGGCGGTCACTGCACCCATGAACACCAGGGGTCGTTCATCCGCCGCCACTACGGCGACGACGTGCAGCCCACGTCCACCGCCGCCTTCTTCGGCGCGGGGAGGACCGGTGGGCAGAGCTACGGTCAGCGCGACGGGCGGGGCGACGGGCGGGGCGAGGCGCGGAGCGAGGACAACGCCTTCGAGGTCTCCGGCGACATGGCCGCGGTCTTCAAGCCCAGCGCCGCTGCCTGGGACCTGCTCGACCGGCTGACCTCCCGCCAGGCCCGCGAGGACTGGGCGAAGGCGGCGCGGCCCGGGGAGCGGCCGTACTTTCCCGGCGGCGCGTTCGGCACCGTACCTCTGTCGCAGAACACCCGTGCCGTGCAGGGCCTGTTCGACGGGGCGAGCCAGATCTGCCTGGACGCCTCGGACGCCATGCCGCCGACGCTGCGGGACGCCTTCTACCGCGCCGTACTGGAATTCCTGGGCAATCCGCAGGACGCGAGTCTGCTGGACCGGCTGCTCAAACAGTTGGAGGCGGAACGGATCCTGCAAGTGCAGGAGCGGGCGTTCGTACTGGATGACCTGTGCGAGAACGTGCCCGGACCGTCCGGCAGCCGGTGAGGACAGCGCGCGGTTACGCGAACACAACCGTACGGCGGCCGTTGAGCAGGATCCGGTGCTCCGCGTGCCACTTCACCGCACGCGCCAGCGCCTGGCACTCCACATCACGGCCGATCGCCACCAGCTGCTCGGGGGTGACCCCGTGGCCGACCCGCTCGACCTCCTGCTCGATGATCGGGCCCTCGTCGAGGTCGGCCGTCACATAGTGCGCGGTCGCGCCGATCAGCTTCACGCCGCGCTCGTGCGCCTGGTGGTACGGCTTCGCGCCCTTGAAGCTCGGCAGGAAGGAGTGGTGGATGTTGATGATCCGGCCGCTCAGCTGCTTGCACAGATCGTTCGAGAGCACCTGCATATAGCGGGCGAGCACCACCAGCTCGACGTTCTCACCGCGCACCAGCTCCAGCAACTGCGCCTCGGCCTCGGCCTTGTTGTCCTTGGTGACCGGAATGTGATGGAACGGGACGTCGTACGAGGCGACCAGCTCGGCGAAGTCCGTGTGATTGGAGACGACCGCCGCGATCTCGACCGGCAGCGCGCCGGTCCTGGAGCGGAAGAGCAGGTCGTTGAGGCAGTGACCGAACTTGCTGACCATCAGCACGATCCGCATCCGCTCGTCGGCGAGATGGATCTGCCAGTCCATCTGGAACGAGTCCCCGACGGCGGCGAAGCTGGCCCGCAGCTTGCCCACGGTCACCGGCGCCTCGGCCGAGAAGTGGACCCGCATGAAGAACAGTCCCGTGTCCCGGTCTCCGAACTGCTGACTGTCCTCGATGTTGCAGCCGGTGATGAAGAGATAGCTCGACACGGCGTGCACAATGCCCTGTTTGTCCGGGCAGGAGAGCGTCAGGACGTACTGGTCGGTCATCCTCGTAGGGTGCCATATCCGCCGGTCCCGAACGATCCCGGCCCGTCAGGCGGACCCTCGGGGGCGGAGCCTCAGGCGGACCGCGTCATGATTCGCAGCACATCGAGCGAGCGCGGCGGCGCGTCCGGATCCTCACCGTCGCTCGCGGAGAGGCGTACGTGTGCCTCGCGGGCGGCCCGTACGGCTTCCGGCCAGCCATGGTGTTCCAGATAGGCCGATACGGGAGCGTCCGCACCGACTTGGTGCATGATCCGCAGCACCCGCAGGACGGCGACATCGACGAGGGCGGCCTCGCCCGAGTCGCGGAAGATCGTCCCGACGTACTTCTCGGCGGACCAGTTGTCCAGCCAGGTGTCCTCGACCAGGCGGTACACGGCGTCGGTGACGTCGCCGTATCCCTCTCGGCCGGCCAGCCAGCACTCCTGATGGAAGACGGGGTCGGAAAGCATGTGCAGCGCCGAGCGCACATTGCTGCGCCAGCGCCACCAGGGCATGTCGTTGAGCGGCATGCCGCCCATGGTGGAGGAGCGACGGCCGCGACGGGAAGAGGTGTCCGAACCTTGCTGCACGCCGTCGATCGTACGTTCCCCTCTCGCTCGACCGAACACCCCCCTGTAATTCACCTTCCCGTCACCCTTCGTTGAAGAATGCTCACTACTCCGTTACCCGGGAAGCGGAAATGTGGCGGAGCATGACCGGTTGGCGACGCTCCTCCTCCCCCCGCCCCTCCAGGACCGCTCGAGTTCGCGCCGTGTGTATGACCACGGCTGCCGTGGCGGCCGGTGCGTCGCTGGTCACCGGCTGTGGCGTCTTCCCTGGAGGCTCGGGGGGCTCCAGGGAGCCCGTCAAGGTGATGACCTTCGCCCCCGAGGAGACACGGGCGACGAACATGCCCGGTATGCCGGCGATGGCGAAGGCGTACGCCCGCTGGGCCAAGACGCACGGCGGGCTCGACGGACACGAGCTGCGCATCATCTCCTGCAACGAGCAGAACACCTCGACCGGCGCCGCCGCCTGCGCCCGGCGGGCGGTCAAGGAGGGCGTGGTCGCGGTCGTCGGCTCCTACAGCCAGCACGGCGAAGCCTTCATGGCCCCGCTGGAGGCCGCGGGCATCCCCTTCATCGGCGGCTACGGGATATCCGAGGAGGAGTTCACCAGCTACCTCTCCTACCCGGTCAACGGCGGCCAGGCGGCCCTCCTGGCCGGCAACGGCCAGCAGCTCGCGGACACCTGCGACCGGGTCTCGCTGGTGCGGCCCAACACCCTGGCGGGCGACGAACTGCCCGGGCTGCTCAATGCCGGCCTCGCGGAGGGCAGTCGGCGCAAGTCGGTGGACATCCTGGCGGCGGAGGACGCGACGGACTACACGGCGCAGGCGGAGCAGGCCCGCAGGAAGGCGGGGGCCAGGTCCGGGTCGGGGTTCGGATCCAGCTCGGGGTCCGGGTCGGGGTCCGCGTCGCAGGCCGGATCGGGGTCCGGAACCGGGTCGGAAGACCGCCCGGGGTGCGTCACCGCCGCGCTCGGCGACCGTACCGAGACCTTCTTCGACTCCTTCCGGCGGCTGCCGGAGGACGACCGGAAGATCCGGGTTTCCTCCGTCATGGGCTCCGTCGGCCAGCCCCTCATCGACCGCACGGGCGGCCGCAATGGCCCGTTCGAAGGCGCCTACATCACGGGCTGGTATCCGGACGCCGGCGACACGCGCTGGGGCGAGATGGAGCGGGTGATCCGCGCCCACGCGTTCGGCGACAACCGCATCGACCCGGCCGACGCGGGCGTGCAGACCACCTGGATCGCGTACACCGTGCTGCGGACGGTCATCCAGTCGCTCGACTCGGACGACATCACGGCGGGGAAGATCGCGCACGCTCTGGACAGCGGGGTACAGGTGACGACCGGCGGACTGACTCCCACCCTGCGCTGGGACTACGAGGACATGCTCGGTACGCCCGGCTTCCCGCGGATCGTGAACCGAAGCGTGACGTTCCAAGTGGTACGCGACGGGCGGCTGGTGGCCCAGAAGCAGGGCTTCGTGGACGTCAGCAAGACGCTGTCGGCTTCCGCCGTCACGTCTGGCTGACGCCGCGCGTCTGTCTCCTGCCGTCCCCTACAGCTGGTCGCTGCGCCGCTCGGTGAGGCCGTACTTTCCGGCGATGGCGTTCCACAGCGCGGAGGCTTCCTTCTTGGCCTTGGTCGCATCACCGCTGGCGCGGTTTGCCTGGGCGGTCTGTCCCGTATTGCGCGCCCGGCCGTCCTTGCAGCCCTTCTTGCCCTCGACCTGCTCGGCCCAGGCCGCGTAGTGGTCGTCCGCCGATGCGGACGCCTGCCAGGCCTTGGTGAGCGACGCGGTCAGCTGGGCGTGGCTGGGCAGCTTGTCCACGGTGAGCCCCTCCAGGCGGGTCACCAGACCGCGGCGCTGCTCCGCGGCCCCGCTCAGATCACTGGCCGCCTGGTCCAGGTTCTTGCACTGCTTGATGTTCTCCACCGAGCGGATGACTGCGGCACGGCTGTTGTTGCTGTCGGCGAGGAGCTTGTCGAGCGCCTCGGCCTGCGGCTTGGCGGGGTCGTCAGCGGCCTTGGGGCTGCCGCTGGGGGCGTCGGAGGTGGCGGCGACGTTCTTGCCGGCGCCGGGGTCGTTCTTCTCGTCCCCGCCACCGCCGAACATGACGGCGCTGACGCCGAGCCCGAGGACGGCACAGCCGACGACGACAGCGGCAATGACGGGCACGTGCGAGGACTTACGCCGCCGGGGCTCGTGCTCGGGATCCTGCGGCTCGTACGGCGCCTGCGGCTGCGGGTACTGCGGCTGCTGGTACTGCTGCTGACGCGGCGGCCGGCCGACCCCGCGCGGGGCCTCGAACCGGGGCAACTGCTGTGTGGCGTCCGGGGTTTGGCCGTCGGGCGCGTCCGTGCGGAAGAGGCTGTCGAACTCCGCGGGCGGCTGCCGGTCACCGGGAGTCCCCGGCCGGATCCCAAAGGGCGCGGCGGAGGGCGCGGCCGGCACGGGCGGGATGTACTGCGTGGCATCGGCGTCGGCCCCCGGGACGGGCGCCTGCGCGGGCCCGGTCCCCAGGAACTGCGTCGACTCGGCAGGAGCCTCGGGCGGCAGCGCCCCGGGCGCGACGGGAGGGATGTACTGCGTGGCGTCGGAGTCCCCCATGGGGACGGCCTGCGGGGGCAGGGCCTGCGGCAGCGGCTGCGCACCGTGCCCGGCCTGCGGGGCCTGTCCGTACCCCGCCTGTGCGGGCGGCAGCGCGTCGTACCCGCCCTGTGCGGGCGGCAGCGCGTCATACCCGCCCTGTGCGGGCGGCAGCGCGTCATACCCGCCCTGAGCGGGCGGCAGCGCGTCATACCCGCCCTGAGCGGGCGGCAGCGCGTCATACCCGCCCTGAGCGGGCGGCAGCGCGTCATACCCGCCCTGAGCGGGCGGCAGCGCGTCATACCCCGCCTCCGGCGGCTGTCCCTGTGGCGGCAGCTGCTGCGCGCCGTACCCCGCCTCCGCCTGCGGGGCCTCGCCCCAGCCGGGCTGCGCGACCGGGCCACCGTCAGTCGGCGGCCCGGGCTGCCCCGGCTGCTGCTGCGGCCCCCACGGCTCACCCCACGGCTGTCCGCCCGCCGGAGCCACCTGGGCGTCGGAGACGCCCGGAATCCAGGGCTCACTTCCGTCGGCGGGCAGCACGACGCCTTCGTACGCGGGCTGTGCAGCAGGCAGCTGCTGCTCGTCACCCTGTCCGTTTTGCGTCACCGGGACTCCTACGTGTGGACCTACGGAATCGTCGGCTCACGCTACCGGGTACGTCAGCTGCTCCGCACACACGTGTGGAAGCCGTAACAAGAAGCCTCCCTAAGACGCTGTTAAAAGTCGGCCGACGATGAGCGGCGGAAGGGGTCCGGGGGCGCAGCCCCCAGGGCGTGTTTTGGAAGTAGCGCCGTCCGCCCGCAGGGCGGGCCCTGCGGCGTCTGGTGCGTGCAATCGCAAGGCGGTGGGGGCACCCCCGGACGAAGTCTGGGGGAGATCGCCCTCGTACTCGTCGTACTTGGGCGACTCCGACAACATCGCGTGGGGGCACCTCCCAGGCGAAGCTCCGGGGGAGGGACTTCAAAAACACGCCCTAGGCTGCCTGGAGCTCCAGCCGCGCCCCGAACTCCCGCACCGCCGACTCGTCCCCGTACGGCTCGAGCCGCTGCTGAAGGTCTTCCAGATACTCCGCGCCCCGGCTCGAGCGCAGTGTTCCCAGCAGTTCCACCGCGCGCGTGCCCGTGTGGCAGGCCTGTTCCACCTCGCGCTGCTGCACCTGGGCCGTGGCCAGCAGGACGAGGCCGATCGCCCGGCGCCTGGCCCTCGACTCCGGGTGGCCGTCCAGCGCGTGGGACGCGTGGTGCGCGGCCGCCTCCGCGTGGCCCAGGTCGCGGTAGCAGTGCGCCAGCTCGTCCCCGAGATAGGCGTGGTCGAAGTGGGCGATCCATACCGGATCGTCCCCCGCCGACGGCTCGGCCCGCTCCAGTGCGGCGAGCGCCTTGCCTGCCACCTCGTGGCAGGTGCGGGCGTCGCCGAGCAGGGCGTGCCCGCGCGCCTCTGCCGCGAAGAACATCGCCTCGGCCCTCGGGGTGACGTGGCCCCGCGCGCCTTCCTGCGCGGCCCGCGCCAGCTGGGCGATCTCCCGGGGGTTCCCCAGCTGCGCCGCGAGGTGGCTCATGGAGGCCGCCAGCACATACCCGCCGTAACCGCGGTCGCCCGCCGCCTGGGCGAGACGCAGCGCCTGGATGTAGTACCGCTGGGCGAGCCCGGGCTGGCCGGTGTCGACGGCCATGTAGCCGGCGAGCTCCGTCAACCGGGCGACCGCCGCGAACAGTTCGCGGCCGACCGATTCGCGGTACGACCCCGAAAGGAGACCGGAGACCACGCTGTTCAGGTAGTGCACGAGGACCGGACGGACGTGCCCGCTGCCGAAGCGGTGGTCCAGCTCGGTCAGGGCTGTCGTCATCGCCCGTACCGCTTCGACGTCAGAGACCCCGACCCGCGCCCCCACCGTACGCGCCACCTGCGTGTCCGCGCCGGTGATCAGCCAGTCGCGGCTCGGCTCGACCAGTGCGGACGCGGCGACCGCCGCCCCGGACAGGAAGTCGCGGCGGCCGACGTCGCTGCGCCACAGCTCGCAGACCTGCTCGATCGCGCCGAGCACCGTCGGCGAGAACTGCAGGCCCACGCCCGACGCCAGGTTCTTGCCGTTCGCCATGCCGATTTCGTCGATCGTGACCGTCCGGCCGAGTTTGCGGCCGAGCGCCTCCGCGATGATTCCCGGCGCCCGGCCGCGCGGCTGCTGCCCGCGCAGCCAGCGCGCCACCGATGTTTTGTCGTAGCGCAGGTCCAACCCCCGCTCCGCGCCGACCATGTTGACTCGGCGGGCGAGGCCGGCGTTGGAGCATCCGGCTTCCTGAATGAGCGCCTGCAACCGTTCGTTCGGTTGTCGGGCGACGAGAGGTCTGGCTGCCATGACTACCCCCTGAGGCCGCGGTGATCAATGAAGTGATCACTGCCCGGCTGATATACGGAGAATGCAGACTTGGAGCGAGTTCGTCGGTTTTTCCCGGGAATCGGCGTGACCCCCTGCGAGTGGCTACCCGCCCGCCGCCGTCCGGCCTCATGCGCGCCCCCACCCGTGCACCCGTGCGCCCCGCGTGCAGGATCGATGCTTCGCGCCCCGCTACGGCACGCCCGTAACCCAAGGTGACGGCGGTAGTTGAGTCTGTCGTGGAAGAGACCATCGGAGTCATGGAAGCCGCGCAGATCCCCCAGCAGCGAGGTGAGCAGCAGCTGGACCATGCCGTGCGGTACGCGGAAGAGCGGCATTGGGATGTGTTCCCCGGCACCTGGCTCGAGGCGGTGGACGGCAGAGAACACTGCTCGTGCGGCGACGTCGCCTGCGCCTCGCCCGGCGCTCACCCAGCGAGGCCGGACTGGGCAAACCAGGCGACCGGGAGCGCGACCGCGGCCCGCCGGCTGTGGTCGAAGCAGCCGAAGGCGTCGATCCTGCTGCCGACGGGCCGCACCTTCGACGCCATCGACGTCCCCGAGTCCGCGGGCTTCCTGGCGCTGGCGCGGTTGGAGCGGATGGGCCTCCCTCTCGGTCCGGTGACCTGCACCCCCAACCGCCGGATGCTGTTCTTCGTACTGCCCGGAGCCGCCCTCAAGGTCCCCGATCTGATCCGCACCCTGGGCTGGGCGCCGAGCTCCATCGATCTGATCGCGCGCGGCCAGGGCCACTATGTCGCGGCCCCGCCGACCCGCATCGGCGGCCATGGCGCGGTGCAGTGGGCGCGCCGCCCCACCTCCGCCAACCGGTGGCTGCCGGACGCGGACGAGTTGATCAGCCCGCTGGCGTACGCCTGCGGGCGGGAGGCTGCCGCTGAACGAGCACGCCGTAGATAGACGTGCCGTACATAAGGTGGACCCGTACAGACACGGGGACATCGAAAGGCAGGGCACCATGCCGGACCAGGCAATTGGAGCCACAAAGGCGGGCGGAGCGCACACAGCGCCGCCCGCCGTTCGCGTTGAGGGGCTGTGGAAGCGGTTCGGCGAGCAGATCGCGGTCGCCGGCATCGATCTGACGCTCCCCGCCGGCAAGTTCATCGGCCTGGTCGGACCGAACGGCGCGGGCAAGACGACGACTCTGTCGATGCTGACGGGCCTGCTCCGCCCGGATCAGGGGCGGGTGGAGGTGTCGGGCCACGATGTGTGGCGCGATCCGGTCGAGGTGAAGTCCCGGATAGGCGTGCTGCCGGAGGGTCTGCGCCTCTTCGAGCGCCTCTCGGGCCGCGAGTTGCTCGCATACAGCGGGCGGCTGCGGGGCCTTCCGGGCGCCGAGGTCGACAAGCGCACCACGCAGCTTCTGGACGTACTGGACCTGGCGGGCGCGCAGCACAAGCTGGTCGTCGACTACTCGACGGGCATGCGGAAGAAGATCGGTCTTGCGACCGCTCTGCTCCACAACCCCGAAGTGCTGTTCCTGGACGAGCCGTTCGAGGGCGTCGACCCGGTGTCGGCGCAGACGATCCGCGGCGTCCTCGAGCGGTACACCGCATCTGGCGCGACGGTCGTCTTCTCCAGCCATGTGATGGAACTGGTGGAGTCGCTGTGCGACTGGGTGGCGGTGATGGCCGCGGGCCGCATCCGCGTACAGGGCCCGCTGGCGGAGGTACGGGGCGATGCGCCGTCGCTGCAGAGCGCGTTCCTGGAGCTGGTGGGGGCGAACGGCCGCGATGCCGGTCAGTCACTGGACTGGCTCGGCGGCGGTGGGTCACGGTGAACACCGCTTCCCTGGCCCCCATTTTCGTACGGCTGAAGCTGTCACTGCTGCGCAACGGTCTGCGGCAGTCCTCCGGCCGCAGGGCCGCGTACATCTCGTCCATCGTCGTCACGCTGCTCTTCGCGGCGCTCCAGCTCATCGGTCTGATCGCGCTGCGCGGAAACGATCACGCGGCGTCGGTGGCGGTGCTGCTGACGGCGGTGCTGGCACTCGGCTGGGCGGTGATGCCGCTGTTCTTCCCCAGCGGTGACGAGACACTGGACCCGACCCGTCTGGTGATGCTGCCGCTGCGTCCCCAGCCTCTTGTACGGGCGCTGCTCGTCGCATCGCTCGTGGGCATCGGCCCGCTGTTCACGCTGTGCCTGGCGGTGGGCTCGGCGATCGCCCTCGCGCACGGGGCGGCCGGGGTCCTGGTCTCCGTCCTCGCCATTGTGCTCACCCTGCTGGTGTGCGTGGCGCTGGCGCGGGCGGTCGCGGCGGCGAACATCCGCCTGCTGACCTCGCGCAAGGGCCGCGACCTCGCGGTGCTCAGCGGTTTGGTGGTCGCGGTGGGCATCCAGGTCGTCAACTTCGGCGCACAGAGGATCGGGGACGCGGGGGGCCTCTCGGCGCTGGACCCGGTGGCGGGAATCGTACGGTGGCTGCCGCCGGCGTCCGCGATCGGCGCGGTGGATTCGGTGAGCGAGGGCTCGTACGCGGTCGCGGCGGGGCAGTTGGCCCTGTCGGCCGTGGCTCTGTTCGCTCTGCTGTGGTCCTGGCAGCGCAGCCTGACGAAGCTGATGACGACCCCGGACGGCTCTACCCTGGCCGCGGCTTCGGAGCCGACCCGCAAGGAGGCTGCCTCCAGCTTCCATCAGCTGCTGCCCGAGGGACGTACGGGCACGGTGATGCAGCGGAGCCTGCGCTATGTGTGGCGCGACCCGAAGACGAAGGCGGCGTGGGTGACGGCGCTGGCGATCGGCCTGATCGTGCCGCTGTTCAACGCGCTGCAGGGCACGGGCTCGGTCTACTTCGCCTGCTTCGCGGCGGGGATGCTCGGCATCCAGATGTACAACCAGTTCGGCCAGGACACGTCCGCGTTCTGGATGGTGGCGCTGACGATCTCGTCCACGAAGGACGCGTACACGGAACTGCGCGCCCGCGCCCTGGCGTTGCTGGTGATCACCCTTCCGTATACGGCCCTGGTCGCGTCCCTCACCGCCGCGGTGCTCGGCGACTGGAAGGCCCTGCCGGAGGTGCTCGGCCTCTCCTTCGCGCTGCTGGGCGCGATGCTGGCGACGGGGGCGGTGGCGTCGGCCCGTTTCCCGTACTCGATCCCGCAGGACAGCGCGTACAAGAACGTCGCCCCGGGGCAGGGCGGGCTCGCCTGGATCTCGATCTTCGGCGGCATGATCTCGGCGGCGGTGCTGTGCGCCCCGGTGATCGCACTGACGATCTGGCTGCATGCCTCCAACTCCCAGTCGGCGCTGTGGCTGCTGCTGCCGTTGGGCACGGCGTACGGCGTGCTGATCGGATGGGCGGGGGTGCGGGTGGCGGCGCCGCAGACGGCGAGGAGGCTGCCGGAGATTCTGACGGCGGTCAGCAAGGGGTAAGGGGTGAAGGCACAGAGGTGAGGGACCTGTTGGTGGGGCGCTACGCACCCGTCAAGTAGCGTGACGGCCATGTCGACGCCGCCGCCCCCGAACCCGTATACGCAGCCTCAGTATCCGCAACGTCCTCAGTACCCGCAGTATCCGCAGCAGGGGTACGCGCCTCAGCCGCAGTACCAGCCGCCGTACCCGGGGACGGGTGGCCCGGCGTACGGCTGGGGCGCGCCGCCGCCCCCGCCGCCGAAGAAGAACCAGGGCCCGAAGATCGCGCTCATCACGATGGCGTCCATCGCGGGTCTGTTCGCCGTCTCCTGGTTCGGGAACAACGTCGTCGGTGGTGGCAGCAGCAGTGGGAGTGGGAGCTTCCCGCAGGCGGAGTACCAACTGACGCTCCCCGAGACGCTGCTGGACGGAAAGTACAAGCTGGCCGACGACCAGTCCGACAAGGGCCAGGCCGGGCTGGCCGGCACGAGCGAGGCCAACATCCGCGATGCCAAGGCCACCGTGGGGCAGTACCTCTCGACGTCGGAGTCCGGAGTCCTGGTCATCTCGGGCGGGTACGGCCGCATCAAGGACCCTGACGAGGCCCGCACCAAGATTCTGAAGGGCGCCGGGGATTCGGACGGATCCACCATCGCCGTACCCGCCAAGGACTTCACTCCGGCCGGCTCCGAAGTGACCATCACCTGCCAGGTGCTGACGACGGAACAGACCGGTGGCGGAACGTCCACGCTCCCGATGTGCGCCTGGGCCGACGACAACACCAGTGCGGCAGTCGCCCTGACCAACGTCCAGATCGCGAAGCAGACCCCGGAGGAGGTCGACCTCAAGGCGGTGGCGGAGGCGACGCTGAAGGTGCGCGAGGCGGCGCGGAAGCCGATCGGCTGACGACCTGCGTCAGGTCAGGGCATGGTGACGGACCATACGTCCCCATGCCCTGGCCGGTAGTCGCGCTCGTCGTCCGGACTGTCCACCACGAGTGCCGAGGCCTTCGCGAGAGCGCCGCGTCCGCAGAGATCGTCACCACCACCCCCACACAACTCCGCGGCCTCACCGCGGCCATCAGGGCGACACCCGGCGATTAGCACGCGTATACGTTCCGCCCCCGCAGGCGGACCCACACCGCGACGGCCGCGCCCCTCACCGAGCGACGCTTTCCAGTCGAAGCGGCTCGACCGAACAAAGGGCCGCCCGGGCATTCATGCAGCTCAGAGGGTAGTTTTCCGCTGCACCACCAGTAATCGTCCACATGCTGGACACACTCCCGCACCCGCTCCGAGCTGCCCGAACGACCATTCGGTAGCCCCCCTTGCAACATACGCGGCCGGAAAGTGGCGATGAATGTGCACTCACTGTCCGCATGCGCAAGACTCCCGACCGCAATCGCCCCCCGAGCGAAGGAGTTTCACACATGCGTTACATCCTCAACACAGTCGCCGCGACCGCCACGGCAACCGCCCTCCTGCTGACCGGCACCGCTGCCGCGAGCGCCGCACAGTCGCAGCCCACGCAAACTGCCCAGCCCGCCCAGGCGAAGAGCCTGTACTCCCCCTCCGCCCTCGTACTCACCATCGGCAAGGGCGAGGACGCGGTGACCGCCACCGTCGAGCGCGCCGTAACCCTGAACTGCGCCCCGCGCCCCGAGGGCACCCACCCGATGCCCGCGGCCGCTTGTATGGAACTGCGGGACGTCGAGGGCGAGTTCGGCGCGCTGACCGAAGCCCCGTCGACGAAGAGGTGCACGCGCCAGTGGGCCCCGGTCGTGGTCACCGCCCAGGGCGTGTGGCAGGGCAAGCGTGTCGCGTGGTCGGCCACGTTCGGCAACGAGTGCGAGATGGAAGGCAGCCTGGCCGAGGGCGCGGTCTTCGCCTTCTAACCCCGCGCGGCGTTCCACGAGGCCGGTAACTCACCCCCGCAGAAGACGCACACGAAGTCGCCCTCCCGCACGACGCTGACCTCCCCGCACCCAGCGCAACGCCGGAAGACGACCTCGTACGCGCAACCATCAGGACGACCGAGCCCCACCCGATCCAGCGCACCGGCGACAGCCGGCCAGGAGTCGAGGTCCGGGCAATAGCCGGTCGACTGGTTGCCGACCTCGCTGATCGCCCAGCCGTTGCCGCCGCGGCTGAAGGCGATCTCTCCCGCTCAAAGCACGAAACCACCCGGGGCACAGGCGACATGTTCATCGCGCGCCACGCTTCAGGGCGTCAGCACCCCGTCCAAGAATGGCTCGATCGCCGTCCGCCACCCCTCCGGCTGGTCGTAATGCACCAGGTGGCCCGCGTCCGCCACCTCCGCGTACTCGCCCCGCGGCAGGACCCTGACCATCTCCTGGGCCTCCGCGCGGCCCAACTCCCCGTCCAGGCCGCGCACCACCAAGGTCGGGCACTGGACCTGGGCAAGCTCCTCCCAGTGGGGGTCGTGGACCCACGTCGCGCGCGAGGTCAGCATCTGGCGGCGGGAGAACACCGGGCGCCAGCCGTCGGCCCGTTCCGACATTACTTCCGCGAAGAATTCGCCGCGGGACGGGTTGGGGCGCTCGACCCACGGATCGTCCTCGCCGAACCACTTCCGTACGTCCGCCAGCGTCGCGAAGGGGACGGGCCAGGAGTGGAACCAGTCGCCCCACTCGCGCTGCGAGGCCGCGCCCAGTGCCGAGGCGCGCATGTCGCAGATGATCAGGGCCTGGACCAGGTCCGGGCGTTTGGCGGCCAGTTGCCAGGCGGTGAGCGCGCCCATCGAGTGTCCGATCAGGGTCACCGGGGCGAGGCTCAGCTGTTCGATCGCGGCCTCGGCGTCGGATACATAGGCCTCGCGGGTGAACGGGCCCTCGGCCGGCTTGTCGCTTCGGCCATGACCGCGCTGGTCGAGGGCGACCGCGCGATGACGCTCCGCCAGCCAGCGGGCCGTGGAAGCCCAGTGCGAGGCGCGGCCCATCAGGCCGTGGAGCAGTAAGACTCCGGACGCGGGGGCGTGCACGGCCTCGCCCGGCCCCTTGGGTGGATCTGCGAACTCCCAGGCAGCCAGGCCTACGCCGTCGGCTCCGGTTACGTCGATGCGCCGCACCATGTGGCCTGGCACCCCCTTCTCTCCCCCGGTGATCAAGACCGCGCCGAGCCCCTGTCGAGCTCGTGTCGAGTACCGCCAGACTATCGAACCTTTATTCGAAAACGTGCTTCTGGCGCGCAACACCCCTCGTTCGAGTGACCGCGTTCAAGGATTGACGCCCGTGGCCGAGGGGAGATTTTCAGCGGGAGGCGGGCCGGTCGGGGAAGACGGTCCGAGGGGATTGACCCTGAGAGCTCGGGGCTCCGGGTCAGCACAGGGGAGGACAGGCCCCGGCGCCGATGGGCGCCGGGGCCCTCCTGTGCGTACGGGGCGCAGGGCATGCGCTGGGCGTACGGAGCCGTCTCCGTGTACGCAGCCCGCTCGGCGTGTGGAGCGTGCTGGGCGTGCGGGGCCCAGCGGGTGCAGGCAACGCGCTGGGCGTACGAAATGTGCTGGGCGCGGTTTTGTGCGTGCGGGGCGTACGACGGGCGCATCACCCTGATCCCTCCCCAGCCGTCGGGTCATGCCTAGCCACAGCGTGGCACGCGATTCGCCCGGGCGCTGCCATTCCGGACAGAAATCGGTTACTGGCTGACGGAAAGCGAGGTGACGGTTACGCAGCTACTGCTTGGCCACGAAGACGTGCGACGCCACATCCGCCTCCAGCTCCGCCGCCTCGCCGCTGCTGCCCACCAGCACCCCGCCCGCGGACTCCGTCACGCTCACCACGGAGCCGGGCTGCACGCCCGCCCGCCGCAGCGTGTACATCAGCTGGGCGTCGGTCTGGATCGGCTCGCCGATACGCCGTACGACCACGGTCTTGCCTTCCGCACCCGGGTCCAGGTCCGCCAGCGAGACCATGCCGTCGTCCAGGAACGGGTCGGCCTCCGCCTTCTCGCCCAGCTCCTCCAGGCCCGGGATCGGGTTGCCGTACGGCGACTCCGTGGGGTGGCGCAGCAGCTCAAGCACGCGCCGCTCCACCGCCTCGCTCATCACGTGCTCCCAGCGACACGCCTCCGCGTGGACCTGCTCCCACTCGAGGCCGATCACGTCGACGAGCAGACATTCGGCGAGGCGGTGCTTGCGCATCACGCGCGTCGCCAGCCGTCGGCCCTCGTCGGTGAGCTCCAGGTGGCGGTCGCCTGCGACCGTCACCAGGCCGTCCCGTTCCATACGCGCCACGGTCTGGCTGACCGTGGGACCGCTCTGGTCGAGTCGCTCGGCGATACGGGCGCGCATGGGCACCACACCTTCCTCTTCCAGCTCGAGGATGGTGCGGAGATACATCTCCGTCGTGTCGATCAGTCCGGACATACGTGCCCCTCGATGGAATCGTGCGCTGCGGCCCCGACTCAATTCTGACGCATCCCACTGACAAGCGTGCCGTGCCGGGGAAAGCCTGTCGGGGAGCCCGTATTGACAGGCCAATGGTCCAGACCGCAACGTGATCGGCGACACGGTTATTCCCGCCGGGTGCCCTGTGGTCGTTCCCGCTGCGTTACCTGCCTCACCTGCGTTACCTGCGTACGCATCCATCCATCCTCCGGAAAGGGCTCGGCGATGAGCGAGAGCAAGCTGGCCGGTCAGTTCTTCGACGCCGCGATCGGTCTGCTGCAGCGCGTACGGGACGAGGAGGCGGCGAAGATCGCGGCCGCCGGCGTCGCGATCGCCGACACCGTCGCGGCGGGCGGACGGCTCTTCGCCTTCGGCGCCGGGCACTCCTCCCTCGCCGCGCAGGACGTCGTCTACCGGGCCGGCGGCCTCGCCCTGATGAACCTGCTCGCCGTCCCCGGCGTCGTCGGCGTCGACGTCATGCCGGCGACGCTCGGCTCCGCGCTGGAGCGGGTGGACGGGCTCGCTGGGGCGGTGCTCGACTCCAGCCCTGCGAGGTCCGGCGACGTACTCCTGATCATCTCCCTGTCCGGGCGGAACGCGTTGCCGGTGGAGATGGCGATGAACGCGAGGGCGCTCGGGCTCAAGGTCATCGGCGTGACGTCGGTGGCGTACACGCGGGAGACGAAGTCCCGGCATGCGTCCGGCACGTTCCTCAAGGACCACTGCGACATCGTGCTCGACTCGAAGATCGCGGTGGGGGACGCGGAGCTGACGCACGAGGGGATCGAGGCGCCGTTCGCGCCGGCGTCGACGGTCGTGACGAGCGCGCTGATGCAGGCGACGATGGCGGCGGCGGCGGAGAGCCTGGTGGAGCGGGGGATCGAGCCGCCGCTGCTGAGGTCGGGGAATGTGGATGGGGGGCACGAGTGGAATGGGCATGTGATGAGTGAGTACGGAGACCGGATCTTCTTCCGCCACTAGGCGGGGCTTCGCCCGGGCGGGACCGCACCGGGGTACCTCCCGGTGGGGAGGGGCCGTGCAGGGTCTTCCCGGCAGGGGATCGGCGGCCGGACCCGGCGATCAACACGAACCCCTTCACGCCGCCGACCCCGAGGAGTCGAGCCCGGAGGGGCACCGGAACCCGCACCCCACGACACCAGGCAACGCCGGCGTCGAGGGCGCGGTCCCGGACGCGAAATCCAGCCCCGTGGGGTTCCCCCCGGACGAAGTCTGGGGGAGATCGAGGCGCGGGGCCCGGGGCGGGGCCCCGGTGCAGGCACAGGCCGCCGGCTCAGTCGGCCGTCAGTCGCGTCAGGTCAAGCGCCGACGCCGTCAGTACCGCCATGCTCTCCGCGTACATCGCGTCCGGGCGTTCGAACGGAGGGCGGCTCGCTCCGCGCAGGAACGTCACCACACCCAGCGTCCGGCCCCGGCTCCGCAGCACCGTGCACAGCGCATGCACCGCGTCCCGGGGCCACTGGCGCTCCGCCGCCCAGTCGTCGGCCGGCTTACCCGTGGGCGCGCTCGCGCGCACCGAGCCGTTGCGGTCGGCCGCCTGGAGCGCCGGGTGGCCCGGTGGGTAGCGCACCGGGATGCGGCCGCCCGCCACCGGGACGCACGGGCCCGGCGCGCCCGACGGTGTCGCCGCCGCGCGGATCAGGCGTACGCCGTCCGGTTCCGCCAGGTCGATCAGCGCATGGTCCGCGAAGCCCGCCAGTGCGAAGTCCAGATACGCCGTCGCCGCCTCCATCGGGTCCTCGCACTCCGCGGCGGCCCGCCCCGCCCGGTGCAGCTGGCTCGACCGGAAGCGCAGCCGGTCCGCCTCCTGCTCGGCCAGCTTCGACTCGGTCACGTCGTGGAACAGCCACCCCACGCCGAGCGGCACCGGCTCCTCCGCCAGCGGTGAGGCCAGCCGCAGGAACCCGCTGCGCCAGCACCGCCGCCGCTCCCCATCGCCCGTGCCCAGCGTCACCCACAACTCCACGAGCCCCCGCGGCGCACCCTCCGCCAGCACATGGTGCAGCGCGCCCTCCAGCTCCTCCACGCCCTGGACGACCAGCTCACCCAGCGGCCGCCCGAGCGGAGACGTACGCCCCGCGCCGAGCGCGCGCGACGCATAGCCGTTGACGACGGTCGGCCGCAGGTCCACGTCGACCAGGACGACACCCCAGGACGCGTCCTCGAACAGCGCCTCACTGAGCGCGATCGACCGCTCCAGGTCGATCTGCGCATGCACCTCGCTGAAGGCGCAGTACACCCCTGCCGGTTTGCCGTCCGCGCCGAGCACCCGCGCCGACTGGGTCCGTACGAGAACCCGCCCGCCGTCCTTGCGCAGCAGCGCGAACTCGTGGACCTGCCGCCCGGGCCCGTCCATCGCGGCCATCAGCCGCCCCTGCACCTCCTCGGCGTCGGCGGTCCGCACCGCCCACCCGGCGAACCCGCGGCGCCCCACGGCCTCCTCGGACGACCACCCGAGGATTCGCTCGGCCTCGCGGTTCCAGTGCGTGATCGTGCCGTCGGCATCGAACGCACAGAGCGCGGCGTCCATCCCGTCGAGCAACGCTGCAAGCAGCTCCGACCCCGGCACCGTCGCGGGCTCCGCCGAGCCCTCGCCCTCGGGCACCGGCTCGTCAGGCCCGAGAGCGTTGGTGGTCTCACTCCTGGAAGCACTCATCCCGGACCCCCTGCAGGACGCCTCCGCGCATGCTGATGCACGTCAGATCATTCAACTGGAACGTGACGCAGGACACATAAGGTTCCCCAAATCTTTGTACCCCCGATTAATTGGGTTGATCCTCGATCCGCCGGTTCCTAAGGTGTGGGCCACACGGTGAAAGGAGGTGATCCGGAAGTGAAGTCGTTTCGGATGCGTGAGGTGACTGCGGGCTGACGGCCCGTCGTCGCACTCTGTGTGCAGCCGACTGACCGTCGGCCGAAATTCCAAGCAGTCACCGACCCGCGGGCTCGCCGGCACATCCGGCCGGCTCCTCTCCGGAGGAACCAGAGCCCGCGGGTTTCTGCATTTCCGGGCCCTGAGTTCCCCGGCCCGGGTCTCCCCCGCCCGAGCCTCCCCGTCCGGGTCTCCCCCGCCCGGAGCCCCCGGCCCAAAGCCCCCCGGCCTAGAGTTTCTATCGGGAACCCACGGAGGTGCCGGACCATGGCCAGATCAGTACCCGAGCGCGACGCCGCATGCGCCGTCGCGCAGGCCGCCGCCGTGATCGGCGACTGGTGGAGCCTTCTCCTCGTACGGGAGACAGCGCGCGGCCGGTACCGCTTCGACGAGCTCCAGCACGAGCTGGACATCTCCCGGAAGGTCCTCACCGAGCGGCTGAACCACCTGGTCGACAGCGGCGTCCTGGAGAAGGTCCCGTACCAGCAGGGACCCGTCCGATACGAGTACCGGCTCACCGACACCGGACGCGCGCTGCTCCCGGTGCTCGTGTCCATGCAGGACTGGGCCGACCGCTGGCTGCTCGGCGACGGCACACTCACCGCGTCCGCCGACGAGCACAGCGCCGAGGCGCACCGGGTCCTCGGGCTGCCCGGCACGCGGCTGCCGCGGCTCGTGCTGCCCGCGCACACCGGCGGCGAGCTGGATCCGGTGGACGCGCAGGCCGCGGCCACCGTGCTGTTCTGCTATCCGGCCACCGGGCGGCCGAGCCCTCTGCCGGACGGCTGGGCCGACATCCCGGGGACGGTCGGCTGCACCCTGGAGAACCGGCTGTTCCGCGACGCGTACGGCGATTTCACCGCGGCGGGCGTCGCGGTACGGGGGGTGAGCACCCAGCGGCCCGACGAGCAGCGCGCCTTCGCCGGCTCCGAAGGCATTCCCTTCCCGCTGCTCTCCGACATGGACACCCGGCTGTCGGCGGCGCTGCGGCTGCCGACCTTCCGGGCCGGGCAAGGGCTGCGCCTGAAGCGGGCGGTGCTGGTGCTGGACCGGGAGCGCGCCGTCCGGCATGTGCAGTTCCCGGTGACCGACATCCCGGCGGCGGTGCGCACCGCGCTGCGGCAAGGCCGGCAGCTCTCAGGGTGACAGGCGCTCGACCTTCCAGCCCGAATCCGTACGGACATACCGCAGCCGGTCGTGCAGCCGGTTCTCGTGGCCCTGCCAGAACTCCACCGTCTGCGGATCGATCCGGTAGCCGCCCCACTCCGGCGGTGCGGGGACCTGCTCTCCCTCCGGGTAGCGGGTCGCCAGCTCCTCGTATCTGCGCAGCAGTTCGTCGCGCGAGCCGATCACCGACGACTGCTCGCTCGCCCATGCGCCGAGCTGCGATCCGTGCGGACGGCTGCGGAAGTACGCGGCGGTCTCGTCCCGTCCGATACGGGCCGCGACGCCCGTGACGATGACCTGGCGGGCCAGCGGATGCCAGGGGAAGAGCAGCGAGACGTACGGATTGGCGGCCATCTCGCGGCCCTTGCGGGAGTCGTAGTTGGTGTAGAAGACGAAGCCGTGCGCGTCGTACTGCTTCAGCAGCACGGTGCGGGAGGACGGGCGGCCGTCGGGGGTGGCGGTGGAGACGATCATGGCGTTCGGCTCGTGCAGACCGCCGGACGCGGCGTCCTTGAACCAGCGGGCGAACTGGTCCATGGGGTCGTCGGCCAGATCCGTCTCCAGGAGCGGGGTGGAGCGGTACTGCTCCCGCATGACGGCAGGGTCGTGCGAGGCGGCTTCCGGGTCCGGGGCGGCTTCCGGATCAGGGACGACGGGTCCAGAGCCGGCGGCTCCGGAGGCAGCGGGATCCGGGACGGCGGCGGGGTCCGGGACGACGCGTCCCAGCGCGGCGAGATCGTGGTCGGTCACGGGTGCCATCCTGCCGCAGGGGCGGAGTTTGCCCGGCACGGAGTGCCGTTAATCCTCCCCGCCCGAAATGGGGCAGTGTGCCGGATGTCACGCTTCCCCGCATCAGCCGGACCCGCCAAAATCTTGGGTCGGGCCTCTGTGGCCTCCATACAGCAGGGGATATCGTGCCTGCCTCCCGGCGGTTGGGTGACCACCAATCGCACGGGGCATCACCGGGGTGACAGATCCACACCGCCCATGCCGACCCACGGCGACCCACACCCGTCGCACACATCTTTGAGGAGCCGCCTGATGTCCGACTTCGTACCTGGACTCGAAGGAGTCGTCGCGTTCGAAACGGAGATCGCCGAACCCGACAAGGAAGGCGGGGCGCTCCGTTACCGAGGCGTCGACATCGAGGATCTGGTGGGGCACGTCTCGTTCGGAAACGTATGGGGGCTGCTGGTCGACGGCGCCTTCAATCCCGGCCTGCCGGCCGCCGAGCCCTTCCCGATCCCCGTGCACTCCGGCGACATCCGTGTCGACGTGCAGTCCGCTCTGGCGATGCTCGCGCCGGTGTGGGGCCTGAAACCGCTGCTGGACATCGACGAGGCGCAGGCCCGCGACGATCTTGCGCGAGCCGCCGTCATGGCGCTTTCGTACGTGGCACAGAGTGCGCGCGGCCAGGGGCTGCCGATGGTGCCGCAGAAGGAGATCGACAAGGCGCAGTCCGTCGTCGAGCGGTTCATGATCCGCTGGCGCGGGGAGCCGGACCCGCGGCACGTCAAGGCCGTCGACGCGTACTGGACCTCGGCCGCCGAGCACGGCATGAACGCCTCCACCTTCACCGCCCGCGTCATCGCCTCGACCGGCGCCGATGTGGCGGCCGCGCTGTCCGGTGCGGTCGGCGCGATGTCGGGGCCGCTGCACGGCGGGGCGCCCTCCCGCGTCCTCGGCATGATCGAGGAGATCGAGCGGACCGGGGACGCGACGGCGTACGTCAAGCGTGCCCTCGACAAGGGCGAGCGGCTGATGGGCTTCGGGCACCGGGTCTACCGCGCGGAGGACCCGCGGGCGCGCGTCCTTCGGCGTACGGCCAAGGAGCTCGACGCGCCGCGCTTCGAGGTCGCGGAGGCGCTGGAGAGGGCCGCGCTGGAGGAACTGCACAACCGCCGCCCGGACCGGGTGCTGGCGACGAACGTGGAGTTCTGGGCGGCGATCATGCTGGACTTCGCCGAGGTCCCGGCGCACATGTTCACCTCGATGTTCACCTGCGCCCGGACGGCGGGCTGGTCGGCGCACATCCTGGAGCAGAAGCGGACGGGCCGACTGGTGCGGCCGTCCGCGCGGTACGTCGGTCCCGGTACGCGGAACCCGCGCGAGATCGTCGGCTACGAGGACATCGCGGGCTGAGTCGTTCGATGCGTACGGCGCCGTGCCCCTGGTCAGGCGGGGGTGCGGCGCCGTATGCGTGTCACGCGGGGACGAGCAGGTCCTGGTGGTGCGCGCGGCGACCTGGGGGTGGGCCCGCAGCCAGCCCCTGAGCTCGTTGCGGCCGTACTCGGCGAAGAGCGGGTTGGCCAGGTCGGTGGTGACACCTGGGGCGTCCGCCGCGTGCGGGAAGGGCAGTGGGGCTATCCGGGCGTCCAGGCGCGGGTTGTAGAAGAACGCCACGGAGTAGCGCTCGGTGGCCCCGGGCGGGCTGACCACGCGGTGGTTGGTGGCCAGCAAGGTCACAGCGGGGAGGGCCACGGGTCACCCGTGGCCCTTCAGCGCCTCCTCGACAAGTGCCGCCCACTGTGACACGACCCTCCGGCGCCGCGCCGCGTCATCCGTGAGGAGGTTGGCGAGGCCGAGGCCGCGGGCCATGTCCAGCAGGCCCTGGACCGTTTCCCGTACGCCCGGACGGGACTCGTCCGCGTTCAGCAGGTGGACCGCGATCCGGTGGGTCTCGCGGCCCACCTTCGCCTCAAGTTCCGTTACCCGCGAGCGCAGTTGCTCCTCGTTGGACGCGGCCACCCACAAATGCAGCGCCGCCCGGAACAGCGGCCCCGTATAGAGGTCGACCAGCGCCGCCACGACCGCCGTGCGGTCCTGCGTCGGGAGCGCGCGCAGCGCCTGTGAGCGCTCTTCCGCGACGTACTCGACGGCCGCCGTGAACAGGTCCTCCCGCGTCGGGAAGTGGTGCTGCGCCGCACCACGCGAGACTCCGGCCCGCTCGGCGACCGCCGAGACGGTCGAGCCCGCCCAGCCGTGCTCGGCGAGGCAGGACACCGCGGCTTCCAGCAGCCGCTGCCGGGTCGCCCGGCTGCGGTCCTGCTTCGGAGGGGTCACAACGCCCATGCGGGGTCCCGCCGTTCGAGGAAGGCCGTCATCCCCTCGCGCGCCTCCGCGGACGCGAAGAGCGACGCCGAACGCTGCACCAGGTCCTCGGCGTCCCGGTCGAAGGCATCGAGGACCCTGGCCGCGAGCAGCTCCTTCGACGCGGCCAGCCCCTGCGGCGACGCCCCCCGCAGCCCGTCGAGCACCGGGGCGAGCGCCTCGTCCACATCATCCGCGGCGAGCGTAAGCAGCCCGGCCCGTACCGCCTCGGCCGCGTCGAAGCGCTCCCCGGTGAGGTAGTAGCGCTCGGCCGCGCGCGGGTCCATCCGCGGCAGCAGGGGCAGCGAGATGACGGCCGGCGCGACCCCGATGCGTACCTCCGTGAACGCGAAGTCGGCCCCCGTGGACGCGGCCGCGATGTCGCAGGCGCCGAGCAGGCCGAGGCCCCCGGCCCGTACATGCCCGGTGACGCGGGCCACCACCGGTTTGGGCAGCGTGACGATCTGCCGCAGCAGACCGACGAAGGTGTACGGATTGGGCGGGGCCTTCAGATCCGCGCCCGCGCTGAACGTGGACCCGGTGTGGGTGAGGACGACGGCCCGTACGGACTCGTCCTTGGCGCAGTCCGCCAGGGCCTCGCCGAGCTCGCCGACGAGCCGCGCCGACAGGGCGTTGCGGTTCGCCGGCGAGTCCAGCGTCAGAGTGGTGATGCCGCGCTCGTGTGCGGTGACGAGCTGCATCAGGCGTTGTGTCACGTGTTCTCCCTGTCCCGGTTCCTCAGTTCACGCCTGAGGATCTTCCCCGAGGCGGCACGCGGCACCCCGCCGATGAACTCGACGCGCCGGATCTTCTTGTACGGCGCCACGCGCCCGGCGACAAAGGCTATGACGTCGTCCTCGGTGAGGTCTTCGGCGGTCCGCTGCCGTACGACGTACGCCTTCGGGATCTCGTTCCCGTCCGCGTCGTACACACCGATCACCGCCGCGTCCGCGATGCCTTCGTGCGTGAGCAGGAGCGCTTCCAGCTCGGCCGGGGCGACCTGGAAACCCTTGTACTTGATCAGCTCCTTGACCCGGTCGACGACGAAGAGCCAGCCGTCGGCGTCGACGCGCCCGATGTCGCCGGTGTGCACCCATCCGTCGGCGTCGATCATCTCGGCGGTTGCGTCGGGCCGGCCGAGGTAGCCCTTCATCACCTGCGGGCCGCGGATCGCGATCTCGCCGGCCTCGCCGACCCCGACGTCCTTGCCGGGTTCGTCGAAGGAGACGAGCCGCATCTCGGTCGAGGCGATGAGCTTGCCCACGGTGCCGGGCGGCGGGTTCTGGGCGCCCAGCGGCACGACATGGGTCCCGGGCGAGAGTTCGGTCATGCCGTACGCCTGGCCTATGGGCGGGAGCCCCAGCCGATGGGAGCAGGCCGCGGCCAGTTCGGCGTCCAGAGGGGCGGCCGAGCAGATGATGTACTCCAGCGAGGACAGGTCGTACTGCGCGACGGCCGGGTGCTTGGCCAGGGCGAGGACGATCGGCGGCGCGACGTACAGGCCGTTGATGCGGTGCTTCTCGATCGCCGCGAGGAAGGTGTCGAGCTCGAAGCGGGGCAGCACGACGACGGTGGCGCCGTTGCGCAGCGGGGCGTTCATCAGGGCGGTGAGGCCATAGATGTGGAAGAACGGCAGCACCGCCAGGATGCGGTCGCCCGGGCCCATCGGCATCAGCGGGTAGAGCTGGGCGAGGTTGGTGGCGATGGAGCGGTGCGTGAGCATCACGCCCTTGGGGACGCCGGTGGTGCCGGAGGAGTACGGCAGAGCCGCGATGTCCTCGGACGGGTCGATGGCGACGTCCGGCTCGGGTGCGGTCGAGCCGAGCATGTCGAGGATGCTCACATGCCCGTCGGCGCGGTCGCAGACGAAGATCTCCTCGATGCCCGCGACCAACTCGGCGGCCCTGCGGGCGATTTCGAGCAGCGGTGAGACGGTGACGATCCAGCGGGCGGAGGAGTCGCGGAGCTGCTTGGCGAACTCCTCCGCGGTGGCGAGCGGATGGACGGTGGTGACGGAGGCGCCGGCGCGGGTGGCCCCGTAGAAGACGGAGGGGTACGCCACGGTGTTGGGGCTGTGCAGGGCGAGGACGTCGCCCTTGCGCAGGCCCGCGTCGGCGAGCGAGGCGGCGATCCGCCGGTGGAACAGGTCGAGCTGCGCATACGTGACGGTGGTGCCGTTCACGCCGTCGACCAGGGCGATCGTGTCGCCGAACTCGGCGGCGGCCCGGCCGAGCACCGCGTCGTGGATCGGCTCGACGACGGCCGGGACATCCGCGTACTCGCTGTGAAACACGCTCTGAAACACCATGACGGCCCCCTCGCTGTGTGGACGGCCAGAATCGCCTGTGTCAGTACGACTTGGGGAGACCCAGGGACTGGTGGGATACGTAATTGAGGATCATCTCGCGGCTGACCGGCGCGATCCTGGCGACGCGGGCGGCGGTGATGAGCTGGGCGAGGCCGTACTCGCGGGTGAGACCGTTGCCACCGAGGGTGTGGACGGCCTGGTCGACGGCCCTGACACAGGCCTCGCCGGCGGCGTACTTGGCCATGTTGGCGGCCTCGCCTGCGCCGATGTCGTCGCCGGCGTCGTAGAGGGCGGCGGCCTTCTGCATCATCAGGCGGGCGAGTTCGAGCTCGATGTGAGCCTGGGCGAGGGGGTGGGCGATGGCCTGGTGCGCGCCGATGGGGTCCTTCCAGACCTGGCGGGTCCGCGCGTACTCGACAGCTTTCGCCAGCGCGTAACGGCCCATGCCGATGGCAAAGGCGGCGGTCATGATGCGCTCGGGGTTGAGCCCGGCGAAGAGCTGGAGAAGGCCGGCGTCCTCGTCCCCGACGAGAGCGTCATCGGGAAGGCGGACGTCGTCGATCACGAGCTCGAACTGCTTCTCCTGGGCGGCCAGTTCCATGTCGATCTTCGAGCGCTGGAAGCCGTCGGCGTCACGCGGGACGATGAAGAGGCAGGGCTTGAGCTTGCCGGACTTGGCATCCTCCGTCCGTCCGACGATGAGGGTGGCGTCGGCGATGTCGACGCCGGAGATGAAGACCTTGCGCCCGTTGAGTGTCCAGCCGTCGTCGGTCCGGCGGGCGGTCGTGGTGATCCGGTGGGAGTTCGACCCGGCGTCGGGCTCGGTGATGCCGAAGGCCATGGTGAGGCTGCCGTCGGCGAGGCCGGGCAGCCACTGCCGCTTCTGCGCTTCGGTGCCGAAGCGGGCAATGACGGTGCCGCAGATGGCGGGCGAGACGACCATCATGAGGAGGGGGCAGCCGGCCGCCCCCAACTCCTCCAGCACGATGGACAGTTCCTGCATCCCACCGCCTCCGCCGCCGTGCTCCTCGGGAAGGTTCACGCCCAGGTAGCCGAGCTTGGCGGCCTCGGTCCACAGGTCTTCGCGCACGTATCCGCGCCCGTGCCGCTGCCCGAGCGCGGCGACGGCGGCGCGCAGTGCGGTGTGCTCCTGGCTCTCTACGGTGCTCATGCTTCCTGTTCCTCCTGTACGTCTGCGTCCTGTACGACGGCGAGCAGGGCGCCGACCTCGACCTGACGGCCGGGCTCGGCGTGGAGTGCGGTGAGGGTGCCGGAGACGGGCGAGAGGATGCGGTGCTCCATCTTCATGGCCTCCAGCCATACGAGCGGCTGTCCCTGGGTGACCTGGACCCCTTCGGCCAGCCCTTCCCCGACCCGTACGACGGTCCCCGGCATGGGCGCGAGCAGCGACCCGGGCCGGGTCCTTTCCCGGGGTTCGGTGAACCGCGGCCGCACGGGCAGGGCGTACGCGCCGGCGGGGCTGTCGACGTGGACGAACCCGTCGCCGTGATCGGTGACGTCGAAGGGCCGCACGACGCCGTCGATCTCGAGCCGGACGCGGTGGGGGGTGACGTGGACGACGCGCACGCCGGGGTCGTCGACGAGGAGGAAGCCGTCCCGGGTGAAGCGGTACCGGACTTCGTGCGGGCCGTAGGTCTTGACCTGCGGCTGGGAATGGAGGTTCCGCCACCCGCCGACCCGTGACGCGACGGTCCCGGCGGGGGCTTTCCCCACCCGCCCGCTCGTCTCTGCGGGGGGCGATGCCCCCCACGCCCCCGGCGCGAGGCGTCCGGTTGCGTCGGCGAGCGCGGCGGCGATTGCGGCGTACCGCTCTCCGTCACCGGGTGCGGTGAGCGCGTCCAGGTTCCGCTCGTAGAAGCCGGTGTCCAGCTGCGCGCCGGTGAACTCGGGGTGCTCCAGGGACCGTACGAGCAACGCCCGATTGGTGACCGGCCCGTGCACCCGGGCCCGCCGCAACGCGTGGGCGAGCCGCCGCACGGCTTGGTCCCGGGTGGGAGCCCAGGCGATGACCTTGGCGATCATGGGGTCGTAGTGCACGCCGATGGAGTCGCCCGCGGCGTAACCGGTGTCGACGCGCACCCAGGGGGCGGCATGAGCACCCTCCCCGCCCGCGCGCAGCGCAGGGCCCTGCGAGTCACCCGCCTCCCCACCCGCGAAAAGCGCCGGGCCGACGACATCGTCACGGGACACCGGCCCGACGGCCGACGGACCGCCCGGGCCATGGGCCACCAGGCCAAGAGCTCCCGGGCCCCCGCCCGCGCGAAGCGCCGGGCCCTGCGAGTCACCCGCCACACCGCCCGCGCGAAGCGCCGGGCCCTGCGGGCCATCCCACACACCCCCGCCCGCGCGCAGCGCTGGGCGGAGGGGGGCGTGGGGGGTCCCACCCCCCACATTCAGGGGCGGGTGGGTGGGAAAGAACCCCCGCACCTCAAGCGCATGCAGCACCCCCGTCTGCGGCGTCCACCCCTTCGCCGGATCCTCCGCGTACAGCCTCGCCTCCACCGCGTGCCCCCGCCCCACCGGCCGCCCCGGCGGCAACGCGTCGCCCTCCGCCACCCGCAACTGCAGCGCCACCAGGTCGATGCCGAACACCGCCTCCGTGACCGGGTGTTCCACCTGGAGGCGGGTGTTCATCTCGAGGAAGTGGGCCCGGCCCTCCGGGGAGATCAGGAACTCCACCGTTCCCGCGCCCCGGTAGCCCACCGCCCGCGCCGCCGTCACCGCCGACTCGTGCAGCGTCGCGACCAGCGCGTCGGGCAGGCCCGGGGCCGGGGACTCCTCGATCACCTTCTGGTGGCGGCGCTGGAGCGAGCAGTCGCGGGTGCCCAGCGCCCACACCGTGCCGTACGCGTCCGCCAGCACCTGCACTTCCACATGGCGGCCACGCTCGATGTACGGCTCCAGGAAGACCTCACCGTCGCCGAAAGCCGACGCCGCCTCCGACCGGGCCGCCTCCAACTCGCCGGACAGCGACGCCAGTTCGCGAACGACACGCATGCCACGGCCGCCACCCCCCGCCGCCGCCTTCACCAGCAGTGGCAGGTCCGCATCCGTCACCGCCGACGGGTCCAGCGGCGCGCCGCCCATCAGTTGCTTCGCCCGCGTCTTGGACGCCATCGCCTCGATCGCCTCCGGCGGCGGGCCGACCCACACCAGCCCCGCGTCCGTCACCGCCCGCGCGAACTCCGCGTTCTCCGACAGGAAGCCGTACCCCGGATGCACCGCGTCCGCGCCCGCCGCGAGCGCCGCCTTCACGATCAGGTCGCCGCGCAGATACGTGTCCGCCGGCGCCGCCCCCGGCAGCCGTACCGCCGCGTCCGCCTCCCGGACGTGCAGTGCCGACGCGTCCGCGTCGGAGTACACCGCGACCGTCGAGATACCCAGCTCACGGCAGGTACGAAAGACCCGGCACGCGATCTCGCCCCGGTTCGCGACAAGGACAGAAGTGATCATCGTCAAGCCCTCACATCCGGAAGACGCCGAAGCCGCCGCGCGCGCCCTCGACCGGTGCCGTATGGATCGCGGACAGGCACAGCCCCAGCACCGTCCGCGTATCGCGCGGGTCGATGACCCCGTCGTCGTACAGCCGCCCCGAGAGGAACATGGGCAGGGATTCGGACTCGATCTGCTGCTCGACCATGGCGCGCAGCCCCGCGTCCGCCTCATCGTCGTACGGCTGCCCCTTCGCCGCCGCCGAAGCCCGGGCGACGATCGAGAGCACGCCCGCCAGCTGCTGCGGGCCCATCACCGCCGACTTCGCGCTCGGCCACGCGAAGAGGAACCTCGGGTCGTACGCCCGACCGCACATCCCGTAGTGCCCCGCTCCGTACGACGCCCCCATCAGCACCGACAGATGCGGGACCTTCGAGTTCGACACCGCGTTAATCATCATCGCGCCGTGCTTGATGATGCCGCCCTGCTCGTACTCCTTGCCGACCATGTAGCCGGTGGTGTTGTGCAGGAAGACCAGCGGCACATCCCGCTGATTGGCGAGCTGGATGAACTGCGCCGCCTTCTGGGACTCCTCGCTGAACAGCACGCCCTGCGCGTTGGCCAGCACCC
Source organism: Streptomyces sp. NPDC019443 (assembly GCF_044389785.1). Lineage (NCBI taxonomy): Bacteria > Bacillati > Actinomycetota > Actinomycetes > Kitasatosporales > Streptomycetaceae > Streptomyces > Streptomyces sp. NPDC019443. Next base: position 468,380 of record NZ_JBIRYJ010000004.1, read on the forward strand.
CCACCGGGTAGCCGTGCAGCCGCGCCCACCCGGTCACCAGGCTCGGCCCGTAAAGCGGCTTGAACTCGTCGAAGTCCGAGCCGTCGACGATCCGCGCCACGACCTCGCGCGGGTCGAAGGGGGTGCGCAGATCCTCGGGCACGATCCCGAGGAGTTCTTCCTCGTCGTACTTGGGCGGCTCACCGGGCGATGGATCGGCGTGCGCCTTGCGCCAGTTGAGGCGCGCGACCACCCGCCGCGCCTGCCGCAGCGCGTCCGCCTCGTCGAGAGCGAAGTAGTCGGCGAGGCCCGACGTACGCGCGTGCATCTCCGCGCCGCCGAGCGACTCGTCGTCGCTCTCCTCACCCGTCGCCATCTTCACCAGCGGCGGTCCGCCGAGGAAAACCTTCGACCGTTCCTTGATCATGATGGTGTGGTCGGACATCCCGGGTACGTATGCCCCACCCGCCGTCGAGTTCCCGAAGACGACCGCGATCGTCGGAATCCCGGCCGCCGACAACCGGGTGAGGTCCCGGAAGAGCGCCCCGCCGGGGATGAAGATCTCCTTCTGGGACGGCAGATCCGCGCCGCCGGACTCGACAAGTGAGATGCAGGGCAGCCGGTTGGCGTACGCGATCTCATTGGCGCGCAGGGCCTTCTTCAGCGTCCAGGGGTTGGACGCACCGCCCCGCACGGTCGGATCGTTGGCCGTGATCAGGCACTCGACGCCCTCCACTACGCCGATGCCGGTGACCATCGACGCGCCGATCGGATAGTCGCTGCCCCACGCGGCGAGCGGGGACAGCTCCAGAAAGGGCGTGTCGGGGTCGAGCAGCAGCTCGACCCGCTCCCGGGCGAGCAGCTTTCCGCGCCCCCGGTGCCGCGCGACGTATTTCTCGCCGCCGCCCGCGAGCGCCTTGGCGTGCCCGGCGTCCAGCTCGGCGAGCCTGCCGAGCATGGCATCGCGACGAGCGGCGAATTCGGGACCGGCGGGGTCGACGGCCGAGGCGAACACGGTCACAGCAGAACCTCCGGAATGTCGACGTAGCGCGAACGGAGCCACTCGCCGAGCGCCTTGGCCTGCGGGTCGAACCGGGCCTGCGCGGCGACACCTTCGCCGAGGATGCCTTCGACGACGAAGTTCAGGGCGCGCAGATTCGGCAGGACATGGCGTGTGACTCTCAGCCCGGCAGTCTCCGGGAGCAGCGCGCGGAAGCGGTCCACGGACAGCTCGTGGGCGAGCCAGCGCCAGGCGTCCTCGGAACGCGCCCACACCCCGACGTTGGCGTCACCGCCCTTGTCGCCGCTGCGGGCGCCGGCGACCAGACCGAGGGGCGCGGCGCGACGAGGCCCGTCCGGCAGCGCATCCGGCAGCCCGGACCCGCTGTCGACCGGTTCGACTTCCTTCGTACGTACGGAAGTCGGCACCGCGATCTTCCCCCAGCCTTCGGCCGGGGGGACCCCCATCTCCCTTCGCTCGCCGTCGGGCAGTACGGCCGTGTGTGGAACCTCGGCCGCGTCGACGTGCTCGGCCTCGAAGATCCCGTACGGCGCGCCCTTGCCCGGCGGAGCCGTCACATGGAAGCCCGGGTAGCTCCCGAGCGCCAGCTCGATCGCCGCGCCGCTCACCGCACGCCCGACCCTGTCCGGGTCGCTGTCGCGCACGACGAGGCGCAGATACGCGCTCGCCTGCTCCTCGGTGTCGCCGTCGGGCCGCTCGGTGCGTGCCAGTTCCCACCGCACGTCGGCCGGACGGCGCTTGCCGAGGGTGTCCTCCAACTGGTCCCGCACCAGGCGCGCCTTGGCCTCGATGTCGAGTCCGGTCAGCACGAACACGACCTCGTTGCGCCAGCCGCCGATCCGGTTGAGGCCGACTTTCAGGGTGGGCGGCGGGGCTTCACCGCGTACGCCGGAGATCCGCACCCGGTCGTGGCCGTCCTGCGCCAGCCGTACGGTGTCGAGGCGCGCGGTGACGTCGGGTCCCGCGTACCGCGCGCCCCCGGTCTCGTACAGCAGCTGTGCGGTGACCGTGCCGACGTCGACCAGGCCGCCGGTGCCGTCGTGCTTGGTGATGACGGACGTGCCGTCGGCGTGGATCTCGGCGAGGGGGAAACCGGGACGGCGTACGTCGTGCCCACTGAAGAACGCGTAGTTGCCGCCGGTGGCCTGCGTGCCGCACTCCAGCACGTGCCCGGCGACGACCGCGCCGGCGAGCGCGTCATAGTCCTCGGGGCTCCACCCGAAGTGCGCGGCCGCGGGGCCGGTGACCAGGGCCGCGTCGGTGACCCGGCCGGTGACGACGACATCGGCGCCGGCGCGCAGGCACTCGGCGATGCCGGCGCCGCCGAGGTAGGCGTTGGCGGTGAGGGCGTCCGGGAAGCGGGCGGCGAGGTCGTCGCCCTCGACGTGGGCGACCTTGACGGGTACGCCGACGCGGTCGGCGAGGGCGCGGACGGCGTAGGCGAGGCCCGCCGGGTTGAGCCCGCCGGCGTTGGTGACGATCTTCACGCCGCGTTCGTGGGCGAGCCCGAGGGAGTCCTCCAGCTGCCGCAGGAAGGTCTTGGCGTAGCCGAGGCGGGGGTCCTTCTGCCGGTCGCGGCCGAGGATGAGCATGGTCAGTTCGGCGAGATAGTCCCCGGTCAGAACATCCAGCGGCCCGCCGGTGAGCATTTCCCTGACGGCGTCGAAGCGGTCGCCGTAGAAGCCGGACGCGTTGCCGATACGCAGCGGCTCTTTCACGAGCGGGCTCCCTTCGGCGCGCGCCCGGGTCCCGCGGGGCCCGCGAAGGCCTGCGCGATGTCCAGCCACCGGTCGGCGTCCTCCCCCTCGGCCCGTAGGGCGAGGTCGGCGCGGTGCGCCCGCTGGGTCACCAGCAGGCAGAAGTCCAGAGCGGGTCCGGTGACCTTCCCCTGGCCTTCGGCATGGGGGACCCCAGCGGCGTCCTCGGGTCCGTACGCCCACAGATCGCCGTCCGGCGCGGTCAGTTCGACCCGGAAGGGCGCGGCGGGCGGCGTCAGTCCTCGTACTCCGAAGGCGTAGTCCCGCGCCCGGACGCCGATGTACGCGACGTGCCGCAGCCGCGCGGTCGGTTCGCGTACGACGCCGAGCGCGTCCGCGATGTCCTGCCCGTGCGCCCAGGTCTCCATCAGCCGCCCGGTCGCCATGGACGCGGCGCTCATCGGAGGCCCGTACCAGGGGAAACGGGCCCCGGCCGGGGCGGCACGCAGGGCCAGCTGGAGGCGCTCGCGGCCGTCGCGCCAGCGGGCGAGAAGCCGGTCGGGCGGCAGCGCGGCCCCTTCGTCCGCGCCGTCGTCGACGAAGGAGTCGGGCGCGGCGAGGGCCGTTTCCACCTGGGCGGCGAAGGCGCCGGGGTCGGTGACGGCCAGGAGGGCGGCGGAGTCGGTCCACGTGAGGTGGGCGATCTGGTGCGCGATGCTCCAGCGCTCGGCGGGAGTGGGGCGTGCCCATGCCGTCGGCGCCAACTCGCTCACCAGTCGGTCGAGTTGGTCGCTCTCGCTGAGCAGGTCGTCGAGTACGACGGTGGGGTCGGACACGGTGCGCTCCCTCAGGACACGACGTTGTGTGTCCTGGAGCATGGCAGCGCTCCGGAAAACAAGCAAGCATGCTTGCTTTAGCTCTGGAGCCTTTCCGGCGAATTTCTGGCCACCTGGGTCCGTACCGCACCCATGCTCGCCGCGATGACCAGCGTGATCGCCAACGCGTCCGGCACGGAAAGGGCTTGATGCAGTACGAGGAACCCGGCCGTCGCCGCGATCGCCGGCTCCAGGCTCATCAGCACCGCGAAGGTCGGGGCGGGCAGCCGGCGCAGCGCGAGCAGCTCCAGGGTGTACGGGAGGACGGACGACATCAGCGCGACGGCGAGGCCGAGCCCGAGGGTGGAGGGCACGATCAGCTTCGACCCGGCCTCGGCGATCCCGAGCGGCAGGCTCAGCACGGCCCCGACACCCATGGCCAGCGCGAGCCCGTCGGCCTGCGGGAACCGCCGCCCGGTGCGGGCGCTGAAGACGATGTACGCGGCCCACATCGCGCCCGCGGAGAGAGCGAAGAGAGCGCCCACGGGGTCGAGCCGGTCGAAGCCGCCGCCGCTGAGCAGGACCACGCCGACGAGCGCGAGGCCCGCCCAGACGAGGTTGATCAGCCGCCGGGACACGATGACCGAGAGCGCGAGCGGCCCGAGGACCTCGAGGGTGACGGCGACGCCGAGCGGGATGCGGTCGACGGCCTGGTAGAAGAGGACGTTCATGGCGGCCATGACGGCGCCGAAGGCGACGACGGTGCTCCAGTCGGCGCGCGAGTGCCCGCGGAGTTTGGGCCGGCAGACGACGAGCAGGACGAGCGCGGCGAGGGCGAGCCGGAGGGTGACGACGCCGAGGGCTCCGGCGCGCGGCATGAGCAGTACGGCGACGGCCGCGCCGAACTGGACGGAGAGCGCACCGGCGACGACGAGCGCGACGGGCCCGAGGCTGCCGCGGGAGCCGGGTGTACGGGCGGCACTCTCCAGAGCGACGGCACCCTCCAGGGCGACGGCGGCTTCCGGCTCGTTGGCGACGACGGTCTTGCGAGCCTCGTCCACCGGAAACCTCCCTCGATGCCTCTCGGCGCCTTTCGGCCGACGCCCTCCACGCTACGGGTCTTCGCGCACTGCCTGAAATGCCGACTGTGCTGTCGTTATGCTCCACGTGCATGAGCATCGAGATACGCCATCTCCGCTGCTTCCTGGCCATCGCGGAGGAGTCCAGCGTGACCAGGGCGGCTGCCCGGCTGCATCTCACCCAGCCTGCGGTCTCCCGGTCGCTGGCCGCGCTGGAAAAACACCTCGGCACCCGGCTGGTGGACCGCTCCACCCATCATCTCGCCCTCACCGCAGAGGGCCTGGCCTTCCGCGACAGGGCGGCGGCAGCGGTCGCCGCGTTCGACGAGGCCCTGGACGCGGGCCGACTGCGCCGCCGGCCGCTGCGGCTCGGCCACGCCTGGTCCGCGCTCGGTCCGTACACAACCCCGCTGCTGCGCCGCTGGCAGCAGGAGCACCCGGACACCCCGCTGGAACTCCTCCGCATCGACGACCGCACGGCAGGCCTCGCCCGCGGCGAGGTCGACGCGGCGGTCCTGCGCGGCCCGGTGGACACCCCCGGCCTCATCACCGAGCTCCTCTTCACGGAACCCCGGGTGGCGGCGGTGACGTCGGACGGCCCCCTGGCGGCGCGCGCCTCTTTGGCACTCGCGGACCTGGCGGCGGGACCGGTGATCCTGAACACGGTCTCGGGCCTGACGACGCTGGACCTCTGGCCACCGGCGTCCCGCCCCACGAGGGTGCTCACGGTGGCGAACACGGACGACTGGCTGACGGCGATCGCGGCGGGCCGGGGCGCGGGCGCGTCGGTGGCCTCCACGGCGGAGATGCACCCGCACCCGGGCGTCACGTACCGCCCCCTGTCGGACGCGCCACCGGCGCCGGTGCTGCTGGCGTGGCGCGAGTCGGCGGGGGATCCGGCGATCCCTCAACTGGCGGCGCTGGCACGGGAGGTGGCCGGGCCGAGCGAATGACACCGGGCCGGTGGGCCACGTATCTATGCGAGAACGCGACTGAAGGGCTGACCACCCTTGCCACGGGCAATCACTCTCCGTAGCTTGCTAACGACCGCTCAGGGAAGGGATCGCATGGAATTAACCATGATCGCCGGCGGACCGTGCAGTACGGGTGACGACGACAAGTGCAACGCCGGTGACTGCCCCACGGTCTTCGCCACTGACCAGCCGGACATGCTCGCGGTACAGGGCTACAACGTGGCCCGCCGCACGCCCGATGGCGAGTCTGTTGTTCTACTCCCCGAGGAAGTACTGAAGGAGGCCGCACGTGCCCGTGGATGGCTCTAGCCCTGTACTGCTGGACGGCGACGACTGGAAGGCGCATTTTCGGAACTTCAAGCGTTCGGCATTCCGGCTTGAAGTGCACCAGGTGTACACGATGCCGAACGAGGCCGAGACGCTCAGCGGCTTCCTCGCCGGTGACCCCATCCCGGAAGGCTTCAATGCCGCCTGGCACCAGACGATCCGGGGGCACGTGGCAGCGGGCCGGACCATGACCCGCGCCAAGCTGGTTCGCAGGCCATTGACGGACTACAGCCGCTATCTGTTCGAGTGGGGCATCTCGGGAAACGTCGCGGCCGGGGAAGACTACCGGATCGTGGACGTGACGGAACGGGAAGTCGACCTGCCGAATCAGGACTTCTGGATGTTCGACGAGACGACCGTGGTTCACCTGAACTACCGGCCGGACGGGACACAGATCAACCGGGAGTTGATCGAATCCCCTGACATCAACCGGTATCTCGCATGGCGCGACCTGGCCCTAGAGAGTTCCATTCCCTTCAGTGACTATCGAACCTGATCACCAAGCAAGAGAGCGGAAAGACTTGGCGGGGGCCCTGAAGGGTCTCCGCCTTGCCGCTGGGCTGAGCGGTGAGCGCCTGGCAGTTCGCTGCAGCATGAGCCAGACGAAGATCAGCCGCATCGAGACCGGCCGCACCCTGCCAAGCGTGATCGACGTCGAGCGGATTCTGGCGGCTCTTGAAACACCTCAGGAAGTAACGCGAGAGCTGCTGGTGCTGGCCCGCAGGGCGAACGTTGACTACGCGTCCTGGCGGGCCTACGCGCGTGTCGGCCTGTACCACAAGCAGGCTGAGCTACGAGCCCTGGAGCAGTCATCCCGGGTGATGCGCCATTTCCTGCCGGCTGCCCCAACTGGCCTGCTACATATCCGCGATTATGCCGAACAGACTCTCTCTCCGACAGTTGCCAGCGAGCCGTCCAGGGATGTCAGCCGGGCCGTTGAGGCGCGCATAGAGCGTCAAGCCGTCCTGGATGACGCTTCTCGCAGTTTCACATTCCTGCTGACCGAGCAGGCCGTCAGGTGGCGGAGGGCAAGCTCACAGGTAATGGCGGCCCAGTGCGCACACATGGCCGACGTTTCCCTGAAACCGAACGTAGAGATCGCGATCATTTCGCAGGCTGCACAGGTCCCGGCGATCCCGTTGAACATCTTTGTGATCTACGACGACCATCTGGTGACCGTCGAGCTGTTCTCCGGAGAAGTGGTGCTGCGTGACCCCCGGGACATATCTCAACACCTGGATCTGTTCGATCTGTTCCTCAGCCATGCTCTGACGGGGTCGGCGGCGACGGCATTCCTAAGATTTGCCGCCGACGACTTCATGCAACAACGTAACTGAGACCACCACGCAGCGAGTATCGGTACAACAATGGCTTCATGCCGACCGACCAGACGAATCCCCGTGCGCAGCCCAACGCCAAGGGCTGGCGAATGGACCCCATTCCAAGTCGTCCCGCTTACAAAGACGAAGACGGGAACGTCCGCATTCCCATCTGGCTGACGAAGAACGGTCGGCACACGGCGGACACGGAAATGGTCCTGCTTCCCTCGGAAGCCGAATTGCTGAACGAGCGGCTGACCGACGCCATCGGAGGCTCGCCGTCGAGCGTGCAGGCGCTGCTCCATGCCCCTGTCATTGCCCGCGGCCCAGGCGTCACCGTCGTGTCCAAGCACCCCCACTCCGCCTGAGGCGGGGCCCATGACTTCCGCCCGGCACGGGCGGGGGACGGCCACGCCCTGTGGTCGCCAGACGATCAGGAAGGCAGACCCATGCAGAACGGAACCGACCTCTACGCACTCGCCATCGACGGCACCGCATTCACCAAGGCGTGCGGCGGCAACACCCACCCCGACGGCGAGTCCTGCGTGACCCTCGCCCGCATCGGCGAGGACGCCTGGGCTCTGGGTGACAGCAAGCAACCGGGCATGGAGCCGCTCCGGTTCACCACGGCCGAGCTGGACGCGGCCGGGATCGACCCCGAGCGGTTCGGTCTCTCCGCCTAGCAGGCCGACCCAGTCGGCCCCGGCCCCCTTCCCCCAGGGGCCGGGGCCTCCAACCACGTTGAACAGGGCGGCAGTTGCACCATCACGGCTATCTGTGGACCGGCCCGAAACAGCGGTTCGACCAGGAAGGCCTGCGCCGTCCCCCACACCCCGAACCGCCCCCCGCCGGCAGCAAACCCGAGCTGATCCAGCGGTATCGCGACGTCATCGCGGAGTTCCCCGTCTCCGATCTGCCACCGCTCGAGACCGCTCACTGGCTCATGAAGCCTGGAGCCCTGGTCCAAGGAACATGGGAGGAGCCGAAGGAGGCTGCGGCCTGGCTCGGCGAGCAACTGGCCGAGTACGCGCCCCGCTTCGGCTCCGACTCGGACCGGGACAGCGCTCGCCTGGCCGCGCTCGTCAACTCCACCGCCGGGACACTCTGCTGGGGTGGCGACGTATCCCTCGGCTTCTATCTCGAACGCCCGGCGTTCCTCTCCCTCGCCCTGGTGACGTGCTCACCGAACCGCACCGCGACCGATCCGGGCTGCCCGCTGCGTCGTCCCGCCCGTGGTAGAGAGGGCCCATGAAGCGCGACGAGCTGATGTGGTTCCTTCGCCGGTACAAGCTCGCCGTCCAGGCGTCCGTCGCCCCGGACGGAGCACCCCAGGCCGCCGTCGTCGGATACGCGGTCAGCGACGACCTCGAGATCGTGTTCGACACCGTCGAGACCACGCGCAAGTGCCTCAACCTGCACGCCGACCCCCGCATCGCGCTCGTGATCGGCTGGGACGACGCGATCACCGCGCAGATCGAGGGCGTCGCGGACTTCCCCACCGGCTCCGAGCTCGAGCGCATTCAGGCGTGCTATTTCACCGCTTACCCGGACGGCCGGGACCGGCTCGCCTGGCCGGGCATCACGCATGTGCGGGTCCGGCCGACCTGGGTGCGCTACAGCGACTTCACGCAGGACCCGCCGCTGATCGAAGAGTTCAGAATCGGCTGACTCTCTCACCCCTCCACCCCCTCCGCCAGCACCTCCGCCAGGTGCCTCGCCCGCCTCCCCTCCAGTTGCTCCAGCTGCGTACGGCACGAGAACCCGTCCGCCAGCAGCTCCACCCCCTCCCCCGCCGCCCGCACCGCCGGCAGCAGCTGGTCCTCCGCGCACGCCACCGACACCCCGTAGTGACCCTTCTCGAAGCCGAAGTTCCCCGCCAGGCCGCAGCAGCCCCCGCTCAACTCCCCTACCAGCCCGGTCCGTTCACGCAGACGGCGCTCCGCCGCGTCCCCCAGCACCGCATGCTGGTGGCAGTGCGTCTGGCCGGCCACCTGCCGGTCCAGGCGCGGCGGGGCCCAGTCCGGTGCGCACTCCTCCAGCGCCTGGGCGAAGGTCCGGACCGATGCCGCCAAGCGCGCCGCCCGGGGGTCCTCTGCCAGCAGTTCCGGCAGGTCCGTCTTGAGCGCGGCCGCGCAGCTCGGCTCCAGGACCACCACCGGGACGGCCAGGTCCAGCAGCGGCTCCACCGTGTCCAGCGTCCGGCGCATCACGGCACGCGCGCGGTCGAGCTGGCCCGTCGAAACGTACGTCAGACCGCAGCAGACCCGGGCCGGTGGCAGCACGATGCCGATGCCCGCCGTCTCCATGACCTTCACCGCCGCCCGGCCGACGGACGGGGACAGGTGGTCGGTGAAGGTGTCCGGCCACAGCACCGCCGTGCGGTTCTTCGCCAGGACCTCCGTCCGGTCACCCATGTGCTCCCGCAGCCAGCGCCGGAAGGTCACCGGTGCGAGCGTGGGAAGTGAACGCTCCGGGGCGATTCCGCCCAAACGCTTCGCGAGCGCCGCCAGCGGGCGGATCCGGGCCGCCGCGTTGGCCATCCGGGCAAAGGGAGCAGCCGCCCGCAGCCAGACGGGCAGGAGGCCCATCGCATAGTGCGACGCGGGCCGCACCCGGCCCGCGTAGTGGTGGTGCAGGAACTCCGCCTTGTACGTGGCCATGTCGACGCCCACCGGACAGTCGCTGCGGCACCCCTTGCAGGACAGGCACAGGTCGAGCGCGTCCAGCACCTCCGTCGAGTGCCAGCCGTCGCGTACGACCTCGCCCGCCAGCATCTCGTGCAGCAGCCGTGCCCGCCCGCGCGTGGAGTGCTGCTCCTCGCCCGTCGCCCGGAAGGACGGGCACATCACACCGCCGCCAGAACCCGCTTCAGTCGTACGGCATTTGGCCACGCCGACACACCTGCGTACCGCCGTCGCGAAGTCCCCGCCGTCGTGCGGATAGCCGAACGCCACCTCCACCGGCTCCTTCGGCAGGACGGAGAAGCGGAGATTGGAGTCGAGCCGGTCGGGGCGGGCGAGTATCCCCGGGTTCATGCCGCCCGCCGGGTCCCACACGTCCTTGAACCGGCCGAAGAGGGCGACCAGTTCGTCGCCGTACATCTTCGGCAGCAGCTCCGCGCGCGCCTGCCCGTCGCCGTGCTCGCCCGACAGCGAGCCGCCGTGCGCGACGACGAGTTCCGCGACCTCGACCGAGAACGTCCGGAAGCGGGCCACGCCCTCCTCGCTCATCAGGTCGAAATCGATACGGACATGGATGCAGCCGTCCCCGAAGTGTCCGTACGGCGTGCCGGTCAGACCGTGCTCGGCGAGCAACGCCCGGAAGTCGCGCAGATACGCCCCCAGCCGGGCCGGCGGCACCGCGCAGTCCTCCCACCCCGGCCACGCCTCGCCGCCTTCGGCGGTCCGCGTCGCCGTCCCCGCCGCGTCCTCCCGTACCCGCCACAGCGCCCGCATGGCCGCCGGGTCGTCCACCACCGTGCCGTCCAGCGCGTCCGCCGCCCTGACGATGGCGGCCGCGGCGGCCCGCGCCTCGGCCGCCGTGTCGCCGCCCGTCTCCACGAACAGCCAGGCCCCGCCGCGCGGCAGCCCACGCGCGTCCGGCACCAGGTCCTCGGCCATGCCCTCGACGGTCAGCGGCCGGTGCGCCAGCAGCCCGGGCGCCGCGTCGGCCGCCGCGCTCTCGTCGGGGTAACCGACGACGGCGAGCGCCCGCGCACGGGGCGCGTCGACCAGGCGTACGGCCGCTTCCGTCACCACCCCCAGCGTGCCCTCACTGCCGCAGAACGCCCGCGCCAGGTCGACGCCCCTCTCGGGCAGCAGGGCGTCCAGCGCGTAACCGGAGATACGGCGCGGCAGCCCGTCCGGAAACCCTGTCCGCAGCAGCGCCAGATTCCGGCCGACGAGCTCCCGCAGGCCGGTCGGCGCACCGCCCTCCCAGCCCTGGCCGAGGCGGATTTCGTCCCCGCCGTACGTCACGACCGACAGGCCGCGGACGTTGTCGGCGGTCGTCCCCCACGCCACCGAGTGCGCACCGCAGGAGTTGTTGCCGATCATCCCGCCGAGCGTGCAGCGGTTGTGTGTGGACGGATCGGGCCCGAACGTCAGCCCGTCGGGCCGTACGGCGTCGCGCAGCGTGTCCAGTACGACGCCAGGCTGCACCACCGCCGTACGAGCGTCCGTGTCCAGCTCCACCAGCGCGTTCATATGGCGGGTGAAGTCCAGCACCACACCGATGCCGGTGGCCTGCCCGGCGATCGACGTACCGCCGCCGCGCGGCACCACCGGCACCCCGTGCCGCCTGCACGCCTCCAGGGCGGCGGCCACATCCTCCGCGTCGCGCGGCGTCACGACGCCGACCGGGACGCGCCGGTAGTTGGACGCGTCCATGGTCATCAGGGCCCGGGCGGCCGCGGTGAAGTCCACCTCGCCGCGCACCGCCTTCGTGAGTTCCCGCGCCAGCTCGCCCGTCTCGCCCCGGCTCGCCCCGCCTCGCCCCGCCTGTCGCTGTTCAGCCATGTGTCTCAATATGCCCCTGTCACTCACATCACACCGGCAGGAAACGTGCCGCTTGCGCCCGTTGCGCCGCAGCGCCCGCGGAAATGCCCACAAGAACTCCCCAATTGTGATCGCCAACTCTCCTATAGTGACGACCACTTGATCAGGAACAAACGGCTCCAGTTACGCCCTCGCCACCCCGGAAGGCAACACTCGATGACCGGCACTGCCCAGAACCCATGACCCGCGTCACGCGGACGGTCCCCCCGGCGCAGCCCCACCCCGCGCTCCCCGGGACGACCCTCGACGCCCTGAAGATCGTCGTCGTGGGCGGCTTCGGAGTCGGCAAGACGACGATGGTCCGCTCCGTCAGCGAGATCCGCCCGCTGCACACGGAGGAGGTGGTGAGCAGCGCGGGCCGCACGCTCGACGGCACCAGCCGCGTACGTGCCAAGGGCTCCACCACCGTCGCCTTCGACTTCGGCCGGATCACGATCGACGAGCGCAGCGTCCTGTACCTGTTCGGCGCCCCCGGCCAGGAACGTTTCTGGTTCCTGTGGGACCGCATCTTCGCCGGCACGCTCGGCGCGGTCGTCCTGGTCGACACCCGCTCGCTCCCCGACGCCTGGTACGCGCTCGACCGCCTGGAACACCACGGCATGCCCTTCATCGTCGCCGTCAACGACTTCGGCGGCCCGCTGCACAGCGGGGAGCAGATCCGCGAGGCGCTGGCGCTGGGGCCGGAGGTGCCGCTGGTGGAGTTCGACGCCCGCGATCACTCCTCCAGCAAGTTCGTACTGATCGCGCTGGTCGAGTATGTGCACGCGCTGTCGCTGGGCAAGGAAGACCGCGAGGAAGACCGCGAGGAGGGCCGTAAGGAGGACCACGGTCAGGACCACACGGGCGACTGACGCGCAGGTCAGGACCCGGAGTGCCGTCTCATCGGCCGGACCGCGTATCCGCCGCGTCCCTCGACCGGATACGCTCCGGAACGTGGCTGAGATCCAGATTCCCGCTGACATCAAGCCCGCCGACGGCCGTTTCGGCGCGGGCCCCTCCAAGGTGCGTACGGAGGCGCTGGACGCCCTGGCCGCGACCGGCACATCCCTCCTCGGCACGTCCCACCGCCAGGCCCCGGTCAAGAACCTGGTCGGCGCGGTGCGCGACGGCGTACGCGACCTCTTCCAGCTCCCCGAGGGCTACGAGGTGATCCTGGGCAACGGCGGCTCCACCGCCTTCTGGGACATCGCGACGCACGGCCTGATCGACAACAAGTCCCAGCACCTGTCCTTCGGCGAGTTCTCGTCCAAGTTCGCGAAGGCGTCGAAGCTCGCGCCGTGGCTGGCCGAGCCGACGGTCATCGCCTCGGACCCGGGCACGCACCCGGACCCCGAGGCCGAGGCGGGTATCGACGTCTACGCCTTCACCCACAACGAGACCTCCACGGGCGTCGCGGCCCCGATCAAGCGGGTCGCGGGCGCGGACGAGGGCGCGCTGGTCCTGGTCGACGCCACGTCGGGCGCGGGCGGGCTGCCGGTCGACATCGCCGAGACGGACGTCTACTACTTCGCCCCGCAGAAGTCCTTCGCCTCGGACGGCGGCCTGTGGATCGGCGTCTTCTCGCCGGCCGCGCTGGAGCGCGCCGCGCGTATCCACGGCTCGGGCCGCCACGTACCGGAGTTCTTCTCGCTGCCGACGGCGATCGACAACTCGCTCAAGAACCAGACGTACAACACTCCGGCGCTGGCCACGCTCTTCCTCCTGAACGAGCAGCTGACCTGGCTGAACACCCAAGGCGGCCTGGACTGGTCGGTCCGCCGCACGGCGACGTCGTCGCGGAACCTGTACGGATGGGCCGAGGCGTCCAAGTACGCGACGCCGTTCGTGGTGGACCCGGCGAAGCGCTCGCAGGTCATCGGCACGATCGACTTCGCGGACGAGATCGACGCGGCGGCGGTGGCGAAGGTGCTGCGCGCGAACGGCATCGTCGACACGGAGCCGTACCGCAAGCTGGGCCGTAACCAGCTGCGGGTGGCGATGTTCCCGGCGATCGACCCGGCGGACGTGCAGGCGCTGACGGCGTGCATCGACTACGTGATCGAGAAGCTCTGAGGGCTTGAGCCCACGAGCGAGGGGTCCGGCGGCATGACGCTGCCGGGCCCCCTCGCCGCGTACGGGGACGTGCTGGGCGGGATGGAGCACCGGCGCGAGCCGGGACAGCAAGCCTGCGCTGCCGGCCACGGTCAGGTACGTCCAGGAGGACTTCGTCTGCGGCGTACTGCGTAGGCCGACGGGGCCGACGATCAAGGCGCGGGTGCGGCTGCTCGACCAGGACAGCGAGGAGTACCGGCACGCGGCGAAGCTGCTGTCGCGGAAGTACCCGTTCATGCATGGGGCGCTGGTCCCGTTCGCGCACAAGGTGAGGCGGGACAGGACGCTGCAGTACGAAGTGCGGCCGGTGTGGCCGACCGCGTCGCCCGCGCGAGTGGCCGCATCCGGGGGCGCCCGCCCGTGTCGGGTCGCGTCGGTCGCGCCAGGTCGCCTCAGTCGCGGCGCAGCAGCCGCTTCCCCCCGAAGACGAGCGCGGCGGCGCCGACCAGGACGATGAGCCCATACGTAAAGCTGCTCTTGTCGCCGCCGCCGTCGTCGGCGGCCGAACTCCCGCCCTCGGACGGTGACTTGCTTCCCCCGTCCGAGACGGATTCCTTGCCGAGCGGGACCCGCTCCACCTCGCTCTGCTCCCCCTCCGTCCCGAACATCAGCGCCGTGCCGTCAGCGGTGTACGTCACGGACTCGGCCTGCCCCTGAATCGGCGCCGGCACCCGGTGGTCGGCCCCGAGACCGCCGTCCTTCCACTCGTACCCGCGCGCGCTGAAGTACGAGCGCAGCACCAGCTCCTTCCCGTCCGGCGAAAAGGCCCCGTCCGTCACCCACGGCACCTCCCCCATCCGCCGGAAGACATTGGTCCGCGTGGGGCTGAGGGTCGCGGGCCCTTCGTACAGCCCGCCGCCGTCCTCGTTCTTCGACGCGATGTAGACGCGGCCGGTCTTGGGATGGACCATCAGCGCCTCGGCGTTCCGCGCGCCGTCCGCGTACTTCACGGTGTACTGCGTCGCACGGACGGTCATGTCCTTGAGCGCCTTCGGCTCCGTGAAGCGGTAGATCCAGACGTGGTCCCAGCCGCCGTCGAGGTTGTCGCCGATGTCCCCGACGTAGACGTTCCCGTCCGTGCCGACCGAGATCGCCTCCATGTCCCGGGGCTTCCCGACCCCGCTGAGGGTGATCGTCGCAACGGTCTCGCCGGTCTTGGAGTCGATGGCGAAGACGCGCGGCTCGTCCTGGTCGTTGTGCGACCAGTAGATCCCTGGGTGCACGCGGCTGGCGGCGAGCCCACTGGACTCCGTCATCCGCGGGTCCTGGATCGTGAACCCGGAGTCGTCGGCGGCGGCGACGGGGGCGGCGGCGAGCACCACGACGGCGGCAGCGGCGGCGGCCCCGGTGACGTACGGAAGCGAACGCATGGCCCCAGCCTGCCACGACGCGATCAGCCGACACCGTCGACGGCCCGGCCGACCCGGCCGTCCGAGCCGCCCGTGTCCAGCCTCACATCGCAGGTGCGCGGCTTGATCGGCCATGATGGCGCCCATGCGTTTCATGTTCGTCGGCGACTCCATGACCATCGGACGCGCCGGCGACTACACCTGGCGCTACCGCATGTGGCAGCACCTGGCCACGTCCTTCGACGGCCCGTACGAGATCGTCGGCCCGCGCACCGAGCTGTACGACACCGTCGCCAACGCCCCCGTCGGCACCTCGTACGCGGACCCCGCCTTCCCCGCCGACGCCCGCAGGCACCTCGCGGGCTGGGGAGAGGGCTGGCTGCACATGGCCCCGATCGTCCAGGAGACGCTCGCCGCGGAGCAGGCCGACACACTGCTGGTCTCGCTCGGCCTGATAGACCTCGGCTTCTACACGGACAGTGCCCAAACCGCCCTGAACGCCCGCCATTTCATCGCCGAGGCCCGCGCGGCCAACCCGCACATCCGGATGGTTCTGCTCCCGGTCATCCCGAACATCCGCGCCCGCACGGACGCGCCCTTCGCGGCGGAGTGCGACCGCTTCAACGAACTGCTGGCGAAGTCGGTCGCGGACCTGGACTCGTCGACCTCGCCGATCCTGCTGGCGTCGCGTCCGGAGTCGTACGCCATCGACAGGGACACGTACGACGGGACGCACCCGGGCCCGTCGGGCGAACACAAACTGGCGGCGGCGTTCGCGGGGGCGATGCACCAGGCCTGGGGCCTGGGCGGGCCGTACAGGACGCCCTAGCCGGCGGTAGGCGGGAGGTCAGTGGTCGTCGCGGATGGTGGTGGCGATGCCGTTGACGATGACGACCTCGGCGGACACGCCGGTGGCCTTGGTGGCCGCCTCCAGTTGGGCGGCGCCACGCGAGTGTGCGTGACGCCGCCCCTTGGGTTCCGTTGCTCCTGCCCGGCTGTCAGAACACGAACGGGCCGGGAGACTGCGCGGAAGTCGCGGTGCAGTTCGCGGTGATGCCGAAGACGACAACCTCCAGCGACTTCGCCTCCAGGCTGTCGCCCGCGGCGACCGTGCCGTTCAGCGGTCCGGTGGAGACCGCGCCCCCGGCAGGGATCGCCGGGTTGGCGTTGCCGGTGAACGTCGTGGTGCCGGAGCCGTTCTTGGTCAGGGTCAGGGTCGACTTGACCGAGTTCGCCGAGATGGCGATGGGAGACGTAATGGCCGATGTGGACACGCTGATGGTCGCGGCCGTCCCGTCCTGGGTGGCCGTGAGCGTCGCCGTGCCCGAACCGAACGAACCGCAGTCGAAGGAGATGGTGGCTGTCTCCGGCGTCACCGCGTTCGCGATGGGCGCCATGGCGAGCGAACCTGCGGCCATCACGCCGATGCCCAGTAGTGCGCCGATTCCGAGTCTGCCGTGCCTCATGGGGGTCCCGCCTTCATGTGGGGGGTTACGGGCTGGCGTCGCCGACTGCCACTGCGCGGGCTCGCGGGATCTGTGCGGTGGGGGTGTTGGGGTTGCCCCGGGGCTCGATTCCCGCGCTGACCGCTCTGGGGCTGATGGGCAGTCAGTGACAATTGCATTGGGGCACGGGCGCCTCGAGAAGGCAAGGACGTTCGCACTGAATTTTGACATGCACCGACCAAATCCGGCCGCTACTGAAGCGGCGCGCGTGTAAGCCGGTTCGCCAGCGTCGACATCGTGTACGTCCCGATGCCCATCACCACCTCCAGAGCGTTCTGCTCCGTGTAGCCCCGCGCCAGGAACGCCCCCAGCTCCTCGTCGCCCACCTCCCCTGCCGTACGCAGCACCTCCAGCGTGAACTGCCTTACCGCTTCGAGGCGTTCGTCGGCCAGCGGCTTCTGCTCGCACAGCGCGGCGATCAGCCCCTCCTCCGCGCCCAGCGCGCGCAGCTTGCCGGTGTGCATCGCCACGCACACATGGCACTCGTTCCGCGCCGCGACCGTCATGACGACCACCTCGCGGGCGACCGGGTCGAGGGTCGTCTGCTCGAACATCGCACTGAGCTTGAGGAAGCCGTCCAGCAGGTGGGGTGAGGAGGCGAGTCTGGCGACAGCCGGTGGTAGGTGGCCCAGGCGCTTCATCGTCGACTCCATGGCGCGGCGCGAGGCGGCCGGCGCCGATTCCAGAGTGTGTTCAGCGAACATGCGGCGGCTCCTATAATCGACAACATGGTTGACGACAAAAAGGTAAACCAGGTTGTCGAAGTGCGCAACACCATTGCCGACGTGCCCGGTTACGAGCTGCCCCTGCTGCTCTTCGCCGGGTTCCGCTCCCTCATCGACCGGCTCCACGCGGAACTGGCCGCGCAGGGCCACCCGGACGTACGGCCCGCGCACGGCTTCGCCATGCAGGCCATCGGCGCGCACGGCGCGACCGCCAGCGAGACCGGGCGGCGGCTCGGGGTCTCCAAACAGGCCGCCGGCAAGACGGTCGACCGCCTCGTCGCGCTGGGCTATGCCGAGCGCACCGACGACCCGGCCGACGCGCGCCGCAAGCTGATCCGGCTGACCGCGCACGGAATGGACGCCCTCGCCCGCTCGGCCGCGATCTTCGACCAGCTGCGCGCGGAGTGGGCGGACGCGCTCGGCGCGCAGCGCGTGGCCGATATCGAGGACGCGCTGCGTACGGTCGTCCCGGCCGAGGCCTTCCGGCTCGACGCAGCGGGCTGGTTCGGCGGCGCGTGACGAGTTTTCGCCACGGCGTGTCATGTCACCGTGCGTATCGTTGTACTGCGCGGCTGCATGCGATCGAGCGGCAGCGGGGAGGAGCGCCACGATGACCGTCGTAGACACCGACAGGATCGACATGGCCGACGACAACGCCGAGCGCTTGGACGAGTGGTTCGAGAGGCTTGCGCAGATGCCCGTCCCCGAGGGAATGAAGGTTGAGATCGTCGGGGGAAGCGTCTTCATGTCGCCACAGCGGACCGTCCATTGGCAGATCATCCGCAGGATCGTCAGAGCACTGGAGGACAAGTTCGGCATGGATGTCGAGGTGCTGTCGGACGTGCGCATCGACTTCCCCGGCCCGGAGAACGGCTTCTGCCCGGACGTGGCCAAGCTCCGCGACGGAGCGGTGCAGGACAGCCGGGGCCGTTGGCGCTTCGAGGACGTGGAGTTCATCGCCGAGGTGATTTCCAAGGGCACCGCACTCAACGACTACGGCCCGAAGAAGATCGCCTACGCCGTCGCCGAAGTCCCGGTCTTCTTGATCGTCGACCCGTACACCGGTAAGTGCCTCCTCCACACCCAACCAAAGGACGGGGACTACACGACCGAGACGAAGGTCGCCTTCGGGCAGCCCCTCGACCTCACCAGCACGCCCCTCGGCCTCACCCTCACCACCGGTGAATTCCCCCGCGACTGACCCCCGTCCGCCCTTGCCTCGAGCGCGCTCGAAGGCGTTGGCTTGGTACTCATGAAGTACACGCAGCTCGGACGCACCGGACTCAAGGTCAGCCGACTCGTCCTCGGGACGATGAACTTCGGGCCTCTCACCGAAGAGGCCGACAGCCACACCATCATGGACGCCGCGCTCGGCGCGGGGATCAACTTCTTCGACACCGCCAATGTCTACGGCTGGGGCGAGAACAAGGGCCGCACCGAGGAGATCATCGGCAGCTGGTTCGCCAAGGGCGGCGACCGCCGCGACAAGGTCGTGCTCGCCACCAAGGTGTACGCGAACATGGCCGCCGACGGCGACGCCTGGCCCAACCACGACAAGCTGTCCGCACTGAACATCCGCCGCGCCGTCGATGCCAGTCTCAAGCGGCTGCGGACCGACTACATCGACCTCTACCAGTTCCACCACATCGACCGGGACACGCCCGTCGAGGAGATCTGGCAGGCGATCGACGTCCTCATCAAGCAGGGCAAGATCCTTTACGCGGGCTCCAGCAACTTCCCCGGCTGGAAGATCGCGCAGACCAACGAGACCGCCCGCCGCCTCGGCTCGTTCGGCCTGGTCAGCGAGCAGTGTCTGTACAACCTCGCCGAGCGCCGCGCCGAGATGGAGGTCATCCCGGCCGCGCAGGAGTACGGCCTCGGCGTGATTCCGTGGTCGCCGCTGCAGGGCGGGCTGCTCGGCGGAGTGATCAAGAAGGAGACCGAAGGCGGACGGCGTGCCTCCGGGCGGGCCGCGGAAGCCCTCGCCGACGCCGAGACCCGTGCGCAGATCCAGGCGTACGAGGACCTGCTCGACAAGCACGGCCTGGAGCCGGGCGAGACCGCGCTGGCCTGGCTGCTCACCCGGCCGGGGGTCACCGGGCCCATCGTCGGGCCGCGTACGGCGGACCAGTTCGCCTCCGCGCTGCGCGCCGTCGAACTGAAGCTGAGCGACGAGGTGCTGTCCGCGCTGGACGAGATCTTCCCGGGGCCGGGACCCTCGCCGGAGGCCTTCGCCTGGTAGGGCCTGACAGGCCCGGGACACGGCCGTGGGGCGGTCAGGGTTACTGACCGACCACGGCCGCCACGGCAACGATCACGAAAATCAGCACGAGCACGCCGGCCATGATCTGGTTTCTGGTCTTGGGGTTCACGCAATGAGGTTAACTCGCCCGTTCGAGCGGCCAGGACCCGACCGTCTCATACCGCGGCTGCTCGCCAGGTACCCCGCTCACCGGCAGGTTGCTGCGTACGAGCGCGAGCTCGGCCACTTCCCAGGGCGTGCCCTCGAAAGTGTCGAGCGCCTCGACGTACGGGCGCAGATCCGCGTCGTCGCGGCTGCGGGCGATCGTGAGATGCGGGTGGTACCGGCGGTGCTCCTCCATGCCGACCCCGGACCGCCGGGCCGCCGCGTCCGCGCGCTCCGCGAGCATGCGCATCTCCTCCAGGCCGCCCGCCACGCCCACCCACAGCGCCCGCCGGCCGAACCGTCCGCCGCGGTGGAGGCGCAGCCGGAAGGACGCGGTCCTGTGGGCGGCCCGCCCGAGCCGCTCGTGCAGCTCGGGGAGCAGGGCGTCGTCGACCTCGCCCATGAAGGCGAGCGTGAAGTGCCAGCCGTCCCGGCCGGTCCAGCGCAGGGCGTCCGCACCGGGCAGGGTCCTCAACCGGTCGACGGCAAGGGCGAGTTCACCGATGGCCGGGGCCGGCGGCAGTACGGCAGCGAAAAGTCTCATGATCCGAGTCTGGCCCAAACGGGGGCGGTACGGGACGGGTGGGACCATGTCCTACGGACCGGGGGCCAGAGCCGTACGGACCGCGGGGCCCGACCCCGTACAGACCGCAGGGCCAGGCCCCTACCGACCGGCGGCCCGCTCACGCCGCCGTCGCGAGCTCGTCGCTCGCCTTCGGGACGAACTCCACATGCCTGCGTCCCCGCCGCAGATCTATTTTGAGGCGCAGCCCGCCCACACGGGCGAGCATCACGCCGACTCCGATCGCCGCGACCAGCGCCACCGTGCCACCCGCCGCGAAGCCGATCCGCGGTCCGTACGTGTCGGTGATCCAGCCGACGAGGGGCGCGCCCAGTGGCGTACCGCCCACGAAGACCATCATGAACAGGCTCATCACGCGGCCCCGCATGGCCGGTTCCGTCGCCATCTGAATGCTGGAGTTGGCCGTGACGTTGACCGTCAGGCCGAACATCCCGATCGGCACCATCAGCACCGCGAAGATCCAGAACTGCGGCACGAACGCGGTCACGATCTCCAGGCCGCCGAACAGCACCGCCGCGCCCACCAGCACCCGCAGTCGCGAGGTGCCGCGCCGGGCGGCGAGCAGGGCGCCCGCCAGGGAGCCGGCCGCCATCAGGGTGTTGAGCAGGCCGTACGTACTCGCGCCGGAGTGGTAGACGTCGTCCACGAAGGCCGAGAGCCAGATCGGGAAGTTGAAGCCGAAGGTGCCGATGAAGCCGACGAGGACGATCGGCCAGATCAGCTCGGGCCGGCCCGCGACGTACTTCAGTCCTTCCCGCAGCTGCCCCTTGGAGCGCGGTGCGCGCTGGAGCTTGTGCAGCTCGCTGCTGCGCATCAGCAGCAGGCCCGCGACGGGCGCGAGGAAGGACAGTCCGTTCAGCAGGAAGGCATAGCCGCTGCCGACGGCCGTGATCAGCACACCGGCGACGGCCGGGCCGACCAGCCGCGCGGACTGGAAGTTGGCGGAGTTGAGGCTGACCGCGTTGCCCAGCTGCTCGGGACCGACCATCTCGGCGACGAACGACTGGCGCGCCGGGTTGTCGACGACCGTGACGAGGCCGAGCAGAAAGGCCGTGAGGTAGACGTGCCACACCTGGACATGGCCGCTGAGCGTGAGCACGGCGAGCGCCAGGCCGGTGAGGCCCATCGCGACCTGGGTGGCCAGCAACAGCGGCCGCTTGGGCAGACGGTCCGCGAGCACGCCGCCGTACAGGCCGAACAGAAGCATGGGCAGGAACTGCAGCGCGATGGTGATGCCGACGGCGGACGCGGATCCGGTCAGCGTCAGTACCAGCCAGTCCTGGGCGATGCGCTGCATCCAGGTGCCGGTGTTGGAGACCACTTGCCCGGTGGCGAAGAGCCGGTAGTTACGGATCTTCAGCGAGCTGAACATGGTTGTAGGGGCGGGTGCGGGTGCGGAGTCTGCTCCGGGTCCCGTACTCAAAAGGGTTCGCCTCCTCAAAGGTGCTTGGTTACAGGTGTGCGAGCTTCTCCAGTACGGGGGCGGCTGCGCGCAGCTTCGCCCATTCGTCCTCGTCCAGACCCTCTGCGAGCGAGGCCAGCCAGGCGTTCCGCTTGCGGCGGCTCTCCTCGAGCATGGCTTCCGCCCGCTCAGTTGGACTGACCACCTTCTGCCGGCGGTCATCGGGGTGCGGCTCGAGCCGGACCAGTCCCTTGGCCTCGAGCAACGCCACTATCCGGGTCATGGACGGCGGCTGGACATGTTCCTTGCGGGCCAGCTCGCCGGGGGTGGCGGAGCCGCAGAGGGCGAGGGTGCCGAGCACCGACATTTCGGTGGGGCTCAGCGATTCGTCGACGCGCTGATGCTTCAGGCGTCGGCCCAGCCGCATCACGGCCGAGCGGAGAGCGTTCACGGCGGCGACGTCGGCGTCGCTGCCGGGGGACAGGTCAGACATGTTCGTTAGCATAACTCATTACCCTGCCTAAATACCAGTCGATACCGCGGTCGGCCAGGAGATAGCTGTGTCACCCATATGAGTGAGACGGATCCGGAAAGTGACACACCGGCCACGGCGGTACGGCAACCCTGGCTGACATGGGATCGACAGTGCTCAGTCTCCGGATAGACGGTGAGCTGCTCGACCGTCTCAGGCACCATGCCGCCAGACGCGGAATGAGCGTCCAGGACTATGTGGTCCGGACGCTCATCCGGGACGACTTCGACGAACGCTTCAAGGCGGCGGTCGACGAGACGGAGAAGTTCTACGGGCGTACGTGAGGCTACGGGCGTACGTGAAGCGCCTTACGTAAGGCCCAGCGCCGGCATCGCGTAGTAGAAGACGAAGACCGCAGACACCACGTACATGGCGACGGGCACCTCGCGGCCCCTTCCGGCCGCCAGCCGCAGCACGCTGAAGGCGATGAATCCGATGCCGATGCCGTTGGTGATGGAGTACGTGAACGGCATCATCACCATCGCCAGGAACGCCGGGACGGCGACGGTGAAGTCGTCCCAGTCGATGTCCCGTACCGACCCCGCCAGGATCAGGAAGCCCACCGCCAGCAGCGCGGGCGTCGCCGCCTGGGACGGGACCATCGTGGCGAGCGGCGTGAGGAACAGCGCCACCGAGAACAGCGCACCCGTGACGACGGACGCGAGGCCGGTACGGGCCCCCTCGCCGACGCCCGCCGTGGACTCCACGAAGCATGTCGCGGCGGATGACGAGGTCGCGCCGCCCGAGGCGACCGCGATCCCGTCGATGAACAGCACCTTGTTGATTCCGGGGAAGTTGCCGTCCTTGTCCATCAGCCTGGCCTCGTCACCGACGCCGAGGATCGTGCCCATCGCGTCGAAGAAGCAGGACAGCAGCACGGTGAAGACGAACAGCACGCCCGTCAGATAGCCGACCTTCCCGAAGCCGCCGAACAGGCTGACCTCGCCCACCAGTCCGAAGTCCGGCGACGCGACCGGATTGCCGGGCCACTTCGGCGTGGTCAGGCCCCAGGACGGGACCGTCGCCACCGCGTTGATGACCATCGCGACGATCGTCATCACGACGATCGAGATGAGGATCGCGCCCGGCACCCTACGGATGATCAGCGCGAGCGTGAACAGCGCCCCCAGGGCGAAGACGAGGACCGGCCAGCCGTCCAGGTGGCCGGTCGCGCCCAGCTGGAGCGGGACGGTGGTCATGGCGGCGTCCGGGATACGGGAGACGAAACCCGCATCCACCAGGCCGATCAGCATGATGAAGAGGCCGATGCCGATCGCGATGCCCTTGCGCAGGCTGCGCGGCACGGCGTTCATCACGCGCTCGCGCAGACCGGTGGCGACCAGCAGCATCACGACGAAGCCGGCGAGTACGACCATGCCCATCGCGTCCGGCCAGGACATCCGGGGCGCGAGCTGGAGGGCGACGACGGTGTTCACACCGAGGCCGGCCGCGAGAGCGATCGGGACATTGCCGATGACGCCCATGAGCAGCGTGGAGAAGGCCGCCGTGAGCACGGTGGCGGTGACCAGCTGGCCGCCGTCGAGCTGGTGCCCGTACATGTCCTTCGCGCTGCCGAGGATGATCGGGTTCAGCACGATGATGTAGGCCATCGCGAAGAAGGTGGCGAATCCGCCGCGTACCTCGCGGGCGACCGTGGAACCGCGCTCCGAGATCCTGAAGAAGCGGTCCAGGTGGTTCTGCGGCTGCTGACCGGGGGTCGGCGGCTGCGGGGCGCCGCCGACCGAGACGGTAGCCATGGGGGACATGCGGAACCTCAGTCGTACCGGGGCGAGGGGCGCTTGGATGTTTGCACGAATAATTCAGGCCAATGGCAAACCGTTTCAGTATGAATACAGATGGCAAAGATCGCTATCTCCGCGCGTAGATCGTTGGCCGACCGTCCCCCGAACCACTGGTCGGGTGCCGCCTACACTGTGCGCATGGCGAAGTGGACCCCCAAGCACGAGGCACCCGAGCCCCTGGAGGGGCCCGTCGTCGCCACCATCATCGGCGGCACGATCCTCTGGTTCGTCCTCTTCCTCGTACAGATCCCCTTCTACAGCTGGTTCGACGAGCGCGACCTCATGTGGTGGGTGTGGACATGCCTGGCCGGCGCCGGTCTCGGGCTGATCGGCATCTGGTACGTGCGGGGGCGGGAGGCGGCACTCAAGCGCTCACAGGCCGCAGAGGCGGCGGAGGCGGCCAAGGCAGCAGAGGCGGCCGAGGCAGCAGAGGCGGCCGAGGCAGCGGATGACGGTGCGGCTTCCGCAACCGAGGAAGGCAAGTGACGAAGGCGGGTGACCCTACGGCGCTTGTAGTGCCAGGGGACCATTCGCGTCCTACCCGGGTCTGACTTCGGCGCACTCGGCGGGTGAACCGGTCCTTCCGCCCGTACCGTCGAAACCATGACGCAGCGGGCGAGGATCGACACGAACGGCCCCGAGCCGGGCCAACCCGTCATCGACGCGGGAGCCGAACTCGACCCCGTACACCCGATGAAGCCACCCCCATCAGCGGTTGTGCGGCGCTCTTCCGGGCTGACGGCCGCGGAGGTCGCCGAGCGGGTCGCGCGGGGCGAGGTCAACGACGTACCCGTCCGCTCCTCGCGCTCCACGACCGACATCATCCGCGGCAATGTGTTCACCCGCTTCAACGCCATCATCGGCGTGCTGTGGGTGATCATGTTCTTCGTCGCGCCGATCCAGGACAGCCTCTTCGGCTTTGTGATCATCGCCAACACCGGCATCGGCATCATCCAGGAGCTGCGCGCCAAGAAGACGCTGGACGGGCTCGCGGTCATCGGCGAGGCCAGACCGACGGTGCGACGCGACGGCGTGGCCGCGGAAGTCTCCACCTCCGAGATCGTCCTCGGCGATCTCGTCGAACTCGGGCCCGGCGACAAGGTCGTCGTGGACGGCGAGGTGTCGGAGGCGGACAGCCTGGAGATCGACGAGTCGCTGCTGACGGGTGAGGCCGACCCGGTCGTCAAACAGCCGGGCGAGAAGGTGATGTCGGGGAGCTTCGTGGTCGCGGGCGGCGGGGCGTTCACGGCGACGAAGGTGGGGCGCGAGGCGTACGCGGCACAGCTCGCGGAGGAGGCGTCCCGGTTCACGCTCGTCCACTCCGAGCTGCGCAGCGGCATCTCGACGATCCTCAAGTACGTGACCTGGATGATGGTCCCGACCGCGATCGGGCTCGTCATCAGCCAGCTGGTCGTCAAGGAGAACGACTTCAAGGACTCGGTGGCCAGGACCGTCGGCGGCATCGTGCCGATGATCCCCGAGGGGCTTGTGCTGCTGACGTCGGTCGCCTTCGCGATCGGCGTCATCCGGCTCGGCCGCAAGCAGTGCCTGGTGCAGGAACTGCCCGCGATCGAGGGGCTCGCGCGGGTCGACGTCGTCTGCCTCGACAAGACGGGCACGCTGACGGAAGGCGGCATGGACGTCACCGAGCTGCGGCCGCTGGGCGACTCGGACGAGACGTACATACGTAAGGTCCTGGGCGCGCTCGGCGAGTCCGACCCCCGGCCCAACGCCTCCCTCCAGGCGATCATCAACGCGTATCCGGACAGCGAGGACTGGCGCTGCACCGAGTCGCTGCCCTTCTCGTCGGCGCGCAAGTACAGCGGCGCCAGCTTCAGCGAAGGCAACGGCGAGAGCTCCACATGGCTGCTGGGCGCGCCCGATGTGCTGCTGTCGACGGGCGATCCGGCCCTGGCCGAGATCGAGCAGCTCAACGAGCAGGGCCTGCGGGTGCTGCTGCTCGCCCGGGCAGCGGGCGAACTGGACGCCCCGGCCGTCGCGGCCGGGGCCGAGTCGGCGGCGCTGGTCGTGCTCGAGCAGCGGCTGCGGCCCGACGCCTCCGACACGCTGCGGTACTTCGCCGACCAGAACGTCGCGGCGAAGGTCATCTCCGGCGACAACGCGGTGTCGGTGAGCGCGGTGGCCGGAAAGCTCGGTCTGCCGGGCGCACAGAACACGGTGGACGCGCGCCGGCTCCCCACGGAGCAGGCAGAGATGGCCACGGCCCTGGACTCCAGCTCGGTCTTCGGCCGGGTCACCCCGCGGCAGAAGCGCGACATGGTGGGCGCGCTGCAGTCCCACGGCCACACCGTCGCGATGACGGGCGACGGCGTCAACGACGTCCTGGCCCTGAAGGACGCGGACATCGGCGTCTCGATGGGCTCGGGCTCGGAGGCGACGCGCGCGGTGGCCCAGATCGTGCTGCTCAACAACAGCTTCGCGACGCTGCCTTCGGTGGTGGCGGAGGGGCGCCGGGTCATCGGCAACATCACCCGAGTCGCCACGCTCTTCCTGACCAAGACGGTGTACTCCGTGCTGCTGGCGATCCTGGTGGTCTGCAGCCAGGTCGAATACCCCTTCCTGCCACGGCACTTGACACTGCTGTCGACGCTGACCATCGGCGTACCGGCGTTCTTCCTGGCGCTGGCCCCGAACAAGGAGCGCGCGAAGCCGCACTTCGTACGCAGGGTGATGCGGTACGCGATCCCGGCGGGCGTGATCGCGGCGGCGGCCACCTTTTCCACGTATCTGCTGGCCCGCTCGCACTACAGCGGCCCGGGCGCGCTGGACGCGGAAACGAGCGCGGCGACACTGACGCTGTTCCTGGTCTCGATGTGGGTCCTGGCGATCATCGCCCGCCCGTACACATGGTGGCGGGTGTGCCTGGTGGCGGCGATGGGGGCGTGCTTCCTGATCGTGCTGATCGTGCCGTGGCTGCAGGACTTCTTCGCGCTGAAGCTGGTGGGGACGACGATGCCGTGGGGGGCGGTGGGGATCGCGGCGACGGGGGCGGTGCTGCTGGAGGTGGCGTGGCGGGTGGTGGACAGGAAGTACCCGGCTTAGCCGGCGTCCTCAGCGGGCGGGGGCTGCGTCTCTCTCCCCACCCCGAATCGTTGCGGCATCGCGCCGCAGCTGGGTGAGGACAGTCCGGACAGCTCTTCGCGCGGTGCGCTCGGGGCGATGGAGCACGTCGACATGACGTCGAGCATGTACGCCGCTGAGCGGCCTGAGGACCACCGCGGGGTGAGGACGCGCGGTCCAGCGTGGCATCAGGGCGAGTCCCCCACCGGCAGCGACGACCTCGGCGACCACTGCGAATTCGTTGATGCGGTGACGGATGTCGAGTCGGCGGTTCGCGGCGGCAGCGAGGGCCTCGATGGTGGCCATCAGCGGAAAGCCGTCATGGACGGTGATCCAGGGCTGGTCGGCGACGTCGCGAGGAGTGAGGCGCCGCTTACCGGCCAGCGGGTGATCCTCCGGCATGGCGACGTCGAGCGGTTCGTGCAGCAACGCTGTGACGGCCACCGTCTGGGGCCATGGCGGAGCGTGGTCGAGGCGGTGAGCCAGGACCAGGTCGTACTCCCGGGTCAGCGGCGGGAAGTCTTCCTGTGCGACGTCCTCGTCGGCGAGAGTGAGCTGCGGGCACCCCGGCCCGGCGAGGCCGCGTAGCAGGAGCGGCAGGAACGCCGCGGCCGCACTGTGGAATGCCGCCACCGACACACTGCCATCCGGTTCGTCGACGAACGCGTCAACGGTGCGCCGCGCTCGGGCCAGGGCGGTCTCCACTTCGATCGCCGCGCCGGCCAGGGCTTGCCCGGCAGCGGTAAGTACCAGTCGTCGTCCATCGCGCTCGGTCAACGGGACGGGCATCGAACGTTGCAGCAGCCGTAGCTGCTGGGAGATCGCCGAGGGCGTCACCAACAGCGCCTCGGCGACCGCGGTGACACTTCCCAGCTCGCCGAGTTCACGCAGAACCCGCAACTGTCGCTCATCCATGTCGTCAGTGTAGAGATGCTAAAGATTTACTTGAGGAACTCGTTCTTGGCTTCAGTGTCCGCACCGCGCAGCGTAGAGGCCATGCCCGATTCCCGCCGTACCGACCTGATACTGCTGCTCGTCGCCATCGTCTGGGGTTCCAGCTATCTGTCGGCGAAGACAGCCACCGTAGCCATCCCGGTCCTGGCGATCCTGTTCGCGCGGTACGTGATCTCCGCCCTTGCCTGTGTCGCCCTCGTCGCCGCCCGTCGGGGGCCCCGCCACTACACCCGTGACGAGATCAGGTTCGGATCGCTGCTGGGGGTCACGCAGGCGGCCGTCCTGGTGTTGGAGACATACGGCGTTGCGCACACGAGTGCGGCCAACGCCGGTCTGATCATCAGCCTGACCATTGTGCTCACCCCGCTGCTGGACCGTACGGGCCGCCGAGGCGGACTGCCGCCACGGTTCTTCGCCGCCACAGGCGTGTGCGTACTGGCTGTCGGACTCCTCATGTCCGGCAGCGGCCTCCGCACTCCCGGAGCCGGCGAGCTGCTGATGCTCGCCGCCGCAGCGGTGCGGGCGGTGCACGTGGTGCTCGTCGGACGGCTCACCACAGGCCGCGACCTGCGTCCGCTGCACCTGACAGCCGTGCAGACCGTCGTCGGTTCGGCGCTGTTCGTGTTGCCGGCCGCCGGCCGTCTCCCGGTCCTGATGCACGCCGATGCCATGACGTGGACCCAGCTGGTCTACCTCGCCCTGTTCTGCAGCGTGTTCGCCTTCCTCGCCCAGACCTGGGCAGTACAACGCACCTCTGCCAGTCGGGCCAGCCTTCTCCTCGGCACCGAACCCGTCTGGGCCGTCGTGATCGGCATCGGCCTCGGCGGCGAGCGGCTCACCGTCCTCGCCGCCCTCGGCGCAGTGCTCATGGTCGCCGGGACCTACTGGGGCCAAGCCATCGAACGCGCCCACCGCACCGCCACCATGAAGGGGAGCCCAGGAAGCCATCGCCACCACCGCTCACACGGTCTTGCCGATGGGGACGCGGGGCGTCGCACCCCAGCGAATGGCCAAGGCGTCCACGAGGAGCAGACCGCGACCTGACTCGTCGTCGACGGCCGCTGACTACGTCGAACGTCCGGATGCGGCACGACACCGCCTTCGAGAGACCATCAGGCGGCTCCGGGTGGCCTGACGCGGATCAGCGCACGATGGAACGCGCGATGCGGAACCCTACGTCGTCGACCTGGAAGCTCGGGTGGCTGCGGCGCCGCGCGGAGGCCCGGCAGCTCCAGTGCTCGTCGAACCAGCCACCGCCACGTAGCACCCGGTAAGTGCCGTAGACCTCGGCGTCGTAGATGTCCCAGCACCAGTCCCAGACGTTGCCGAGCATGTCGTAAAGGCCCCACGGGTTGGGCTGCTTGCCGCCCACGTCGTGGATTCGCTCGTGCGAGTTGCCGCGGTACCAAGCGATCTCGTCGAGCGGCCCGTAGCGCGGTCCGGTCGTCCCGGCGCGGCAGGCGTGCTCCCACTCGGCTTCGGTCGGCAGCCGGTACCCGTCGGCGGATGCGTCCCACTCGATGCCTTCGCCGTTGGCATGGAGGTGGTAGGCGGGCGCGAAGCCGTCGCGTTGGGACAGGTCGTTGCAGAACCGGACCGCGTCCCACCAGGAAACGCCCTCGACGGGCAACTGGTCCCCATGGGCGGTGCTTGGCCGCCGGCCGGTGATCTGTGCGTACAGCGCCTGGGTGACCGGGAACGCCGCGAGCTGGTAGGGCGCAAGCTCGACCGACCAGTTGCGCTGCGTCCGCCGGTCCGACAGCGTTACCTGCCCCGGCGGGACAGCGATCATCTCGTTTCCTGCGCTCGCTCCCATGATCAGGAGATCCTACGGGCACCTGTCCCGGACGACCGCGCGGCCGGCCTTCCGCGCCGCTCACAGCGACCCCGCTACGACATCGCGTCGAACCAGCGTGCCGTAGCCAGTTCATCCGTGCGCGACGGGTCCTCCAGCAGCGCCGCCACCTCGAAGCGGCGTGGCCACTGGCCCGCCGACCAGGCCAGGCCCGCCGCCACGCCCTCCACCGTCGACGCGTGGATCACGCCGTCCGGGGTGCGGCGCCACTCCAGTTCCGTGCCGCCGGCGATCAGTTCCTCGTGTTCGACGTACGTCGCCGGCGTCGCCGGGCCGAGCAGGACGTGAACCGATTCGGGGACCTCGTGCTCCTCGCCCTGTGTCGTCACCTCCGCCGGGACCGTCTCGCTCAGGCGGCGGACCTGGAACAGTTCCGCCAGTTCCGCCGCCCGCGCGGGGCTCACCGGAAGCAGCGGCATGCCCGTCGTCAGCGGGAGCAGGTCCGGCGCGTCCGCGACCACCGCGTCCGCCGCGTCGACCACGCGGACCTTGCCGTCCACGACCACGCGCAGCTCGTCCGGGAGCGTGACCTGTTCCGGGTCGAGGTCGGCCAGGGCCGTGTACAGCGCGTGGAGTTGGGCCGGGCGCACCGGGCGGTCCGGGTCCGCGAGGCGGCCGAGCAGCTCCGCCGCGCCGCCCGGCTCGTCGAGGAGAGCGGTGACCGAGGTACGTACACCCAGCGCCCGCAGCACCTGCGTGTCGTCGAAGCCCGTCGCGTCCACGGCCTCGTAAAGCCCGGCCAGCAGCGGGTCGCCGCCCGCCGCCCGCAGGCCCGCCGGGCGTCGGCCGTCCAGGACCGGATGGTCCCGCAGCCACCACGCCGTGTACGGGCGCACCGTCTCCGTCGTACCGTCCGGCAGCAGGATCCGTACGGACTGGGTCAGCGCGTCCCGCAGCGGCGGCTGCGCCAGCAGGGCCAGCGCCTGCGGCCAGCAGTCGTCGTCCACCAGGTCCAGGTCGCGGACCGCGACGAGCTCCGTGGCGACCGGCGGCACCGGCGTGTCCGGCAGCCGGTCGAGCACGTCCTCGCACCAGACGTCGACCGCGTCCAGCAGACCCGGGTCGTCGGGCTCGGCGAAGTCCCCGTCGCGGGGCTCCAGTTCGTCGGGGTCGAGAACGACGTCCGTGGCCCGTACGAGCGCGAAGTTCGCCAGCACACCGCACGCGGCGAGCGGCTGCTCACCCCACCGCTCGGCCAGTTCGGCGTCGCACAGCGCCAGTTCGTCCGCGCGCATCACGGAGGCGAACGGGCTGCCGGGGAGGACCAGTTCACCTGCCGGCGCGAGTTCGCCGTCCTCGTCGGGCAGCGCAAGCGCGCCCAGCCACGGCTCGTCGCCGGGCTCGATGCCCGCGTCCCGTACCAGCGTAAGGACCGTCTCCGCGAGCTCGTCCGCGTCCAGCGCGGCACCGTCCCCGACTCCGTCGTACCAAACCTCGCCCGCGTCCAGCGAGCCCGCGACCGCCATCCGCACCTGCGGCGTCGTCAGCACGGCGCGCGGCGTCGCGGGCAGCGCGCCCAGCTTCTCGAGCAAAGGGTGCGCCGCGTCGGGGTGGACGACCTTCAGGCCGAGGCGGGCCAGCTGCGGCGGAGTCTCGGCAAGCGGCAGCAGCGTCTGGCGCGGCCCGATCGTGGTACGGCCGTCCGCGAGCGGGACGGGAAGCCCGGACAGCCGGTCGGGGTCGACCCCGGCGAGGCTGTCGTACAGCCGCTGCCACCAGCGGGGCTCGCGCTCAAGACCCGCCAGCCGGTCGATCGCCTCGGTCAGCGGCACCCGCGCGACGCCGAGCGTACGCAGCTCGACCCGGCGCTCGAGTCCCGCGGGCAGCAGGCTCGGCATCACCTCGGCCAGCACCTGTACGGTTTCCGCGCCCGCGCCCTCCAGGACCTCCGCCTCGATCGGCCGCAGTCCGGCGGAGATCTCGCGGTCGGGCAGACCGGTGTCCTCGCCGGACGCATCGCGCGGCGCGGCCGCCTCCAGGAACGCCGTGCGCGGCAGCAGCCCCAGGATCGCCGCCCGAAGCGCGCCGTCCAGCTCGCCCTTGCCGAGCGGCCCCGGCACGAGGTCGATGGTGCCGACGCTCACCGGCTGCCAGTTGCCGAGCAGTTCGGCGTACGCGTCCGCCGCCCGCCGCACCAGGAAGTCGGTGAGCGGCCCGGGCGCGGGATGCCGACGGGTGGGGTCCAGCGGCAGCGAGGCGATCAACAGCGCGGGCACGCCGAGGGGTTCGTCGGTGGGCGTCGGCGCGTGCACCACCGGGGCGGTACGCGGCCGGGCGGGCGCGCCCTCGTTGTCCACGGGCACGGCCCAGGTGACGGTCCAGTACGGCCGCAGCCGCTCCTCGACGGGCCGGTCGGCGAGCAGCGCGGGCTCCAGGGAGCCGCCGTGGCTGACGACCCGCCAGCGCCGGTCGCCCTGCGTGCTGTCCTCGATGTGTACGTACGCCCCGTGCACGGAGCGCCTCAACTCCCGTACGCCGGACGGGGTTTCGATCACGATCTCGGCGAGCCCGGGCAGCGTGAGCAGCAGCGCGTCGTCGACCCCGGCGAGCAGCCGTTCCACCAGGTCGACCGCGGCGCCGTCCCGCAGCGGCAGGACGACCACGGTGTCGTACCCCTCGGGAGCCGTGCCCTCGGCGGGCAGCGGCAGCCGCAGCAGCGGTACGTGCCCGTCGCGGCGGCGCAGTTCGTCGCCGAGTCCCGGGCTTGCCTGGGCGGCCCGCTGGGTCAGCTCCCTGGCCTCGGCGAGCGACCAGCGCACACCGCCGTGCCGGCCGACGACGGCGGGCTCGTCGCTCACCGCGAGTACGGCCGCGAAGCCGACGCCGAAGCGGCCGACGGCGGACTCGTGGCCCTCGCGCTTGGCCGAAGCGCGCAGGGTGCTCAGGGATTCGACGCCGGTCGCGTCCAGGGGGGCGCCGGTGTTCGCTGCGGCGAGTACGGCCGGCTGATCGCCCGTGGCCGGCCGCAGGGTCAGCCGAAGCCCGCCCGGTACGCCCGCCCGCGCGGCGGCGTCGGCGGCGTTCTGCGCCAGCTCCACGACGAGGCGGTCCCGGTAGCCGCCGAGCGCCAGGTCCTCCTCGGCGTTGGCGTCCTCCCGGAAGCGGGCGGGACTGGCCCCCCACGCGTCGAGCACCCCGCGCCGCAGCCGCGCCGTCCCGAACGGGTCGGCCCACTCGGTCGTCCTGACGCTCACGCTGTGACTCCGCTCTCTCCGGTTGACCCGCGTATGTACCTGTGCGGCCGAAGGTACCCCTGTGCGGGGGGTCGTGGTGAACGCGGGCCGGGGGACGTTGGCAGGACCTGTGCCTCAAACGCCGGACGGGCTTGAATTCAAGCCCGTCCGGCTTTGGGAACAGATCTCAGAACGGATCTGAGAACTCAGAACAGATCTGAGAGCAGAGAAGACCTAGGAGTGACCGAGATCCTCGGTGCCGTCCGGCTCCGGGGAGACCGAGCCGCCGTCGCGGACCGGGTGCAGCGGGAACTCGTCCGCGCCCATCGAGTCGAACACCGGCGGCGGGGGCGTGGGCGGCTTCGGCATCACGGCCGCCTCGGAGTGGCCTCCGCAGCCGTACGTCAGGGACACGACGTGCCCGTCGGCCGGGGAGAACTCGTTCGCGCAGACGCCGAAGGCCTGCCGCAGCGAGCCTGCCATCGGGACCAGGAAACCGCAGGTCACACAGGCCGCGGGGGCCGCCTGTGCCATCGGGGTCTTCGCGCCGTGGGACTCCTCCCAGCGGTCGGCCGCGATATGCAGCCCGTACCGGGACAGGACCCTGGCCCGGCGCATGCCGAGCTCCTCGGCGAGCGCCGCGATCGCGCCGCGGCCGTTGCCGACGGTGGCGTCGACGGGCCTGCGGTCGGTGAGCTCGGCGTCCTCCGCCTCGACGCGCTCGGCGAGGTCGTGCGACGGCACGGACTCGGCCACCACGGAATTCGGCGGGGGCGCGTCCTCGCCCGTGAAGCCGGGCTCCAGACGCAGATCCTCCGCCTCGGTGGGCAGCAGATCGCCAGGGCCCAGGTCACCGGGCCGCAGCCGCTCGCTCCACGGCACCCACTCGGGCGCGAGCAGCGCGTCGGGTCCGGGCAGCAGGACGGTTTCGTCGAGGGTGACGACCTTGGCGCGGGAGGCCCGGGCAACGGTCACCGCCCAGCGCCAGCCCCGGTAGGCGAGTTCCGTGCACTCGAAGAAGTGCGTGACGACGCGGTCTCCCTCCGCGACGAGGGACACATGGTCGCCGACCACTCCCGGGGCCGCGGCCTCCTCGGCCGCCGACCGGGCGAGGTCTACCGCCTCGGCGCACAGGCGGTCAGGGGTACGGCTTCGCGTCGCAGCACTCACAGGTCTCGCTTCTCTCCTACGCCGTCTCACGGGTGCGCCGGCCGATTCACGAGGTACGGGCCGCAGGCGGAGCGGACCAGAGGGCCGCATCGACGTCCGCGCCCAGACCAACCTGTCTCGGGCACACCTACCGTCATCCATTCTGCGGGATGCCGAGAAGGCGCGCGGCCGAGAACAACCGCCGGTGGCGCGCTACGCACGCTACCCCCTCTGTCGCTCCCCGCCCACCTGCCCGCCCCAACAAGGGGCGAACAACCCGGCACCTCGGTTCGGCTCGGCGGGGCTTGGGGCACTATGACGGGGTGACAGCCGTGAGGTCGTCAGAGGGAACCGGCCGGCTCGGAAGAGCAGGCCGGGCGGTCGGCCGTGCCCTGCATCTTCCGTTCACCGGCACGGCTCGCGGCATCCGCAAGGCGACGCATGCGCACGGCGCGGGCGAGTCGGGCCTGGGCAAACTGATCGAGCTCCACGCGGTGAACGGCGCGGGCGATGTCATGATCACCGTCGCGCTCGCGTCGACGGTTTTCTTCTCCGTGCCGACGGACGAGGCGCGCGGCCGGGTCGCGCTCTATCTCGCCGTCACGATGGCGCCCTTCATTCTGCTGGCCCCGGTCATCGGCCCGCTTCTGGACCGCATCCCGCACGGCCGCCGAGCGGCCATGGCGGGCGCGATGCTCACCCGCGCGCTGCTCGCGCTGACGATGTCGGGCGCGGTGGCGACGGGCGGGCTCGAGCTGTACCCGGCGGCGCTGGGCGTGCTCGTCGCGTCGAAGGCGTACGGAGTGGTGCGCAGCGCGGTCGTGCCGCGGCTGCTGCCGCCGGGCTTCTCGCTGGTCAAGGCGAACTCGCGGGTGACGCTGGCGGGGCTGCTGGCGACGGGCATCGCGGCGCCGATCGGGATCGGGCTGCAGCAGATCGGGCCTCAGTGGCCGCTGTACGGGGCGTGCGTGCTGTTCATCCTCGGCGGGTACTGGGCGTTCACGATGCCGCACAAAGTCGACTCGGCGAAGGGCGAGCGCAAGGCACACATGCTCACGCACGGAGAGAAGAAGCCCAGTTTGCGTACGGTCGGGCCGTCCGTACTGCACGGGCTGCAGGCGAACGCGGCGCTGCGTGCACTGTCCGGGTTCCTGATCTTCTTCCTGGCCTTCCTGCTGCGGGAGCATCCGCTGGCAGGGCAGAGTGCGGCGGTCTCGCTGGGGATAGTGGGCGTCGCGGCGGGCGTGGGCAACGCGCTCGGCACGACGGTGGGGGCGTGGCTGAAGGCCCGTGGCCCGGAGGTGATCATCGCGACGGTGCAGGCGGTGGTGCTGACCGCGGCGATCACGACGGCGGCGTTCTTCGGCGCGGGCATGGTGGCGGTCCTGGGTGCGACGGCGGGCCTGTGCCAGGCCCTGGGGAAGCTGTCCCTGGACGCGCTGATCCAGCGGGACGTCCCGGAAGAGGTCCGCACGTCGGCGTTCGCGCGCTCGGAGACGCTGCTCCAGATGGCCTGGGTGGCGGGTGGCGCGATCGGCATCGCACTGCCGCTGAACGGCACGCTGGGCATGTCGGTGGCGGCGGGAATCGTGGCACTGGGATTCCTGACGACGATCCGCGGCCTGCTGGTGGCGGCCCGCCACGGCACCCACCCGCGCCCGCGGATCGCCTAGGGCGGGTCGCCGGGTCTTCGCCTTGGATTTCCGCCGGACGGGCAGCAGATCAAGCCCGCCCGGCGATTGCGGACAGACCCGCACGCCGGGAAGGCCCGCCCCGGCGTGACGCGCGGGACGGTGACCCCCGCGTGGCGGGAGCCGGTGCGACCGATAGCCTTCGCGCCATGACCGTTGCGTTCTTCCCGGGCAAGCGCCGCCGGGCCGCTGCCGCTCTCGGCGCCGTCTCCGCCGGGCTCCTCGTCCTTTCCGCCTGCGACAAGCCGACCCCGCTCGCGACCGTGACGGTCGGGACGGAATCGGTCCACACCGAGGCGGCCTGCTACAACGACGGCAAGCCGATCAAGGAATCGCTGCTCCAGCGCTGCCTGACCCAGAAGCCCGCGAAGACCGTCAAGGTCGCTTTCGACGACAAGGTCCGCATGGGCGTCGACCCGGAGATCGCGGACAACGGCTGGACCCTGCTCTTCGGTGGCCAGCCCGTCGAGCAGGAGCCGTACAAGAACTCGTACCGGACCATCCCCGGCAACGCCTTCTTCTCCTCGCAGACCGGCGAGCCCACCAGCAAGACCGCGGTGAGCATCATGGAGACCAAGGGCAAGAAGGTCATCGGCATCTGGCACTTCCAGTTCGAGAAGGCCTCCTGACCCGGAGGGTCGTGCCGTGCGCGTACTGGTGGTGACCGCAGTGGCGGCGGAGGCCGACTCTGTCGCCGCGGGGCTCACCGGTCCCGTACGTGATGCCCGGCAGCTGCCCGGCGGGTACCCGCTCTCCCGCCACGCCGGCGTCGATGTGCTCATCGCCGGCGTAGGACCCGCGGCCGCCGCCGCGGGCACCGCAACCGCCCTCGCCACCGGTGCGTACGACCTCGTCGTCTCCGCCGGGATCGGCGGTGGCTTCCCGGCCCACGCCGCCGTCGGCGCCCTCGTCGTCGCCGACGCGATCATCGCCGCCGACCTCGGCGCCGAGACGCCCGACGGCTATCTCCCCGTCGACGAACTCGGCTTCGGCCGCTCCGCGCACCTCCCGCCCGCCGAGCTCGCCGCCCGCATCGCCAAGACCCTCGACGCCGTACACGCGCCCGTCCTCACCGTCTCCACCGTCACCGGCACCGCCGCCCGCGCCGCCGAGCTGACTCACCGTCATCCGCGCGCCGCCGCCGAGGCTATGGAAGGCTTCGGCGTCGCGGAGGCCGCTGCCGCGCATGCCGTGCCGGTCGTCGAGATCCGCGCGATCTCCAACCCCGTCGGCCCGCGCGACCGTGCCGCCTGGCGTATCGGCCAGGCGCTGGACTCGCTGCGGTACGCCTTCCAGCAGCTCGCCCCCGTCCTCAATGAGGAGCCGACCCATGAGTGACGCCTTGCAGATCGCGTACTCGCCCTGCCCGAACGACACCTTCGTCTTCGACGCGTGGGCGCACGGCCGGGTGCCCGGCGCGCCCGCCATCGATGTGACGTTCGCGGACATCGACATCACCAACGGCATGGCGGAACGCGGCGAGTTCGATGTGCTGAAGGTGTCGTACGCCGTACTGCCCTGGGTCCTCGACGAGTACACGCTGCTGCCCTGCGGCGGCGCGCTCGGCCGCGGCTGCGGTCCGCTCGTACTGACGAAGGAGCCAGGAGCTGATCTCACTGGGCAGACCGTCGCCGTGCCGAGTGAGCGCTCGACGGCGTATCTGCTGTTCCGGCTCTGGGCCGCGGACGTCGTCGCGGGTGGTGTCGGCGAGGTCGTCGTGATGCCGTTCCACGAGATCATGCCGGCCGTGCGGGACGGCAAGGTCGACGCCGGACTCGTCATCCACGAGGCGCGGTTCACCTATCAGCAGTACGGGCTGCACTGCCTCGCCGACATGGGCGAGCACTGGGAGTCGACGACCGGGCTCCCGATCCCGCTCGGCGCGATCATCGCGAAGCGGTCGCTGGGCTCCGAGACGCTCAAGCTGCTGGCCGAATCCGCTCGCACGTCGGTGCGCATGGCGTGGGACGACCCGGAGGCCTCCCGTCCGTACGTACTCGAGCACGCCCAGGAAATGGACCCGGCCGTGGCCGACCAGCACATCGGGCTCTACGTCAATGAGTTCACCGCGGACCTCGGCGATGACGGGCTTGCGGCGGTAAGGGGACTGCTGAGCCGCGCCGCGGCCGAGGGGCTCGTACCGCCCCTCGGCCGCGATGCGCTCAGTTTCGGTTAGCTGCTAGACGTCCAGCTGGTCCGCCACCGCCCGCAGCAGGCCCGCGATCTTCTTGCCCTGCACCTTGTCGGGGTACCGGCCGCGCTCCAGCATCGGCGTGATGTTCTCAAGCAGGGTCGTCAGGTCCTGCACGATGGACGCCAGCTCGTCCGGCTTACGCCGCTGGGCCGCCGCCACCGAGGGTGTCGGGTCGAGAACCGTCACCGAAAGCGCCTGGTCACCGCGCTGGCCCGCTACCACGCCGAACTCGACGCGCTGGCCGGGCTTTAGCGACTCGACCCCTTCGGGGAGCACCGACGAGTGAACGAAGACGTCGCCGCCGTCGTCTCGGGAGAGAAAGCCGAAGCCCTTCTCGCTGTTGAACCATTTGACCTTGCCGGTAGGCACGTCTGTCCTCGTCCTCGTACTC
Source organism: Streptomyces sp. NPDC019443 (assembly GCF_044389785.1). Lineage (NCBI taxonomy): Bacteria > Bacillati > Actinomycetota > Actinomycetes > Kitasatosporales > Streptomycetaceae > Streptomyces > Streptomyces sp. NPDC019443. Next base: position 507,031 of record NZ_JBIRYJ010000004.1, read on the forward strand.
GTTGGGGCGCTGGGGCACCGGAACTTGGGCACCGAAAAACGGTCCTGGATAGCACTACAGCGGGTCGCCTGACCCGCCACCCCCAAGGCTAATGGTCCCGGGGCTGGTGACAAGACGTCGCCGAACGGTTCCTACGCGCAAGGAACTACCCTGGCCGAATGACTGCTACTCCTCCCGCCCCTGGTGACGGGCTGGTGCGCGTCGGCGTGATCGTCTTCATCGTCGGCGCCGTGGCCACTCTGGTCACCGTGGCCCCGCTGTTCCTGGGGACCGAGCCGTTCCCGTCAGTCGCGTACGCGGTGTGCATGCTGATGGGCGTCGGATTCCTGATCGCCGCGGCGGGCGTACTGCGCTCGATCGCGGCGCAGCGCCGTCAGGCCAAATCCGCACTGTAGGCGCGTAGCCAGGCGGGGAACGCGGTCAGGTCGTCAATGATCACGTCCGCGCCGGCCGCGCGCAGTTCGGCCGCGTCGCAAGGCCCGGTCGGCACCGCGACGGAGAGTGCTTCGGCCGTGTGCGCGCCCCGTACGTCTCCGGTGTGGTCACCGACGTACACACTCGCGCCGTGCTCACGCAGGGCCTCCGCCTTGGCCTCCGCCCACAGCCAGCCGATGACCTCGTCCGGGGCTATCCCGAGATGGGCCAGGTGGAGCTTGGCGTTCGGCTCGTGCTTTGCGGTGACGACGATCGCGCGGCCGCCGAGCTCCTGTACGGCGGTCACGGCCTCGCGGGCACCGGGCAGGGCGAGGGCCGGCCCGATCGCGTATGTGGGATAGATCTCGCGGTACCGGTCACCCATCTCCTGGACCCGCTCATCGGGGAACCAGTGCGCCAACTCCTGCTCCAGGGGCGGCCCGAGCCTCGTCACAGCCAGATCGGCATCGATCCAGACACCGGTCTCGGCGGCGAGCGCCCGGTAGGCGGCGTGGATGCCGGGCCGGGAGTCGATGAGCGTCATGTCGAGGTCGAAGCCGATGGTGAGCGGGTGCGTAGCCATAGGGGCCATTGTGCCCATCCGGGCTCTAAGACCCGCCGTTTAGACTTAGCCAGCCCTTACCAACCGTGGGTCTTTTTTGTCCTTCTTGTTCTACTTGTTCTTCTGATTGGTCTTCATGTCAGCCAGACGCGCGCTCGTGGTCCGCCGCATCGGCTGGACGGCGGCAGCCGTCGTGGCCCTGCTGCTCGCGGTGCTGCTCAGCCTCGCGGTCGGAGCTCGCGCCATCGCGCCGTCCGCCGTCTTCGACGCCCTGCTGCACGGGGGGCACGGTGACGCCGAAGTCGTACGGCAGTTGCGGGTGCCGCGCACGCTGATCGGCGTGATGGTCGGAGCGGCGCTGGCCCTCGCCGGCACGGTCCTGCAGGGCATCACCCGCAACCCGATCGCAGATCCCGGGATCCTCGGCATCAGCCAGGGCGCTTCGGTGGGTGTGGTGCTCGCCATCGCCTTCGCCGGGATCCACACTCTGACGGGGTACGTGTGGTTCGCCTTCGCCGGCGCGGCTTTCGCGTCGGTGGCGGTGTACGCGATCGCGTCGAGCGGCCGCGGCGGCGCGACCCCGGTGAAGCTGGCGCTGGGCGGCGCAGCGATCAACGCACTGCTGGTGTCGGTGACGATGGCGGTGCTGACGACGAAGGCCGCGGCGCTGGATGAGTTCCGCTTCTGGCAGGTCGGCTCGGTGGCCGGGCGCGACGCTGAGGTGGTCGGCCAGATCTGGCCGTTCCTGCTGGTGGGCGCGGTGCTGGTGGTGTCGGTCGCGCGCGGCCTGGACGCGCTGGCGCTGGGCGAGGACGTGGCGAAGGGGCTGGGCCAGAAGGTCGCGACGGTACGGATCGTGGGCGGCGTGGGGGCGACGGTACTGACGGGCGCGGGCGTGGCGGCCGCGGGCCCGATCGCCTTCATCGGCCTGGCGGTCCCCCACATCGCCCGCGCGATCGTGGGCGGCGACCACCGCTGGATGCTGCCGATGGCGGCGCTCATCGGCCCGGTGATGCTGCTGGTGTCGGATGTGATCGGCCGGGTGATCTTCCCGCCGAGCGAGATCCCGGCGGGCGTGATGACGGCGCTGATCGGGGTGCCGTTCCTGGTCACGCTGGTCCGCCGGAAGGCGGTTCCGGCATGAGGATCGGTGAGTGCGGGGGCCGGGGCGCCGGTGCGGAGGTGCGGGTTCCGCTGCGCGGAGCGGTTCCCCTGCCTGCCCCTTCCCGAACCGGGACTCCGCCCCGGACCCCGTACGGCCTTCGGCCGTGTCCTCAATCGCCGGGCGGGCTCATCAGCCTCACCGGGCACAATCCAGCCCCCGTGGGGGTCCCCCCGGACAAAGTCTGGGGGAGATTGAGGCGCGGGGTCTGGGGCAGCGCCCCAGCAAGGGCCCGCGCCCGGTCAGGAGAGCCGCATGAGCGGTGAGACCGTGACCGTCCGGCCCGCCGGGTACGGTCTCGTACGGGCCGGGAGGGGAAGCTTCCTCGTGCATCGGCGGGCCGCCGTCGGCGCCGGGATCCTCGGCGTCGTGCTGGCCGCCGTCTGCGTCGCGTACCTCTGCGTCGGCGAGAGCTTCGTCGCGCCCGGGGAGGTGCTGAAGGTCCTCGCCGGGCAGGACTCGCCCGACGAGCTCGTCGTCGGCACCCTGCGGCTGCCCCGCATGGTCACCGGGCTCCTGGTCGGCGCCGCCTTCGGTGTCGCGGGGGCGCTCATCCAGACCGTCGCGCGCAATCCCCTCGCCAGCCCCGACATCATCGGGATCAGCCAGGGCGCGAGCGCCGTCACCGTCGGGGCGATGACCTTCGGGGTCACTTCGTACACCGTGCTGCCGTACCTCTCCGTCGCGGGCGGCATCGTCGCCGCCGCGCTCGTGTACGTCTTCGCCTGGCGCGGCGGGCTGCACGCCACCCGGTTCGTGCTCATCGGCATCGGCTTCGCGATCGCGCTCCGGTCGGTCACCACCCTCTTCATGACCAAGGGCGACTATCTCGTCGCCCAGCAGGCCCAGATCTGGATGACCGGCTCGCTCAACGGCCGCGGCTGGGAGGAGGCGGCCCCGCTCGGCTGGACGCTGCTCGTGCTCGGGCCCGCGGTGCTGTGGGCCGCCCGCGCGCAGCGGACCGTGAGCATGGACGACGACACGGCGACCGCGCTCGGCGTGCGGCTCGGGCGCGTACGGCTCGGGCTCGTGGTCCTCGGAGTCGTCCTGGCGTCCGTGGCGACCGGCGCGGCCGGACCTGTCGACTTCGTGGCGCTGCTCGCTCCGCAGATCGCCCGCCGGATGACCCGGACCGCGCAGATCCCGCTGCTCTGCTCCGCGCTGATGGGCGCCGTCATCGTCGTACTCGCCGACCTGCTTGCGCGAAAGCTCCTGGCGCCCACCGAGCTGCCGGTGGGCGTGCTGACGGCCGCCGTCGGCGCCCCGTATCTGATCTGGCTGATCGTCCGTAGTCGTACCGCTGGAGGCAAGGCGTGAGCAGGCTCACCGCGCGCGAGCTGACGCTCGCCTACGAGGACCACACAGTCGTGCACGAGCTCGACCTGGCCGTCCCTGACGGACAGGTGACGGTGATCGTCGGCCCGAACGCCTGCGGGAAGTCGACGACCCTGCGCGCCCTCGGGCGACTGCTGAAGCCCCGGGGCGGGGCCGTGCTGCTGGACGGCCAGGAGCTGTCGAAGATCCCCACGAAGAGGATCGCGCAGTCGATCGGGCTGCTGCCGCAGTCCCCCGTCGCCCCCGAGGCGATCACCGTCGCCGACCTCGTCTCCCGCGGCCGCCAGCCCCACCAGCACTGGTGGCAGCAGTGGTCGCAGGAGGACGAGCGCGCGGTCACCGACGCCATGGAGCGTACGGACGTCCATGCGCTCGCCGAGCGGTCGGTGGACGAGCTGTCCGGCGGGCAGCGGCAGCGCGTCTGGATCGCGATGGCGCTCGCGCAGGAGACGGATCTGCTGCTCCTGGACGAGCCGACGACGTATCTCGACATCGCCCACCAGGTCGAAGTGCTGGATCTCGTACGGCAGTTGGCGCATCCGACTCCTACTGGCTCGCGCGGGCGCACCGTCGTCGCCGTGCTGCACGACCTCAACCAGGCCTCGCGGTACGCCGACCACCTGGTCGCCATGAAGTCGGGCCGGATCGTCGCGGAGGGCCACCCGAAGGAGATAGTCACCGCGGATCTCGTACGCGAGGTCTTCGGCCTCGAATCGGTGGTGGTCCCGGACCCGGTGACGGGGTCGCCGCTGGTCGTGCCGGGCGCGCCGTACTCGCCCTCCCGCGTCGCCGATGTCCCCGCCCCTGCCACCTCCCGCTGAAAGGCTCCGTCACCCATGACCGGAAACCTCCGCCGCCGCACCCTCGCCGCCGGCTCCGTCGTCCTCGCGGGGGCGCTCGCCCTGACCGCGTGCGGCTCCGGCAACGACAGCAAGGACAGCAAGGACACGTCGCCGGGCGCAGGCGGAACCCACACCGTCAAGACGGCCATGGGCGACGTCCAGGTCCCCGACGCGCCGCAGCGGGTCGTCGTGCTCGACACCGCCGAGCTGGACTCCGCGATCACGCTGGGCGTGAAGCCGGTCGGCGCCGCGCACGCCGACGTCGAGTCGGGCTTCCTCAACTACCTGCCCAAGGACCAGGTCGCGGGGATCAAGGACGTCGGCGCGATCACCCAGCCGAATCTGGAGGCCGTCGCCGCGCTCAAGCCGGACCTCATCCTCACCAGCAAGGTCCGCGACGGCGACAAGTACGACAAGCTCAGGGCGATCGCTCCGACCGTCATGACCGAGAGCACCGGCCATCCCTGGAAGGAGAACTTCCAGGTGCACGCAGACGCGCTCGGCAAGAAGGACGAGGCCGCGAAGGCCGTCTCCGCGTACGCCGCCCACGCGAAGAAGGTCACCGAGGCCCTCGGCGGCAAAGAGAAGGCCGCGGCCACCGAGATCAACGTGGTGCGCTTCGTCGAGGGCGCGGACATCCGCATCTACGGCAAGCAGAACTACATCGCGACGATCCTCGCCGACGTGGGCCTCGGCCGCCCCGCCATCACCGACGAGGCCAAGGACGGCTTCTCGTACGACGTGAGCCCGGAGAAGATCGACCTCGCGGCGGCGGACGTCATCTTCCACTCCACGTACGGCGACCCGAAGAAGGCCAAGCGGACGCAGACCCTCGGCAGCGGTCTGTGGAGGAACCTGCCGGCCGTCAAGAACGGCACGGTCTTCCAGGTCGACGACCAGCTGTGGATCCAGGGCATCGGCTACACCGCGGCCGGCAAGATCCTCGACGAGCTGCGGGCCGACCTCACGAAGTAGGCGCGCCCTAGCGCCTCCGCGCCCGCCACACCAGATAGAGCGCGGATGCGACGGCCGCCCCCTTCACCACCCACGGCCAGGTGCCGGCGAGCGCGTCGCGCATCCCGTCCTGCGGGATCGGCTCGCCCCAGCGCCCGTTGACCCGGCCCCACAGCCAGACGAGTCCGCCCGCCACGACCGCCCCGGGCAGGCCGACGACCGCCCACTTCGCCTCAGTACGGGACAGCCGGCGCGAGGCGTAGGCGAGGAGCCAGCCGCCACCGAGGGCGAGCCAGGAGCCGAGCACGGCGCCGGCGACCAGCAGAGCGGCGGCGAGCAGCAGGAAGGGGTTGGCGAGGGCGGGCCTCGGCGCGGCCGCTTCGGTAGGGCGGCGAAGCCGCGGACGCCACCGGCGCGGTGCGGCGTCCGCCTCAACCTCGTCGACGCCCTCGCCCTCGTCCTCGTACTCCTCGTCCGGGTCCTCCGCCTCGGCGGCCGCGGCCAAGTCCTCCTTGGACGGCGGGGGTTTGAGTATCTCGGGGATCTCCACGCCGCCGACGAACCCGGCCACGCTCTCGCCCGCCCCGAACGATCCCGGCTCGATCCGCCACCAGTCGGGCTCGCTGCCGGAGGGGCCGAGCTCGTCCATCCCCGCGAGGTGCGGGGGCGACGCGCCGGTGGCAGCTCGTGGGGCCTCGGGCTGCCCGGGAGCCGCGGACTTGCGCGGCCGCGGGATCCGGCGGCGTACGCGCTGCTCGGGCACGGCGGCCCGCGGCGGCGCCGGTACATGTGCCTGTGATCCGGCGGAAGGTCCGTCCTCGGACGCGGACGCCACGACCTCGTCCGGCGTACCGAGCCGCCCGAGAATCCGGCGTACCGCCGCCGGGCTGTCCGAGCCGAACTTCGCCCGCTGCCGGTCGATCTCGTTCCGCAGCGACGAGACCAGCCTCATCCGGGTGTTGGACGGCAGCTGATGCTGCTGGGCCAGGTCCCCGACCCGGCTCAGATAGTCGTAGACGAGCTGATCGCTCTCGATCCCCACCGGCATTTCCCCTGACGTTCCTGCCCGGCCGCCCTGTCTCCCCGGGCCCGCCCTGTCCCCGACCGTAGCGCTCCAGGGACTACCGTGGGGCGGATGGGGACCATGCCCGAAGGAAGCAGTCCGAGCACTCCGCGCACGCTCGCCGAAGCGCTGCGTGCCCGCGGTGACGAGGATCTGGCCGCACTGCTGCGCGCCCGCCCCGACCTGCTGAGCCCCGTGCCGAACGATCTGACGCAGCTCGCCACTCGGGCGGGCACACGTGCCTCCGTCGTACGGGCGCTGGAGCGGCTCGACCGGTTCACGCTGCAGACCGCCGAGGCGCTGGCGGTGGCCCCCGACCCCGCCCCGTACGCGACGCTCCTCGCACTGCTGACCGGCGAGGAGGGCGACCCGGCGATTGAGGCGGCCCTGCCGCGGGCGGTGGACGTGCTGCGCGGGCAGGCGCTGGTGTGGGGCGGCGACGACCGGCTGCGGCTGGTACGCACCGCGCGCGAACTCCTCGCCCCGTCGCCGACCCGACCGTCGCCGACCGGCCTCGGCCCGACCGTCGCCGAGGCCACGGCCGGGATGTCGCCGGGCCGGCTCCAGGAGATCCTCGCGGCGGCCGGGCTGCCGACCACGCACGATCCGGTCTCCGCGGTCGCCGCGCTGACCTCGCTGTTCACCGACCGCTCGCGGATGGCGGCGCTGCTCGACACGGCCCCGTCGGAGGCGCTGACGGTGCTCGACCGGCTGGTCTGGGGCCCTCCGTACGGAGAGGTCACGGCGAACCCCGCGCCGCCCGTGCAGTGGCTGCGCGACCGCGGGCTGCTGCTGCCCACGTCGCTGAGGACGGTCGTGCTGCCGCGCGAGGCGGCGCTGCATCTGCGCGGCGGCCGCGCCCACCGCGCGCCGGAGCCGGAGCCGCCCGCGGTCAGGCCGGCCGCGACGGCGTCGATGGCCGAGGGCCGTCCACAGGTTGTGGACAGTACGGCGGCGGGCCAGGCCTTCACCGCGCTGTCGACGGTCGAGGACCTGCTGAAGGACTGGCACGAGGGCGGGCCGGCGGTGCTGCGCTCGGGCGGCCTTTCCGTACGTGACCTCAAGCGCACCGCGGCCGCGCTGGACACGAACGAGCAGATGGCCGCGTTCTGGCTCGAACTCTCTTATGCGGCGGGCCTGTTGGCGGCGGACGGTGAGGCGGACGAACGGTACGCGCCGACGCCGGCGTACGACGACTGGCTCACGCTTCCGGCGGCCGACCGGTGGGCACGGCTCGCCGCGGCCTGGCTCACCGCGACGCGCACGGCGGGCCTGGTCGGCGGCCAGGACACGAAGGGCCGTACGCTCTCGGCCCTCGGCCCCGACCTGGACCGCTCAGCCGCGATCGAGGTCCGCCGCCGCGTCCTCGACCTGCTCGCCGGGCTCCCCGCGGGCACGGCCCCCGACCCGGAATCGGTCCTGGCCCGCCTCCGCTGGGAACGCCCCCTCCGCGGCACCGGAACACACGACCTGGACACGAACGCGGCCCGGAACGCGGCGACCGGCGTCCCGACAGACCTGCGCTCCCGCATCGCGGCCTGGACCCTGACCGAGGCGGAGGTCCTGGGCGTGACGGGCCGCGGGGCCCTGTCGACGCACGGGCGTGCGCTGCTGGGGCACACGGTGTACGGGGAAGCCTCCGCCGGGAACGGGGAACTCGCCGCGGGCTCCACCGCGCCGCCGAGCGGGACCGAAGCAGCCGCCGGGCTCACGGCTGCGCCCGGACTGGGCGCAGCCCGCTCGGGCCTGCCGGAACCGGGCGGTCCCGACGCCCGAGCCGCCTCCGCCGCCGCGCTCGCGCCGCTTCTCCCCGAGCCCCTCGATCACATCCTTCTCCAGGCCGACCTCACCGCCGTCGCCCCGGGCCCCCTTCAGCGCCCGCTCGCCGAGACCCTCGCCGTGCTCGCCGACATCGAGTCCAAGGGCGGCGCCACCGTCTACCGCTTCACACCCGCCTCCGTGCGCCGCGCGCTCGACGCCGGAAAATCCGCCTCCGACCTGCACACTTTCCTGGTCACGCACTCCCGTACACCCGTGCCGCAGCCGCTCAGCTATCTCGTCGACGACGTGGCCCGCCGCCACGGCCATCTGCGCATCGGCTCCGCGTCCGCCTACGTACGCTGCGACGACGACGCGCTGCTCGGCGAGATCCTCGCCGACAAACGGTCCCAAGGCCTGCGGCTGCGCCGCCTCGCCCCCACCGTCCTGGCCGCCCAGGCCGACCCGGCGACGCTGCTGGAAGGGCTGCGCACCATGGGGTACGCGCCCGCCGCCGAGTCCGCGGAGGGCGACGTGCTGATCACCCGCGCCCACGCCCGCCGCACCCCGCCCCGTACCGCGCCCGTCCCGGTCCCGGACGGCCCGCCGGTGCCGGACGGGACGCTGCTCGGCGCGGCGGTGAAGGCGATCCGCGCGGGCGACATGGCCGCCACCGTCGTACGCAAGCCAGTCCCGGAGCCCGCGAGGAACGGCGAACTCCCCCGCACCACGTCCGCCGAGACGCTGGCCACCGTGCAGGCCGCGGCGATGACCGGCGCGGCCCTCTGGATCGGCTACGTCAACGCGGACGGCGCGGCCAGCCAGCGCGTCATCGCGCCGGTGCGCGTGGAGGGCGGCTTCGTCACGGCGTACGACCACACGGCGGACGAGGTCCGCACATACCCCCTGCACCGCATCACCGGCGTCGCCGAACTCGCGGACGACCCCGCCTGACGGACTTCACGGGCCTGACGGCTGTCGCATGCGCGAACCGGCGCCCCAGCAGCAGATAGCCGAGCAGCCGACGTGTTGAGGATCACATCGTCCACGTCGAAGGCCCGCCCCTGCACCACCGCGCCCTGCGCCGGCTCCACCAGTGCCATCACCACCACGGTGAGCGCGATCACCCGCACCAGCCGCATCGACCGCGGTACGAAGACGGGGGAGCAGCACCCCTAAGGGCACACCGAGCAGAAGATTGCCGCCGACCTGCTTGCACGCCGCGAGGAAGGTGTATTCCTCGGCGTACTGCCGCAGCGACGAGCCCGGACGGAGGTTGGCCGGGGCGATGTCCGCGGAGGCGTGCGAAGGGGCGAGGGTCAGCCGGGCCAGTACGGCAGAGAAGGCGACCAGCGCCACAAACGCCACCACCATGGCGCACACGCGCAATGCTGTTCTGCCCCTCGCCGCACGGGGATGTGCTCCCGTTGTCATGGACGTGCGGGTACCCCCGCCGCCCCCGGACAGGCCCGTACGTCGCCGGTGAACAGCGCCACACCTGGCCTGCGAGACCACTCGATGCGGCAGACTGGAGGTTTGGCCTCACCGAAAGGGCGCAGGTGTGAACGGACCCCTCATCGTCCAGAGCGACAAGACTCTCCTCCTCGAAGTCGACCACGAGCAGGCGGACGCCTGCCGTCGCGCCATCGCGCCCTTCGCGGAGCTGGAGCGCGCCCCGGAGCACATCCACACCTACCGGGTCACCCCGCTCGGCCTGTGGAACGCCCGGGCCGCCGGGCACGACGCCGAGCAGGTCGTCGACGCGCTCGTGGCGTACTCCCGCTACCCCGTCCCGCACGCCCTCCTCGTCGACGTCGCCGAGACGATGGCCCGCTACGGCCGGCTGACCCTGAGCAAGCACCCCACCCACGGGCTGGTGCTCACCACCACCGACCGCCCCGTCCTGGAGGAGATTCTCCGGTCCAGGAAGGTCCAGCCGCTGGTCGGGGCCCGGATCGACCAGGACACGGTCGCCGTGCACCCCTCCGAGCGCGGGCAGATCAAGCAGACGCTGCTGAAGTTGGGCTGGCCCGCCGAGGACCTTGCCGGGTACGTCGACGGCGAGGCGCACCGTATCGAGCTCGACGAGACCGGCTGGGCCCTGCGCCCGTACCAGAAGCAGGCCGTCGAGGGCTTCTGGCACGGCGGCTCGGGCGTGGTCGTGCTGCCCTGCGGTGCCGGCAAGACGCTCGTCGGGGCCGGTGCGATGGCACAGGCGAAGGCCACGACGCTGATCCTGGTCACCAACACCGTCTCGGCCCGCCAGTGGAAGCACGAGCTGGTGAAGCGGACGTCGCTGACCGCGGACGAGATCGGCGAGTACAGCGGTACGCGGAAGGAGATCCGCCCTGTCACCATCGCCACCTACCAGGTGCTGACGACGAAGCGGAAGGGGATCTATCCCCACCTGGAGCTCTTCGACTCGCGGGACTGGGGCCTGGTCGTCTACGACGAGGTGCATCTGCTGCCCGCGCCGGTCTTCAAGTTCACCGCCGACCTGCAGGCCCGCCGGCGGCTGGGGCTCACCGCCACGCTCGTACGGGAGGACGGCCGCGAGTCGGACGTCTTCTCGCTCATCGGGCCGAAGCGATTCGACGCGCCCTGGAAGGAGATTGAGGCTCAGGGGTACATCGCGCCCGCGGACTGTGTGGAGGTACGGGTCAACCTCACCGACTCGGAGCGGCTCGCGTATGCGACGGCCGAGACGGAGGAGAAGTACCGCTACTGCGCGACGACCGAGACCAAGCGGAAGGTGACCGAGGCGCTGGTCGCCAAGCACCGCGGCGAACAGACGCTGGTCATCGGCCAGTACATCGACCAGCTCGACGAGCTGGGCGAGCATCTGGACGCGCCGGTCATCAAGGGCGAGACGTCCAACGCACAGCGCGAGAAGCTCTTCGACGCGTTCCGGCAGGGCGAGATCTCCGTACTCGTCGTGTCGAAGGTGGCGAACTTCTCGATCGACCTGCCGGAGGCGACCGTCGCCATCCAGGTGTCGGGCACCTTCGGGTCCCGCCAGGAGGAGGCCCAGCGCCTCGGGCGCGTGCTGCGGCCGAAGGCGGACGGGCACGAGGCACGGTTCTACTCGGTGGTGGCGCGCGACACGATCGACCAGGACTTCGCGGCGCACCGCCAGCGGTTCCTGGCGGAGCAGGGGTACGCCTACCGGATCGTGGACGCGGACGAGTTCCTGAGCCCGAAGTAGCACCGGGCCGAAGCACGCCCTAGTCGAGGCCGACCAGCACCGGGCCCAGCACCGCAAGCACGTACTGCACCTTCACGGTGTGGGCCCGGGCCTCGCGGGTCATCACGCTCTGCGGGGCGAATACGCCGCCGAGGCCGGTGAGGCCGGACAGGGCGAGCGACCACATGCCGGCGTTGAACAGCACTCCGGCGCGGCCGTCGCCCTCGACCGCGTCGATCAAGGCGAGTACGAGGCAGAACGCGAAGGCGAAGAAGAGCAGGACGAGCCCGATGCCCGCGCCGAAGCGGACGGAGCGGCTGGAAGGGGCGAGGGGGTCGTCCTGGGTCTGTGCGTCGAGTACGGGCGTCGTCGTCATGTTCTCCATCCAAGGGGCAAGGTCGAGCCGGAGCCTGGGTGGACGTACTCAGACCGCGCCCGTGCGCGTACTCACGTCGCGCTCACTCGAGTCCTTCGCGGCAGTAACACGCGGGCCAGGCACGAGACCCGGCGCCGGCGACACTCGCTCGTGCCGCACGGCAAGTGCCAGCAGCGCCAGCCCGAGCAGCGGATACGGCGACGCCAACGCCTGCTGCCACCAGGGGAGTTGGAGGTCGGCAGCGCCCTGGTGCGGTACCAGCCACAGGGTGCGGGCCAGGAAGACCGCGGCGACGGCAGCCGCCGTGCGGTGCCGGCCCTCCGCGATCAGCACCGCCAGCAGGGGTACGCACCACACCCAGTGGTGCGACCAGCTGATCGGCGAGACGAGCAGCGCGGTGAGCGCGGTGACCAGGACGCCCCGGGCCCCGCTCACGGCTCGTCGGGCGATCCACAGGCCCGCAACGGCGGTGAGGGCGGCGGCCAGTGCCCAGAGTGGCCCCGGCTCCGGGGTGTGCAGCGCCCGGGCGAACAGTCCTTGCAGCGACTGGTTGTCGACGATCCACGCCTTGCCCACCCGCCCGGTCTCGAAGATGCGCCGGGTCCAGAAGTCGACGCTGGCGTGCGGGAGTACGAGCGCGCCCAGCAGCACGGTGCCGATGAAGGAGGCGAGGGCGGTGAGCCCGGCCCGTACCCGACCGGTGATCAGCAGATAGAGGATGAACACGGCGGGCGTGAGCTTGACGCCGGCCGCCACGCCGAGCGCGAAGCCCTTGCCGATGGCTTCCTCGTCCCGGGACAGGTCCCACAGGACGAGGCAGACGAGGGCGAGGTTGATCTGCCCGAAGAGGAGCGTCTGGAAGACCGGTTCGAGCCAGAGGCCTGCGGCGACGGCGGCCATGACCAGCGGCGGGCGCGCGGGCAGTCCGGCGAACCGGCAGGAGAGCCGCACCAGCAGGGCGAGCAGAGCCACGTTCCCGACGACGAAGACCACCTTGAGTGCCGGGACGGGCAGCCAGGTGGTCGGTACGAAGAGGATGGCGGCGAAGGGCGGATACGTGGCGGGCAGTTGCCACTGGGTGACGGTGAATCCGTAGAGATCGGTGCCGTTCGCGACGGCTGCCCCCTCGGCCCGGTACACGAGGGTGTCGGCCATCGGAATGCGCTGGTCGATGCAGAGTGCGGCGAGCGCGGCGAACGAGAGGGCGAGAGCGAGGGCGGTTACTGCGGTGAGTAAACGAGGGGTCACGTTCCGGTACTTCACGGCCGCGACCCTACTAGGGGGTCGGTGGATCCGGTGTCAGCACCAGGGGTCGGTGGATCCGGTGTCAGCGGCGGCGGACGCCTGCCTCCTCGGCGTACTCCCCAAGGACGGCGACGCTGAACACGGCGCCTGCAAAGACCTTGACCGCGCGCAGTGCGTTGCCGAGGAGGTGCGGGGAGTGCGGAGTGGAGCCGGTGGCGGTCGCTCCGTGGTGTGGGTGGGGGATGTGGGCGCCTGGGGTAAAGGTTGCTGTGCTCATGTCTCCATGATGGGCTCCGGGCCTGCTGAGCACATCGATCTGCGGACTGAACCGGGCGCCTGCCCGCGTACGACTCCAGGCATAGGCCGTCCCCTACGGGGAGGACGCGGGGGGGGGTGGGCCCGCGGAAGAAAATCATTCGCCCGCCACCGGCCCGCTGACTAGAATCGCCGCTCTTGCCCGCCTCCCCCGAGGAGCGCCGCCGCCCGGACGGAAACCGGCCGGTCCGCCATGTCGTGATCCACGCAGCACCCGCCGGAGGCAAACCCGTGCCCGCGCACGCCCCAGACCCTGCCCCACCCGTCCCTGATCCGTTCGCGGACCCGCTCGCGCGTGAGCGTGCCCATCTCGCCGCCTCGCGTGCCGCGCTCCGCGCGATGCGTGAGGACGTCCAGGCCCTCGACATCCGCGACGTCACGGCGAACTGGGTCAACGCCGCCGTCCTGCAGGCGCAGATCGAGGGGCGCATCCAGGCGCTGGCCGACCTCTCCCACACCCCGCTCTTCTTCGGCCGCCTCGACTATCTGCACACCACCCAGGAAGGGCAGCGCTTCTACATCGGCCGTCGGCACGTCCATGACGCGGGCGGCGACCCGATGGTCATCGACTGGCGCGCACCCGTCTCGCAGCCCTTCTACCGGGCGTCCAGGAAGGACCCGCTGGACGTCGGTCTGCGTCGGCGCTTCGGTTACACGGGCGGCGACCTCACGGCGTACGAGGACGAGCATCTGACCGACCCCGCGGAGCAGAACCGGACCAGCAAGCTGCTCCAGGCGGAGATCGAGCGCCCGCGCGTGGGCCCGATGCGGGACATCGTCGCCACCATCCAGCCGGAGCAGGACGAGATCGTACGCTCGGGCCTGTCCGGGACGGTGTGCGTGCAGGGCGGCCCGGGCACCGGAAAGACGGCGGTGGGACTGCACCGGGTCGCGTATCTGCTGTACGCGCACCGGGAGCGGCTGGCCAGGACGGGCACGCTGGTCATCGGCCCGAACAAGTCCTTCCTGCACTACATCGAGCAAGTGCTGCCCGCGCTGGGCGAGTTGGAGGTGAGGCAGGCCACGGTCGACGACCTGGTGGCGCATGTGGAGGTCCGGGGTGCGGACGAGGCCGCGGCGTCGGTCGTCAAGGGCGACGCGAGGATGGCGGAGGTGCTGCGGCGGGCGGTGCGTTCGCATGTGACGATGCCTGCGGAGCCGCTGATGGTGGTGCGGGGCTCGCGGCGCTGGCGGCTTCCGGCGTACGAACTCGAAGAGATCGTGCGGGAGTTGCTCGACCGGGACATCCGCTACGGCGCGGCCCGCGACGCCCTTCCGCAACGTATCGCGCACTCGGTGCTGGTCCGGATGGAACAGGCGGGCGAGGCACCGGACGACCGGGTGCAGGACGCGGTGGCGCGCAACCCTGCGGTGAAAGCAGCGGTGAAGGCCATCTGGCCACCGGTGGACCCGCCGAAGCTGGTGCTCCGATTGCTGTCCGACCCCGACTTTCTCGCCACACACGCCGAGGGCGTCCTGAGCCCGGACGAGCAGAAGACGATCCTGTGGACGAAGCCGGCGCGCGGTGTCCGGTCGGCCAAGTGGTCCCTGGCGGACGCGGTGTTGATCGACGAGGCGAACGACCTGGTGCAGCGCACGCACTCGCTGGGCCATGTCGTGATCGACGAGGCGCAGGACCTGTCTCCGATGCAGTACCGCGCGGTGGGCCGCCGCTGCACGACCGGCTCGGCGACGGTCCTGGGCGACCTGGCGCAGGGCACGACCCCGTGGGCGACGGCGAGTTGGCCGGAGGCCCTGTCCCACCTGGGCAAACCGGACGCGACGGTCGAGGAGCTCACTGCCGGCTTCCGAGTCCCCCGCGAGGTGATCGCGTATGCGTCGAGGCTGCTGCCGCACATGTCACCGGGCCTGGCGGAGGTGAAGTCGGTCCGCGAATCGCCGGGCTCGCTGTCGGTCCGCGAGGTCGACGCCACGGACCTGAACGGGGCGGTCGTCGCCGCGTGCGCCGAGTCACTGGACAACGAGGGCTCAATCGGCCTGATCGCGGCGGACGCCCGCATCCCGTCGCTGGCCGGGGCCCTGACATCGGCGGGCCACTCGTATCTCTCCCCCGGCGAGGAAACAACGGCCGAGTCCCGCCTCACCCTGGTCCCGGCGTCGCTCGCCAAGGGCCTGGAGTACGACTACGTAGTACTGGACGAGCCCGCCGCGGTCGTCGACGGCGAGCCCGACGAGCGGACCGGTCTGCGCCGGCTGTATGTCGCCCTCACCCGAGCCGTATCAGGACTGATCCTGCTGCACGCCGCCCCGCTGCCCGTCCAACTTGGCCGGTAGGGCGTCTCGTCCACGGGCGGCGGGGCTGGGCGGGCCGGCCGCTGCGTGCTGTTACGCGGCGCACGGGTGTCGTGCCCGGCACCTGGCCGGTACCGGGCACGACACTCGACTTCAGGCTTCCGACAGAGGGTTTCCCGGCCGTCGGCGCCTCTCGCGCCTCAGGGGGTGGGCTGCGGGACGATCACGGTCCAAGGATCGTTGCAGATGATGTCTGGGGCTGTTCCATCGTCTACGTCACAGATCGTCTGCCAGACGGTTCCATCCGTGGTCGTGACCTCGATGAATGCCTCGGCCCCCATCGTCTCGATCGTGGCATCGCAGGCGCCCACGATCGTGACCGGGGGAGTACCGAGTGTGGTGATGTTCTCCCAGTCAGTGGGGCCGGGAGGCGCGGGGTCGAGGTCCCTGATACCAGAGAAGATTTGCCCGGCCTCGACCACTGCGAAGAGCTGCAGATCTCCCATGAGCGCGGAGTGGATACTGTTGCACGTCGCGGCACCGGTCGCGCCGGTCGCACCGGTCGCGCCGGTCGCACCCGTTGCACCCGTCGCGCCGGTCGCACCCGTCGCGCCGGTCGCGCCGGTCGCCCCGGTCGCCCCCTTCTTGCCGTTCTTGCCGTTCTTGCCGTCCTTTCCGTCCCTTCCGTCATGGCCGTCCCGGCCGTCCAGGCCGTCCAGGCCCTCAGGCCCGAACTCGTCCGTCGCGGAAATGACGTGGGACTGCCCATGTGAGACGGCGTGGACGGGGAACGAGATCCCTCCCAGCGTGGCGGTCAGCAGCGCAAGCATGCTGCCCGTCACCAACCCGCGCCTCTTACGAAGAAACGCGCGCGAGCTCCTGTTACCAGGAATCATGCAACTCTCCTTAGTCCTTGGCGGAGACATGTTGAGGTCGATCCGCTACACCCTGGCAAATCGGGCAGGTTGGGATAAACCTTGAACTTTCATCTCGGTTTATCACCTGGTCGGCCCATGTACTTGCGCCAAAAATGCCGCTGGATGGGGGATCGGCGTGAGCAGACTCGCGATCCGGGCGCCACGCATCCGGGGAGCAGGTTGCCGTCCATCTCCGCCGCCAAGACCGACGAACCGACCGCCTGAGAACCGGCTACATCAGGCGAGCGCCTCGCGCCACTCCGCCACCGCCGCCGCGTCCACCGGGCCGTCCCAGCCGCCCGACCGAGCCGCCCCACCGATGTGGAACCCGTCGATGCCCGCGGCCCGGAGCACGGGCAGGTGGTCGAGGCGGAGGCCGCCACCCACCAGAATCCGCGGGCCGTAGCCCGGCTCGTTCCGCCGCGCAACCTCAGCCAGCAGCGTGGGCAGGCCGTCGTCCACACCCTGTGCGGAGCCGGCGGTCAGATAGGTGTCCAGGCCCGGCAGGTCCGCGAGCTCCTTGCGCAGCGCATCGCGGTCCGCCGCCCGGTCGATCGCCCGGTGGAACGTCCACCGGCATCCCCCAAGCGCCGCCACGACCCGTTCCACCGTCACCAGATCCGGGTTCCCGTCCTCGTCCAGGAACCCGAGTACGAACTCGTCCGCGCCCTCCGCCCGCAGCTCCCCCGCCGCCCGCACCAGCGCGTCGACGTCGCCCGCCGCGAACCCGTCGGACTGACGCAGCATCACGCGCAGCGGGATGTCGACGGCCGCCCGGATCCGGGCGAACGTCTCCCTCGACGGCGTCAGCCCGTCCGCCGCCATGTCGGTGACCAGCTCGAGTCGGTCCGCCCCTCCGGACTGGGCCGCGACCGCGTCCTCCGCGTCGAGAGCGATCACCTCCAGGACTGCACGGTTGCTCATGTGACCCCATTCCTTCAGGAAGACGACTACAGGCCCTACAGGTCTAGTCCAATACCCAGCCTAATGCGCATGTACCGCGAAGGCATCAGTGCGACCCCGCCCGCCCTGCCTCCTACGTGGAGCAGCTCATAAAGTCAGCGGTATGACCGACGACTCCGTGGACCTGCGCGCCCGCTGGTCTCAGACGCTGCTCGCCGCCCGCGACGGAGCGAGCGGGCCGGACCCGCTGCCGTACGCCGAAAATCTGCTGGCCCGCTGGTCGGAGCCGCAGCGCCGGTACCACACGGTCGACCACCTGGCGGCGGTCCTGAGCCACATCGACGTACTGGAGGAGTACGCCACCGACCCGGATCTGGTCCGTCTCGCGGCCTGGTTCCACGACGCGGTCTACCTCCCCGACCGCTCGGAGAACGAGGAACGCTCCGCCCGCCTGGCCGAACTCGCCCTCCCCGAGGCCGGCCTGTCCCCCGCGCATACCGCGGAAGTCGCCCGTCTGGTCCGCCTGACGATCACCCACGCGCCCGATCCGGGCGACGCCAACGGCCAAGTCCTGTGCGACGCGGACCTGGCGATCCTGGCGTCGGGCCCAGAGCGGTATGCGGCGTACACGGCGGCGGTACGGGAGGAGTACGGCTTCGTCCCGGACGAAGCCTTCCGCGAGGGCCGCGCGGCGGTGCTGCGCCAACTGCTCGACCTGCCACGGCTGTTCCATACGCCGTACGGGGAGCGGGAGTGGGAGTCAGCTGCCCGTCAGAACCTGTCGCTGGAACTGGAGTTGCTCACACGCTGACCGGGCTACGGGGACCCCTTGCGTCTGCGCAGCCCCGCCTTCGTCAGCAGTTCGACCACCTCGCGGCTCGACACCTGCACCGCGCCCGCCGCCACCGCGTCCCCGTACCGGTGCGACGGCACGTCGTAGTGGTCCCGCTCGAAGGCGCGCGGCGGGCAGCCGATCGATGCCGCGAACGCGTGCAGTTCCTCGTACGAGACATCGCTGACCAGGTGCGACCACATCCGGCCATGGCCCGGCCAGGTCGGCGGGTCGATGTAGACAGTCACGAAAGGCCGCCAACGGGGGCCACCACGACGCCCGCCTTCGCACAGACCCAGTGCGGGTCCGGGCCCAGTTCCGGTTCGACGTCCAAAGCGTGCGGGTCGCCGGCGTCGCAGACCGGGCACAGCGGCCACCGGCCGTACCGCTCCAGCAGCGCGTCCTGGACGTCCTGGGCAATCAGCCCCGCGACGTACTCGACGCCCTCCGGCCACTGCTCGACCCACCAGCGGCGGTGCGTCACCGCCTCCTCGACCAGCGACACGACCCCGGCGTCCGCCACATCGCGGGCGGCCAGATCGGCGAGGACCAGGGCGCGCGCCGCGTGCAGAGCCTGCTCCAGGGGGTTCGCGTCGTCCATGGAGCAATTGTCACCCCATGCGCCACGGCTGTGACCTCAGGGGGTTGACGATGAACGAAGGGCGAAAATATCTTTCAAGGGTGACCAATTCAGTGAAGGAAATTTTCAGCGGCGACGCCCCACCCGCCCCCGCCGCCCTCGCGGCCAAGGTGCGCACCCTCGCGCCGTCCATGACCCGCTCCATGCAGCGGGTCGCCGAAGCCGTCGCCGACGATCCGGCCGGCTGCGCGGCCCTCACGGTCACCGGTCTCGCCGAGCTCACCGGCACCAGCGAGGCCACCGTGGTCCGCACCGCCCGCCTCCTCGGCTACCCCGGCTACCGCGATCTGCGCCTCGCGCTTGCCGGCCTCGCCGCCCACCAGCAGTCCGGCCGGGCCCCCGCCGTCACCGCCGACATCGCCGTCGACGACCCCATCGCGGACGTGGTCGCCAAGCTCGCGTACGACGAGCAGCAGACCCTCGCCGACACGGCCGCGGGGCTCGACACCGTACAGCTGGGCGCGGCCGTCACCGCCGCCTCGACCGCCCGCCGCATCGACATCTACGGCGTCGGCGCGTCCTGTCTCGTCGGCATGGACCTCGCCCAGAAGCTGCTGCGCATCGGCCTGATCGCGCACGCCCATGCCGACCCCCACCTCGCCGTCACCAACGCCGTGCAGCTCCGCTCCGGCGACGTCGCCATCGCCATCACCCACTCCGGCTCGACGGGCGACGTGATCGAGCCGCTGCGCGTCGCCTTCGACCGCGGCGCGACGACGATAGCGATCACCGGCCGCCCGGACGGGCCGGTGTCGCAGTACGCCGACCATGTGCTGACCACCTCCACCGCGCGGGAGAGCGAGCTGCGCCCGGCCGCGATGTCGTCCCGCACCAGCCAACTCCTGGTCGTCGACTGCCTGTTCATAGGCATCGCGCAGCGTACGTACGAGACGGCGGCGCCTGCCCTCGCCGCTTCGTACGAGGCCCTCGCGCACCGGCACAGCCCTCGCACCCGCACCCGCTAAGGCGCTCCGACCCCCCACGGACCGAGAAAGCAGAGCCGCTTTTCATGACCTCCACCCAGGACTACTCCAAGTTGCGCGCTCAGCTGGCCACCCTCACCACCGAGGCGTTCCGGCCCGAGCTCGCCGACATCGACCAGTTCCCCACCCTCGAGATCGCCCGGATCATGAACGGCGAGGACGAGACCGTCCCCGCCGCCGTCGCCGCGCAGCTGCCGCGGATCGCCGCCGCGATCGACGGCACCGCCGAGCGGATGTCCCGCGGCGGCCGGCTGATCTACGCGGGCGCGGGCACGGCGGGGCGGCTCGGCGTACTGGACGCGAGCGAGTGCCCGCCCACCTTCAACACCGATCCGGACGAGGTCGTGGGCCTGATCGCGGGCGGCCCCTCCGCCATGGTCAAGTCGGTCGAGGGCGCGGAGGACAGCAAGGAGCTGGCCGCCGCCGACCTGGACGCGCTGGAACTGACCGCGGACGACACGGTGGTCGGGATCTCCGCGTCGGGCCGCACGCCGTACGCCATAGGCGCGGTCGAGCACGCCCGCGCCCGTGGCGCGCTCACCATCGGCCTGTCCTGCAACGCGGACAGCGCGCTCGGCGCGGCCGCCGACCACGGCATCGAGGTCGTCGTCGGACCCGAACTGCTCACCGGATCAACGCGGTTGAAGGCCGGTACGGCGCAGAAGCTGGTCCTCAACATGATCTCGACGATCACGATGATCCGGCTCGGCAAGACGTACGGAAACCTGATGGTGGACGTCCGCGCCTCCAACGAGAAGCTGCGCGCCCGCTCGCGGCGGATCGTCGCGCTCGCCACCGGCGCTTCGGACGAGGAGATCGAAGCCGCGCTCGCCGCCACCGACGGCGAGGTGAAGAACGCGATCCTGACCATCCTCGGCTCGGTCGACGGCCCCACGGCGGCCGACCTGCTAGCCAAGTCTCACGGCCATCTGCGCGCGGCGCTGCAATCAGCCCGTACGCATTGAACGTCCCCCCACAGCAAGGCATCCCCCACCCATGGCACCAGACTCCGCAGACAAGAACAGCGCAGACAAGAACAGCGCCACCGCCGCCGCGATCCTTCCCCTCGTCGGCGGCGCCGGGAACATCTCCTCGGTCGCCCACTGCATGACCCGCCTCCGCCTCGGCCTGCACGACCGTTCCCTCGTACAGGACGAGGCGCTCAAGGCCCTCCCGGCCGTCATGGGCGTGGTCGATGACGACACGTACCAGATCGTGCTGGGCCCGGGCACGGTCGCCCGGGTCACCCCGGAGTTCGAGGCGCTGGTGGCGGCGGCGCCCGGGACCGCCTCCGGGACCGCCCCGCGGACCTCACCCGGGACCGCCCCGGGCCCCGGCCCCAGGGCCGCCCCCGGTACGGCCGAGGACCTGGCAGCCCAGGGCGCCGCCATCAAGGCGGCCCGGAAGGCGAAGAACTCAACGCCCTTCAAGCTCTTCCTGCGCCGAATCGCGAACATCTTCGTACCGCTGATCCCGGCCCTCATCGGCTGCGGCATCATCGCCGGCCTGGGCGGGCTGCTGACCAACCTCGGCCTGCTGCCGGCCGTGGTCCCCTCGCTCGCCGCGATGGCGTCCGGCTTCATGTCGCTGATCGCGGTCTTCGTCGGCTACAACACGGCGAAGGAGTTCGGCGGTACGCCGATCCTGGGTGGCGCGGTCGCCGCGATCATCGTCTTCCCGGGCGTCGCGAACATCGAGGCCTTCGGCCAGAAGCTCTCCCCGGGCCAGGGCGGCGTGCTCGGCGCGCTGGGCGCGGCGGTGCTCGCGGTGTACGTGGAGAAGTGGTGCCGTCGCTGGGTCCCGGAATCCCTGGACGTCCTCGTCACGCCGACCCTCACGGTCCTCGTCTCCGGCCTGGTCACCATCTTCGGCCTGATGTTCATCGCGGGTGAGGTCTCCACCGCGATCGGCGACTTCGCCAACTGGCTGCTGGCCAACGGCGGCGCGGGCGCGGGCTTCGTACTCGGCGGCCTGTTCCTCCCGCTGGTCATGCTCGGCCTGCACCAGGCGCTGATCCCGATCCACACCACGCTGATCGACCAGCAGGGATTCACGGTCCTGCTGCCGATCCTCGCGATGGCGGGAGCGGGCCAGGTCGGCGCGGCGGCCGCGGTCTATCTGCGGCTCCCCCGCAACACCTCGATCCGCAACACCATCAAGTCCGCGCTCCCGGCCGGTTTCCTGGGCGTGGGCGAGCCGCTGATCTACGGCGTCTCGCTCCCGCTGGGCCGCCCGTTCGTCACGGCCTGCGTCGGCGGGGCGTTCGGCGGCGGATTCGTCGGCCTGTTCAACATGCTGGGCGACAAGGTCGGTTCCACGGCGATCGGCCCTTCGGGCTGGGCCCTGTTCCCGCTCCTCAACGGCAACAGGGGCCCGGGCGAGACGATCGCGGTCTACGCGGGCGGGCTGCTGGTCGGCTACGCGGTGGGGTTCGTCGCGACGTACTGGTTCGGCTTCACGAAGCGGATGCTGGATGAGCTCAACGCGACGACGGCCGCCGCGACGACGGCCACGCCCGCGAAGGAACCGACCCCGGTCTCGCCGTAACCGGGGATCCGCCCCGGACCCCACGCCTCAAACTCCCCCAGACTTCGTCCGGGGGGACCCCCACGGGGCTTGAGGACACGGCCGAAGGCCGTACGGGTCTGGGGCGGAGCTCCAGTTACGGGAAGGGGAGGGAAGGGGAACCCCGCCGCAGGCGTCACCACCCGCAGGCCGCCGCCTACGCCGCCCCCACCGCCCGCTCAGTAATTGTCATCACGCGCACACTCAGCCCGCCGACCGCGTCCGCGACGCCGTCCTGCTTGCCGACCTGCGCGACGGTCGAGGAGGCGAGGGTCTCGAATCCCTCGACCATCACCATGGCGCTGCTCTGCTCGGAGTCGTCGTCGCTGTCGTTGGCGTCGAACTCGAATCGAGGCCGCCGCGCGGTGTCCCCCTCGCCGGGGGGCGCGGCGGCCTTGGTGACGGTCATGTCGGTGCCGAGCCCGTACAGCGACTCCAGGACCTTGTCCTGGGCGCGGTTCATCCCGGACGAGACCGAGTTGACGACGATGACCAGCGCAATCCCGAGGCCTAGCCCCGAGGCGACGACGAGCGCCGCCGCCTCGCTGAACATCGCCCTCGACAGCGACCACGAAGAGGTCACCTTCACCGCCCACCCGGCGGCGTGACGCCAGTACGCATAAAACCGCACCAGATCGGCCACGCTGTACCCGAGCCGAGGCCCGCGCTCGCCAGCCACCATCATCATCATCAGCAGCAGCAGCAGCAGCAGCAGCAGCAGCCCGACGATCTCCGCGCCCCAGCCGTCACGGCAATCGCCCCTCGGCATTGATCTCCCGCACCCTCGCCCGCAGCACTTCGCCCGGCGGAGCCGGCTGCACGTCCTCAGGCGGGCAGTCCCATTCCTTGCCGCCGCCCGGCGGTCTCAGCTGTACGTATCCGCCTTCGCACCCCATCACCTGCCCGACCCGTCCGTTGCGTACGTCGACGGCGTACGTCCCGGGCCTCACGCGCTGTCCAGTCCGTGGAGCACGGCGGCGAGCCGCAGCGCCGTGTCCAGGTTGCAGCACCCCAGGTCCACCAGCGGATAGGGCGCCTCACTCGCGAGCGACACCACGTCGTCCCGCAACGACGGCAGGGTCACTGCCACCACACCGAGCCCGTCCCGGAGTTGATCCACTACCTCTTCGGCAGCCCGTAGACGCTCCGCCGATCGCACCGCCATGACCAGACACCTCCACACTGAGTGTTCTCTTTCCTCACCCAGCGTGTCCGGCACGGGCTAGCCTGAACAGTGGCGGCAGCCCAACAACCCGACCTGTCAACCAGGGAGTTGCCATGCCCGGACCCAAGGATCTCGATCCCTCCACCTCCCCTCGCGCCCTGATGGGCGCGGAACTGCGCCACGCGCGCGACCAGGCGGGCCTCACCCAGGACGAGTTGGGGCGGCCCCTCTTCGTCAGCGGCTCGTACATCGGCCAGATGGAGGCGGGCACTCGCCGGATGCTGCCCGAGTACGCACGCCAGATAGACGAGATCCTCGGTACGAACGGCTTCTTCACCCGCAACTGCGAGGTGTCGAACAAGTCGCGCTATCCCGACCACTTCGCCGAGGCGGCGGAGGCGGAGGCAGCCGCGACGACGATCAAGGAGTACGCGCCGCTGCTGGTGCCGGGCCTGTTGCAGACGGAGGCGTATGCGCGGGCGGTGTTCCGCGGGGGCCTGCCCACGGCAAGGGAAGAGGCCATCGATGAACTGGTCGAGGCCCGCCTCGATCGCGCGCACCTCCTGAGCGATCCAACAAAGCCTTTGTTGTGGGCGGTTCTGGACGAGGCGGTGTTACGTCGCAAGGTCGGTGGCGCGGTTGTGATGGCGGAGGCGCTGGGACATGTGGCGGCGCTGGCAAGGCGACGCCGGATCATTGTGCAGGTGCTGCCGTTCGAGGCAGGCGCGCACATGGCACTCGAAGGCTCGCTCAAGCTGATGTCCTTCACCGACGCCCCTCCCCTGGCCTACGTCCAGAGCCTGGGAACGGGCCAGTTGCAGGACGATCCGGCCACGGTCTCCCGCCACGAACTGGCTTACGATCTGGTCGGGGCCAGCGCACTGTCACCAGAAACGTCCTTGGCCCTGATCTCATCAGTGGCGGAGGATTACGCTCATGAAGATCAGCAGCCCTGAGCACGACCTCACTACGGCAATGTGGCGCAAGTCCAGCTACAGCGGCGCAAGCGGCGGCGACTGCCTTGAAGTCACCGACATCCACCGCGGCATCGTGCCCGTACGCGACTCCAAGAACCCCGACGGCCCGAAACTCCTGTTCCAGGCCGCCTCTTGGTCCGCCTTCATCACCTGCCTGAAGCGCGACTAGGGCGTGTCGCGGGCCGGGCGCTCACCGGTGAGCAGGAAAGTCGGTCACGGCTTCGTCCCCACAGGCGTTCGTTGGCGCGGTAGGCACCGTGGCCGACGCCGGGTCCACGTCCGGCCAGGCGTGCCCCTTGAGCAGGACGAGGTGTAGCGGCGCCCGGTCTCAGCCGGCCGTCGGCGCGGACGCCGCGGTCCGGCGGTCTCGGTCTGCCCACCGCAGCAGGCGTCGCCGTCCAGGGCGGCGCTCTCGCCCATCTGGTCGGCGTCGGCCTTGACGACGTAGACCTCCCACAGCTCCTTGCCGGGGGCCGTGGACCCGGGATCACGCAGATATTCGCCCTGGATTGAAGACTAAGGATTGATCATGGTTTTCGCGGCGCATGGCGGCGCGCCGCAGCCGTACTACGGGTGTCGGCCCGCCCGCGCTGCCCGGCGCGGCGTTGCGGGGCTCCACCCCCTTCGTCCTTCGCCTTCCTCCCCTTGCCTCGCGTGGTGGTGACCGTCTCGGGGGCACGCTCGCCCGCGTCGTCAACGGCGCTCTCAGCGCTCTCGCCCACCGCCTTTACTGCACCCTCGGCACCCCCGCCGACCTGCTTCACGGTGCCTTCGGCACTCCCGACGACGTCCCCCGCATCCTCACCCAGGCCTTCCGCGGCCTTCCCGGCGCCCTCACCCAGGCCTTCCGCGGCCTTACCGGCGCCCTTACCCACGTCTTCCGCAGCAGAGCCCGCACCGCGGCCGAGTTCGCCAACAGCCTCACTGGTGCCGGCCCCGACAGACTCAACGGCGGAGCCGAGCGGCTGCGTGATCTGCTCCAGGATCTGCGGGTTGCGATCGATCGTCCTCATTACGTGGCCGACGATTTCGGCCACGTTGTCCAGGCGCACCTTGAGAAGTGCCTGCGCCTCGACGCCCGTGATGTCGAGCTTGACCCGGCCGAGGACCACGTCCACGCCGACGTTGAGCTTGAGCAGATCGAGCACCTCCGCCTGGAGCGAGACCCGGGCCCGCAGATCCTCGACTTCAAGATCGATCTCGTCGACCTTGAGAGTCGGCACGTCCAGATACACGTCCGGTTGCTCGTGCCGTTCGACCAACGCCCCCTCCAGGAGCTCCTCGGGTTCATCGGCTTGTCCCGATTCGTTGAGCTCCGCCGACTCGTCGGTGATGTCCGCGCTGTCGTCCATGGTCAGCCCCCTTCACTGTCGGCGCCGGCCTTTGATGCTCCAGAAACAGGAAGGGCTACGCTTCCTCTTCACCCTCTTCACCCTCTTCTTCCTCTTCGGCTTCCTCGTGCTCGTCTCCCTCTGCGCCGATGTCTTCTTCCTCGGCCATGGCGTCTTCGTGGGTGCGCACGATCTCACCGTTGCGAATCTCCCCGCGCCACCCCTCGGCCTCTTCATCGGCGAATGTCACGTACCGCTGGAAATTCTTGAAGTCCAGTCGGACCCGCCTGCCCTGGGCCCGCCAGATGTTCCCCGTCTTCTCCACAATTCCCGTCGGGTAATACGCCATGACAAGAATGATCCGGGTGAGTCGAGGGGCGATCTCGTGGAAGCTGACAGCTCCCTGCGTTGCGCCCTGAGCACCTTCCGACGTCCATACGATGCGGTCGTCGGGCAGCTGCTCCTGGATGGTGGCTTTCCACTGACGCGTCGACGGTCCGATCTTCACCGTCCACTCACTCGTCGCTTCCTCACCGCGTTCGACTTCCTGCACACCCTTGGTGAACCCGCTGAAACGCTCGTATTCCGTCCAATGGTCGTAGGCCGTGCGCAGCGGCACCCCGACGTCGATCACCTCGACGATGTTCGTCGCCTTGGTGTCAACGGACTGGTCGTCCCCGTCCGAGCCACCACCGCCAGGCAGCATGTCCTTGACCTTTTCCTTGACCGCGCCCTTGACGTATTCGGCCTTCTCACCGGAGATGGCCTTCACCGGGTTCTCCCCGTGCAGGACGCGGGCGCCGATCCTCGGAATGGCCCCGCTTTCCTCGTCGGCACTGGTGAGACGGTCGGTTGCGTCGGTCAGCCTGCTGCCGACCTTGCGTGCCACGTGCTTCATCTGGGCGCCGAGATACTGGCCGATCTCCTGCCTGAGAAGCGCTACAGGGGTCGGCTCGGCCGCCGTGCTCTTCTGATCGGTTGCCATGACCATTCACCTCTCCCGTCCGGGCCGCGAGGACGATTTCCTGGCGGGCTGGCTCTTCTTCGCCGCGGTTTTCTCGGCAGGGGGAGATTTCCTTGCAGCGCTTTTGGCTGTCGTCCATCTTTCGGCGGTGCCCTGCTTCCTGGGGGCGGTCCGTTTCTGGGGCGCCTTCTTCTGTGCGGCCGTCTTCTTCGCCGGTGGACGCTGACGGCTCGGCTTCGCGGGCTCTTCTTCCGCGGTCTCCTCGCCGGATTGGTCGCCGGTCTCGTCGGCGGCCTCTTCGACATCGGCTTCCTCCGGCTCGTCAGTGTCGGCAGCCGCGTCCTTGTCGCGCTCTTCCTCTCCGGACAGAGCAACCGTGTGCTCGTGCAGAGCCTCGGTCAGGGAGGTCAGGCGGCGGTTCGCCGCTTCCGAGACCGCCTTGCGGACTGTCTGCCCGATCTCACGCTGGGGCTTGGCGCCCCCTTCTTCGTCCCCCGGCCCTCCGCCGATCCGGCGGATGCCGCCGGCCACGAGATTGCGCGGGGTCAGGCCCCTGCCCAGCAGTACCGCCGCCGCGGTGAAGGCCACCCGCCCCTTCTTGGTGCGGCCGAGTGCGTAGCCGCCGGCCACGGCGGCAGCCAGGGCGATGCTCTTCGAGTCACTCATATTGTTGTTCGCCTTCTCACTGTCGAGTGCGACGGTCGCCACGACGAGGTGTCCTTCAATCGTCGCGCGCTCTCGGCGGGAGCGGCGGCCCCGCGGTCTCCCAGCTGTTCACCCGGCGCCGGGCACACTCTGCCTGGCCCTTCGCGAAAACCGCAGGCCACGTGCTACTCACCAGTCTGGTCGCCTTCAGCCCAAGCGCATCCCGGGCGAGGACGCGACGCCGATCCGGGCGGGCTCCGACCGGATCGGCGCCCGCTGCCTGGAGCGCTCCGCCGAAGTCGGCGTCCGAGCCGATGTCGAGGCGAGCCGCGTCCGTGGTGCTGGAGGCGGCGAGAGGGGCGACCAAGCCGCGGGCGCGGGGTGCCACGGAGGTCGGAGCCGGGCAGGCGGTCGACCGATGGCCGCAATCGCGGTGGCCGGCACCGTCGCGGTCGTCGCGGGCGGTCTTCGTCAGGCAGCACTCCGCCCCGGCCGGTGCGGGCGCGAGGCCCCCATCGCGGAAACTCCTGTAACCGGCAAGGCCGGCGACTACGTCCAACGGATTGCCGCCCTGGCCAACGCCGAACGCGCCAAGGCCGGGCGCTCGCCGGTGAGCAGGAAGTCGCGCGGTAGGCGCCGTGCCCTGCATTGCGGCCCTTTCCCAAAAAAGTTTTGCAAAAATACTTTGGGAAAGCCTCGGTCCGCCCTACTCTCCCCTCATGGTCAGCGAAGATCGGAAACGCGTCCTCGACCCCGAGCGGGACGCAGCGGCCCTGAAGGCCCTCACACACCCGTTGCGCATCCGGCTGCTCGGGCTGCTGCGCCAGGACGGCCCCGCCACCGCGAGCGAACTCGCGGTCAGGACCGGGGAGTCGTCCGCCTCCACCAGTTACCACCTGCGGGTCCTCGCCAAGTACGCGTTCGTCGCGGAGGCCGAACAGCGCGATGGGCGGGAGCGGCGCTGGCAGGCGGTGCACTCCGTCACCGCGTGGAGCAACGCGGCGATGGAGGGCTCGCCCGGCAGCCGCGCCTTCGTCAACGTCTCTCGCCGGGTTCAGATCGAGCACCTGGAGCGTTCCCTCGGCCGGCACGAGGCGGATGTCGCGGCAGGCCGGCTCGGCCAGGAGTGGGTGGAGCCGTCGGGCATCACCGATCTGGTCCTGCGGCTGACCCCCGAGTCGCTCACCGAGCTGTGGGAGGTGTTCGACCGCACGGCGGAGGAACTGGCAGCTCGCGACGAGGGTGATCCCCGCGCCGAGCAGGTCGTACTCGTGGCCGCCGGACTCCCCCTCGCGTCATGACCGGGCCCCTGGACCCCCGTACCGCACGCCACCGCTTCGTCGCCGTCAACTTCCTCTTCTGGCTGCCAGTTGGTCTGTACATACCCTCGCAGGTGCTGCTCCTCACCGAGCGCGGCATGGGCCTCGCGGTCGTCGCCGGGCTCTTCGCCGTGCACTCCCTCACCGTCTCCGCCCTGGAACTGCCCACCGGCGGCCTGTCCGACGTCATCGGCCGCCGCACCGTGCTCGCCGCCGCGGGCGTGCTCAACCTGGGCGCCCTGGTCCTCCTGGCCCTGGGCACCACCTTCTGGGCGCTCGGCATCGCCATGGTCCTGATGGGCTCCGGCCGCGCCCTGTCGAGCGGACCCGCCGAGGCCTGGTACGTCGACACCGTGCAGGCCCACTCCGGCCCCGGCGCGGAACTGCGCACCGGACTGGCCCGCGGCGGCACCGCCTCCGCGGCCGCGCTCGCTGTCGGCACCCTGCTCGGCGGCGGTCTGCCCCTGCTGCTCGGCCTCGGCCCGGACCTGGGCGCACGGCTGACCGCCGCCACCTCCGGACTGGTGCTGCCGCTCTCCGTCCCCGCGCTGCTGGGCGCGGGTGTCGGACTGGTCTTCGTGGCGTACGTGTTGACCGCCCTGCCCGAGCCGCCCCGGCCGCGGGCCACCCTGCGCGATGTGCTGCGCGGCGTACCGGCCACGATGCTTGACGGACTGCGCCTGGGCGCGCGGGACTTCCTGATCCGCCGAGTGCTGCTGACGGCCGGAGCGACGGGCTCGGCCCTGGGCACCATCGAACTGCTCACGCCAGGACGCGCCGCCGACCTGACCGGCACCCCCGAGTCGGGCGCGGTGCTGTTCGCCTCGCTCGCCTGCGCCGGCTTTGTCTGCATCGCTCTCGGCAACCACTGCGCACCACTGGCCGCACGGCTGACGGGCAGCGGCGAACGCGCCGTCATGGCGGGCATCGGACTGAGCGCGACAGGGCTGCTGCTGCTCGGCCTGACCGTCCTGTGGAACGGCCCGGCCGCCCTCACCCTCGCGGCCACCGGCTACGCCCTGGTCTACTTCGGACTCGGCGCGGCGGGCCCGAACAAGAACGACCTGCTGCACCGCCGCGTCGACAGCACGGGCCGGGCCACCGCCCTGTCCGTACAGTCCCTCGCCCTGCAATCGTCCGGCGCCCTGGTCGGCCTGGTCGCCGGTGCCCTGCCGGCCGGCCCCCTGCCCTGGCTGCCCGGCGCCGCACTTCTGCTGGCCGGTGCCCTGCTGTGGGTCCGCCGCTCTGGGCAAAAGCCCGAGGGCGGCACCCCCCTGGGAGTGGGGGTACCGCCCTCGGTCCGTACAGCGTGAACTGCCGATCCGCGCAGGATCAGAAGTCCATGTCACCGCCCGGCATGCCGCCCGGAGCGGCCGCAGAGGCCTTCTCCGGCTTGTCGGCGATGACGGCCTCGGTGGTCAGGAACAGCGCGGCGATCGACGCGGCGTTCTGCAGCGCGGAGCGCGTGACCTTCGCCGGGTCGATGATGCCCTCGGCGATCATGTCCACGTACTCGCCGGTCGCGGCGTTCAGACCGTGGCCGACAGCCAGGTTGCGCACCTTCTCGACCACGACGCCGCCCTCGAGACCACCGTTGACGGCGATCTGCTTGAGCGGGGCCTCCAGCGCGAGCTTCACGGCGTTGGCGCCGGTCGCCTCGTCACCATCGAGGTCGAGCTTCTCGAAGACCGAGGCAGCCTGGAGCAGAGCCACGCCACCACCGGCGACGATGCCCTCCTCGACGGCGGCCTTGGCGTTGCGCACCGCGTCCTCGATGCGGTGCTTGCGCTCCTTGAGCTCGACCTCGGTCGCGGCGCCGGCCTTGATGACGGCCACGCCGCCGGCCAGCTTCGCGAGGCGCTCCTGGAGCTTCTCGCGGTCGTAGTCCGAGTCGCTGTTCTCGATCTCGGCACGGATCTGGTTCACGCGACCGGCAACCTGGTCGCTCTCACCGGCACCGTCGACGATCGTGGTCTCGTCCTTGGTGATGACGACCTTGCGGGCGCGGCCCAGCAGGTCCAGGCCGGCGTTCTCGAGCTTGAGGCCGACCTCCTCGGAGATGACCGTGCCGCCGGTGAGGATGGCGATGTCGTTCAGCATCGCCTTGCGGCGGTCGCCGAAGCCCGGAGCCTTGACGGCAACGGACTTGAAGGTGCCGCGGATCTTGTTGACGACCAGGGTCGACAGGGCCTCGCCCTCGACGTCCTCGGCGATGATCAGCAGCGGCTTGCCCGACTGCATGACCTTCTCCAGCAGCGGAAGGAGGTCCTTCACGTTGCTGACCTTGGAGTTGACGATCAGGATGTACGGGTCGTCGAGCGACGCCTCCATACGCTCCATGTCGGTGGCGAAGTACGCCGAGATGTAGCCCTTGTCGAAGCGCATACCCTCGGTGAGCTCCAGCTCCAGACCGAAGGTCTGGGACTCCTCGACGGTGATGACGCCTTCCTTGCCGACCTTGTCCATGGCCTCGGCGATGAGCTCGCCGATCTGGGTGTCGGCAGCGGAGATGGAGGCCGTCGAAGCGATCTGCTCCTTGGTCTCCACGTCCTTGGCCTGCTCGAGCAGGGCGCCGGAGACGGCCTCGACGGCCTTCTCGATGCCACGCTTGAGCGCCATGGGGTTGGCGCCGGCCGCCACGTTGCGCAGGCCCTCGCGGACGAGCGCCTGGGCGAGGACGGTCGCGGTGGTCGTACCGTCACCGGCGACGTCGTCCGTCTTCTTGGCGACTTCCTTGACCAGCTCGGCGCCGATCTTCTCGTACGGGTCCTCGAGCTCGATCTCCTTGGCGATGGAAACACCATCGTTGGTGATCGTGGGGGCGCCCCACTTCTTCTCGAGGACGACGTTCCGGCCCTTGGGGCCAAGGGTGACCTTGACGGCGTCGGCGAGCTGGTTCATCCCGCGCTCGAGACCGCGCCGTGCCTCCTCGTCGAACGCGATGATCTTGGCCATGTGAAGTGGTCCTCCCGGACTGGGGTGGATTCTCCGGACCGCGCTGGCGCCCGCGACGGACGGCCTGCAAGCCCTGTGGTTCCTTGCCCCACCTGGCCTGCGGACCTCACCGGCCCGGTCCTCGTTGTCACTCTCACTGTCAGAGTGCTAACGCAATGATTAGCACTCGACCCGGGAGAGTGCAAGCGGCTTCGAAGAAGCCCGGAGGGAGCGCGCAAGCCTGTCGCCGAGGTCCCCAACCGGGCGCAGACGCACGAGGGGCCCGCATCCCTCTTGGGATGCGGGCCCCTCGGCGTGAGTGCGTCGGTGGCCGATCGCGCCGAGATCAGACGGCGAGCTTGACCATGTCCGCCTGCGGACCCTTCTGGCCCTGCGAGATCTCGAATTCAACTCGCTGACCCTCTTCAAGGGTGCGGTACCCGTCCATCTGGATCGCGCTGTAGTGGACGAAAACATCCGCACCACCGTCGACCGCGATGAAGCCGTACCCCTTCTCCGCGTTGAACCACTTGACGGTGCCCTGAGCCATGCCTAACTCCCCTATTACTGGCCCTTGCGCAGGACCGCACTTCGCGGACCCGGGTCAGACCTCCACCCCTTGGGTGTGCGCCGGAACGCGTCGACCGCGGCTGAATGTATCTGTCCAACTGCCGTCTGCAACAGGTCAATCGGACGAGAAATCTGCGCAAGCCCGAACGGATAATTCATGTGAATTCTGTGAATTCCGGGGCAAGTCGGGCCCGACAAAAGGCGCCTACGCGACAATTCGATCGTCCACTTTGGCTGACTCTGGTCGCGCGGCGACGCATTCTCATATGCGCGCGGCACGAGCAGCGGAGGGGGCTTCCCAAAGCTTACCGCGCTCAACCCTATGGAATTACCCCCTCCGCTTCTCTTGCGGAGGGGGTAATAGCGGTAACTCTGCGAAGTCAGCAGCCGCCGGCGACAGCCGGAATGATCGAGACGCCCGCGCCGTCCGGTGTCGCGGTCTCCAGACCCTGCTCGAAGCGGACGTCGTCGTCGTTCACGTACACGTTGACGAAGCGGCGCAGCTTGCCCTGGTCGTCCAGGACACGCGCGGCGATGCCGGTGTGGTTCTTCTCCAGGTCGGCGATCACCTCGGAGAGGGTCGCGCCCTGAGCCGAGACCTCGGCCTGGCCGCCCGTGTACGTACGGAGAATGGTGGGAATGCGGACGTTGACGCTCATGCTGCGTGCCTTCCTTGGGTCTCGGGTGGTCGGTCAGCCGGCCAGGCCGGCGTCGCGGAACGCGTCCAGGCTCGGGCGGATCGTCGCGGTCGGGCCGGTCGTCGGCGCCACCGCGTCCAGCGTCTTGAGGCCGTCACCGGTGTTGAGGACGACGGTGGTGAGCGCCGGGTCGAGCACGCCCTCCTCGATCAGCTTCCTCGTGACACCCACGGTCACGCCACCCGCGGTCTCCGCAAAGATGCCTTCCGTACGGGCGAGCAGCTTGATGGCGTCGACGATCTGATCGTCGTTGACGTCCTCGACCGCCCCACCGGTGCGGCGCGCGATGTCCAGCACGTAGGGGCCGTCCGCCGGGTTGCCGATCGCCAGCGACTTGGCGATGGTGTTCGGCTTCTGCGGGCGTACGACGTCGTGCCCGGCCTTGAAGGCCGTCGACACCGGCGAGCAGCCCTCCGCCTGGGCACCGAAGATCTTGTACGGCTTGTCCTCGACCAGACCGAGCTTGATCAGCTCCTGCAGCCCCTTGTCGATCTTCGTGAGCTGCGAGCCCGAGGCGATCGGGACCACGATCTGGTCGGGCAGCCGCCAGCCGAGCTGCTCGCAGATCTCGTACGCCAGCGTCTTGGAGCCCTCGCCGTAGTACGGGCGGAGGTTGACGTTGACGAAGCCCCAGCCTTCGCCCAGCGGGTCGCCGATGAGCTCGGAGCAGAAGCGGTTGACGTCGTCGTAGTTGCCCTCGATGCCGACCAGCTCGCCGCCGTACACCGCGGCCATGACGACCTTGCCCTGCTCCAGGTCGTGCGGGATGAACACGCAGGAGCGGAAGCCGGCCCGCGCGGCTGCGGCGCCGACCGCGCCCGCCAGGTTGCCGGTGGACGAGCAGGACAGGGTGGTGAAGCCGAAGGCACGCGCGGCCTCGACGGCGATGGCCACGACGCGGTCCTTGAAGGAGTGCGTCGGGTTGCCGGAGTCGTCCTTGATGTACAGGCCGCCGGTGACACCCAGCTCACGGGCGAGGTTGTCGGCCTTGACGAGCTTGGTGAAGCCGGGGTTGATGTTCGGCTTGTCGGCCACGTCGGCGGGGACGGGCAGCAGCGGGGCGTACCGCCAGATGTTGTTCGGACCCGCTTCGATCCGCTGCTTCAGCGCCTCGGGGTCTTCGCCGGGGAGGTCGTACGCGACCTCGAGCGGTCCGAAACAGGACGCGCAGGCGAAGATCGGGCCGAGCCCGAAACGCTCTCCGCACTCGCGGCACGAGAGCGCCGCGGCGGGACCGAGGTTCACGGGAGTGGTGCTTGCGACAGTCTGCACAGCCATGGAGGCGAGGCCCTTTCTCCTCATCTTCCCCGTGACGCATTTCGCCACGAGACGGAATTGGCACCTTCCCCACCGTGACCTCGCGGTCGGCGGGAGGGTTGCCGGGGCTTCAACGGGCCGTTCCCTCTGCCCCTCTGGATGAGCGGTATTCGATTGTCAGCGTGACGACCCCCGACATGCGACGGTCATCCGCGTTGTTCAAGACTGTAACCGAAGGCCCGGATGGTTGAGATAGTCGTCCGAACCTCGAGATGGACCATCCGACCGGAAGTCTAGGGAGACGCGCACGTGCTCGATGAGGTGGAGCGCTGGCTGACCCGGCGGTCCTGGGCCGCGGCAGACCGCCCACTTGACCTGCTGCTTACCGCCAAACGCTCGACGACGGTCAGCGTAGTGCTCCCTGCTCTGAACGAGGCGGCGACGGTCGGCGAGATCGTCACCGTGATCCGCCGCGAGCTGATGGAGGCCGTGCCGCTCGTCGACGAGCTGGTCGTCGTCGACTCGGGCTCGAGCGACCGTACGACCGAGGTGGCCGCGGCGGCAGGCGCGCGCGTGGTGCACCGGGACACGATCCTGCCCCGGATACCCGCGGTCCCGGGCAAGGGCGAGGTGCTGTGGCGCTCGCTGCTGGCGACCAGCGGCGACATCGTGTGCTTCGTCGACGCGGATCTGCGGGAGTTCTCCGCGGACTTCGTCTCCGGGATCGTGGGCCCGCTGCTGACAGACCCCGATGTGCACTTCGTCAAGGCGATGTACGACCGGCCGCTCGGCGACCACGCAGGTCAGGGCGGCCGGGTGACCGAGCTGGTGGCGCGTCCGCTGCTGAATCTGCACTGGCCGCAGCTGGCCGGGTTCGTCCAGCCGCTGGGCGGGGAGTACGCGGCGCGGCGCTCGCTGCTGGAGCGGCTGCCCTTCCCCGTCGGTTACGGAGTGGAGCTCGGCCTGCTCGTGGACGCGCTGCACACGGTGGGCCTGGACGCGCTGGCGCAGGTGGACGTCGGATCGCGCAAGCACCGCCACCAGGACGGGCAGGCGCTGGGCCGGATGGCCGCGGCGATCTACCGTACGGCTCAACTCCGGCTCTCCCGCGGCCACTTGGTGCGTCCTGCGCTCACGCAGTTCGAGCGGGCCGAGGGCGGCTTCGAGCCGCGGACGTACCCGGTGGACACGGAGGAGCGGCCGCCGATGCGCGAGATCGGTGAGTACGCGGCGCGTCGCGCGGCATAAGCATGGATCGCTGGTCGCTTTGTCTACATTTCCCAGTTATGGGCATGAGAGACGTACGACACACGAGGACGGCACGACCAATGGCGTACGCACGTTTGAGCGTTTGTGGGACGGGCTAGGTTTCGCGACATGGTCTCCGAGCACGCTGCTGCCCAGGTCCTTGTCGCGTCGAACCGCGGCCCGGTCACATACACGCTGAACGAGGACGGTTCGCTCGACGCCCGCCGCGGCGGGGGCGGGCTGGTCTCCGGCCTGTCGGCCATCGGCTCCGAGGCGGCGGCCCTGTGGGTGTGCGCCGCGCTCGGTGACGGCGACCGCGAGGCGGTGCGGCGCGGGGTCGGCGAGCCCGGGGTACTGATGCTCGACATCGACGAGGCCGTCCACTCCGACGCGTACAACGGCATCGCCAATTCCGTGCTGTGGTTCGTCCACCACATGCTGTACCAGACGCCGCTGGAGCCGGTCTTCGATCAGGAGTTCCGCCGGCAGTGGGCGTCGTACGAGACCTACAACCGGGCCTTCGCGGACGCGCTCGCGGCACAGGCCGCCGAGGGGGCGGCCGTCCTGGTGCAGGACTACCACCTGGCGCTGGTGCCCGGCCTGCTCCGCGAGCTCCGTCCCGATCTGCGGATCGGGCACTTCACGCACACGCCTTGGGCGCCCGTCGACTACTTCCGGATGCTGCCCGACGACATCGCGGAGCGGTTGCTGCGCGGCCTGCTCGGAGCGGACCGCGCCTGTTTCCTGACCCGGCGGTGGGCCGATGCCTTCGTCTCCTGCTGTACGGAGCTGTTGGGCGGCACCGGCAGCACGACGATCGGGGTGCACGGGCTCGGCGCGGACGCGGACTTCCTGCGGGAGCGGGCGCACCGGCCGGACGTGGACGAACGGCTGGCCACGCTGCGCGAGCAGGTCGGCCCGGGGCGCAAGACCATCGTGCGCGTCGACCGCACCGAGCTGTCCAAGAACATCGTGCGCGGGCTGCTGGCGTACCGGGAGCTGCTGGAAACCCGCCCCGAATGGCGCGAGCGCGTTGTCCATGTCGCCTTCGCCTACCCCTCCCGGCAGGACCTGGCGGTCTACCGCGACTACACGGCGGAGGTCCAGCGCCTGGCGGACGAGATCAACTCGGCGTACGGGACGGAGACTTGGAGCCCGGTCGAGCTCCATGTGAAGGACGACTTCGCGCGCTCGCTCGCCGCGTACCGGCTGGCGGACGTGGCTCTGGTCAACCCGATCCGGGACGGTATGAACCTGGTCGCCAAGGAGATCCCGGTCGTCTCGGACGAGGGCTGCGCGCTGGTGCTTTCGCGGGAGGCAGGGGCCTACGAGGAACTGCGCGAGGACGCGGTGACGGTGAATCCGTACGACGTGACGGGCACGGCAGACGCGCTCCACGCGGCGCTGACGATGCCGGACGAAGAGCGGTCCCGGCACACCAAGCGGCTGGCGGCGGCGGCAACCGCGCTGCCGCCGCAGAAGTGGTTCCTGGACCAGCTGCGGGCGCTGCGCGAGGGCGCGTAGGAGGCCCGGGTCCGGCGCGCCTTGCGCGAGGGCGCGTAGGAGGCCCCGGCACGCACAAAGCCCGGACCGCGCGAGCGCGACCGGCTGCCCGGGCCGACTACAGGCGCTGGGCCAGCGAGCCCAGGAACTCCACCACCGCAGGCGGTCCCGGCAGCAGCAGGTCGGCGCGGTCCGCGAGTTCCGGGACCTCCGTGCTGCCGCTGCACACCAGCAGGCCGGGCACGCCGTCCGAGCGGAGCTTCTCGACGGCCGCGAAGGCGGGCAGATCGCCGAGGTCGTCACCGGCGTACAGCACGGCCTCGGCTTTCACCTCGCGTACGTACTCCCCCAGGGCCACGCCCTTGTCCATGCCGGACGGGCGCAGCTCCAGGACCATGCGGCCCGGCTCCAGGATCAGTCCGTGACGCGCGGCGAGCTCGGCGAGCGGGCCCCGCAGCGCCTCGAACGCCGCCTGTGGGTCGGACGCGCGGCGCGTGTGGACCGCGACCGCCTGGCCCTTCTCCTCGATCCAGGTCCCCTGCCAGGCTCCGGCTTTGTCCAGGACACCGGGCAGTTCGGCGCGGGCAGCCGCGACCCCGGGGTGCGGGGCGGGGGTTTTGACCGTGCCGCTGACGGCGTCCCAGCGCTCGGCGCCGTAGTGACCGAGGACGACCAGGTGGTCCAGGCCCGGCACTCCGGCGAAGCCGCCGTACCGGACCGCCACACCCGCGGGCCGTCCGGTGACGACAGCGACAGAGGCGACCCGTGGCGCGAGCGCGGCGAGCGCGGGGACGGCGCCGGGGTGGGCCCGGGCCTGTTCGGGGTCGGGCACGATCTCGGCGAGCGTGCCGTCGAAGTCGAGGCCGACGACTGCCTTCTGCGGCCGGGCGAGAATCGCGGCCAGGCCGTCGCGACCGGCGGGGGTGGACGGCGTCGGCAGGGGATGCGCGTGCGAAGGGCTGCCCATACCCCGACCCTATCGGCGACTTCGTCTGTCGTCCCTGACACGGCGGAGCCGATTGACGGTCACCGGGTCATGGGCGAGGGCGCGCTCGTCGTCGATCAGGGCGTTGAGGAGCTGGTAGTAGCGGACCGGGGAGATGCCGAGCTGCTCCCTGATGGCGCGCTCCTTCGCGCCGGGTCCCGGCCAGGAGGTTTGCTCCATGGCCAGGACGGCACGGTCGCGCTCGGAGAGCACCTCGCGCGCCCTCCGCGTCTCGATCGCCTCGTCGTCGGTCATACGATCCAACATATCGGCGGCGCGGCACCCCGGCGGGCTGCCCACTTCGCCTACTCCGCGTTCTCCGCGAGGGTGGCGTCCCGGCCGATCTTGCCGAGGACGGATGCCGGTACGCCTTCAGGCTCGACGGCCTGGCCGATGTTCTTCTTGATGTTCTCGCTGACCGCCGCCCACGACGTCTTGCCGACCGGCGGCAGCACCGAGGTGGGGAGCTCGTCCAGGAACTCCTTGAGGTCCTGGTGCTCCGGGTCCTTCTCCATCGCCTCCGACGCGGAGACCGTCACCGGCAGCAGATCGTTCTGACCGGCGAAGTCGAGGACGTTCTTGTCGCTGAAGACGAAGTCCAGGAACTTGCCGACCTCGGCCCGGTGGCCGTTCTGCTTGAAGCCCATGATCCAGTCGGCGACGCCCATCGCGGCCTTCGGCTTGCCGTTGCGGCCGGGCATGGCCACCTTGCCGACCTCGATGTTGGCCTTCTCCGCTTCCTGCATCAGGGAGGGGTGGCCGTTGAGCATGCCGACCTCGCCGCGGGTGAAAGCGGCGAACGCGTCCTTGCGGTTCAGCTTGGCGGGGGCGACCGGGCCGGTGAGCCCGGCGTCGACGAGGTTCGTCTTCAGCCACTGGAAGGTGGCTATGTTCTGCGCGGAGTCGATGGAGTACTTGCCTACCGGGTCGGTGTATCCGTCGCCGCCGCTCAGCAGCCACATCATGGTCTCGGCCTGGGCCTCCTCGGGCCCCAGCGGCAGGGCGAAGGGGTACTTCGCGCCCGTGTTCGCCTTCAGCTTCTCCGCGTCCTTCCTGAGGTCGTCCCAGGTTTTCGGGTCTTCCTTGATCCCGGCCTCTTTGAAGAGCTTCTTGTTGTAGAAGAGCAGCCGGGTGGAGGCGACGAACGGCAGACCGTACTGCACGCGCTTCATCTCGCCGGCGTCGGTGAGCGGGGTGAGGAAGTTGGACTGTACGGGGATGGAGAGCAACTGGTCGGCGGAGTACAGCTTGCCCGCCGCTGCGTAGTCGGCGTACGCGCCGATCTGGGCGATGTCGGGAGCCTTGCCTGCCTTGACCATCTCGGCGACCTTGCGGTCGACGTCGTTCCAGGACTCGATCTGGACGTCGATCTTGATGTCGGGGTTCGTGGACTCGAACTCGGTGGCGAGGTCGGCCCAGTACTTCTTGCTGCTCTGTCCGCCGGCCACGTCGTAGTCGGCCGCCACCAGCTTGAGGGTGACATCGCCGGAACCGCTGGAGCTGCCACAGCCCGAGAGGGCCACCGCCATGCCAAGTGCGGCGATCGCCGCGGTCAGACCCAAGAAGCGACGCTGCACCGCTCTTCCCCACCCTCTGCTGTTGCGTGCCCGTGTGGTCCCAGTCGGTCCCCCGTGATGTCCTCTGAGATGAGCTGCGATTTTCCACCATGCGGACTGATGAGGTCTACTCCAATGCATATCACTTCTACAACGCCTGTCCCTGTGCCGACGGCCATTGCCCGGGTGCGCCGCGGCCTGCTAAGCACGTGGCGGCACGAAGTGGTCGGTGTGCCGGTCCCGAGTTACGCGTACGTCGCTAGGAGCCTTGCCGCATGTCCCGTACCGCAGCAGAGATAGCCACCCAGCCCGCCTGCTGGCGCCGAGCGGCCGAAGCCGCCGCCGCCTTCGAAGGACTGCCGGAGCCGGGTGAGCGGGTCGCCGTCACCGGGTGCGGGACGTCCTGGTTCATGGCGATCGCGTACGCGGCGCTGCGGGAGGCGGCGGGGCAGGGCGAGACGGACGCCTTCGCCTCGTCGGAGTTCCCGTCGGGGCGTACGTACGACCGCGTCGTCGCGATCACCCGCTCGGGGACGACGACGGAGGTCCTGGACCTGCTGACCGAACTGCGCGGCAAGGTGCCGACACTGGCGCTGACCGCGGACCCGAAGACGCCGGTGATGGACGCGGCGGACGCGGTGGCGGTGCTGGACTGGGCGGACGAGGAGTCGGTGGTCCAGACCCGTTTCGCCACGACCGCGCTGGCCTTCCTGCGGGCCGGTCTGGGTGACGTCCCCGGGGTTAAGCCGGTCGCCGAGGCGGCGGTCGACGCGGAGCTCGCGCTCACGGAGCCGCTGCCGGAGGCGGTGGTCGGGGCGGAGCAGTGGACGTTCCTGGGGCGGGGCTGGACGTACGGGCTTGCGCTGGAGGCGGGCCTGAAGATGCGCGAGGCGGCGGGCGCGTGGACGGAGTCGTACCCGGCGATGGAGTACCGCCACGGCCCGATCTCGATCACCGGCCCGGGCCGGGTGGCGTGGGTCTTCGGCGCGCTCCCGGAGGGCCTGTCCCTGGACGTCGCGCGGGTCGGCGGCACGCTGGTGGCCCGCCAGGAGGCGGACCCCCTGGCGGACCTGATCCGCGCGCAGCGGCTCGCGGTGACGCTGGCGGAGTCGCGGGGCTTCGACCCGGACCGGCCGAGGAACCTGACGCGCAGCGTGATCTTGAGCTGAGGGGGGTGGGGTGCGGGGGTCCGCTGCCCGGATGGCGGGGCCTTCCCCCGCCCCGCCCCTTCCCGAGTCTGGGGGGCAAGCCCCCAGCCCCTTCGGGGGAGGGAAGAGGTACGTGGGGGCTGACGCCCCACACCCCCGGCCGGTCCGGCGGCTTCGCCCCGGAGCCCGCAGGAAACGGGGCGGAGCTGACGGCCCCGCACCCGTGCCGCTCCGGCGGCTTCGCCGCCGAGCCCACGAAAGCGGGGCATGCCCCAGGCCCCCTGCGGGAGGGGAAGAGGTACGTGGGGGCTGACGCCCCCCACCCCCGGCCACTCCGGCGGCTTCGCCGCGGAGCCCGCGAAAGCGGGCTGACGGACCCACGTCCCCGGCCGCTCAGGCGGCTTCGCCGCGGAGCACGCGAAGGCGGGGGCCGGCGCCCCCGCGTTCCGCCGGGCGGCGGCTTCGCGCCCTCGGGCGCCGGGCCCGAACAGGGTGCCTGCTGGTGGGGAGGGGCCGTGCAGGGTCGTCCCCGCAGGGGATCGGCGGCCGGACCCAGTGATCAACACCAACCCCTTCACGCCGCCGACCCCGAGGAGTCGAGCCCGGAGGGGCACCGGAACCCGCACCCCACGACACCGGACAACCCCACGACCCGCACCGCGGACCCCGCACCCCGCGGCATCCAGGGACCCGCGCAACGCAGGCCCGCACCCCGCGGCACCAGGCAACCCCGCCGCCCGCACCGCGGACCCCGCGGCACCGGGCAACCCCAAAGCCCGCACCGCGGACCCCGCTGCCCATGCCGCCGTTTGTATGGCGGCGCAACAATCCGGCACAGTGGACTAGACCTGTCGCCCATCCACCCTTCAGACTGTCCACGTGAGACACGTCATCGCCCTCGATGTGGGCGGCACCGGCATGAAAGCCGCCCTGGTCGGGGTGGACGGCGCCCTCCTGCATGAGGCCCGTCGCCCCACCGGGCGCGAGCGCGGGCCGGACGCCGTCGTCGAGTCCATCCTCCGCTTCGCCTCAGAGCTCCGCGCGTACGGCCAGGAGCACCTCGGCCAGAGCGCGCTCGCCGTCGGCGTCGCCGTCCCCGGCATCGTCGACGCCGAACGCGGCATCGCCGTCTACGCCTCCAACCTCGGCTGGCGCGACGTACCCCTGCGCTCCCTCGTCGCCGGCCGCATCGGCGGCGTCCCCGTCGCGCTCGGGCACGACGTCAGGACCGGCGGGCTCGCCGAGGGACGGATCGGAGCCGGCAAGGGCGCCGACCGGTTCCTGTTCGTGCCGCTCGGCACCGGGATCGCCGGCGCCATCGGCATCGCCGGGCGGATCGAGGCCGGCGCCCACGGATACGCCGGGGAGATCGGCCACATCGTCGTCCGCCCCGACGGCCCCGACTGCGGCTGCGGCCAGCGCGGCTGCCTCGAGACGCTCGCATCCGCCGCCGCGGTGACCCGCGCCTGGGCCGAGGCGAGCGGCGACCCGGACGCCGACGCCGCCGACTGCGCGAAGGCCGTCGAGTCCGGCGACCAGCGGGCGGTACGCGTCTGGCACGACGCCGTCGACGCCCTAGCCGCCGGCCTTGTCACCGCGCTCACCTTGCTGGACCCCCGCACACTGATCATCGGTGGCGGTCTCGCCGAGGCCGGGGAAACCTTGTTCACACCACTGAGGGCCGCTGTCGAGGAGCGAGTGACGTTCCAGAAGCTGCCCGCCATCGTCCCGGCAGCCCTCGGGGACACCGCCGGATGCCTGGGCGCGGGGCTGCTCGCCTGGGATCTGCTCGCCACCGACTCGGAGGTAACCGCCTAATGGCCGCTCGCGCCACAAGCGCCGCACGCGCCGCACGCGCCGAAAGCACCGTTCTCGCCGGCGCCCGGGTGGTCCTGCCGACCGGGACCGTCGAGAACGGACGGCTCATCGTCGAGGGCACGAAGATCGCCGGCGCCGCGCCCGCGGACGCGCCTGCCATCGACCTGACCGGCCACTGGGTCGTCCCCGGCTTCGTCGACATCCACAACCACGGCGGCGGCGGCGCCTCCTTCACCTCCGGCAGCGCCGAGGACGTGCTGAAGGGCGTGCGGACCCACCGCGAGCACGGCACGACCACGCTCGTCGCGTCCACGGTGACCGGCGAGATGGACTTTCTCGCCCACCGCGCCGGCTTCCTCTCCGAACTCGTCGAGCAGGGCGACCTCGCCGGCATCCACTTCGAGGGGCCCTTCATCTCCCCGTGCCGCAAGGGCGCGCACAGCGAGGAGCTGCTGCGCGACCCCGACCCGGCGGAGGTGCGCAAGCTGATCGACGCGGCACGCGGCACCGCGAAGATGGTCACGCTCGCCACCGAACTGCCCGGCGGCATCGGCTCCGTACGGCTGCTCGCCGAGCACGGCGTGATCGCCGCGATCGGCCACACGGACGCGACGTACGAGCAGACCGTCGAGGCGATCGAGGCCGGAGCGACCGTGGCGACGCACCTCTTCAACGCGATGCCCGGCCTCGGCCACCGCGCTCCGGGCCCGATCGCCGCGCTCCTGGAGGACGAACGGATCACGGTCGAGCTGATCAACGACGGCACGCATCTGCACCCCGCCGCCCTGGAGCTCGCCTTCCACCGCGCGGGCGCGGGCCGCGTCGCCTTCATCACGGACGCCATGGACGCGGCGGGCTTCGGCGACGGCCGCTACCAGCTCGGCCCGCTCGCGGTCGACGTCGAGGACGGGGTCGCCCGGCTGGTCGACGGCGGCTCGATCGCCGGCTCCACGCTCACCCTGGACACCGCGTTCAGGCGCGCGGCCACCATCGACGGGCTGCCGGTGGAGGAGGTCGTCCAGGCCGTCTCTGCCAACCCTGCGAAGCTGCTCGGCGTGTACGACAAGGTCGGCTCGCTGGAGCCGGGCAAGGACGCCGACCTGGTGGTGCTCGACGCGGAGTTCGCGCTCAAGGGCGTGATGCGTAAGGGCGAATGGGTGGTTGAGCCCCAAGTGGGGTGATTTCTGCGTAACTTATGGCAAGGCGGTTGGCCCAGGGGGCTGGGCCAACCGCCTTCCGTTTGGCATGATCAGGGCCCGTACGAACACGGCAAGCGCGTTCTGTGGGGGGGGTGACACGGGTGATCCTGACGGTCACGCTCAACACCGCCCTGGACATCACGTACTCGGTCCCCGCGCTGACCCCGCACGCCAGCCACCGCGTCGGCGAGGTCCGCGAGCGCCCCGGCGGCAAGGGTCTCAACGTCGCCCGCGTACTGGCCGCTCTGGGCCACGAGAGCGTCGTCACCGGCTTCGTGGGCGGCCCCGTCGGAGCCGTACTGCGCGATCTGCTGGCCCCGCTCGCGCCGCACGACGCGCTCGTCCCGATCGCCGGGACCACCCGCCGCACCCTCGCCGTCGTGGACGACGCGAGCGGCGACACCACCCAGCTGAACGAGGCGGGCCCCACGGTCAGCCCCGCCGAATGGGCCACGTTCCTCTCCTCGTTCGGCTCCCTCCTGCGAGAGGCCCGGGCCGTCGCCCTGTGCGGCAGCCTGCCGCCGGGCATCCATGTGGGCGCGTACGCCCAACTGATCCGCCTGGCCCGCGCCGCGGACGTCCCCGTACTCCTCGACACCAGCGGCGAACCGCTGCGCCGCGGCATCGCCGCCCGCCCCGACCTGGTCAAGCCGAACGCCGACGAGCTCGCCCAGCTCACCGGCTCCCGCGAGCCGCTGCGCGCCGCCCGCGACGCCCGCCGCCGCGGCGCGCACACGGTGGTCGCATCGCTCGGCCCGGACGGCGTGCTCGCGGCCATCCCCGAAGGCGTCTGGCAGGCGATGCCGCCCGCCCCGGTGGAGGGCAACCCGACGGGCGCGGGCGACTCGGCGGTCGCCGGACTGCTCTCCGGGCTCGTGGAGCGGCTGCCGTGGCCGGACCGGCTGGCCCGCGCGGTCGCCCTGTCCGCGGCGACCGTGCTGGCCCCGGCGGCGGGCGAGTTCGACGCCGTGGCCTACGAGGACCTGCTGCCGCGCATAGCGGTGACCGAGCGCGTGGCCGCGGCGTGAACCCCCACAGTGAGCGCACAATCGGGCACAGCCGCCCGGGAATTGGGGGGCACCATGCCACTCGTCAGCACCTGTGAACTCGTCTCGGCCGCCGCGGCCGGCAGCCACGGCATAGCCGCCTTCAACGTCATCACCCTGGAGCACGCGGAGGCGATCGC
Source organism: Streptomyces sp. NPDC019443 (assembly GCF_044389785.1). Taxonomy (NCBI): domain Bacteria; kingdom Bacillati; phylum Actinomycetota; class Actinomycetes; order Kitasatosporales; family Streptomycetaceae; genus Streptomyces; species Streptomyces sp. NPDC019443. The sequence goes on from NZ_JBIRYJ010000004.1 coordinate 551,837, forward strand.
CGCCGGGGCCGAGCAGGCCGGCGCGCCCGCGATCCTGCAGATATCCGAGAACGCGGTGAAGTTCCACGGCGGAAAGCTCTCCGCGATCGCCGCATCCGCATCCGCCGTCGCCCGCGCGTCCACCGCCCCGCTCGCCCTCCACCTCGACCATGTCGTATCCGCGGACCTGCTGCGGGCGGCGGCCGACGAGGGCTTCAGCTCGGTGATGTTCGACGCCTCGAAGCTGCCGTACGACGAGAACGTCAAGGCCACGGCGGACGCGGTGCGCTGGGGCCACGAGCGCGGCATCTGGATCGAGGCGGAGCTCGGCAAGGTCGGCGGCAAGGAGGGCGAGCCCCCGCTCGACGCCCATGCCCCGGGCGTCCGCACCGCCCCGTCCGAGGCCGCGGCCTACGTCGTCGACACGGGCGTGGACGCGCTGGCCGTAGCGGTGGGCTCGTCCCACGCGATGACGCAGCGCACGGCGTCCCTGGACCACACCCTGATCACCTGCCTGCGGGACGCGGTCCCGGTCCCCCTGGTCCTGCACGGCTCCTCCGGCGTCCCGGACGCGGAGATCCGCCGCGCGGTCGCCGCCGGCATGGTCAAGATCAACGTCGGCACGGCGCTCAACACGGCGTTCACCGGCGCGGTCCGGGCCTTCCTGGAGGCCAACCCGTCGACGGTGGACCCCCGGAAATACCTCGTCCCGGCTCGCGAAGCGATGGCCGGGACGGTGGCGGGTTTCCTGCGGACGATCCGAGCGGATCCGAACGTGATCAGCCGTTCCTGACCTCGAGCCAGTCGAGAATGGCGTTGCACTGGTTGCCCTGCTCGCAGGAAATCTTGATCTCGTTCTCGCCCTGCTTCAAGGTGACCGGCGCCCATGTGGTCTGCCAGTTCTTGTCCCAGGCCGGGTCCGTGGACTTGATGAAGTTCTTCAGCCCCAGCGGGTTGCTGTTCGCCTTGCCGTTGACGGTCAGCGTGGCGTTGGCGTCCTGCGCCGGGATGGCGTAGCGCACATACAGCTTGTACGCGCCGGGCGACGTGACTTTCGCCTTCCAGGTGACCGAGGCGCCCACCGAGTTGAAGCCGGTCACAAACGCTCCGCCGGCACCCTCCGCGCCCTCGATGTCCTTCGCAAGCGCGGCAGGGGCTCCGAGCTGCAATGTCGCCGCATCCTGCTTCGGCAGCGGCTCCTGCACGTCCTCCGAGGCGGACGGCTCATCGCTCGGCTTCACGGACTGGCCCGCCGTCGCGCCGCCGTTCCCGCCGGACCGGTCGCCGGCCTTGTCGTCCTCGCCGCCGGCCGTCATCAGCGCCACGCCGATGGCGATCACCACGACCGCGACCACCGCGATCGCGCCGATCAGCAGGCCCTTGGTGTTGGGGCCGCCGCCGCGGCCGCCACCATGGCCGCCGCCGTGCTGCTGGGGCACGGTCTGGCGGGTGGGAGCGCCGCCGGGGTAGGTCTCGGGCGCCGCGTACTGCGCGGTCGGCTGGCCCTGCGGTGCGTGCGCCTGCTGCGGCACCTGGCCGTACTGGCGCTCGCCGACCGTCCGTACCTGGTTGTACGAGGTTCTGGGGACCCCGGGCTGCGCGGCCGGACCCGGATAGCCGTAGCCGCGGCCCTGGCTGGGCGGTGTCGCGCCCGCTGCCCGTCCGTCCTCGTACAGGTAGCCGAACGGATCGTCGTCCTCGGGCGTGCTCGCGCCGCTGTTCCCGGCCGTCATCCCTAGTCACTCCTCACCATGTCGTCAGCACATCGCCGACGCGGGCGAGCCTACCCGGTTCGGAGTAACCCAGAGGGTGTCGTTGCCCTCAGCCGGCCCGCCGGTGCACCTTCGCCCGCGACCGCTTCTCGATGTACATCCGCTGGTCAGCTGATTGCAGGACCTCTTCCACGGACATCCCGCAGCTCGCCCAGCCGATCCCGAAGCTCGCCCCGACGCGGACCCCCCTGCCGCCGACCCGGATCGGCAGGATGATCGCGTTCCGCAGGCGAACGGCCAGGTCGGCGGCGTCCGCCGCGCCCAGGCCGTCGGCGAGGACGACGAACTCGTCACCGCCGAGCCGGGCGACGGTGTCGTTGTCGCGTACGAGGGTGGTGAGCCGGCGCGCGACCTCGACCAGCACCGCGTCACCCGTTTGGTGCCCGAACCGGTCGTTGATCGACTTGAAGCCGTCCAGGTCGCAGAAGAGGACCGCGAGCCCCTTCGTCCCGTCGTCGATCTCGCTGTCGGGCGCGATCGCGTGCACATGGTGGTCGTACGGCACGCCCGTCGTCTCGAAATCGAAGCCGTCACCGCCGAAGATGTGCTCCGTGTCGGACTCGTAGGCGGCGTCGAGCGCCTCGATGGCCGTCTCCCGCGCCGCGTGCGGCCGCTCGCACAGCCGGGAGCTGAGCCGGGCGCGCAGTTCGGCGCTGTTGGGCAGGCCGGTGAGCGAGTCGTGCGAGGCGCGGTGGGCAAGCTGCAGCTCGTGGCGCTTGCGCTCCTCTATGTCCTCGACATGGGTGAGCAGAAAACGGGGCCCGTCCGCGGTGTCGGCGACGACGGAGTTACGCAGCGAGACCCAGATGTACGTCCCGTCCCGGCGGCCGAGACGCAGCTCGGCGCGGCCGCCCTCCGCGGACGTACGCAGCAGGGTGCCGACGTCCTCGGGGTGAACGAGATCGGCGAAGGAGTACCGGCGCATCGCGGCCGCCGGGCGGCCGAGCAGCCGGCACAGGGCGTCATTGGTGCGCAGCAGCCGGCCGTGCTGGTCGCCGCCCATCTCGGCGATGGCCATGCCGCTCGGCGCGTACTCGAAGGCCTGCCGGAAGGACTCCTCGCTGGCGCGCAGGGCCTGCTGCTCGCGCTCGAGTCTGACCAGGGCGCGCTGCATGTTTGCTCGCAACCGGGCGTTGCTGATCGCAATGGCCGCCTGGGACGCGTACATCTGGAGCGCTTCCTGGCCCCAGGGTCCGGGGCGTCGTCCATTGCGCGGCCGGTCGACGGAGATGACGCCGAGGAGCTCACGGCCGCCGCCCGACGCGTACATCGGGGCGTACAGCCGGTCCTGCGGGTGCCACTCGTCCTCGAAGCGGGGATCGGGGCCTTCGGTGTGCCACTGCGGGACGTCGTCCTCTATGAGCACCCAGCCCTCGGTGTGCGGGATGAAGCGGAGCTCGCCCCAGGCCTCACCCATGGACAGCCGCCGCTCCCAGGAGGGGCGCGAGCCGACCCGTCCGGTGATCAGGGCTTCCGCGGCGGCGCTGCCGGCGAACGCGGCAACGACGAGGTCACCGTCGGGGCGTACGAGATTGACGCAGGCCAATTCGTAGCCGAGTCCTGCGACGATGCCGTCGGCGACGGTCTGCAGAGTGTCGGCCAAGCTCCGGGCCGTGTTGAGGTCCGCGACGACCTGGTGCAGCTGCCGCAGGGTCGCAAGACGGACGTAGGGCTCCGACTCGGTCTCCATCGCTCGCTCTCCCCGAGACCTCGACAGCAAACTCCAGGGTTCTCATCGGCTTTCTTGTTGCGGTATCACGGCCACTGAATCACAGCGAGCTGTCCACTCGGTACACAGGGTCAACAATTACTGCACTCTGTGACTCAAGTCACATCAGATGACGAAGGGTTGCAAGTGCGGGGTTGGAGCGCCCCATGCCTTTCCTGAAAGCAAATCCGGGTACGCCGGTCATGCGCCCCGGCGTGCGCCGTTCCCGCGCCGTCCTGTCCCGGTCCCGCGCCATCCCCTCCAGGTCCTGCGCCGGTCCTAGGACTTGGCTGGTCCCCTGGGCCGATGCGGGGCCGGGCGGCCGAGGTTAGCGTTCTCGTGTGTTGCAGACGACCTCTACTTCCGCCACTGATGCCATCCCCCATGCTGAGGGGGTGAGCAACGAGGAGTTCCGCGCCGCAATGTCCCGGCTGGCCGCGGGTGTGGTGCTGGTGACCGCGCACGACCCCGACGACGGCCCGCGCGGCGAGGACGTCGGCATGACCGCGACCGCCTTCATGTCGGTGTCGCTGGACCCCCCTCTGGTGCTGGTGAGCCTGCGCAACGGCTCGCGCATGGACGACTTGCTCGCTGAGCAGCCGCTGTGGGGGGTGTCGGTGCTCTCGGAGAGCCAGCGGCACGTCGCCGGGCGGTTCGCGATGAAGGGGCGGGTCAGCGACAGGCTGCTGTTCGAGGACATCCCGTACACGCGGGGCGAGGTGAGCGGAGCGCTGTTGGTCCGGGGCGCGCTGGCGACGCTGGAATGCCGTACGGAACAACGGATCGAGGCGGGCGACCACACGCTGGTGATCGGCCGGGTGCTGGCAGCGTCGCTGCCGAGCGGGGACGGGGGGCCGCTGCTGTATTTCCGTGGCCGATACCACCAGTTGGGCTGAGGGCGGTTCCCCCCACCCCACCCCTTCCCAGTCCCACTCCTAGTCCCAGGCTTCTAGTCCCAGGCTTCCTAGTCCCACTTCTTGTCCCAGGCTTCCTAGTCCCAGGCGCGGCCCGTGCGGCCTCGTTTCGTTTCTGCGCGCTGCTTCTTCTCGCGCAGACGGCGCTCATTGATGCCGCGCGGGATCTTCGTCGCACGGCGGGGCCGCGGTGGCGGCGCCGTCGCCTCCGCGAGCAGCGTCGCCAGGCGGACCGCCGCCGTCTCACGGTTGCGCCACTGCGAGCGGTGCTCCGACGCGCGTACGGCGATCACCCCGCCGACCAACCGGCCCGCGAGCCGCTCCAGCGCGCGGTCCTTCCAGACCTGCGGCAGCGCCTCGGTCTTCGCGAGGTCGAAGCGGAGCTCCACCTGCGAGTCGCTGGTGTTGACGTGCTGGCCACCCGGTCCCGACGACCGCGAGAAACGCCACATGAGCTCGGCCTCCGGCAGGGAGACCGAACCGCGGATGATGTAGGGCCCGGACATGCCTCCATGGTCGCGTGCCCGCGCCGTTCGCGTCACCCGCTTTTCCGCGACTCGGCAAGGACGAGCACGGCAAATAAAGAAAGGCGGGTGGAACCTGGCAGTCCCCTGCCTGCGTTATGACGGGTGACGGTAGCTTCGGGAGCGCTCGAAGCCCGCACACCACCACGAAGGGGACTTCCCAATGGCAGTAAGCCTGTCCAAGGGCGGCAACGTCTCGCTCACCAAGGAGGCACCGGGCCTGACCGCCGTCACGGTCGGCCTTGGCTGGGACGTCCGCACCACCACCGGCACCGACTTCGACCTCGACGCCTCCGCCATCGGCGTCAACCCCGGTGGCAAGGTCGCCTCCGACGCCCACTTCGTCTTCTTCAACAACAAGGCGACGCCGGACCAGACCATCGTCCACACCGGTGACAACCGCACCGGCGAGGGCGGCGGCGACGACGAGCAGATCAACGTCAACCTGGCGGGTCTGCCGGCCGACGTCGACAAGATCGTCTTCCCGGTCTCGATCTACGACGCCGTCAGCCGCAGCCAGAACTTCGGCCAGGTGCGCAACGCCTACATCCGCATCGTCAACCAGGCCGGCGGCACCGAGCTCGCGCGCTACGACCTGAGCGAGGACGCCGCCACCGAGACCGCGATGGTCTTCGGCGAGCTCTACCGCAACGGCGCCGAGTGGAAGTTCCGCGCGGTCGGCCAGGGTTACGCCTCGGGGCTGGAGGGCATCGCCCGCGACTTCGGCGTCAACCTCTGACGTTCACCGCAGTGTTCAGGGAGCCCCCGGCCGCGCGGCCGGGGGCTCCCCGCGCGCTCTCTGCTACGGCCGCGCCGGCTTCTCCTTGCCGTACAGCCAGGTGTTCCACACCTCCTTCCCCAGGTCCTTGCCGGACACCTCCTCCACGTACGCGGTGAAGTCGGCGGTCGAGGCGTTGCCGTGCCGGTGCTCCGTCGCCCAGCCCTGCACGATCTTGTAGAACATGCGCTCGCCCACCGCCTGGCGGATCTTGTGGATGACCATCGCGCCCCGCCCGTACACCGGCCGGTCGGAGACCTCGGCCGCGGACGGCGGATCAGCAGGCGGGAAAGCCCAGTTGTCCTCGTCGGCGAAGGCCTCCTCGAAGCTCTCCTGGGCCGGGGTGTCCTCGAAGTCCTCCGCCCAGATCCACTCCGCGTACGTGGCCAAGCCCTCGTTGAGCCACATGTCCTTCCAGGACTCGGGCGTCACGGAGTTGCCGTACCACTGGTGCGCGATCTCGTGGACGAGCGTCCCGACGTCGAATTGTTCCGCCGGGAAGACGGGCCTGGTCTGGGTCTCCAGGGCGTACTGGACCTCCTTCGTCGGGACGACGATGGCGCCGATGGAGGAGAAGGGGTAGGGACCGAAGTTGTCCGTACCCCACTTCGTGATCTCGGGGATGCGGGCGAGCAGCTCCGCGCTCTCGTCGGCCACAGCCGGGTCGACGGCGGTGAGGACGTGCAGGCCGGAGGGGGTGCGGGATTGCTCGACGTGGTACTTGCCGATGGCGAGCGTGGCGAGGTAACTGGCCATCGGTTCCTTCGACTTCCAGGCGAAGGTGGTGCGGCCGCCGGTGGTGCGCTCGCTCATCAACTTCCCGTTGGAGATGGCCTTCAGCCGCTCGGGGACAGTGACCGTGATGTCGTACGCGGCCTTGTCGCTCGGGTGGTTGTTGCTGGGGAACCACGCCATCGACCCGGTGGGCTCGCCGACCGCGAGCGTGCCGTCCTCGGTCTTCAGCCAGCCTTCTTCGTCGGCTTCCTCCTCGTCGCCGCCCTCCTCGTCGCCGCCCTCGTCGCCGCCCTCGTTGATGATCTTCTGTGGCTCTCCGGAGTAGCGGACGACGGTACGGAAGGTCTTGCCCTTGTCGATGTCGCGGTGCGGGCGCAGCGTCAGCTCGTCGCCCGCCTGGTTGGCGGCGGCCTTCTTGCCGTCGACGGTGGCGCTGTCGACGGTCAGCTCGTGGAGGTCGAGATTGAAGGCGCTCAGGTCCTGGGTGGCGCGGGCGGTGATCTCGGCGGTGCCCTTGAGGCGGCCGGTCTCCGGCTCGTAGTCGAGGGTCAGGGCGTAGTGCTGGACGTCGTAGCCGCCGTTGCCGAGATCGCGGAAGAGCGGGTCGCGTACGCCTGATGCGCCCGGCTTGCCGTGAACGGCCGCGCCGCCGTCGGTGCAACCCGCGAGGAGGAGCAGGGCGACGGCCGGCGTCAGGGTGCGCAGCGTCAGGGTGCGTAAGCGAGTTCGCTGATCCACGCAGTTGATCCTACGGGGGCGGGTGTCAACAGCGATTGCTGCCGTAGCCCGGCGGGGCGGGCGGGCCGGGGGGCGGGCGGGCTCGGGGTGGGGCGCCCCCCATGACACCATCACCCCGTGCTCGACATCGGCTACTCCCTCTCCCGTCGCTTCCCCGACCCCCCGCAGACCGACTACCGCCGCGCGGACGTCCAGGCCCTGCGGCACGACCTGTTCTGCGGGGACGTCTATCTCGCCGACACCAAAGAGGACCGCGAGGTCTCCACAGCCTGGGGATGGGTGCCGGTTCTCGACTTCGCCTGGGCGTTGTGCGACATCGTCGAGCAACTCGACCGCGACCCGCTCGGCAGCCGCGCCGCGAAACCCCAGTTCGCCGAACTGGACTTCACCGAGTCCGCCGACCGGATGCTCTTCGAGCGGCGCTTCGGCTGGGTCGATGTGGAGGCCGACTGGATGCCGGGCGACGAGCCGCCCCTCACCTTCAGCCACGCCGAGCTGCGCCGCGAGGCCCGCGACTTCCTGCACGATCTGATCGCGGATCTGTCCGACATGCACGAGGGGCTCGACGACAACCCCGTCGTCTGGGACCTCCAGGCCCGTTTCCCGCGCCTGTAGCCAGGCGCCCAGGCGGACGACAGCGGCTCTTGACCTCAAGCGGGCTTGAGGTTGAAGGGTGTTCCCGTAGCCACGAGTCAGCTCACGAGTCAGTTCAGAGGAGCCCGCCATGCACGCCATCCGCCTCCACGCCTTCGGCCCCGCCGAGAACCTTCGCTACGAGCGGACCGAAGACCCTGTCCCCGGCCCCGGCCAGGTGCGGATCGCCGTCGCCGCGGCCGGCGTTCATCTCCTCGACACCGCCCTGCGCGAGGGCATGACCGGCCCCTACCCCGCCCCCGCCGAACTGCCCACCATCCCCGGCCGCGAGGTCGCGGGCGTGGTCGAGTCGCTCGGTGAGGGGACCGACCCGGGCCGGCTCGGCAAGCGGGTCGTCGTCCACCTCGGCATGACCCCCGGAGGGTACGCGGAGCTCGCCGTCGCCGACGCCGCCAGGCTGCACGAGATCCCGGGCAACCTCGACGAGGCCGAGGCCGTCGCGATGATCGGGACGGGCCGTACGACGATGGGCATCCTGCAGTTCACCGACCTCGGCCCCGACGACATCGCGATCGTCCCGGCCGCGGCTGGCGGCATCGGCACGCTCCTCGTGCAGTACGCGAAAAACGCCGGCGCCCTCGTCATCGGCCTCGCGGGCGGCTCCGCCAAGGTCTCCCGGGTCGTCGAGAACGGCGCCGACCTGGCCGTCGACTACACGGAGGCCCACTGGCCCGACCAGGTCCGCGGCTACCTCGGCGAGCGCCGCGCGACCGTCGTGTTCGACTCGGTGGGCGGGGCGACCGCCCGCGCCGCCGTCGACCTCCTCGGCAAGGGCGGCAAGCACATCGTCTTCGGCTGGTCGGGCGAGGGCCTGCACGACGGTGCGCCGCTGACCTTCACGGACGAGGAGCTGGCGGAGCGCGGCATCACCTCCGAGGGCGTGCTCGGCCCGGTGATGATCCAGAAGGCGGGCGGCGACGTACGCGCTCTGGAAGAGCGGTCCCTCGCCGAGGCCGCGTCGGGCCGGCTGCGCCCCGCCGTGCAGCGCTTCCCGCTCGCCGAGGCGGCCGCGGCCCACCGCGCGTTGGAGACCAGGGGCACGATGGGCAAGGTCGTCCTGAACCCGTAGTCGCTATGAATCCCATAAGCGCAATGAACCGAGAACGCCTATGAACCGAGCTTGGTGAGCGCCTCGTCGGTCAGCCGGTGGACCGTCCACTCGTCCTGCGGCTCCGCACCCAGTGCGCGGTAGAAGTCGATCGACGGGGTGTTCCAGTTCAGTACTCACCACCGCTCTTTCTGTGCCGTGTCACGGCCCCCAGTGGACGGAGGAAAGTCCGGGACCTGAACAGTGGTGGGTGGCTATGCCTCAGAGTGTTGCTTGTGCCGTCGCGGTGCTTTACCTGCGGCTTTCGCATGAGACGTTCGTGTCCGACTCCCTGGAGGGACAGGAAGCGGACTGCATCCGGCGGGCCAGGGAGCTGGCCGGGCCGGACGCCAAGATCGTGATCTTCCGAGAGGTCGTCTCCGCCTCCAAGGCCAAGGTGCGGCGTCGCGAGTTCGACGCCATGGCCGAATACATCAAGGAGAACCGCCCGGCGTTCCTGATCGCCTGGAAGTGGGACCGGGTCTCCCGCCAGGGCATCCGACAGCTTGCCGACGTGGTGGAACTGGTGGAGGACACCGGCGTTCGGTTCGTGTCGCTGAAGGACAACCTGGACTCCGCCAACCCTGGCTGGGTCACCCTGGCGTCGTTCCTGGCTGAGCAGGCCAAGGAGGAGGCCAAGAACATCCAGCTCCGGGTCTCCGCTCTCCGTGACCGCCATAAGGGCCGGTGGGTAAAGGAGCGGCCGTTCGGGTTCATCTTGAACGAGGACCGCCACCTGGAGCCGCACCCGACTGGGGCCCCGGCCAGGAAGCGTTCCCAACGTCTCCGGCCGGGGTCTACTGGCGGCCGTACTCGCACCGTGCAGGGTGCCACCCAAGGACGACAGACTCCCGGCAGTGGGCCGGGTGCCACGGCGAACCACTCCACCACCGATAGGGCCCCCGTCCGGTCCCGTCGCTCCCAGGTCTGCACCCCTGGTTGAGCGCGCCGCGCGGCGGGCCGCGTGGTGTCCGCCCTGGAGGTGTCGGCGGACATGACGGAGGCGGAGGCCCGGGACCTCCTTCCCGGGGCCTGAGACGCCCGCCTGGGGGCCTGGCGACTGTGCCGGGCCCCTTTCCCGCATCCGGGCCCGGGTGGGTCCTGAGACGCCCTGGAGGCACGCGTGAACTTTGCACCTGGCTCATGGGCCAGACCGGCGGGGAGGACGCCACGGGCCGCGTGGCCCTGGCCGTGACCGACCACATGGATGAGGGCTGGACGTCTCGTACCGGCTCTGCCGATGAGGTCCGAAAGCTGGCTCCGGCGTTGGGCCTGGACCTGGCGGACGTGGACGTGGCGGACGCGCGGTACCGGCGAGGCCATACGGAGGACCTGTTCCGCGAGGAACGGGAGCAACTGATGCAGGACCGCTTGTGAGGGCAACTGCGCTGTGTCGGTATCCCGGCCGTCCCGGCAGGACCGAAATCAGGTGGACAGCGTCACTACCGTGGAGACATGGGCTGGTCGCTGAGCTATCTGTCACCGCGTGACCCGGCGTTGCTGGACGCAATGTTCTTGTCTGCTGGGCGCGCGCTGCATCTGGCTAACGCTTTCGAGTTGAAATGCCAATACGTGCTGCGGATCGCCAGCCTGGTTGAGGCGGTTCGAGGGGATCCAGTGCTGTCCCTGCAACAGGCGATTGATGCGGCCCCAGCGGACAAAATGCTCGGGGGCACCCCTCCGTGACCTGGCGAACCACTTGTTGGGCGTCCAGTCCGCCGGTGCTGCTGTGCTCGACAAGGCCAGGCAAGGCCGGAACTTCATTGCTCATGAAGGCGCGTCGGTTGGCGCGATATGGACTGCGGACCGGGACCGCATTCTGGGGCACGCGATCCGGCTCCGTGTCGCCGTGGCCGACCTGGCGTTGGGGGATAACGTCATCTCGCAGTGGTGTCACGGGATCGATGAACCGAGTGAGTCCCCGCCAACGCTCTTGATCGATGCCTATCCGAAGATGGTTGACGACTGGGTCTTTGGCCACTTCGGCGGACTACTCGACGACCAGGGAGCGTGCGACGAGGTGGAGCCTTCGGCTGGCGAACAGGACGCGCAGGGAGCCATGAACCCGTAGACGACCTGGGGAGGACCCCTCAAGCAGGGGGCTGGGGCATCGAAACGTGATAGCGGCCCTGTCTCTGTACGGGTTCCAAGGTCTGCGAGAGGCCCGAACGGCCGCTACGCGCGGCCCCTGGCCTGGGCGTATTTCGCTCCGGGCCGTACATGGAGTGGGCCGTAACAGGGCTTTCAGTGAGTGCCGCCAAGGGCCCCGATCCTCCCCGATGTGGGACCGGTCGGGGCCCTTTGGCGTACCCGGAGCCGGTTACGGAGCGCTCAGTCGGCGGTCAACCCAGAGTGATCACGCTCGCCAACTTCCCTGGCTCTAGACGCCCTTGACGGCCTCCGCCTACCGAGTGATGGTCGTGGAACGTCATAGAACCCACAGGAGGGCGGAGCCAGTCATGGCGCTACGGTTCATCGCTAAGGACCCGAACACCAACGGGACGCAGTGCCCCACGGCTTGGGTGGACGACGAAGCGGAGGAGATCGTCATTCAGGGCTGGAAGGCCGGGGAAGAGCTCTCGGCCCAGTGCCGGGAGACGGGCCCGATCCCGGAGACGGAGGCAGTGGTACGGCTGCCCATCCGCATGGTGCCCGCACTGAGGGAGGCATGTGATGTCGCAGACCGACTTGGCGTTCACTGATCTACTCGCCAACACGCACCACTCGGCCGTCCATCTGGAGATGCGCGACTCCTACGGGATCGGGGAGGAGGCGGCCGAGTTCGAGAGGTGGCGTTCCGGCTGGCGGCCCGACCCCGACCCGGCCACGTGGTGGAACGACTTCCACACCTGGGCCCGTGACGCGTCGGCCCGTGGGGTGGTGTTCCGCCGAGCCCGAATCGTGTCCGAGCCGGTGAACGAGTACATCCGCTACGAACACGCCTGCACCTACCAGAACGTGGCAGCCGGAGAGCTGGTCCGGTGGCTCCCGCGCCGGAAGGCGTCGGACATTGCGCTCCCCGGGAATGACTTCTGGCTCTTTGACGGGTGTGTGGTCATGTGGAACCACTTCACGGGTGAGGGCGGTTCGGCCGGGCCGGAGCTGGACGAGCGTCCCGAGGTGGCGAAGCTGTGCGCGTCGGCGTTCGATGCCGTGTGGGAGCGCGCGACGCCGCACGAGGACTACCAGATCCGATAGACCGATCAATCCATGCCCGCGTCCCCGTCATCAAGCGTCCTGGCTGCCCGCAAGGCGGTTGCTGACCGGCTCCGGGAACTCCGGAGGGACGCGGGCCTATCCGGCCACGCCCTGGCCGAGAGGGCCGGTTGGTACAAGTCCAAGGTGTCCCGGCTTGAGAACGCCGTGACCCCGCCGTCGGACGACGACATACGCCGATGGTGCGCAGCGTGCCGAGCGGAGGGCCAGACCGCCGACCTGATCGCGGCGGCCCGGTCCGCCGACAATATGTATGTGGAGTGGCGGCGGGTCCAGCGCACTGGCCTGCGCAGGCTCCAAGAGTCCTATGCTCCCCTCTACGAGCGCACGCGGGTGTTCCGGACCTACTGCGCCAACGTCGTCCCTGGCGTCCTTCAGACGCACGAATACGCCACAGCCCTACTGCGGTCCATCAGCCAGTTTCACGAGACGCCGGATGACGTGGCGGACGCCGTGGAGGCTCGGTTGGCCCGGTCTGCTCGCGTCGTGCGGGAGGGAGACCACCGGTTCGCACTGGTCCTGGAGGAGTCCGTCCTCCGGCACCAAGTGGGCGACGCCGCGACGATGGCGGGCCAGTTGGGCTATCTGCTTTCCGCCATGGCGTTCCCGTCCGTCTCCCTGGGAGTGATCCCATTCTCCGCTGAACGCCGCATGTGGATGATCGAGACCTTCACGGTCTACGACGACGAACAGGCCGAAGCGGAATTGCTGACCGCCCGTGTGAACGTGACCGCCCCCACGGAAGTGCGCCAGTACCTGAAAGCGTTCGGGGAGTTCTCCCGTCTGGCGGTCTACGGTGCCGACGCACGGGCCCTGATCACGTCAGCCATCGACGCCCTGGAGTGATCCGCGTGGAACTCCGTGGAACTTCCTTGGGGTGACTCCTCTGCCGTCTCTAGCGTGCTGGTCATGGCAACTACCGAGAGGGCCCAGGAAGCAACGGCCGGTAGCGGCGAGCCGGAAGTTGGCCAATTGGTCCGTGACATGACCACCGACAAGGTGGGCGTGGTCATGGGCGACTGGGCCGGGCGGTACATGCTCCGTCCGCTGGGAGGTGGCCTGGAGTGGGACGCCGTAAAGGTAGCCCCGCTGTCCGCGCGGGAGGAACTGAGCATCCGTCTCGCCGTAGCGAACTCCGGGAATCGGTGGGGGAAATGATCCGGGTGTTAGGCCGGTACGCGGGTGTCCTGTTCATCGTCATGGTGGCCGGGTCCTGCGGATTGGTCATCGGCGTGGCCATCGCCCAATCCGGACCGTGAGCGGCCCGCCCTGGGGTGCCGGAGCGCTTCCCGGGCGGGTCATTCAGACACGACCAAGAGAGGGCACACCATGCAGACCACGATCACCGCCCAGCAGCGCGTTCCCTGGGGCATCAGTCGGATGCGCCCGTACCCCAGCATCTACCAGCCTGGCTACGTGACCGCCGAACTCGACCACGCCAGCCAGACCACGGTCTTCCGCAACGCGCGCGGTGGCGTCGTGGAGATGGGCAAGCACGGCACCAGCAAGGGAACCGAGACCAACCCGCAGTCCACCAACCAGGACAGCCGCAACGACACCGACCACGACCAGGACAGCGAGCAGGACTGATGAGCGACGCTGGACCGGTCGCGGTCGTCACCGAAGTGGACGACGTAACCGCCGACATGGTGATCACCGAATTGAACAAGCGCGGTGTTCCGGTCGTACGGTTCGACCCTTCCGATATCGGTGGCCGGCTCTTACTGTCGGCCCGGTTCGGCGCCTGCCCGGCCTCACCAGCCGGCCACCTCCGCACCCCCTCCAGAACCACGACCCTGGAGGGGGTGCGGTCCGTGTACTGGCGCCGTCCCACCTGGCCCCACTTCGAGAACATGGACGACCCGGACGCACGGTTCGCGGCGGCGCAGGTCCGTCACGGCCTCGGCGGCACCCTTTACGCCCTGCCGAACTGCCGCTACGTGAACCACCCGCTCCACAACTACGCGGCCGAACACAAACCCCTGCAACTGGCCGTAGCCGAACGCCTCGGTCTCACTGTTCCGTCCACACTGATCTCCAACGACCTGGACGCCATCCGCGCGTTCATCACCGAACACGGTCAGGTGGTCTACAAGGCACTGCGCTGGACCCCCTACCGGCGCAGCGACGGCGTGGGGCTGACCACGTGGACCGAACCGGTCACCGCCAGCGAAGTGGACGAGAACGTGACCGTGGTCCCGCACCTGTTCCAAGCACGGGTCAACAAGGTCGCGGACGTGCGGGTGGTCGTCGTCGGGCCGAACGTGTTCGCAATCCGCATCGACTCCGACTTGTTGGACTGGCGCGCGGATTACAGCGCCCTGACGTACAAGCCCGTGCCCCTCCCCACCGGAGTGGAAAAGGCCCTGACTGCCCACCTGGAACACTTCGGCCTTGCCTCTGGCAGCTTTGACCTGTGCATCACCCGTGACGGTGACCTCCACTGGCTGGAGCTGAACCCGAACGGCCAATGGGGTTGGCTCGAAGACGAAACCGGGCTACCAATCGCATCCGCGTTCGCTGACCTCCTGGAGCTAGGAGCCACACAGTGACCTCTTTCGACCCCGCACGCCTCCGCCGTGCTCTGGCTGACCACCTCGAAGAGGGCGGCGTCCTGGAAACCCCCGCATGGCGGAAGGCCGTCGAAGACGTGCCCCGGGAGCTGTTCCTCCCGTCGTTCTTCAAGGACGGGCCCAGCCCAGACGGCATCACCCGGTACACGCCCGTCAGCCGGGATGCCGACGAGGACGAGTGGCTGTCCCTCGTCTACCGAAACGAAACCTGGGTGACCCAGATCGATGGCCGCGTCACGGCCGACACCGCCAACGGCTCGGTAACCGGCTTCCCCACCTCGTCCTCCACCATGCCGTCCACTGTCGTGGGGATGCTCGAATCCCTGGACGTGGACGAGGGCATGAGCGTCCTGGAAATCGGCACCGGCACCGGCTATTCAACCGGCCTCTTGTGCCACCGCCTGGGAGAGGACAACGTCACCAGCGTGGAAGTGGACCCCGCCGTATCGGAGAGGGCGGACCAATCCCTGGAGGCGGCGGGGTACTCGACATGGACCGTCACCGGTGACGGCCTCCTGGGACACCCCCGCCGCGCACCGTATGACCGGACCATCGCCACCTGTGCGGTCCGCCGCATCCCGTACGCCTGGGTCAGGCAAACCAAGCCCGGCGGGATCATCCTCGCCACGGTGGGCCCCAGCGCCTGGTCCTACGGAACCGGCCTGGCGAAACTCACCGTTAAGGACGACGGCACGGCAGAGGGCCGGATCATCGGCCGAACCTCGTTCATGCCCGCCCGAGCGGAGGCGGCCGTCCCATTCTCCGGAGACCTCTCCGCCCGCGCGGCCTACGCCGACATCGAGCGGAAGACCAGCCTCTCCCCCGACGTGCTGAACGACTGGATGCCCGCGTTCCTGGCCCAGCTCGCCGCACCGGGGGCCCAGCTCGTGCGTGCCGTCAGCGACAGCCGAGAGACGGTGTACCTGTTCGACACCGGCCGCGAAGCGTTCGCCGAGCTCACCGCAGATGGAGACGAGTGGACTGTACGGCAGGGCGGGCCAGTGGCCATCTGGGACGCCATCGAAAGCGCGCTCACCGCCTGGCAGGACGCAGGCGAACCGGACATCAGCACTGTCCGCCTGGAGGTCAGCCCCGAGGCACACGCCTACTGGATCGGCGGCCAGCGGATCACCACTGATGCCCGCTCCTACTGGATCGGTGAGAAACCGGCCCTGCGCTGGAAGCACCAGCACCAGCCACTGAGCGGCTGACCGCGCACCCCCCTGACCGGCCCCGGTCGTCCGCTCCCCCCGTGGCGGATGGCCGGGCCTTCGGCGATGCTCGGCTACTCCGTCGTACCCAGCCTGACCAGCGCGTCATCCGTCAGCCGGTTCACGGTCCACTCCGACATTGACACCGCACCGAGCGACTTGTAGAACTCGATGGCAGACAAATTCCAGTCCAGGACGGACCACTCCAGACGCTCGTAGCCGCGCTCCACACAGATCCGCGCCAGCTCGGCCAGCAGCGCCTTGCCGTATCCGCCGCCGCGCAGCCCCGGCCGTACGTACAGATCCTCCAGATAGATGCCGTGCACCCCGCGCCACGTCGAGAAGTTGAGGAACCAGAGCGAGTAGCCCGCGATCTCCCCGTCCGCCGTCTCCGCGATATGCGCGAAGGCGGCGGGCCGCTCACCGAACAGCGCCTCGTGCAGCTGCTCCTCGCTCGCCCTTGCCTCTTCCAGGGCCTTCTCGTACTCGGCGAGTTCGCGGATCATGCGGTGGATCTCGGGGACATCGGCGGGTGTGGCGTGACGAATCATGTGGCCAGGATGGATGCCGACGCGGCTACCGTGCCAGCAGTTTCCGACCGATGGACACCTGTTGCTCCTGGAGACGGGTCTCTTCTGCGTGGCCGCCGGCTCTTCCGGAATGTCGATCACGTCCGGATGCTACGGACGCGCGGTTCGGCCGGTCCCGGTGTTCTCGAGGCCGACCGCCGAGGCCAACCGCCGAGGCCAACCGCCGGGGCCGTCGGTCGCCGCTCGCGGCACTGCCGGTACCCTCCCGCCCATGAGCACGAGCACCGTCAACGGCGGCATATCGTTCTGGTACGCGCAGGAGGGCACCCCCGTCCCCCGGGAGCCCCTCCCCGGCGACGCGACCGCGGACGTCTGCATCGTCGGCGGCGGATACACCGGTCTGTGGACGGCCTACTACCTCAAGAAGGCCGTGCCCTTCTTGAACATCACGGTCCTTGAGGGCAAGTTCTGCGGCTACGGCGCCTCCGGCCGCAACGGCGGCTGGCTCTACAACGGCATCGCCGGCCGCGACCGCTACGCCCGGCTCCACGGCCACGACGCCGCCGTGCGCCTCCAGCAGGCAATGAACGACACCGTCGACGAGGTGGTGCGCGTCGCCGCCGAAGAGGGCATCGACGCCGACATCCACCAGGGCGGCGTACTCGAAGTCGCCCGCACCCCCGCCCAGTTGACCCGCCTCAAGGCCTTCCACGCCGTCGAGATCGCCTTCGGCGAGAAGGACCGCGTACTGCTCGGCGCCCGCGAGACCGCCGAACGGGTACGCGTCACCGGAGCCGTCGCCTCCACCTGGACCCCGCACGGCGCCCGCCTGCACCCCGTGAAGCTCGTCAAGGGCCTGGCGGCGGCCGTCGAAGCACTGGGCGTCACCATCCACGAGTCGACGCCCGTCAGGGAGATCAAGCCCAAGCACGCCATCACGCCGTACGGCACGGTCCGCGCCCCCTACATCCTGCGCTGCACCGAGGGCTTCACCGCGAACCTCAAGGGCCAGAAGCGCGACTGGCTTCCCATGAACTCCTCCATGATCGCGACGGAACCCCTCCCCCGGTCCGTCTGGGACACCATCGGCTGGGACGGCCGCGAGACCCTCGGCGACACGGCCCACGCCTACATGTACGCGCAGCGCACCGCGGACGACCGCATCGCCCTGGGCGGCCGGGGCGTTCCGTACCGCTTCGGCTCGAAGACCGACAACGACGGCCGCACCCAGCCCGCCACGATCGAAGCCCTCCGCGAGATCCTGGTCCGCTTCTTCCCGACCACCGCGGGCGTCCGCATCGACCACGCCTGGTCGGGCGTTCTGGGCGTCCCCCGCGACTGGTGCGCCACGGTCACCCTGGACCGCTCCACCGGCCTCGGCTGGGCGGGCGGCTACGTCGGCTCCGGCGTGGCCACCACCAACCTCGCGGCCCGGACCCTGCGCGACCTGATCCAGCAGGACTCGGGCCAGGCGGGCGGCACCGAACTCACCTCTCTGCCCTGGGTGAACCACAAGGTCCGCAAGTGGGAGCCGGAGCCGCTGCGCTGGCTGGGCGTGCAGGGCATGTACGCGGCCTACCGCGCGGCGGACCGCCGCGAGGCGGGGGCGCGCACGGCGGAGACCGACGGCATCGCCCGGGTGGCGGACCGGATCGCGGGCCGGCGCTAGGGAGTTGCCCGGCCGCCTGGCGGGACACGGCCGGCCGAACTCGATGCCGTACTCCTGAACCGGCCCGTTCCGGCAGTGCGTCGGACAAGACCCGGTTCCGCGATCACTGAACACAGAGGCCCCGGACGGATCGCCCGGGGCCCCGTACACCACCGACTGCCTGCGGCTACGTCAGCGCGTCGAACCGGTCCCAGTCCCTGGCGGCCTGGGCCCGCGCCTTGAACGGCAGTGCCGCGTCACCTGTGCCCATGTACATCCACATCACCCCGGCCGCGTCCCGGGCCACCAGCTCCGGATGCCCGTCGGCGTTGATGTCGCCGAGCGGCACCAGCGAGTTGTAGATGTTCCAGCCGCTGCCGATCTTCGTACGCGGCTTCAGCGGCAGGGATCCGTCTCCCGTGCCCTGGTACAGCCACAGGTCACCGGCGCTGTCCCGCGCGATCAGGTCCGGCTTTCCGTCACCCGACACATCGATGCCGCCGGTCAGCGAGGTGTAGATGTTCCACCCGGTCCCGATCTGCACCCGCGCGGCGAACGGCGTGGCCCAGCTGCCCGTGCCCTTGTAGAGCCAGAGCGCACCCGCGCCGTCCCTCGCGATCAGATCTGCCTGGCCATCGCCGTTGAGATCGCCGGCGCCGCGCAGCAGGTTGTACGCGTTCCAGCCGCTGCCGACCCGTACCTCCATCCGCATGGGGGTGTTCATGTCCAGTCCGGGCATCTGGTAGTGCCAGAGCACGCCCTCCTTGTCCCGGGCGACGACGCCGCCGCCGAGGAACCACTCCTTGATCGGGGAGAGCTTGGTGAACGCGTTGTACTTGTCCCAGCCGTTGAGGCGCCAGAAGTAGCGCTCGACGTCGAGGCCGTGCACTCCGTACGCGCCATGCATGGTGAGAGCGCCGGTGCCCTTGTCCCGGCCGAGGACGAGGTAGTCGTCGGCGACCGGGACGGAGCTCTGGACCGCGAAGTCGCTGGTCGTCGTGGCCAAGATGTCCGAGCCCACGCTGAAGCCGAGGTGAGCGGTGAGCTTCCAGGCCGGAGTGTTCGCCGCCGCCTTCAAGGTGTACGCCACGGTGGTGGTGCCCTCGGGGAGCCTGCACTGCAAGGACTCCTCCACGACGTCCGACGGGTAGGAGCAGTCAGCGGTCGACCCGTCGACGGCGGCGACGCTGAGCCCGGTGCCCCACCGGTCCTCCTCCCGCCAGGAGCGCTGCCCCTTCTCCGTGGTGAACCGCAGGTCCAGATCGCCCGCCATCGTGGTCCGCACGGTCACCCGGTGGGTGACCGCGCCACCGGCCGCGACGTCCGGTGCCTCCACCGTGAACTCGGCCGATTCGTCCTCCACCGTCGACGCGGCCGCCGTTCCTGCCAGTCCTGCGACCAGCAGCGCCACCGCCCCCGCCATGGCGGCAAGGCGTCGTCCGCCTCCGCCTAAGAATCCACGCGCCGTACGCACAGAAAGTCCCCCCTGTCGCTCCCCGATGGGCGGCATCGCCTGCCGCTCCTGCACCAGGTGTCCCCCGGCGCACATATGAACGTATACGCCAAAGTCCCGGAGCGAGGTTCGCTCCGGGACTTTCCATACGCCGACCCTCCTGTTGGGTTCGAACCGACGACCCCGTTCAGTGGGGCAGTCGGGCGGCAGTTCCATCGGCGGCCACGGGGCCGCGTGGCGGGTTCGGTAGTGGTTCGCCGGGGGCGATCGTGGAGCGCAAGGTGCCGGATGGGTACTCCGAGCTGTCCTGGCTGGCCGGCTGCCTCCGCCTTCACCGACGCTACGAGTACACAGCCGGCTCTTTCCTTGCCTTCGTCAGCATCGCTCGCACCCTGATCTGCTACCCGCAGACTTGCCAAGTGGGATGGCCTCGAAGGCCGGGGCACGTAAGCACCGTCCGACGAGCGTGGGTCGTTGACGGGATTGGTGAGGGCGAGCTGTATAGGGTCTTGGCAACCGTCCTTCTCGGCGAGGCCCGCCCGGCCGCCCGCCCCGAATCAGACGGACTTTCCGGCAGGCCGTAAGCGCAGACTTGACCAATCGTCAGGAGCCCTGCCGTGCGACCCATAGAGACATCACCTGCGCCCGGCGGCCTCGGTTGGAACCGTGAGACAGCGATGCTGGCGCTCCTGTCCTTCGCCATGCTGATCGTTTCGCTCGACCAGTACATCGTGGTCGTGGCACTCCCCGACATCGCACGCGACCTTGGCTATTCCGCGCAGACGCTCCAGTCGGTCATCAGCGCCTATGCAGTAGCCTCGGCCGGCTTCCTGCTGTTCGGCGGGCGTGCCGCCGACCTGCTCGGACGACGCCGAATCCTGGCCACCGGTCTCGCACTCTATGCCGGGGCATCACTCGCGGGAGGATTCGCGACCGGCCCCGGAATGCTCCTCGCCGCCCGCGCATTCCAAGGTCTCGGCGGAGCCCTCGTCTTCCCCACCACCCTGGCACTCATCAACACCACCTTCGTCGAAGGCCGCGCCCGCAACCGCGCATTGGGAATCTGGGGAGGGTCAGGCGCGGCAGGACTCGTCATCGGTGTGCTGCTCGGCGGTCTTCTGACCCAGGTGTTCGGCTGGGAAGCGGTTTTCCTCGTCAACGTCGCCCTGGCCGGCCCTGCGCTGCTGCTTGCCTTCGTATTGATCCCCCGGGACGGTGCACGCGAAAAAGGCCGCAAGTTCGATCTACCCGGTGCGCTCAGCGTCACCCTCGGCGTCACACTCATCGTGTTCGCCCTCGTGCAAGGCCCCGGATTGGGCTGGCTCTCGCCGGGCATCCTGGTCAGCGCAGCGGCGGGCCTACTCCTGCTCGGAGCTTTCTTCATCATCGAGCGGCGCAGCTACGACCCGCTCATGCCACCCCGGCTGCTCTCCAACCCCAACCTGATCACCGGCGTCGTCATCGCGTTCATGTTCATGGCGACCTTCGGCTCCGTGCTCTACTTCCTGTCCATTTACTTCCAGGAGATTCTGGGCTACGACGCTTTGCAGACCGGCGCCGGCTTCCTCATCCCCACGGCAGTGGTGGTGGCCGGTTCGACAACCGCAGGCCAGCTCGTGACGCGGTTCGGTCTCAGGCGCACGTTGGCCGCGGCCCTCGCCGTCGGTGCGCTCGGTGCGGTCGCACTCGGCCTCGCGATCTCGCCGAACGGCACATACATCGAACTCATCCCCGGCCTCGTGGTGCTCAGCATCGGCGACGGGGTGGTCTTCACCACCATGTTCATCGCCGCCGCCACCGGAATCTCCGACAGACAACAAGGCATCGCCTCCGGCATTGCCTCCACCGGCTCGGGCGCGGGCGCAGCTGTCGGCCTCGCCCTCCTCGTCCTGGTGGCGACTGCCGGCCTCGATGGCCTCTCCGGTGAACAGCTTCGAATCGCCACCGCCGAGGGGATCGGCACCACGCTCTTCGTCGCGGCAGGCGGAATCGTGCTGACCTTCCTCGTCGCCCTGAGCCGGTGCCCGACACCGCCCGAACCGGCGCCCGCCCCCGTGCCGTACCAGACCCGTCGCTGCTGACAGCGTCCAGGACCTGACTGGACGAGGAAGGCGGCTCGCAGCGACTCCGACAATCGGGCGCTGCGAACAGCTGGCTGAGTCGCCGAAGAAGTGATGCGGGGCCTCTTCAGCCAGGGGCCATCTGAGCGATCAGCGCGATGAACTGCGGGTCAGCCGCCGCAAGTTGTCAACGTTGGTCGCCCCTGATTGCCTTCGGACGGCCCAGGAACGGCCCAGCTTCAGCCACCGAGCGCCGACCGGGATACAGACGTGCCGGATACGCGGGTGGCCCGCCGACGCTATGCCGCCTTCCTGGGCCAGCGTGTCCCGGCCGGCTTGACGATACGGTCACCGACAGTGAACAAGGCGTACACGTCGTCCTTCACCTGCAAGGTGAACTGCCGACCGTCGTCAGCACGGATCGTCAGCAGGTAGTCGGTACGCATGCCGGTGGTCAGCGTGACGCGCTGGACCGAAAGGGCGATCACCTCACCGGCGAACTGACTTTCCACCTGCTCGTTCGCTTGTCCCGCGAAGATCCACAAGAGCAGAGCCATGGGCAGCAAACTCAGCACGAAGAAGATCCACACAACTGCCCCCGCCTGCCGCCCTCGGCGGGGTGACCGCCGCGTTTGTTGAGCGTAACGCCGATATGCATGGCCGCCCAGGTACGGGAGGCTTCATCCGCGTGCCCACTGAGCCACATGGACCGGCTGCTCAAGTGCCGCCCGCGCCTTGAGTGATCAGAGCCGTTGATGTCAACTGTGGATGTCACAGCAACGGTCGGCTAAGCCGTGAGCCCGCGCAGTCAGCTCGCAAGGCCCCAGTCCCGGGCAGCCGGTGGCGATACAGCATGAGTGACCCACACCACACAAATGAGAGGACGCGAGCAGGGAACCGAAGCATACTGAGCCGCATGGAGATCGCAACCGAGAGCGGGCATCGAGTCCTCGCATACATCAGTGCCGCGACCCGGCGGGGGGCAACTCTGAGTCGGAATGATTTGGAGGCCTACGCGAGGGCGCCCTTTCGGCGCATGCGACGCACATCCTCAATTCAGGAGGTGCTCGCTTCCTTCGCTACCAACATTGGCGGAAAAAGTGAGGCGCTTGAGACCTGGACGGAATATCTAGAGCGGGTAGCTTGGATTAAAGTGGTCGATGATTCCGTCAAGCTGACGCCGCTCGGGCACGCGATTCTCGCCGACCTATCAGCACCGCAGATTGAGAGCACTTCCGAGGACAGCTCTGAGGTCATACTGGACCCCTCTGACCCATTCGCCTATGTTCGCGTCATCGGCGCGCTAGCCGACATCGGCGAAGGCCTGCTGGTCGACCCTTACTTCCGCTTCGATCAGCTCGAAACGGTTGTGTCGCACACCGCAATTAGGAGAATCCTGACCAGTAAGAAGATCGGCGCTCCCGCCATCTCTCAGCTTGAGCTAGCCCTGGCTGTTTTCGACGACTCGCAGCGTCCTGAGGTAAGAATCGCGAATGAACTCCACGACAGATTCGCCATTTCCGGTGGGGATAAGGTAATCGCCATCGGGACGTCTCTAAATTCCGTAGGAAAGAACCTGAGCATCGTGGTCCCGCTCGCCAGTGTGGCGGGAAGCGCAATTCGCCGGAGCCACGAGGATCTATGGGCGAAATCACCTGTTGTGAAGCCCAAAGCAGCACGTGGCGGGAATAGCGGAAGCCCCTGAAGCACGGCTTTCCAGGTCGTGCAGCCACAATGATCCAATCAAACACCGGCACGATCGGCTCCGGAGCACCAGGTTGGAAGATCGCGTAACCGGGTGGGGCCTGACCTGGCAAGACGCTGACCTGCGCGTTCCTGGGGGGCTCGCTGACGTTCCCCGTTGTTCCCCGCCACTCGCTGCCGCATTGGGCACGCAGGGGGCACACGTGCCCTTCTCCCGTGTTCCGCTGGTAGCTGCGCCCCGCCGTCTGGGACAGGCTAGGCGCTAGGCATCGGCTGCATCTGAATTCCGTGCCGCTTACCGATCTCGATGATGCGATCAACGTCAGGCGGCGTGTCCGACTGGGGCGGCAGCTCCCGTCGCTGGGCGGGTTCACCCGCCTCGGCGAAGAATTTGTCGATACCGCCCGGCGTGTAGGTGATCAGCATCCGCACCGTGCTGGTGGGCTCGTACCGCTCCAATGTGCCCTCAGGGATATGGAAGAAGGACCCGGGTCCGCCTTCGACCGTCTTGCCTCCGATGTGATAGCGCAGCGTCCCCTCGATGACGTAGACGCTCTCGGTCCCAGGGTGAGTGTGGGGCGGTGGGCCACCACCCACCGGAACGGTCATCTCCATGACGGTCATCGCGCCATTGGTCTCGTCGCTCGACGCCTTGACCTCGTAGAGACCGTTCAGCATCCAGAATGCCTCCCCGTCACCGCTGTGGCGCACGTGGGCGTTATTCGCCATGGGGTCTCTCCTTTCCTCGGTGGACCTCCCGAGGTGTTCCCAGCGGCTCGCCGACCGAAGGCCGCCATCCGGGTGCTTGCGCGCGTGTGTCGCACGTCCGGCATGACCAGCCCGGACCGTGGATTCCATCGACCGCGTCGCCGGGCGTCCGTGAACCCGCAGCTGGACGACGTGGTCAAGCCGCGTCGCAAGCTCAGCACGTACGACAAGTACGAAGCACACGTGCGCCTCTACCTCACCCCGATGCTCGGTACGAAGCGGTTGGAGTCCCTGAGCGTCCCCGACGTCCGGCGCTTCCTCCTCCAACTGGAAAAGCAGACCACCGCGGCGACCGCCAAGGAATCTCACCGCGTGCTGCGTACGGCCCTCTCCGGGGCCTGCCGCGAGGAGCTGATCACCCGGAGCGTCGCCAAACTCGTAGAGCCCCCACGGGCCACCGCACGGGAGCTGAGCCCCTGGTCTCTCGATGAGACCCTGGAATTCCTCGCAGCGGCTCGCAGAGACCCCGTGTACGCCGCGTTCGTGCTCGCCATCGCCATGGGCCTCCGGCGCGGGGAGATCGTCGGTCTGCGCTGGCAGGACATCGACCTGGAGAACCGCGTGCTCCTCGTGCGGCAGCAAGTGCAGCGCCGCCGCGGTGTCCTCTACAACGACGAGACCAAGGGGCGTCGCGCCCGTGCCGTGCCGCTGCCCGCGATGTGCATCGCTCCCCTGCGCTGGCACCGGATGCGGCAGCGGGCGGTGTACGAGCGTGCCGGGATCGACTGGACCGGCACGGGCTACGTCTTCACGACGCGGACCGGCCGACCGATCGAGCCGCGCAACCTGCACCGCTCCTTCGTCCGCGTCAGCGAAGCGGCCGACCTTCGGGTCGTCCGGCTGCACGATGCCCGGCACGGGTGCGCGACTCTGCTCACCGCCGCTGGCGTCGCTCCCCGTGTGGTGATGGAGATCCTTGGACACAGTCAGATCAGTCTCACCATGGACGTCTACACGCATGTGGTGCAGGACACACAGCGCGAAGCCATCAGTCACATGGACCGGCTGCTCAAGCGCCGCCCGCGCCTTGAGTGATCAGAGCCGTTGATTTCACATTTGGATGTCAAAGACCCCCAGCCTTGATCGGCTGGGGGTCTTTTCGCTGGAGCCTCCTGTCGGGTTCGAACCGACGACCCCCGCTTTACAAGAGCGGTGCTCTGGCCAGCTGAGCTAAGGAGGCAGCCGTAGCAGTGTAACCAACCCCCGCACCGCCCCGGTCGAAAATTTCATCGCCCCTCACCTACTGACAGACCGAGCACCGCCAGGTAGCGTCACGGCAGGTCCACACGGGTGGACTACACCACTCCCTTACTCGGATCGTCCGGCACGTTCCTGCCGGTGAAGGAGAACATCACCATGGCCACTGTCACGTTCGACAAGGCAACCCGGATCTACCCGGGCACCGAGAAGCCCGCCGTCGACCAGCTCGAGATCGAGACCCAGGACGGCGAATTCCTCGTCCTCGTCGGCCCCTCCGGCTGCGGCAAGTCGACTTCCCTGCGCATGCTCGCCGGTCTCGAGGACGTCAACGCCGGTTCCATCCGCATCGGTGACCGCGACGTCACGCACCTGCCGCCCAAGGACCGGGACATCGCCATGGTGTTCCAGAACTACGCGCTCTACCCGCACATGTCCGTCGCCGACAACATGGGCTTCGCCCTCAAGATCGCCGGCGTCAACAAGAGTGAGATCCGTAAGAAGGTCGAAGAGGCCGCGAAGATCCTCGACCTCAGCGAGTACCTCGACCGCAAGCCCAAGGCGCTCTCCGGCGGTCAGCGCCAGCGTGTCGCCATGGGCCGGGCCATCGTCCGTGAACCGCAGGTCTTCCTCATGGACGAGCCGCTGTCGAACCTCGACGCCAAGCTCCGCGTCTCCACCCGTACGCAGATCGCGAGCCTGCAGCGCCGTCTCGGCATCACCACGGTGTACGTCACCCACGACCAGGTCGAGGCCATGACCATGGGCGACCGGGTGGCCGTCCTCAAGGACGGTCTGCTCCAGCAGGTCGACTCGCCGCGCAACATGTACGACCGCCCGGCCAACCTCTTCGTCGCCGGCTTCATCGGCTCCCCGGCCATGAACCTCGTCGAGGTCCCGATCACCGACGGCGGCGTGAAGTTCGGCAACAGCGTCGTCCCGGTCTCCCGCGACGCCCTGACCGCCGCCGCCGACAGGGGCGACACCACCGTCACGGTCGGCGTCCGCCCCGAGCACTTCGACGTGGTCGAGCTGGGCGGCTCCGCCGCCAAGTCCCTCACCAAGGACAGCGAGGACGCCCCGGCCGGCCTCGCCGTCTCGGTGAACGTCGTCGAGGAGCTCGGCGCCGACGGCTACGTGTACGGCTCCGCCCAGGTCGGCGGCCAGCACAAGGACCTCGTCGTCCGTGTCGGCGGCCGCTCCGTCCCGGACAAGGGTGCCGAGCTGCACGTCGTCCCGCGGCCGGGCGAGATCCACGTCTTCGCGACCTCGACGGGCGAGCGCCTCAGCGACTGACCCCACTCAACCCACCCCAATTCCGGAAAACGGCCCCGCACTTCACTGCGGGGCCGTTTTCCGTATGTCGACAAATACCCCGGCACATCAGTCATTTCACGGTCATTTCGATCCCGTACGTCAACGCCTGATTCGAAAAACATCATCGAACCATCCCCCGGCCGGGTGACTAAATGTCGCCAAATCATTACTGACCGCTACGCTCGCTCGCGTGACCCACACAGCCCGCCGAATCGGCCGCACTCTCGCTCTCGTTCTGCCCGTCGTCCTGGTGCTCTCCGGAACCCTCGCGGTCACCAGCGTCCCGTGGGCAGGCCGGAGCACCGAGTCGCAGATGCTCACCGCCTCATCGGAGAACGTCTCCGTACGCGCCAAGTCCCGCGCCCCGCAGGACGTTCTGCGCGACCAGCTCCTCACCGAACTCCAGGAGAAGGACGCGGGCACCGCCCTCACCCACCTCCAGCGCGCGGTCGAGGAGCGCCCCTCGCTCGCCAGGCACTGCATGGCGCTGGCCCGCGCGCTCGGCCGCGCCGCCGTCGACCGGTACGGCCCCACCCGCGCCCAGACCTTCTCCCGCCCCGTCTGCGACACCTCCTTCGCCTCCGGCGTCTCCCAGCAGACCCAGGGCAGCTGACCGGGGAGCTGACCGGCGGGTCCCGGCCCGCGCCGCATATCGTTCACTGCATGCAAACGCCTACGTATCCGACGCAGGCCGTAGTCCTGGCGGGCGGCCAGGGCTCGCGGCTGCGCCCGTACACCGACGACCGCCCCAAGCCGATGGTCGAGATCCCGGGGACCGGGACCCCGATCATCGGCCATCAGCTTGCCTGGCTGGCCGCCCAGGGCGTGAGAGACGCCGTCGTCTCCTGCGGCCATCTCGCCGAAGTCCTCCAGCAGTGGCTGGAGACCGCCGACCTGCCACTGCGGGTCACCACCGTCGTCGAGACGGAGCCGCTCGGCCGCGGCGGCGGCCTCAAGTACGCCGCCGCCAGCCTCCCGCACCCGGACCAGCCCTGGTACGCCACCAACGGCGACATCTGGACCCGCTTCTCGCTGCGCGACATGGCCGCCTTCCACGCCGAGCGGGACGCCATAGCCACCCTCGCCCTGGCCCGCCCCAGAATCCCCTGGGGAGCCGTGGAGACGGACGCCTTCGGCCACATCACGGACTTCATCGAATCCCCGCCGTCGCCGTATCTCATCAACGCGGGTGTGTACGTCTTCTCCTCGGCCTTCACCGCGCTGCTGCCCGACCTGGGCGACCATGAGCGCACCACGTTCCCCCGTCTCGCCCGCGAGCGCCGGCTGGCCGGCTTCCCGCTGCCGAACGGCGCGTACTGGCGGGCGATCGACACCGCCAAGGACCTCACCGAGGCCGCCAAGGAGCTTGCCGCGCAAGCACGTTGACGGCTCTCCGGCTTTCCCGGCTCTCCGGCTCTCCCGGCTCCCCGGCTCCCCGGCTCCCCGGCGCTCCCGGCTCACAGGGGTCCACGCCGAAGGGGCGGCCACCGCACACCGCGGTGGCCGCCCCTTCTCGCTGCGTACTCAGCCTCAGCCGAGCAGGCCGCCGATCACCCGGCCGCCGCTCGAGCCGCCGTTGTCGCCCCCGCCGGAGCCGCCCTCGCTGCCACCCGAGCCGCCACCGCCACCCGAGCCGCCACCGCTGCCCGTGCCGCCGCTGGACGAGGGGCCGGAGCTGCTGGACGGCGGCTGGACCGGCTGCGACTGTCCGGGCGGCTGCTGGCCCGTGCCCTGCGTATGGCTGGGCTGTCCGCCGATCTGGCCGGTCTCGCGGACCGTGTCCTCGGAGGGCGTGGGCTCCTCGTCCTTCGGGCTGTCGGAACGGGTCGCGGACGGCGACGGACTGCCGTCGTCACCGCTGGTGCCCGAGGAGCTGCGTTCGCCGCTGGGCTCCTGCGGCAGCGGGGACCCGGGAAGATGGTTGGTCGGGTCCTGGTTCGGCCCCGGGACCGTCACCATGTCCGTCGAGCGCACCGCCCCGCCGAGCATCGAGCCGATCAGCAGCGTGAGGCCGACCACGACGGCGGCGACGACGCTGCCGCGCCGCAGCACGCGCCGCCGCAGGTCCCACAGCTCCGAACGCGGCCCGAGCTTGCGCCAGGCCTCGCCCGCGAGCCGCCCGTCGATCGAGTAGACCGGGGCGCCCGCGATGATCAGCGGGGACCAGGCGGCGAGATAGATGATGTCGGGCGCGTCGTACGCCGGCACGGTCTTCCAGCTCACCGTGAGGATCAGCGCCGCCGACAGCAGCGCGCCGATGACCGCGGCCACCCGCTGCCAGAGCCCGAGGACCGTGAGCACGCCGACCACGACCTGGAGGAAGGCGACGGTGAGACCGGCGCCCACCGGGTGGGACAACGCGAAGTCACGCAGCGGCTCGGCGAGCGCCCACGGGTGCAGGGAGTTCAGCCACTTCACCATCGAGCCGCGCTCGCCGCCGTCGAAGTAGACGGGGTCGCAGAGCTTGCCCATCCCGGCGTAGATGGAGATGAAGCCGAGGAACACCCGCAGCGGCAGCACCACCACTCCGAGGTTCATCCGCCGCCCGGGGTAATACGCGTGGCGGACGCCCCCCGCGTCAGCCGCTGATGTTCCCGTGGCGGCGCGCCGATGCGAGTGCGGCGGCTCGTTACCGGTCCGCTCGAAGCTGCCCGTCCGCTCCGGGCTGCCGGTCCGCTCGAAGCTGCCCGTCCGCTCCGGGCTGCCGGTCCGCTCGAAGCTGCCCGTCCGCTCGAAGCAGTCGGTCCGCTGGAAGCTGCTGGTCCGCCCGAACTCCTCGTCCTCGTACGGTTCCTGGCCGTAGGAGTGGTACGAGTCGTACGCGCCGACCGCCTTCCGCATCGGCGGCAGCAGCGGCCTGTCCCGGTCGCGGGGAGTGCCTGGCGAGTCGTACGCGCCGGCGGTGGGCGTCTGCGCGGTGTCGGCGGCCAGGTCGATCCGCGGGATGACCTGCGTGGCGCCGGTGTCGAAGGGGTCGTGCTCCGCGGTGGAGTTGCGCACAGCCTGCAGCAGGCCGGTCGCCCCGACGTCACCGGGCGCCGACTTGCCACTCCACACAACGGGCGCCCGCCGCCGCATGCCCGTCCCGGCTCCGCCGAGGACAGGGATGCGCGCGGTGTCCGCCAGGGCACGTGCGGGGCGCGGTCTCTGGGCGAGCTGCACCCGGAAGCTGGCGTGGTTCACGATGACCTGCGCGGGATCGCAGTCCACCTTGACCATGCTCAGCGCAGGCTGATCATCAAACCCGGACCGGGGCGTTCTGGTGTCCACACTCATCTAACCGAGTGACTTGTGATTAGGACACTGCCCTGACTGGCCCAATCTGTCCGAGACCCGTCAAGCCCTGCCAAGGCCCCCTATTTCAGACCCGGCGCTTGGCCGCCTCGTACAGCACGACACCAGCGGCGACGCCCGCGTTCAGGGACTCCGCGCCGCCCGGCATGGGGATCCGTACCAGGTAGTCGCACGTCTCGCCGACCAGGCGGGACAGACCCTTGCCCTCGCTGCCGACGACGATCACGACCGGGCCGCCCAGCGCCTCGAGGTCGCCGACCTCGTGCTCACCGTCCGCCGCGAGGCCGACCACCGTGAGGCCCGCCTTCTGGTACGACTCCAGGGCCCGCGTCAGATTGGTCGCGCGGGCGACCGGGGTGCGGGCCGCCGTGCCGGCCGAGGTCTTCCAGGCGCCGGCCGTCATGCCCGCCGCCCGGCGCTCGGGGACGACCACGCCGTGGCCGCCGAACGCCGACACAGACCGGACGACGGCGCCCAGGTTGCGCGGGTCGGTCACACCGTCGAGCGCGACGATCAGCGGGTCCTCGTGGTCGTCGAAGGCCGCGGCCGCGAGGTCCTCCGGGTGCGCGTACTCGTACGGTGGGACCTGGAGCACCAGGCCCTGGTGGTTGAGTCCGTTCGTCATCCGGTCGAGCTCGGGGCGCGGCGCCTCCATGATGTTGATGTTGCCGCGGCCGGTGGCGAGCTGGAGCGCCTCGCGCACCCGCTCGTCGTTGTCGATGAACTGCTGGACGTAGAGCGTGGAGGCGGGCACGCCGTCACGCAGCGCCTCGAAGACGGGGTTGCGGCCGACGACCATCTCGGACGTGCCCTTGCCGCCGCGCCGGGCGACTGGGCGGCGCGTGGCCTGCTTTGCCTGGGCGTTGGCGATGCGGTTCTTCTTGTGCCCCTTGCGGGCGGAAGCCGGCGGCGTCGGGCCCTTGCCCTCGAGGCCACGGCGTCGCTTGCCACCGCTGCCGACCTGCGCGCCCTTCTTGTTGGACGTGCGGCGGTTCCTGCGCTGGCTGTTCCCGGCCATGACTACCTGTTTCCTGAAGCTTCGAATGCGTACGTATGTAGAAAGTGTGCCCCCGGGAGTCCGGGCGGGCTGTTTTTGTCCCGGGAGTCCGGGGGACACCCCCGGACCCCCGGCTGCCGCCGGTCAGCGGGCTCCGAGGGTCCAGCGCGGCCCGTCAGGGCCGTCTTCGATGACCAGGCCCGTCTGCTGCAGCTGGTCGCGGATGGCGTCGGCGGTCGCCCAGTCCTTGCGGGCACGGGCCGCCTCGCGCTGCTGCAGCACCAGCCGGACCAGGGTGTCGACGACGCCGTGGAGATCTTGGCCGCGGCCGGTCTCGCCCGCCCAGTGCTCGTCCAGCGGGTCCAGGCCGAGGACGCCGAGCATGGCCCGCACCTCGGCGAGCCGGGCGACGGCGGCTTCCTTGTCGTCGGCGGCCAGTGCGGAGTTCCCCTGGCGGACCGTGGTGTGGACGATGGCGAGCGCCTGCGGGACGCCCAGGTCGTCGTCCATCGCCTCGGCGAAGGCGGGCGGGACCTCGGGCGCGGCGTCGACCGGGCCCCCGGCCTTCTCGACGACGCGCTGCACGAAACCCTCGATCCGCGCGAACGCGGACTCGGCCTCGCGCAGGGCCTCCTCGCTGTACTCGATCATCGAGCGGTAGTGCGGCGTACCGAGGTAGTAGCGAAGCACGATGGGCCGCCAGCGCTTGACCATCTCGGAGACGAGCACGGAATTGCCGAGCGACTTCGACATCTTCTCGCCGCTCATCGTGACCCAGGCGTTGTGCACCCAGTACTTCGCGAACTCGTCGCCGAAGGCCTTGGCCTGGGCGATCTCGTTCTCGTGGTGCGGGAAGATCAGGTCGATCCCGCCGCCGTGGATGTCGAAGGCCTCGCCCAGGTACTTGTGCGCCATCGCCGAGCACTCGAGGTGCCAGCCGGGGCGGCCGCGGCCCCATGGGGTCTCCCAGGAGGGTTCGCCGGGCTTGGCCGCCTTCCACATGGCGAAGTCGCGGGGGTCCCGCTTGCCGGTCTCGCCCTCGCTCTCCGGCTGCAGCAGGTTGTCCAGTTCCTGGTTGGACAGCTCCAGATAGCCCTCGAAGGAGCGCACGTCGAAGTAGATGTTGCCGTCGGCCTCATAGGCGTGCCCGCGCTCGATGAGGCCGCGCATCATCTCCACCATCTCGGTGATGTGGCCGGTGGCGCGCGGTTCGTACGTGGGCGGCAGGCAGCCGAGGGCGTCGTAGCCGTCGTTGAAGGCGCGCTCGTTCTCGTACCCGATCGACCACCAGGGGCGGTTCTGCTCCGCCGACTTCTTGATGATCTTGTCGTCGATGTCCGTCACATTGCGCACGAACGTCACGTCATAGCCGCGGTACTCGAACCAGCGGCGCATGATGTCGAAATTCAGACCCGACCTGATGTGCCCGATGTGCGGGGCAGCCTGCACCGTAGCGCCGCACAGGTAGATCGAGACACAACCCGGCAGAAGCGGGGTGAAGTCACGGATCTGCCGGGCGCTGGTGTCGTACAGGCGAATAGTCACGCATCAAGGGTAGTGGCCCGATGCCAGTGCCCCGCGCCCCTTCTGGGCCGCGGGGACAACTTTGTGACTATGTCCGACCGGAATACGAGTCGCCCTCGGGGTCCCCTGTCCACAACTCGCCCCCCGTATCGGGTATTTCACGCCGGGTTTCAGCCGACCATCCGGAACACCAATGCCGTGGCAATCGCGGCCAGTCCCTCGGCGCGACCGGTAAGCCCGAGCCCGTCCGTCGTGGTGCCCGACACGGAGACGGGCGCGCCGACCGCCTCGCCCAATGCCTTCTGGGCCTCGTCACGCCGCTTGCCGATCTTCGGGCGTACACCGATGACCTGGACTGCGACATTGCCGATCTCGAAGCCCTCGGCCCGTACGATCCGCGCCGCCTCGGCGAGCAGCGTGATACCGGAGGCACCGGACCACTCGGGGCGGTCCGTGCCGAAGTGGACGCCGAGGTCGCCGACGCCGGCCGCGGAGAAGAGCGCGTCGCACGCGGCGTGGGCGGCCACGTCGCCGTCGGAATGCCCGGCGAGCCCGTCCTCGCCCTCCCACAGCAGTCCGGCGCACCACAGTTCGCGCCCCGCCTCGAAGGCGTGGACGTCGGTCCCGATGCCGATCCGGGGGACCTCAAAAGCCATCGTTGGCCCTCCTCCGGGCGAGGACCGCCTCGGCGAGTACGAGATCGAGGGGGCGGGTCACCTTGAACGCCTCCTCGTGGCCGGGTACGACCACGACGGGCTCGCCGAGCTGCTCGACCATGCCCGCGTCGTCCGTCGCACCCTCGCCGTTCAGCGCAACCGTCTCGTGCGCGCGCACGAGCGTGTCCCGGTCGAAGCCCTGCGGGGTCTGTACGGAGCGCAGCCGGGCCCGCGGGGGCGTGGCGACGACCGGCTCGGGCGCGCCCTTCTCGCCCGGCTCGACCTCCTTGACGGTGTCCGCGAGCGGCAGCGCGGGCACGACGGCCGGGGCCCCGTCCCGTACCGCCTCGATGACGGCGTCCACGGTGTCGACGGGCACCAGCGGGCGGGCGGCGTCATGGACGAGGACGACGCTGATGTTGTCCGGGAGCTCGTCGAGTCCGAGGCGTACGGACTCCTGGCGGGTGTCACCGCCCGGCACGACCAGGTAGTCGGTCCTCTGGGGCAGGGCGTGCTCGTCGAGGAGGTTCTTGACCTCGGGTGCGCCCTCGGGCGGAGCCACCACGACGACGAGCGACACGGCCCGGGACGCGGCCATGGCGCGTACCGCGTGGATGAGCATGGGCGTGCCGTTCAGCGTACGGAGCGCTTTGGGGGCGCCCGGGCCGAGCCGTACCCCCCGGCCGGCCGCCGGGATCACCGCTGCGGTGCGGTACGGGCGCGATTCGTCTGACATCGGTTGCACTCCGGCAGGTTTGTTTCCTCGGCCGACATGGGTATGGCCACAGCGTGCCGGGCGCGACGCCTTGACCGGACCCTTCCGTGACAACTGGTCTGCGCCAGCCGCCCGGGCCCGGCACACCAAAGGGTCGGGGTGTTGTGCGTGCTGTTGAGCGGCGGCGAAAGGCAGAGGCACGTCAAGCAGGGACACATGGAGATGGACATGCCGCAGCGCCCGGCGACAGGACTGTAGTCACAGCATGTCAGCGGGCACCGCGGCATTTTTTGCGCGTTGTGTGCGTCAGGACGCGAGGACCTCGTCGAGCAGAGCCTCGGCCTTGTCTTCGTTGGTGTTCTCCGCGAGAGCGAGCTCGCTCACCAGGATCTGGCGCGCCTTGGCGAGCATCCGCTTCTCACCTGCGGAGAGCCCACGCTCA
Source organism: Streptomyces sp. NPDC019443 (assembly GCF_044389785.1). NCBI lineage: Bacteria > Bacillati > Actinomycetota > Actinomycetes > Kitasatosporales > Streptomycetaceae > Streptomyces > Streptomyces sp. NPDC019443. Next base: position 586,031 of record NZ_JBIRYJ010000004.1, read on the forward strand.
CGCTCACGACGCCACAGGTCACGCACCACTTCGGCGACCTTGATGACATCGCCCGAGGCGAGTTTCTCGAGATTTGCCTTGTAGCGACGGGACCAGTTCGTCGGCTCTTCTGCATACGGTGCGCGCAGCACCTCGAAGACCCGGTCGAGCCCGTCCTGACCGACCACATCGCGTACGCCTACGAACTCCGCATTGTCCGCCGGCACGCGAACCGTCAAGTCGCCTTGGGCGACCTTGAGCACCAAGTAGGTCTTGTCCACGCCTTTGATCTGGCGAGTTTCGATGGCCTCGATCAGCGCGGCCCCGTGATGGGGATAGACCACGGTGTCGCCAACCTTGAACGTCATGTGACAGGTACCCCTTCCGTGGCTATCCAGAGTAACACGAGAACCGCTTCTTCTGAATGGCGTTTTCGCAGGTCAGGGCATATCTCGGGGCTTGACAACTGCAACACGAACGTGCTGCGGACGACTTGTGGAGGGGGGTATTCGCAGGTCGGAGCGGCTCTGCGGGCGGACAGAAACGCACACGTTACACACAGCAGGACCCCCCTCAGGGGGTATGAATGTCCCGATTTGCCTGGTTCCCAGTGGTGAACTTCCCGTACTCCGTTCGGCGGTCGGTCACCCGTACGGACGGATCTGCGCCGAATCCGGAATTGATCACCGGCAGGTATTCGGTAAGAAATGTGTGGCGGCCCGGGGAATTGATCACCGCTGTTATGTGAACGGAGTACGAAACGGCGAGAGCACGGGGCGGCGGACCGGCCGGGGCGGGCGAAGGGGCGGGTCGGGTGCGGGGCGGGCACGGGCGATCGGTAACCTAAGCGCGAACTGACACAGGCTTGGCGATCTGCGGGCCGGTTGACATGCCAGTTCACCAGCCCGTCCCCAGCCAGTCAGTCCGTCCGTACGCCCAAGGAGATGCCGCCGCCGTGAGCCGCAGCCTTCGACGCGGTGCCCTCGCCGCCACTGCCGTCGTGTTCTCGATCGCCTCGCTCGCCGCCTGCGGTGCGGGCAACAACGCGGAGACCCTCCAGGTCAAGCCGGACAATGCCGCAACGGCGGTCGACACCATCGAGATCCAGAACGCGACGGTGATCACTCAGCCGAAGGTGGACGCCGAAGGTCCTGCGGCCGTCTCCGTGACGGTCTTCAACAACGGCACCAAGCAGCAGACGCTCGACGCGATCACGCTGCCGGGTTCGAACACCGCGGTGAAGCTGTCCCCCGCCCAGGGCTCGGGCCCGATCACTGTTCCGGCGCTGGGCTCGGTGATCATCGGCGGCGCGGGCAACGCGTCCGCGGTGATCGAGAACGGCCAGGAGGTGGCGAAGAACACGGGCGGCGTGCAGGAGGTCGCCTTCCGCTTCAGCGAGACGGGCGATGTGAAGTTGCAGGCGTTCGTGGTCCCGGCGACGAGCTTCTTTGCGAGCTACGGCCCCAGCTCGCTGCCGAAGCCGCCGGCGCAGGAGGGCGAGCCCTCCGGGGCCCCGACCACGACGCCGTCCGGCACCCCGTCCCAGACGGCCACGGGCCATGCGGGCACGCCGGGCAACGGCGAATCGGGCGAGCCCGGCACCCCGTCGGACTCGTCGTCGGCGTCTCACGACGCGGGCCACTGACGCAGCGGTACGCATACGAGGGCGCCCCGCCAGAAGCCTGGCGGGGTGCCCTCGTATGTTCCGTGCCGGTTTACGGCTCGAACTTGCAGCCCGGACCACGCACCGTCACCAGATACCGCGGCACCCCCGGGTCCGGCTCGAACCCCATCCCACGTGCGCCCCTCACACCGCTCGGCGCCAAGGGCGCCTCACGAGCTTCGGAGCACTGTGCCGGACTCCGTCCGGCCGACCGGCACCTCGGCCCAGCCGGTTTACGGCTCGAACTTGTAGCCCAGACCACGCACCGTCACCAAGTACCGCGGCGCCCCCGGGTCCGGCTCGATCTTGGCGCGGAGGCGCTTGACGTGCACGTCCAGCGTCTTGGTGTCGCCCACGTAGTCCGCGCCCCAGACGCGGTCGATCAGCTGCATACGGGTCAGCACCCGGCCCGCGTTGCGAAGCAGCATCTCCAGCAGGTCGAACTCCTTCAGCGGGAGGTCGACCTTCCCGCCCGAGACCGTGACGACGTGGCGGTCCACGTCCATCCGGACCGGGCCGGCCTCCAGGGCCGCCGGGGTGACCTCCTCCGGCTCTCCGCGGCGGCGCAGGACCGCGCGGATGCGGGCGACCAGCTCCCGCGAGGAGAAGGGCTTGGTGACGTAGTCATCGGCTCCTATTTCCAGCCCGACGACCTTGTCGATCTCGCTGTCCTTGGCGGTCACCATGATGACCGGGACGTTCGAGCGGCCGCGCAGCTGGCGGCACACCTCGGTGCCCGGCAGCCCGGGCAGCATCAGGTCGAGGAGGACGAGGTCGGCGCCATTGCGCTCGAACTCGTCGAGCCCCTCGGGCCCCGTGGTCGCGATGGCGACCTCGAAGCCCTCCTTGCGGAGCATGTAGGACAGGGCGTCGCTGAATGATTCCTCATCCTCGACGACGAGCACTCGGGTCACGGAAGGACCTCCGGGGCAGGGATTTCGGCGTTCGGATCGGTGTCGTAAGGCCGGTCGTCGTCCTCGTCGACGCGATCCGGTCCGTTGGATGAGCGTTCCCGGCCGGCGCCCGCTTCAGGCAGCCGCAGGGTGAATGTGGAGCCCTGGCCCTCGGAGCTCCACACAGTGACCTCCCCGCCGTGCGAGGCGGCCACATGCTTGACGATGGCCAGGCCCAGGCCGGTGCCCCCGGTGGCCCGGGAGCGGGCAGGGTCGACGCGGTAGAACCGCTCGAAGACCCGCTCGCGGTCCTTCTCTGAGATGCCGATGCCCTGGTCGGTGACGGAGATCTCGATGAGATCCCCACCGGGCGCGGAGACTCGGCGCGCGGATACGCCGACACGGGTACGGGCCGGCGAGTAGTTGACGGCGTTCTCGACCAGATTGCCGAGTGCCGCGGCGAGCTGGCCGCGGTTGCCCCAGATGTGCAGGTCGGCGGTGGCCCCCCCAAGGCCTCCGCCCCCAACGGCCATCGTGATCTGTTTGGTGGATGCGGGGTGCCGGGAGCGGTCGATGGCCTCGGCGACCAGTTCGTCCACACGTACCGGTTCGGCGTCCTCCAGCGGGTCGTCGTTCTGCACCCGGGAGAGGTCGATGAGCTCCTGTACGAGATTGGTGAGCCGGGTCGCCTCGATCTGCATCCGGCCGGCGAAGCGGGTGACCGCCTCGGGGTCGTCCGAGGCGTCCATGACCGCCTCGGAGAGCAGGGAGAGCGCACCGACCGGGGTCTTGAGCTCATGGCTGACGTTCGCGACGAAGTCCCGCCGTACCGCTTCGATCCGGCGGGCCTCTGTGAGGTCCTCGACCAGCAGAAGGACGAGCCGGGAGCCGAGGGGGGCCACCCGGGCGGAGACGGCGAGGGCCTCGCCGCGGCCGGTGCCGCGCCGTGGCAGGTCCAGTTCCACCTGCCGTATCTCGCCGTCTCGACGAGTGTCGCGGGCCATGTGCAGCATCGGCTCGACGGCGAGCTTTCCGCCGCGGACCAGACCGAGGGCGTACGCCGCGGAGCTGGCCTTGACGACGGAGTCGCTCTCGTCGAGTACGACAGCGGAGGAGCGGAGCACGGACAGGACGGTGTCGACGCCGGGCGGCAGCACGGCGTCGGTGTGCAGGGAAGTGCGAGTGGGTCTCGCCTGGTCGCGTTCGCTCCAGCGGAACGCCAGCATGGCGATGACACCGGTGCACAACCCGGCGATCGCTGCCGCTGCGGCGACCGCCGCGTTCACGTCCATGCACCCAGGTTATGCGTGGTCGGCGAGATGCTCCCAGCCATTCGGGTGGCACCTCGAACAGTCGTCGCCCAGAGTTCACCAAGGGGATAGTGCCGGTTCATTTGCGAGGGAGACTCCGGACGCGTAACGGACAGAACGTGGGAGCGTGGGGGTCCGAGGGCACCCCTGACCCCACCCGGACCCCGGTCACATCTAGAGAGGGACACCCCATGCGGGACGCGTACCACGAGGAACTGGACTCGATCGGCGAGGGCCTGGTCGAAATGGCCCGGCTGGTCGGGTCGGCGATCGGGCGCGCCACCACGGCCATGCTCGACGCCGATCTCAAGCTCGCCGAGAGTGTGATCGCCGCCGACCAGAAGGTCGACGATCTGCAGCACGACCTGGAGGCACGGGCGATCGCCCTGCTGGCCCGGCAGCAGCCGGTCGCGACGGACCTGCGGATCGTGGTGACCTCGCTGCGGATGAGCGCGGACCTGGAGCGCTCGGGCGACCTGGCCCAGCATGTGGCCAAGCTGGCCCGGCTGCGCTTCCCCGACAAGGCCGTGCCGAACGACCTGCACGCCACCATCCTGGAGATGGGACAGCTGGCGCAGCGGCTGATGGCCAAGGCGGCGGAGGTCATCATCACCAAGGACGTCGACCTGGCGCTGCAGCTGGAGACGGACGACGACGAGATGGACCTGCTGCACCGCACGCTCTTCCAGCACCTGATCGACGACCGCTGGAAGCACGGCATCGAGACGGCGGTGGACGTGACGCTGCTCGGCCGCTACTACGAGCGCTTCGCCGACCACGCGGTGTCGGTGGCGAAGCGGGTTGTGTACCTGGTCACGGGCGAGCACGCGGACGAGCTCCAGCCGCCGACCCAGGTCGAGGGGGCGTAGCCGCCGCGGGCGCCCGGCGGGCGGGCCATGCCTCCGCGCGCTGTTGATGCGCCCGCCGCAGTGGGCATGGGATGGGCAGAGGCGGCACATCTCGTACGCCCATGAGGAGGGACCATGGCCGAATCCCCCACGACCGAACTTCAGCAGGACACACCTGTTGAAGTGGTGTTCCTGCCCGTCCTCGGCGCCTGCGGCTGCGGCTCGGGCTGCGGCTGCGGCTGCCAGTCGGGCGCGCCCTGCCAGTGCGGCGGCTGCTGCGGCTAGCCGAACATTCGTACGACTTCGTACGGCATCGTACGCATACGAGAGGGCCCCGTCCTCAACGGACGGGGCCCTCTCGCGTACGTACCGCGCTACTTCTTCTTGCCCTGGTTCTTGACCGCCTCGATCGCCGCCGCCGCGGCGTCCGGGTCGAGGTAGGTGCCACCCGGCTTGAGCGGGTTGAAGTCCCCGTCGAGCTCGTAGACCAGCGGGATGCCGGTGGGAATGTTCAGGCCCGTGATGTCGGCGTCCGAGATGCCGTCGAGGTGCTTGACCAGTCCGCGCAGGCTGTTGCCGTGGGCGGCGACCAGGACCGTGCGGCCGGTCAGCAGGTCCGGGACGATGCCGTCGTACCAGTACGGCAGCATCCGCTCGACTACGTCCTTGAGGCACTCGGTGCGCGGGCGCAGCTCGCTCGGGATCGTCGCGTAGCGCGGGTCGTCGCTCTGCGAGAACTCCGTGCCGTCCTCGAGGACCGGCGGCGGGGTGTCGTACGAACGGCGCCACAGCATGAACTGCTCCTCGCCGAACTCGGCCAGGGTCTGCGCCTTGTCCTTGCCCTGCAGCGCGCCGTAGTGACGCTCGTTCAGTCGCCAGGAGCGGTGGACCGGGATCCAGTGGCGGTCCGCGGCCTCCAGCGCCAGCTGCGCCGTGCGGATGGCGCGCTTCTGCAGTGAGGTGTGCAGTACGTCGGGGAGCAGACCGGCGTCCTTCAGCAGCTCACCGCCGCGGACTGCCTCCTTCTCGCCCTTCTCCGTCAGGTTGACGTCCACCCAGCCGGTGAACAGATTCTTCGCGTTCCATTCGCTCTCGCCGTGGCGGAGGAGGATCAGCTTGTACGGTGCGTCGGCCATGTGTCCGAGCCTAATAGACGCCGCCGACGGTTGACGGCCCGCGTCAATTGGCTGGCGGCCGGGGCCCGGCGTATGTAACTTGCGGATGTGCACTAAGCCACTTACACCCGGGGGAATCCGTATGTCAGTCGCCGGTCTGAGGCGTGCCGCGCGAGAGAGCGTCTCGGGGCTCCCTCGTGAGTTCTGGTGGCTGTGGACGAGCACTCTGGTCAACCGACTTGGGGCATTTGTCGCCACTTTTATGGTGCTATATCTGACTTTGGACCGGGGCTGTTCGGCCTCGTACGCGGGGCTGGTGGTCGCCCTCCACGGGCTCGGCGGCGTCGTCTCCTCACTCGGCGCGGGCGTCATGGCCGACCGGCTCGGGCGGCGGCCGACCCTCCTGATCTCGCAGAGTTCGACAGCCGTCTCGGTGGCCGTACTCGGCTTCATGCAGGACCCCGCCGCCATCGCGGCCGTCGCCTTTGTGGTGGGCATGGCGAGCAACGCATCCCGGCCCGCCGTGCAGGCGATGATGGCCGACATCGTCAGGCCCGAGGACCGGGTGCGGGCCTTCTCGCTCAACTACTGGGCGATCAACCTGGGGTTCGCCGTCTCGTCGGCGGCCGCGGGCTTCATCGCCGAGTACAGCTATCTCGCAGGCTTCCTGGGCGAGGCCGCCATGACGCTGATCTGCGCGGTCGTCGTCTTCGTCAAGCTTCCGGAGTCGCGGCCCGAGCGGGCGAAGGCGACGGCGGCGGGGCCCGCGGTGCCGGAGATCAGCCTGGGGACCGTGCTGCGCGACGGCCGGTTCATGAGCGTCGTCGGGCTTTCGTTCCTCATCGCGCTGATCTTTATGCAGGGGCCTGTCGGACTGCCGCTCGCAATGGGCGCGGACGGCTTCTCCAGCTCGGACTTCGGTATGGCGATCGCCGTCAACGGCGTGCTGATCGTCGCCCTGCAGATCCCGGTCACCCGCCTCATCGAGCACCGCGATCCGCGCCGGCTGCTGATCATCTCCTCGCTGCTTGCGGGCTACGGCTTCGGGCTCACCGCCTTCGCCGGATCGATCGCCGTGTACGCGCTCACCGTCTGCGTCTGGACGCTGGCCGAGATCGTGAACGCGCCCACCCAGACGGGACTTGTGGTCCGGCTGTCGCCGGTGCACGCCCGCGGCCGCTACCAGGGCATGCACACCATGTCCTGGTCGGTGGCGGCGCTGGTCGCCCCGCTGCTGGCCGGCTTTGTCATCGACCGGTTCGGCGCGGAGTGGCTGTGGGGCGTGTGCGCGGTGCTGGGGACGGTGGCCGGGCTCGGGTACTGGCTGCTGATGCGCGGACTGGCTGCGCAGGACGAGGACGCGAAGGACGAGGACGAGGACGCGGAAGACGAGGATGTGGCGGCCAAGGCCGCGGCGGCCGAGGGCGAGCCGGTGCGGGACACGGTCACTCCGCCTGCTGCCGTTCAGTAGGCGCCGCCTCCTGCTGCACCCGCGCTCGGCGATCGCTCAGGTGTGCAGCGCCCGCTGAGCCTCGTACAGGTTGTGGGGGCGTACGGCGCCGGGTGCGCCGTACGCCTCCAGGCGGGAGTTGAGGCTCCCCTTGAAGTCGGGGACGTCGATCTGGTCGAACTCGCGGACCGTGGAAATGGCCACGGTCGCGCTGTACGGGGCGATCTCGTCGATCTTGATCAGTCCGGCGCGCTCATTGGCGACCGTCACATTCCAGTGGGTGAAGCGAGCGCCATAGAGGGGGCCGGCGGAGGCGTCGCCGCCGTGGCGGCCGTTGTTGTCCACGGTGATCTCGGTGCGGACGTTGGCGAACGGCATCCCTCGGTGGGTGTCGAAGGTGCCCATCTCCATCCGGCCCCGCGACCAGACGTTGTAGCTGGACAGGCCTTCCACATTGATGCCGTGGAGCTGTGTGTTCGCGGGCGCCGCGACGGTGCGCTGCGCGATGGTGAAGTCCTCGATGAGGTTGTCGTGCGAGCCCTCGCGGCAGAAGTACGGGTGGTGCGAGCCACGGCCCTCGACGCGGGTGCGGCGCAGCGTGCAGGCGGAGGCCGCGACCAGGCCGAAGCCGTTGTCGACGTGGCGGACGGTGATGTCGTCGGCCCAGCAGTCGTACGCGCACTGGAAGGTGACGCCGTTGTACCCCTTGTCGAGGAGGTGCTGGGACTGCGGGGTCTCGACGGCTTCCAGAGTGAGCCCTTCGACGCCGGAGCCGGTGAGCGGGGTGACGAGGGTGGTGATTCTCGGATCCCATTCGGGGCGTACGTCGAGCGGCAGCGGCCGCTCGAAGGTGACCGTGTTCCGCCTGACGGCCGTGATGCGGACGGGCCATTCGTAGGGGACGTACGAGGTCAGCTTGGTCTTGTCGTCCCAGACGTACGCCTCGGGGCCCGCGCCGCCGCCCGCCATGTGCTCGAGCAGGGTGTGGCCGGCGTCGTCGGCGAGGCGGAGCAGGACGAGCTGTCCGCGGCGGAGCCGGGAGGCGTCGGGGACGGTGACGGACCAGTCGCCGCGGCTCGCGGGCCGGACGGTGGCGAGGGTGCGCCACTCGTCGCGCTTGTTGCCGGTCCAGCCCTCGAAGGGCCAGGCCTTGGCCTTGATGGCGTCGGTGAGGCGGTTCCAACGCGCTTGCTGGCAGAGCCAGATGAGGCCGCCGGCCCAGGACCAGGAGGACTTGTCGCCGCCGTAGCGGCTGCCGTACGGGCCGATGAGCTCGGTGAGATTCCTTGTGGCGTACAGCGTGGTGCGGGTGCTGCCCGCGCCGCGTAGGACGACATTGCTGTGGCCGATGCGGATGACGTCGTCGATGCGGTAGGTGCCGGCGGGTATGTGGACCGTGCCGCCGCCGCGTTCGCCAACAGCGGCGACGGCACGGTTGATCGCGGGGGCGGCGTCGGCGGAGCCGTCCGGTTTCGCCCCGTACGCAAAAACGTTGGCGACGACGGGCCGACGGGGGAAGTTCGTGGCACCGCGTCGCTGTCCGGCCCGTCCCACGTACGGGATCTGGGGGTGGTTGTAGGGCGCGCGACGGAACTCTGCCCACAGGGGGGAGGTGGCTTTCCTCTCACCGGCCACCGCGGTTCCGACGCCCGTGATGCCGCCCGTGATCCCGCCCGCGACGCAGGCCGCCGCGACGGCTGTGGCACTGCCGAGCAGACTCCGTCTGCTGATGGCGCGCTGACCGGTCTCCATGAGCTGCTCCATGAGTCCACCTTCCATGGATGTGAACTACGTTCAGGTGTGCGTCGGCGGCGAGCATGCCACGAGCCCGCGGCGCACGGAAGGGGTCGTGCGGCGGGGAACGGTAGGCAACCGGATCTGGATCCGGCTCAGTTGGCCGGGCGCTGAGTCAGATGTGTGAACGCGTCCAGGTTCCGCGTCGACTCGCCCCGCGACACCCGCCACGCGTACTCCTTGCGGATCGCGCTCGCGAAGCCCAGCTCCAGCAGTGTGTTGAAGGAGCCGTCCGCCGCCTCAAGGACCGTGCCCAGCAGGCGGTCCAGCTCCTCCGGGGTGACGACGGACAGCGGGAGTCTGCCGACCAGATAGATGTCACCGAGCCGGTCGATCGCGTAACTCACCCCGTACAGGCGGAGGTTGCGCTCGAGCAGCCAGCGGTGGACCGCCGCGTCGTTCTCGTCCGGGTGGCGGATCACAAAGGCGTTGATGGACAGCGAGTGCTTGCCGACAAGCAGCGAGCAGGTCGTCGACAGCTTGCGGGTGCCGGGGAGTTTGACCACGTACGAGCCGGGTTCGGGGCTCTCCCAGTCGAGCTCTGCGTCCTTGAGGGTGCGCTCGATGACCTGCGCGGTCTGCTGTACCGCGGCCTGCTGTACGTCAGCCATGGTGCGAGCGTACCCGTCGGCGGTGTTCGGACATCGCCGCCGTGTAGACGTCCGCCGTCGCCGACGCCGCCGTGTCCCAGCCGAAGGACTCGGCGTGCCGGGCGGCCGCCGCGCCCATGCGGGCGGCGAGGGCCGGGTCGGCGAGGAAGCGGTGCAGGGCGGCCGCGTAGTCCGCCGGGTTGTGGCCCTGGACCAGGATGCCGGTCAGCTCGTCGCGTACCGCCACCGGAAGGCCTCCGACGGCGGCCGCCACCACGGGTGTGCCGGTCGCCTGCGCCTCGATCGCCACCAGGCCGAAGGATTCGCTGTACGAGGGCATGACCAGCGTGGACGCGGCCCGGAACCAGTCGGCGAGCTGGTCCTGGCCGACCGGCGGCTTGAAGTGGACGAGGTCCGCGATACCGAGGCGGGCGGCCAGTTTCTGCAGGCCCTCCGGCTTGGCGAGACCGCTGCCGCTCGGGCCGCCGACGATCGGCACGTAGAGCCGCGGGCGCAGCGAGGGGTCCTGCTCCAGCAGCAGCGCGACAGCGCGGAGCAGGATGTCGGGGGCCTTCAGGGGCTGGATGCGGCCCGCGAAGAGGGGCACGAAGGCGTCCTGGGGCACGCCGAGCCGGGCCCTCGCGGCGGCGCGCCCGTCAGCCGGACGGAAGCGGTCCAGGTTCACGCCGGGGTGTACGACGGCGACCTTCGCCGGGTCGGCGTCATAGAAGCGGACGAGCTCGTCGGCCTCCTCCGCGGTATTCGCGATCAGCCGGTCCGCGGCGCTGACGATCTGCGTCTCGCCAATGACGCGGGACGTCGGCTCGGGTGTGTCGCCCTCGGCGAGCGCGGCGTTCTTGACCTTGGCCATGGTGTGCATGGCGTGCACGAGCGGGACGCCCCACCGCTCGGCCGCGAGCCAGCCGACATGGCCGGAGAGCCAGTAGTGGGAGTGGACCAGGTCGTAGTGGCCGGGGCGGTGGCCGGCCCACGCCTGCATCACGCCGTGTGTGAAGGCGCACAGCTGGGCGGGGAGGTCCTCCTTGGCGAGGCCTTCGTAGGGCCCGGCGTCGACATGGCGTACGAGTACGCCGGGAGCCAGCTCCACGATCGGCGGCAGCCCGCCCGCGGTCGCCCGCGTGAAGATCTCGACCTCGATGTTGATGGCGGCCAGGCGCTTGGCGAGTTCGACGATGTAGACGTTCATGCCGCCCGCGTCGCCCGTCCCCGGCTGGTGCAACGGGGAGGTGTGGACGCTGAGCATGGCGATCCGGCGCGGCTTGCGATGGCCACCGGGGAACCTGATGCGCGGAGCCACGAGACCGCTGCCGAGGCGGGAGACGTACTGGCTCACGTCGAAGGTCCTCCTCGATCCGGGCACGGCAAACTACGGAAGCAGCCCTCCACCAGCTGACAACAGCGGACTCCACCCTTCCATTTCCCGCCCTCTCCCGCTTTGCCAAATTATTGCCTTCGGGCCGCCGCGTCGCGACCGCATACCCTCGCTCCATGACCCGCCCCGTAGGCACCGCGACCCGCGGGACGACCAACCCCAACCGGCTGCGCCGCATGGACCGCTGGATCGCGGCCACCCACGGCCCCGCACTGCGCCGCAGCGAGGCGCCCGTCGCCGTCGATCTCGGCTACGGCGCCGCCCCCTGGACCGCCCTGGAACTGCTCCAGCGGCTGCGCACCGCCGACCCCCGCTGCGAGGTCGTCGGCATCGAGATCGACCCGGCGCGAGTTGCGGCAGCGAAGCCGTACGAGCGCGAGGGGCTCAGCTTCCGGCACGGCGGCTTCGAGGTCCCCCTCCCCGCGCGGCCGACGCTGATCCGGGCCGCCAATGTGCTGCGGCAGTACGACGAGGGCGAGGTCGCCGCCGTCTGGGCGCGGCTCTGCGCGCGCCTCGCACCCGGCGGGCTGCTGGTCGAGGGCACCTGCGACGAGATCGGGCGGCGGCACGTCTGGGTGGCGCTCGGCCCACAGGGGCCGCGGACGGTCACCTTCGCGACCCGGCTCGGTTCGCTGGAGCGACCGTCCGACCTGGCGGAACGCCTCCCCAAAGCGCTGATCCACCGCAATGTGCCGGGCGAGCCGGTGCACGCCTTCCTGCGGGACTTCGACCGGGCGTGGGCGGCGGCGGCTCCGTACGCCTCGCTGGGCGCCCGGCAGCGCTGGATCAAGGCCGTGGGGGACCTGGCGGGCGACTGGCCGCTGACGGACGGCCGGCGGCGGTGGCGGCAGGGTGAAGTCACAGTGAACTGGGCCGCGCTCGCGCCCAATTCTGTCTGAACAGGCGCGAACCGGGGAACGCAGAGGGCGCGTTGTTCGTCCCTGACGGGTGGGATTGATCGGCCGATCGGCAGCGATCTGCCGGGAGACCCTGTCACTTTCGCGGACGTCGTGGCAACATCTCGACGTCACCCGAAGGTTACTGACGGTAAATCATATTTAGGTGTTCTGGCGCTCGTACGGAGTCCGGAGACCGGAGGGGAAGTCGTGAACCGACGCCGCTGTGCCACTGCCGCGATCACTTTGGTCTGCGCACTGACTGTGCTGGCGTCACCCGGCCAGGCGTTCGCGGCTCCCGAACCGCCGCCGGCAGCCGGCCCGGGCGCGCCGAAGAAGTCGCTGGAAGAGGTACGCCTGGAGCTCGACGGGCTCTACCGCAAGGCGTCGTCCGCGACCGACGCGTACAACCTCGCCGAGGAGCAGGCCGACAAGCAGTCGGCCGAGATCGTCAAGCTGGCGCAGGAAATCGTGAAGGGCCAGGCCCGTATCGACGAGTTGAAGAACCGCGCCGGCGCCGCCGCCCGCGCCCAGTACCGCGACGGCGGACTGCCGCCCGAGGCGCACCTGGTGCTCACCGACGACCCACAGCTCTTCCTCGACGGGGCAGGCAGGATCCAGGAGGGCCAGAAGGCGACCAAAGACCTCCTGGGTGAACTGACCAGGGCGCAGGCCGACTTGGCGTCGTACACCAAGGACGCGAGCGCCCACTGGCAGAAGTTGGAAGCCAACCGCGTCAAGCAGGCCAAGGCCAAGAAGGAGATCAACGACCGGATCGCCGCGGCCAAGAAGATAGAGGACCGGCTGGAGAAGGAGGAGCGCGAGCGGCTGCTCCAGCTGGAGCGGCAGGCGCAGTACAAGGCGCAGACGGCCTGGTTGAGCTCCGGCGCGCTCAAGGACGTCAACAGCAAGTCGAGCGCGCAGGGCAAGAAGGCGATCCGGTTCGCGACGGCGCAGATCGGCAAGCCGTATGTGTGGGGCGCGGAGGGCCCGGGGTCGTACGACTGCTCGGGGCTCACGTCACAGGCATGGGCGGCCGCGGGGCGCGGCATCCCGCGCACCTCGCAGGAGCAGTGGCGGCTGCTTCCCCGGATCGCCATCAAGGACATGCGGCCGGGCGACTTGATCATCTACTGGGCGGACGCCAGCCATGTGGGGATGTACATCGGCGACGGCGCGATCGTGCACGCCCCGCGGCCGGGGCGGAATGTGACGATTGCGGGCGCGGGCTCGATGACGATTCTCGGAGTCGTACGCCCCGACAAGTGACGCATATGACCCGCGTGATGTTCGTCATGGCCGCCTTCAGGTGATGTTCGTCATGGCGGTCTTCAGGGACGAAGGGGCAAGTACCGCCCCATGCGCGGCATATGACAGTGACTCTTTGCGGTACGCGTGTCGTACGCCATTCCGCTCCGCTGCCGGTACCGCTAGTGTCCTCGTCCGGTGGGGCGTCGAACGTCGCTCGACCGCCCTCGGGGGGAGGGAAGGAAGACCAGTCAGATGCCCGTACCTGTACCGCGGCAGAGGAACGCCTCCGTCGCGGCCCCCGCCCATGGGAGCACCAATGGCGGCGACCTCACCCTCCTGGTGATCGAGGACGACCCGGCGGGCACCTTCACCGTTCCCGAGCTGCTCGACGCGGCCGGGACCCGGGTCCGTATCCGCACCGCCCGCAACCTCACCGAGGCGGAGCGGCTGCTCACGGACGACGTCCACTGCATCCTTGTCGACCTGGCGCTGCCCGGCGCCGGCGAGGAGGAGCTCGCCCCGCTCAAACACGTGCTGCGGCTCGCGCCGCGCCACGCGGTCCTCGCCCTGACCACATCGGGGGACGCCGAGCGCGCCGCGGAAGCGGTACGTCTGGGTGCCCAGGACCATCTGTTCCGCGACGAGCTCGACGGACGGCTGCTGAGCCGCGCCATCCGCTACGCCGTCGAGCGCAAGCGCGCCGATGTGACCCAGGTCAAACTCGCCGAGTCCCGGATGCGCGCCCAGGAGAACGCCCGCCTGGAGCGCGGACTGCTGCCCACCCCGCTGCTCGAGGGCTCGAACCTGCGGTTCGCGGCGCGCTACCGGCCGGGCCGCTCGCGGGCGCTGCTCGGCGGCGACTTCTACGACACGGTCCGCACCGCGGACGGCACTGTCCACGCGATGATCGGCGACGTGTGCGGGCACGGCCCGGACGAGGCGGCGCTCGGCGTCGAGCTGCGCATCGCCTGGCGGGCCCTGACGTTCGCGGGCCTGTGCGGGGACGAGCTGCTCTCCACGCTCCAGCAGGTCCTGGAGCACGAGCGGGAGAGCGAGGAGATTTTCGCGACGCTCTGCACGGTCGACATCGCGCCGGACGGCCGACGGGCGGGCCTGTGCCTGGCGGGCCACCCCGCGCCGCTGATCGCCCGGCAGGGGCGCGCGGCGCAGCTGCTTCCGTACGACGACGGCGGCCCGGCGCTCGGCCTGCTGCCGCGGGCCCGCTGGCCGCGCCGCCAGGTGGAGCTGGGCGGCGCCTGGAGCCTGATGATGTACACGGACGGGCTGATCGAGGGCCGTTCTGGGCCGGGCGCGAAGCAGCGGCTCGGCCAGGACGGGATGGTCGAGATGATCAACCGGCAGTTGGCGGCGGGGCTGGACGGCGAGGCGCTGCTGGAGTCGGCGGTCGCGGAGGTGCGCGAGCTGAACGGCGGGGAGCTGACGGACGACGTGGCCGTGCTGCTGCTCAGCAGAAACGGTTCGCGGAGCTAGCGCCCCCGGGCCCGGGGGCCTGGGCCTGGGCCTGGGCGCCTCGGCCTGGCTACCTGCCGCCGTTGTACGGACCGTACGGACCGTCGCTGCTGGAACCGCCGCCCTTGCGGCCGCCGCCGGAGACCTGCTTGAGGGCGGGCCGTACGTCCACGAAGAAGACGATCGTGGCGATCAGCCCGGCGATCGACAGGAACAGCACGGAGACGAACAGGTTCAACGCGACCGTGACGCCCAGGATGATCAGCCAGAAGGACTTCTTCTGCTTGTCGGCGGCGCGGTAGGCGTCTTCGCGGGCCAGGGCAGCCATGACGAGAGCGGTCACGGAGGAGACGAGGAAGACCAGGTCGAGGATCAGCCAGAGACCGAAGTCGAATCCCGCACGCAACATGCTGAGCACCGCCTAAGAAGTGGTTTCGTAGCGCCTCGCGGCCAAGGTACCGGGAGAACGCGCCGGGCACCCCAAAGGTGCCCGGCCCGTCCGCTCGGTACTGCTGGCCTACCCAGACCTGGCCTACCCAGACCTGGCCTGCTCGGCGTTGGCCTGCTAGCCCTGAGCCTGCCGGCGCTTGGCCTGCCGGCACTGGCCTACTTGGCCGGCGGGGTGGTCTTCTTCGGCGCGGGCTTGCGCGACGGCGGGGCCTTGCGGGCGGCCGGAGGAGCGGGCTTCTTCGCCTCGGCCTTGGCCTCGGTCTTCGCCTCGGTCTTCGGCTCCGCCTTCACCTCGGCCGCGGGCTCGACGGCGACAGCGATCTCGGCGATCTCGTCGGCCGCCTCGCCGCGCCACGCCCGCACGGTCTGCTCGCCGTGCTCGGCGACCTTCTCGTACGCCTCCCGGGCCTTGACGGCGTACTCGGCGGCCACGCCGACGCTGCGCAGCGCCAGGTCCTGAGCGCTCTCGCCCAGCTTCTTCAGGTCGGTGTCGAAGGTCTCGAGCACCTCGGTGACCTTGGCCTGAACGGTGGCCTGGGCCTCCTTGGCCTGGATGGTCACCTTCTCCTGGACGGCCTTGGGGTCGGTGTTGCGTACGGCGTCGATACGGCTCGGGGCCTCGGCCTTGAGCTGCTCGATCAGCGCGGGGACCTTCTTCGCCTGCTGAACGGCGAGGTCGGCCGTGCCGGCCGCGAAGTAGAGGGGGGTCGGGTCGGTGAGGGTCTTACGCAGGTCATCGGTGATGGCCATGACTGTGGTCCTCCCGGATCGCAAGTCGGTGTTCAGGCTGAGGGTTTGTCGGCATCACTGCCGTCGGCCGTGCGGGGGCCGTCATCGTCGGCATCCATTCCATGTGCATCCGTGCCGCTCACATCTATGCCGTTTTCCCTGCGGAAGGACTCGTAGATCTGCAGCAGCACTTGCTTCTGCCGCTCGTTGATCGAGGGGTCGGCGAGGATGACGGCGCGCGTCTCCAGCTCGTCCCGCTCCCGCTCGTCGAGAATCCCGGCCCGCACGTACAGCGTCTCGGCGGAGATCCGCAGGGCCTTGGCGACCTGCTGCAGCACTTCCGCGCTCGGCTTGCGCAGCCCGCGCTCGATCTGGCTCAGATACGGATTGGACACCCCGGCGGCGTCGGCGAGCTGCCGGAGCGAGAGCTGCGCGGTGCGCCGCTGCTCGCGCAGGTACTCGCCGAGATTGCCGACGTTGAGTGATGCCATGCCTTGATGGTGCACCAGGCGTGCTAACTATTGCAAGCACATGCTTGCAATAGTGTTCCAAGGCACAGGTGACTGAGCACTTCCAGCGGCTACGTGACCCGTCTCTGCGAAGTTGAGGCAGTCTCGGTCTTCGTGAGGCATGTGGTCGCACGTCTCGCTCAATCTCGGGCATCTGGTGAGACGTCTCGATCAATCTGAGGTGCCGGCCTCTTCCGCCCCCTACGGTCGTTCCACCTGGTCAGCGCCGAGTGGGGGTGGCTGGTGGAAGCGGAGGACTTCCGGCTGGAGTACGCCGACGCCCGAGGAGAGGTGCACGGTGGGCCACTTGAGGTGATGTGGCCGACCCGGTTCGAGGCGGCCGGGCAGGTGCGTGAGTTCCCGTCGTACCGCGGGCAGCGGAGCTTCTCGGGCTGGTATTGGGCTGCGACCTGCGCCGAGCTGGTGGGTTACGAGTCCTGGGTGGAACTAGGGCACCTGATGCGGCTGGATACCGAGCCGGACGTGGTGGCGGTGGCCTCGCAGCCGTTCCGGCTGTCGTGGCGGTACGGCGCCCGAGGCCGGCGGATCAAGCACACGCCGGACTACTTCGTACGCAGGCGGGACGGCACGGCCCTGGTGCTGGACGTGCGCCCGGACGAGCGCATCGAGCCCGAGGACGTGGTGAAGTTCGCAGCGACGGCTGCTGCCTGCACCCGGGTCGGCTGGGGCTACGAACGGGTCGGAGTGCTCGATCCGGTGTCGGTGGCGAACCTGCGATGGCTGTCGGGCTACCGGCATCCCAGAGTGCGGCGGGAACCGGTGGCCGACGCTCTGCTGGCGGTGTTCAGCGAGCCACTGGGGCTGCTGGCGGGGGCTCGGGCGGTCGGTGATCCTCTCGCGGTGCTGCCGGTGCTCTACCACCTGCTCTGGCACCACGAGCTGACGACGGAGCTGCGGACGGAGCGCTTGTCAGCCGCGTCGCTGGTGCGGCTGACGCCTGCGGCCGTGAAGGAGGTGGGCTGGGATGCCGACGCGTCCGCGGCTGCTGTCGCTGGGTGACCGGGTCCACTACGACGGGCGTGAGCACACCGTCGCCGCCCTGCACGGCACATCGGTTCGCCTGGTCGATGACGCCCAGGCCGCGAGCGTCGTGCTGCTCGGGCATCTGCTGGCTTCGGAGGGCTTCGCAGTGCTCAGCACCGGCCCGGCCCGCCTGCGGCTGCCCGAGGAGGGAGTGCTGGACGGACTGCCCGAGGAGGCGGCGGAGCGGGCCCGGTGGTGGCAGCGGCACCTGACCGAGCTGATGACGGGCCGCCGGGACGCGACTCGGGGCACAACTGTGAGGCGCGAGTACGACCCGGACGTGCACTCGGTGCGCCAGCGGGAGCTGGCCAAGCTCGCCGAGCTGCGCGAGGCCGGTGAGGAGGTGTCTTTGAGCACCCTGCAGCGGCTGCGCACCCGTTTCGAGCGCGAGGGGGTGGCGGGGCTGGTGGACCGGCGGCTGGTCAAGCCCTCCACCGGCACGAGCCGGGCCGATCCGCGGGTGGTGGCCGCGATCGAGCAGGTCGTGAACAGCCGGACCGACGAGGCGACGGTGTCCGCGCAGGTGCTCCGGCGCAAGGTCGAACGGCTCCTGGCGGCCGAGCACGGCGCCGGAGTGGTTGCGATGCCGTCGCGGGCGGCGTTCTACCGGCTGCTGGAGTCGGTTTCGACGGGACGGCATCTGCTGGGGTCGGCCCGCACCCGCCGCTCGCTGGGCAAGCAGCCGAAGCGCATGTTCGGACAGCTGACGGCGGCCCGGCCGGGCGAGGTGATGGAGATCGACTCCACGCCACTGGACGTCATGGTGATCCACGACGACGGCGAGGTGGACCGCTGCGAGCTGACCGGGCTAGTGGACGTGGCAACCAGGACGCTGGCGGCGGTGGTGCTGCGGCCGTCGACGAAGGCGGTGGACGCCGCGCTGCTGCTGGCGCGCGCGATGACACCGGAGCCGATGCGGCCGGGCTGGTCGGACGCCCTTCGCATGTCGCGCTCGGTGCTGCCCTACGCCTCGCTGCTGTCGCTGGACGAGCGGCTGGCCCAGGCCGCCGCGAAACCGGTGGTCGCCCCGGAGACGGTGGTCAGCGACCACGGCAAGGCATACATCTCGGACAACTTCCGCAACGCCTGCCGCCACCTGGGGATTTCGTTCCAGCCCGCGCACCCGGACACCCCGACCGACAAACCACACGTCGAGCGGACGCTGGGCTCCGTGGCGACGATGTTCGCCCAGTACGTGGCCGGCTACACCGGCCGCAGCGCGGAAATGCGCGGCAAAGACCCGGCCGCGCAGGCAGCCTGGTCCATCCACGAACTCCAGGAGCTTCTCCAGGAATGGGCCGTCGCTATCTGGCAGACCAGGCCCCATGACGGACTGCGCGATCCGCTGATGCCGGACCGTCCGCTGAGTCCGAACGAGAAGTACGCCGCGCTGGTGTCGGCGGCCGGATACGTCCCAGTCGCGCTCAGCCCGGAGGAGTACATCCAGCTCATGCCGCGGGAGTGGCGGGTCATCGGCCCCAGCGGGGTGCGGATCAACAACCGCACCTACGACGCCCGCGAACTCGGCCCCTACCGGAGACAGCCCTCCGGGGCGGGGCCGGACGGCAAGAGATGGGAAGTCCACTACGACCCCTACGACATCTCCTGTGTCTGGGTACGCAACCACCGCGGCCAAGTGTGGATCACCGCGACCTGGCGCCACCTGCGCACTTCTCCGGTCCCGATGGGCGAGCTGGTCTTCGACCGAGCCCACCAGGTGCTGACCGAGCGCGAACGACGCCGACCGCACGAGGAGGAAGTCGCGCAGGCCGCCGTCAATCTGCTGGACCGCGCGGCCGACGGTCCCGAAGGCGGAGCCGAGCGGCCCGCAGTCCAGAGCAAGGGCAGGCGCCGGGGGGTCGATCGGCGCGACCGCAAGGTCGCCGCCCGCACCCGTGCCACCAGCGCCCCCACCTGGCCGCGTCCCGAACCGCCGACGGCCAACCAGGCACCCTCGTGCGAACCAGTCCCGGATCCCGAAGCCGCCGAGGAGACCGAGGAGGTGGCCAAGGTGGTGCCGCTGGGCATCTTCGACGCCCGTGAGGAGGCAAAACGATGGTGGTGAACACCCCCGACGAACCCGAACCGCCGGCGGGGGACGACGAACGGATCGAACCGCCCACCTCCCTGAGCGGCTGGCGCCGCTTCGTCGAGAAGGATCCCGCGAGCTTCGACCTCGCCCCGCCCAAACACTGGGAGTCCATGGACGACGAAGCGCGCGCCGACTACGACGAGGCCCGCATCGATTACCACTCCGAACTCCAGGTCGTGCGCACCTCCACCGTCAAAGAAGTCGCCCACCAAGGGCGTCTTTTGACCTTGCTGAACCGGCGCGAGCACGGCGCCCGCCGCGGCCTGATCATCTCCGGGGAGCGCACCACCGGGAAGACCACCGCACTGCGGCAACTCGGCCGGCTGCACGAGCTTCGCATCCGGCAGCGTTACGGAGACAGCCGGCGCATCCCGGTGGTCTATGTGACGGCACCGCCCAAGGGTTCGGCCCGCAAGCTCGCGCTGGAGTTCGCCCGATTCCTCAAGCTCCCGACCATTTCCCCTAGGCACAACACCGCCGACATCACCAGCTCCGTCTGCCAAGTACTTACGGAGGCCCGCACTGATCTCGTCTTGGTCGATGAGATCCACCTGATGAATCTCGCCACCATCGCGGGTGAGGAGTTGTCCGACCACCTGAAGTACTTCACGGAGCACCTGCCCGCCACATTTGTCTATGCGGGCATCGACGTCGAGCATTCCGGGCTGTTCACCGGAATCCGGGGCGGGCAGATCGCTGGCCGCTGCACACTCCTGCACACCGGCCCCTTCCCGCCCGGAGCGGAGTGGGAAGGACTGGTGGTGACCATGGAGGACACCCTCCGACTGCATCACCACACTTCTGGAACCCTGGCCAAGCTGCACGGCTACCTCCACCAACGCACCGGCGGCATGATCGGCAGCCTCTCTCACCTGATCCGGGCCACCGCCATCTCGGCAATCCTCGACGGCAGTGAGCGGATCACCCGCCGCCAGTTGCACACCATTCGCGTCGACCACGCCAGCGAGAGCGCCTACCGGACATCGGCATGACTCCCTCCGCGGACCTCTACGGACCGGCCTGGCCACTTCCCCTGACCACCAGCCCCTTCCCGAACGAGACTCTGCGGTCCTACGTTGCACGGCTCGCCCTGCTCAACAGGCTTCCGCCCGAACGCATGCTCCGCCGCTTCTACACAGCAGAATCGCCCCTGGACAACGTGAAACTCCTGGCCACGCGCAGCGGGCAGGCCCCTCTTCTGCTGATGCGGAAGTTGCCCGAGCTGGCCACTCCAGGCCCCTGGCCCCACGAGGAGTACGAAGGTCTCGCCCGCACCTGGGCCCGTCATCCCTGCGTTGCGGCTCGCACCGGACGGGACGACTGGAAAGTCGAAATCTGGGTCATCAGTGGGCACAACCACCTCTGTGTCAAACACCGCAGATGGACGCACACCTTCCATGGGCACTACATGGCCAACTTCGCCGGCCCCATCGACGGACAGTTCAGCCTCCACCGAGCCCCTGAGGTCGTCCATGCGCAGCGGAGGCTCCATCGGCTCTTTCGACGGCGGGCGCCCCGAAGGGTTCTCGCTGCCTACCAGGAATGCGTCGACTTCTGGCGCGAGCTGGCCAAGCACGGATATGCCGCCAACAGGACCGAACGCCTTCTCGACCTCATCGCTCCCGACGAGCCCATCGCTCGCCGTAGTTACGCAAAGCGCGAGGCCGCTCTCCTGCCAGACCTCGTCGAAGTCCTGGGGCTCTACACATCACCGTTCTGGCGCCACCGAGCTCTCGGCAGCACCCGCGATGTTCAGCTCTTTCACCGAGAGTTCGAGCGGCGGTTGCCTCCCGAACGACAACTGAGGACGACCGCCATCCCATGGTTCAGAGGCGAAGCCACGCGGGTCGCGGAGAGAATCACTGAGCAGATGGACGAACAGGAACGTCAACTGATGCGGGTCGCGTCGGCCGCACCAAGCACCCCAGAGTGGTGGCCTCCGCTCATCATGCGCAGGCTTCTGCGAGGCACCCCGTCTCACGCACGGTGAAACACCACCCGGAAGGGGCCTCATGGCTCAGTCTGGCTGGGCATCGAGGCTTCCGCCTCCCAGTCAAACAGAGGCATCAGAGGCCAAGGGGTGCCTCTGCCTCCTCGCCCTTCGTGAGGCAACTGGTCGCGTGTTTCCACAATCTCGGGCCCTGGCGCTGAGGCACGCGGCTTTGTTCACGAGTCGTGGCTCTGGCTCGACCACTGTGGTGGCGGAACTTCAGGCGAACGGCTAGACCACTGGCTTCGCGTCGGAGTCGTGGACCAGTTCAGCAAGCTGGATGAGGAAGCCGTACGTCGCCAGACGCCCCTGGATGCGGATGAAGTAGGACCGACTGGAGCACTTGAAGATCTCTCGGCGGCGAACCTTCCGGAGGCTGTGCTCAAACGTGTTCGCAGCCCGCATAAGAGCCGTCTCCGCCTCTTCCGTGCTGCCCTCGAATTCCGTGACGGTCCGCGCGTCACGATCTGTCTCCGCAACACCGTCGACAGGCATGGCCAGCACTATCCATCGAGGCATCCCGCGGTCAGTTCCTTCCCCCTCGGCGTCGCCTGCCGCGACGCGCACGAGGCCAGTGTGGCAGTCGAGCAGCCGCGCCGGACCGCCACCACAGAAGTTGAGTCAGCGTCCTTGTCGATCACCAACTTCCGCCGCAGCCTGTGGACAAACGCTGCTGCCGAACGTGAACGAAGCCAGGCACGCGGCTACGGTCATGAATCATGACCGAAGCGACCTACCTGCACGCCACTCGGACGGCCTACGACACCGTCGCCGTGGACTACGAGAGACTCATCCGCGACGAGCTGAACGCCAAACCGCTGGACCGCGCCATGCTCGCCGCGTTCTCCGAACTCGTGCAGGCATCAGGCACCGGACCAGTCGCCGACCTCGGCTGCGGCCCCGGCCGCATCACGGCCCACCTCCACTCACTTGGGGTGGACGCGTTCGGCATCGATCTCTCCCCCGAGATGATCGCGGTCGCCCGCCAGACCCACCCGGGTCTTCGGTTCGAAGAGGGATCGATGACCGCTTTGGATCTGGAAGACAACGCTCTCAGCGGCGTCGTCGCCTGGTACTCAACCGTCCACGCCCCACCGGAGCTGCTGCCGACCGTGTTCGCGGAGTGTCACCGGGTACTGGCCCCGGGAGGCCACATGCTCCTGGCATTCAAGGTCGGGGACCGGCGTCGGCACCTGGACCATGCCTACGGCCACGAGCTGTCGCTCGATGTCTACTGGATGTCCCCTGATCACATCGCCAACCTGATGAGCAAGGCAGACCTCGTCATGGACGCCCAGATGATCCGCGAACCCGACGAGAACGAGAAGCCCCGGCAGGGCCAACAAGGCTTCTTCCTCGCCCACAAGCCCAAGGCATCGTGACGGGTTGCCTCAGGTTGAGCGAGACAGACGAACACCCGGCGTCTCGCTCAACCTGAGGCAACCCAGGTCAGAGCACTGCCCTGCCTCATCTGCAGCGAGACGGGACACTACGAGCCCTGCGCCAGGTGGCCCGCTACCGCTTCGATGAGCTCAGCCGCTGCTACGCCAAGCCGCTGGCAGCCGCAGCCACCGAGCCCGCGCCCGCCACCGCCCCTGCGGGCAGGGCGGGGTGACGCCGGACGAGGCCAACCGCAGGGTGGGCCGCCAGGTGGTCCAGGAGGTCGCCGCAGAAGTCAGCTGCCTGACAGCTTCTCCTGCAGCCAGTCGAAGACGACCTCGCAGTGCTGCTGCGGTGCCATCGGCGAGCAGTGCAGCTGCGCGCCGGTGGCCGTGGTGAGCTTCACGTAGTCCTTGGGAGCCGTCAGCTTGTCGAACATCTGGCGCGGCTGGCCGGGATAGAACTGCTCGTAGTCGTAGTCGAGGACCAGCGTGGGCATCTTGATGCGGCCCACGACGTTCGTGATGTCCAGCGACGCGATGAGTTTGGCGGGGGTGTAGAAGTCGGTGAACATTTTGCCCTCGCGGGCGGCGAGCATCGCCGGCACGGAGAAGGGCTCGATGCGCTTCTTCATCGTCGCGGCCGCGGACGGAGGCAGCTCGGGGACGACCTCCTTGTTCCAGATGTTGTTGGTCTCCTCCTTGTCCGGGGTGAGGATCTCCCGGAGCTCCGGAGGAAAGCCCAGCCACGGCGACAGCGTGCCGGGCATCGCCACCAGAGCGGCGATCCTGTTCTCGAAGGCCGCGGCCCGGGGGGCCAGGTTCCCGCCCATGCTCAGCCCGGTGAGGGCGATCTTGTCCGTGTCCACGTCCGAGCGGGCGGCCAGCCAGTCGACGAGCGGCGTGACCACGGTCTCCCAACGCGGCGTGAAGACCACCCGGTCCACGAAGAGCAGCTGCCCCTGGCCGGGCCCGTCGTACACGAGTGCGTTCCAGCCGCGCTCCAGAGCGGCCGAGACGCCGTAGGTCCACATGTCGAGGTTCTGTCCGTCGCTGCCATTGGTGAGGACCACGGTGGGGCGCCGACCGCCGGAGTCGGCCGGCCGGAAGAACCACACAGGCAGCGGGGTCTTCCCGTACGGGACGTTCGCCGTCACCGGTGCCGGGTCGCACAGGTCACAGAACTTGTCCCAGGCGCCGCGCCCGGCCTTGTACAGCTTTTCCTCGCTGCCGGGATCGTCGGAGCCGAGGACGAAGAACAGCGCCTGGGCGTAGTACTGCGCGGCCCGCAGCGCACGGAAGCGTGCGGTCTCCGTCCCGGGCTTGCTGCCCTGGGGCGCCTCCATCAGCTGATCGCCGAGTTTCTTGAAGGTTTCGGTGTACGCCTGCGGGGAGAGACCGGCCTTGTTGATCGCGTTCACGGCGGTGAGCACCTCGCCCACCTCACCGGCGCCGTAACCGGACCCGCCGAGCGCGAGGAGCCCGTTGAAGTTGAAGGCCGGGTCCTTGAAGAGCGTCATCACCCCCGGCGTGGGACCGCCCGCCGAGGCGGGGGCCGACGTCTTCGGAGTGGGCGCATTCGCGGGCGCCGCGCCCGACGGGGTGCACCCTGCGGCCAGCATGGCCCCGGCCCCACCGACGAGACCCGCAAGCGCGGTGCGGCGGGTGGTGCTGGATGCGCGATCACTCGATACGTACGTCATGCCAACCGAACGTACGAGCCGCGCCTCCCCGCCCCTCTCCGCGACACCCACCGGCTCCCCCGAACGGCGCTTCACACAGTCCCTGGGTGCCCCAACCGCGCGGAGGCAGGTGTGTTCCCTCGACCCGCCCGGCGCGTCCCACGCCGACCTGACGGAGTCCTACCGGGCGCCGGACCGCTGGGCGTCCGCGCGCAGTCGCTTGCCCCGCCTGCCCGTCACCGACTTGACCGGGATCAGCACCGCCCACCACAGCTTCGCGCCCGTCGGGGAGACGAAGGCCAGCGGCACGGCGACGGCGAAGACCAGCACCGTCGCCGCCAGATCGGCCACATCGTTGCGCGCGACGGGATCGGGCAGCGCCACGCTCCCCAGCCAGGGGCGCTTCCAGAGTGCGACCGCCAGCGCGAGCTGTGTGGCGCCCATGGCCGCGACGGCGCCGGAGTAGACGGCCACCGACTGCGACAAGTCCCCGTACTCGGCCAGCAGGGTGGTAGGGAAGGGCATCAGGGCGACCAGCCCCAGGCTCAGCAGCCCGAGCCTGATGACCGTCCCGTCCACCTCCCGCACGTACCGGAAGATCTGGTGGTGGCCCCGCCAGAACGCCGCGATGACCAGAAAGCTGAGGGCGTACGCCCACACGTTGGGCATCACATCCCCGAGCGCGTGCTCGAAACCGGCGGGGTCCAGCCCGGCGGGCAGCGTGAGGTCCAGCGCCAGCAGCGTCATCGCGATGGCGAACACGCCGTCCGACAGCGCGAGGAGTCGGGCCGCGCTCCCCTCGTCGTCCCGCACCCGCTGGTGGCCGTTCACAACCCCCCACCCTAGGGTTGAATGCCCCTGAATCCTCCGATTGATCCCACGCTTACGGCACACTGCCGCCATTGGGGCGGCTGCACGGAGGCGGTCGCTGACGTCCGGAGACGGCCCCGGACTTCTGTCTCGGACCCCGGCCGGGCGCGATGATTTTGGCGCGGCGCGACAGTCTCCATCGCCGTAACCCCCGGAGCGAGAAAGAGGAGCGAGTCCCATGCGCATCGTGATCAGTGAGTTCATGAGCTTGGACGGCGTCGTGCAGGCGCCGGGCGGACCCGACGAGGACACCGACGGCGGCTTTGCCCACGGCGGCTGGTCGCACCCGTTCTTCGATCCGGAGGTTGTGGGCGGTGCCTTCGACGACGCCTTGACCAAGGCCGAGGCGCTGCTGTTCGGGCGCCGCACGTGGCAGTCGATGGCCTCGGCGTGGCCCGAGCGGGCCGGTGACCCGTTCGCCGACCGGATGAACGCCATCCCGAAGTACGTCGTGTCCCAGACGCTGGGCGACAACGAGCTGACGTGGGACAACACCACGCGCATCCCCGGCGACAAGGCCGTCGCCCGCATCCGGGAGCTGCACGAGACCGACGGCGGCGACCTGTTGGTCATGGGGAGCCCCACCCTCGCGCGCACCCTCCTGAGCGAGGGCCTGGTCGACGAGCTCCGGCTCATGATCGAGCCGGTGATCCTCGGCGGCGGCAAGACGATCTTCCCCAAGGACGGTGCGCTAACCACGCTCGAGCTGGTCTCCACCGTCACCAGCGGCACGGGCGTGCACGTGTGCACCTACCGCCCGGTCGCCGAGGGGTAGGGACGGGGCACCGGGGCTACACGCGGCCGCGATCCCGCTCGGCCGGATGGGAGGCCCCGGGACCGGACCGCTGCGGTGGTCGCCCCGGAAAATTCTCAGAAGAATTCCGGGGGAGCTGTCGATCGGGCCGTCTGCCGTTCGACGCATGGGTGAGAGGCGGGGAAGGCCCCCGTCCTCCCGGCCGAGGAGTCACCATGCCGCGTTACCTGACGATGATCCACATCGAGGAGCAGAACGCCCCCGCCGAGGCCAACGGCCCCGAGTTCGATGAGCGCATGGGCGCGCTGTTCGAGGAGATCACCAAGGCCGGGGTCATGCTGGACACGGCCGGGCTCGCCCCGACGTCCGAGGGCACCCGGGTCACCTGGTCGGGCGGCAAGCTCCGCTACACCGACGGGCCCTTCACCGAGAGCAAGGAAGTCATCGGCGGTTACTCCATCATCCAGGCCAAGGACAAGGCCGAGGCTGTGGAGTGGGCCAAGCGGTTCCTGCAGGTCCATCCGGAGCACTGGACCGTCACCGCCGAGGTCCGCGAGATCGCCGAGGACTGATCAGGCCGGGCTTGCCCCGCCCCCGTGCGGCTGAACTGAGCAGTGGCCGGAGTCGGGTGTCCTGGACATGCCGGGCGCCCGGCTCATGGCCACCGATGCCCGTACCGCAGCCGTGCGATTGTCCACTCCGAGCTTTTCGTAGATGTGCGCCAGATGCGTCTTCGCCGTGGCCTCGCCGATGAACAGCGCCCGGCTGATCTCCCGGTTGGCGCGGCCCTCCGCGACCCGTTCGAGAATCTCGATCTCCCGGGTGCTCAGCTCGAGGTCCGGGGCCCGGAAGCGGCGCAGCAGCCGGGACGCGACCGGCGGCGACAGCGCCGTCTCGCCCGCAGTCCGAAGCCACGATCCGCCCCGTGGTCCACCCCCCGATCCGCTCCCCGATCCGCTCCCTGGTCCGGGCCAGAGTCACCGTGTGCAGCAGATAGGCGAGGGTGACGACGACCGTGTCCCCCGGCGCTGCTCGAGCGTCGACACTCGCTTGTCGACGCTCGACCACCGGCGCTCAGCCACCGACGCCCGACTACCAGGTCGCGCCCGCGGGCTGCCTCGTCGTGACGTTGAGGCGGTTGAAGAAGTTGGTCACGCCGATCATCAGGATGATGGCCGCGAGCTGCTGCTCGTCGTAGTGATCGGCGGCGTCGTCCCAGATCTGGTCCGGTACCGCGTCGGGTCGGTCAGCCAGCCGGGTGGCGGCCTCCGTGAGCGCGAGCGCGGCGCGCTCGGCGTCGTTGAAGAACGGCGCCTCGCGCCAGGCCGCGACCGCGTGCAGCCGCTCATCGGTCTCGCCCCCCTTCTTCGCACTGGCCACGCCCCCGACCACGCAGTAGCCGCATCCGTTGATCTGGCTGGCGCGCAGGTGGACCAGCTCGAGCGTCGACTCCGGGACGCCGCCCTTCCGCGTCGTCTTCAACAGGTCGAGGATGGCCGGCAGGGCCTCGGGAATGATCGTTGCGGGGTTGTTCATCCGTGCCTGCATGATTGCTCTCCCTCAGGAAGTTCGTCGTCACTACACCGACGGAACGCGACGGCAGAATGTGACAGGCGCACCACAACAACTTTCCGGCGGGGGTCAGTTCGCCCGCGCTGTACCGCCACCGTTGCCGTTGCCGTCGAAAGGAATCCGCCGTGACCGTCGAACGCGTAGGCCCGCCCCTGACCTCAGGCGAGCGCGAGACGCTGCGCGCCTTCCTCGACTACCACCGCGCGACGCTCGCCATGAAGACCGAAGGCCTCTCCGACGAGCAACTGCGCCGGCAGTCGATGCCGCCCTCCACGCTCTCCCTGCTCGGTCTGGTGCGGCACATGGCCGAGGTGGAGCGCGCCTGGTTCCGCCGGGTGATCAACGGGGAGGACATCCCGTACGTCTGGTCGGACGAGGGCGACTACCAAGTGGCGTACGACGCGAGCGAGTCCACGCGCGCGGAGGCGTTCGAGGCCTGGCAGACGGAAGTCGAGCACGCCCGCCGGATCGACGAGCGGGCCGAGTCGCTCGACGTGACCGGCTACCAGGCCAAGTGGGGCGAGGACGTGTCGCTCCGGCTGGTGATGCTGCACCTGATCCACGAGTACGCCCGCCACAACGGCCACGCCGACTTCCTCCGCGAGGGAATCGACGGGACGGTCGGCGTCTGACGGACTGAGGCCAACTCGCCCTGCTCCAAGCCGAATTCGGGCGGCAGCGGGCGGCTGTGCGGCACGTCCGGCCGGGAGACGGCCCGGGTGAGGACGACGTACAACCGGTGCAGGCCACGCGCCTCGGCCGCGGTCGCGATGCCTGCCGTCGCGAACGCGGTGCGCAGCCGGTGCCTCTCCGGTTCGTTCGCGATCACCCCGACCGAGCCCTCGTGGACCGGCGCCGCCCGTACCGGGTCGACTGTGGCCGCGGCCAGATCGTCGGCCTTACGAATCGTCAACTCGCCGTCCCCGCACAGGGACCGGCCGAGGGCACGTCCTGGGCGGGGAAGTACCGGAAGAGGGTGGGCTTGGAGACGTCGGCGGCGGCCGCGGCCTCGGCGACGGAGACCCGGTCGAAGCCCTTCCTGAGGAAGAGGGCGATCGCCGCGTCCGAGATCGCTTGGTACGTCTGCCGCTTCTTGCGTTCCCGGAGGCCCATCTCACCGCTCATGACTCCGAACGTACGCACCCACAGCCGACCGGCGGCCAGTTGGCCGGCTGGTCAGCCGGCCTGTTGACCTCAACCGCACTTGAGGTTTCAGACTTCCAGCAAGCTATCGAATTGAGGAGTGGACGGCATGCGCGTGGCACAGGTCAAGGAGTTCGGCGGCCCGGAGGTACTGGTCACGACCGAGGTCCCGGATCCGGTGGCGGGTCCGGGCGAGGCGGTCGTCGCCGTCTCCGCTGTGGACACGATTTTCGTGGAGACGCAGATCCGGTCCGGCAGCTTCGGCGAGCACTTCCCGGTCCAGCCGCCGTACGTGCCGGGCGGCGGCATCGCCGGCACGGTGCGGGCGGTCGGCGAGGGGGTGGACGAGGCGTGGATCGGCCGCCGCGTGATCACTTCACTCGGTTTCAGCGGCGGCTACGCGGAGCAGGCGGTGGCCTCCGCGGCCAAGCTGATCCCCGTCCCGGCCAGCCTGGAACTGCGCGAGGCGGCGGCCCTGGTGCACGACGGCGTAACCGCGACGGCGCTCCTGGAGTCCACCGGCCTGGGGGCGGGCGACCGGGTGCTGATCCTGGGCGCCTCGGGCGGCATGGGCACGTTGCTGGTCCAACTGGCAAAGGCCGTGGGTGCGCAGGTCGTCGGGGTGGCGCGGGGCGAGCTGAAGACGTCCCTGGTACGGGAGTTGGGCGCCGACGCGGTGGTGGACGCCACGTCCCCCGACTGGGTCGCCCACGCCCGCACGGCTCTCGGCCCGTCGGGCGCCGACGTGGTCCTGGACGGTGTCGGCGGCGACCTGGGCCTGGCGGCCTTCCCCCTGACGGCGGACGGCGGCCGCTTCTCGGCCCACGGCGCGCCGACGGGCGACTTCGCCCCGGTGGACGCGGCGGAGGCGGAGCGCCGGGGCATCAAACTGCTCGGCATCGGCGACGTCCAGCTGTCGGACGAGGAGTACGTCCGCCTGGCGGCCAAGGCCCTGACGGAGGCAGCGTCGGGCCGCCTGTACCCAGTGATCGGCGGCGAGTTCCCCCTGGAACGCGCATCGGAGGCACACGCGGCGATCGAGGGGCGGGGGCTGCGGGGGAAGGTGCTGCTGACGACGTGAGCGGGCGGGGGTGAAGGGGCGGGGGTGAAGGGGCGGGGAGGGAGTGGGCAACCCCGCCCCTCACCCCCGCCGCTTGCGGATCAGGACCTCGATCCCGTCCAGCACCCGGTCCAGGCCGAAGCCGAACTCGAAGTCCGGCTCGTCCGGTTCGTACATCACCTCGGACTCCAGCATCCGCGCCACCGCCGGATAGCGGGCCGGGTCCGCCAGGCGCTTCAGGGTGGTCGCGTACCGGCGCATGACCTCCTCCGGCGAGCCGCCGCTCGCCTCGATCGCCGCGCCCAGGTCCGCCATCAGCAGCGCCTCGTTCCGTACAAAGCCGCTGACCAGCAGGATCATCGAGATCTTCTCGCCCTCACTCAGCCCCGTCTCCTCCAGCGCGGCGAGGCCCCGCTCCCACCAAGCCACCGAGTTGGGAGTGGCGGGCGGGCCGGAGACCGGGATACGCAGCACCCACAGGTTCCGGTGGAACACCTCGCGCTGCGCCCATGCCCAGGCCGCGAGCGCCTCCCGCCAGCCCGTGCCGGGGTCCGGCGGAGCCGGCGGCAGGCCCATCACCGCCTCCTGCATCAGGATGTAGAGCTCGTCCTTCGCGGCGACGTACCGGTACAGCGACATCGTCGAGACGCCCAACTCCTTGGCGACCCGCCCCATGGAGACCGCCGCGAGCCCTTCCGTCGCGGCGACGCCCACCGCCGCCTCGACGATCCGGTCCAGGCTGAGCCCCGGCTTCGGCCCTTTCGCGGGGCGCTCGCGCAGGCCCCACGCGGCTTCGATGCTGGCGGGCAGGCCGGTCTCGCCGCGAGTACCGCGCGTACTGCCCGCACCGCGCATACCGCGCGTACCGCCCGCACCGCTCTTGCCGCCGCTGCTCCCGCTGCCGTGCGCCGCCATCACTCTCCGCCTTCTCCCGCCCTCCAGCGTCTCCCGCTTGACGCACATCCTAGTAATGCGTAACCCTTACACAGTAACGCGTATCCCATACGCAGAAGGAGAGTGCGGCAACCCATGACCCAGTCGCCGGCCATCGAGGCCATCGGTCTCGCCAAGGCCTACGGGAAAGTCACCGTCCTCGACGGCATCGACCTGCGCGTCGAGCGCGGCGCCGTCTTCGCCCTGCTCGGCCCGAACGGCGCAGGCAAGACCACGACCGTGCGGATCCTCGCCACCCTCACCACCGCCGACGCGGGCAACGCGCGCGTCGCCGCGTACGACGTCGTCCACGACCGCGCCCGCGTACGCCGCGCCATCAGCCTGACCGGCCAGTTCGCCGCGGTCGACGAGAAGCAGACGGGCGAGGAGAACCTCCGCATGATGGCTCGCCTCAGCGGCCTGTCCCGCGCGGCCGCCCGCCGCCGCGCCGCCGAACTCCTCGAACGGTTCGACCTCACCGACGCGGGCCGCCGCCAGACCGGGACGTACTCCGGCGGGATGCGCCGCCGCCTCGACCTCGCGGCCGGCCTGGTCGGCGACCCGGAAGTCGTCTTCCTCGACGAGCCGACGACCGGCCTCGACCCGCGCAGCCGTCAGGAGCTCTGGCAGGTGATACGCGACCTCTCCGCGAGCGGCGCCACCGTCTTCCTCACCACCCAGTATCTGGAGGAGGCCGACCGCCTGGCGGACCGCATCGCGGTCGTGGACGGCGGCCGGCTGGTGGCGGAGGGCACGGCCGACGAACTCAAGGCCCGGGTCGCGGGCCACCGCCTCGACCTCGTACTCAACGACACGGCGGCGTACTGGCGGCTCGAGTCACACGCGGTCCACCGCTCCCCCGAGACGCTCACCCTCGGCCTCCCGACGGACGGCACGGCGGCCCAGGTCCGGGCGCTGCTGGACGAGGTCGACCCCGAGCGCCGCGACGTGGCGCGCTTCTCGGTCCAAAGAGCCACGCTCGACGACGTCTTCCTCGCCCTGACCGACAAGGAGCCCGCCCATGTCTGATGTCCTCACGCCCGCGCTCACGATGGCCGGGCGCAGCATCCGGCTCTCCCGCCGCAACATCGACGCCGTCATCACCTCGATGATGCTGCCGCTCATGCTGATGCTGGTCTTCATCTACTTCTTCGGCGGAGCCATCAACACCGGTACGAAGTACGTGACCTATGTGATCCCCGGCATCCTCATCCTCTGCGCCGCCTTCGGGGCGTCCTCCACCGCGGTGAGCGTGAGCGAGGACATGAAGGGAGGGATCATCGACCGCTTCCGCTCCCTCGACGTGGGCGGCACGGCGATCCTGGCCGGCCATGTCGCCGCCAGCACCGTACGCAACCTGTTCTCGACGATGCTCGTCCTCGGCGTCGGCCTCCTCATCGGCTTCCGCCCGTCGGCGACGCCACTCGGCTGGCTCGCGGCCGCGAGCATCCTGATCGCCTTCCTCCTGGCGATCTCATGGCTCTCCGCAGCGGTCGGACTGCTCGCCAAGACCCCTGACGCGGCGGCCGGGTTCACCTTCTTCATGATGTTCCTGCCCTACCCGAGCAGCGCTTTCGTCCCGATCGAGACGATGCCGAGCTGGCTCCACGGCTTCGCCGACCACCAGCCGGTGACGCCGCTTATCGAGTCCCTGCGCGGGCTTCTGCTGGCCCAGCCGGTGGGGACGGCACCGTGGACGGCGCTGGCGTGGTGCGGGGGGATTCTGGGGGTGGCGGTCGCACTGTCGGGGGTCTTCTTCAGGATCCGTACGGCGTAAACGCTCGAACGTCCAACTGGCCTACGGCGTCAGGGCTCGGACCGTGCCGTCGACGACCGAACCCGGCTCGTGTACGCGGACATCAACTGGCGGAGCGTAGGCACACTCCGCAGGGCCAGCGGTTCCTGGGCCGCCGCCAGGACCCGCTGGACGTTCCCTGCCGCGCGCGGCAGGATCCGCCAGTTCGTCTCAGGGGCAGGGCTCAGCACCAGCACCAGCACGGGCAAAGCGCGAGCTCAGCTGATTCTCGGCAGCGAGCGGCAATACGTACGCCTCATGGTGGTAGCGCCTGAGCGGCCCGGTGATCCCCCCCGTCGTCGCCGCTCAGTTCTGCGGCTCGCCGCAGAACCTCGGACACCGACTCGACAGTCATGGAACGTGTCCTCGATGCTCGGCCCGCCCACTGACCGAAGAAGCTACCGCTGCGGCCGGTGCGAAGGCACTCTCGCCCTGATCGATTCGGGCGCCATGGTCGCGCCGCTCACCATGTCCTCCACCTGCTGAGCGACGATCTCGCTCAGCTTCTCGGTGGTCAGGGACCAGACATCGAGCGACACATGCTGGGCGGTGAACGCCACTGCGACACGCTGGGCCGGCTTCTGCGGAGCCGCATCCGTGACGACCACACGCGAGCCGCGACCACGGCCGTCGGTATCAATCGGATTCGTCCAGCCGGGTCATCGGGGTACGGCATCCGCAAGCAGGTGCGGCCACATCGTCGCGGACGGCCTGAAGCAGCCGTTCCGGTTGGCCTCAGCTCCCTTCGGGCACACCAAGATTCTCCCAGTACGAGTCGAACCATTTCTGTGCCGATGCGACGAAGAGCGACCCCTGCGCGTCGGCGTCACCGGTCTTCTCGTAGTGGAAAAGCGTCGACTGGAGCCCGAGGACGTCCAGCGCCTGGACCTCGGTGCCGTCCGACAAGGGCATCGTGCGGCGCTCCACCACGTAGAGGCCGTGCAGTGCCGAAGTCCGGTTGAGCAGATAGAGCTTGTGCGTCGGGGTGAGTGGCGCCCGGCGGACATCAACGTCGACAGTGGAGACCAGCCCGCCGCGACGCAGCGCAACAAGCTTCTCGCGCAGCCGCCCGGTGTGGAACTCGACCATGGTGGCCCAGCGTTCGTGCGGGCGCGCGTCCCCTGGGTCATCGGCCGCGGCCGGGAACGCCGGCCTCGGTTCGCGACTGGGCAGGAGCAGTCTCAGGCTGATGCTCCGAGGGCCCACTTCACGACGGGCCACCCGGTCGGCCTGCACGCCGACATGGTCGGTCAGGGACTCGGTGGTCAGGCAGAAGGCGTCGAGTGAGACTTCCTCCGCCTCGAAGGCTTCCGAGATGAGTGGACCGAGACCGACGGGCACCGGCTGGCCGGCCCTCGCCTTGGGGGTGTGGATCCGCCGGGCCCGGATCACACGTGATCCGCTGCCCTGCCGTGACTCGATCCAGCCCTCGGTCTGAAGTTCGCGCATCGCCCGTTGGATGGTGTCCCTGGACACCCCGAACTCCGCCATGAGTTCGCGCTGCGTGGGCAGCAGCTGCCCGAGCCGGTGCTCCCCTCGGTCGATCCGTGAGCGCAGTTCGCCAGCGATCTGCTGTGCCGTCCGTGCGCCCTCTTGCGGTGTTGCGCCCTCACTGGCGCCTGGGCGTTCAGTGGCCATAGCTCGACCGTACAACTTGACCGGGCCACACACATCAGTTTCAGCCAAGTTAGCTAATTGGACTGCCGATCACGCTAGTTGTTCTGGCTTACTGTCAAATAAGCAGCACCCCAGTCCAATTGGACTGCATCCCGACGAAGGTTCCGGGAGGTGAACATGGTCGGGTCAGCCTCGGTCCGCATCACGCACGGCCGTCAGCACAGCCTCCAGCGAATCGACGATGACCTCGGCCCTCGCCTGCTCCAAGGCAGCCAGTTTGCGCGCGTTGCGCGCATAGCCCAGGAAAGCGACATCTGCCGCTCGCGCCGCCTGCAAATCGGCAGGGGAATCCCCGAGCAGAACCACCTCCGAGGCATTCATCCCGGTACCTGCCAGAGCTCGCCGCACGCAGTCCGGGTCCGGCTTGAGGCGTGCCACGTCGCGTGTACGCCCGTAAATATGACTGCCGAAGCACTCCGCGAGATCACGGCGTTCGAGGTAACGCCGCACCGCCGCGGGCGCGTTGTTCGTCGTCACGGCGAGCTGGAGCCCGAGCGTGCGGAACGTCCGGATCAAGAGGTCCGCGTAGGCAGTGGGCCGGGAGCTCTCCGCCGCGATCATCTCCTCACGGGTGATCAGCTCTTCGAGCTCCGCCACCAGGGGACTGCCGGGGACGGCGTTGGCGTACGCGCGGAGGACGGCCTGCGGATCGTCCGTCTCCAGCGCCTCGGACGGGATCACGCTCCCGTCGCCGGTGCCGGCGATCAGCTCCCGCAGCCGATTGGCCACCTCACTCGCCGGGTGTCCGGCGAAGAGCCGGCAGATCGGCCCGTCGAAGTCGAAGAAGACGCACTTGGCTGCAGAGAGCAGATCACGGAGGTCGGCCACACACGCACGCTACAGCGCCCCCCTGAGGCGCTGTTGAGCTCCCCGGCACCCGCACTGAGGAAGGAAGCAGCCCCATGGAACTGATCACCTTCACCGGCACTCTGCTCGATCTCGGCCTGGGCGGGCTCATGGCCTGGCGGTACGGGGCCGGGGGTCTCGTCGGTCTTGCCCTGCTCGGCCTGGGCATCAAGGCACGCCGCCACGGGTGCGCGTGCGCAGGAGCCTTCATCTTGTCCCTGCTGCTGGTGCCTCCAGGAGCGTGACCGCCAACCGCAAAGGACGGACCCGTCATGCCACTCATCGCCCTTGTCGCCGCCACCCTGGCCGTCGGCTTCGAGACGCTCGTGGAGAGCCGCTTCGGTCCGATGGGAATCATCGCGCTGCTGCTGCTCAGCATCGGCGTGAAGGCCAGGAACGCCGCGTGCACCGGAATCGGCACGATCATCCTGGTGATGCTCGTCGCGTGACGTCGGCCGAGTCAGCCGAGTTTCAGATCCAGGGAGATCGTGCCCCACAGCCCGTCGAACCACGCCTGCGACTGCGCCACAAAGGCATCGTCCCGTTCGCCTCGGCCCGATTCGAAGCGGAAGAGCGTCGAATCCGTGCCGAGCATGTCGTAGATCTCGACCGGCCCGTCGTCGATCCGCACCTCGCGCCGCTTCACGGTGTAGTAGGCGAAAAGCGCCTCCGAGCCGTTCAGCAGACAGAGCTTCACGGGCGGGGTGAAAGGCAGTGCGCGGAAGGTGACATTGACGTCGCAGCCTATCGTCGCGCGAAGAGACAGGAGGTTGTGGCGCAGCACCTGCCCCAGGGCGTTGCGCTGCGCCTGCCAGCGCTGGTGAAGCTGTTGATCGTCCTCCGGGGCGCCGAGGGGGGACGGGAAGGCGAGGCCGTTGTCCCGGTCGGGCAGCAGGATGCGGACTTCCACCGTGGACGGTCTGACGCGGCCTGTGTGGATCATGAGCAGCGGCTCCCCGAGCGCGAGCAACAAGGATTCCGCCGTCAGGCAGACGGCGTCGATACGGACCTCGCGGGCCGAGAATGCCTCCGCGAGGCGGGTTCCCAGGGCCACCTTGACCGGCTCGGGTGCGTCACCGCCTCGTGCGACCTCGGGCGGCGCGACACGGGGCGGGCTGCCTCTGGTCACACCGGCGAGCAGCCCCTCGTCATGCAGGCTCCGCAGGGCCTGCCGGACGGTGCCACGCTGCACACCGAACTCTTCGGCCAGCTGGGCCTGTGTCGGCATCCTCTCGCCGACCGTCAGTTGACCCGTGCGGATGCGTTCGCGCAGCACGTCCGCCACGCTCTGGATGGAGTGTCGCCCGGTGTTGTGTGTCGTACCATCGCCGTCCACACATCAACGCTACAACTCAACTTCCGTCCAAGGCAGTTGTACGGCAGACGTCAGAAGACGTCCGGGCACCACGGCCGCCTCGGCGTACGGAACACCCCGTCCGCCACCCCCGCCGCCCCCGGCGTCCCCTCCTCCACCAGGCCCAGTGCCGCGAGCCGGACCGCCGACTCGTCGCCCAGGTAGAGCGCACCCAACTCCCGTATGCCCAAGGTCAGATCCGGCGACTCGGTCGACGGCGCGCAGACCGCGCCCTCCGGCGAGGCGTCCAGCCGGAAGGTACCGCCCGCCAGGCCTGCAGAGTCCTGGACGTCCAGGATCAGGGTCGCGGATGTCGCGTACGTACGCGCCTCCAGCGCCCGCGCCACATCCAGGATCCGCACCCACAAGAAGTCCGCCTGCGTCAGGATCCTCGCCGCCCGCGGGTCCGGGAGCAGCAGCGGGAGCAGGTCGTCCGGAGCGCGGTAGCCCGACTTGACCGTGGTGATCCAGTCCACCGAGCAGAC
This sequence comes from Streptomyces sp. NPDC019443, assembly GCF_044389785.1. Classification (NCBI taxonomy): domain Bacteria; kingdom Bacillati; phylum Actinomycetota; class Actinomycetes; order Kitasatosporales; family Streptomycetaceae; genus Streptomyces; species Streptomyces sp. NPDC019443. The sequence goes on from NZ_JBIRYJ010000004.1 coordinate 623,047, forward strand.
GTAGTGCCAAAGCGCACGCTCCGCCGCCGGCGTCAGCGCGAGCATCTCGCGTACCGTCGCCGTGTTCAGCGGTTGCTTGGCGTCGCCCCACTTGTCGTCCGACTGATAGGCGAGCAGGCCCTCCACCTCTCCGGACGCCGAGCGGTAGACCGCGTAGAACGGCTCCGTCCATGGCTGGCTCGCCAGCTGCGCCTGGCCCGTGTTGAGCTGCCACCAGCGCTCGTCGCGGCTCACCACGCCCGGCTGCCTGGCCGCCAGCCGTGCATGCAGTTCCGGGCCGAGTTTGCGTACGTCCGTGGCGTCCACCAAGTCGATACGGCCGCCGTCGTCCGGGCCCGACCAGCGCCGGTCGAGGCCCGTGCGCGGGACGTCGACCGCCCACTCGGTGATCCAGGCGGCGGGACCGTAGCCGTACCGCCCGTAGATCGGGTACTCCGCGGCGATCAGCGTGGACACGATGTCGCCGCGCTCCTTCGCCTCGGCGAGGTCGGCGGTGATCATGCGGCTGAGCAGGCCGCGGCGGCGGTGTGTGGGCGAGACCGCCACATTGGAGACGGCGTTCGCGGGGAGCGCTGCGCCCCCAACCGCCGTGAGCTGCTGCGCGAACGAGCGGTACGTCGCCACACAACGGCCGTCGTCGAACGCGCCGCGCACCCGCGCGAGGTCGGTGTGCGCCCTGCGCGAGGTGACCTCTTCCGCCGAGACCACCGGCGGCCGCAGAAATCCAGTGTTCAGGGCCCGCAGCCAGTCGGGGTACTCGGACTCGGTGATGACGCGGGTCTCGACGCTCATGCGGCCCACGCTAGGCCGAACGCCGACCGGCCCGCATCCGAGTTTCGACCTGGGGATTCGACCCGGGGAAATGCCTCAGAAGGCCGCGCGGATCGCTCCCACCTCCACGCCGCCCCCCAGCAGCGGCACGTGCCCGATCCGGCCCACCACCGGCGAGTCCACTCCCATCACCTCGAGCGCACGGCCCAGCACCGGGCCCAGCGCCCGCGTCGCGCCGTCGTCCACCTTGAAGGCCAGCGCGCGGCCGTCCGCCAGCGCCACCGCCTGGACCGCCTCCGCGCCCATCTTGGAGAGCGCGCCCGGCACCTCGCGCATCAGCCAGGTGTCGGGGCGGCGGGTGCCCGCCACGTACTCGGGGTGGGCGCGCATCGCGTCCGCGACCCGGCGCTCGGCCGAGCCCGGCTCGGCGAGCACGAAGTGGCGGAAGGCGCGCGCCAGGCCGGTCAGGCTGATCGCCATCAGGGGTGCGCCGCAGCCGTCCGTGCCGACGGCCGCGACCCGCTCGCCGGACGTGTCCTCGACCACCGCGTGGACCAGCCGCTGGAGTGGGTGCGCGGGGTCCAGGTAGTTCGTCCGGTCCCATCCGTTCAGCGCGCAGGCCGCGAGCATCGCCGCGTGCTTGCCTGAGCAGTTCATGGCCACCCGGTCCCGGACCTGGCCCCCGGCGAGATACGCCTCCGCCGCGACCGGGTCGAGCGGCAGGTCCGGCGGGGTCTGCAGTTCGTCCGCCGACAGCCCGTGCTCGGCGAGCATCTTGCGTACGAGATCGAGGTGAAAGCTTTCGCCCGAGTGGCTCGCCGCAGCCAGCGCCAGGCGCTCGCCGGAGAGGGCGAGCCCGGCCCGCAGTACGGCCGCGGCTTGCAGGGGCTTGTTGCTGGAGCGAGGGAAGACCGGCGCGTACGGGTCACCGAGCGCGAGTTCCACAGTGCCGTCCGCCGCCAGGACGACGAGCGATCCGCGGTGATGGCCCTCGGCAAAGCCGGAACGTACGACTTCGGCGAGGACCGGGGGTATGGCGGTGCTGTCGGCGGTGGAGCTCATCGTCGGCCTTCCGGGGCAGGGGCCCGCTCCCGGAAGGATCGGTTCGAGGAGTCGGAATCGCTTCAGGTGAGCAGGTCGTCTACTTGTGCTTCGCCTTCACGGTACCTGCGGGCGATCTCGGCGCTGCAGTCGTCGGCCGTCCGCTGCAGCAGCTGACGGCGGCGCGAGACCTGCTGCTCATAGCGGATCAGCCGCCCCATGGCCGCGTGCAGTTCCTCGTCCGTACGGGCGTCCAGGTCGGAGAGCTCGACCTCGGAGAGCATGTCGGCGGCCAGCCGCCGGTACTCCTCACTGTGCGGCGTGGAGAGCGTCACATGGCGGGCGGACGAGCGGTGCCGCGACGGAGCGTCGGCCAGGATCTCCGACAGACGGTCGACGACCGTGGCCTCCGGGAGGACCGGGGTCTGTGGGTCCGTACGCCGGGCCAGCTCGGCCCGCAGGATGTCGATCCGGCCCTGCAGCAGCCGCCGTACATAGCTGAGGTCCGCCTCGTCGCGGTGCGAGTCCCGGCGCAGCGTGCGCAGCTCCGGCAGCCGCAGGGTCAGGAGGTCGTGCTGCGGCGGCTCCGGCAGGGCGCCCGTACTGCGCTGCTGGGGCGGTCGCTCGGCACAGGCCATGGGTGCCGGGAAAGTGGGAATCGACGTGGAAGCCGATGCGGGAATCGATACGGGACCGGGCGGCTGCCCGGCGCCAGATGTACTCATGTGCGTTGTCCGTCCCCTCGACCGGTGCATGAGGTCTCCCCAGGCCCCAAGGGCCGAGGGGAAGCACCGCCTTGTTGCATCGTGCCACCCCGGAACCTCCCGACGCAGGTGCTCTGCACCCGTTCAGCCCCAGATAGGTTGGTCTGTATGCGTGCAGTGGTGCAGAGGGTCGACGGCGCGAGCGTCGTCGTGGCGGGCGAGACGGTCGGCGAGATCGTCGGCGAAGGGCTGTGTGTGCTGGTGGGAGTCACCCACGAGGACACCAGGGAGAAGGCGGCGCAGCTGGCCCGCAAGCTCTGGTCGGTCCGGATTCTGGAGGGTGAGAAGTCCTGCTCGGATGTGAATGCGCCCTTGCTGGTGATTTCGCAGTTCGCTCTCTACGGGGACGCCCGCAAGGGCCGCCGCCCCACCTGGAACGCGGCGGCGCCCGGCGATGTGGCCGAGCCGCTGGTCGACGAGGTCGTGGCGCAGCTGCGGGCGCTGGGGGCGCGGGTGGAGACGGGCCGCTTCGGGGCGGAGATGCGGGTCTCGCTCACCAACCACGGCCCGTTCACGGTGATCGTAGAGATCTAGCGCTCGGCTGCCTGCTCACGGCTCGACGACCGGCTCAAGCGCCCCGCTCACGGCTCGACGACCGGCTCAAGCGCCCGGCTCACGGCTCGACGACCGGCTCAAGCGCCCGGCTCACGGCTCGACGACCGGCTCCTGCGCCGCCGCCGTGTCGCCCGCCAGCAGCTCCGCGTCCACCGGCACATTGCGCTTGATCAGCGCCAGCGCGATCGGGCCGAGCTCGTGGTGGCGGGCGGACGTGGTCACAAAGCCCAGCTGGCGCCCCTCCGCACCCTCCGATGCGAGCCGGACCGGGGTGCCGGGGCCCGGCAGATGCACCTCGCTGCCGTCCAGGTGCAGAAAGACCAGTCGGCGGGGCGGCTTCCCCAGGTTGTGGACGCGCGCGACGGTCTCCTGGCCGCGATAGCACCCCTTCTCGAGGTGAACGGCGCTGCCGATCCAGCCCAGTTCGTGCGGGATGGTGCGGTGGTCGGTCTCGAAACCGACACGGGGGCGGTGGGTCTCGATGCGCAGTGCTTCGTACGCGAGGATTCCGGCGACCGGGCCGTTCTCGGCGGCGTACGACTCGAGGTCGGCGCGCGGCAGAAACAGATCGCGGCCGTGCGGGGTCTCCCGTACGACAACGCCGTCCGGCACCTGAGCGATGGAGCCCGCCGGCAGGTGCACGACCGCGAACTCCTCGGTACGGTCGGCCACTTCGACCTGGTAGAAGAACTTCATCGACTCCAGGTAGCCGATCAGCGCCTCCTGCGTGCCCGGCTCGACGTGCGCCCAGACCGTCTCGCCGTCGTCGACGAGATACAGGGCGTGCTCGATGTGGCCGTGCGCGGAGAGGATCAGCGCCTCGGTGGCCTGGCCCGCCGGGAGCTCGCTCACATGCTGGGTGAGCAGCAGATGCAGCCAGCTCAGCCGGTCGTCGCCGGTGACAGTGACAACGCCGCGGTGCGAGAGGTCGACAAGGCCGGAGCCGTCCGCGAGGGCGCGCTGTTCCCGGAACAGATCGCCGTAGTGCGCGGCGACTCCTTCGTCGCGTCCTTCGGCGGCGACCGCACCGGGCAGGGACAGCAGAGGGCTCTTCATCATGGGCACAAGCCTACGACTCGGTAGTTGAAGCCTCAGCGGCGCATTTCTTGCAGCAGCCGAAGATCGCGAAGTGCTTCATGTCCGTCTCGAAGCCGAAGGTCTTACGCAGCTTCGCGGTGAAGTCGGCGGCGACCGCGACATCCGCCTCGATCACATTCGTACAGTCCCGGCAGACCAGGTGGATGTGGTGGTGGCGGTCCGCGAGGTGGTAGGTGGGGGCGCCGTGGCCGAGGTGGGCGTGGGAGACCAGACCGAGCTCTTCGAGGAGCTCCAGGGTGCGGTAAACGGTGGAGATGTTCACACCGGACGCGGTCTTGCGCACCTCGGAGAGGATGTCGTCGGGCGTCGCGTGCTCAAGGGTGTCGACGGCTTCGAGGACAAGCTGGCGCTGCGGGGTCAGCCGGTAGCCGCGCTGCCGCAGATCGCTCTTCCAGTCGGTGCTCACCACGCGTCCAGTGTAGGCGGGGCCTGGGCCATGGGGGCCCGAACTGGCGCTCGGCCCCCATGGCTGCCCACCTCACCCATGGCTACTCGCCGTACCTCGAAGAAGCCCGAGAACGGCTTCGGGTCACTTGAAGAAGGCGATGCCGTCGTCGGGGAGGTCGCCGAGGTCCTTGGCCCACGCCTCGACCTGCTCCGGGGAGACGACCTTCTTCAGATGCGCCGACATGTACGGCCGCAGCGGGACCTCCGGAGTGGACTTCTCGCCCACCCACATCAGGTCGCCCTTCACATAGCCGTAGAGCCGCTTGCCACCGCTGTACGGGCCCGAGGCCGCGGTACGCGCCACCGCGTCCGTCACCAGGTCGATCTGCGGCTTCTGGTCGGCGAGCTCGCCGTACCAGATCTCGACGATGCCCTGGTCACGGGACATGACGACTTCGATCTTGCGGTCGGAGTCGATACGCCAGTAGCCGGACTCGGACTCCAGCGGGCGGACCTTGTTGCCCTCGGCGTCGAGCACCCACGTGTGCGAGACGTATTCGACGAAGTCCCGGCCGTCGTGGCTGAAGGTGACCTCCTGGCCGAAGTTGCACTTCTCGGCGCCGGGGAAGTCGGATACGCCCACGCCCTCCCAGTTGCCGAGGAGGAAGGCGAGGGGGACGAGGTCCGGGTTCAGGTCGGACGGAATCTCGATCATGAGGAGCTCTGGCGATCTGTAGAGATACGAGTGTGACTAGCGCTGACCCTGGTACAGCTTCTTCACCGTCAGACCGGCGAAGGCGGCGACGCCGACACAGACCAGAACCAGCAGGGCTTCGAAGAATGCCACAAGCACGGGGTGCTCCTCGGGATGAGCGGTGGGCGGTAAAAGGGCCGTGGCCCAGCCTAATGGGTTGGTGCCGCGCCCTCGCTGCGAGGTGTCCGTGACGGGCCGCCCATTAGAGTTCGGTACATGGCGAAGAAGCTCGTGATCAAGGTGACCGCCGGCGCGGACGCGCCCGAGCGCTGCTCGCAGGCCTTCACGGTGGCGGCGGTCGCCGTGGCCAGCGGGGTGGAGGTGTCGCTCTGGCTGACCGGCGAGTCCGCATGGTTCGCGCTGCCGGGCCGGGCGGCGGAGTTCGAACTGCCGCATGCGGCGCCGCTGCCGGATCTGATCGAGTCGATCAAGGCGGCAGGTCAGATCACGCTGTGCACGCAGTGCGCGGCGCGGCGCGACATCACGGAGAAGGATGTGCTCGACGGCGTACGGATCGCGGGCGCTCAGGTCTTCGTCAGCGAGATCATGCCGGACGGCGTCCAGGCCCTCGTCTACTGACGGCCCTCATTTACCGAGGCTACTGACGGCTCATCTACTGACGGCGCTCATTGGTTGTTCCGGCGCTTCTTGCCGTCCAGCTCGTCCCACCACTCGTCGGACTTGGGGTCCCCGGACGGGTCGTCCCACCAGCGGTCCTCGGGCCCGCGCCGGTTCGCGACCATCGCGGCGAACGGCGGGATGACCATGGCGACGACGCACATGCCGACGGCGACGGGAACGGACCACAGGCGCACCACGGCCCAGGCGGAGACGAAGAGCGCCAGGCACGTCCCCATCAGCAGAAAGTAGGCGTGGCGACGTCGCGCGTACATGCTTCCAGCGTACGACCGAAGGGCCGCACCCCGTTCCAGTGGCGTCCAACCCCTGAGGTGCGGCCCTTCGGCCGGTACATGGTGAATCAAACGGCGATGGCCACCTCAGCCAGGCCGCCGGTCTGCGCGACGACCGTGCGGTCCGCCGTGCCACCCGGAACGAGAGCGCGCACCGTCCACGTGCCCTCTGCCGCGTAGAAGCGGAACTGTCCCGTCGCCGAGGTCGGGACCTCGGCGGTGAACTCGCCGGTCGAGTCCAGCAGGCGGACGTAGCCGGTGACGGGCTCGCCGTCACGGGTCACGCTGCCCTGGATGGTCGTCTCACCGGGCTTGATCGTCGAAGCGTCGGGGCCGCCGGCCTGTGCTCCACACATAGGGGTTGTCCTTCAGGGTCGGAGGAGAGGGTTACTTGTTGGCGCCGAGCTCGATCGGCACGCCGACGAGGGAGCCGTACTCGGTCCACGAGCCGTCGTAGTTCTTGACGTTTTCGATACCGAGCAGCTCGTGCAGCACGAACCAGGTGAGCGCGGAGCGCTCACCGATGCGGCAGTACGCGATGGTGTCCTTCGCCAGGTCCACCTGCTCCTCGGCGTAGAGCTCCTTGAGCTCGTCGTCCGACTTGAAGGTGCCGTCGTCGTTGGCGTTCTTGGACCACGGGATGTTGCGGGCGGACGGGATGTGGCCCGGGCGCTGCGACTGCTCCTGCGGGAGGTGCGCCGGGGCGAGCAGCTTGCCGCTGAACTCGTCGGGCGAGCGCACGTCCACCAGGTTCTGGTTGCCGATGGCGGCGACGGCTTCGTCGCGGAAGGCGCGGATCGAGGTGTCCTGGACCTTGGCCTTGTACTCGGTCGCGGGGCGCTCCGGCACCTCGGCGCCGTCGACCAGGTCGCGGGAGTCGAGCTCCCACTTCTTGCGGCCGCCGTCGAGGAGCTTGACGCTGTCGTGGCCGTAGAGCTTGAAGTACCAGTACGCGTACGAAGCGAACCAGTTGTTGTTGCCGCCGTAGAGGACGACGGTGTCGTCGTTGGCGATGCCCTTCGCGGACAGGAGGTTCTCGAAGCCCTCCTGGTCGACGAAGTCACGGCGGACCGGGTCCTGGAGGTCGGACTTCCAGTCGATCCGGACGGCGTTCTTGATGTGGTTCTTGTCGTACGCGGAGGTGTCCTCGTCGACCTCGACGATGACGACCTTCGGGTCGTCGATGTGGGCCTCGACCCAGTCGGCGTCTACCAGGACGTCGCTGCGGCTCATGCTCTTTCTCCTCCGGGGCAGTGTGCGGCGGGTGATGCGAAGAGAGGGGTGTGCGGGTACGCGGATGCGCGGCGTACGGCACGGTTTGGCCCTGACAACTGTCAATGGGCCCGGGGGATACGGGAATCGAGCTCCCGCTCAGAAAGCGCGACAGAGCATGGCGGCGACGCGGCACAGGTCTACTGCCCGCCGCTTCGTGAGATCCGCCTGTCGCTTCATGGGTCCGATCGTAGGGACGAGTCGGCCACCGTGTCACCGGTGTGTCGGATATTGAGACGCGATCATCCACTATGCGGGACAGGAAGGAGCCCCGGACGCTCCGTGCCCGTCTCCGGGGCGGATTGGGCCCGTCCGCCTTCTATCCAGCGGACAGGGTCGTCTCACCATGCGGCCAGGTGGGTGAGCGTACGCCGGAAATCGCCCTCTCCGCCCTTCAGCGAGGGTGTGGTCTAGCCGGCCAGTGAGACGTTCGTACCCGTACCCGAGAACCGCAGTCCGGCGTCCGTCGCCGCGACCTTGTCGAGCTTGATGCCCGACGGCATCCCGGCGATCTTCAGGTCGTAGTCGATGGCCTTGCGCAGCTTCTCGTCGAAGCCCGGGACCGGCAGCTTGGGCAGCTCCTCGGCCCTCAACTGGACCGTGCTGCCGCCCTTGAGTACGACCGTGCTGTACGCGCTGACCGTACGGCCCTTGAGCAGTCGCTCCACCGCGCCGGGGACCGGAACGCCCGCGCCCTCGAGCAGGTCGGCGAGCGGTCCGGTGACCTTGACCTGGCCCTTGGCCGCCCGGTCGGGTCCCGCGTAGCTGATCGTGGCGCCCTTCGGCGCGGCCTTCGTCAGGTCGGCGTAGGAGATCCGGGCGGAGCCGTCGGCCCGGTCCGCGACGGCGGAGGAGAAGCTGCTGTCGATCCGTACGCTGCGCAGCTCGGCCCTGACCTCGGTGACGTTGACCGAGTGGCCGCCCGCGGTGGCGGTGATGCCGGACAGGCTGACGTCCACCTCGTCGAGCTCCTTGCCCACCACCTGGGTGAGGAAGGGGAAGCCCTTGATGGAGATCTCCGGGGTCGAGCTCAGCCCCTGGCTACTCTTGATCTTGCCGGCGGCCTCGGACTCCGCCATGTTGACCGCGATCCGGTCGGCGGCGACGAAAATGCCCCCGATGATCACGGCGACGATCAGCAGTATTCGCAGTGCGCGCATTGCTCGGTGTCCCCCACCCTCGTCCGTCTGGTCCCCCGTGACGCCCGCGAGCCTAACCAGTCCGGACGACGCCATGCCTTGAATGATCGACGTTTGGGTGGGGTCCTTTGGTTCCGGCCGACGGGACCGGGCCCGTCACACCGGGGCCCTCACACCAGGGTCCTCACACCAGGGCGCGGCCGATCAAGTAGACGGCGGGGGCCGCGGCGGTCAGCGGAAGAGCCACGCCGGCCGTCATATGGACGAAGCGGGACGGGTAGTCGTAGCTCGCGACCCGCAGCCCGATCAGCGCGCAGCCTCCAGCTGCGAGGCCGAGCAGCGCGCCCTTGGCGCCCATGTCGGTGAGACCGCCGGCCGCGATGCCCGCACCGGCCGCGGCCAGCAGCGCCACGGCGACGGACGCGACGCCCGGCAACGGCAGCGCACGGGCCAGGACGGCCACGGCGACCGCGATCCCCCCGATCACCACGGCGTCGTCAGGACCCGCGAGATGCCCGGTCGCGAGGATCGCGAGGGCGGCGGATGCCACCGTCGCCATCAGGCCGTACATCCTCTCGTCGGCGCCGGCGTGGCTGCGCAGCTGCAGTACGACGGTGAGCAGCACCCAGACGCCGAGGGTGCCGATGATCGCGGCGGGGGCGTTCTCCCGGCCGACGTAGAGCAGCACGGCGTCGGCGGCGAGGCCGCCGGCGAAGGCGAGCGCGATGCCCTGGCGGGCGGGCCACATGCCGTTCAGCCGGAACCAGCCGGCCGCGGTGACGGCCTGCAGCAGGACGAGAGGCACGAGCAGGGCGTACGGGCCGATGGCCGCGCCGCCGGCGAGCAGCAGTCCGAGGGCGGCGGTCAGCCCGGCGGGCTGCATACCGGGCGCGATGACCGGCGAGCGTCCCTCCGCGCGGGCGCGCTGGGCATCGGTGATCCGGGCATTCCCGATGGTGGTGGGGGCGCTGTATCCGGCGTCGGCGGCCGGGTCGGCCGGGGGCTCGTACATGGCCGGTCCGGGCGCCGGGAGCGGGGCCTCGGGCGGCAGCGGGTACGCCGCCTGCGGCGGCAGATACGCGGTGTCCGGGGCGGCGGCGGCCTGCGTGGGCTGCACGACCGGCTGGTACTGCGTGTCCCAGGTCTCGGCCTGCCAGGTCTGGGCCGTGCCGGGGTCGCGCTGCTCCGGGTAGCCGGACTCCTGGTAGGGCGCCTGATACGGCTGCTGGTGCTGCTGACCGGCGTACTGGCCCTGGTGCGGCTGCGGCGGCTGCTGACCGTACGGATACTGCTGATCGCTGCTCATGATGTGCGGTTCACCCTCCTGCGAACGGCGGGAGCACCTCGACCGTGCCGCCCTCGGCAAGCCGTACGGTCTCATGGCCGCGGGTCCCGACGGGGTCACCGTCGACGAGGAACGAACACCGTTGCAGTACGCGCGTCAGCTCGCCCGGGTGCCGCTCGCGCACCGCGTCGAGCGCCTCGGCGAGCGTTCCCGCCGCGTACGGCTCCTCCGCGATCCCGGCCGCTGCCTTGGCCGCGGCCCAGTAGCGGATCGTTCCCGCTGCCATAGCGGCACTCCTTTCGTCGGCTTCCATGATGGGCTACGCGGATGAGCTACTCGGCGACGAGCCAGTCTGCGAGGCGGCCCAGCAGCTCATCGTCCGCGGCGTTCTCGGCATGGCCCATGCCCGGCTCCAGCCACAACTCGGCCGTTCCTTCCCTGGCCGCCGCCGCGAGCATGCGCGGGTGGTCCAGGGGGAAGTACGGGTCGCGGTCGCCGTGCACGATCAGCAGCGGGGTCGGGGCGATGAGCGGCACGGACTCGACCGGGGAGAGAGGGACGGGGCTCCAGTCCTCGGGGTGGATCCGGGTGCCGAGGCCGTAGCGGCCGACGAGCCGGCCGAGGGGCCGGGTGACGACCCAGTGCAGCCGCCGCATCGGGGCGGTACCGCGGTAGTACCAGCGTGCGGGGGCGCTGACGGCGGCGACCGCGTCCGTACGCGCCTCAGTGCGCCCCCCGTGCATCGCAGCGTGCCGCAGTACCACCGAGCCGCCCATGGAGAACCCGACCGTCACGACGCGACTGTGACCGAAGACACGCGCCCACGCCACCGCGGCCGCCAGATCGAGCACCTCGCGGTCGCCGACCGTGGAGCGGCCGCCGGATGCTCCGTGCCCCCGGAACGAGAAAGTGACCACGGCCGCACGCTGCGCGAACGCCCGCGCCGCCCGGCGCACCGCGGGCCGGTCCACCGACCCCGTGAACCCGTGCGCGACAACGATCGCGGTGTCCGTGACACCTGCCGTACACGGCTCGTACACGGCCTCAATTCGGACCCCGTCTTCGGTGAGAAGGATCTTGCGACGCGGCCCCCGCGTGAGCGAAGGAATAATTGATCTGCGGAAAGACCCCTCTGCCTCGGAACTCATGTGGGCTATTCTGCTAGGCAGAGGACTCGGGCAACGTAGCCCCCGGGTCCTTTTGTGTTTTCCCGCCGTTGTTACAGGCAGGTGAACAATGGCTCCCAGGGCGCGGGAGCCATCGTACGAAGCAGTGCCGCAACGTCCTCGCAGGGACCGAGGAGGAACCGACGTTATGGGCGAGCGAACCTTGCACGACCGCAAGACGACCCGGGCAGGTGGGGCGCGATGAGCTCTCTGCTGCTCCTGACCAATGCCCTCCAGCCGTCGACGGAGGTGCTTCCCGCCCTCGGACTGCTTCTGCACAACGTGCGGGTGGCCCCCGCCGAGGGCCCGGCCCTCGTCGACACCCCCGGTGCCGACGTGATCCTTGTCGACGGCCGCCGCGATCTGCCGCAGGTGCGGTCGCTGTGCCAGCTGCTGCGCTCCACCGGGCCCGGCTGTCCGCTGATCCTCGTCGTCACGGAGGGCGGTCTCGCGGCCGTCACCGCGGACTGGGGCATCGACGACGTGCTGCTCGACACGGCGGGTCCCGCCGAGGTCGAGGCGAGGCTGCGCCTCGCGATGGGCCGCCAGCACATCACCTCGGACGACTCTCCGATGGAAATCCGCAACGGCGATCTTTCGGTCGACGAGGCGACGTACAGCGCGAAGCTCAAGGGGCGGGTCCTGGACCTGACCTTCAAGGAGTTCGAGCTGCTGAAGTACCTCGCGCAGCACCCGGGGCGGGTCTTCACCCGCGCGCAGCTGCTCCAGGAGGTCTGGGGCTACGACTACTTCGGTGGTACGCGCACGGTCGACGTGCATGTACGGCGGCTGCGGGCGAAACTCGGCCCCGAGCACGAGTCGCTGATCGGGACCGTACGGAACGTCGGCTACCGCTTCGTCGCGCCGGAGAAGGTCGAGCGCGCGGCCGAGGAGGCCAAGGCGAAGGCGGCGGCGGCTCCGGTCGCCCGTACGGATGATCCGGCGGAGGTGCAGGAAGCCGCCGTACGCCCTGCCCAGAGGTAGGTCACCCCGCGTAGACTGCCGCGCGTGGCCAAGGTGACGCGGGACGATGTAGCGAGACTGGCGGGTACGTCGACCGCGGTCGTCAGCTACGTCATCAACAACGGACCCCGGCCGGTTGCTCCGGCCACGCGCGAGCGGGTGCTCGCCGCGATCAAGGAGCTGGGTTACCGGCCGGACCGGGTTGCCCAGGCGATGGCTTCGCGGCGCACCGACCTCATAGGCATGATCGTGCCGGACGCGCGGCAGCCGTTCTTCGCGGAGATGGCGCACGCGGTGGAACAGGCCGCGGCGGACCGCGGGAAAATGGTGCTCGTCGGGAACTCCGACTACCGCGACGAGCGCGAGGTCCACTATCTGCGGGCCTTCCTCGGGATGCGGGTCTCCGGGCTGATCCTGGTCAGCCAGGGCCCGAGCGAACGGGCCGCGGCGGAGATCGAGGCGTGGGACGCGCGGGTCGTCCTCCTCCATGAACGCCCCGAGGCGATCGACGACGTCGCGGTCGTCACGGACGACATCGGCGGCGCGCAGCTGGCGACGCGGCATCTGCTGGAGCACGGGCATCCTTATGTGGCCTGCCTCGGCGGCATGGAGTCGACCCCGGCGGTCGGCGACCCGGTGGCGGACCACGTCGAGGGCTGGCGCCGGGCGATGCTGGAATCCGGCCGCTCGGTGGAGGGCCGGCTGTTCCAGGCCCCGTACAACCGCTACGACGCGTATCTCGTCGCCCTGAAGCTGCTCTCGGGCCCGGAGCGTCCGCCGGCGATCTTCTGCTCGACGGACGACCAGGCGATCGGCGTCCTGCGGGCGGCGCGTGAACTGCGCATAGACGTCCCGGGCGAGCTGGCGGTGGCAGGCTTCGACGACGTCAAGGAGGCGGCGCTGACGGACCCCCCGTTGACGACGATCTCCTCGGACCGCCCGGCGATGGCACGGGCGGCGGTGGACCTGGTCCTGGACGACGCCCTGAGGGTGGCGGGTTCGCGCCGGGAGAGGGTGAAGCAGTTCCCATCGGGCTTGGTAATCCGCCGCTCGTGCGGCTGCGGTTAGCCTCCGGCGGGTGTGCGTTACGGGGTGCGGCCGTCCGCGGCGCGGGTCGCGGGGGTCTCCGGTGCCGCGGGGCGCGGGCGTGCGTTGCGCGGGTCCCTGGATGCCGCGGGGTGCGGGGGTCCGCGGTGCGGGTCGCGGGGGTGCCCGGTGCGCGGGTCCGCGGTGCGGGCTGCGGGTGTGGCGCGGGTCGCCGCGGGGTGCGTTGTGCGGGTCGTGGGGTTGTCCGGTGTCGTGGGGTGCGGGTTCCGGTGCCCCTCCGGGCTCGACTCCTCGGGGTCGGCGGCGTGAAGGGGTTGGTGTTGATCACTGGGTCCGGCCGCCGATCCCCTGCGGGGACGACCCTGCACGGCCCCTCCCCACCGGGAGGTACCCCGGTACGGGCCCGCCCGAGGGGTGGACGCCTCAGCTCCCCGCCTTGTGGGCCACCGCGGCGAAGCCGCCCGAGCGGCCGGGGATGCGGGTCCGTCAGCCCGCTTTCGCGGGCTCCGCGGCGAAGCCGCCAGAGAGCGGCTCGGGGCTAGCCCCGCCTTCCTGGGCTCGGCGGCGAAACCGCCGGACCGGCCCGGGGTGCGGGGCCCTCAGCCCCACTTTCCTGTGCACCGCGGCGAAGCCCCCGGGGGTGTGGGGGCGTCAGCCCCCCACGTACCTCTTCCCTCCCCCGCAGGGGGCCCGGGGCATGCCCCGCTTTCGTGGGGAGCGGCGCGAGTGCGGGCCGCCAGCCCAACCCCGTTTCCCTAGCTCCGGGGCGAAGCCGCCGGAGTGGCCGGGGGTGTGGGGGCGTCAGCCCCCCCCCACGTACCTCTTCCCTCCCCGCAGGGGCCTGGCGCATGCCCCGCTTTCGTCGGCTCGGCGGCGAAGCCGCCGGAGCGGCACGGGTGCGGTGCCGCCAGCCTCCACCCCGTCTCCCTCGGGCTCCGCGGCGAAGCCGCCGGACCAGCCCGGGGGTGTGGGGGCGTCAGCCCTCACGTACCCCTCCCCCGCCAGGGGGCCTGGGGGCAGCGCCCCCAGTTTCGGGAAGGGGCGGGGTGGGGGAACAGACCGCGCCTGCACCCCCGCGTCCCCCTCCGCCAAGGGGACGCCACACGCCCCCGAGTGCGGCAAAGCCCCCCAGCCGCCACGCCCCGTGCCCCCTGACCTCGGGCACGCACCGTTCTGCCCGGCTTCTCAGCGCCGCCTCAGACTGCTCTCATGTACGGCACCCAGAGTCATCCCCATGACGGACTACTACCGCTACCCGCAGCCGGAGCCGCAGCCGTACAACACCGGCGCCTACCCCCCGCCCCCACCCCCACCGCACCGCGCCAAGGCCAAGCGGCCCGTCGCGCTCATCGTCGCCGTCGCCGCCGCGGTCATCGGCGGCGGGGCCTCCGCGCTCGTCGGGCAGTTCGTCGGCGGCGACAAGAGCAGCGGCACCGGCGTGACCGGCACCAATGTGTCGCGGAGCAGCACCGGCACCGTCTCCGGCGTCGCCCAGGCCGTCTCGCCGAGCATCGTGGAGATCAGCGCGACCTCCTCCGCCGGGCAGTCCACCGGCTCCGGCGTGATCATCACCGCCGACGGTGAGGTCATCACCAACAACCACGTCGTCTCCGGCGCCGACACCGTCAAGGTGAGGCTCAGCGACGGCAAGACGTACACCGCCAAGGTCGTCGGCACCGACCCCGACAAGGATCTCGCCCTCATCAAGCTGGAGGGCGCGAGCGGCCTCAAGGCGGCTTCCCTCGGCGACTCCAGCAAGGTCAAGGTCGGCGACGAGGTCGTCGCGATCGGCTCGCCCGAGGGCCTGACCGGTACCGTCACCAGCGGGATCGTCTCCGCGCTCAACCGCGATGTGACCGTCGCGAAGGACCAGGACCAGGACCAGGGCCGGCAGCAACAGCAGGGCGGCGGCTGGCCCTTCGAATTCGGCGGGCAGCAGTTCAACGGCGACACCGGCGACTCCAAGACCACCTACAAGGCCATCCAGACCGACGCCTCGCTCAACCCCGGCAACTCCGGCGGCGCGCTCATCAACATGAACGGCGAGATCATCGGCATCAACTCCGCGATGTACTCGCCCAGTTCGGCCACCGGCTCCACCGCCGGCAGCGTCGGCCTCGGCTTCGCCATCCCCATCGACACCGTCAAGGCCGACCTCGACGACCTGCGCTCCGGCGGCAACAGCTGACCCCGTGCGAGGCTGATGCCATGACTACCCCCCGTGAAGGCGACCGCATCCTCATCGTCGACGACGAGCCTGCCGTCCGTGAGGCGCTCCAGCGCTCTCTCGCCTTCGAGGGGTACGGGACCGAGGTCGCCGTCGACGGCGTGGACGCCCTCGCCCGGGCGGAGGCGTACGCCCCCGATCTGATCGTGCTCGACATCCAGATGCCCCGGATGGACGGCCTGACCGCCGCCCGCCGGCTGCGCGCCGCCGGGTCGACCACTCCGATCCTGATGCTGACCGCGCGGGACACGGTCGGTGACCGGGTGACCGGGCTGGACGCGGGCGCGGACGACTATCTGGTCAAGCCGTTCGAGCTGGACGAGCTGTTAGCCCGGATCCGCGCGCTGCTGCGGCGCAGCTCGTACGCGACGACCGCGGGCGCGGCTCCCGACGACGACGTGCTGGCCTTCGCCGATCTGCGGATGGACCTGGCGACGCGCGAGGTCCACCGCGGCACGCGCCGGGTGGAGCTGACCCGTACGGAGTTCACGCTGCTGGAGATGTTCCTCGCGCATCCGCGCCAGGTGCTGACCCGGGAGCAGATCCTCAAGGCGGTCTGGGGCTTCGACTTCGAGCCCAGTTCGAATTCGCTGGATGTGTATGTGATGTATCTGCGACGCAAGACGGAGGCGGCCGGTGAGCCGCGCCTGGTCCACACGGTGCGCGGCGTGGGGTACGCGCTGCGGTCGGGCGGCCCGGAGTGATGAGACGGTTCCGTGCGCTGCCCCTGCGGTCGCGGCTGGCGCTGCTGGTGGCGGTCGCGGTGGCGGTCGCGGTCGCGGCCGTCTCCACCACCTGCTGGTTCGTCGTGCGCGGCAAGCTGTACGACGAGATCGACTCCAAGCTGAAAGCCGCGAGCGCGCCCTTGCAGGGCGAGGAAATCGCCGCCGCACTGCGCAACTGTTCCCAGACCCCGGCTGCCCGGACCGGCTACGGCCCCAAGCCCGTCTTCTACCTCCAGCTCGTCCAGGCCGACAGCGACAAACCGTGCGTCGCCGCCGGCTCAGCCGGCACCATCCAGGTCGGCAGCAGTGACCAGAAGGTGGCGCGGAACGCGGACCCGACCGTCTGGACATTCCGCAACGGCCAGGACACCGACGGGAAGGACGTCCGCGTACTCACCGCCGCGGTCGTCGTCCAGGGCCCGGCGAGCGGAGTCGTGACGGACACCGCGGTGGTGATCGCGTACCCGCTCAAGGAGACCGAGGGCACCCTCAACGATCTGGCGCTCCTGCTGCTCATCGTGTCCGGCGTCGGCGTCCTGGGCGCGGGCGCGGCCGGGCTGTGGGTCGCGCGGGCCGGGCTCAAACCGGTCGACCGGCTCACTGGGGCCGTCGAGCATGTCGCCCGCACCGAGGACCTGACCGTACGCATCCCGGTCGAGGGCGAGGACGAGATCGCCCGGCTGTCCCGCTCCTTCAACTCGATGACCGCCGCGCTCGCCTCCTCCCGGGACCGGCAGGCCCAGCTGATCGTGGACGCCGGGCACGAGCTGCGCACGCCGCTGACCTCGCTGCGTACGAATATCGAGCTGCTGGCCCGCAGCGAGGAGACGGGCCGGGCGATCCCGCCCGCGGACCGTACGGCGCTGATGGCCTCGGTCAAGGCGCAGATGACCGAACTGGCCGCCCTCATCGGCGACTTGCAGGAGCTGTCGCGGCCCGACGCGGTGGACCGGGGGCCACTGAAGGTGGTCGCCCTGCACGAGATCGCCGAGGCCGCGCTGGAGCGGGCCCGGCTGCGCGGGCCCGAGCTGACCTTCGCGGCGGACCTGGCGCCCTGGTACGTACGGGCGGAGCCGGCCGCGCTGGAGCGGGCGCTGGTCAACGTCCTGGACAACGCGGTGAAGTTCTCGCCGCTGGGCGGGACGGTCGAGGTGGCTCTCAAGGGCGGCGAGCTGACGGTACGGGACCACGGTCCCGGCATCCCCGCCGATGAACTCCCTTACGTCTTCGAGAGGTTCTGGCGCTCGCCGACGGCGCGGAGTCTGCCCGGCTCGGGTCTTGGGCTGTCGATCGTGGCCCGTACGGTCCAGCAGTCGGGCGGCGAGGTTTCGATCGAGCCCGCTGCCGGCGGCGGTACGCGCGCGGTGATCCGGCTGCCGGGCGCGGCGACGCCACCGCCTGGCCCTGACGCCGCCTAGTTGTGCCGCAGGAGCGAATCGACGAGTCCCGAGCGGGTGTTGGGGTAGTCCATCGGCACAATGCCGAGGCCCTTCCAGCCGCTCGCCTCTGAGCCGTTGATGAAGGAGTGGACCCTCGGGTTGAGGTTGTCGGAGTTCCAGCGCGGCGGCAGGTACGCGGAGGTGCTGACGAAGTTGATGAACAGCTTTCCGGGCTGCTGGGCCGCCTTGCGGAACTGTGCCTCGATCTTGGGGTACTTGGCGTCAGGCGCGGCGTTCCAGTCGTCCTGGATGTCGAACACCGCGCTGTCCCACCATTTGACGCCGGGCAGTCCGCCGTTGTCGGCGATGAGGACGACCTTGCCGCGGGCCTCGCCCAGCGACGGCAGCCCGTCGCCGATGCGGAACAGCGGACGCCAGCCCTTGCCGTCGAGGTAGGTGTCGAATACGCGGCGGAAGGTCGCGTCGCTCTCCTCCGAGTACTCCTGCTTGACGCGCATGAGGACCGTCTCGGACGGGTGGGCGCTGAGGAAGTCCCGACAGGCGATGAGCACATCGCCGAACATCAGGTTCTGGTAGGAGGCCCCGTGGTGGATGGCGAAGGAGTCCCCGGTGACCCGGCAGCGGACATCCAGGAAGCGGATGCCGCTGTTCAACTGGTCGCCGATGGTGGTGTTCTGGCACTCGGTCCAGAGCCCGCCGAAGCGCGCGCCCGAGTCGTGAGTGCCGGGGATCGTCAGCCGCGCGAGGGCGGTGCTGTCCGCGGAGCCCGCCATCCAGTCCTGCGCGGACAGGGTGCGGCGGGATGCGGCGAAGGCGGGGGGTGCGCCGATGAGGGCGGTTGCGGAGACGGCTGCCGCGCCCGCGAGAAAGCTCCGTCGGTCCATGGTCCGGGATTATGGCGGGGTCACGTCAAGAAGCACCAGGGCCAGGACTGGCCAGTAACCAACGGCCGAATCAAGCCTCTTGTCGTGAACGCCGGTGGGGCGGCAGCCCCGTGGCCCGCCGCCCCACCGTCCCGCCGAGTAGCGCTACTTCACGACCGTGATCCGGCCGGTGACCGGCGGCGCGAGCGGCGCGCTCGCGCTGGAGTGCGCGGCCAGATAGGCGTTGAGGATGTCCAGGTCGGACGCGCCGACCAGCTTGTTCTTGTGCTCCTTCAGGACGGCGAAGCCATCGCCGCCGCCCGCCAGGAACTCATTCATCGCGACCCGGTAGGTCTTCGCCGGGTCGATCGCCTCGCCCTTCAGCTTGACCGAGCCGGCCACGATCCGGTCGGCTCCGGTCTTCGTCAGATCCAGGGTGTAGGTGAAGCCGTCCGACACCTGGAGGATCTTCGGGGAAGCCTGGTTCGCGCCACTGACCTGCTGCTGGAGTGCAGTGATCAACTGAGCGCCGGTCAGGTCGACGACGGTCATCATGTTGGTGAACGGCTGCACGGTGAACGCCTCGCCGTAGGTCACGACACCGTCGCCCTCACTGCCGGACGCCTTGTGGACGAGGCCCGCGCGGATTCCGCCCGGGTTCATCAGCGCGAGCTGCGCCCCGCCCTTGTCCGCCGGGGCGAGACCCTCCAGTTGCGCGTCCGCGATCAGATTGCCGAGCGGCTTCTCGGGCGCGTCGAAGGGGTTCTCGATGTCGGCGGAGATATAGCCGACGGGCCGGCTCGCGACCGGCGCGGCCAGCGTGTTCCAGCGCGCGATCAGCGAGGTCATGTCCGCAGCCTTCGGCACGTCGCGGGTGACCACGTGGTTCGCGGAGGCGACGGACGTACGGACGATGTCCTTGGTGCGACGGTCGTAGGTGAGCGTCGTGTCCGTGTACAGCTTGCCGAACGAGGCCGCCGATGTGACCGTACGCGGCCGGCCGGACGGGTCCGGGACGGTGCACGCGTACGCCTGGTGGGTGTGGCCGGTGACCAGGGCGTCGACCTGCGGGCTGATCTTCTTGGCGATGTCGACGATCGGGCCGGAGACACCGTCGCCGGGGCCCGGGCTGTCGCAGTTGTAGTTGTACGAGGAGGAAGCCGGCGCCCCGCCCTCGTGGATCAGGGCGACGATCGATTTGACGCCCTTGCGCTCCAGCACCTTGGTGTACTTGTTGATCGTCTCGACCTCGTCGGCGAACGTGAGGCCCTTGACGCCCTCGGCGCTGACGATGTTCGGCGTGCCCTCCAGGGTCACCCCGATGAAGCCGATCTTGACCCCGTCCTTCTTCCAGATGAAGTACGGATCGAGCAGCGGCCTGCCGGTCCTGTCGTCCGCCACATTCGCGGCGAGGTACGGGAAGTCCGCGCCCGTGAACTTCCTGCCCTGCTCGAAGCAGCCGGCGGTGGGGTGACAGCCGCCGTTCTGCATCCGGGCCAGTTCCTTGGCGCCCTCGTCGAACTCGTGGTTACCGACGGAGGAGACATCGAGCTTCAGCCCGTTCAGCGCCTCGATGGTCGGCTCGTCGTGGAAGAGCCCGGAGAGCAGCGGCGATGCGCCGATCATGTCGCCGGCCGCGGCGGTCACCGAGTACTTGTTGCCCTCACGGGCCTGGCGCAGGTGCGTGGCGAGGTACTCGACGCCGCCCGCATTGATCTTCTCGGTGGTGCCGTCCGCGCGGGTGTGGGTGACCTGACCGGCCGAGCCGGCGGGCGGCTCCAGGTTTCCGTGCAGGTCGTTGAAGGACAGCAGCTGCACGTCGACGGTGCGCGGCTTGTGGTGACGGTCACCGCTGCTCCCCTCGTCGACGGCGGCACCGGCCGGCATCGCGGCGAAGAGCGCGCCGACGGTGGCCAGTCCGGCGGCCGCGGCGAGAACCCGACGGCTCCGGCGGGCCGCACGGTGTTTGTTCGGTGTCGCTGACATCTGTCCCCTTGTCAGTTCAGCGTGGCGTGAGGGTTGCGAGCGGCAGCCTAGAGTCAACGCGCGTAGCGCGACAGGGGGTAGGGGTTACGACCTGGTTGCCTTTGTTCGTCATCGGGTGGTTCCTCGCGTATCACCCGTACGCAGGGCCCGTCCCGTATCGCCGACAATGTACTGTCCAGCCGTACCCTCGTCCCATGAGCATTGATGCTGTGATTCCGGAGCCCGGCCGGCAGATCGAGACCGTTGACGAGCTCAGCCCCGAGCAGGCTCAGGCCGTGCTCGGCATGCTCGGCGAGGCCGCCCGCGCGGACGGGATGCAGGCCGTCTCCGAGCAGGGGCGGCTGCAGCTGCGCGGCGGGAAGCGGGAGGGCGTACGGCATCTCCTGCTCACCGTCGGCGGCGAGCTGATCGGGTACGCGCAGCTGGAGGACACCGACCCCATCGAGGCTCCGGCCGCCGAGCTCGTCGTGCACCCCGCGCATCGCGGGCGCGGCCACGGCCGGGCGCTCGGCAGTGCGTTGCTGGGGGCGTCCGGGAAGCGGCTGCGGGTATGGGCGCACGGCGGGAAGTCCGCCGCGCGGCATCTGGCTCAGGTGCTCGGGCTCACCCTCTTCCGTGAACTGCGCCAGCTGCGGCGGCCGTTGAGCCCGCTGGACATTCCCGAGCCGGTGTTCCCGGCGGGCGTCACCGTACGCAGCTTCGTGCCCGGGCAGGACGACGCGGCCTGGCTCGCCGTGAACGCCGCCGCCTTCGCGCACCACCCCGAGCAGGGCTCCGTCACGCAACGGGACCTCGACGACCGCAAGGCCGAGCCGTGGTTCGACCCCAAGGGCTTCTTCCTGGCCGAGCGGGGCGGGGAGCTCATCGGCTTCCACTGGACGAAGGTGCACGCCGCGGAGCACCTCGGCGAGGTGTACGTCATCGGCATCCGGCCCGACGCGCAGGGCGGCGGCCTCGGCAAGGCGCTGACCGCGATCGGGCTGCGGTATCTCGCCGCGCTAGGGGTGCCGACTGCGATGCTCTACGTCGACGCGGACAATACGGCGGCACTGCGGGTGTACGAAGGCCTCGGCTTCGTCACGCACGAGGTGGACCTGATGTACCGCACCGAGTCCTGACGGACCGCCCCCGGGCGGCCACTGCTCGGTAACGCATCGGGACCGGCATCGCACCGGCTCTTGCCGACGCCGCCACCGCCGCCCCATTCTGGCTGCTGCACACGCGCACACTGTCCGGGCACGGCCCGCTGCAGGGCCGCACAGGGCCCGCGCAGGGCCGCACAGAGCCCCATACACCGTACAGGACCCCCCGCGACCGACCCCGGGGGGTCCCACCACGCTTTCCCTCATGTCATGTCGTCGTTACCGGGCATTCAGACGCTCTTGCGACCCTCACTCAATGCAGCCCGCTGGACCCGCCTCCCCGAACGGGAAGATCCCCCTCATCCCGGCCCTCTCCGACGCGCCCGTCATGCCCTCGACGCGGAACAATGGGTTCATGAGCCAGCAGCCCGCCGAGGTACCGGTCCAGCACCCCCAGCCTTCCGTCGGTTCCATAGCAGCGCACCGGCCGCACACCGTCGCCGCCACGGTCTCCGACCTGGAACCCGATCTCGACGCCGACCTCGACTCGTACGAGGAAGATCACGAGGGCGACGGCGCCGAATTGCCCCAGGGGCGGTTCCTCGACCGCGAGCGCAGCTGGCTCGCGTTCAACGAGCGCGTCCTGGAGCTCGCCGAGGACCCGGCCACCCCGCTCCTCGAACGGGCCAACTTCCTGGCAATCTTCGCGTCCAACCTGGACGAGTTCTTCATGGTCCGCGTCGCCGGCCTGAAGCGCCGCATCGCGACCGGTGTCGCCACCCGGTCCGCGTCCGGCCTCCAGCCCCGCGAAGTGCTGGACCTGATCTGGAACCGCTCCCGCGAGCTCATGGCCCGGCACGCCGCCTGCTACCAGCAGGACGTCGCCCCGGCGCTCGCCGAAGAGGGCATCCACCTCATCCGCTGGCCGGACCTCACCGAGAAGGAGCAGGCGCGCCTGTTCACTCTCTTCCGGCAGCAGATCTTCCCCGTCCTGACCCCGCTGGCCGTGGACCCCGCACACCCCTTCCCGTACATCTCGGGCCTCTCGCTGAACCTCGCCGTG
The DNA here is from genome assembly GCF_044389785.1 of Streptomyces sp. NPDC019443. Taxonomy (NCBI): domain Bacteria; kingdom Bacillati; phylum Actinomycetota; class Actinomycetes; order Kitasatosporales; family Streptomycetaceae; genus Streptomyces; species Streptomyces sp. NPDC019443. The sequence continues at coordinate 645,546 of NZ_JBIRYJ010000004.1, forward strand.
GTGGTACGGAACCCGGTCAGCGGCCACCGCCACTTCGCCCGCGTCAAGGTCCCGCCGCTGCTGTCCCGCTTCCTGGAGGCCTCGCCGCAGCGGTACGTCCCCCTCGAGGACGTCATCGCCGCGCACCTCGAAGAGCTCTTCCCCGGCATGGAGGTGCTCGCTCACCACATGTTCCGGGTGACCAGGAACGAGGACCTGGAGGTCGAGGAGGACGACGCCGAGAACCTTCTGCAGGCCCTGGAGAAGGAGCTCATGCGGCGCCGCTTCGGCCCGCCCGTGCGGCTCGAGGTCGAGGAGTCCATCGACCCGTACGTCCTGGACCTGCTGGTCCGCGAGCTGAAGATGTCCGACGCCGAGCTCTTCCCGCTGCCCGGGCCGCTGGACCTGACCGGCCTCTTCGGGATCGCGGCGCTGGACCGCCCCGAACTGAAGTACCCGAAGTTCGTCGCCGGCACCCACCGGGACCTCTCCGAGGTCGAGTCGGCATCCGCGCCCGACATCTTCATGGCGCTGCGCGAACGGGACGTACTGCTGCACCATCCGTACGACTCGTTCTCGACGTCCGTCCAGGCCTTCCTGGAGCAGGCCGCGGCCGACCCGGACGTGCTGACCATCAAGCAGACGCTGTACCGCACCAGCGGCGAATCCCCGATAGTGGACGCGCTGATCGACGCCGCCGAGTCGGGCAAGCAGGTCCTCGTACTCGTAGAGATCAAGGCCCGCTTCGACGAACAGGCCAACATCAAGTGGGCGCGGAAGCTGGAGGAGTCCGGCTGCCATGTCGTCTACGGGCTCGTCGGACTGAAGACGCACTGCAAGTTGTCGCTGGTGGTCCGCCAGGAGGGCGAGACGCTGCGCCGCTATTCCCACGTCGGGACCGGCAACTACCACCCGAAGACGGCCAGGCTGTACGAGGACCTGGGGCTGCTGACTGCCGACCCGCAAGTCGGCGCCGACCTCTCGGACCTGTTCAACCGGCTGTCGGGATACTCCCGCCGCGAGACCTACCGCCGGCTCCTGGTCGCCCCCAAGTCCCTGCGCGACGGCCTGATTTCACGAATCAACAAGGAAGCCGCGCACCACCGCGCCGGCCGGCCCGCCTACGTCCGCATCAAGGTCAACTCGATGGTGGACGAGGCGGTCATCGACGCCTGCTACCGGGCGGCCATGGCGGGTGTGCCGGTGGACATCTGGGTGCGCGGCATCTGCGCGATACGCCCCGGAGTCGCCGGCCTCTCCGAGAACATCCGGGTGCGCTCGATCCTCGGCCGCTTCCTGGAGCACTCCCGGATCTTCGCCTTCGGCAACGGCGGCGAGCCCGAAGTGTGGTTCGGCAGCGCCGACATGATGCACCGCAACCTCGACCGCCGTATCGAGGCTCTGGTCCGGGTCACCGATCCGGCCCACCGCGCGGCTCTGACCCGTCTCCTGGAGACCGGCACGTCCGACACCACGTCCTCCTGGCACCTCGGCCCGGACGGCGCCTGGAACCGGCATGCGACGGACGCGGAAGGCCAGCCGCTGCGGAATCTACAGGAGATGCTCATAGACGCCCGGAGGCGCCGGCGTGCACAGTCCTGATCTCTCCCGGCCTGACGCCCCCGCCGTCCCGGCCGGTCCCCCCACCGCGGTCACGGCCGGCGAGGCGCTGGCCCGGTACCTCCATGCGCAGGCAGGTGGCTTCCTGCGCAGTCTGCGACTGCACAGCGAGAGCGGCGCGGACACGGCGGGCGTGGCGGAGGCCGCCGCCGCGCTGCGTCAGGTGTCCCGCCGTATCAGCGGGACACTGCACACCTTCCGGCCGCTGCTCGACCCCGCCTGGGCGGACGATCTGCGCACCGAACTGGCCTGGCTCTCCGCGACACTGGCCCAGGAACATGCCTGCACCTCACGGCTCGGGCGGCTGCTCGACGCGCTGGCACGGCTGTCGGGGGCGAGTCCGCTGCCGCCGGCGAGGGGGGAATCGCGCATGCCAAGCCCGAGCGACCGGGCTGCCGCTCCCGGCGAACGCGGCGCGTCGGGAGCTCCCGGCGAACGCGGCCCGTCGGCCGGTCCCGGCGAACGCGGCCCGTCAGCTGTTCCCGGCGCACCGGCAGGCTCCGTCTCCGTCTCCGTCACGCTGGCCGGTCCCGGCTCCGGCGATCTTGGAAGCCCCGCCGACGGCCCCGTCAGCCCGGCCGGCAGCGCCAACGCTCCGCGCGCCACCGGTTCCCTCACCGTCGGGGCCGCGCGGGCAGGCGCACTGCTGGAGCGGCAGCTCACCCTCGCCCGGACCCGGGCCCACTCCGCCGCGCTCCAGGCCCTCGGCTCCTCCCGCTTCCACGCGGTCGCCGACTCCGTCGCCGTACTCGCATCCGAACTGCCGCTCGGCCCGATGGCCGGCGCCCCGGCAGCCGAGGCCCTGGCGCTGCCCGTGGAGCTCGCCGAGCGGCGGCTGCTGGAAGCGGTGGCCGCGCTGCCGCTGGGCCGGGCCGCACACCCGTACAACGCGGAGGCCCTGGTGCACGGCCTCGCCACCACATCGGCCGGGGAGGCGCAGGACGCCCCCTGGCACCAGGTGCGGCTGCTGCTGCGGCTGCACCGGTACGCACAGGAGGTGCTGCACCCGGAGGCGGACCCGGTGCTGCACCACGCGGGCCTGGTCCTCGACCGTCACCGCGACGCGGCCGAGGCCGCCGCTGCCGCCGCAAACGCTGCCCGCACTCCGCGCATCGCCCCGGCCACCGCGTACGCACTGGGGGTGCTCCACGCCGACCAGCGGCACGAGGTGGAGGCCGCCCGGTTCGCCTTCCAGCAGGTGTGGCAGAGGGCCACGGCGGTGACGGCCCCATGAGCGGGGGCCCGACGATGGGGGACGAGACGGTACTGGCCGCGGGCTGTGTGCTCTGGCGGCGTTCCCCGCACAGCGACGAGGGCATCGAGATCTGCCTCGTACACAGGCCCAAGTACGACGACTGGTCGTTCCCGAAGGGCAAGCTGAAGCGCGGCGAGGACGCCCTCGCCGGCGCGGTGCGCGAGGTGCTGGAGGAGACGGGGTACCAGTGCGTTCCGGGGGCCCGGCTGCCCTCCGCGTACTACCTTGCAAATGGACGTCCGAAGCAGGTCAGCTACTGGGCGGCTGAAGCGACGGCGGGTTCGTTCGCCCCCAGCGAGGAGGTGGACCGCATCCTGTGGCTTCCACCGGCGGAGGCCCGTAACCGCCTCACCCAGCCCCGGGACCGCATTCTGGTAGACGCTCTGCTCGAGGCTCTTCACTCGGCGTGAGGTGTCGGCGGGGGCCGGCAAGCGACCCGCGCGGCCGGCACTTAGCTGCCCGACACGGTTCACCTTCCGTTCATCCTCCCCCGTCGGCGGCTTCACCTCATCTGCCTAATTTCGGCCCTACACGGTGACCGGTGCAGTGCCGGTCCCCCCACCCCGACACACGCCGCCATAGAACGTGTCAGACATCAGTCAGCGTCCGGCGGCTCTTGGAAGGAACACCCGAAAGTGAAGCTTCAGCGCAAGAACGGGCTTCGCGCCACCGCGCTCGGCGCGCTCGCCATCTCCGGCGCCCTGGTCCTCACGGCGTGTGGTTCGGACGACAACGCGGGCGGCACCGGCGGCAGTGGCGAGAAGACCGACGCCGCGTCGAACGTCAAGTGCGAAGGCGCCAAGGGCCAGCTGCTCTCCGCCGGCTCGACCGCCCAGAAGAACGCCATGGACCTCTGGGTGAAGAACTTCCAGGCCGCCTGCTCCGGCGTGGAGATCAACTACCAGGCCATCGGCTCCGGTGGTGGCATCACCAAGTTCAACCAGGGCCAGGTCGCCTTCGCCGGTTCCGACTCGGCGCTCAAGCCCGAAGAGGTCACCGAGTCGAAGAAGATCTGCAAGACCGGCCAGGGCATCAACCTGCCCATGGTCGGCGGCCCGATCGCCATCGGCTACAAGCTGACCGGCGTGGACAACCTGGTCCTGGACGCCCCGACCCTCGCCAAGATCTTCGACTCGAAGATCACCAAGTGGGACGATGCGGCGATCAAGAAGCTGAACCCGGACGCCAAGCTGCCCAGCACCACGATCCAGGCCTTCCACCGCTCTGACGAGTCCGGCACCACCCAGAACCTCGGTAAGTACCTCAGCGAGGCCGCCCCGGCCGACTGGAAGTACGACCCGAAGACGAAGTCCTGGCCGGCCAAGGGTGGCCAGGCCGCCAACGGCTCCTCCAGCGTCGCCAGCTCCGTCAAGGACACCGAGGGCGCGATCGGCTACTTCGAGCTGTCGTACGCGACCGCCAGCAAGATGAGCACCGTCAAGCTGAACACCGGTGCCGCGGCCCCGGTCGAGGCGACCACCGAGAACGCCTCCAAGGCCATCGGCGCCGCCAAGATCAAGGGCACCGGCAACGACCTCGCCCTCTCGCTCGACTACAAGACCAAGGTCGACGGCGCGTACCCGATCGTCCTGGTCACGTACGAGATCGCCTGCGACAAGGGCAACAAGGCAGAGACCCTGCCGACCCTCAAGGCGTTCCTGAACTACGCGGTCAGCGAGGAGGGCCAGAAGGTCCTCGCCGACGCCGACTACGCCCCGCTCCCGGCCGAGATCGCGACCAAGGTCCGCGAGATCGTCCCGACCCTGTCCTGATTCCGACCGAGGCCGGTCCGTGCCGCAGCACGGGCTCGGACCGGCCTCGGTATCCGGTGCACCGCCGCCAGGAGCCCACAGGCTCCGCAGACCGGAGAGTCCCGATGGTTACCACAACACCCACCGAAACTCCGCCGCCCGCCCGCGGCGACATACGCACGTCCAGGGGCAGCACCCGCCCCGGCGACCGGATCTTCCTGGGCCTGTCCCGCGGATCCGGGATCACCCTGCTGGTGATCATGGCTGCCATCGCGGGGTTCCTCACCTACCGAGCCGTCCTCGCCATCTCGAAGGACGACGCGAACTTCCTCACCACCTCCGAGTGGAACCCGGCCGGCAGCCCGCCAGTCTTCGGCATCGCCGTACTGGCCTTCGGCACGGTCGTCAGCTCGGTCATCGCGATGCTCATCGCCGTGCCGATCGCGATCGGCATCGCGCTGTTCATCTCGCACTACGCGCCGCGCAAGCTGGCCGCTCCGATCTCTTACGTCGTCGACCTGCTCGCCGCCGTACCGAGCATCATCTACGGCCTCTGGGGCGCCATCTTCCTGGTTCCCTACCTCGACGGTCTCAACAAGTGGCTGAACGAGTACTTCGCCTGGACGTACATCTTCGACAAGGCCAGTGACGGCGTCGCCCGCAACCTCTTCACCGTCGGCATCCTGCTGGCCATCATGATCCTGCCGATCATCACCAACGTCACCCGTGAGGTCTTCCTCCAGGTGCCGAAGATGCACGAAGAGGCCGCTCTGGCCCTCGGCGCCACGCGCTGGGAGGTCATCCGGATGTCGGTGCTCCCCTTCGGCCGCTCCGGCATCATCAGCGCCTCGATGCTCGGCCTCGGCCGTGCGCTCGGCGAGACGATGGCCGTGGCCGTGGTGCTCTCCCCGAGCTTCATCATCTCCGGCCATCTGCTCGACCCGGGTGGTGGCACCTTCGCCCAGAACATCGCGGCGAAGTTCAACGAGGCCAATGAGTTCGGCCGGGACGCGCTGATCGCCTCCGGTCTGGTGCTCTTCTTCATCACGCTGCTGGTCAACGGCGCGGCACGGTGGATCATCGCGCGCCGCAAGGAGTACTCGGGGGCCAACGCATGAGCAACGTCGTCCAGGACAAGCGGCCGGTTGCGCCCCTGCGCCCCGCCGCCCTGTCCCACGCCCGCCTCCCCCGCTGGGCTCCGGCCGCCATCGCGGCCGCGTCCATCGCCGCAGGCTGCGCTCTCGGCCTCGTCGCCGGCTGGCACAGCAGGATCCAGTGGGGCCTGCTGGCCGCGCTCATCTTCGTGCTCTCCAGCTACCTGATCACCACCAAGGTCGAGGGCAGCCGCCAGGCCAAGGACCGGTTCGCCACCAGCGTCGTCTGGGTCTGCTTCGTCCTCGCCGTGATCCCGCTGCTTTCGCTGGCCTGGGTCACGATCAGCAAGGGCGTCAAGGTCCTCGACGGGTACTTCCTGAGTCACTCGATGGGCGGCGTACTCGACGCCGATGTCGGCGGCGGTATCTACCACGCGCTGCTCGGCACCATCGAGCAGGTCCTCATCGCGACCGTCATCGCCGCCCCCATCGGCATGCTGACCGCGATCTACCTGGTCGAGTACGGCCGCGGCAAGCTCGCGAGGGCCGTCACCTTCTTCGTCGACGTCATGACGGGCATTCCGTCGATCGTCGCGGGCCTGTTCATCCTGGCCACCTGGAACCTGATGCTGGGCTTCGGGCCCTCCGGGTTCGCCGGCTCGATGGCGCTCGCCATCCTGATGATGCCGGTGGTCGTCCGCTCCACCGAGGAGATGCTCAAGCTCGTCCCGAACGAGCTGCGCGAGGCCTCCCTCGCCCTGGGCATCCCCAAGTGGCGCACGATCCTCAAGGTGGTCCTGCCCACCGCGATCGGCGGCATCACGACGGGCGTCATGCTCGCGGTTGCCCGTATCACCGGCGAAACGGCCCCCGTGCTGCTGCTCGTCTTCGGTACGAAGCTGATCAACAACAACCCCTTCGAAGGCGCCCAGTCCTCGCTGCCGCTGTATGTGTACGAGCAGTACGCCGTCGGCACCGACGCAGCGGTCGACCGCGCCTGGGCCGCCGCCCTGGTGCTGATCGCCTTCGTCATGATCCTCAACCTGGTGGCCCGCGGCATCGCCCGCTGGAAGGCCCCGAAGACCGGTCGCTGACCGCGGCCTTCTGAAAGCGAAGTGATTCACATGGCCAAGCGCATCGACGTCAGCGGCCTCAGCGCCTTCTACGGCTCCCACAAGGCGATCGAGGACATCTCCATGACCGTGGAGCCCCGCTCCGTGACGGCCTTCATCGGCCCGTCCGGCTGCGGCAAGTCCACGTTCCTGCGCACCCTGAACCGGATGCACGAGGTCACCCCCGGTGGCCGCGTCGAGGGCAAGGTGCTGCTGGACGACGAGAACCTGTACGCCTCCGCCGTGGACCCCGTCGCCGTACGCCGTACGGTCGGCATGGTCTTCCAGCGGCCGAACCCCTTTCCGACGATGTCGATCTTCGACAATGTCGCGGCGGGCCTGCGGCTGAACGGCTCGTACAGGAAGAACCAGTTGGCAGAGGTCGTCGAGAAGTCCCTCAAGGGCGCGAACCTCTGGAATGAGGTCAAGGACCGGCTGAACAAGCCCGGCTCCGGCCTCTCCGGCGGCCAGCAGCAGCGTCTGTGCATCGCCCGCGCGATCGCGGTCGAGCCGGATGTGCTGCTGATGGACGAGCCGTGCTCGGCGCTGGACCCGATCTCGACCCTTGCGATCGAGGACCTGATCGGTGAGCTGAAGGAGCGCTTCACGATCGTCATCGTGACGCACAACATGCAGCAGGCGGCGCGCGTCTCGGACCGTACGGCGTTCTTCAACCTGTCCGCGGTCGGCCAGCCCGGCAAGCTGATCGAGGTCGACGAGACGGAGCGGATCTTCGCGAACCCGTCGGTGCAGGCGACCGAGGACTACATCTCCGGCCGCTTCGGCTAGGCCGGAACCCATAGACGTCCTGCGGTGCTGCATGGCGGTGCCACCGCAAGGCGAAGGGCCCGCCCCCTCTCCCAGGGGGCGGGCCCGCTCATTTCACTTACCCGAGTCCGTGGTGACCGTGTGGCCAGGGGGCGTTGACGCTTGCTGCCGGTGGTGGGTTTCGCCGGGGGACTGGCCCTACCGCAGGTCGGGCTGACCTGGGGCTGTCGCAGGCGTCAGCCGAAGACCAGGTAGACCACGCCATAGCTCAGCGCGGCGACAGTCGCGGCCGCCGGCATTGTGATGAACCACCCCATGACGATGTTCTTGGCGACCCCCCAGCGGACCGCGTTCACCCGCTTCGTCGCCCCCACACCCATGATCGCCGAGGTGATCACATGCGTCGTCGAGATCGGCGCATGGAACAGGAACGCCGAGCCGAACATGATCGAGGCCCCCGTCGTCTCCGCCGCGAACCCCTGTGGCGGATCCAGTTCGATGATCTTGCGCCCGAGCGTCCGCATGATGCGCCAGCCACCCGCGTACGTACCGAGCGAGAGCATCATCGCGCAAGCGATCTTGACCCAGACCGGAATCGCGTCGCCCTGGTTCTCCACATCGGCGATGACCAGCGCCATCACCACGATGCCCATCGTCTTCTGCGCGTCCTGCAGCCCGTGGCCGAGCGCCATGGCAGCCGCCGAGACGGTCTGCGCTATGCGGAAGCCGCGCTTGGCCTTGGCCGGATTGGACCTCCGGAACATCCACATGATCGCGACCATCACCAGATAGCCGCAGATCAGACCGACGACCGGCGAGACGAACATCGGGATGACGATCTTCTCGAGCACACCGGTCCAGATGACCTCGGTCCCGCCCGCCAGCGCGGCGCCCACCATGCCGCCGAACAGCGCGTGGGACGAGGACGACGGCAGTCCGAAGTACCACGTGACCAGGTTCCATACGATCGCGCCGACCAGTGCCGCGAAGAGGATGCCCATGCCCCGCGAGCCCTGGGGCGTCTCGATGAGCCCCTCGCTGACGGTCTTGGCGACGCCCTGCCCCAGAAAGGCACCGGCGAGGTTCATCACCGCGGCCATCGCCAGCGCCGCGCGCGGCGTCAGCGCACGTGTGGAGACCGAGGTCGCGATCGCGTTCGCGGAGTCGTGAAAGCCGTTGGTGTACGTGAATCCGAGCGCGACACCAATGGTCACGATCAGCGCAAAGGTGTCCACGAAGCTCAGGACTCCTTGACCGCGATGGTCTCCACGGTGTTCGCAACATGCTCGAAGGCGTCCGCGGCCTCTTCCAGCACATCCACGATCTGCTTGAGCTTGAGCACCTCGATGGCGTCGTACTTACCGTTGAAGAGCGTCGCAAGGAGCTTGCGGTGAATCTGGTCGGCCTGGTTCTCGAGGCGGTTGACCTCGATCCAGTACTCGGTGAGGTTGTCCATGGTCCGCAGATGCGGCATGGCCTCCGCCGTCAGCTCGGCCGCCCGCGCCAGAACCTCGATCTGCTGCTCCACACCCTTGGGCAGCTCCTCGACCTGGTACAGCACGACCAGGTCGACGGCCTCCTCCATGAAGTCCATGATGTCGTCGAGCGACGAAGCGAGTTTGTAGATGTCCTCGCGGTCGAACGGTGTGATGAAAGAGGAGTTCAGCTGGTGGAAGATCGCATGCGTGGCGTCGTCTCCCGCATGCTCCGCTGCCCGCATCCGCTCCGCGATCTCAGCCCGGCCGGAGGCGTCCGCTCCGAGCAGTTCCATCAGGAGCTTGGAGCCCGTGACGATGTTGTCCGCGGATGCGGCAAACATGTCATAGAAGCTCGTCTCCCTGGGGGTCAGACGAAAGCGCACGTGGGGTCCTCGGGGTGCTCTGGATTTGGTCAGGCTGATGCTAGGCGCATCATCCGGCCACGGCTAACCGGCGTTCCTCAGTGTCGCCCATCGAGCAGCGTGATCAGCACGGGCCCCCGGTCCCGATCCGGCACGATTCGTTACGATATACCCACGAGGGGTATCCACACCCCTGTGGACAGCGGGAGGACGCGATGACGACCACCGAGGCGGCCGGCCCCCCGGTCACGGACCACGACCACGGCGTGCACGGCTACCACAAGCAGAAGGACGAGCACCTCAAGCGGCTGCGCCGGATCGAGGGCCAGATCCGCGGGCTGCAGCGGATGGTCGACGAGGACGTGTACTGCATCGACATACTCACGCAGGTCTCCGCGTCCACCAAAGCGCTGCAGTCCTTCGCGCTCCAGCTGCTCGAGGAGCATCTGCGGCACTGCGTGGCAGATGCGGCAGTCAAGGGCGGCGAGGAGATCGACGCGAAGGTCGAGGAGGCGACGAAGGCGATCGCACGCCTTCTTCGTACTTGAGGCGCCCAGTCATTCCTGCGCAGTCATTCCTGCGCAGTCATTCCGGCCGGGTCATTCCGGCCGGGAGAGCGCAGACCGTTCCGCTGCCACCTTCAGCACCTCGTCGATACGGTCCGGGCTGAGCCGCTCCTCGTCCGCGGCCGACGCCGCGATGATCAACTCGCCACACAGCTCGATCTCGGCGAGGGCCACGTGGTCCTGGACGGTCGTCGTACTGGGAGGAGCCACGTGCATTCACCTCTTCCTGCCGGTATCGACTTCCTAGCGTAGGGAGTGATGCACGCACTGCGCATGGCACGTCCGGACCATTTAGGCCCTGATCTTCCCTGCGTAAATGTCCCGTTGGTCGGGCAGACGCACGGCGACCGGCGCCCCGAAGTCGTACAGCAGAGTGGTCGAAGTGACGGCGACCGTGCCGGTCTCATTGGTGAAGCTGAAGCGGTGGCGCACCTTGCGCAGCCGGCCCTCGTCGTCGAGATACGCGTCGAACGGCACGGTGTCCATGGCGAACCCTTTCGCCGCGGCGGCCAGCGAGGCGCGTGCATGCGGTTCGGCGATCCGTGCGGCCTGGGCGATGTCCGTGATGCCGCGGTAGTGCCGCACCTTCGCCCCCGCGAGCTTCTCCTCGCCGACGTACGTCACTTCCCGCGCGCTGCGCAGCAGTTCGGCGGCGGCGAGCGGATCGGTGGCGCCGCCGGTGACCAGGTTCCCGTCCTCGAGGGTGGTTGTGTCGACTCGTACCCATTTGTCCGCGGGCACGCCCGCACCGCGGTTCTTCATGTACAGCGCGCCGGGCGCCAGCAGCTCGGTGACCGGACGGTGTTCGTCCGCACCAGCAGGTCCCTTGGGCAGCACGACGGTGAGCTGCCCCATCCGCCGCACGAAGTCGTACCCGCCCTCGCCCCGGATGGTCACCCGGGTCCCGCCGGTGGCCGTCTCCATGGACGTACGGGCCTTGGCACTCCTTGCCCCGGCGAGCACATCCGCGGCCTTGCGCACCTCGTCGACCCACGTCTCGTCGGCCCGCGCCCGACCGGCCTGCCCGCCGCCCTGCCGGTCGTCGGCGACGGCGCCCCCGCCGCCGGAGCAGCCGCTGGTCGCCACCGCCCCCAGTACGGCGGCCGCGACGGCGAAAGCCCTGCCCTTGCGCCTGTGCTGCTGCACCACCATCGCCTGCCAACCCCCAACACGGGACCGCTGCTTGTACGAGACGCCCACCCGCCCCGCATAACGACGGCCCGGTCCCCTCGTCACGCCGCTGCCCATGGCCTCTCCTTGCCGCGCCTCGTAATTCCGCCCGGCCCCAGTACTGTGGAGAAGTGCCTCAGCAAGCCCCACCCGGCGATGCCCCGGCCCCGCACCACACCTCCACCACCGAGCGCGGCTCGTTCGCCGTCGCCCGGTGCTCCTGCGGCTGGGCCGGCCCGGCTCGCCGCTCCCGTGAACGGGCGCGGACGGACGCCGGGTTGCACACATCGGCCCTCACGGAGGGGCGCTGACGCATCCCCCGGCGCATCACGCCCTCGGCCGCACCGGGCCCCGCATCCTCGGCCGCATCACGGACACCGAAAAACCACCCGCGCCCGGAACCCCCAACCCCGCACAGCCGTCTCGTCCTCCAGGAGGCCCCATGGACCGGCGCGCGCTGCTCACCACCGCTGTTGCTCTGACCGCCGCTGCCTGCACAGGCAACCGCGGCGACGGAGCGACCGCGGCCACCACGACCGCCCCCGCCCGCAGCGCCTCGCAAGGGAGACCGGCGACCACCTCCGCTGCCGCCGCGCCCGACTGGAACGCGCTCGCGCGCGGGCTCGACGGGAAGCTCGTACGCCCCGGGGACGCCGCTTACCCGACCGCGCGGCAGCTCTACAACACCCGGTTCGACTCGCTGAAGCCCGCGGCCGTCGCGTACGTCGCGGGCGAGGACGACGTCAAGGAGTGCCTCGCCTACGCCAGGGCCCACCGCACGCCCGTATCCATCCGCAACGGCGGACATTCCTATGCCGGTTGGTCGTCCGGCAACGGCCGCCTTGTCATTGACGTGTCCGCCCTGAACCGCGTCGCTCCCGACGGCTCCATGGGCGCGGGCGCCAAGCTGATCGACGTGTACACCGCCCTCGCCCGCAGCAGCCGCACCATCCCCGGGGGCTCCTGCCCCTCGGTCGGCGTGTCCGGGCTCACCCTCGGCGGCGGGCACGGCGTCACCTCCCGTGCGTACGGTCTGACCTGCGACAGCCTCACCTCCGCGACCATCGTCACGGCCGACGGCAAGGTGCTGACCACGAGCGCGAAGGAGAACAAGGAGCTGTTCTGGGCGCTGCGCGGCGCGGGCAACGGCAACTTCGGCGTGGTGACCCGGCTCCGTTTCCGTACGCATCCCACGCCGCCGTCCGTCACCGCCTATCTCACCTGGCCCTGGTCGAAGGCCGCGGCCGTCCTCGCCGCCTGGCAGAAGTGGGGACCTGCCCAGCCGGACGAGATCTGGTCGTCGGCGCATCTCGCGGCCGGTCCCGGCGGCCGCACGCCCACGCTCTCGGTCGCCGCGTTCTCACTCGGCAGCGAGAGCGACCTGCGCAACGCACTCGACCGCCTCGCCGACCGGGTCGGCTCGCCCGCCCGCTCGGTCTCGGTGCGCCGCCGCAGTTACCAGGACGCGATGCTCGGCTACGCGGGCTGCTCCACTCTCAGCCAGGCCCAGTGCCATCTGCCCGGCACCACTCCGGGCCGTACGAAACAGGGCGCGCTCCAGCGTGAGACGTACGCGGCGGCCTCCGACTTCTTCGACCGCGAGCTCTCACCGGCCGGGCTGCGCACGCTGATCGCCGCGACCGAGGCGTTCACCCGGATCACGCCCGGCCAGGGCGGGGGCGGCGGCTCCATCGCGCTGACCGCGCTCGGCGGGGCGATCAACCGGGTTGACCCGCTGGCGACGTCGTTCGTGCACCGGCGGTCCAGGGTGCTCGCCCAGTACATCGGAGCGTGGCGTCCCGGCACCCCGGGCTCCGCCCAGCAGGCGTGGCTGAAAAACACCCATGCGTCGATGCGCCGCTACGCGTCCGGGGCCGCCTACCAGAACTACGTCGATCCCACGCTGACCAACTGGCGCCAGGCCTACTACGGGCCGGCCGCGGACCGCCTCGCCCGGCTGAAGAAGCAGTACGACCCGAACAGGCTCTTCAACTTCCCGCAGGCGCTGTAGGACGTTCGGTTCGCGCGGCCGACGCGGCTGTGCGGGGCGCGGCAGCTCGTGCAGCCATGCAGCCGGGCGGCCCTACGGCCCGTGCGGCCCCGGGCGTGCCGGTGGCGTCAGGCCGCGAGATCGTTCTCCCCGGCCCCTGACCCCTCGGTACTCGGCTCCGGAATGTCGAGCGTCTCGTGCCGGTCCGCCGAACCGGCAGCGGGCACCCGCCTCGACCGTACGAGCCTGCCGGTCCGGTCCGATCCGGCGGCCGCCGACACCAGCGGCGTAAGGAGCGCCAGCGCGAGGGGCGCGAGCAGCAGGGCCACCGCCGTGCCGAGCGCGAAGCCGCCGACCACGTCGGAGGGGTAGTGCACGCCCATGTAGACCCGGCAGAAGCCCTCCGCCAGCGCCAGGCCGATCGCGGCGAAGCCGAATTTCCGGTGTGCGACGAAGAGTCCGGCCGCGAGTGCCATCGCCATCGTGGCGTGGTCGCTGACGAAGGAGTAGTCGGTCTTGCCGGCCACCAGGACCTCGATGCCCCGGTGGTCCACGAACGGCCGCGGTCGCTCCACGAAGCCGCGGATCGGAATGTTGACCAGCAGCGCGATCCCGGCGGCCAGCGGCGCCCAGATCAGTCCGGCGACCGCCACGACCGAGTCCTCGGCGGTGCCGCGCCGGCGCACACTCCACCAGCACCAGAGCACCACCAGGACCATCGCGAGCATGATTCCGTACTCGCCGGTGAACTGCATGGTGCGGTCGAGCCACGACGGGGCGTCCTTGGCCAGGCCGTTGATGTCGCGGAGCAGGCTGAGATCGGGGTTCAAACCGTCCGACGCGAGTCCAGCCATCTGCTGCGGCCCCTTGCCTTGTCGCCTGGCGCGGCGCACGTGCCGAGTGCGCCGCCTCTACCAACCCCCGCGGTCATTACGGTGTCTGCTGCATGGTCAGTGCCGCTGTCCCTGTCCAGGGAACGGCCTGTTCCCTGTGTACGTTCCACTCTCCACCGAACGATCACCATGACGTTATCGAAGAGTGACACATCGTCGCAGCTCAGGGCCTTGGCTTAGCGGAGAGTTCCGGCCACGTACAGCAATTCGTCATGCTTCGGGGAGGTGCGTGGGCAGCGCTTTCGCGCCATCCTCGGTGACTCTCGTCGCGCCGAAGTAGTCCGGGGTGTCGATCTTGTCGAAGCGGATCACAGCTCCGGTGTACGGCGCGTTGATCATGTACCCACCGCCGACATAGAGCCCGACGTGCCGGATCGCCCGCGAGTTGGTGAGGTCGTCCGAGAAGAAGACCAGGTCGCCGGGGAGCAGTTCGTCGCGCGAGGGATGTGGACCGGCGTTGTACTGATCGTTCGCGACCCGAGGCAGCTCGATACCCACCGTCCGGTACGCGGCCTGGGTCAGCCCGGAACAGTCGAAACGTCCACCCTGCTCAGGGGTGCCGTTGCCGCCCCACAGGTACTTCGTGCCCAGCCTCTGCTGCGCGAAGTAGATCGCGCCGGCCGCCTGCCGCGACGGCTCGACCCTTCCGACGGGCCGGGCGAAGCTCTTCTCCAGGGTGCGGATGACCTTCACGTAGTTCTGCGTCTCGCGGTACGGAGGGACGCCGCCGTACTTGATGACGGCGTACGCGCCCGCGTTGTACGCGGCGAGCATGTTGTCGGTCGGGTCGCCGGGCGCCTTTTTGACGTACCCGGCCAATTCACAGTCGTACGAGGCGGCAGACGGAATCGCGTCCGCCGGATCCCAGACGTCACGGTCCCCGTCCTTGTCCCCGTCGACGCCGTGCGTCGCCCAGGTACCGGGGATGAACTGCGCGATGCCCTGGGCCGCGGCCGGGCTCTGCGCTCTGGGGTTCCAGCCGCTCTCCTGGTACAGCTGAGCGGCGAGCAGCGCGGGGTTGATGGCCGGGCAGAGGTTGCCCCACTTCTGTACGAGCGGCTGATAGAGCGCGGGCACGGCTCCCTTGGCAAGCCCGACCGCCCGCCCGCCGCTGCCGTTCGCGCCCATGAGCCCGGCGGCCGCGGAGTAGGTCCCGACGACGAGCAGCGCGACGAAGCCCAGACAGAGCCCGATCCCGACCCCACTGGCCATCCAGACTTTTCGCACGCCCTCAACCCTCTCCCATCCGGGCCGCGTTCCAACGGGCTTCGGCCCGCGCCTACGGTTCGCGTCCTACGGTTTGCGTTCTACGGTTCGCGTTCTACGGTTCGCGTCCTGCCGTCTACGTTCTACGACTTGCGCCCGACGCCGCCGAACATGGCGACCTCGTCGGGCTCTTCGCCACCGGCCGCCTCAGGCCGCCAGCGCGAACACGACACCAGACCGGGCTCCAGCATGTCGAGCCCGTCGAAGTACCGCGTCAGCTCCTGCGGGGTGCGCTGTGTGAGCCGGGGCGTGCCGTGCTCGTTCCAGAACGCGACGGCGGCGTCCACATCGGGCATCGCCGGGCTGGTGATGGTGTGGGAGAGAACGAGATGACTCCCGGCGGGCAGCGCGTCCATGAGGCGGCGGACGATTCCGTACGACTCCTCGTCGTCCTCGATGAAGATCACCACCCCGAGCAGCATCAGCGCGACGGGCCGCGAGAAGTCGAGCGTGGCGGCGGCGCGTTCCAGGACGGTCTCGACGTCGCGCAGATCGGCATCGAGGTAGTCGGTCCGCCCCTCGGGCGTACCGACGAGCAGAGCGCGGGCCTGCGCGAGGACGAGAGGGTCGTTGTCCACGTACACGATCCGCGCCTCGGGCGCCGCCCGCTGAGCCACCTCATGGGTGTTGTTGGCGCTGGGCAGCCCGGTCCCGATGTCGAGGAACTGCCGGATGCCGACATCCGCGGCCAGATGATGCACGGCCCGCCCCAGGAACAGCCGGTCGGCGAGGGCGTAGTCGACGATGCCGGGGTGGAGCTGGCGAATCTGGTCCCCGGCTTCGCGGTCGACGAGGTAGTTGTCCTTGCCGCCGGTCCAGTAGTTCCAGATACGGGCGGTGTGGGGGCGCGAGGTGTCGATCCTGGCCCGTAAGTGCGCGTTGTCGGTCACACCGTCCAAGATATCCAACTCTGCGTAGGCCGACTGGCGTTGAGGCGGACGGTTTTGCCACCCTGGCCGGGCAGTCCGCCCGGAGGCGTACCGGTCCGGAGCAACCGCCTCGCTCCCAGCCAGAGCATTTCCACCATTACCTTGTCGGCACCGCCCTGGGTGGACATTGAGCACCTCCTGCCATAGAACCGCGACTGTATTCCGTAATACGCGTACCACGTAATACTGCTCCCGGATCGAGCCCCTCACCTGGGCCGACCGCGCCCCTCGCCTCGGCACTCGACCAGAGCCGTTTCCCGCCGCACTTGAGCGGGTGCGCGCCCCAGCTGTCGGCGCAGGGCTGAACGAGGTGCAGCCCGCGCCCGCCTCCCGCGCTGAACGTCGTCACCACGGCCCGTAAGAAGTGTGACGCCTTCGTCCTCGGCGTACAGGCCGGCGAATTCGACCACTTCGCGGAGCTCGACGAGCAGAGACCCGTCACCCCCTGACGCCCGTTATCGCGGTCGCCAGCCGACGGTGATCGATTCGGACGGGCAATCGGGCCAGGAATGGGCTGGGGAAGTCCGAAAGCGTCATATTGATGGGATCTGCTGGCGGCCTCGGGACAGCTGACCAGGCGTAGACATCGCCGCGACAGCGGACGCCGTCAAACTCACTGAGCGCTCGGACCCCGGCGCGTCAGGCTCACCACCCACAGAACTTCGCGGACGTCGTGCGGAGCCTCAAGGGAACGCGCCGCGCGCGAGTCCGCCCCGGGATCGACATCGCCCACAGGGATGGGAGCCTGGTCCGCCTCCAAGAGATCAGTGCCTGGCACCATAGTGGCCACGCGCAGAGGAACGGGACGCCCTTGTCCTCGGCGTACGCGCGGGCGAGTTCGACCACTTCGCCGAAGGGCCGGACGCCGCCGCCCTCGTCTTACGGCGTCCACTTTCACCGGTTGAGAACGGACCTAGGGTAGGGGGAGTTTCCAGATGGCAAGGTCGCGGTAGCCCTCCGAGACGCTGGTCTCGAAGGTCAGGAACTTCGTGCCCGCGGGGACATTGAAACGAAGGGGTACGGTCACACGCTCGCCCGGCGCCAGGCTCTCGGGGAACCAATCCTCCCCCGAGCGGGGTGCCTTCCCGTCGATGGCCGGCTCGGCCATGACCGCATCCATGCCGTAGCCTGCTTCGACCTCTTCGTAGGCGTCCACGTCGAACACCTTGTCCGAGCCGTTGATGTACGTCACCGCGAACTCGTACGTCAGGTCGCCGGGCTCCCGCCGGTCGTCGTTGGGCACTGGGGCGATCCGGTGGGCGGGGCTCACCTTGGCCCGCACGCCGTCGTTGTACCGGGCCGTGCCGTCCGGGGCGAGCGGCGAGCCGTAACTGCCACCAGAGGTGAGACTGGGAGCGGCCTTCGCCCGCGCGTCCGCCGCCCCCGCCATCCCCGGTACGACGGCGCCAAACACATACGGGAGGACAACCACGGCCACCAGGAGCCCGACCACCACACCGAGCACCTTGGACACCGACCAGGTGGCGCCGCCTCCGGCGACGGAAGTCCGGTCCGGCCACACCCTGTGCTGCTGATCGCGCTTCATAGCCACAAAACTAGTCGCCACCCCTGGGTGACGGCGTGCGTCAGACCGCTCAAGTAGCCGTAGGTACAACTACTCGAGCAGCCGCTGTCACGGGTCCGGGTAGTAGG
The DNA here is from genome assembly GCF_044389785.1 of Streptomyces sp. NPDC019443. Taxonomy (NCBI): domain Bacteria; kingdom Bacillati; phylum Actinomycetota; class Actinomycetes; order Kitasatosporales; family Streptomycetaceae; genus Streptomyces; species Streptomyces sp. NPDC019443. The sequence continues at coordinate 663,432 of NZ_JBIRYJ010000004.1, forward strand.
TTCTGTCCGGCGGCGGAGCTGACGTCTACGCGCACCCTGGTCCGCAGTCCCCCCGTTGATGAGCATCCTGGTCATCAGTTTTCCCGCGGCAGGGTTCTCGAATCGTGGTGCACCCGTCCAGCTCTCTCCGGCAACTGCCCTCCGGGAACGCATGGCGCTCCTCGCCGCCACGGAGGAGCGAGTGCAGCGTTCGGCGGAACTCCGGGTGGGCGTTGTTGTCGCCGCCTTCCTGACCGTGCCCTCGGACGGGGCACGACCAGGACGAGACAGCGTGCAGCGCCCCCAAAGGTGGCACAACGACAGTTATTGCCCGGAGTCACCCCCCGTGATACACAGAGTGACGATAGGTACTCATAGCGCCGAACCGGTCCACGCCGCCGCAGGTCAGGATGGTGAGATCGGTCATACGTGCGGAGATCGGGTAAAGAGACCCGCCAAGTCGGCTTACGCGGGCGATTTCATCAGCGAAGATAGAACGACGGCCCGTGCCGAGGGGCAGGGGCACTGAACAACCCAACAGGGGCGGTGAGTTACATGATCCTGGCAGCCGAAAAGGGCGACATCACCACCATCATCGGCGGAATCGCCCCGAACTGGGGGCCTTTCGGGAGCCTGGGGAACGAGGCACGAGTAATGATCGAGGTGGTGATGGCCATTGCCATCCTCCTCTGCCTCGGCATCGCGATCTGGGGCGCGGCCAAACAGCGCATCGGCGCGACGGCACTTCGCGACACCTTCAGCGCCGAGCAGGGCAAGGGCCTGATCGTCGCCGGGCTGACCGGCGTCTTCATCATCGGGTCACTGGGGACCTTGTTCACCATCGTGTACGGGATGGCTGTCTGACCCGCCCGTCCGTCCTCTCCGAGCGTGCCCGGCCCACCCTTTGAGGTTGCGTCTCCCTGATGTCGAGTCACCACACCGCGCCCGCGCGGGAAGCAGCACGACTACCGTCGTACTACGTGTCGTACGACGTGGAACTGCGAACGGTTGAGGGGGCATACGCGAGATGAGCCTCGGTGACGAGCACGGCTACGGCGGCGAGCCGGGCGGCCGCACGGACGAGGGCTTCGGCGGCACGGGCCAGACGCGTACGCGTCTGCCGGGCGGCGGCGACACGGACATCTACGGCGGCGCGCGCAGACCGGTGCGGAGCTCACGCTCCCTGATCACGGTGGTGGGCGTCGTGGTGCTGCTGATCGCGGCTATCGCGTTCGCGAACCAGGGCGGGGGCGACGACAACTCGTCAACGACCGACGCGAAGGGCACGGGGACGGCACCGACGGCGGCGACGGGGGTGCGGCCGGTGACGGGGAAGAACGGGGCGATTCCGTCGGGGTTCGCCAAGGACGAGCAGGGGGCGCAGAGCGCGGCCGCCAACTACCTGGTGGCGCTCGGTTCTGACGGTATGTACAACAAGGCTCGCCGTGACCAGATCGTGAGTGCCGTGTACGCACCCGACATCGCCGCCGCACGACGGGGTGACCTCGACAAGGTGTATGCCGGCGAGAAGTTCCTCACCGGCATCGGGCTGAAGCCTGACGGCACTGCCCCGGCTGGGATGACCTTTATCTCGCGGTTCAATCCCGTGGGGTCGAAGGTCGAAAGCTTCACCGGCGAAACCGTGAGCGTCTCCGTCTGGTACTCGGCGCTCTTTGGGCTGGCGGGCGAGGGTTCCCAGAACCCCGTCTCCGAGAGCTGGTACACGAACACCTTTGCGCTGAAGTGGGTCGGCGGGGACTGGAAGATCACCGACTTCACCCAGAAGGACGGACCCGTACCCGTCGGCCGTGACCAAGCCGCTTCCGGCGCCAAGGAGATGGCCGACGCCGTGCAACAGTTCGGAGGGTTCACGTATGCCCGATAGCCGCCGCCGTGCCCTCTCGATCGTCGCCGCAGTCACAGGTATCCAGACAGCTGCCGTGCTCCTGTCGGCGCACGCCTTCGCTGCCCCAACACCGACGCCGACTCCCAGCAAGAGCAATGACCCCTGCGACCTGATTCGCGGCCCCGCGCGGGACTACTGCGACAACGGCGACCCCGGCGGCGCCGCCCGCACCGGCCCCCCCGACCCCACCACCGCCCTGGACCCCCTCGCCTCCCTCGCCCGCGGCTGCGCCGACGCCGCCGTGAAAATCGTCGACGTCCTCTCCAACGCCGTGAAGTCCACCGCCGAGGTCGACTTCACCAACTCCGCCTTCCTCGCCCGCTACGCCATCGTCTTCGCCGCCGCCACCATCCTCACCCTCATCCTCTGGCTCCTCGCCGTCGCCAAGCGCGCCATCCGCGGCGTCCCCCTCACCACCGCCATCGGCGAAGCCGTCGGCTTCCTATGGCTCACCGTCCTCGCCTCCGCCTTCACGCCACTGATCCTCTACACCCTCGTCTCCGCCACCGACGCCGTCACCGAGGTCATCGCCTCCGGCACCGGCCAGCAGACCGACGTCTTCTTCGGGAGTTTCAAGGAGGCCCTCCAGAAGGGCGACAGCATCGGCGGCGGACCGATCATGCTGATCGTCGTCTCGCTCGTCACCGTTCTCGCCGCCGGCGTCCTCTACCTCGAGCTCTTCGTCCGCGCCGTCCTCCTCTACGTCGGCGCCCTCCTCGGCGTCGTCGTCTACGCCGGACTCGTCGACAAGAACATGTGGGGGCACGTACGCCGCTGGGCCGGGATCATGATCGCCGTCATCCTGGTCAAGCCGGTCATCGTCATCGTCCTCGGACTCGCCGGCGCCCTCGCCGCGGACAAGGGCCCCGACTCCTTCTCCGCCGTCGTCTCCGGACTCGCGATCATCCTGCTCGCCATCTTCGCCTCCGCGATGATCTACCGCTTCGTCCCCGGCTTCGGCGACGAGATCGCCGCCTCCCGCAACAACCGCCTGCAGAACGGCGCCGAGAACGCCGCAGCCGCCGTCATCAGCTCCCCCGCCGCCCTCGTCTCGCAAGGGATCAAGACCCACAGCAGCCGCGGCAACCAGAGCGGCGGCGGTGAGAGCAACGGCAGCGCCCCACGCCCGGCCAACCCCCTCAGCGGAGGCGTCGCCGCGCACAGCAGCCGCAACCCCGGCTCGGGCGGCGGGAGCGGGGGCGGCGGATCTGCACCCGCCGCGCCCCCGCCCCGTAGCAGCACGCCCGGCACCAGCACCCCGCACAGCAACCGCAAGAGCACAGGAGGTGGAGGGCGTTGACCACCCAGTCCCATCCGATCACGCCCCGCCGCACGTATCTCATCGGCCGGGCCCGGCCGAACGCGATCGTCGGCAAGAACCGCGAGACCGGCGAGATCGCGCTGATCATCGCCGGCGCGTTCCTCGGCATGATGAGCGGGCTGCTGGTCCCCGTCCTGTCCCTGCGGATCGTGCTCCTGATGGGCTTCCCGCTCCTCGCCCTCGCCGCCGTGTACGTCCCGTACAAACACCGCACCTTCTACAAGTGGTTCGAGATCAACCGCAGTTACAAGCGCACCCTGCGCAGCGGCACCCTCTACCGCTCCACCGCCGCCGAGGCCGGGATCCGGCTCGACGGCCGTGAGATCGAGGTCGGCCCGCCCCCGGGCATCGGCCGGATCAACTGGCTCGCGGCCCCCTTCGGCCCGGACGAGATCGCCGTGCTGCTGCACGCCGACCGCCGTACGGTCACCGCCGCCATCGAGATCGAGGGCCCGGGCGTCGGACTGCGCGACAGCGAGGACCAGGAGGCCCTCGTCGACCGCTTCGGCACGCTGCTGAAGCATGTGGCCAACGGCGACGGCTTTGTGACCCGTCTTCAGATTCTGGCCCGTACGCTGCCCGCCGACCCCGACGCGCACGCCAAGGACGTCGCCCAGCGCGGCGACCAGCAGTCGCCCGGCTGGCTGCGCGACTCGTACGACCAGCTCCAGTCGATGGTCTCCACCTCCAGCGAGCAGCACCGCGCGTACCTCGTCGCCTGCATGCACTACACCCGCGAGCTGGCCGCCGAGGCGCACGCCATGGCCCGTGCCGCCCGCCACGCCACAGGTTCCAACTCACGGAAGCTCGACAAGGACGCGGGCCTCGCCGTCGTCATGGCCCGCGAGCTCACGGACATCTGCGCGCGCCTCGCCGAGGCCGACATCCGGGTCCGCCAGCCGCTCGGACAGGGCCGGCTCGCCTCCCTCGTCCACTCGATGTACGACCCCGACCACCCCATCGACCACATCCAGGCGATGACGAAACGCAACGCCTGGCCCGCCGAGCTGGACGCCATGGAGCCCACCTACCTCCAGGCGAAGACCCGCGAGTCGTCCACCCGCGCGCCCTGGTGCCACTCCACCGCCTGGGTGAAGGAGTGGCCGATGACCCCGGTCGGCGTCAACTTCCTTGCGCCGCTGCTCGTCCACACCCCCGATGTGATCCGTACGGTCGCGGTCTGCATGGATCTGGAGCCCACCGAGGTCGCCATCGAGCGGATGCTGACCGAGAAGACCAACGACGAGGCGGACGCCAGCCGCGCCGCCAAGATGAACCGGACCGTCGACCCGCGCGACATCGCCGCGCACGGGCGACTCGACCAGAGGGGTGAAGATCTCGCCAGCGGTGCGGCGGGGGTGAACCTTGTCGGGTACATCACAGTGTCTTCGCGGTCGCCGGAGGCGTTGGCCCGCGACAAGCGGACGATCAGAGCCTCGGCCGGCAAGTCGTATCTGAAGCTGGAGTGGTGCGACCGCGAGCACCACCGTGCCTTTGTGAACACCTTGCCGTTCGCGACCGGCATCCGACGCTGACGAGAGGGCACTCCGCCATGCGAGATCCGCTGTCCGTCTTCACGGATGCCTTCACCTCCTTCCTGTTCGGGAAGGTTGAGACGACCCGGCTTCCGGTGCGTACGTCCACCGGCCAGGCACAGGCCGTCTACCTGCCCACCGCCGCGCCGGGCCTCGGCGACTCGGGCGTGATCATCGGCCGCGAGGTGTACAGCGGAAAGGGCTATATCTACGACCCCTTCCAGCTGTACGGCCAGCAGCTGCCGGCGCCTCACTGGCTCGTACTCGGCGAGTCCGGGAACGGCAAGTCGGCGCTGGAGAAGACGTACGTGCTGCGGCAGTTGCGCTTCCGCGACCGCCAGGTGGTGGTGCTGGACGCGCAGGGCGAGGACGGGGTCGGCGAGTGGAATCTCGTCGCCCAGGAGCTGGGGATAACCCCCATCCGGCTCGACCCGATGACGGCGCTGGACGGCGGGATCCGTTTGAACCCGCTGGACCCGGCGATCACCACGACAGGCCAGCTCGCGCTCTTGAGGACCATCATCGAGGTCGCCATGGGGCACGGCCTGGACGAGCGGTCCGGGTTCGCGCTGAAGGTGGCGCATGCGTACGTCAACGAGACGATCGTCGACCGGCAGCCGGTGCTGACCGACATCGTGGACCAGCTGCGGCACCCCGAGCCGGAGTCCGCCGAGGCGATGAACGTCGACATAGACGACGTACGCGCGTGGGGTCTGGACGTGGCGCTGGTGCTGGACCGGCTGGTCGACGGTGACCTGCGGGGCATGTTCGACGGCCCGACGACGGTCGGGATCGACCTCGACGCGCCTCTGATCGTTTTCGATCTCTCCCACATCGACCGCAACTCCATCGCCATGCCGATCCTGATGGCGATCGTGGGTGTGTGGCTGGAGCACACCTGGATCCGTCCCGACCGGAAGAAACGGATCTTCCTGGTCGAGGAGGCCTGGCACATCATCAACAGCCCGTTCGTCGCCCAGCTCTTCCAGCGCCTGCTGAAGTTCGGCCGCCGCCTTGGCCTTTCCTTCGTGGCCGTGGTTCACCACCTCTCGGACGTGGTCGACGGCGCGGCGGCCCGGGAGGCGGCGGCGATCCTGAAGATGGCGTCGACACGGACGATCTACGCGCAGAAGGCGGACGAGGCGAGAGCGACGGGGCGAGTGCTGGGCCTGCCGCGGTGGGCGGTCGAAATCATTCCTACGCTCACTCCCGGCATCGCGGTCTGGGACGTCAACGGCAATGTCCAGGTGGTCAAACACCTGGTGACGGAGGCGGAGCGACCACTGGTCTTCACGGACCGGGCGATGACGGAATCCTCGGGGCCCGCGCTGCCCGAGGACGTAGCGGCCGCGGAGTGGGAGGCGGAGCAGCGCGCGGCCCTCATCGAGCAGCAGCAACTGGGCGCGTCCTCCGAGTCGACGGTGGCATGACATGCGCAACCGTCACCACCGGCCCGAGGACGAACGCGGCATCCCGGACGGCCTGTTGGTGGGCCTGCTCGGCTTCCTGCTCGGCCTGACGCTGCTGGTCTGGACGGCAACGGGTCTGGCGGGCGTACTGGCGCGCGGTGCGTGGCCGAAGGGCGTCACCTTCACCAACACGCCGTTGGCGATGCGCGCGCTGGCGTCGAACCCCCACGACCTCCCGGCGGCGTGGCCACAGACACCGACCGCGGAGCTTTCGGGCTACGGCCTGTTCTGGGGCCTGGCGATCGGTGAGTTGATGGTCCTGGTCGTGCTGACGGTATTCACCCTGGGCACACTGGCCCGCTGGCGAGCAGTCCGCGCGGGGCGAGTGCGGGGTGCGGCGGGGAAGGGGAGCGGTGCTGCGTCGGGCAGGCGCTTGGAGACGGGACCCGACCGGGGCGGGGAACAGGCCACGGGCGGCTGGGAAACCACCCCGGCGGGCCATGGCGAGGCCGCCGGCCCGAACCCGGCGCAGCCGGTCGAGGCAACCCCCACGGGCAGCGGCACAGCCGCAGCCCCCAACCCCCTTGCGGGGCAAGGCGCGGGCGTGCGGGACCTCAACCCCACCCACGGCCCCGACCCGGCGCGGCCGGGTAACGGCCACCCCCAACCGCAGGTTGCGGCCCCCCAAGCAGGGGGCAGCTGGGAAACCAGCCCCGCGGGGGCCGCAGGCCGCAACCCCCTTGCGGGGCAAGGGGCCGGCGGGTGGGAAACCTCCATCCCCGCGCCCCGCACCCCCCGCCTCCTCTACGGCGACCCCGCCACCCGTCGCCCCACCACCGTCCAGGCCGTCCTCGACGCCGACGGCCCCGCCCTCGTCGTCACCTCCGACCCCACCGTGTGGGCCGAGACCAAAGACGCCCGGGCCAAGCTCGGCCCCGTCCTCGTCTACGACCCCGGGCACCTCTGCGACACCCCCGCCCGCCTCCACTGGTCCCCCATCGCACACTGCGAAGACCCCGCCACCGCCCAGGCACGCGCCACGGCCCTCCTCGCCCCCGTACGCCCGCGCGCCCTCCTCGACGCGGCCATGGCCGACACCGCCGAAACACTCCTGCGCTGCTGGCTGCACGCCGCCGCCGTGGACGGACGCCCGTTCAAACAGCTCCACCGCTGGGCGCTCGGCGGCGGCGCCCATGACGCCGTACGAATCCTCCGTACGCATCCCAAAGCCACCGCCGGACTCGCCGGCCTCCTCGAGTCCGCGCTCACCGCGCACCCCGAACGCCGGGAGATCGCCCAGCAGTTGGTGGTACGCGCCCTCTCCGCCCTCTCCTCGATCCACATCCGCGAGGCCTGTACCCCGAACCGAACGGATTCGCTCACCCTGGAATCTTTTGTCGACGAAGGGGGCACGCTCTACCTGGTTGGGGAGCCCATTGAGGACCCCCGAACCCACCCCGGCGCAATGCCTCTGCTCACCGCACTGGCCTCAGACGTGGTCGAGCACGGCCGCCGCATGGCCGCACGGTCATCCGACGGTCGGCTCGACCCACCAATGACGCTCGTCCTGGACGACGTCGCCGCCGTGGCTCCGCTTCCTCGGCTTCCGGAGCTGCTGGCCACCGGTCAGGACCAGGGACTGCCGACCCTGGTCCTGCTCCGCTCCGCCGAACAGGCGCGCGCCCGCTGGCCCGAGCCACTCGGCCAGTAGCGCAAACGGACCTGAAGCCCTCTAACGCAGGACCTCGAGTTCCAGCTCCCGCGCCGCGGAATCACCCGGCACGGCCACGGCGTCCCCACTCGCCACGAACCCCATCCGCCGGTAGAACGCCGCGGCCCGCGCATTGCGCTCGTGCACATAGAGCCGCACCCGCTGCACCGGCGGCCCGGCCAACCCCCAAGACCACTCCATGGCCGCCCGGAACAGCGCCTCCGCGACACCCGAACCACGTGCCTCGGGCCGTACGAACACCGCGACCACATGCGTCTGGTCGACCTTCGCCGCCTCCCCGAACCGCACCTCGCCCGCCGGCCGCTCGACCAGCACGGTGACCGTGCCTGCCCACTGCCCGTCCGTCGCCTCGGCGATGAACTGCCGCCCCACGACCCCCTCGGCAGCTCTGGACGTGCGCTCCTGCCAAAATCCGTCGGGCCGCTCGATGGCCTGCTCGTACGTCTCCAGGAAGGCGATGGGTGCGGCGGGATCCCGCAGGGCGGCGAGCCGGATCTCCCGGGCCTTGGCCCACTCCTCCGCGAGTACGGGTCGAATGACATAGTCCATCTCCCGATACTGACCGCGTCACGCAGCTCTGAGCAATGCGGTTCTGAACGCAAAAATGCCTCAGTCCCCGGACAAGGTCCGGGGACTGAGGCTAAAAATTGTTCGGCGGCGTCCTACTCTCCCACAGGGTCCCCCCTGCAGTACCATCGGCGCTGAAAGGCTTAGCTTCCGGGTTCGGAATGTAACCGGGCGTTTCCCTAACGCAATGACCACCGAAACTCTATGAAGATATCGATCCGGAACCCCGGCCATGGGGCCTCGACAGTTCGTTACTTCAGAACTGACACAGTGGACGCGAGCAACTGAGGACAAGCCCTCGGCCTATTAGTACCAGTCAGCTTCACCGGTTGCCCGGCTTCCACATCTGGCCTATCAACC